>NZ_JAQQCJ010000012.1:0-234092 GCF_046030495.1 Paraburkholderia strydomiana
TGGTTTGGGCAATGGCGAGAACTATACGAAAGTTCTGGAGCCGCTGGCCGACAAGCTGAACGCGGCGCTGGGCGCCTCTCGCGCGGCAGTCGATGCGGGCTTCGTGCCGAACGACTATCAGGTCGGCCAGACCGGCAAGATCGTTGCGCCGCAACTGTACGTGGCCGTCGGCATCTCGGGTGCGATCCAGCATCTGGCCGGCATGAAAGACTCGAAGGTGATCGTCGCGATCAACAAGGACCCGGAAGCGCCGATTTTCAGCGTCGCCGATTATGGTCTGGTGGGCGATCTGTTTACCCTCGTGCCGGAACTGGTTAGCGAGCTCGGCTAATCGCCGCAGCGCCACAGCGCCGGGTACAAGGCGTCTGGGCGCACACGAAGGGCGCGGGACCGATCAAGTCCGGCGCCCTTTTTTTATCTAGACAGGAGGAGAACCAGAATGAGCTACACGGCGCCCATCAAGGACATGCTGTTCGTGATGAAAGAACTGGCCGGTCTCGAAAGCATCGCGACACTGCCGGGTTTCGAGGACGCGAACCTCGACACGGCTCAGGCCGTGCTCGACGAGTCGGCGAAACTGTGCGGTGAAGTGCTGGCGCCGCTGAACGTCGAGGGCGATCGCAACCCGAGCAGCTGGAAGGCTGGCGTCGTCACTGCGACGCCGGGTTTCAGGGAAGCCTTCCGCCAGTTCGCCGAAGGCGGCTGGCAAGGCGTGCCGCACCCGCTCGACTATGAAGGCCAAGGTTTGCCGAAGCTGATCGCCACGCCCTGCGTCGAGATGCTCAACGCGTCGAACCTGTCTTTCGCGCTGTGTCCGCTGCTGACCGACGGCGCGATCGAAGCGCTGCTCACCGCCGGCACCGAAGCGCAAAAGCAAACCTATGTGCCGAAGCTGATTTCCGGTGAATGGACTGGCACGATGAACCTGACCGAGCCGCAGGCCGGCTCCGATCTCGCGCTGGTGCGCACGCGCGCCGAGCCGCAGGGCGACGGCTCGTTCAAGCTGTTCGGCACGAAGATCTTCATCACATGGGGCGAGCACGATATGGCGAAGAACATCGCCCATCTCGTGCTGGCGCGCACGCCGGATGCGCCCGAAGGCGTGAAGGGCATTTCGCTGTTCATCGTGCCGAAGTTTCTCGTCAATGAAGACGGGTCGCTCGGCGAGCGCAACGACGTGCATTGCGTGTCGATCGAGCACAAGCTCGGTATCAAGGCGAGCCCGACCGCGGTGCTGCAGTTCGGCGACCACGGCGGTGCGATCGGTCATCTGATCGGCGAAGAAAATCGCGGCCTCGAATACATGTTCATCATGATGAACGCAGCGCGTTTCGCGGTGGGCATGCAGGGCGTCGGCATTTCGGATCGCGCGTATCAGAAGGCCGTCGCGTACGCGAAGGATCGCGTGCAAAGCCGCCCGGTGGATGGCTCCGCGAAACAGTCGGTCGCGATCATTCAGCACCCGGACGTGCGCCGCATGCTCGCGACGATGCGCGGCCTCACCGAAGCGTCGCGCGCGCTGGCTTACGTTGCCGCCGCGCATTGCGACATCGCGCATCTTCATCCGGACGACGCGACGCGCGCCGCGCATCAGGCGCTCTACGAATTCCTCGTGCCGATCGTGAAGGGCTGGAGCACTGAACTGTCGATCGACGTGACGAGCCTCGGCGTGCAGGTGCATGGCGGCATGGGCTTCATCGAAGAAACCGGCGCCGCGCAGTACTACCGCGACGCGCGCATTCTGCCGATCTACGAAGGCACGACCGCGATCCAGGCCAATGATCTGATCGGCCGCAAGACCGTGCGTGACGGCGGCAAGGTGGCGAAGTCGCTGCTCGCGGACATCGCCGCAACGGTTGATGCGCTCGGCACTAAGCAGGACCCGGCGTTCGACTCGATGAAGCGGTATCTGGCGCAGGGCCATCGTTCGCTGAGTGCGGCGGTCGACTTCGTGCTGGCGAATACGAAGAGCGATCCGAATGCGGTGTTCGCCGGCAGCGTGCCTTATCTCAAACTCGCGGGCATCGTGCTGGGCGGCTGGCAGATGGCGCGCGCGCTGCTCGTGGCGGCCGACAAACGCGAAGAAGATCCGGCGTTCTATGGCGCGAAGATCGCGACCGCGCAGTTCTATGCGGAGCACGTGCTGCCGCAGGCAGCGGCGCTCGAAACGTCGATTGTCAGTGCGAAGGGTGGGGAGAGCGTGCTGGCTTTGTCGGACGATCAGTTCTGACGCGACACGCCTGGCCGGATGCGCCGGCCTGGAAAAGCAAACGGCGCCTTATAAGGCGCCGTTTGCTTTTATTGCAGCGGTGCGCGCGCGATGATCGATCGGCGCGACTGGCGACTGCTTGCCGAGCGTCAAGCGACGAGGCGCCTGACGTTCGGCTTCAGGCATAGGCCGGCCGATGCGCGCCGCCGGTCTCGCCGAGATAGCGGTGTACCGACAGGTCGTCCGCCTTGATGGCGGGCTGTTTGCCCGACATCACGTCGGCCAGCAACTGGCCCGAGCCGCACGACATCGTCCAGCCCAGTGTGCCGTGACCCGTGTTCAGGAACAGGTTCGCCACCGGCGTGCGACCGACGATCGGCGTGCCGTCCGGCGTCATCGGACGCAATCCGGTCCAGAACGTGGCCTTCGACGTATCGCCGCCGCCCGGGAACAGGTCGTTCACGCACAGTTCCAGCGTGGCGCGGCGCGCCTCGCGCAATGACTTGTCGAAGCCGACGATCTCCGCCATCCCGCCGACGCGAATCCGGTTGTCGAAACGCGTGATCGCGATCTTGTAGGTCTCGTCGAGCACGGTGGACACCGGCGCGGCCGCTTCGTCGACGATCGGCGCGGTGATCGAATAGCCCTTGAGCGGGTAGACCGGAATCTTCAAGAGACCGGTGAGGAATCGGGTCGAATACGAACCCAGCGCGACCACGAACGAATCCGCGCGCACCAGTTCGCCGCCGCATTGCACGCCGGCGACCCGGTCGCCGGCCATCGCGAGCGCGTCGATCGGCGTGTTGTAGCGGAATTGGACGCCCAGTTGCTCGGCCAGCGCGGCGAGGCGCGTGGTGAACATCTGGCAGTCGCCGGTTTCGTCGCCCGGCAGGCGCAGGCCGCCGGTCAGCTTGTGCGAGACCGCGGCGAGCGCCGGCTCGGCTTGCGCGAGCTCGGCCGCCGACAGCAGTTCATACGGCACGTTGGCGTCCTGCAGCACGGCGATGTCTTTCGCGGCGCCGTCGAATTGCTGCTGCGTGCGGAACACCTGCAGCGTGCCGCCGGTGCGGCCTTCGTACTGGATGCCGGTATCGGCGCGCAGTGCCTGCAGGCAGTCGCGGCTGTATTCGGCGAGGCGGACCATGCGGCCCTTGTTCACCGCATAGCGCGCCGATGTGCAGTTCTGCAGCATTTGCCACATCCATTGCAACTGGAATTGCGTGCCGTCGAGCCGGATCGCGAGCGGTGCGTGCTTCTGGAACATCCACTTGACGGCCTTCAGCGGCACGCCAGGCGCCGCCCACGGCGACGCGTAGCCGGGCGAGATCTGCCCCGCATTGGCAAAACTGGTTTCGAGCGCCGGGCCGGCCTCGCGGTCGATCACGGTCACTTCATGACCCGCGCGCGCCAGGTAATACGCGGTCGTCACCCCGACGACGCCACTGCCCAAAACGACGACTCGCATAGCTGCTCCTGGATACTTGCAAAGAGGGTGGGAGGGCGTGCGCTCGTCGATTCGTTCGGTTTCATTCGATTCACGAGGTATAACGCTGATCGCCCAGTGTTAACCGCTATACTATTAACAGTCAGGCAGGTTTTGTTATTGTATTTTCAGAATTTTCAGCAAAAACATCATGCGTACACAGCGCCAGCCGGTCCGAGCCCTCGACAAACTCGATCACAAGATCCTGCGGCTGCTGCAGCAGGATGGCCGGATGGCCATGAAGGACCTGTCCGAGCAGGTCGGGCTATCGGTGACGCCGTGCATCGAGCGGGTCAAACGGATGGAGCGCGACGGCGTGATCACCGGCTACCACGCGCGTGTGAATCCCGCCGAACTGGGCGCGGCGCTGCTGGTGTTCGTCGAGATCACGCTCGATCACAAGAGCGGCAACATGTTCGACCAGTTCCGACGCGAAGTGCAGAAGATTCCCGAGGTGCTGGAGTGCCATCTCGTGTCGGGCGACTTCGATTATCTGATCAAGGCGCGCATCGGCGAAATGGCCGACTACCGCAAGCTGCTTGGGGACATCCTGCTGCAATTGCCGGGCGCGGTGCAGTCGAAGAGCTATATGGTGATGGAAGAGATCAAGGAAACGCTGACGATCGCGGTAGGAGATTAGCCGGGCACCTTGTCACGACAGTGGGCTCGACAAACGGCGTAAATACTGTATATTTATACAGGTATTGTGCGCCGTTTTCTGTTTTGCGTGACCTTGGCCGTGGCTAACTCCGATACCCCTTCCGCTCGAGAATTTCCGATCGCACCGCCCGCGCCTCGCAAGGGGCGCGGGGCGGTGACGAACCTGCAAGGCCGTTATGAAGTCGACCAGCGCGAAGCGGTGGACGACGGCTGGCAGCCGGCCGGGGGCGAAGAAGGCGATGAGCCCAAAGTCTTGCGCACGCAGGTCTTCGAGGAACGCGCCAAATCCATTCTCACGCGCAACGTGTCGCCGGATATTCCGTTCGGCGTGTCGCTCAATCCGTATCGCGGTTGCGAACACGGCTGTATTTATTGCTTCGCGCGGCCTACGCATAGTTATCTGGGGCTGTCGCCGGGTCTCGACTTCGAAAGCCGGATCTACGCGAAGATCAATGCGCCCGAGTTGCTCGAACGGGAACTGTCGAAGAAGTCCTATGTTCCCGAGCCAATTGCACTGGGCGTCAACACGGATGCGTGGCAGCCCGCCGAGCGTGACTTGCGCCTGACGCGCCGAGTGGTCGAGGTGCTCAGCGAACGCCATCAGCCGTTCGCGGCCATCACCAAATCGTCGCTGATCGAGCGCGATATCGATCTGCTCGCACCCATGGCCGCGCGCGGGCAATTCATGGCGGCCATCACCATCACGACGCTCGACGCGGAAATCGCGCGCACGCTTGAACCGCGCGCGGCGACGCCGTCGCGCAGGCTGCGCACGATCCGTACGCTGAGCGAGGCGGGCATTCCGGTTGGCGTCAGCATTGCGCCGGTGATCCCGTTCGTCACCGAGCCGGACATGGAGCGCGTGCTGGAGGCTTGCGCCGAGGCCGGTGCGAGCAACGCGAGCTACATCGTGCTGCGTCTGCCGTGGGAAGTGGCGCCGCTGTTCAAGGACTGGCTCGCTGCGCATTTTCCCGACCGCGCAGATCGCGTGATGAGCCGTGTGCGCGATATGCGCGGCGGCAAGGACTATGACTCTTCCTTTGCCGCGCGAATGAAGGGGGAGGGCTTATGGGCGGATCTGCTCAAGCAGCGATTTCACAACGCCGTGCGCCGTTTGGGCTTGAACCGGCGCGACCGCGGCATTCTCGACATGTCGCACTTTCGCCGCATCGAGCCGGCGCGGGCCGAAGAGCCGGTGCGCGACAATCCGCAACTGAGGCTCTTTTAGCGCGGCGCGCCCAGTCATTGCGAGATCGCTTTCGCCGCTTCCACCTGACTTTCGAAGTAAGTCTGGAACGAAATGGCGAGGCCGGTCATCAGCAGGAACGCGCCGATCAGCAGCGAAAAGATCACGATGAACACCACGGTCCAGCCTGAGCGGCTCTTGCGTTGCGTCTGCGCGTTGAACTGCGCGTCCCATTTTTCGTCCGGACGCAGACCGTAGACGATCGCGGCGAGAAATGCGGCCAGTAGCGAAACAGCACCGAGAAACGCCAGCACCCAGCCGAGGATCGAAGCCCGTTCGCTCGCCACCAGCAGCATGACGCCAGGAATGCCGATCAGCGTGCCGAGCAGATGAGCCCAGCCGAAAATGTCACGTTTGCCGTACAGGTAGAAGCGGTGGGCGCCGAGGCTGCCCAGCAGGAACGCCAGCGCGGCGGTAATCGTCTTGGATCTGAAGCGCGGGGAAGTCGAAACAAGGGTGGACATGTAGGCGTGGGCAGAGTGACAGGCGGTCAAAAGGACCGGCGCGCCGTTGGGCGCGGACCGACGCGCATTCTACGCCCGCCGCGGCCCGAAGGTCATGTGGCGGGCAGGTGGATGGCTATAAGGGATCGCGGTGTGAATGGCGCGCGTTTTCGGGCAGCGGGACGCTTTTTGTGGGGGGCAGCGCGGGGCTGACTTTTCGCGGGAGATGGGAGCGAGTGCCTTCCGCGCGAGGGGGAGCCTTCGCAGCGGGCGCCGCCGGGCTACGGCGCCGAGTACGTCACGCGATAGATCGCGCCTGCGTAGTCGTCGCTGATTAGCAGGGAACCGTCGGGCAACAGCAAGACATCGGCGGGACGGCCCCAGACGGCTTCGCCGGGCTGCAGCCAGCCTTCGGCAAAGACTTCCTGCCGCGCGTTGCTGCCGTCCGGATCGGCGATCACCCGCACAACGCGGTAACCGGCCTTCTTGCTGCGATTCCATGAACCATGCTCGGCAATGAATACATTGTTTCGGTACGCGGGCGGAAACATCGAGCCGGTGTAAAAGCGCATGCCGAGCGCGGCCACGTGTGCGCCCAGTTTGGCCACTGGCGGTGTAAATGCGCTGCAGGGATGGCCCTTGCCGAATTCCGGGTCGGGCGTGTCGCCGCCATGGCAATACGGGAAGCCGAAATCCATGCCGGCGCGCGGCGCACGGTTGAGCTTGTCGTCGGGCACGTCGTCGCCTAGCAGGTCGCGACCGTTGTCGGTGAACCACAGTTCGTGGGTCATCGGATGCCACGCGAACCCGACCGAATTGCGCACTCCGCGCGCCATGACTTCATAGTGGCTCCCGTCCGGATTCATACGGCCGATCATCGCGAAGCGGTCGCGGTCTTTCTGGCAGACGTTGCAGGGCGCGCCTTGCGGCACGTACAGCTTGCCGTCCGGGCCGAAGGCGATGAACTTCCAGCCATGATGTATTTCGCTGGGCAGCGTGTCGATCACGACGGCGGGCTTGGGCGGATCGTTCAGATGCGCGTCGATCGCATCGAAACGCAAAATCTTCGACACCGCCGACACGTAGAGCGCGCCGTCGTGCCACGCGATGCCCGCCGGCGATTCGAGGCCGGAAGCGATAACGTGGCGGCCTGTCACCCGGCCGTTTTGCAACTGGAGCGCATAGACGCGCCCGTCGAGGCTGCCTATATAGAGAATGCCCTTCGGCGAGAGCGCCATCGCGCGCGCGCTCGGCACGTCGTCCGACAGAACCTCGATATGGAAGCCCGGTGGTAATTTGATACGCTCGACCGTCAGCGCAGCGGTCGCCGACAGCATCTGGCCGGCAAGCAGCCCAGCCACCGCATAGCGCAGAACCCGGCTTCGCAACGTGCGTGGGAGACCGGCAAACCACACGACTACGAGAAAAAAAGCGGTCAAAAACGCTGTCGGCGGCAGGAGTTTCACGGGCTCTCCGTTAGGTAATTCGGGCGTTTGGGCGCGATTCGAGGATCCCGTCCGGATGGTCGATGCAACCCCGTCGCTCAGTTTGTCCCGGTAAGTGTTTGTTATGGCGTCGGTTTCCCGCTATAATCGCGTGTTTCAGTCGTTCCGAACCCCGGTTTTCAAGGATTCTAGTATGGTCATCATCCGCTTGGCTCGTGGCGGCTCCAAGAAGCGCCCGTTCTACAACATCGTCGCAACCGATTCGCGTAGCCGTCGTGACGGCCGCTTCATCGAGCGCGTTGGTTTCTACAACCCGGTCGCTACGAAGGGTGAATCCCTGCGTATCGCTCAGGATCGCCTGACGTACTGGCAAGGCGTTGGCGCGCAACTGTCGCCGACCGTCGAGCGTCTCGTGAAGGAAGCGCAAAAGGCGCAGCCGGCTGCTTAATGGGAGCTTGCATGCGTATCGTCGTCGGTTCGGCCGGCGGCTCGCGCAGCTTGCGTGAGCAGTCCGATGCGCGAGTTGGTTTACTGAAGCAGACGTCGAAGCTGGCAGCGAGGTGTTCTTATGTCTGAGCGTGATTCCGGCAGTTTAGGGCGCGTGAAGGCAAAAGCGACAGCTGCGCGCGCGAAGACGTCTGATCAGGCGCCGTTCGGTGCATTCGTCCGCAAACCGGTCGAACGAGCCGAAGGCAAGGCGCAAGCCAATGTTGCAAAAGCTGGCTCCGCTGCGGCAGAAATGCGCGCGGAAACAGTGGAAAGCTGGCCGGCCGATGCGGTCGAGGTCGGCGCAATCGTCGACGCTTACGGCCTCAAAGGCTGGGTCAAGGTAGCCGCGCATGCGGATGCCGGGCACGGCGGCGACGCGTTGCTGAGCGCGAAGCGCTGGTGGCTGTTGAAAGGCCATGAGCGCAAGTCGGCGCCGTCATTGCAGGCGAAAACGCATAGCGACAGTGTGGTTGCCCATCTGGGCGGCGTCACTGACCGCGACGTGGCGCTGGCACTGCGCGGCTCGCGCGTCTATATCAGCCGCAGTGAATTTCCGGCCCTCGACGCCGACGAATTCTACTGGGTCGACCTGCTCGGCCTGGATGTGGTGAACGTTGCCGGAGTCAATCTCGGCAAGGTTGCAGACATGATCGACAACGGTGCGCATTCGGTGATGCGTATCGAATACCCGGCTACCGACAAAAACGGCAAGCCGGTCGCAGGCGAGCGTTTGATCCCGTTCGTCGGCGTCTTTGTCAAAACGGTGGACCAGGCGGCGAAGCAGATCATCGTCGACTGGGAAGCCGATTACTAAAATCATTCGCTGAATGGAGAGAGCGATGCAGTTCGATGTCGTGACGCTCTTTCCAGAAATGTTCCGTGCGCTGACCGACTGGGGTATCACCAGCCGTGCCGCGAAGCAGGAGCGCTATGGGTTGCGTACGTGGAATCCGCGTGATTTCACCACCGACAACTACCGCACAATCGACGATCGTCCGTACGGCGGCGGCCCTGGCATGGTGATGCTGGCGAAGCCGCTGGAAGAAGCGATCCGCGCCGCGAAAGCGGCGCAGGCGGAGCAGGGCATCGGCGCATCGCGCGTCGTGATGATGTCGCCGCAAGGCGCCACATTGAATCACGACCGTGTCATGCGGTTCGCCGCCGAGCCCGGTCTGATCCTGTTGTGCGGGCGTTATGAAGCGATTGATCAGCGTTTGCTCGACCGTGTCGTCGACGAGGAAGTCAGTCTTGGCGACTTCGTGCTGTCGGGTGGCGAATTGCCCGCGATGGCGTTGATGGACGCGGTTGTGCGCCAGTTGCCCGGCGTGCTGAACGACTCGCAATCCGCGGTGCAGGACAGCTTCGTCGACGTGCTGCTGGATTGTCCGCACTACACGCGTCCCGAGGAATACGACGGTGTGCGTGTGCCCGATGTGCTGCTCGGCGGCCATCATGCGGAAATCGAAACGTGGCGGCGGCGTGAAGCGCTGCGCAATACGTTGAACAAGCGGCCCGATCTGATCGTGAAGGCCAGAAAGAACAAGATGTTGAGCCGTGCCGACGAGGCATGGCTTGCAAGTCTCGCAAAGGAAGAGTCGAAGGCGTAAAGCCGGCGGTCTTTCGAGCGGACACCAGGCGGCGCCGCACATGCGTGTACGGCGCCAGATGTGAACCCATCCTCTATCGGGGCCGTAGCCGAGCAGTTTCTGCGAGGCAGGTACGAACGCCGACAAGATGGATCTAGGAGTCAGTGATGAATCTGATTGCAAAACTCGAGCAGGAAGAAATCGCGCGCGTCCTCGGCGAGAAGGCCATCCCCGAATTCGCCCCCGGCGATACGGTGATCGTCAGCGTGAACGTGGTTGAAGGTACGCGTAAGCGTGTTCAGGCTTACGAAGGCGTCGTGATCGCCAAGCGTAACCGTGGTCTGAATTCGTCGTTCATCGTCCGTAAGATTTCGTCGGGCGAAGGCGTCGAGCGTACGTTCCAGACGTACTCGCCGCTGCTGGCAAGCATCGTCGTGAAGCGTCGCGGCGATGTGCGTCGTGCGAAGCTGTATTACCTGCGCGACCGTTCGGGCAAGTCGGCTCGAATCAAGGAAAAGCTGGTCTCGAAAGACCGCGCTGCTTCCCAGGCGTAAATGCTGTAAGAAAAAGCACCCCTTGTGGGTGCTTTTTTGTTTGCCAGGTCAAAATAGCGGCATGTCCCCTATCCGCTCATTCGAGAGACCCGTTGACCCGCCCCGTCTTTGAGCCTGAAACGCTGCCCGTCGAAGCAACCGGTGCCCATCTGCCGCCGGTGGCCGCCGAGCGCCTCACCCCTGATGGCCTGCGCACCCGCTTCGAGCAGCATCTCGACTGGACGCCTGAGCCCAGAATCGAAACGCCATGGCGCAATGCTCAGGGCGATCCGCGCGTGGCCGCGGTACTGGTGCCGCTGGTGGTCCGCAATCATGGACTGACCGTGCTGCTCACGCAGCGCGCCGACCATCTGAACGATCACGCCGGACAGGTGAGTTTTCCTGGCGGCCGTCAGGAACCCTTCGATGCCGATGCCACTGCGACTGCACTGCGCGAAGCGCAGGAAGAAGTGGGCCTCGAGCCGTCGCGAGTGGAAATTCTCGGCGCATTGCCCGACTATCTGACAGGCACCGGCTTTTGCGTGACGCCGGTGATCAGTCTCGTGCATCCGCCGTTTGCATTGGAAATGGATACGCTCGAAGTGGCCGAAGTCTTCGAAGTGCCGCTCGCGTTTCTGATGGACCCGGCGAATCACGAAGTGCGCGTGTTCCGTTATGAGGACGGCGAGCGGCGCTTTTTCACGATGCCGTATCCGCGCAGCAAATCAACGGAGCCGAGCGGGCAGGGCGGCGGCGAAGTCGGCGGCCATCATTTCATCTGGGGCGCGACGGCGGCGATGCTGCGCAACCTGTATCGCTTCCTCGCCGCATGAGTCACTGTGTGGGTCGTTGCGCGAGTTACCACACAAATTGCGCGTGACTGTGCACTTGCCGGGTGTTTGTCAGTGTCGGTGCTCAGTCGAATCCGACCCTGTGCTATCGTTATAAAACAATCGTAAAAACTTAAAAAGCACGGCGCATCGCATGACTTTTTTCTCCGTATTGCTGGCTCTGATCATTGAACAGGTACGCGCGCTGTCACCGAACAATCCGGTGTCTGCGCTGCTTCAATACCATGCGGAGTCGGCGGCGCACGGATTCGATGCCGGCAAGCCCAGGCATGGCCTGCTCGCATGGCTCGTGGTGGTGGTGCCCTGGACGCTGGTCGTCGCGCTCGTCTACTACGTGCTGTATCACATCCATTTCGCACTGGCGTTCCTGTGGAACGTCGCGGTGCTGTACTTCACGCTCGGCTTCCGCCAGTTCAGCCATTACTTCACCGACATCCACCTCGCGTTGAACAACGACGACGTGCCGCGCGCGCGCGAAATCCTGAACGAATGGACCGGGCTCGAAACGGTCGACATGCCGGTCAGCGAAATCGTCCGTCATACGCTGATTCATGCGGTGGTCGCTTCGCACCGCCACGTGTTCGGCGTGTTCTTCTGGTTCCTGATTCCGGTTGGGCCGGCGGGCGCGGTGCTGTACCGGATTGCCGAATATCTCGCGCGAGCATGGGCGCGCCCGGGCGACGAACGCACCGCCGCGTTTTCGAGTTTCGCGCACCGCGCCTTCTTCGTGATCGACTGGGTGCCGGCGCGCTTGACGTCGCTGGGCTTTGCGATCGTCGGCAATTTCGAGGACGCGATTTATGCGTGGCGCAATCATGCGCGTCAGTGGCCCGATGCGAACGACGGCGTGTTGCTGGCCGCGGGAAGCGGGGCGCTGGGCGCGCGTCTGAGCGGGCCGCTGGCCGAACCGTCGAGCCTCGACGCGCTCGCCACAGGCGATGGCGGCCCAATGCAGGTCGGCGACGACTGCACGCCGCGCACGTTGCAATCGGCGGTGGGTCTGGTGTGGCGCGCGGTCGTGCTGTGGATGATTCTGCTCCTGATGCTGACCATCGCTGTGTGGCTGGCTTGAGGCGAGCATGGCGGCAGGTCAAACATAGCGCAATAAAAAAACCGGGCACCGCCCGGTTTTTTTATTGCCTTCGACCCACGCGCAAGCCGTCTTAACCAACCTAACCGACGTTTCGCACGCAAAGCCCGCACCCCTCACCCATCCAGCGGATCACGCGCAGTCCCGCATTGCCAGCACACCGTGAACTGCGCTTCGAGCATTTCGCCGCACTGACGGCAGCGCCAGCCAGGCGAGTCCGCCGCCGGTCCATGCGAAGCCGCGTCGATCAAACGCCGGGCCATGGCCTCGTCGCGTTCATCGACGAGCCATAATTCAGGCGCGCACTGATCTGCCGGAATATCGCCGAGCGCACCGTTCAGATAGCGGTTGTGCAACTCGCACGCGATGCCCGCGGTCTCCAGCACGTTGACCCAATGCTGTCCGGTGATCAGATTCGGCGCGCGCATCAGCTTCATGTCAGCGCACGATCTGGCTGGCTTCGTGCACGAGTTGCGCATACAGCGCATGCCGCTCGCGGCGGATTCGGCCATCGGCGACCGCTTCGAGAATCGCGCAGCCCGGCTCGTGCAAGTGATGGCAGTTGTAAAAGCGGCAGTTCGGCAACAGCGGCCGGAACTCCGGAAACGCGCGCTCCAGCCGGCCTTCGGTCAGATGATGCAGGCCGAATTCCTGGAATCCCGGCGAGTCGATCAGCGCACCGCCCGTGTTGCTGTCGCCCACGTTCGGCAGCGGATAAAGCCGCGTAAAGGTCGTGGTGTGGCGCCCGCTATTCAATGCGGTCGAAATCTCGCGCGTGGCGACTTCGGCATCGGGAATCAGCAGGTTCACGAGCGTCGACTTGCCCATGCCGGACTGGCCGAGCAGCAGTGTCGAATGGCCGTGCAGATGTTCGACCAGGGCCACGCGAGCGGCCTCGGGCTGCATCTTGATCGACACCTCGACGACCGTGTAGCCCAGCGCGCGATATGACTCGAGGCGCTTGCGCGCGCCTTCCAGCGCGCCGGTCACGTCGATCTTGTTGAGCACGATCAACGGCTTTAACTCGTTCGCTTCGGCAGCGACCAACGCGCGGCCGAGCAGGTCCTCGCTGAAATGCGGCTCGGTGGCGAGCACGATCAGCAATTGATCCAGATTGGCCGCGAACAACTTCGACTTGTACTGATCCGACCGATACAGCAGATTGCGCCGTTCGCCGATCTCGACGATCACGCCTTGATCCGCGGAGGTCGGCTCGTAAATCACGCGATCGCCGACCGCCACCTCGCTGCGCTTGCCGCGCGGAAAGCATTGGAGCATCGGCCCGCCGTCTTCGGGCGCGACCAGATAGTGGCGGCCATGCGCGGCCACCACGAGGCCGCCTACGCGCGTGCTGGCCGACGCGCGCGGCGTTTTCGGGGCGCGGCTCATGCGTGCCGCAACAGTCGGTCAATCCGCTGCGACGCCGGCGGATGCGAGTAGTAGAACGCGGTGTAGAGCGGATCGGGCGTCAGCGTCGACGCGTTGTCCTCGTACAGCTTGACGAGCGCGTTGACGAGGTCTTGCGCGTCGGTCTGCGTCGCGGCGAACGCGTCGGCTTCGAACTCGTGCTTGCGCGAGCTGAGGCTGCCGAGCGGCGTGACGAAGAACAGGAACACCGGCAGCGCGAGGAAGAACAGCACCAGCGCGAGACCGCTATTGCCGCCGATCAGCGACGGCCGCACGCCCAGCCCTTCGTAGAACCACACGCATTGCGAGAGCCAGCCGAGCAAGGCGAGCATCACGAGGCTGATCGCGAAGGTGACGAGCATCCGCTTGATCACATGACGGCGCTTGAAGTGGCCGAGTTCGTGCGCGAGCACGGCCTCGATCTCGCTGCCCGACAGACGCGCGAGCAGCGTGTCGAAGAACACGATCCGCTTGGCCGCGCCGAAGCCGGTGAAGTACGCGTTGCCGTGCGCCGACCGGCGGCTGCCGTCCATCACGAAGAGACCCTTGGCGGCGAAGCCGCAACGCTTCATCAGCGCTTCGATACGGCTTTTCAGCGCTTCGTCCTTGAGCGGCTCGAACTTGTTGAAGAGCGGCGCAATGAACGACGGATACAGCACCAGCACGAGCATCTGGAACGCCACCCACACGATCCACGTCCACAGCCACCACAAACTGCCGGCCTGGTTCATCAGCCACAGCACGACGAACAGCAGCGGCAGACCGAACGCCGCGCCGAGCAGCGTGCCCTTGATGCGGTCGAGGAAGAAAATGCGCTTGCTCATCCGGTTGAAACCGAAGCGTTGTTCGATCACGAATTGCCGGTAGTAATCGAACGGCAGGTCGACCACGCTGGTGATCGCGATCACGACGGCGACGAGAGCGATCTGGCCGAGGTAGCCACGCCCGAGCCAGTCGGAGATCGCCAGATCGAGCGCCTGCACGCCGCCCAGCAGCGTGAGGCCGATCAGCACGGCCGCGCTGACGACGACTTCGATCATGGTGAGGCGGGTGCGCTCGACGGTGTAGTCGGCGGCGCGCTGGTGCGCGCTCAACTGGATGGTGCCGGCGAACTGGCTGGGCACCTGCTCGCGATGGCCGGCGACGAAGCGGATCTGCCGCGACGCGAGCCATAGTTTGGTGCCGACCATCGCCACGACGGCGATGACGAACAGAACGGTGAAGTACAGGGTAGGCATCCGGGGATTCCGTGGTATCTATGCGAGAATTATATGTTTGTTCCCGCCTCCTGGCGGGAGATACGCTTAAACCGGCCTTGAACCGATTCCAACCGCTTCAGACCGGCTCGAGCCAACGCTCATACCAATCTCAAACGAACCATCGCCGCGGCAGGCAGGCTTTCCACGAAGCCGCCGGCCGGGCCATCAGGGTTGCTCTCAATGACTGACATCCTCGCATCCACCGAACAGCCGCCGCTCGTACGCAGCGACATGAATCTCGTCTGGCTGGACATGGAAATGACCGGGCTCGAGCCCGACTCCGACCGCATCATCGAAATCGCGGTGGTGGTGACGAATTCGACACTCGACAGGATGGTCGAAGGTCCGGCGCTGGCGATTCACCAGAGCGACGAGACGCTCGCCAAAATGGATCAGTGGAATCAGAACACGCATGGCCGTTCGGGCCTGATCGACCGCGTGAAGGCTTCCACGGTCAGCGAAGCCGACGCCACCGAACAGATTCGCGAATTCCTCGCGCAGTACGTGCCGCCCGGCAAATCGCCGATGTGCGGCAACTCGATCTGCCAGGACCGCCGCTTCATGGCGCGCTGGATGCCGGACCTGGAGCGCTTCTTCCATTACCGCAATCTCGACGTCAGCACGCTGAAGGAACTGTGCCGCCGCTGGCAGCCCGCCATCTACAAGGGTTTCCAGAAGCGCGCGATGCACACGGCACTGGCCGACATCCACGAGTCGATCGACGAACTGAAGTACTACCGCGAGCACTTCCTGATCCCGTCGGCGCCGGACGCGACCACCGCCGCGGAATGAGCGCTCGACGCTCGCGTCTTTAGCGTCAAGCCGGCCGGGGCGCGCGCACCGCGTTCTTCGGCCGGAACGCCTTCACCACGTCGGCGTTGGTTTCCACATACGGCCCGCCGATCAGGTCGATGCAATACGGCACCGCCGCGAAAATGCCCGGCACCTTCACCGCACCGCGGGTTCCGCCCGCGTCCGCATCGCGCAAACCTTCCAGCGTTTCCTTGATCGACTTCGGCTGACCCGGCAGGTTGATGATCAGCGCCGCATGCTCCGCCGTTTCGCGGATCACCGCCACCTGGCGCGACAGGATCGCGGTCGGCACGAAATTCAGGCTGATCTGCCGCATCTGCTCGCCGAAACCCCGCATGTCCTTCGTCGCGACCGCGAGCGTCGCCTCTGGCGTTACGTCGCGCCGCGACGGGCCGGTGCCGCCGGTGGTCAGCACCAGGTCGCAGCCCACTTCGTCGACCAGTTCGATGAGCGTGGCGGAGATGGTGGGCGCGTCATCCTGGATCAGACGGGTGACGACTTGCCACGGCGAGCTCAGGGCCGTGCCGAGCCATTCCTGCAACGCCGGAATGCCTTTGTCCTCGTAGACACCGGTCGACGCGCGGTCGCTGATCGACACGAGGCCGATCACGATTTCGTCGGGGTGCCGGCGCGCGGGTTTATTCGTCGCGGTCGTCATCGTCGTCTTCCGGGGCGTCGTCGGCATCGGAATCGCTTTGCGCGGACGGACCGTCCGCGTTCTTGATCCACTGGAACAGCTCGCGGAAATAGCGCGGCGGCTTGCTTTGCTGCGCTTCCTTGCGGGCGTTGCGGATCAGCGTGCGGCCCTGCTGCGGATCGGCGTTCGGGTGCTGGCGGATGAACTCGGTCAGCGCGGCGTCGTCGGCGAGCAGTTTCTCGCGCGTGCGCTCGATCCAGTGGAGCTTGGCGGTTTCCGCCTTGTTGACGCCGTTGTAGGTGTCGAGCGCGGTGCGCAGCGCGGCGGTTTCCTCGTCGAGCAGCGAGCGCATCACGCGGCCGACGTATTGCACCTGGCGGCGCTTGCCTTCGTGGTCGGTGATGCGGCGTGCTTCGCGCACGGCGTCGTCGAGCTTTTCGGGCATCGGCATGCGTTTAAGCGCGTCTTTGGGCAGCGCGATCAGCGCCGAGCCCAGTTCCTGCAGCTCGTGCATCTCGCGCTTGAGCTGGGACTTGCTGGGACGGTCGTAACCGTTCTCGTCGACTTCCGGCGCAGCGGATTCGATGGGTTGAATGCGGGTTTTGCGTGTCATACCGATATTGTAGCGTGCCGCGCCCGCCGAACCCGCGCCGGGGCTGTGGATACGCCCTCGCGGCAGGCGAAGCCGCAGCCCGAAGCAGGTGGCAGGCAAGTCACGACCGACCTGCGCAAATCCCTTGGCCGCCCCCTCACTCGCCCTTGGTCAGCATGCGTTCCAACCCGCGAACCAGTCGCCGCGCAAGCAGATGAATACGAGCCCCCGCGAATGCCAGGTACGGCGGCGCGTACCTTGCTATGATCGCGGGATGCGTCAACCATCACGCACGCCACCGCGCATCTGCACGAGCATGGGCGTGGCATGTGCGAACACCTTGGGCCGCTCGGCCCCGAACAGGACGGCAACGACAATGGCAGCAGACATGGACGTCAAGCAGCGCTTTTTTCCGCATACCCAGGATGAACTGAAGGAAATCGCCTCGGACATCCTTCGTCACGCGAAGTCGCTCGGCGGCACCGACGCGGCAACCGAGATCTCCGAGGGCGACGGCCTGTCCGTGTCCGTGCGGCGCGGCGAAGTCGAGACGATCGAGCACAACCGCGATAAGATGGTCGGCGTGACGGTGTTCATCGGCAACAAGCGCGGCAACGCGAGCACCTCTGACTTTTCGTCGCAAGCGCTGAAGGACACGGTCGCGGCGGCGTACAACATCGCGCGCTTCACAGCGGAAGACGACTGCGCCGGGCTCGCCGAAGCTGAACTGCTCGAAACCGCGCCGCGCGATCTCGATCTCTATCACCCGTGGAATCTCTCCGCCGACGAAGCGGTCGAAATCGCCCGCCGCTCGGAAGACGCCGCGTTCGCGACCGATCCGCAGATCAAGAATTCGGAAGGCGCGAGCGTGTCGGCGCAGCACTCGCAGTTCGTTCTGGCCACCTCGCGCGGTTTCCTCGCGGGCTATCCGTACTCGCGCCACTACGTCGCGTGCGCGCCGATTGCCGGCAGCGGCCGCAACATGCAGCGCGACGACTGGTACACGTCGACGCGCAGCGCCGACGACCTGGCCGACCCGGAAGCGGTGGGCCGCTATGCGGCGCAACGCGCGCTCTCGCGCATCGGCGCACGCGGCCTCGATACGCGCAAGGTGCCGGTGCTGTTCGAGGCGCCGCTCGCGGCAGGCCTGCTCGGCGCCTTCGTGCAGGCCACGAGCGGCGGCGCGCTGTATCGCAAGACTTCGTTTCTCGTGGACAGCCTCGGCAAGCCGGTGTTCGCGCCGCACGTGCAGGTCGTCGAAGATCCGCACGTGGTGCGCGCCATGGGCAGCGCGCCGTTCGACGAAGAAGGCGTGCGTACCCAGCAGCGTTCGGTCGTGAAGGATGGCGTGGTGGAAGGCTATTTCCTCTCCACCTATTCGGCGCGCAAGCTCGGCATGAAGACCACCGGCAACGCGGGCGGCTCGCACAACCTGTCGTTGCGCAGCTCGAACACGCGTGCCGAGGACGATTTCGAAGCGATGCTGAAGAAGCTCGGCACGGGCCTGTTGTTGACCGAACTGATGGGGCAGGGCGTGAACTACGTAACGGGCGATTACTCGCGCGGCGCGTCGGGCTTCTGGGTCGAGAACGGCAAGATCCAGTATCCGGTCGAGGAGATCACCGTGGCGAGCACGCTGCAGGAGATGTTCCGCCATATCGTCGCGATCGGTGCGGATACGATCACGCGCGGCACCAAGCAGACCGGCTCGGTGCTGATCGAACGGATGACGATCGCCGGGCAGTAAGCGGTCAGCGGGGTTGGCCATGTTGCGGCCGCCACCGCGATAAAAAAACGCCACGCAAGGCTTTGCGTGGCGTTTTTTTTAGGGGGCCGCCTCGTCACGTCTGGTGCAAAGGCGCCCGACGCTTCAGATTCGCAGCAGGACGATCTCAGGCGTGCTTGCGTTTATACGTGACGAAGGCATAGTCGAAGTCGTTCGGCGCATCCGCGCGATGCGTCTCGTGCGCGACTTCTTCCCACTCGTTGTCGTCGAGCTTGGGAAACGTGGCGTCGCCTTCGAAGTCCGCCGAAATCTCGGTGATGATCAACTTGTCCGCCTGCCGCAATCCCTCCGTGTACAACTGCGCGCCGCCGATCAGAAACGCTTCCGGCGCCTGATCCTGAGCGGCGAGGCGCAACGCGTCCTCGAGCGTGGTGGCGGCGTCGCAGCCCTGAAAACGGCGCGTCGCATCGCGCGTCACGACGATGTTGCGGCGTCCCGGCAGCGGCCGGCCGATCGATTCATGCGTCTTGCGGCCCATGATGATGGGCGCGCCCATCGTGGTGCGTTTGAAGAACGCGAGGTCTTCGGGCAGTCGCCAGGGCAACTGGTTGTCGCGGCCGATCACGCCGTTGTTGGCGCGAGCGACGATCAGGGTGAGCGTCGTCATCGAGTGGAAAGGGGAACGTAACCGGACCGATTCTACCTGACGCGCAGGCGCGCTCCGCCCGGCGGTTCCCCCGCGCCCGCGCGCACGCAGCTCTTGCCACCCGCGCCCGCGCCGGCTGGCTGCGTCATTGTCGCGCCGTCTCATCGGCGGCGAAGACCGCCTTGTCTTCGGCGCCGCTCAGTTCGCGCAAGCCGTGCTGACCCATCAGCCGGTACAGCGTGACACGCGAAATATTCAGATCCGCCGCCCCTCGTTCAGCCGATGCCGATGGCGCAGCAACGCCGCCTCGATCGCGCGCTTTTCGGCGGCCTCGCGTGCCTGCGACAGCGTCACGGTCTGCTGCTCGCTGAAATGGGCGAGGTCGTCGGCGGAAATCAGCTTGTTCTCCGCCATCACGATCGCACGGCGCACGCGGTTGATCAGCTCGCGCACATTGCCGGGCCAGTGGTAGTTGTAGAGCGCCTCGATCGCGGACGGTGTAAAGCCGCGGATCTTGGGCGTGCTGTCGGTCTTGAACTTGTGCAGGATGTGCGACGCGAGAATTTCGATGTCCTTGCCGCGCGCCCCGCAGCGGCGGCTCGTCCACGCGCAGCGCGCACAGCCGGTGAAACAGGTCGGCGCGAAAGCGCCCGTCGCGCATCGCGCTTTCCAGGTCGACGTGAGTGGCGGAGATGATCCGCACATCGACCGGAATCGATTCGCGTGCGCCGAGCCGCTCGATCTTGCCTTCCTGCAAAAAGCGTAGCAGGCTCGCCTGGCTCTCGATCGGCAGATCGCCGATTTCGTCGAGCAGCAGCGTGCCGCCGTCGGCCGCTTCGACCCGGCCGATCTTGCGCCGATTAGCGCCCGTGAACGCGCCGCGCTCATAGCCGAACACTTCGGATTGCAGCAGATGATGCGGAATCGCGCCGCAATTGATCGCGATGAACGGCGCCTTGCGGCGCGGCGTCGACCGGAATCGGTAGCGGCAACGGCGGCGCGATCTCGTCCCACAGCGTCACCCGGCCGCCGCTGTTGCCGCGCAGCAACTGCGGCGTCGCCGCCACCATCACCATGCCGGCCGCGCCGCCGCGTTGCCGCGACAGCATCTGGTCGTCGAGCGAAATAGCGCTCACGGATTCGGTGTCGGGCGCGTTGGCGGCGAGCGGACCGGATTCGGTGGCTGTGCCGGTCGCCCAATCCGTCGACGGCGTCGCGCTGCGTTCCGTGCCGGCGAGCGGGGTGTGGGCGGCATCGGCGAATTGCGCCTGCGCAGTCTCAGCGTGGACGCCGGCGGGCAAGGCGATCAGAGCGATCGCCGCGCACAGGGCGGCGCACCGCGCAAATCTGATTGGATCGATGCGCAAAGCGATTCGCATGATGTATCTCCTTGGTGCATAGCATTTAGCGAAACGTGTGCCATCGCTCGCAATCGCCTGATACAACGGCATGCGGGCTGCGAACCTCGGAATAACTTTCGTGAAATCGGACAAAAACGTTTCAACGCTGAAACGGTCGGCACAAAATACCTATAATTCGTTAATCCAGACGATACGAATTACCTTCGCGTGGACGTCAGGAAAGCGCTTCCACTTTGTTTTATTCGTCGGCTGAATAACTGGTTATCGACCGCCAGACCTTGCTGGTAAAAGGTCCCGGATTAAATTCGCATAATTGTTTTCCAAGCGGCGCGCGTATAGTAAGCTCTCGAAAACAGCTTCAGATTTAAAAAAGGCCGATAACAGGCCGTCTCAAACACACACGCCGCTTTCTTGGGGATCAGCTGTCCGCACGGAATGGAATGGCCGTTCGGGTTTTGCTATTCGCGAATCCCGAACGAGTCAGCGTGTCTGAATCGCGGTTCAGGTGCGTGCGTCATCCTTAACGTTCGTTGACGAGAGGATCTGAATAATGGAATCCGCAACGCGGCAACTGATTTATGTTTCACGCGACCCGAGCGCGGAACTGCATACCAGGTTTCATCAGCGCGGCTGGCATGTCGAAGTCGTCGGATCGGCGCGCGATGTGCGCCGGGCGGTTCGCGCCGGAATGGCGGCGGGCGGCCTGCTCGATCTCTCGAGCGATTTCCAGCCGCACGAAATCGCCGCTTTCGAATCTTGCCTGACCATGCCGAACGTCGGCTGGGTGGCAGCCACCACGCCCGGTCAATTACAGGACGCCGCATTGCGCCGGCTCGTGCGCGATTATTGTTTCGACTATGTGACCGTGCCCTATGCAGGCGACCGGATCGTCGATTCGGTCGGGCACGCTTACGGCATGATCTCGCTGGGCGAACCGGCGTCGAACGACGGCTCGCAAGGCGCCGAAGGCGAAATGGTCGGCTCGTGCGATGCGATGCTCGCGTTGTTCCGCTCGATCCGCAAAGTGGCGATGACCGACGCGCCGGTGTTCATCTCGGGCGAATCCGGTACCGGCAAGGAGCTGACGGCGGTCGCGATCCACGAACGCTCGGCGCGGCGCAATGCGCCTTTCGTGCCGATCAACTGCGGCGCGATCCCGCCGCATCTGCTGCAATCGGAGTTATTCGGCTATGAACGCGGCGCGTTTACCGGCGCCAATCAGCGCAAGATCGGGCGGGTGGAGGCGGCCAACGGCGGCACGCTCTTTCTCGACGAAATCGGCGACCTGCCGCTCGAAAGCCAGGCGAGCCTGCTGCGTTTCCTGCAGGAGCGCAAGGTCGAGCGGCTCGGCGGCCACGGCGCGATCGACGTGGACGTGCGCATCATTTCGGCGACGCACGTCGACATGACCGCCGCGATGATCGAAGGGCGTTTCCGTTCCGACCTGTATCACCGGCTATGTGTGCTGCAGATCGACGAGCCGCCGCTGCGTGCGCGCGGCAAGGATATCGAACTCCTTGCGCGCCACATGCTGGAACGGTTCAAGAAGGATGCGAGCCGCCGTTTGCGCGGTTTCGCGCCGGACGCGATCGCGGCGCTGCATAACTATGGCTGGCCCGGCAATGTGCGCGAGCTGATCAACCGGGTGCGGCGGGCCATTGTGATGTCGGAGGGTCGGGCGATCACGGCGCGCGACCTCGAACTGGCGGAGTACGTCGAAATCGTGCCGGTGTCGCTCGCTCAGGCGCGCGAGGCGGCGGAGCGCCAGGCGATCGAGTTGGCGCTGCTGCGTCATCGCGGCCGTCTGGGCGACGCCGCGCAGGAACTCGGCATTTCGCGCGTCACGTTGTACCGGCTGCTGTGCTCGCATGGGATGCGTCATATGGAAGGCGAGCCTATGTCCTCGCCGCATGGGGATTTGCCGGCGTCGGTGCCGCATCTTTAGCGGTACTTGTTTGAGGCGTGCGGTTTTCTTGACGTCCTTTGCCCTTTGCCCTTTGGCCTTTGCCGGCCGGCTGGCGACGGGCTCTGACGGGCTTCGCCCAGGCCTGGCCGGTTTCGACGGTGTTGTCCTTCCAACCGCCCTCGAACTGCGCGCTCCCTAAGGCTTGCCCGTTGCAGAGCAAAGCCCGCTGGCGGGCGGACCGCTAACAGCCCTCGGGTCGTCGGTTCGCGGCGCTCGTCACTCCCCACTATTTTCACTTCGATGACGCCGCGACCGGGCGTCGGTGGGCTGTGCTTGTTAAAATCGGGTTTTCCGCTCAATCCCGAGGCGCGCGTTGACCGTGACTGCGTCTCGTCGAAGGAACCCGCATGAAACAATACCTGGATCTCGTCCGCACGATTCTCGACACCGGCACGTGGCAGGAGAACCGCACCGGCATCCGCACCATCAGCATGCCGGGCGCGATGCTGCGCTTCGATCTCCAGCAGGGCTTCCCTGCCGTCACGACGAAAAAGCTGGCGTTCAAGTCGGCGGTGGGTGAATTGATCGGGTTTCTGCGCGCATCGCGCAGCGCCGCGGATTTTCGTGATCTCGGGTGCAAGGTGTGGGATGCGAACGCCAACCAGAATCCGCAATGGCTTGCCAACCCGTATCGCGAAGGTCCGGACGATCTCGGCGACGTGTACGGCGTGCAGTGGCGGCAGTGGCCGGCGTACAAGGTGCTGGACGCCGGCGCGAGCGCGCAGCTTGCCGATGCGAGCGCACGCGGCTTCCAGGTGGTGACCGAATTCGAGGAAAACGGCGCGCCGAAGGTGCTGCTTTACAAGGCGATCGACCAGTTGCGCCAGTGCCTGGACACGATCATGCAGAACCCCTCCGACCGCCGCATTCTGTTTCACGCGTGGAACCCGGCGGTGCTGGATCAGATCGCGCTGCCGGCCTGCCATCTGCTGTACCAGTTCCTACCGAACGTCGCGCGCCGCGAAATCTCGCTGTGCCTCTATATCCGCAGCAACGACGTCGGACTCGGTACGCCGTTCAACCTGACCGAGGGCGCGGCGTTGCTGCATCTGGTCGGACGCCTGACGGGTTATACGCCGCGCTGGTTTACGTATTTCATCGGCGATGCGCATATCTACGAGAACCAGCTCGATATGCTGAAGCAGCAGCTCACGCGCGAGCCTTACGAGAGCCCGGCATTCGCAATCTCGGACCGTGTGCCTGAATACGCGAAAACCGGCGTGTACGAGCCGGAATGGCTGGAGAAGATCGAACCGGCGGATTTCTCGCTGGTGGGTTACCGGCATCATGAACCGTTGACGGCGCCGATGGCTGTTTGAGCGAGTCGGCGGTTGTTTCGGCAGGGCAGTAGGCAAACCCCCGCGATGTGAATCGCGGGGGTTGATTTTTTGCGCTTGCGCTTATGCCGGAGGCCGCGGCTTTAGGCGTCGAAGGAGTAGCAGGGCGTGGCCGCGCTCAGCCTTTGTGATGCTCGTCGCGATTGCCGCCGCCCGGATGCTGGTCGGCGTGTTGCTGCTGCGGCTGTGGACGCGGCTGCTGCACCTGCGCCGGACGCGGTTCAGGACGCGGCTGTTGAACCTGCTGCGGACGTGGTTCGGGACGCGGCTGTTGAACCTGCTGCGGACGTGGTTCGGGACGCGGCTGTTGAACCTGCTGTGGCCGTGGTTCGGGACGTGGCTGTTGAATCTGCTGCGGACGTGGTTCGGGACGTGGCTGTTGAATCTGCTGCGGCCGTGGTTCAGAGCGTGGCTGCTGAATCTGCGGCGGCCGCGGCTCGGGACGTGCCTGCTGCACCTGCTGCGACCGTGGCTCAGGAGTCGCCTGCTGCACTTGTTGTGGACGCGGCGGTTCGGCCCGGAACGGCTGCATCTGCTGCGGCGGTGATTCGGAACGCGACGCCTGCATCTGCGGCAGCCGAGATTGCGCCCCCGCCTGCGACAGCTGCCCAGGACGATAGTCCTGACGCCCCTGCTGCGCCTGGACCTCCGTGGGCCGCGGCACCTGCGGTTGACCCTGGGTCTGCGTCTGCGGCGAAGGCTGAACTCCCTGCTGACGCCCCTGGAGCTGCATCGCCGAATTCTCCCCAGAACGCGGCACGCCATGCGGTTGCATCCTCGCATTGCCCTGCACGCCGGGCTGCTGCTGCCCGACACCCGACGGCTGTCCGGGATGTCCTTGCGGACCACCGCGCTGCTGCGCCATTGGCGTATGCGGCTGTGTCCATATTGGCTCGTGCCCCGCGTTCACGCCCGGCTGCCGCGCTGGCTGATCCGGCATGCCGCCGCGCTGCTGCGGATAACCTCCCGGACTACCGCCGCCTGCTTGCGGCGGCCGCGGCACGCCCGCCGAGCCGCGGCCCGTTTCGCCCGCCTGCTGCGGAGGCCGGTTGTCGGCTACCTGTGGCAGCATCCCCGGACGCGCCTGCGGCTCAGCCCCATGCGGGAGGCCGGCGGCAGCACCGGAACCTCCGCCCGGCCGCTGTCCAACCTGCTGAACACCGGCAGGCGCGTGAGGCACCGGCGCGCCCTGCGCCGCACCAGGCGTGCGCCCCGCGATATGCGACTGCACGACCCGCACGTTGCGCACCGGCATCGCGCCCGTACCGGTGGCCATCTGCGCCGGCACCGAAGTCCTGACGACAGGCGGGCCGCCGCCCGGCACCCGCCCGCCGCCTTGCGCGAAACGCTGCGCGAGGCTGTCGCGATAAGCGGCGGGCAGCGCGGGACTGCGCGTCGCGACCACCGGCCGCGCCGCCACGCCCGCCGGCGGCCGGTAATTCGCATTGCGCTGACCCGGCCCGAAGCTCTCCCGTACCGGTGCGATTCCCGGGCCGCCGGCGTTGATCCGCGGATGGCGCCATTCGCGCGGGTCGACCTTTTGGGCGAAGCGTCCGACCGGCTGGCCGTGCACGAACGCCGTCGCCGGCACCGCAGTCAGGCCGCCGCGCGCGCGATAGTTGACGTACGTGTTGTGGATGTCCACATGGCGGTTGTAGTTGTTGACGATCGTCGTGCGGTTGATGCGGTCGTAGTACCCGGGGCTCCAGTGATCGTGGCCGCGCCAATGCGGATGCCACGGCTCGCCGGGGCCGAGTGGAAACCACGCGACGCCAGCTGCCACGACCCCGCCGATCGCCAGATTCACGCCCCAGTCGGCCACGCCGCCCGTGCCCGCACCCTCGTCGTCGCCGACGAACGCCACCAGCGCCGGCGCGTAGGCAGGCTGCCCGTCGGGCTCGACCGGTCCCGGCACCCATGCCCACGTATCGTCGACCTGGGCCCAGCGGCCGTAGTGATACGGCGCGAAGCCCCACGGCTGGTCGTCGACCCACGTCCAGCCCCACGGTGCCTGCCAGATCCAGTGGCCGTCGTGGTAGGGCGCCCAGCCGGCGGGCGTGGCGCGCGGCACCCACACTTCGCCGTATTGCGGGCTGTCGCGCCAGGTGCCGTTGGCGTCGAGATCCTGATAGCCGGGGATATCGCGCGATACGTAGCGCGCCGACACCGAGCGGTCTTCGGCGGCATCGCGGCTTACGGCCCACTGGTCGAGGCTGTCGAGGCCGGGCACCTGGTCGTCGGCGAGCTGTTGCAGCTGGGTACCGGTGAAGCGGACCTGCCGGCCGGCTGTGACCGGCACCTGGCCGCCGTCGCCGTAGACGGTCGCGCTGCCGCTGCGCACGGTGACGGTGGTGCTGCTGCCGTCGGGCGCGACGTCGACGCGGTAGTCGCCGGGGCCGTTCACGCCGAGCGCAAGGTTCGGCGTGTCGATCTCATACGACGAACCCGGCAGCAGTTCTCGCACGCGGGTCGACAAGGTGCCCTGGGCGACTTTCAGTTGCGCGCTGTTGTCGTCGAGATTGAGTACGTCGAGGCTGGTGGACTGCCCGAGGCGCACCGCGGTCGAGCCGATGTGCAGCTCGGAGCGCGCGTTCTGATCGTTCCAGAGCTGGTCGCCGGTGGTGAGCGGACGGTTGATCTGCGCGTACGACCAGTCGGTGGCGCCGGCGGGCTCCGTGGTCACGGCGCCGGCGGTGTAGTTCAGGCGGGCGATGCGCCCGGGCGGATCGGCGTCCTGGGTGGCGGCGGTGTCCTGCGGCGCAGGCTGGACGTCCTGCGCCCACGAGGCTTGCGAGGCGAACAGGAAAACGGCGGCCGCGATCAGCGTGTAACCCGGAATGCGGCGCCGCGAGCGGCAGCGGGCGGTGGCGGTTCTCATGACTTATCTCCTGCGGACACGGCAAACGGCTCGGTCCGTAAGTGTCCGTAAGTCACTCTACCCGTGGCGTTTGTTTCAAGGCCCCCACTTTTGTAAGGCGACCTCGCGGGCGTGTAACAAAAGGTCTCGCCGCGTGTTCCGACGCGGGTTGGGCGCCGCGATTCGTCGGCGCATTGGCGGACTATCGTCGCGCAAATCAGGCGCTTGCGATCCACTCACGCCGCGAGAAACGCATCGAAATGACGATGCCCCGCCGGCGTGATGCGCAGGATTCTCGGTCGCTCGGTCCGTTCGACCCAACCGTGCGCCGACCACGAGTCGAGCAACGCCGCGCCGAGCGCGCCGCCCAGATGCGGACGCCGCTCGCTCCAGTCGGGGCAGGTGCAGGCAAAGCGGCGCCGGCGGCTTTTCTGCACCGACATGTCGATGCCCCATTCGGCGAAGCGGGCGGCGCCCTCGGCGGTCGCTTCGAGCGTGGTGCCGTGCAGCGTCAGCAGACCGCGCCCGACGAGCCGCTCAAACACCTGCACCGACAACTCGCCCGCCATGTGGTCGTAGCAGGTGCGGGCGTAACGCATGTCGAGCGGCACGGTGCGCACCGGGCGCGGCACGGCCCGCTGGGGCGCGCTGACCTGCGCGACGTTGGCGAGCGCTTCGATCGATGCGGCAATGTCGGGCGACGCGATCCGGAAATAGCGATGCCGGCCGCGCACTTCGAGCGCGAGCAGACCGCCGTCGACGAGGCGCGCGAGATGGGCGCTGGCCGCCGACGGCGAGAGCCCGGCGATCATCGTCAGTTCGCCGGCGGGGCGGGCGCTGCCGTCCATCAGCGCCCACAGCATCGCGGCGCGGCCGGGATCGGCGAGCAGCGCGCCAATGCGGCTCAAGCCTGGGAAATGGTTCTGGTCGTCGGTGAGCGGGGCGGGCATCGGGTGTCTCCAGGGGCGGCGCGCGAGGCGCCATGCAGTCCACTGTAGCGGGCTGCGGGATTCGATGTTTCAGCGTAGCGTGAACGATCGAGTGCGGCAGCTACGAAAACCCGGTGCGCGCTCGTACTCGCAGCTGACGGGCCGGCGTTTCGGCGCCGCGCCGGCCCGCCAGGCTAGAATCGAAGCCTGTCTTTGCAGGAATACGTTGTGATGAAAACTCTTCTTGCCGTCGCGGCGGTGGTACTGCTGTTCGCTGCCTGCGCGCAGGGCGGCGGCGCATCGGGGTCGGGGTCGGGGGCGGGCACCGGCAGCATCAACATGTACGGCACGATCGACGAAGGAATCACCTTCCGCAAATAAGGCGTCCCTTGAGCGCCTGATCAACCCGCTGCGGCCACGCGCGGCGCCGAGCCCCGTGATCCACAAGCTCGCCGAAAGTCCGCAGGTCTTGCGGACGAAAATTCCGCGTCGCCACCGGCCGAACCCGTCACGCGGTCAATATTGCGCTCGTATAATCGCCTCCTTTCAATGCATCCGATTGACCGGAGTCAAGATGAGCACCCCACCCGTAGCGCCGCTGGACCGTTCGGAAACCACTTTCCGCTTTCTCGCCGAGCCGAGCTCGGTCAATTTCGGCGGCAAGGTGCACGGCGGCGCGCTGATGAAGTGGATCGACGAGACCGCGTACGCGTGCTCGGCGGTGTGGTCGGGACGCTATTGCGTGACGGTCAGCGTGGGCAATATCCGCTTTCGCCGGCCGATCCTGGTCGGCAATCTGGTCGAATTGCGCGCCCGGGTCGTGGCGACGGGACGCACCAGCATGCACATTCACGTCTCGGTGCAAGCGGGCGACCCGAAGGGCGGCGAGCTGCTGCAAACCACCGATTGCCTCGTCGTGATGGTCGCTGTCAACGAGAACGGCCATCCGGTGCCGGTGCCGGCTTTCGTGCCGCAGACCGATGAACAGAAGCGTCTCGCCAAATACGCGATGGACGTGAAGGAAGCGCTCGATGCGATCGTCGAGCTGAAGCCGGAAGAAGTGGCGCAGGGGAAAGTCTGAGCGACGCCCGCGAGGGCGCTGTTCGCGGGCCGCAAGGCCTGCGCAGGCCGTAAGCGGCCGCCACGGACCTTCATGGGCCGCTTGAAACAGGAGGAGGTTGCGCGGCACGCGATTCAACGGCGGCAGGGATCGACATAGGCCGCGAGGGTCCGCCGTCAACCTTCACGGACCGCCCGAACAGGAGCGTTCGCGCGGCCCACAATTCAACGCGCGGGTTTCTTCGACCCGCAAGCCCGCCGCGCGAGCGGCCGGCTCATCACGCCGCAAGCGCAATCCCGCGCGTTTCACCCCGCCGAATGCCCGACCATATCCTTCGGCCGCACCCATTCGTCGAACTGTTGCTCGGTGACAAAGCCGAGCGCGAGCGCCGACGCCTTCAGCGTGGTGCCTTCCTTGTGCGCCTTCTTCGCGATCTGCGCGGCCTTGTCGTAGCCGATGTGCGGATTGAGCGCCGTCACCAGCATCAACGATTCGTTCAGCAAAGTATCGATGCGCTCGCGATTCGGCTCGATGCCCACCGCGCAGTTGTCGTTGAAACTGTGCGCACCGTCGGCGAGCAGGCGCACCGATTGCAGCACGTTGTGCGCGATCATCGGCCGGAACACGTTCAGTTCGAAGTTGCCGCTCGCACCGCCGATATTCACCGCCACATCGTTGCCGAACACCTGCGAGCACAGCATCGTCAGCGCTTCGGACTGGGTCGGGTTGACCTTGCCCGGCATGATCGAGCTGCCTGGTTCGTTTTCCGGAATCGACAGTTCGCCCAGGCCGCAGCGCGGGCCGCTCGCGAGCCAGCGGATGTCGTTGGCGATCTTGTTCAGGCTCGCCGCGACGGTTTTCAACGCGCCGTGCGCGAACACCAGCGCATCGGCTGCGGCCATCACTTCGAATTTGTTCGGCGCCGACACGAAGGGCAGGCCGGTCAGCTTGCCGATCGCCGCCGCGACCTTGTCCGCGAACTGCGGATGCGCGTTCAGGCCCGTGCCGACCGCCGTGCCGCCCTGAGCGAGTTCGTACAGATGCGGCAGCGTCGCTTCCACGTGACGGATGCCATGATCGAGCTGCGCGACGTAGCCCGAAAACTCCTGGCCGAGCGTGAGCGGCGTGGCGTCCTGCAAGTGCGTGCGGCCGATCTTGACGATGTCGGCGAAAGCCTTCGCCTTGCCGTCGAGCGTGTCACGCAGCGTCTTCAGCGCCGGCAGCAGATGCTTGACGATCGCATACGCGGCGGCCACGTGCATCGCGGTCGGGAACACGTCGTTGGACGACTGGCCGCGATTCACGTCGTCGTTCGGGTGTACCTTGCGCGCTTCCCCGCGCTCGCCGCCGAGCAGCTCGCTCGCGCGGTTCGCAATCACCTCGTTGAGGTTCATGTTGGTCTGCGTGCCGGAGCCGGTCTGCCAGACTGCGAGCGGAAATTCTTCGGGATGCTTGCCGTCGATGATCTCGTCGGCCGCCTGCATGATCGCCTTGGCCTTGCTTTCGTCGAGCACGCCGAGGCCGTGGTTCACCTCGGCGGCGGCGCGCTTGATGACGGCCAGCGCGGTGATCAGCTCGGGCGACTGCTTCTCGGTCGAAATACGGAAATTCTGCAGCGAGCGCTGGGTTTGCGCGCCCCACAGACGGGCGTTCGGCACGGCGATCTCGCCGAACGTGTCGCGCTCCATTCGTACGTCTTCAGTCATGTTTGACTCCGCTTTTCAAAGTTCTGCGTTGACGGGCAATAGGGAGAATAGACCTGTTAGTGCGTTCCGGTATAACCCTGCCTGCGGGTCGAAAATGTAGGTGCGGCGCATGCCGTCGTCGACGTCGGTCCACACGAGCGGCGAGAGCGGCGCGCCGATCGAGCGCAGATAGGCGAGCTGGGCGTCGTCGGCGAGCGTGACGCGATAGCTCTGCTCGGGCGAGGTGGCGTGCTCGAAGATCTGCGCGACCTGGGCCGCGAGCGGCGGACTGTGGATCACCAGCGCCAGTTCAGTGTTCAGATTGGCCGAGCGGGGATCGAGATTCATCGAGCCGATCACCAGAATCTTGTGGTCGATCACATAGGTCTTCGCGTGCAGGCTCGCGCGCGAACGCGAACCGGCGATGCCCGCGCGCGGCGTGTCCTGGCGCGGCTTGAATTCGTACAACTCGACGCCTTGCCGCAGCAGCGGCACGCGGTACGGGCTGTAGCCCGCCTGCACCGCGACCGCGTCGGTCGCGGCGAGCGAGTTGGTCAGCACGGCGATGCGCACGCCGCGCTGCGTCAGCTCGCCGGCCGCCTTGATGCCCGCATCGTGCGGAACGAAGTACGGCGAAATGATCAGGAAGTCCTGGTGCGCGTCGCGCATCAGTTCGCCGAGCCGCTGCATCGGCGGGCTGACGTAGTCCGGCGACGGATGCTCGATCTTCTCCGGCCGATCCGCCTTGAACTCGGCGCGCGCCCACGTCAGGCCGAGTTGCTCGCTCGCGATCTGCGAGGCGAGCGGCGTCGCGTTCAGCGGTTTCGCGTTGTAGGGGTCGGCGTTGGTGCGCCAGTGCTGGCGCAAGTCGTCGCGGGTCTGGTCGAGCTCCTTCGGGTCGAACTTCTGCTTGTTCAGCGCGCGCAGCGGATACGCGATGCTGCTGTTCCAGTAGTCGTCGAAACTGGCGGAGATGTCGGATGTAATCGGGCCGGCGGCGAGCACGTCGAGGTCGCGGAACTGCAGCGTTTCGCTCGCGCTGAAATACTCGTCACCGAGATTGCGGCCGCCGACGATCGCCAGCTGGTTGTCCGCGATCATCGCCTTGTTGTGCATGCGGCGCGTGAAATGGCCGATCTGCGTGAACAGGTTCGCCGCGCGTTCGACTATGCCTTCCTGCGCGCTGCCGAACGGATTGAAGACGCGGATCTCGATGTTCTCGTGCGAATTCAGGCCCGCCATGATGCGGTCGATGTCCTTGAAGTTCAGATCGTCGACCAGCATGCGCACCCGCACGCCGTGATCGGCCGCGTAGAGCGCCGCGCCGAGCAGCAGCTTGCCGGTGGTGTCCTCGTTGGCGATGTAGTACTGCATATCGAGGGTCTTGGTCGCCGCGCGGGCGAGCGCGATGCGCATCTGCAATGCGTCGGTGCCGCTCGACAGCACACGGAAACCCGACTGCTCCGGATGCGCCGCTTCGAGCGGGGCGAGCGCGGTGCGCAGCGGGGTGGTTTCGGTGGCGGGGAGTGCACGCGTGACCGGACGCTCGAACGCGGTGGCGGGCGGTTTGGTCGCGCAGGCGCTCAGGAATGCGCTGGCACAGCACAGCAGGACGAAACGTTTCGTTGCCCCCCAAGGGGCCTTTCTCCACGATGCGGCAAATACGCGCTTGCGTTGCAGTGCGCTCTGATTCTGTTCGTGATGCCCCGGCACGCTGTCTTCCCCTTGTTTTCAGGCTTCTCGTGACGGCAGCGCGGATGGCTTGCTCACGCTGTCGAGAAAGGCATTCTAAGGGGAATCGCGGCGGGCGGCTCCGGGGCTGCCGTGTGGGCGTCCTGACGGACTTTTACGGCGAGGTGGATTGCGCGACGGCCATTGCCGGCCCGCGCAGAGCATGCCGGCAATGGCCGCAGTCGATTCGCTGCGCTCATGTCGAGCGCTGCCGCCATCGCTTTGAAAATCTGCAATGGCGGCGCGTGGGCCAGGCCGCTTTAGCTGCGCCCGGCGGCGTTCAACGCACGCTCGCCATCGGGATGCGTCGAGCCTTTCGCCGGGCGTCCCGCCCAGTGGCCCGCGAGCAGCGAGCCGGACAGGTTGTGCCACACCGAGAACAGCGCACCGGGCAAGGCCGCGATCGGCGTGAAATACAGCTTGCCGAGCGTCGCGGCGAGGCCCGAGTTCTGCATGCCCACTTCGATTGCGAGCGTGCGGCAGACGGCTTCGTCGAAGCCGAGCAGACGTCCGCCCCAGTAGCCGCCGAGCAGGCCGATGCCGTTATGCAGCACCACGCCCAGCATCACCACGAGACCGACCGACGCGATGCTCTTCTGCGTGCCGCCTACCACCGCGCCGATGATCAGCAGGATCGCGACCATCGAGATCAGCGGCAGGATCGGCTCGATCTTGCGCACGGCCTTGTGGAACAGATGATTGACGATCAGGCCGACCACGATCGGCAGCGCGACGATTTGCAGGATGCTCATCAGCATGCCGTGCACGTCGACGGCGATCGACGCGTCCACATACAGACGCGTAAGCAGCGGCGTGGCGAACACGCCGACGAGCGTCGACAGCGCGCTGATCGTCACCGACAGCGCGACGTCGCCGCGCGCCAGATAGATCATCACGTTCGACGCCGTGCCGCTCGCCACGCTGCCCACCAGCACCATGCCGGCGGTCAGATCCGGCGGCATGCGCAGCGCCTTGGCGATCACCCAGGCGGCGAGCGGCATCACGAGGTAGTGCAGCACGATGCCGGCGATCACCGGCGCGGGGCGCGTGAAGACGCGCTGGAAATCGGTGACCGACAGCGTGACGCCCATCGCCAGCATGATGATCGTGAGCAGCGTGGTGACGTGCGGCGAGATGCCGGCGAACGAAGCGGGCGAGAAGTATGCGGCGATCGAAACGAGCACGGCCCAAAGCGGAAATAAGCGGGTGACGCGGGCAAGCATGACGGGTGGTCCTTGGTTATGTTTTATTGCGAGAAACGAGGGTCGGTCGAGCGGGCCGTCGGGGCGCCGGCGGCGCGCGTTCGGAAGTCTGCCGGGAGAAAGCGGCATGCCGGGCGGGCGAGGGTGAGCCTTGGGGCGGCGCCGGCCTTTGTGGGGCGTGCTGGCGCAATCCCGGCGCGTGGCGCGGGTGCGCGCCGATGCGTCGAGCCGGCTATTTTACCTTTTGCCGCGAGGCGGCCGGCAGCGGCTGGTTGGCGGGGCAATTCGGGTAGGTGGTCAGGGCGACCCGACAGGCGGCGTAACCTGTCCGCCCGGCACACGCCGCAAGCTCAGCTTGTGAAAGCGCAGCGTCATCAGCACCGCGACGCTCGCGAGGCCGGCCGCGAGCCCCCACCACAAACCGCGGGCGCCGAGGCCGAAGTGAAACGCCAGCGTATAGCCGGTCGGAAAGCCGATGACCCAATAACCGAACGCCGCGGCGATCATCGGCACGCGGGTGTCCTTCAGACCGCGCAGACAGCCGGAACCGACCGTCTGCATCCCGTCGACGATCTGGAAGATCGCGGCCACCCCGAGCAGCGAACTCGCCAGTGCGACCGTCGCCGCGTTGGCCGGGTCGTCGAGATGCAGATAGAGACCGACGATCCAGTGCGGCGCCGCGATCAGCACGATCCCTGACAACATCATGAAGCCGACGCCGAGCGCCAGCGCGACGAAGCCCGCATGGCGCGCGGCGAGCGGCTGCCCGGCGCCGTCCCAGAAGCCGACTCTGACGTTGGCCGCCTGGCCGATCGCGAGCGGCACCATGAAGGCCACCGACGCGACGTTCAGCGCGATCTGATGGGCGGCGAGTTGCGACTCGCCGAGCAGACCGACCATCAGGCCGGTGGCGAGAAAGAGCGTCGACTCGACGCCGTAGGTGATCGCCACCGGCCAGCCGATGCCGAACAGCTCGCCCATTAGCGGCACGTTCGGCCGCGTCGCGACGACGAAATGGCGAAAGCGCGGCCGCAGATGCAGCAGCGCCATTAGCACGAGCGCGGTCAGCCAGACCGTGATCGAAGTCGCGGCCGCCGAGCCGAGAAAGCCGAGCCGCGGCAATCCCCAGGCGCCGTGGATCAGCCCGTAGTTCAGAAACGCGTTCACGACGACGCTCGCGATCGACACCCACAAGAGCCGCCGCGCCGCGCCGATCGCCGGCAGGAACGAGCGCATCAGGCCGACGCCGATCAGGCTCGCGGGCGCGCCCCAACGCAGCACCGCCGCATATTCGCCGACGTTGTGCGCGAGCAGCCCCGGCTCGCCGAACGCAAGCAGGATGTGCGACGAGAACGACAACAGGAAGAACGCCGGCACCGACAGCAGCACCGACAGCACGAAACCGGTCCAGTAGATATGCGGCACGCGGGTGTCGTCCTGCGCGCCGCGCGCATGCGACACACTCACGCTGACCGAGGTCAGCACGCCTTGCAGCAGCGTCACGACGACGAAGAACAGGTTCGCGCCGAGCCCGCCGGCGGCGAGCGCATCGGGGCCGAGCGAGCCGAGCAGGATCGTATCGGTGACGCTCATCGCCATCTGCGACAGCTGCGCGATGGCGAGCGGCGCGGCGAGCCGGGCAGTGTCGGCTGCGTGGCGGGAGAAGGTCGGCGGCCGGGTGGCCACCCGGGTGAAGCCGGATTGAGTCATGAAGCGCTTGCGGCGGAAGTGGCGACAGCGTGTCGGCGTACGCGAACCGCGCGTGGTGCTTGCCTCGCGCGCCAGCGGCGGCGCGTGTCAGCGGCAGCCCGGCAAGCGTCGGCGAAGTAATGCGCGGTGTGGGCGTGAGCCACTCGTGTCGGCTGGGGTTTGTCTGTCGAAACTGACAGCTTATTGCCTTGCATCGGCGATGTCGATCAAAGAAGCACGCTTTTGGTGCGCGGGGTACTGCGAATCTCCGGACTGCGGCCGGGGCGCGGGCAGGCGTTCAGTCAGGCCTCGTGGACCGCGATCCGCGTGTCGCCCAGCAGCACGACCTGGCCCGCGCGAATTTTGCAGGTTTTACGCGTCTCGACCCGGCCGTCGACGGTCACGGCGCCGTCGGCGACCATCATTTTCGCCGAGCCGCCGCTGTCCGCGAGGCCCGTTATCTTCAGGAGATTGTGCAGTTCGACGTAGTCGCCGGTGAGCGTGAAATCGAGGTTGGGCATGGCGTTTGCACCTTCAGGCAAAGGGTTCGCATCATAAGGCAGAAGCTTGCTCCAGATGAAATTCACGGTGAGGGCAGGCTCCGCGCAAGCAATTGCAAGCAGTTGTTATGCAATTGTCGGAAAGTGAAACCCTCCGTAACAGAGGTCGTGCATCGTGAATTTCACTCGTAAAGTGCGGCCATGTAGCAAAGCTTGCTGGATTGGCAGGATAGATCCAGTGGAAGAAGACCGGGCGAGTCACGCGGGACATACCTGCCTTGCGCGACGTCGACATGCGCTACACCGCGCCCGCGTCACAACAACTTTAGAGAGGATTTGCCATGACCAAGATTCATTCACTCCTGATCGGTACCGCCCTCACTGCTTTTGCCGCTACCGCCGCGGTAGCGCAGACCGCGCAGCCGGCTGCGGGCATCAGTGGCCAGGCACAGATCCAGACCCAGGGCGCCGATCTCGCACCGGCCGCGCCCGCCGCGCAGGGCGTCCAGCCGGTGACGCCGCCGCCGACCCGTCTGACGGCGGCGGGCTCCGCCGATCCGCTGGTGCAAAAGCGTGACGCCAACGCGAAGGCGAACGCGGAATATCGCGCGTCGAAGAAGGCGTCGAAGACCGAACTGAAGGATCAGCAAAAGGCCGCCAAGGCGCAATACAAGGAGCAGGTGCGCGACGCGAAGATCAACCAGAAGGCGGACAAGCAGGCCGCCAGCAATGAAATGAAGATGAACATGGAAGGCCAGACCGCCACCCAGGCGGACGGCGCCGACGTCAAGCATTAAGTGTGGAGCGCGGGCGGACGGCCGAGGTTGGCGCGAGGCTGGCTCGAGGTTACCTGTCACGCCGCGCTTTCGCAGCACGTTTTACGGAGGTATCGGATGAAGATCACCCAGTCGACGAAGAATCGAATGTATGCCGCGCTGCTCGCGGGCTGTCTGTCGTCGGTAGCGTTCGCTCAGGCTAGCGATCCGGCCGCCGCACCCGTCACGCACGCGGACAAGAAGGCTGCCAAGGAACAGTCGAAGGCCGACAAGAAGGCGGCTGTCGCGCAAGCCAGGGCCGACAAGACGAAAACGGACGCGCAGGCCGACGCCGACAAGGCCAGCGCCGACGCCAATGTGAAGGATGCGAAGAAGCAGCAGTAAGGCTTAGGCGCGCAAGCGAGGTGCTAGGCACTTCGCGAGCTGCGCCTTGCGTGGCCACACTTGCTGGAAGATGGCCCGTTGCGTGATGACACGCACGGGTCATTTTTTTGCGCGTGTCGGGAAACCTGTTTTTCGAGTGCACTGCGAGCGTCGTACACGGCAGCGCCTTCGCTTCAAGCCGCTGCGCAGGTGCTCACCGGCCTGTAAGCACATAACCGCAACGACCGCCGAAAAAAGGGTCGCTTGTCGTCGATGGTTGTATGGATATACAGTGTGCGTCGCCATCCTGAATCCGTTCAACGCCCAAATCCACCGTGCCCTCCGTCGCCGAATCTCCGCCGCCTTTCGACACCGCCGCCTGGCTGGCGAAGCTCAACGATGCGCAACGCGAAGCCGTCGAATACGGCGCCGATACGCCCAGCGCGCCGCCCGGCGCGCTGCTGGTGATAGCGGGTGCCGGTTCCGGCAAGACCAACACGCTCGCGCACCGCGTCGCCAATCTGGTGGTGAAGGGCGCCGATCCTCGCCGCATTCTGCTCCTGACCTTTTCGCGCCGCGCGGCGCTCGAGATGACCCGCCGCGTCACGCGCATCGCCGGCGCGGCGCTCGGCGCCCGGGCCGCGCTCGCACAAGGGCTCACGTGGTCGGGCACGTTCCATAGCGTCGGCGCGCGGCTGCTGCGTGAGTACGCCGATCTGATCGGGCTCGCGCCGTCCTTCACGATCAACGACCGCGAAGACTCCGCCGACCTGATGAACCTGGTGCGGCACGAGCTCGGGCTGTCCGCGAAGGAGCGGCGCTTTCCCGCGAAGGGCACCTGCTTCGCCATCTATTCGCGCGTCGTGAATACGGGCGCGTCGCTCGGCCATGTGCTGGAGAACGCGTTTCCGTGGTGCCGCGAGTGGGAAGCCGATCTGCGCATGCTGTTCGCCGCCTACGTCGACGCGAAGCAGAAGCAGAGCGTGCTCGATTACGACGATCTGCTGCTCTACTGGTCGCACATGGCCGCCGAGCCTGCCATTGCGGCGGACCTGTCGGCGCGTTTCGATCACGTGCTGGTCGACGAGTATCAGGACACCAACCGCCTGCAGGCGTCGATCCTGCTCGCACTGAAACCGGACGGACGCGGCCTGACCGTGGTCGGCGACGACGCGCAGTCCATCTACTCGTTTCGCGGCGCGACCGTGCGCAACATTCTCGATTTCCCCGCGCAGTTCGATCCGCCCGCGCGCCAGGTCACGCTGGAACGCAACTACCGGTCGACCGCGCCGATCCTCGCCGCGTCGAACGCGGTGATCGAACTGGCCAGCGAGCGCTACACGAAGAACCTGTGGACCGACAAGGCGTCGGCGCAACGCCCGCGTCTCGTCACTGTCGCGGATGAAGCCGACCAGGCGCGCTACATCGTCGAACAGGTGCTGGAGGCGCGCGAGCAGGGCATGAAGCTGAAGTCGCAGGCGGTACTGTTTCGCGCCGCGCATCACAGCGCCGCGCTGGAGATCGAGCTGACCCGGCGCAACATTCCGTTCGTCAAATTCGGCGGGCTGAAATTTCTCGATTCGGTGCATGTGAAGGACGTGCTCGCGGTGCTGCGCTGGGCGGAGAATCCGCGCGACCGCGTCGCCGGGTTTCGCGTCGTGCAGTTGTTGCCCGGCGTCGGGCCGGCCACGGCGGCGAAGGTGCTCGACGAGATCGTCGCGCGCGCGGGCGGCGGCAATCCCGTCGACACCGCCGCTGGTGCGCTGGCCGCGTTCACCGCGCCCGCCCGCGCGCAGGAAGACTGGCACCCGTTCGTCAAGCTGATGTCGAGCGTGTATGGGCGGCAGACGCCGTGGCCCGGCGAATTCGAAATGGTGCGGCGCTGGTACGAGCCGCATCTCGAACGCAATCACGAGGACGCCGCGATCCGTCACGCGGACGTGCTGCAGATGGAAAGCATCGCGGGCACGTACCCGTCGCGCGAGCGCTTTCTGACCGAGCTGACGCTCGATCCGCCCGACGCCACCAGCGACGAATCCGGCGTGCCGCTGATCGACGAGGACTACCTGATCCTGTCGACGATCCATTCGGCGAAGGGGCAGGAGTGGCGCAACGTGTTCGTGCTGAATGGCGTCGACGGCTGCATTCCTTCCGATCTCGGCACCGGCAGCGAGGACGAAATCGACGAGGAGCGGCGCCTGCTCTACGTGGCGATGACGCGTGCGAAAGAGGATCTGCATATTGTCGTGCCGCAGCGCTTTTACGTGCACAACCAGACGCATATGGGCGATCGCCACGTGTGGGCGTCGCGCACGCGCTTCATTCCCGCGCACCTGATGCCGTTGTTCGACGCGTATGCGTGGCCGCGCGTGCCGGTGCCGAGCGCACCGACGGCGGCCGGGCTCGCCGCGGCGGCGCGCGCGAAGATCGAGATCGGGGCGAAGCTCAGGAAGATGTGGGATTGAGCGCCGCAGCGGGCGCTCATGTGCGGTACAACGGGGAGAGTGTCGGGCCGCGCAAACGCAGCCCGGCTAGTGCGCTGTGCCAGCGCACCGCGTGCAAATTCAGCGCGACTGCCGTTGCTGCTGTTGCGGCGCCGGACGCGGCGGCACGAAGAAATTGCGCAGCCATGCCGCGAGACGGGAAAACACGTCATACGGCTCTTCGACGAAAATCTCCGGCTTGAGCAGACGCAGGTATTCCATGATCTGCTGCGCTTCCTGCTTCTGGAACGAGCCGTGCGAAATGCCCAGGCGCAACAATCCGCGCAACTCGCCGAGCTTCTCGCGCGCGGTGCTGCCCACGCTCGTTTCGCATGCCACCTTCGCCTCGTAGACCCGCTGGCGCAACGATTCGACGAGCCGCCATGCGGGCGTCTGCATGACTTCTTCGAGTGCCTGAATGTCCTGCGCCGCGCTCTTGATCTGCGCGGCGAGCGGATCGACCTGCGTCGCGTCGCCTTCCGCTTCCTTGACGATCGCCGCCGCCCATTCGCGACATTGCTTGGCGAGCTCCTCCGGGGTCCATTCCGAACGGGCGGCGAAGCCGAAACCGAACTCGCCCGCCTGCCGCATCAGGATCGCGACGACGTCGGGAAACTCCTTGTCCAACGTGCGTTTGGCCCAGGCGTACTGGCCGCCCTGCAGCATCCGTTGGACCGCGTGTTCGGTCAGCGGCACCATGTTATCGAGCAGCTTGGCGCGCAAAAAGTCCTCAAACGACGGCGTCGCGAACTGCGGGTCGAGCTTCAGCGAGACCCGCAGAAAAGCGTCGAAATCCTTGCGCAGCGACGCAATGGTCTCGTCTTTGAGCTTGAGGGTGATTTGACCCATGTGTTATCCCGTTTGATCCTGCCGCATGGCATCGTCACGTCGTCCGGCCGCTGGCGGACCCGGATGACGCGACGCCGGCCGCCGACGCGGTTGATTCCAGCGTGCTGCCGCGTAATCAACGGGACGCATCCCGATACGCGGACCTCGACTTGATATCGGCGGATTTGAGGGGAACTTGAGGGCGCGCGAGTCGGGCGCTGTAGAGGGGGGCGTCGTCCGGCTGGGCTGCGCGTGGCGCAAGCCGAGCGACGCCGATGTCGCGACGACGGGTACCCGGCGCTATTTCAGCACCACGCATTGCCAGACGAAGAACACCGTCAGGCCGACCGCGATGGTCAGCAGCGGCCGCCGCGTCAGCGCACTGACGACGACGGCGGCCAGCGCGCCAACCAGTTGCGGATTGCGCCAGGTCAGTTCGGCGTCCGCGCCGTGCGGCGAAACCGCCATCGGCACGATGATCGCCGTCAGCACCGTCACCGGCACGAAGCCGAGCGCGGTGCGCACGAGCGGCGAGAACACCAGCCGGTCGCCGAGGACGAAAACGGCGGCGCGGATCACCCACGTGATGAACGCCATACCGAGGATCAGGACGACGTAGTTCATCGCGAGGCCTCCGCGGTTTCGCGGGTGCCGCGTGCTTGACGAGTGCCGTGCGTGCCACGTGTGTTGCTTGGGTTGCTTGGGTTGCGTGTGTTGGATCGCGGCATCGACAACAGGACGCCGACCGCGACGCCCGCGAACACCGCGCCGAGCAGGCCGAGCTTGTACGGCCACGCCTGCCAGAAGAACGCTAGCGTGCCCGCGGTAGCCGCCGCCGCGATGTAGCGCAACGCGACGAGTTGCGGCACGACGATCGCGATGAAGGTCGCGACCATCGCGAAGTCGAGTCCGAGCGATTGCAGGCCCGGGAAGGCTGCGCCGAACAGCAGGCCGGTAATGGTCCAGAGCTGCCAGTTCAGGTACATGGCCAGTCCCGCACCGAAGAAATAGTGCGGGCCGACCGTGCCCGGTTCGCGATGGCGGTAGTGCTCCCAGGCGACCGCGAAGACTTCGTCGGTGAGCAACGCGCCGAGCACGCAGCGCCAGCGCGCCGACAGATGCGCGACGTGCGGCGCGAGTGTCGCGCTGTACAGCACGTGACGCAGATTGACGACGAGCGTGGTCGCCCAGATCACGGCGAAGCTCGCGTGGCCGGCGATCAGCCCGAGTGCGATGAATTGCGCGGAACCCGCGAATACGGCGAGCGACATCAACTGTCCGTGCCACAGATGCAGCGGGCCGGATGCGACGAGGGTGCCGAAAATGACACCGAACGGCGCCGCGCCGACCATCATCGGGATGATGTCGCGCGCGCCGGCGGCGAATTCTTTGAAATGGCCTGTGCGAGTGTGCTGGCCGAGGGTGGAATGGGTCAATCTTGCCTCCTTGATTGGGGAAGCATAGTGGGAGTCGAAGGGGGGAGTCTTGTACGTTCTTGCGGCGGGGGTGGGGAGTGGCTTGGTTCAGCTGAACTCAGTCCGGTGAGGTGACGTGAGTGGAAAGGCTGAAGCAGAAGGCACGCAAACGCGCATACCTCGTTCGCAACGCGCCCAGCCGCATCCCACCCAAAGCCGCCTCAAATTCCCTGCCAGCGCCCCGGGGGCACCCCGAACATGCGTCGGAAATGCCGCGTGAAATGACTCTGATCGGTGAAGCCGCTCGCCGCGGCCACATCCGCCACTGACACACCTTCGCGCAACGGCGCGAGCGAGCGCTGCAAGCGCACCTGGTTGCGCCACGCATGAGGCGGCAAGCCGGTCGCCTGCGTGAAAAGGCGCGCCGCGTGAAACGGCGACAAGCCCGCCGCCCGCGCAACGTCGGCGAGCGTAACGGGTTCGATGAGATCGCCGGTCAGACGCTCCTGCATGATCGCGACGCGCTTATCGTCGGTGGGGAGCTGGGACGGCGCCGGTTGTGTCTGCGAATAACGGACCAGCAGCGTGGACAGCGCGTCGAGCATCGCGGCTTCGGCGGCGAGCGCATCGTTGCCCGCTTCCAGCAGACGGTGCGCGCGCGCGAGCCGCATGGCGAGATCGGCATCGCGGATCACGCCGGGCGCAAAAAACGGCAGCGCCTGCGGCTTGCCGCTGAGTTCGCTCGCGAGATCGTGGATGAAATCCACCGGCGCATACATCACGCGATACCGCCAGCCCGCCTCGACCGCCTTCGAACCCGTATGGAGCTCGCCCGGATTGATGATCGGCACGCCGCCCGCTTCGGCGACGTAATCGGCGCCGCGATACCGATATCCCTCCGCGCCTGCGACGATCACCGGAATCGTGTACGCGTCGTGCCAGTGCGGCGTGAACTCGTGATCGTGATATTCGGCTGTGAGCAGGTCCGCGCCGGGCAGAAGCGGCGTGCGCCAGTAGCGGGCGGAGTCCTGGAAGCGATGGGCGGCGGTCATGATGAAGGTCCGGCAGGACGGTCAGTGTAGCGCGTCGTGAGCGCTCGCGACACAGGCCTGGCGTTTGCCGGCCGCGTGCGTTCGACTGGCCGGCGCGAACCGCGCCGTCTGACGAGCAGGGCGGTTGCGGTCGTGTGGGGCCAGGGCATTGCTGCATCGAGGCGTGCGCAGCGTGCCCCGCGCGTGTAGCGCTAGCGTGATGCCTACTTGACGGGGATGGTCGTGCCGGCCGGCATCGGCACGGCGCTCACGCTGTTTTTCGCGCTGCCGCTGACGACCCGGTCGCTGTACGTGAGATACACCAGCGTGTTGCGCTTCGCGTCGACCACGCGCACGACATGCAGCGATTTGAAGATGAGCGACATGCTGACGGAGAACACATCGGCCTGCTGTTTCACCGGTCCCGTGAAATGAAGCGCGCCGACCTGGCGGCAGGCGATCGACGCTTCGGTCGGATCTTCGGCGATGCCGAGCGTACCCTTGACGCCGCCGGTCCGCGCGCGCGACACGTAGCAGGTCACGCCTTGAACGACCGGATCGTCATAGGCCTCGACGACCACGCGGTCGGAACCCGTGATGCGGAAGTTGGTATTGACGCTGGCGACTTCTTCGCTGTGAGCCGAAGGCAGCATCAATACCGCGGCAACGGCGAGCGCGATGCGCAACGAGGTGGGTTTCATGGGTGTGCCGATATGAATATGAGCGAGCGGTTGGGCGCGAGACGCGCGCCGGCAGACTGCCATCGTATAACGGCATGCAGGAAAGAGGGCCGGGGCCGATGAGCGAGATGATCTGCGTTAGCCGCCGCCGTTGTCCGCGAGCAGGCAATACGGAGCCGGCGACAAAACCGCGAGCCTCGAGCGGACCATGATGACGATCCAGCGATCAAATCCAGTGACGCGCGGCGCACGAAAAGAAAAAGGCCCGCACGGATGCGGGCCTTTCAAAATTTTGGCTCCTCGACCTGGGCTCGAACCAGGGACCTACGGATTAACAGTCCGGCGCTCTACCGACTGAGCTATCGAGGAACAGCAGTACAACTCGATCTACATAAAAAAACCCGTCTTGGTTAACGGGCTTTTGAAATTCTTGGCTCCTCGACCTGGGCTCGAACCAGGGACCTACGGATTAACAGTCCGGCGCTCTACCGACTGAGCTATCGAGGAACAGAACAACAACAGCAGAGAAGCGAAATTTTAGAGGCAGCTTTAGCCCCTGTCAATACCCTGCGTTCATCTTGGTTTAATTTCGAATCCGGCGGGGCACGTGACAGGCTGCGGTGCTCAGCGTGCGAGCAGTGCGAGCTTTTCCTTCACATCCTTGAACTCGTCGGCTTCCGGCAGCGGCGCCTTGGTCTTGGTGATGCTCGGCCAGTTCTTCGCGAGATCGGCATTCAGCTCGATGAAGTTCTGCTGATCGCCCGGCACGTCTTCTTCGGCATAAATGGCGTTCACCGGGCATTCGGCCACGCACACGGCGCAGTCGATGCACTCATCGGGGTCGATCGCGAGGAAGTTGGGACCTTCGCGAAAGCAGTCCACCGGGCACACATCGACGCAGTCGGTATAGCGGCACTTGATGCAGCTTTCGGTCACAACGTGAGTCATTCAGGCAGCTCCTGCATGCGGAATCAGGGAAGGCGCAAGCGCCAAAAGCGCTATTGTAACGTAACGTCAAGAGGCATATACAGCGTTGGGCAATGCCTTTTATATGTTTTCGTGATTAGTTTATGGCGCCCGCCAAGGGGGATTTCTTCGGGCCCGTGACGCAAGCGTTCGCCGGCGCGCTGAATTCGGGCGCATTCGGGTAACATGCGTCAAGTCGACGCGCACGGGCGTGTCCCACGCGCATGGCTTGAGTCCGGCCTTTCGTTTTTCCCGCGGTCCAGTTCGCACCATCATGATTATTACTTCGCTGCTCGATACCGATCTGTACAAGTTCACGATGATGCAAGTGGTGTTGCATCATTTTCCCGCCGCGAATGTGGAGTACCGTTTCCGCTGCCGTACGCCGAATGTCGATCTCGTGCCGTACATCGGCGAGATTCGCGACGAAGTGCGCAAGCTCTGCGACCTGCGCTTCACCGACGACGAGCTCGACTACCTGCGGCGCATGCGCTTCATCAAGGGTGACTTCATCGAGTTTCTCGCGCTGTTTCATCTGAACGAGAAATACATTTCGATCGAGCCGTCGCCGAAGGGTAATGGCGAAATCGACATCGAGATCAAAGGGCCGTGGCTGCATACGATCCTGTTCGAGATTCCGATGCTCGCGATCGTCAACGAGGTCTATTTCCGCAACACCCAGCAAAAGCCCGATTACAGCGAAGGGCGCGGCCGTCTGGTCGAGAAGATCCAGTTGCTGGGCGCGCGCCCCGAATTCGCCGACTGCAAGATCGCCGACTACGGCACGCGCCGCCGCTTCTCGAAGCAATGGCACGAGGAAGTGATCCTCACGCTGAAAGACGGTCTCGGCGAGCAGTTCGCCGGCACCAGCAACGTCTTCTATGCGATGAAGCACAGCCTCACGCCGCTCGGCACGATGGCGCATGAATATCTGCAGGCGTGCCAGGCGCTCGGCCCCCGGTTGCGCGACTCGCAAATCTTCGGCTTCGAGATGTGGGCGAAGGAATATCGCGGCGACCTCGGTATTGCGCTGTCCGACGTATACGGCATGCAGGCCTTCCTGCGCGATTTCGATATGTACTTCTGCAAGCTGTTCGACGGCGCGCGCCACGATTCCGGCGACCCGTTCGACTGGGGCGAGCGCCTGCTCAAGCACTACGAGGCGAACCGCTGCGACCCGCGCACCAAGATCCTCGTGTTCTCCGACGCGCTCGACATTCCGAAGGTGCTGCAACTGTACGAGCGCTTTCGCGGCCGCTGCAAACTGGCGTTCGGCGTCGGCACCAATCTGACCAACGACCTCGGCTACAACCCGTTGCAGATCGTCATCAAGATGGTTCGCTGCAATGGTCAGCCGGTGGCGAAGCTGTCGGACTCGCCGGGCAAGAACATGTGCGAGGACAAGGCTTATCTCGCGTATCTGCGCCAGGTATTCGGCATCGCGCAACCCGAAGAAGAGGCCGCGAAGTAACGCGCTTCGCACCTCGTGCGAGCTCATGCGCCCGTGCATTGGTGACTACTTTGAACGCGCGTGAGCTGGCCGGCAATATGCCGTTCGGCCAGGGTGTTCGCGTGGAGGGTGGCCGGTATAATCCTCGTCACTTCGCACGGCTGCCGACACGAGGACTTCGCACATGGACACATCCATTGCCCGCCGCAACATCCTGGCGCGCATCCGCGCCGCGCAAGGGCGCGAGCCCGAGCCGTCCGCTGCCGAGCGCGAGGCGGCGGCAGATTATGTGACGCGCCATCCGGCCGGCCCGCGTCCGGAGATGCCGGCCGATCTGAGCGCGCGTTTCATCGAAGAAGCGCAGAAGCTGTCGACCACGGTCGACATCGTTCAAACGCTCGCCGACGTGCCAGCCGCGGCGCATCGCTACCTCACCGGGCACGCGTTGCCGTTGCAGGCGATCGCCTGGCAGACCCTGCAAGATCTCAATTGGGCCGAAGCCGGCCTCAGCGTCGAATTCCGCAAGCCGCGCGACGGCGACGTGGTCGGTCTCACCGGCTGCTTTTGCGCGACCGCCGAGACCGGCACGCTGGTACTGCTGTCCGGCCCACAAACTTACGCGTCGGCCGGCTTGCTGCCGGAAGCGCACATCGCCATCGTGCCGGCATCGCGCATCGTCGCGGGTCACGAAGACGCGTTCGGCCTGATCCGCAAGGAGCGCGGCGAACTGCCCCGCGCGGTCAATTTCGTTTCCGGTCCATCCCGCACCGGCGACATCGAGCAGACCATCGTGCTGGGCGCGCATGGCCCTTACCGGGTGCATGTGATCGTCGTGCAGGATGCGTGAGCAGGCCGCGCGGCGACGTCTCGCCGCGCACCCGGCCACCCGCAATAAAAAGGATCTCAACGATATGAAAGGACATGCCGTGAGCATGTGGCTTGTCGCCGCGCTGACGCTGGGCGGATGGTCTCAATCGGCGTCTGCTGCGACGCTCGATGGCGCGACCCTGTCGGCGCTGTGGAGCCTGCCGTTCGCGGGCGTGCTGCTGTCGATCGCTATATTTCCGCTGATCGCGCCGGCGTTCTGGCATCACCATTTCGGCAAGATCGCGGCAGCATGGTCGCTCGTGTTCCTCGTACCGTTCGCGCTCACCTTCGGCATGAACGTGGCCTTCGGCAAGCTGATGCACGCGCTACTCGACGAGTACATTCCGTTCATCGTTCTGCTAACCGCGCTTTATACCGTGGCGGGCGGTATCTGCGTGCGCGGCAATCTGCACGGCACGCCGCGCCTGAACACGGCGATTCTCGCGCTCGGCACCTTGCTGGCGAGCGTGATGGGTACGACCGGCGCGGCCATGCTGTTGATCCGTCCATTGCTGCGCGCCAACGACAATCGCCAGCATGTGGTCCATGTCGTGGTGTTCTTCATTTTTCTCGTGGCGAACGTGGGCGGCTCGCTGTCGCCGTTGGGCGACCCGCCGCTCTTTCTCGGCTTCCTCGAAGGCGTGCGCTTCTTCTGGACCACCCAGCATCTCGCGTTGCCGATGCTGTTCGTCAGCGTCGTGCTGCTGAGCGGCTTCTACGCGCTCGACTCGTACTACTTTCATCGGCGTGAAGAGGAACGCTCGCGCTTTCTCGATCCGACGCCCGAGGGCGCGCCGCGCGGCATCGACGGCAAGATCAATTTCTTGCTGCTCGCCGCGGTGATCGCGCTCGTTCTGATGAGCGGTCTGTGGCGGCCGGAGGTCACGTTCGACGTGTTCGGCACACAGATCGAGCTGCAGAACGCGGTGCGCGACGTTGCGCTGATCGGCGTGACGTTGCTGTCGCTCGCGTTGACGCCGCGCGCGGCGCGCGCGGGCAACGATTTCAACTGGGCGCCGATCGAAGAAGTGGCCAAGCTGTTCGCCGGCATCTTCGTGACGATCGCGCCGGTCATCACGATACTGCGTGCGGGCGAGGCCGGCGCGTTCGCGGGCCTCGTCCACCTGGTCAACGATTCCGCGGGTCAGCCGCGCGACATCATGTACTTCTGGGCGACCGGCCTGCTATCTTCGTTTCTCGACAACGCGCCCACTTATCTCGTGTTCTTCAACCTGGCGGGCGGCGATGCGCAGAAGCTGATGACGAGCGGCGCGACCACGCTCGCCGCGATCTCGGCCGGCGCGGTGTTCATGGGTGCGATCACGTATATCGGCAATGCACCGAACTTCATGGTGAAAGCGATCGCGCAATCGCGCGGCGTTCGCATGCCGAGCTTTTTCGCTTATCTGGGCTGGTCGGGTGGTGTGCTGTTGCCGCTGTTCGCGGTCACCGGCTGGTTGTTTTTCTGATGCTGATTTCGACGCCGAGGCACTCCCGCTCGACGCGCCATACGGAGAATTGCAATGCAGAAGATCCTCGTCGCCCGCTCGATCTTTCCCGATGTGATCGAACGGCTCAAGCAGTATTTCGACGTCGACTGGAACCAGGGCGACGTGTTGCCCGCCGACGAACTGAAACGCCGTCTCGCGGATAAGGACGGCGCGCTGACCGCGGGCGAGCCGATCGATGCCGGCGTTCTGGCGGCGTCGCCGCGTCTGCGCGTGGTGTCGAACATGGCGGTCGGCTACAACAACTTCGACATGGCCGCGTTCAACGCCGCGAACGTGCTCGGCACCAATACGCCGGACGTGCTGAACGAGTCCACCGCCGACTTCGGCTGGGCGCTGATGATGGCCGCCGCGCGCCGCATCGCCGAATCCGAGCACTGGCTGCGCGCGGGCAAATGGCAGAAGTGGAGCTACGACGGTTTTCTCGGCAGCGACCTGTACGGTTCGACGCTCGGTGTGATCGGCATGGGTCGGATCGGGCAGGCGCTCGCGCGGCGCGCGAAGGGCTTCAACATGCAGGTGATCTATCACAACCGCTCGCGCGTGGCGCCGGAGATCGAGGCCGAACTGAACGCTGAATATGCATCGAAGCAGGATCTGCTGCGGCGTGCCGACCATGTCGTGCTGGTCGTGCCGTATTCGAAGGAAAGCCATCACACGGTCGGCGCGGCCGAACTCGCGCTGATGAAACCCACCGCGACGCTCACCAACATTGCGCGCGGCGGCATCGTCGACGACGCGGCGCTGGTCGAGGCACTCCGCTCGAAGCAGATCGCCGCGGCCGGTCTGGACGTGTTCGAAGGCGAGCCGCATCTGAATCCGGATCTGTTGAGCGTGCCGAATATCGTGCTGACGCCGCACATCGCGAGCGCGACCGAGGCCACGCGGCGCGCGATGGCGAATCTCGCCGCCGACAACCTGATCGCCGGGCTCGGCGTTGGGCCGCGTGCAGGCCGGCCGCCGAATCCGGTCAATCCGGACGTGATCGGCAAGGCGCGCTCATGATGATGATTCTGGTGGCGGCCGTCGCGGTGCTGGCGGTCGTCCTGGTCATTGCGCTGGCGTTGCTGATGCGCGCTCATGGCCGCGCCGACGACAGCGAGCAGTTCGAACTGCTCAACGAACGCATCGACGTGGCGACCGGCGCGCAGGCACATGCCTACGAGCGCCTCGAGAGACAATTGCGCAACGACATCACCGAGACCGCACGGGTGTCACGCACCGAGCAGAGCAGCGGGTTCGCGCATTTTCAACAGACGCTCGCCGCGCAGTTCAGCAGCATGATCACGGTGCAAGGCGGCAAGATCGACGCTTTCGCGCAGCAACTCGACGCCGTGCGCCACAGTCTGCAGGCGCAGGCCCAACAGGCGCGCGACGAGCAGGGCCGCTCGCTCAAGCAGTTCGGCGACACGCTCAGTTTGCAACTGGGACAACTGACCGAGGCGAACGACCGGCGCTTCGCCGAAGTCCGCGCGACCATCGAGCAGCGGCTCAAGGACATCGAGGCGAACAACTCGGCCAAGCTCGAAGAAATGCGCCGCACCGTCGACGAAAAACTGCACGCCACGCTCGAACAGCGGCTGGGCGAATCGTTCAAGCTGGTCTCCGACCGGCTCGAACAGGTGCATCGCGGCCTGGGCGAGATGCAGACGCTGGCGGCCGGCGTCGGCGATCTGAAGAAGGTGCTCACCAACGTCAAGACGCGTGGCACGTGGGGCGAAGTGCAACTGGAGGCGCTGCTCGAACAGCTGCTCACCGCCGACCAATACGCGAAGAACGTCGCGACGGTGCCGAAGAGCGCGGACCGCGTCGAGTTCGCGATCCGGCTGCCGGGACGCACGGAGCAGGGCGGCGCGGCCACGCCCGTTTGGCTGCCGATCGACGCCAAGTTTCCGCGCGAAGACTACGAGCGTCTGATCGAAGCGCAGGAGCGCGCTGATCCGGTCGCCGTGGAAGACGCGTCACGCGCACTCGAAGCGCGGATTCGCGCGGAGGCGCGCACGATCGCGGAGAAATATGTGTCGCCGCCGCACACCACGGACTTCGCGCTGCTGTTCCTGCCGACCGAAGGCCTGTACGCGGAAGTGCTACGCCGGCCCGGACTGACGGACCTGCTGCAACGCGACTATCGCGTGACGATCGCGGGGCCGACCACGCTGACGGCGCTGCTCAACAGTTTGCAGATGGGCTTCCGCACGCTCGCCATCGAAAGGCGTTCGAGCGAGGTCTGGCAGGTCCTCGGCGCGGTGAAAACGGAGTTCGGCAAATTCGGCGACGTGCTCGCGAAGACCAAAGCGCAGCTGGAGACCGTCACGCGTTCTATCGAGGCGGCGGAAACGCGCACCCGCATGATGAACCGCAAGCTGCGCGACGTCGAGGCATTGCCGGGCGACGAAGCGAGAGGCTTGCTCGGCGATGCGTTGTCTGGTGTCGAGGCTGACGAGCAGTAGGGTGGCGCGGGTTCGGCGCGCCGTGTGGAGCGCGAGCCCGTGAAGCCGGTTCACCTGTGCGCCTCAAACGTCCGCGTCGAATTCCACCAGCCCGTACGTCAGCGCGAAGATGGCGTGCGTGTCCGTGGGCGCGGCGGCGCGGGTTGCCGCAGGCATTACGCCTCTTCGGGCGCGTCGGTCAGGTGAATTTCAATGCCGCCGAAACGCGATGCGACCCAGTTGTACGCGTGGCACGCGATCCACAACAGCACGAAACCGAGAATCGCGTTCAGCAGCAACGCGCTGAACACCGTGCTCAATTCAACCGAACCGTACCGGATGAACGCGACCAGCACGCCGAGCAGCACGATCGGCACCGAGAACGTCAGATACACGAGGATGAGTGCTTTGGCCGTCTGTCCAGGTGCAATGAACGAGATCTGTTTTTTCATGTAAGTCAAACCCGTGTGTTTTGGTGGTAATGGGTGAAGCAAAGCTGCAAAGTCGCTGGTGACCGCGCCGGGTCCGCAGGCGTCAGATCAGACCGTCGAACAGCATGATGGCGACGCGTTCTCCCTCGGCAATCGCGCCTTCGTCGTGACCGAGCACGATAAAGCAATTGGCCTCGCTCATCGAACTCAACACGCCCGAGCTTTGCGAGCCGGTCGGCGTGACATGCCACTGTCCGTGCGCGTCCTGTTCGGCGACACCGCGCTGGAATTCGGTGCGGCCGGCGCGTTTGCGAATCGCCTGGCGGCTCGCGGCGTGGATCGTCGGCAGCGGGTGCGGCGTTGCGCCGGACATCAGCAGCAGCACTTCGCGCACGATCTGATAGAACGCCACCATCACGGCGACCGGGTTGCCGGGCAAACCGAAAAATAGCGCAGGCAGCCCGACGCCCGGCCGCTCCCCGGACCAGATGCGGCCAAACGCAAGCGGACGGCCGGGGCGCATCGCCAGGCTCCAGAAGGCGACGTCGCCGAAGGTCCGCAGCAGTTGTTGCGTGAAATCGGCCTCGCCGACCGATACCCCGCCCGAGGTCAAGACCACGTCGGCGCTTGCCGCGGCGCTGCGCAATGCGGCTTCGAGCGCAGCGGGTTCATCACGCACCACGCCGAGGTCGAGCGTATCGACGTTCAGGCGCCGCAGCATCGCAAACAGCGTGTAGCGATTGCTGTCGTAGACGGAGCCCGGATCGAGCGGTTCGCCGAGCGAGCGCAATTCGTCGCCGGTCGAGAAGAACGCGACGCGCAAGCGCCGCCGCACATTCACTTCACCGATGCCGAGCGACGCCAGCAAACCAAGATCCGACGCGCGCAGGATGCGGCCGGCGCGCAGCGCGGCGTGGCCACGCGCGAGATCTTCGCCGGCGAGGCGCCGGTTGGCGCCCGGGGCCACGGCGTCGGCGGCAAAGCGGATCGATTCACCATCCGCGCTGCGCTCGACCAATTCCTGCGGCACGACGGTGTCGCAGTCCTGGGGCATGCAGGCGCCCGTCATCACGCGCACGCACTGGTTCGCGTCGACGCGGCTCGTGAAAGGATGCCCGGCCAGCGCTTTGCCGGCAATCGTCAAATCGATGCTGGATGAGTCGGTGGCGAGCGCTGCGCGCTGAAACGCGTAGCCGTCCATCGCGGAATTATCGTGCGAGGGGACGTCGATCGGCGACACGATGTCTGCCGCGAGCACGCGATCGAGCGCGTCGCGCAACGCTACGCGTTCGACGGCCGCAACCGGCGTGGCCCACTCACGAACAATCGCCTGAGCGGCCGAAACGGGGAGCGCGTGAGGATCGTACTGCGCGACGCAGCGGGAAAATTCGTTAAGCGTGGTCATGAAGAACTGGGCGTCGCGACCGGAGAAGGGCGCGGCATGTGCCGTGCGGCCGGGGCGGATCTCAACCGGGGCCTCGATTGCGTTCGAGGTCGGCGAGTTCTTGTAACGAGTTGGCATTGTAAAACGCGCGCTCGTCGGTAAAGACGACTTCCACCGTCGTGTGGCGTGCGTACCACGCGCGAACTTTCCGCTCGCCGGCAGTCAGAAACGCCGCCAGGTCGTTCGCGAGACTCGTGCGCAGCAGGGCGAACACGGGGTGAAGGGACGCTTCGCCGTCGGCGGCGACGGTCGTGACGGTAGCGATGTCCGCTTGCTGGGCGTCCAGCGCTTGCGCGAGGCGCGCGGCGAGGTCGGTGGGCAGCCACGGGGAGTCGCAGGGCGCGCTCAACAGATAGGCGGTGCCGGCAGCGCGCATGCCGGCGAGCAAACCCGCGAGCGGGCCCGGAAAGCCGGCCAGCGTATCGGCGACGACCGTCGCGCCAAACGGTGCGCCCAGTGCGGTGTAAGTGTCGGGATGGCGATTGGCGCTGATCAGCAGCGCGCCGGTTTGCGGTGCGAGGCGCCTCAGTACATGCACGGCAAGTGGCTCGTCGTGCAGCGTTTGCAGCCCCTTGTCGACACCACCCATGCGCGTACCGCGGCCGCCCGCGAGCAGCAGGCCGGTGATCTGTTCGCGCGTGGGCTGCATGCCGCGGCTGCTCAGCCGCCGATGTACGACATTTCGACGCGTCGGCTCGCCTGCTCGCTCGAATCGGCTGGCTGGCTGCCGCGCAGTTGCGAGTAGCGGTCGCTGCGGCCTTGCCAGATTTCGGCGACGGCGGTGGCGATGTCGGCGTCGCTCGCGCCGCCGCGCAGCAACGCTCGCAGGTCGTGGCCCGACGACGCGAACAGGCACAGGTACAGCTTGCCTTCGGTCGACAGCCGGGCGCGCGTGCAACTGCCGCAAAACGCCCGCGTGACGCTCGAAATCACGCCGATCTCGCCGCCGCCGTCCACGTAGCCCCAGCGCTGTGCGGTCTCGGCGGCGCTGTGCGCTTCGAGCGGAACGAGCGGGAACTGTTCGGCGATGCGCGTCACGACATCGGCGGACGGCAGCACTTCGGTCATGTTCCAGCCGTTCGAGGTGCCGACGTCCATGTATTCGATGAAACGCAGCACCGCGTCCGAACCTCTGAAATGACGCGCCATCGGCACGATTTCGCCGTCGTTGGTGCCGCGCTTGACGACCATGTTGACCTTGACCGGCGCGAGCCCGACCGCATGCGCCGCGGCGATCCCGTCCAGTACGTCGGCGACCGCGAAGTCGGCGTCGTTCATGCGGCGAAACAGCGTGTCGTCGAGCGCGTCCAGACTGACGGTCACGCGGGTCAGCCCGGCGTCCTTCAGAACGCGTGCCTTACGCTCCAGCAGCGAGCCGTTGGTGGTCAGTGTCAGATCGATAGGGCGGCCCGCCGGCGTGGTCAATTGTGCGAGCCGTTCGATCAGAAATTCCAGATTCTTGCGCAGCAGCGGCTCGCCGCCGGTCAGGCGGATCTTCTCGACGCCATGTGCGACGAAGAGTCGCGCAAGCTGTTCGATTTCCTCGAAGCTCAGCAACGCGCTATGCGGCAGGAACGCGTAATCCTTGTCGAACACCGCGCGCGGCATGCAGTAGACGCAGCGAAAGTTGCAGCGATCCGTCACCGAAATGCGCAGATCGCGCAGCGGGCGCGACAGCGTGTCGTGCAATACGCCACGGGGTGTCTGCGCCGGGCCGGCGATGACCGGCGCCGAGCTGAGATCGGCTACTGGGATGATGCGTCGGGACATGGAGTGCTTCGTCTGGGTGCTTGAGAGGACCTCTGAATAGTGAATTCTATCGGAAATGCGCCGAATCGCAGCCGGACTCCGGGCCGTGTCGGGGTATACGGGGAGCCGCAGGTCGAGCCGTTTGCGGCGTGGCGTTCGTGCCCACGTTCATACCTATGAAAACAAAAAGCCCGCCGGTGAGGGCGGGCTTTTTGGGTGCAGACGGGCGGCTTACTGCGGATGCTTGCCCGTTTCCACCTGTTGCATCGGCGCGTTGTCGAGCGGCGGCAGCGGCTTACGCTCACGCACCCGGCGAGCCGGCTTGACGGTCTGTGCAGCGGCTTCCTGCGCGGCAAGCAGCTTGTCGGCGTCGGTGTTCACCCAGACGAGACCGGCTTGTTCCAGTACCGGCTTCAGGGCTTCTGCCGACACGGCGCCGGTACGCGGTGCCTGCGGTTCCTGCGGTGCGGTAACGGGCGCCGGCTCGATCACGGCCGGTTGCTCCGCCGGCACCACTGCCGGCTGCGATTCGACGATCTCGGCCTGCGGCACCGGTGCAACTGCGGGTGCCTCGACTGCCACGGCCGGAGCCGGGGTGTCGACCGGAGCCGGTGTGGCCGGGGCTTCAACCACCGGCGCAACTGCCGGCGTTTCGATCTGCACTTGAGCCGGAGCTTCGGCGCGTGCCACCGGTTCGACCAGCGAAACCGTCTCGCTGGCGGCCGGTGCGGCTTGCGCGGGTTCGACCGGTGCGACTGCGGCTTCTGCCGCCGGCGCTTCCACGACCGGCTCTACCACAGCCGGGGCGACCGGCGCCTGCTCGACGGGCACGATGGTTTCCGTCTTCGCAGCTTTCTCGACGGCCAGAGCCGGCGTTTCGGTTGCCGCGTGCAGTTCGGTCACGACGGCGGTTTCGGTCGCGACAGCGGCGACCACCACTTCGACCGGCGTCACGTCTTTTGCTTCGCTGACCTCGGCTTTATGCTCGACCGGCTGACGAGCCGTGCGCACCTGCGCGTCGTCGCTGACGTTGGCATTATCGCCTTCAGCTTCCGCGACGTCCGCTGCGAGGTTGCCGTTCACGTCCTCTTCACGCTCACGACGGCCACCGCGACGGCCGCGACGGCGACGACGACGCTCTTCACCTTCAGCGGTCACCGCTTCCTGATCGACCGGCGCGCCGTTTTCGCTCAGCGCAACCTGGTTGCGCGCGAGTTCGTCCGCTGCTTGCGCGTCGGGTTGCGCGGTGGTCAGCGCATCCGTGGTTTCGGTTTGCTGCTTGCGGCGTTCGCCGCGCTCAGCACGCTCGCCACGTTCACGGCGCTCGCCGCGTTCCTGGCGTTCGCCACGCTCGGCGCGCGGGGCGCCTTCGACAGCTTCCGCACGATCCGTACCGCGATTGTCGCGGTCACGGTTGTCGCGGCCCTCGCGCGCTTCACGCGGCTCACGGCCTTCGCGGGCCTCACGCGGCTCACGTGCTTCACGATTGCCACGCGGTTCACGCGGCTCGCGGCCTTCGCGTGCTTCACGCGGTTCGCGCTCCTCGCGACGCTGCGACGGCTGCTGGCCTTGAGCCTGACGGCCGCCGGTCGTGCCTTCGCCGCGACCCGCCGCATCACGGCCACCTGCGCCGCCACGGCGATTGCGGTTGCGATCGCCGCCGCGTTCGCCGGTGCGCTCACCGCGCTCCGTGCGTTCGCCGCGTTGCGGACGCGCCTGCTTCTCGGTCGTAGCCGGCGCGACAGGCGCCGGTGCTGTCGGCTGCATGCCGAACAGGTTCTTCAGCCAGCCGATGAAACCGCCGTTCGCCGGGGTGACCGCGACCGGAGCCGGGGTTGCCGCCGGACGAACCGGCGCGCTCGGCGCCGGCTTTTCAGGCGTGATGCCCTTCACCGCCGCTTCCTGTTTCGGCTTCACTTCCTCGGCGCGCTTGCTGTAGCCGGTTTCCGATTCCAGCTCGCGAGCCGCTTCTTCGGCCATCTTCCACGAAGCGCGCGGATCGTCGAGGCGCGCATCGTCGTGACGCAGGCGCTCGAGCTTGTAATGCGGCGTGTCGAGGTGCTTGTTCGGGATCAGGACGACATTGACCTTGAAACGCGACTCGATCTTGTTGATTTCGGCGCGCTTTTCGTTCAACAGGAAGGCGGTCACTTCGACCGGCACCTGGCAGTGGATCGCCGCGGTGTTTTCCTTCATTGCTTCTTCCTGAATGATCCGCAGCACTTGCAGCGCGGACGATTCGGTATCGCGGATGTGGCCCGTGCCGTTACAGCGCGGGCAGGTCACGTGGCTGCCTTCCGACAGGGCCGGGCGCAGACGTTGACGCGACAGCTCCATCAGGCCGAAGCGCGAGATCTTGCCCATCTGGACGCGCGCGCGGTCATGCTTGAGCGCGTCTTTCAGGCGCTGCTCGACTTCACGCTGGCTCTTGGCCGACTCCATGTCGATGAAGTCGATCACGATCAGGCCGCCCAGGTCGCGCAGACGCAACTGGCGGGCGACTTCGTCGGCGGCTTCGAGGTTGGTGCGCGCGGCCGTCTCCTCGATGTCGGCGCCCTTGGTGGCGCGCGCCGAGTTCACGTCGATCGCGACCAACGCTTCGGTGTGGTCGATCACGATTGCGCCGCCCGAGGGCAGCGGCACCGTGCGTGAGTACGCCGTTTCGATCTGGTGTTCGATCTGGAAGCGCGAGAAGAGCGGCACGTCGTCGTGGTAGCGCTTCACTTTGCTGACGTTGTCCGGCATCACGATGTCCATGAAGGCGCGGGCCTGGTCATGGATTTCGGTGGTGTCGATCAGGATTTCGCCGATGTCCGGCTGGAAATAGTCGCGGATCGCGCGGATCACGAGGCTCGATTCGAGATAGATCAGCATCGGCTGGCCACTCGAACCGCTTTGCGACGCGGCTTCGATCGCGCGCCACAGCTGCATCAGGTAGTTCAGATCCCACTGCAGTTCTTCGGCGCTGCGGCCGATGCCGGCCGTGCGCGCGATGATGCTCATGCCTTCCGGCAATTGCAGCTGCGCCATGGTTTCGCGCAGTTCCTGACGGTCATCGCCTTCGATCCGGCGCGACACGCCGCCGCCGCGCGGGTTGTTCGGCATCAGAACCAGATACCGGCCGGCGAGCGAAATGAAGGTGGTGAGGGCCGCGCCCTTGTTGCCGCGCTCTTCCTTTTCGACCTGGACGATCAGTTCCTGACCTTCCTTCAGCGCGTCCTGAATGCGTGCGGAGCGCATGTCGACGCCGTCGCGGAAATACTGGCGGGCGACTTCCTTGAACGGCAGGAAGCCATGGCGGTCTTCGCCGTAGTTGACAAAGCACGCTTCGAGCGAAGGCTCGATGCGAGTAATGATGCCCTTGTAAATATTGCCTTTGCGCTGTTCGCGGCCGGCGGTTTCGATGTCGATATCGATGAGTTTCTGCCCATCGACGATGGCGACGCGCAGTTCTTCCTGCTGCGTCGCGTTGAACAACATTCGTTTCATTGATCGGCTCCAGAGCGGCTTAGCTTGCCCTCGGCTGCGCGGTTGTCAGTCGCGAGAGCCTTGAGGGTAGCGGCATGCCGCGCCTTATTGTGTTTTCACAAGCACGCTGGAGCGGGAAAAATGGCGGGAGAATTGCCTGAGAGGGCCCGGCCCCATTAAAAAATGGGCGCGGTGCCGCAGGGCACATGCGAACACGGCTTCAAATAACGACCCGACACGCCGCGGGTTCTGCCGGCAGACCTTCATAAGCCTTTCGTCCACTCTCGCCGGTGCGCCAACTGGGCGCGTGACCGGAGGGTCGGAGGCTGCGGTCATGCCGCAGCGGGAAGTTCGCGCAGGCGGCGCGTCTTTTCCTGCTGGGGGTGTCTCGCCTCATTTTGACGTCGCCATGTCTTGTACTTTCTACAAGACGCCTCGGGCGCACGCCGTATTTTCGCAACCTGCAGCTTCGTACAGTTGGGCGTCCAACCGCCCGATACCGAAGCTGAAAGTTAAATTCTTTTTTACCAAAATTCCGTTACCGTCGAAGCCGACCTTGACCGAACGCGCCTGTGGGCGCCGTCCCTGCCGGGTACCGACTTCGTGCGTGCAACTTGTTGCATCTCATTTGAGGGTGAGCAACCAGACCCCGGCGCAAGTAAAATAACGGTTTATCGCTTGCACCTGCGCAATCCGCCCGAATTCCGGTCACTGCGCCGGCCGCCGCAGACTGCTGGGCAAATTATATTCAGAATGAAAGAGTTAGGCAAAATATCCCAGAAATCGGTCGCAAGCGACCAGGTCTCGATGATCGAGATCGACGACAGCGCGGCCGGACAGCGCATCGACAACTTCCTCTTGCGCGTCTGTAAAGGCGTGCCCAAGAGCCATATCTATCGCATTCTGCGTAGCGGCGAAGTGCGGGTGAATAAGGGCCGGATAGACGCGCAGTACCGGCTCGAGCTTGGCGACCTGGTGCGCGTGCCGCCCATCCGCGTCGCGCAGCCGAACGAAGCCGCCGCGCAGGCGCCCGTGCCGCACGCCAACTTCCAGATCATTTTCGAAGACGACCACATGCTCGTCATCGACAAGCCGGCCGGCGTCGCGGTTCATGGCGGCAGCGGCGTCGCCTTCGGCGTCATCGAGCAGATGCGCGAAGCGCGGCCGCAGGCGAAATTCCTGGAACTGGTGCATCGGCTGGATCGCGAGACCTCCGGCATCCTGATGCTCGCCAAGAAGCGCAGCGCGCTCGTCAATCTGCACGAGCAGATTCGCGAGAACAAAATGGATAAGCGCTACTATGCTTGCGTCCACGGCGAGTGGGCGAGCGACTGGGGCCGCCGCCGCGCAGTCAGGGAGCCGCTGCACAAGTATCTGACCGCAGACGGCGAGCGCCGCGTGCGCGTGCAGGCGGACGGTCTCGCGTCGCACACGGTTTTCAATCTGATCGACCGCTGGCCAGAGTACGCGCTGCTCGAGGCGGAACTCAAGACCGGCCGCACGCATCAGATCCGCGTTCATTTGCAGCATCTGGAACTGCCGATAGTCGGCGACGCCAAGTACGGAGACTTCGCGCTGAACAAGGCGCTGGCGCGCGCTAACGCCAAACCCGGTCTGAAGCGCATGTTCCTGCACGCTTACCGGCTGAAACTCGCGCATCCGGCCACCGGTGCGCCGTTACAGTTCGAGGCGCCGCTGCCGGCCGAGTGCCGCGGCTTCATTGCACAGCTCAACGAATTACGAAATGGGTCACACCCGGAGACGACACCGCATGGCTAGAGAGCAATTTGATCTGATCGTCTTCGATTGGGACGGCACGTTGATGGATTCGACCGCGCACATCACGCGCAGCATCCAGGCGGCCTGCCGCGATCTCGGCCTGCCGGTTCCCGCCGACGAAGCCGCGAGCTACGTGATCGGCCTCGGCCTGCGCGAAGCCCTGCAGATCGCCGCGCCGACGCTTGACCCGTCCGAATACCCGCGACTGGCCGAGCGTTATCGCTTCCATTATCTGGTGAAGGATCAGACCACCGAGTTGTTCGCCGGCGTGCGCGAAATGCTGCAGGAGTTGCGCGATCAGGGCTATCTGCTGGCCGTGGCGACGGGCAAGAGCCGCGTCGGGCTGAATCGCGCACTCGACCAGTCGCGCCTGATCAGCCTGTTCGACGGCACCCGCTGCGCCGACGAGACCTTCTCGAAGCCACATCCCGCCATGCTGCACGAGCTCACGCGCGAACTGGGGCAGGATCCGGCGCGCACCGTGATGGTCGGCGATACGACGCATGATCTGCAAATGGCGATCAATGCGGGTGTCGCGGGTATCGCCGTGACCTATGGGGCGCATCCGGCCGGCTCGTTGAGCGCGCTGTCGCCGAAATTCATCGCGCCGAGCGTGAGCGCGTTGTCTGGCTGGCTGCAAGAGAACGCATGAGTACCGACATAGCCGAAGCGGCAGCCCGGGCCGTTCGCGTTTGCGCGGCGGAAGATCTGGTCGACGGCGGCGCGGGCGTGAGATGCGCCGCGCGGCTCGGCGGCGGTGACGCCGTGGTGTTTTTCGTTCGCTACGACGGCCGCCCCTACGGCTACCTGAACCGATGCGCGCACGTGCCGATGGAGCTTGACTGGGCGGAAGGGCAGTTCTTCGAATCGTCCGGTTTATACTTGATGTGTGCGACACATGGCGCGATTTACGCGCCGGATACGGGCAAATGCGTCGGTGGTCCGTGCCGCGGCGGCAGATTGCGTCCGGTTCAGGTGGAGGAGCGGGATACGCCGGAAGGCCGCGCTGTATTCTGGCTCCCCGACGGCGAATTGAGTCCTGCCACGTCCTGATTTTTCTCCCTTCGATCTTTCCAGAACCCCGCATGTCCGACAATTTGACTCCCGAGCCGCAGGACCCGTCCCCGACCGGCCGCTCCCGCTTGCCCGCCGATGAGCCCGGCTGGGAACGGGCGGCGCTCGAGCGTATCGCGCTCGCGGCAATCACCGAACAGCGCGCCGCGCGCCGCTGGAAGATTTTTTTCCGGTTTCTCTTTCTGGTCGTCCTGCTGCTGGCCGTCTGGGGCGCGTTCAGCTTTTCCGGCGACCGGGTCGCGGTCACGGGCCGTCACACGGCCATGATCGTACTTGACGGGGAAATATCGGCAGATACGAACGCGAACGCCGAAGATGTCAGCGCGGCATTGCAAGGCGCGTTCGAGGATTCGGGCACGGCGGGGGTGATCCTGCGGTGTAACAGCCCGGGCGGTAGTCCGGTGCAGGCAGGGATCATTTATAACGAGATTCGCCGGTTGCGCGCGAAGTATCCGTCGATTCCGCTCTATGCGGTCGTCGGCGATATGTGCGCGTCGGGCGGCTACTATGCGGCCGCGGCGGCTGACAAGATCTTTGTGGATAAGGCGAGCATCGTCGGTTCGATCGGCGTACTGATGGACAGCTTCGGTTTCACGGGCTTGATGGACAAGCTGGGGATTCAACGCCGTCTGCACACATCCGGCGAGAACAAGGGCTTTTTCGATCCGTTCTCGCCAGAAACGCCGAAGATGGACGCGCATGCGCAGGAGATGCTCGATCAGATCCACGCGCAGTTCATCGACGCGGTGCGCCAGGGGCGCGGCAAGCGTCTGCATGAAACGCCGGACATGTTCTCGGGCCTGTTCTGGACGGGGCAAAAGAGTGTCGAATTGGGCCTCGCCGACGGTTTCGGCGACGCGGACCATGTGGCGCGTGATCTTTTCAAGGCGCCGGATATCGTCGATTACACCGTGAAAGAGAGCATTACGGACCGTGTTGCGCGCAAATTCGGTGCGGCAGTCGGCAGCGGCGCCGTCAAGGCGATGGCGCTCGGGGAAAAACTGAACCTGCGTTGATCAGCTATATGTGTGTAAAAGCCCCGCGTGATCACTGGCGATCAGCGGGGCTTTTTTGCGCGTGGGAGCGTGTTTGGCGCAGCGTCAAACCGCCAGCATCAGGAAAATGGCCGGCCGTTTGTGCAGATCGAGCGCCGGTTTCTTCTTCCAGTCGGCCACGGTGCGGCTGGCGATGATTTCCGTGTCCAGCGTCAGGTCGACTGCCACGCATACGAGCGTGGACGGTGCGCATGTCGCCAGCAACGTGTCGAGCAGTTGGCGATTCCGGTAAGGCGTCTCAATAAAAATTTGCGTCTGCTTGCCCTTGCGCGACTGCTGTTCCAGGTCGCGCAGGCGCTTGGCGCGCTCGGCGGCGTCGACCGGCAGGTAGCCGTGGAACGCGAAGCTCTGGCCGTTGAGCCCAGAAGCCATCAGGGCCAGCAGGATCGAACTCGGTCCGACGAACGGCACGACTTTCACGCCGCGTTCATGCGCGCGGCGCACCAGCAGCGCACCCGGGTCCGCGACGGCCGGGCAGCCCGCTTCGGAGACGAGGCCCGCGTCCGTACCGGCGAGAAGCGGCGCGAGCAGCTTGTCGATTTCGCCTGCCGGCGTGTTGACGTTCAATTCGCGAATCTCGATTTCCTGGATCGGCTTTTCGGTGCCGACTTTCTTCAGGAACGCGCGCGTGGTTTTCGCGTTTTCGCCGATGTAGTAATGGAGTGCCGCCGCGCGGGCGCGTACCGGCGCGGGCAGGACGGCGTCGAGCGCGTCGGCGTCGCCTTCGCCGAGCGTGTTGGGAATCAGATAGAGCGTGCCGCTCATTGCGCCTCCAGAAGTGGGTAGCCCGCTGCCAGCAACATGCGTGTCAGTGCGATCAAGGGCAGGCCGACGAGGGCGGTGGGGTCGTCGGAATGGATGGCTTCGAGCAGTGCGATGCCGAGCCCTTCGCACTTGGCGCTGCCTGCGACGTCATAGGGCGTTTCGGCCCGTAAATAGGCTTCGAGCGCGACGTCCGGCAGATCGCGAAACTGCACGCGGGTAGTCACGTCGATGGTCTGCGCGGTGCCCGAGCGGCTATCGAACAGACACAGCGCACTATGAAACAGCACTTCGCGACCGCGCATTGCCTGCAATTGCGCGAGCGCTTTGTCGTGCGAGCCGGGTTTGCCGATCTGCAGGCCGTCATAGGTGGCGACCTGGTCGGAGCCGATCACGAGCGCGGCGTCGGCGCCGCCGAGTGGGCCGGCCACCGCGCGGGCCTTGGCCTCGGCGAGCCGCAACGCGGTGACTTCGGGCGTTTCGCCGGCGAGCGGCGTCTCATCGATCGCCGGCACGACGACATCGAAGGGAACGCGCAGGCGTTCGAGCAACTCGCGACGATACGGCGAACTCGACGCCAGAATCAGGCGTGGCGGGCGATTGGGGGAGTCTGGCATGGTCAACCAACGGCTAGAGAGGCGGGGGCGTACGGGGTTGCGCGGAGCTCGCGCGCGTACGGGCTTAAGTGTTTGACTCGAAAAGACAAAACGGATATGATTTTGGGCTTTTCATCGGTATGCTTGCGCTAGGCGAGTCCCGGTGTGTTCTATAAAAGCTCCGTGCGAGCAGGCATGGAACACAGTGCCGCGGGCTTTACGGGCTGTCTCGCAAACCGGTTTACCCCGGCGAAATCCTTGCCGACGCAGGAGCGCACATGACTCAACATCCTGGCAACCCTGCTGGTCTGCCCGACCCGCATGAGCTCGATCTGTTCGAATTTGCGCGAAGTGGGCGTCAGGCCGCGGGTGTCGTGCGCGTCTCGCAACTGCCGCGCATGTTAAACGAAGTCCCGGCAGAAGCGCCAGACCGCGATACCGCGTTCACCTGGCAAGCCGAAGGGACGACGCAACCGGAATTGCAGGATGACGGCACCGAGGGTCCCCAGCCTTATTTGAGGATGGCGGTTCACGGCGCCGCATGGCTCGAATGTCAGCGGTGCATGACGCCGTATTCGCAGGCGTTCAACGTCGATGCAACTTACCGGATCGTCAACACCGAGGCGGAAGCCGAAGAGTTTCCGCTCGACGAGGATGAAGTCGAAGTGATCGTGGGCTCGCGCCAGTTCGATCTCACCGACTTGATCGAAGAAGAGTTGCTGCTTTCCTTACCGCTTGTGCCAAAGCACGAGGTCTGTCCCGAGGTGCACGAGAGCCTGGTCTCTGGTGTGGCCGGTGCCGAAGGCGAGGCCGACGAAGCCGCGCAGGACGAAGCTGGTGAGGGCGACGAGCCCAAGCGGCCCAATCCGTTCGCGGCGCTCGAAAGTCTCAAGCGCGGTGAGCCGGGCGACAAGAAGCACTGAACAGTTGCATGGGAGCGCGATACGGGCGCATTGGCCATTCGGCCGATGGCGGACACCGGATCGGGCTGTGTTAGAATTCGGAAAATTTTTAGGAGTTAGTCATGGCAGTTCAGCAAAATAAGAAGTCGCCGTCGAAGCGCGGTATGCACCGTTCGCACGATTTCCTGACGGCAGCGCCGCTGGCCGTGGAACCGAGCACGGGCGAAGTGCATCTGCGTCACCACGTTAGCCCGAACGGCTACTATCGCGGCAAGAAAGTCGTCAAGACGAAGAACGACTAATCGTTTCACTGCGTTGCGCCCTTTGGCGTTTCGCGTGGCGATCGGCTCGCTTGACATTTTCCTGGTTCGGCAAAAAGGCGGCATTCAACTGCCGCTTTTTTGTGCCTGAAATTCGTCGCACTCCATGACAGTAAAGCTCACGATAGATTGCATGGGAGGCGACCACGGCCCGTCCGTGACCGTTCCCGCTGCCGTCAACTTCGTTCGTTCGCATCCCGACGCGCAGCTGCTGCTCGTCGGCATTGAAAGTGCGATTCGTGCGCAGCTGAAGAAGTTGAAGGCTCAGGACCTTCCGGCGCTGACCGTCGTGCCTGCTTCCGAGATCGTCGCGATGGACGATCCGGTCGAGGTCGCGCTGCGCAAGAAAAAAGATTCGTCCATGCGCGTGGCGTTGAACCGCGTCAAGGAAGGCGAGGCGCAAGCCTGCATTTCCGCCGGCAACACCGGCGCGCTGATGGCGGTCTCGCGTTACGTGCTGAAGACGCTGTCGGGCATTGAACGTCCGGCCATCGCGTTCGCACTACCCAATCCCGACGGCTACACGATGATGCTCGACCTGGGTGCCAACGTCGACTGCGAGCCGCAGCATCTGCTGCAGTTCGCCGAGATGGGGCACGCGCTCGTGTCCGCACTCGAAAGTAAGGAGCGCCCCACCATCGGGCTGCTCAACATCGGCGAAGAAGTCATCAAGGGCAACGACACCATCAAACGTGCCGGCGAACTGCTGCGCGCGAGTACACTTAACTTTCACGGCAACGTCGAAGGTAACGATATCTTCAAAGGTACGGTCGACGTCATCGTCTGCGACGGTTTTGTCGGCAATGTCGCGCTGAAGACGTCGGAAGGTCTCGCGCAGATGCTGACCAACATCATCAAGGAAGAGTTCGGACGTTCGTGGCTCACCAAGGTGATGGCGGTGCTCGCGATGCCGGTATTGATGCGCTTCAAGAAACGCGTCGACCATCGGCAATACAACGGCGCGGCGCTGCTCGGCCTGCGCGGACTGGTCATCAAAAGCCACGGTTCCGCCGATGCCTACGGGTTTGAGTGGGCTATCAAACGCGGGTATGATGCCGTCAAAAACGGCGTGCTGGAGCGCCTTGCGCGAGCGATGGAAGAGAACGCAGGTTCTCTCGAACAGGCAGCGCGCGACGCAAGCGGTGCGGGTCACGCAAGCCCGATCGCCGGCCAGCCTGCCGAGCCCTACGCTGCGCAATCCTCGAAGGCATAATGGCTCAATCCACAATTTATTCCCGCGTGCTGGGTACCGGCAGCTATCTGCCGCCCAACCGCGTCACCAATCAGGACCTGGCTGAACGTCTCGCCGGCCAGGGCGTCGAGACGAGCGACGAATGGATCGTCGCCCGCACGGGTATCCATGCGCGCCACTTCGCCGAACCTGACGTCACGACCAGCGATCTCGCATTGATCGCATCGCAGCGCGCGATCGAAGCGGCTGACATCGATCCGCAGTCCATCGATCTGATCATCGTCGCAACCTCCACGCCGGACTTCGTGTTTCCGAGCACGGCGTGTCTGTTGCAGAACAAGCTCGGCATCAAGAACCACGGCGCCGCGTTCGACGTGCAGGCCGTCTGTTCCGGTTTCGCGTACGCAGTGGCGACGGCGGACAGCTTCATTCGCAGTGGCCAGCATCGCACGGCGCTCGTGATCGGCGCGGAAACCTTCTCGCGCATTCTCGACTTCAACGACCGCACCACCTGCGTGCTGTTCGGCGATGGCGCGGGCGCAGTGATCCTGCAGGCGTCCGAAGAGCCGGGCGTGCTTGCGAGCGCATTGCACGCGGACGGCAGTCATTCGAACATTCTCTGCACGCCGGGTAACGTGAACGGCGGTGTGGTCGCCGGCAGCGCGTTTCTGCACATGGACGGGCAAGCGGTGTTCAAGCTCGCCGTCAACGTGCTCGAAAAGGTCGCGGTCGAGGCGCTCGAGAAAGCCAATCTGACAGCCGGGCAGATCGACTGGCTGATTCCGCATCAGGCCAATATCCGCATCATGCAAAGCACTTGCCGCAAGCTCGGCTTGCCGCAGGAACGCATGGTCGTCACGGTGGGCGAGCACGGCAATACGTCGGCTGCGTCCATTCCGCTCGCATTTGACGTCGCGGTGCGCGACGGCCGCATCAAGCGCGGCCAGAACGTGCTGATCGAAGGCGTCGGCGGCGGCTTCACCTGGGGCGCGTCGGTTATCCGCTTCTGATAGCGGCGACGCAACGAGCGGCGCTGCTTGCGGCGTCCGCGTGGCGGCGTGAGGTCGACGCCGCGCGCCACCCACATCTGACTAAATCGATTTTGGGGACGATATGAAATTTGCGTTCGTTTTTCCTGGGCAGGGCTCGCAGTCGGTCGGCATGCTCAACGCATTCGCCGATCACGCGATCGTGCGCGAGACGGTTCAGGAAGCGTCCGACGCGCTCAATCAGGACCTCGGCAAGCTGATTGCCGAAGGCCCTGCCGAAGATCTGAATCTCACCACCAACACCCAGCCGGTCATGCTGACCGCGGCCTACGCGATCTATCGCGCGTGGCAGCAGGCAGGCGGCCCGGCGCCGGCGATCGTCGCAGGCCACAGCCTCGGCGAATACACCGCACTGGTCGCCGCTGGCGCGATCGCATTCCGCGATGCCGTGCCGCTCGTGCGTTTTCGCGCGCAAGCGATGCAAACCGCGGTGCCGGTCGGCGAAGGCGCCATGGCCGCGATTCTCGGCCTTGACGACGACACGGTGCGCGCAGTGTGCGCGGAAGCGTCGGTGGCGGGTATCGTCGAAGCGGTGAATTTCAATGCGCCTGCGCAAGTCGTGATCGCCGGCCATAAGGCTGCGGTCGAAAAGGCCTGCGAGGTTGCGAAGGCGAAGGGCGCGAAGCGCGCGTTGTCGCTGCCGGTCTCGGCGCCGTTCCACTCGTCGCTGCTCAAGCCGGCGTCGGACCAGTTGCGCGAGTATCTGGCGAGCGTCAATGTGCAGGTGCCGGCCATTCCCGTCATCAACAACGTCGATGTCGCCGTGGTCAACGAACCGGCCGCGATCAAGGATGCGCTGGTGCGCCAGGCAGCCGGCGCGGTGCGCTGGGTCGAGAGCGTTCAGGCGATGAGCGCACAGGGCGTCACGCACGTGATCGAGTGTGGTCCGGGCAAGGTCCTTGCGGGTTTGACCAAGCGTATCGACGGCAATCTGGTCGGCGCGTCGGTGTTCGATCCGGTGTCGCTCGAAGAAACGCTGAAGCTCGTGACGGCAGGCTGAAGGCCGCGTCACATCGTAAGCGCCGGAAGAGCGGCGCTTGAGCGCCGCCGCATCACGCATCGGCATCAGGAATCAATCAGCCCTTAGACGGGCATCCGGACTGACAGATGGAAAAGACTCTCGACAAGCAGATCGCGATCGTGACGGGCGCCTCGCGCGGCATCGGCCGTGCGATCGCCATGGAACTGGCGCGCCAGGGCGCGACGGTGATCGGTACGGCGACCAGCGAAAGCGGCGCCACGGCGATCACCGAAGCGTTTACTGCGGCCGGCGTGAACGGTCGCGGCGCGGTGCTCGACGTGAACGACGCGGCTGCGGCGGAAGCGCTGATCGAAGGCGCCGTGAAGGAATTCGGCGCGCTGCACGTGCTGGTGAACAATGCGGGCATCACGCAGGATCAGCTTGCCATGCGCATGAAAGACGACGACTGGGACGCGGTGATCGACACCAACCTGAAGTCGGTGTTCCGTCTGTCGCGCGCGGTGCTGCGCCCGATGATGAAGGCGAAGGGCGGCCGCATCATCAACATCACTTCGGTAGTCGGCTCGTCCGGCAACCCTGGGCAGATCAACTACGCCGCCGCCAAAGCTGGCGTTGCGGGTATGACGCGTTCGCTCGCACGCGAGATCGGCAGCCGTAACATCACCGTGAATTGCGTTGCGCCGGGCTTCATCGATACCGACATGACCAGGGGTCTGCCGGAAGAGCAGCAGACCGCGCTGAAAACGCAAATTCCGCTGGGCCGTCTCGGCAGTCCAGAAGATATCGCGCATGCCGTCGCGTTCCTTGCGTCGCCGCAAGCGGGGTATATCACCGGCACGACGCTGCATGTGAACGGCGGAATGTACATGTAGTAGCCAAATTCGGTTACTATCCGCGCCTTGACGCGTTTGCAAAAGCGTAAGGCGCATGCCTTGACAGGAACCCGATGCGCTGCTTTTTTGCCGGGTCAAACCTGATAAAATGCGCGCACCTGTATTTTTGAACTTCTTTTCCCTTGGAGGGGTAATGGACAATATCGAACAGCGCGTCAAGAAGATCGTCGCAGAACAACTGGGCGTTGCGGAAGCTGAAATCAAGAACGACGCTTCGTTCGTGAACGACCTCGGCGCCGACTCGCTCGACACCGTTGAGCTCGTGATGGCCCTCGAAGACGAATTCGGCATGGAAATTCCGGATGAAGAAGCCGAGAAGATCACCACCGTTCAGCAAGCGATCGACTACGCTCGCGCGAACGTCAAGGCCTAAAGTCATTCGCGCCTGCGTTTCTGCGCTGGCGGCGTATGACGCCCTGCCGTGTCGGTTGCCGACGCCAGCGGGGCTGGCGCTATTTGCCGTGCAGGAGCCAGCGATGCTGACAGCGCAAATTTTCGCGCGATTGCCGACTTAACAGCCACAGGGCGCACAGGGCAGATTCCTGTGGCCGCTGTGGCTTTTGCTTTTGTCATCTATGAAAAAGGGGTTACCGTGAGCCGCCGTCGTGTTGTTGTTACAGGCCTGGGGCTGATTTCGCCTGTTGGCAATAATGTTGCCGACGGCTGGGCCAATCTGGTCGCCGGCAAGTCGGGTATTGCCAATATCACGAAGTTCGATGCGTCGAACTTTTCGACTCGTTTCGCCGGCGAGGTGAAGGGCTTCAATATCGAGGACTACATCCCCGGTAAGGAAGCGCGCCATATGGATACGTTCATCCATTACGGCGTGGCTGCCGGCATCCAGGCGATGCAGGACAGCGGCCTCGAAGTCACCGACGAGAATTCGGAGCGTATCGGTGTGGTGGTCGGTTCGGGCATCGGCGGTCTGCCGATGATCGAAGTGACGCAAACCGAACTGCTCAATCGTGGCCCGCGCCGTATTTCGCCGTTCTTCGTGCCGGCGTCGATCATCAACATGATCTCCGGCCATCTGTCGATCAAGTTCGGCATCAAGGGTCCGAATCTCGCCATCGTCACTGCATGTACTACGGGTCTGCATTGCATCGGCGAGGCTTCGCGCCTGATCGAATACGGCGACGCCGACGTGATGATCGCGGGCGGTGCGGAATCGACCGTGTCGCCGCTCGGTGTCGGCGGCTTTGCGGCGGCGCGCGCGCTGTCGCAACGCAATGACGATCCGGCCACCGCAAGCCGTCCGTGGGACAAGGACCGCGATGGTTTCGTGCTGGGCGAGGGCGCCGGCGTGATGGTGCTCGAAGAGTACGAACACGCGAAGGCGCGCGGTGCGAAGATTTACGCCGAAGTCAGTGGTTATGGGATGAGCGGCGACGCCTATCACATGACCGCGCCGCTGGAAGACGGCGACGGCGCACGCCGCTGCATGCTGGCCGCTTTGAAGAACGCGGGCATCAATGCCGATCAGGTGAATTACCTGAACGCGCACGGCACGTCCACGCCGCTCGGCGACCTGGCTGAAACCACCGGCATCAAGCGTGCGTTCGGCGATCACGCCAAAGACATGGTCGTGAACTCGACCAAGTCGATGACGGGCCACCTGTTGGGTGGCGCGGGCGGTCTGGAGTCGGTGTTCACCGTGCTGGCCGTACATCATCAGGTGTCGCCGCCGACTATCAACATCTTCAATCAGGATCCGGCCTGCGATCTCGATTACTGCGCGAACACCGCGCGGGAGATGAAGATCGACGTCGCGCTGAAGAACTCGTTCGGGTTCGGCGGCACGAACGGCACGCTGGTCTTCAAGCGCGCCTGATCGCCTGAACGGGTGACGCGCCACTCGACGACGCCGGCCCGGCCGGCGTTCTCCCTTGCATCGGCAACGCCCGAAGGAGCGACGCAGCGGATTGCGCTGCGTCGCTCCTTGTCCATTCGCCTGGCATTGGGAATCTTCGTGCTGATTGCGACGGCGGCCGTCTACACCAGCGTCGCGTCGCATCTTGGCGCGTGGCAAGCCGTTCCGTTGACGCTTGCCGTGGGGGCGTTGCTCACGCTTTGTGAGATCAGGTATGAGCGTGCGCAGCCAGTCGCGCTGCGTATCGGTCGGGATGCGTTATCGGTCTGGGGCCGCTCAGGCACGCTGCTGGCACAGGGGCGGATCTCCGGCTGTTCACAGTGGAGTGGCCGCTTGCTGGTCCTCGCGCTCAAACCGGACGAGGGACGTGCGAACACCTTGCTGCTTGCCGCCGACTCGCTTCCGGCGCCCGTTTTCCGTGAATTGTCGGTGTTGGGCCGACGCGCCGCTGGCGCCTGACTGTAACGACTGTAACCGCTGTTACCGGAGTAACGTGCCCTCATGATGGGAACGCTACAATGGTGCCCCGCCATGCGCCCTATAGTTAACGGATTTATCAGGTGAGCGAAAAAGAAATTGATCAGGTGCTGGTCGAACGCGTCCAGAAGGGCGACAAGGCCGCGTTCGAGCTTCTGGTCTCCAAATACCACCGCAAGATTCTCAGGCTGATCTCACGCCTCGTGCGAGACCCCGCCGAAGTGGAGGATGTCGCGCAGGACGCCTTCATCAAGGCGTACCGGGCGTTGCCGCAGTTTCGCGGGGAATCGGCTTTCTATACGTGGTTGTACCGGATTGCGGTCAACACGGCAAAGAACTACCTTGCCACCCAAGGGCGGCGGGCACCCACTTCGACCGAAGCAGATGCTGAAGAAGCTGAAACTTTCTCGGACGCCGACCAACTAAGGGATATCAACACGCCTGAGTCGATGTTGATGAGCAAGCAGATCGCTGAGACGGTCAATGCTGCGATGGCGGTTTTACCGGAAGAGTTGCGCACCGCCATTACTCTTCGTGAAATTGAAGGTTTGAGTTACGAGGAAATCGCTGAGATGATGGGTTGCCCGATCGGCACTGTCAGATCACGAATTTTCCGCGCTCGCGAAGCCATTGCGGCAAAATTGCGTCCGTTGCTTGACACACCTGAAGGCAAGCGCTGGTAATTCCCAGCCGGCCGATCGGGGCACGGCTGCAATATCTGGATTAGTGGTGTCACTACGGGGTATTTGTAAGATGGGGAGCATCATGGGGTCAGTCTCGATGCAATCGCAAGCCAGCTCGCGCGGCGAGCGTCTGTCCGCTTTTGTCGACGGTGAGCTGTTCGGCGAAGAGCATCTGAATCTGGACAAGTTTCTTTCCGGGCTGGACGGTGAAGACCGTGCGGCTTGGTCGAGCTATCACCTGATCGGCGACGCGCTGCGTTCCGACGATCTGGCGATCAGCCCAGCAACCAGCAGCGCGTTCCTGAACGGTTTCTCCGCGCGCTTCGACAACGAGCCGCACGTGCTTGCGCCTGCTGCCATGCCGGTCGCGCGTCGTCTGCTGGCGCTGCGCCGCCGTGTCGTGCCGGCCTTTGCCGTGGCGGCCGCTGCCGCTACGCTGACGTGGATCGTCGTGCCGCAACTGCAGGGCGTGCCGGGCGGTCCGGGCGCGCAACTCGCATCGGTTCATGGCGATTCGGTGCAGCGCGTGGCGATGGTGCCGGTGCCGGCGGCGGCTCAGCCGATCGCGCAGGACGCGAACATCATCCGTGACGCGAGTCTCGATCAATATCTGGAAGCTCACCAGCAATTCGCGCAACAACCGGTTATGACGGGCTCGATGCCGGTGATTCGCGCTGCCTCAGTCTCTACGCAAGGCCAATAGTTTGATGCAGACTCTGCGGTTGAATAAAACGACTATCTGGGGGCGGCTGCCGGCATTTCTGTTCTGCGCAGCCGTATTGTTGTCCGCCACACCGCGGGTCTTTGCACAAACCGCCGATCCGCTCGTCGTCCGTCGCACGGCTGCGGATCTGCTCGATCGCATCCATCAGGCCGCTCAGCAGCAGAACTACGAAGGCGCGTTCGTCTATCAGCGCGGCAATTTCGTGCAGACTTCGCGTATCGCGCATTACTCGACCCATTCTGACGGCGAATTCGAGCAACTCGAAAGTCTCGACGGCAAGCCGCGCAAAATGCTGCGCCATAACGACGACCTCTACACGTTCGTGCCGGAGCGGCGTTTGCTGGTGGTCGAGAAGCGTCAGAACAAGGACTCGTTCCCGGCATTGCTTGCGGTGAGCGGTGAACAGGTTCTGTCCGTCTATGAGCCGAAGCTGCTCGGAGACGACCGCGTCGCGGGCGTCGACAGCCAGGTGATCGAACTCGATCCGAAAGACGCGTATCGCTTTGCTTACAAGCTGTGGGCCGACAAGAAGACCGGCCTGCTGTTGCGCGCGCAGACGCTCGACCCGAACGGCCAGGTGCTCGAGCAACTGTCGTTTTCCCAGATTCGCATCGGTGTGCCAGTCGACAAGGCCGGCATCGTCAACGGAATTCGTAATACGGCGGGGTGGACCGTGGTGCGTCCGCCGGTCGAACGCGTCGACATGGCCGCGCAAGGCTGGCAGATCGCGCCGACCGTGCCGGGCTTCCGGATGATTCGTCAGTTGCGCCGCCCAATGGCTGCGCGCGAAGCGGGTCAGCCGACCATTCCGGTGGACCAGGCCGTGTTCTCCGACGGCCTCGCGGCCATTTCAGTGTTCATCGAACCGGTCGAGAACAACACGCGCAAGGAAGGCTCGGGCAACAGCGGCGCCACGCACGTGCTCGTCAAGCGCCGGGGTGACTTCTGGATTACTCTGCTTGGTGAAGTGCCCCAGACCACATTGCAGCAATTCGCCGCTGCCATAGAATACAAATCTCCGAAGTAACCCTCCGAATCCTGAATCCCTCGGCTTGCTACGATATGACGACTTTCTCGGTGCGCAAATTCCTCGCGGCCGCGGTGGTAGCGGCGTGTTTGCCGCTCGTACCGCAAACGGCGTCGGCGGTTCCTGCCGCCAATCTGCCTGATTTCACTGATCTGGTCGACAAGGTCGGCCCGGCGGTCGTCAACATCCGCACGACCACGCGCGTGTCGAACAGCGGTCCCCGCAGCGGCCTGCCCCCGGGTATGGACGATGGCGACATGTCGGAATTTTTCCGCCGTTTCTTCGGCATTCCGTTGCCACAGTCGCCACAGTCCCCTCAGTCCCCCGGTTCGCCGCGTGGCGGCGACAACGGCAGTGGCAGCGGCGGCAGTCAGGACACGCCGGATAGCAATGATCCGGAACAGAACAGCGGCGTCGGCTCGGGCTTCATCCTGTCGGCCGACGGCTACGTGATGACTAACGCCCACGTCGTCGACGATGCGGACACCATCTACGTCACGCTGACGGACAAACGCGAATTCAAGGCGAAGCTGATCGGTGTCGACGACCGCACCGACGTCGCCGTCGTGAAGATCAGCGCCGCCAATCTGCCGACTATTACCATCGGCGACTCGAACAAGGTGCGTGTGGGCGAGTGGGTGGTCGCGATCGGCTCGCCGTTCGGTCTCGAGAATACGGTGACGGCCGGCATTGTCAGCGCGAAGGGGCGCGACACGGGCGACTATCTGCCGTTCATCCAGACCGACGTGGCCGTCAATCCCGGCAACTCGGGCGGTCCGCTGATCAACATGCAAGGCGAAGTGATCGGCATCAACTCGCAGATCTATAGCCGCACCGGCGGATTCATGGGCATCTCGTTCGCGATTCCGATCGACGAGGCGATGCGCGTGGCCGATCAGCTGAAGAGTTCGGGCAAGGTGGTGCGCGGCCGTATCGCGGTGGCGATCGGCGAAGTCACCAAAGACGTCGCCGATTCGCTCGGTCTGCCCAAGGCGCAGGGCGCACTGGTCAGCAGCGTCGAGCCGGGCGGCCCGGCGGATAAGGCCGGCGTGCAGCCGGGCGACATCATCCTGAAGTTCAACGGTCATTCGGTCGACACGGCAACGGACCTGCCGCGTATGGTCGGCGAAACGAAGCCGGGCACCAGGTCGACGATCACGATCTGGCGTAAGGGGCAAACACGCGATTTGCCGGTCACGATTGCCGAGATGCAGCCGGACAAGACCGCGAAGGCGGATCAGAAGAAGCCGCAGCCGCCGAAGCAGCGCGCGACGAATGCGTTGGGTCTGGCCGTCAGCGACATCCCGGCTGATCAGTTGAAGGCGCTGAAGCTGCAGAATGGCGTGCAGATCGACGCAGTGGACGGCCCGGCGACCCGCGTCGGCCTGCAGAAGGGCGACATCGTTCTGCGGGTGGGCGATACGGACATTACGAGCGCGAAGCAGTTCGACGAACTGAGTGCGCATCTCGATTCGACGAAGATGGTCGCGCTGCTGGTTCGTCGTGGCGAGAACACGCAGTTCGTGCCGATCCGTCCGCGAAGCGCGCAGAAATGATGAGCCAGGCGGCGCCGCTCACGCTCTACGGGCGGGCGTGGTGCCACCTCTGCGACGATATGCGCGCCGCGCTCGAGCCGTTGCTGGCCGAATTCGGCGCGCAGGTCGAGGTGGTGGACGTCGATAGCGATCCGGTGCTGGAAGCCCGTTACAACGAACGGGTGCCGGTTCTGGTCTGCGACGGCGTCGAGTTGTGTCACTATCACCTCGATGCAGCGCGGGTTCGCGCCGCACTGGCCTTGCGTGTCGTCACGACCCGCTGAAGCTGCTCCCGAGTTCTCAGGCGATGCGCCGACCCGCATCGTTCTCATCAGATTTCACGCTTCTCCTGAGCCGTCTTTTCCCGGGCTTCGCAAGATGCGCCGGGCGATAGCCTTTTCGGCTAAAATAGATAGGTTTTTCACCTACTTACAAGGCGTGCTCCGCTATTGTCCGAGCGCGCCTTTTTCGCTTGATCGGCACTGAATGGATCATATTCGTAACTTCTCGATCATTGCGCACATCGACCATGGCAAGTCGACGCTCGCCGATCGCATCATCCAGATCTGCGGCGGCCTGTCCGACCGCGAGATGGAATCCCAGGTGCTCGACTCGATGGATCTCGAGCGCGAGCGCGGCATCACCATCAAGGCACAAACCGCCGCATTGACGTATCGTGCCCGCGACGGGCAGGTCTACAACCTGAACATGATCGACACGCCGGGCCACGTCGACTTCTCGTACGAAGTCAGCCGCTCGCTGTCCGCATGCGAAGGCGCGCTGCTGGTCGTCGACGCGAGCCAGGGCGTGGAGGCGCAAACCGTCGCCAACTGCTATACGGCGATCGAACTCGGCGTCGACGTGATTCCGGTGCTCAACAAGATCGACCTGCCGGCGGCCAACCCCGAAAACGCAATCGCCGAAATCGAAGACGTGATCGGCATCGACGCCACCGACGCCACGCGTTGCAGCGCGAAGACCGGCCTCGGCGTCGAAGACGTGCTCGAAGCGCTGGTCGCGAAAGTGCCGCCGCCGAAGGGCGATCCGGAAGCGCCGCTGCAGGCGCTGATCATCGACTCGTGGTTCGACAACTACGTCGGCGTCGTGATGCTGGTGCGTATCGTCAACGGCACGCTGCGTCCGAAAGACAAGATCCGCATGATGGCGACCGGCGCGCAGTATCCGGTCGAGCACGTCGGCGTGTTCACGCCGAAGTCGAAGAATCTCGAGTCGTTGTCGGCGGGGCAGGTGGGCTTCATCATCGCAGGCATCAAGGAACTGGCCGCCGCGAAGGTGGGCGACACCGTCACGCTGGTGAACCGTCCGGCTTCCGAACCGCTGCCCGGCTTCAAGGAAGTGAAGCCGCAGGTGTTCGCCGGTCTCTATCCGGTCGAAGCGAACCAGTACGACGCGCTGCGTGACTCGCTTGAAAAGCTGAAGCTCAACGACGCTTCGCTGCAATACGAGCCAGAAGTGTCGCAGGCGCTCGGTTTCGGCTTCCGTTGCGGCTTCCTCGGTTTGCTGCACATGGAGATCGTGCAGGAACGTCTCGAGCGCGAGTTCGACATGGACCTGATCACCACGGCGCCGACCGTGGTGTACGAAGTGCTGCAACGCGACGGCACGATCATCATGGTCGAGAATCCGGCCAAGATGCCGGAGCCGTCGAAAATCGAAGAAGTGCGAGAGCCGATCGTCACCGTGAATCTGTACATGCCGCAAGACTACGTCGGCTCGGTGATCACGCTGTGCACGCAAAAGCGCGGCACGCAGATCAACATGCAGTACCACGGCCGCCAGGTGCAATTGACGTACGAAATCCCGATGGGCGAAGTCGTGCTCGATTTCTTCGATCGCCTGAAGTCGATCTCGCGCGGCTACGCGTCGATGGATTACGAGTTCAAGGAATACCGCGCATCCGACGTCGTGAAGGTCGACATGCTGATCAACGGCGACAAGGTGGATGCGCTGTCGGTCATCGTGCACCGTTCGCAAAGCCAGTATCGCGGCCGCGAAGTGGCGGCAAAAATGCGCGAGCTGATTCCGCGCCAGATGTACGACGTGGCGATCCAGGCGACGATCGGCTCGAACATCATCGCGCGTGAAAACATTAAAGCGTTGCGTAAGAACGTGCTGGCAAAATGCTACGGCGGTGACATTTCGCGTAAGAAGAAGCTGCTCGAAAAGCAGAAGGCAGGCAAGAAGCGAATGAAGCAGGTGGGCTCGGTCGAGATTCCGCAAGAGGCTTTCCTCGCGATCCTGCGTGTCGAAGACAAATAAGTTGAATAACGGAACGCTATGAATTTTGCGCTGATTCTTTTTGTGCTCGTCATTTTGACGGGTGTCGCATGGGTCGCGGACAAACTGGTTTTTCTGCCGAAACGGCGCCGCGCGGCGCAAGCCGCGGTCGCTGAGTTCGACAGTCAGCAAGCACGCATCGGCGAGCGTTTCGCCGACGAAAACGCAGCACAAACGCGTGCACGTCTGCGTGACGACAAGCTGCGTCAGCCGTGGTGGCTCGAGTATTCGGCGAGCTTCTTTCCGGTGATTCTGGTGGTGTTCGTCGTGCGCTCGTTCGTGGTCGAGCCGTTCAAGATTCCGTCGGGTTCGATGGTGCCGACGCTGCTGGTGGGGGACTTCATCCTCGTCAATAAGTTCGAATACGGCATCCGTCTGCCGATCACCAATACGCAGGTCACCCAGGGCAATCCGCTCACGCGTGGCGACGTAGTGGTGTTCCGTTATCCGAAAGACGAATCAGTCGACTACATCAAGCGCGTGATCGGTTTGCCGGGCGACGTGGTCGAGTATCAGGACAAGAAGCTCACGGTCAATGGCAAGCCGGTGCCCGAAACGCCGTTGCCCGATTATCTCGACGAAGAGCGCCTCGGCTACGCGAAGCAATTCGAAGAAGATCTCGACGGCCGCAAGAACGCCGTGCTGAATAATCCGGCCGTGCCGCCGTTCATCGTCGGCGCCGAAGATTTTCCTTATCGCGACAACTGCACGTACAACGCACGCGGCGTGATTTGCAAAGTGCCGCCGGGCAATTACTTCATGATGGGCGACAACCGCGATAACAGTGCGGACAGCCGTTATTGGGGTTTTGTGCCGAACCAGAATATCGTCGGCCGCGCATTTTTTATCTGGATGAACTTCAGCGATTTGAAACGCATCGGCTCATTCCACTGAGTTCTTTTGCGTCGATCGCACGACACGCCGCGCTGATGACCGGCATATCGGTCACATCACTCGCGGCGTGTTATCACGCCACTTTAAGAACCCGCGGTAACGTCACTTCACCACGCTTTTTCCGCTGGCCGCCCCGCGTTTTCGCCGGGTCAGGCGCCCGCGTTATACTCTGCCCATGCCCCTATCTCCGTTGGAAAGCCGACTGCGCTACGAATTTCGCAATGCGGAATTGTTGCGCCAGGCTTTAACGCACCGTAGTCATAGTTCCACGCATAACGAACGGCTCGAGTTTCTCGGCGACTCCGTTCTGAATTGCGCGGTGGCTGCGCTTTTGTTCCAACGTTTCGGCAAACTGGACGAGGGCGATCTGTCGCGCGTTCGCGCCAATCTGGTGAAGCAGCAGTCGCTTTACGAAATCGCTCAGGCGCTCAATATTTCGGAAGGCTTACGGCTCGGTGAAGGCGAGTTGCGCAGCGGCGGCTTCCGCCGGCCGTCGATTCTCGCCGACACGCTGGAAGCGGTGCTGGGCGCGGTGTTCCTCGACGGCGGCTTCGACGCCGCGCAGACGGTCATCAAGCGGCTCTACGTGCCGATTCTCGATCACATCGACCCGCGCACGCTCGGCAAGGACGCGAAGACGCTGTTGCAGGAGTATCTGCAGGGCCACAAGATCGCGCTGCCGACCTACACGGTCGTCGCTACGCATGGTGCGGCGCACAATCAGCAATTCGAAGTCGAATGCACAGTGCCGAAGCTGGACGTGAAAGTGTCCGGCTCAGGCGCGAGCCGCCGTGCGGCGGAGCAGGCGGCCGCCAAGAAAGCGCTCGACGAAGTGATGGCGGCGGCACCCGCGGTCGTCGCCAAGCCCAAGCGCTCGAAAGGCGCGCGCGCAGCAAAAAACGTCGAGCCGGAGATCGTGCCGGGCGTGACGGGTGTCCAGACTGCGCTGGATTTGCGCAGTCCGGAGCGTAAAGGCGAGCGCGGCGCCGCACGAGGCGAGCCGCGCGCGGCTGCCGCAGTGGATTCCGCTGCCGAAAAGCCCGCTGCCGAACGATCCATACTGACCGCCACCGGCGCGCCGCTCGCCGTTATTCGCGCCGCGCACGTCGAATACAGCGGGCAAGACAAAGCCGAGCGCGCCGAGAAGGGCGAGAAATCGGACAAGGCGAGCACGCACTCGAACGAGAAAGTCGCCGACAAGCCGGCCGACGGCAAAACCGATACCGCCTCCGCTCGCCACACAGACCGGCAACGCGGTCGCGAAGCCACACCTGGTACTGCCGCCGTATCCGCGCCAGGCGCGCAGGCGGCACCCACCGAACACGAACCCGGCGTAGCCGACGCGGTGCAAACGCGCGTCGCCGACGCGGGCCATTGATTGCCCTCGGCGCGCCGCTTGCGCGTGCCGCTCTGAACCTGCCGTAGCCCGAATATGAACGCTCCCACTCCCACTGGTTTTCGCTGCGGCATGGTCGCGATCGTCGGCCGCCCTAACGTCGGCAAGTCCACGCTGATGAACGCGCTGGTCGGCCAGAAAGTCAGTATTACGTCGCGCAAGGCGCAGACCACGCGCCATCGCATCACCGGCATTCACACGCTCGAAGACGCGCAGTACATCTTCGTCGACACGCCGGGTTTTCAGACCAAGCACAGCGGCGCGCTGAACCGTTCGCTCAATCGCGCGGTCACGTCCACGCTGACCTCGGTCGACGCTATCCTGTTCGTGATCGAAGCCGGCCGTTTCGGCGCGGATGATCAGAAGGTGCTCGATCTGATCCCGCCGTCGGTGCCCACGCTGCTGATCGCGAACAAGCTCGACCGCGTCGCGGATAAAGATTCGCTGTTTCCGTTCATGCAGCAGGTCAGCGCATTGCGTCAGTTCAGCGAGATCGTGCCGCTGTCGGCCAAGCATCCCGACGACATCAAGCGTCTGATGGCGACCGTCAAGCCGTTCCTGCCGGAAGGCGCGCCGATTTACGGCGAAGACGACCTGACCGATCGCAGCGAGCGCTTCCTCGCCGCGGAGATCCTGCGTGAAAAAGTGTTCCGCTGGACCGGCGACGAACTGCCGTACACGAGTACCGTGCTGATCGACAAGTTCGAAACCGAAGGCCGCCTGCGCCGCATTTTCGCGACCATCATGGTCGACCGTGACATGCACAAGGCGATGATCATCGGCCAGAAGGGCGCGAAGCTGAAGCAGATCAGCACCGAAGCGCGTCTCGACATGGAAAAGCTGTTCGACGGCCCGGTCTATCTGGAAACCTTCATCAAGGTGAAGAGCGGCTGGGCCGACAACGAAGCCGGACTTCGCGCGTATGGGTACGAATGACGCGTGGATGACGCTGAATTCCGACGCAGCGCCGGATGAGCCGCAACCGGCCGCGCCGGCGCGCGAGCCGTCGAAACCGGCGCGCAGTAGCGCCAAAAAATCTTCCAGCAAAAGCGCCGAGGGCGCCGAAGGCGAGCCGCGCAAAACGCCGACCCGCGCGCCACGCACGTCCGTTTCCCAATACCGGATCGCGGAGCAGCCTGCTTTCGTTTTGCATAGTTATCCGTATCGCGAAACCAGTCTGATCATCGACGTGTTGTCGCGCGATCACGGCCGGCTCGCGCTCGTCGCGAAGGGCGCGAAGCGTCCGCACTCCGCGTTGCGCGGCGTGTTGCAGACTTTCCAGCCGCTTGCCCTGTCGTGGTCGGGCAAGTCCGAAGTGCGCACGCTGACCGGCGCCGAGTGGGTCGGCGGCATGCTGCCGTTGACCGGCGACGCGTTGCTCTGCGGCTTCTACGTCAACGAGCTGCTGGTCAAATTCTGTGCGCGCGAAGACCCGCATCCCCAACTGTTCCATCACTACGTCGTCACGATGACGCGTCTCGCGCACGACGAGCCGCCCGTGCAGGTGCTGCGCTCGTTCGAACGCGTGCTGCTGCGCGAGACCGGTTACGCGATGTCACTCGATCGCACCGTCGCGCGTAAAGCCGTGCTGCCCAAGGGGCGCTACGTGTTCGATCCGGAGCGCGGCGTGCGCGAAGCGTCCGACGACTGGCCCGCGCAATGGCCGGTCATCGCCGGACAGACCTTGCTCGATATGGAACAGGACGATTACCATCGAGCGCAGACCGTGGCGCAAAGCAAAACGCTGATGCGCTTCCTGCTCAACACCTACCTTGGCGGCACGCCGCTCGCGACGCGCCAGATCCTGATCGACTTGCAGAACTTATGAGCTTCTTTCTTACGTCGCCGACTGTGATTGACCTGGGCGTGAACATCGATCACGTCGCCACGCTGCGCAATGCGCGCGGCACGTCCTACCCCGATCCGATCCGCGCGGCGCTGATGGCCGAGGAGGCAGGCGCGGATGTGATCACGCTGCATCTGCGCGAAGACCGCCGGCATATCGTCGACGCCGACGTACGCAAGCTGCGTCCGCTGCTGAAGACGCGCATGAATCTCGAATGCGCGGTCACCCAGGAGATGCTCGACATTGCCTGCGAAGTACAGCCGCATGACGTGTGTCTCGTGCCGGAAAAGCGCGCGGAGCTGACGACCGAAGGCGGCCTCGACGTCGCCGGGCAGTTCGAAGCGGTGCGTGCCGCCTGCAAACAACTCGCCGAAGCGAACTCGCGCGTATCGCTCTTCATCGATCCGGACGAAACGCAGATTCGCGCCGCGCATGAAGCGGGCGCGCCGGTGATCGAACTGCACACGGGCCGTTACGCGGAAGCGCACGACCCCGCCGAACAGCAGCGCGAATACGAGCGTGTGGTGCGTGCGGTCGAATTCGGCATGACGCTCGGCATCAAGGTCAACGCGGGCCACGGCTTGCACTACACCAACGTGCAGCAGATCGCGGCGATCGACGGAATCGTCGAGTTGAACATCGGCCATGCGATCGTCGCGCACGCGATCTTCGCCGGCTGGGACAACGCGGTGCGCGAGATGAAGGCGATCATGGTCGCTGCGCGTCTCGGCGCGCGCGGCTGATGCGGCCCGGGGCGGACTCGCACATGACGATCTATGGCATCGGCACCGACATCGTTCAGGTCAGCCGCATAGCCGCGGTGATGACGCGCACCGGCGGTCGCTTCGCGGAGAAGGTGCTCGGCCCGGACGAACTGCGCGTGTATCACGCGCGCCAGGCTCGTTCGGCGGCGCGTGGTCTCGCGTTTCTCGCCACGCGGTTCTCGGCGAAAGAAGCCTTCTCGAAAGCGATCGGCCTCGGCATGCACTGGCCGATGACCTGGCGCGCGTTGCAAACGCTCAACAAGCCAAGTGGCGAACCGATGGTGGTGGCGTCCGGCGAACTGGCCGATTGGCTCGACGCACGCGGCATCACGGCGCGCGTCACGATCAGCGACGAGCGCGATTACGCGGTGTCGTTCGTGATCGCGGAAACGACGCAGACGGGCGGGGCGCATGCTTCGGATGCACCGACCGGGACGCCACCCACGCCGTCCGCCGCCCGATAAAAATACGCTGAGCGCGGGCCACCGTCGGCCGCGTCTTTCCTTGCCCAATGCTTCCTTCTCGCGGAATTCGATGAAAACCACTCCCGGACCGGTGATGCTCGACGTGGTCGGCAAAACGCTGAACGACGACGACAAGCGCCGCCTTGCCCATCCGATGACCGGCGGCGTGATCCTGTTCGCGCGCCACTACGAGAGCCGCGCGCAACTGATGGCGCTGACCGACGCGATCCGCGCGGTCCGCCAGGATCTGCTGATCGCCGTCGATCACGAAGGCGGCCGCGTGCAGCGCTTTCGCACCGACGGCTTCACGGTGCTGCCGGCGATGGGCAAGCTCGGCGCGCTGTGGGACAGCGACGTGCTGCACGCTACCAAGGTGACGACCGCGGTCGGCTATATCCTCGCCGCGGAGTTGCGCGCGTGCGGCATCGACATGAGTTTTACGCCGGTGCTCGATCTGAACTACGGGCAATCACAAGTGATCGGCGACCGCTCGTTCCATCGCGATCCGCGCGTGGTGGCCTTGCTCGCGAAAAGTCTGAACCACGGCCTCGCACTGGCCGGCATGAGCAATTGCGGCAAGCACTTTCCGGGGCATGGTTTTGCGCACGCGGACTCGCACGTCGCGATGCCCGTCGATGATCGCCCGCTCGACGAGATCCTGCGCGACGACGTGGCGCCGTATGACTGGCTCGGTTTGTCGTTGGGATCGGTGCTGCCCGCGCATGTGGTCTATCCGCAGGTCGATGCGAAGCCGGCCGGTTTTTCCCGCGTCTGGCTGCAGGACATTCTGCGCAAGAAGCTGCGCTTCGAAGGCGCGATTTTCAGCGACGACCTGTCGATGGAGGCCGCGCGCCAAGGCGGCACGCTGACCGAGGGCGCGAGCGCCGCGCTCCACGCCGGTTGCGACATGGTGCTGATCTGCAATCAGCCGGAGGAAGCGGAGAAGGTGCTCGATGCGCTGCGTTTCACGCCGTCGAAGGAATCGCGGCGGCGTCTGAAGCGCATGAGGCCGCGCGGCAAGGCGCTGACGTGGAGCAAGCTGGTTGCCGAGCCGCCATATCTGCAAGCGCAGGCGTTGCTTCGTAGCGCGTTCGCCTAGGTTGTCGAAGCTGCGCGAATTTTGCCGGCCGATCGACGAAAAAACGGCGCCTTTGATTTTTGATCAAGGCGCCGTTTCTTATCGGCTTCCGTCAGCCCAGAGCGGTTGTCGAACTCAGTTCAAGCGCATGCGCTGCAGCTTGTTGTACAGCGTCTTCGGACTGATGCCGAGCAGCGACGCCGCACGATGACGCGTCCCGCCGACCGCGTCGAGCGTCGCGCGAATCAGCATTTCCTCGACGTCCGCGAGCGGCGTGCCGACGGTGACCTGCACGCGGCTGCCATTCAGATCGCGGCCGTTCACTGAGCCCTCGTCGGCGCGCAACGACTCCAGTACTTCACCTGACGCGTGATACGCACGCCGCACCCGGTCCTGCAATTCGCGCACGTTGCCCGGCCATTCGTACGCGAGACACTCGCGCAGGAAATTCGGTCCGATCTGCTTGGCGACCTCGGTCGTGCCGCGTGCGGCCGCTTCGAGATTCAACTCGTCGACCACCGCCTGAGCGATCAGCGACGGGTCGTCGCCGCGCTCGCGCAGCGGCGGCAGGATCACCGCGGCGGCTTCGAGGCGCAACGCGAGCTCCTGGAGCAGAGTACCGTCTGCCACCGCCGCGCGCGGCGGCTTGCGCGTCGAGGCGATCAGCCGGAAGTCGGTCGCGACCTGATTGGTGCCGCCGACGCGCATGAAAGTCTGTGAATCGAGCGCGCGCAGCAACGCTTCCTGTTGCGCGCGCGGCAATTCCGCGATTTCGTCGATGAACAGCGTGCCGCCGCTCGCCTGCTCGAACAGGCCCGGCTCGCGCTGCTCGGCTACGCCGAATGCGCCGCGTTCGTGACCGAACAGCAGGCTGTCGAGCGAGCGATGCACGCCGCCACCCGCGCCGCGCACATCCAGCGTGACGAACGGACCTTTGCGGCGCCGGCTCATGTCATGCAGCGTGCGCGCCGCGACCTGCTTGCCGGTGCCGGTTTCGCCGCAAATCAGCACGGCCGCTTCGGTGGGCGCGATATGTTCGATCGTGTCGTACACGTGCTGAATCTCGCCGCTGCGGCCGAGCATCGAGCCGAACCTGCCGAGCTGGCGCAGCGACGCGCGCAAGGTCTGTACTTCCTCGGTCAGTTCATAGGGACGCGGAATGCGCGCGAGCAGGCTGCGCAAGCGCGGAATATTGACCGGCTTGAGCAGGTAGTCCCAGATGCCGTGCCGCAGACCTTCGATCGCGCTCTCGACCGTCGCATTGCCGGTCATCACGATCACCGGCAATGCGCCGCCGGGCGGATGCGCGGGCAAATGCTGCAGCAGGTCGAGACCGCTGCCGTCCGGCAGATTCAGGTCGACCAGCACGACGTCGGGAATGAAGCGCGTCAGCGCCGCCCGGGCCTCGGCGATGGTCGTCGCGGTGTCGACAGAGAAGCCGTCGGCGGCGAGGATAGCGGACAGGCCTGACAGGCTATTGGGATCGTCTTCAACAATCAGGGCGTGTGGCATGGCGAGCGCAATTTTTTGGGATGGATGGGATACCCGCTGTGTTGCGCCGCTGCTTCGATTGGCGCGCGATAGGGGAGCGACAGCTGGCCGGGACGAGGGGTCGGATGCCGATGCAGGTCGTTCGAGGCTGGCACACGTTGCCAGCGCCGGTCGGCCGCGCTCATGCTGCTCGCGCACCAGCCCTGGCGGGCAACCAGTCGGGCGGCTGCCATGGGCATAAGCGGTGTGAGCGCGGTTCCCCGCATGCAGGGCATTCCTGCATCTGGCCGGGCGCGGCAGGCAACGATTCGACTCACGAAGTTCTGGTCCTTTGACTTATCACGGCGACGCCCGTCCTGCGCCAACTGCCGCAGGCGAGGCGTCTGTAGTTCTTTCATCTGGTCTGTCAGAAATCCCGGTTGCTATCGAAAAACCGGCGAACTTCCAGTTCCGCCTGTTCGCGGGTTTTACCGTAGCGTTCCTGGATCAGACCGGCGAGCTTGTCGGCGCGCCCTTCGGCCTTCGTCAATTCGTCGTCCGTCAATTCGCCCCATGCCGTCTTCGCCTTGCCGACCATCTGTTTCCACTTGCCTTCAGCAATGTCGTTATTCATGGTGCTCTCCCGAGTTGAGAAAAATAAGCCGTACTGGCATGCCCTCGTAACAAGCAGGGACTGTGCCACGAACATTTACTTAAATTTATCAATGATTTGCCCGCTGACGGGCGGGAAGATCGGGAAGGTGGGGCGGCAATTTGGAGAAGCTTGCCGGTAAAGTTTTCCTCAACCATACACGGCGTAGCAGAAAAGAAAAAGCGCCCAGATCGGGCGCTTTTTTTTCCATTTTTTTCGCAGCGCGGGCGTTGCGCCGGCGCTGGATTCAGGCGTGCAGGCGCTTTAAGCGCGGCTGCGGTACTCGTGCGTACGCGTGTCGATTTCGATCTTGTCGCCGATGTTGCAGAAGAGCGGCACTTGCAGTTCGAAGCCGGTGGTCAGCTTCGCGTTCTTCAGCACCTTGCCCGACGACGTATCGCCCTTGACGGCCGGTTCCGTGTAGATGATCTCGCGGACCAGCGTGGTCGGCAGTTCGACCGAGATGGCCTTCTCGTTGTAGAACACGACTTCGCAAGCCATGCCGTCTTCGAGGTAATGAAGAGCGTCGCCCATCATTTCGCTTTCGACTTCGAACTGGTTGTAGTCGGCGTCCATGAACACGTACATCGGGTCGGCGAAGTACGAATACGTCACTTCCTTGCGTTCCAGCACGACGACGTCGAACTTGTCGTCCGCCTTGTACACGCTTTCCATGCCTGCGCCGGTCAGCAGGTTCTTGAACTTCATCTTGACGACGGCGGAGTTACGGCCCGATTTGTTGTATTCGGCCTTTTGCACGACCATTGCGTCTGCGCCGATCATCACGACGTTGCCGGTGCGGAGTTCCTGTGCGGTCTTCATAAAACTATCCTGTACGAAATAAGTAGCTCAACTTTGCTCAACGGCATACGGCGCAAGCGGCTTCGCCGCTTCACTCATTGCGCGCCGCGCCGCATGGGAGCGGCGGCGGGAAGCCAATGTGGGAAGCGTGGCCGGCTTGCCGTGGGAACCGGAGGCGGAGCCGCATCGCGCAGCTCGTTGATTCCGGCAATCCCCAACAATCCGTTACCTGCTTTTTACCCGGTGCGGGCGTGTACGCGAGTGGCGCCGAACGACAGCATACGGCCCTTTTTTGACTTTTGCGCTCTTGACCCGAGGGGCGGAGCGCGTCAGGTATCTTTCGACGCCGGGTTCGTTGTTGCGATCGGGCCGCGCTTGCGTCGTCGGCCGTTGGATAACCGCTTATTTTAACTGAGTTTTTGCGAACAAGGCCAGATTTCCGGCGAGGTCGCCCACCTGGGCGAGTTCGACGGCCCATTCGGCCGCGCGGCGTTGCAGCGCCGGGCCGTGGCGCTGGAATTCCGCCCAGTCCGGGCGGCCCGCGCCGTTCCATGCGTGCCAGAAGCGCGCGAGGGCGTCGCGCGCATCGGCGGGCAGCGCGCGCGCGTAGTGCGCGAGCGCCGCGTCGAGCTTCGGCAGATGGGCCTCGTCGGCTTGCGGGTAGATGTGCCAGACGAAGGGCTTCGCCGCCCACTGGGCTCGCACGAACGAGTCTTCGCCGCGCACGAAATTGATGTCGCTCGCCCACAGCAGCGCGTCGTAGCCGGCTTGCGCGGTGAACGCGAGCGCATGCGCGGTGAGGTTGCCGCGGCTCGCGTGCGAGCCGGCGGTGAACGAGGGCAAACCGAAAAAGCGCGCGATCGCGCCGGAAATGCGGCCTTCCGGCACTAGCAGCACGACCGGCGCGGCACTGTCGCGCCATTGTTCGAGCAGGCTGTCGACGGCAGGGTTTTCGTACGCGAACAGCGAGACGACGGTCGCCGCGGCGGGCGGCGGCGCGTGGCCGGTGGTTTGCCGCCACCATGCTTCGCGCGCAGCCGGCGATGCCTCGAAGGCAGCGCGCGCAGCGTCGAGATGGCGTTCCTTCAGCACGCCGCCGGTGCCGGGGCCGAGCCCCGGGAAAAAGAACGTCTTGGTCAGCGCATAGCGTGGATGGGGGGAGGGACGCAGGTGAAAATCCGCCACCCAGTCTTCGGCGCTCAGATATTCGAGGTTGAACCAGAGCGGCGCGCGCGCGCGTTCGGCCATCGCGGCCACATAGATCGGCGGCAGTTCGCAGCCGAACGCCTCGATCACCACGTCGGCCACTTCGAGCGTGTCGCCCGCATGGGTTGGCTCGTGCCAATGTTCGACGACGATCCCGCCGACCGTCTGCCGCGCGCGATCCAGCGCGAGCGACGGGCACAGCTTCTGGAACGCATGCAGATCGTCGACGAACACGCGCACCTGCCAGCCGTGCTCGCTCGCGAGTTGGCGCGCGAGGCGCCAGCACACGCCGATGTCACCGAAATTGTCGATCACCGCGCAGAAGATGTCGCAGGCAATCGCGGTGGAGGCGCCAGGGGATGCGGCGGCGGTCTGTTCAGAGGCGGGCGGAACGGAGGACATGGCGGCCTGGATGGCGGATTCGAACGATGGGCGCGGCTGACGCGAAGGACGATCCCGCGAACGCCGCACACTGCGGTGCACCGCCCTCGGCTCAAGCCGGAGCGCTGCCGGGTCGGCGCATGGCAGGGCTCGAATGCACGCGGAATGTTCTAAACTGGCGATTCTAAAGCCTCGGCCACGATTGCGCGCGCCCGTTTCACGCGAGCGCGCGGCACACGATGCAAGGCCCCGCGAGACAGTCCCACCCAATCGATCCCGCATGACCGAACCCGAAGCAACCGACGCTTTCGAGCCGAAAAAAGTGCTCGCCCAACTGCCGCATCTGCCAGGCGTCTATCGTTATTACGATACGCACGGCGCGGTGCTGTACGTGGGCAAGGCGCGCGATCTCAAGAAGCGCGTGTCGAGCTACTTCACGAAGACGCAACTGTCGCCGCGTATCGCGATGATGGTCACGCGCATCGCGCGCGTCGAGACGACCGTCACGCGCTCCGAGGCCGAAGCGCTGCTGCTCGAAAACAATCTGATCAAGGCGCTCGCGCCGCGCTACAACATTCTGTTTCGCGACGACAAGTCGTACCCGTACCTCAAGCTGACCGGCCACAAGTTTCCGCGCATGGCGTATTACCGGGGTTCGGTGGATCGCAAGAATCAGTACTTCGGTCCGTTCCCGAGCGCGTGGGCGGTGCGCGAGAGCATCCAGATCCTGCAGCGGGTGTTCCAGTTGCGCACCTGCGAAGACTCCGTGTTCAACAACCGCACGCGGCCTTGCCTGCTGCATCAGATCGGCCGCTGCACGGCGCCGTGCGTCGCCAATATCAGCGAAGAGGATTACGCGCGCGACGTCGCCAACGCGTCGCGCTTCCTGCTCGGCCGTCAGGGCGAAGTGATGAAAGAGCTCGAGCAGAAGATGCACGCGTTCGCGAGCGAGCTGAAGTTCGAGCAGGCCGCCGCGGTGCGCAACCAGATGAGTTCGCTGTCGACGGTGCTGCATCAGCAGGCGATCGAAGTCGGCAGCGATAGCGACGTCGACATTCTCGCGGTGGTCGCGCTGGGCGGGCGCGTCTGCGTGAATCTCGCGATGGTGCGCGGAGGGCGCCACCTGGGCGACAAGGCGTATTTCCCCGCGCACGTGGAAAGTGCGTTGACGGCGGACGAGGGCGGGCTCGAAGAGGGCGGCGAGGACGAGGCGCTGGCCGGCGTTTCCCTGACTGCGCGCCTCGCGGCGGAACAGAACGCGAGCGGCGACGCTCATTCCGCCGATGTGGCCGATGCCGATGCGCTCGCGATCGCGCAGGACATGCCCCCCGAAGACGAAGAGGCGGAAGAAGACGATGCGGATGCCACCGCCTCCGAGCCGGTGAAACCGCGCAAAGGCCGCGCGTCCGGCGGGATCGAATCCGAAGTGCTCGAAGCGTTCATCGCGCAGCACTACCTCGGCAATCGCGTGCCGCCCGTGCTCATAGTCAGTCACGCGCCGGCCACGCGCGAACTGGTCGACGTGCTGATCGAGCAGGCCGGCCACAAGGTGACCGTGCTGCGTCAACCGCAAGGTCAACGGCGCGCATGGCTCGCGATGGCCGAGCAGAATGCGCGGCTCGCACTTGCCCGTCTGCTGTCGGAGCAGGGCTCGCAACAGGCCCGCACGCGCGCGTTGACCGACACGCTCGGCATGGAGTGCGACGACCTCGCGCATCTGCGCATCGAGTGCTTCGACATCAGCCATACGATGGGCGAGGCGACCCAGGCGTCGTGCGTGGTGTATCACCATCACAAGATGCAGTCGTCCGAATACCGCCGCTACAACATCACCGGCATTACGCCCGGCGATGACTACGCGGCGATGCGCCAGGTGCTCACGCGCCGCTACGAGAAGATGGTCGCGCAAGCCGCCGCGAATGCCGCCGACGAAGCCGCTGAATTGCAAGGCGAAGCCGCGGCCGATCCATCGCTCGCGCCGGATGCCGCGGAACCGGCGGCGGCCGGCGGCATTCTGCCGACCATCGTGTTGATCGACGGGGGCAAGGGGCAGGTCGAGATCGCGCGCCAGGTGTTCACGGAACTGGGTCTCGATACCGGTATGCTGGTCGGCGTCGCGAAGGGCGAGGGCCGCAAGGTCGGCCTCGAAACCCTGATCTTCGCCGATGGCCGCGCGCCGCTCGAACTCGGCAAGGAAAGCGCCGCGCTGATGCTGGTCGCGCAGATTCGCGACGAAGCGCACCGCTTCGCGATCACCGGCATGCGCGCGAAGCGCGGCAAGACGCGCCAGACTTCGCGGCTCGAAGAACTCGAGGGGGTCGGCGCGAAACGGCGTCAACGGCTGCTCGCGCGGTTCGGCGGCTTGCGCGGCGTGGTGGCGGCGAGCGTCGAGGATCTGGCGAGCGTCGAAGGCATTTCGCAGGCACTGGCCGAGCAGATTTACCGGCAATTGCATTGAAGCTGGCGCGGCGGGCGGGCCGCGTGTCGGGCGGGGCGCAGCCCGCCCGTGGCCGATGAGCGGTCAACGAGCGACCAGCGAGCGACGGGGCGGCGATCAGTTAACCCCAAGTCCGCACCCGGTTCGCGATCAGTCAAGCCCCAGTCCGCGCCCGGGCAGCGGCACCCACCGGGCCCGCGCCCCCAGGCCCGCGCGCCGCTTTGCTTGTAGCAGGCCCTGTGACACGGCACAATTGCATCTCACTCGTCAGACGCTGCGCCTGCCCATGCCGTTTAATTTCCCGATATTCCTGACCTGGCTGCGGATCGTCCTGATTCCGCTCGTCGTCGGCGTGTTCTATTTGCCCGACATGATGATGAGCCCCGCGCACCGCAATCTGGCGGCGGCGACGATCTTCATTCTGGCGGCGCTCACCGACTGGTTCGACGGCTATCTGGCCCGCAAGTGGAATCAGACTTCGGCGTTCGGCGCGTTTCTCGATCCGGTCGCTGACAAACTGATGGTGACGGCCGCGCTGCTGGTGCTCGTGCAACTCGCGCGGATCGATTCGGCGATTGCGCTCGTGATCGTCGGACGCGAAATCGCGATCTCGGCGTTGCGCGAGTGGATGGCGCAGATCGGCGCGTCGAAGAGCGTCGCGGTGAATTCGCTCGGCAAGTTCAAGACCGCCTGTCAGATGATCGCCATTCCGATGCTGCTGTTTTACGGCCCGTTGCCGTTCGGTGGCGGCGTGACGGTCGACACGCGTGTGTGGGGCCTGTGGCTGATCTATCTCGCCGCGTTCCTGACGATCTGGTCGATGCTCTACTACATGAAGCTCGCGTGGCCGCAGATTCGTGAGAGAGGCGGCATTGCGTGATGGGTCGATGGACAGGTCGACGGTACGCGCGAGGCACGCGAAAGCGTGTTTGAACCTCGCCGCGAACATGGCCTGCGCATGAGCGAAAACTTTTATTAAAGACATTCGCAAAAGGGGGTTGACACCCATCGGTCGTTTCTCCATAATCTCGTTTCTCCGATGCGCGCAGCTTGAAGCGACGGACGAAGTAAGACCGCAGTTGCAGTCAATAAGGCAGTAGTTAGCAGCAAGTAGTAGAAGTACAACGCGGGAGTAGCTCAGTTGGTAGAGCGCAACCTTGCCAAGGTTGAGGTCGCGAGTTCGAGCCTCGTCTCCCGCTCCAGATTTTTGAAGCACCGCGTTGTTTGGCGTAGTAAAAAATGCAGCGCGTTGTGAAGCAGTGCAATGCGGGAGTAGCTCAGTTGGTAGAGCGCAACCTTGCCAAGGTTGAGGTCGCGAGTTCGAGCCTCGTCTCCCGCTCCATACATAAGGGGAAGCAGCGCTTCCCTTTTTGTTTGGTGGGCTGATCGTTCTGAATGTTCTGATCGGCCACCAGACAAATCTGCGAGCCTGCAGTTAGGTTCCAGTCCGCTTGCGGCGCGATAGCAAAGCGGTTATGCAGCGGCCTGCAAAGCCGTTTAGGCCGGTTCGACTCCGGCTCGCGCCTCCAGTAGTTGATGTAAAGAAAAGCCCCGACTTGTCGGGGCTTTTCTGTTTTCTGCGGCGAATTTCGCGCGCACGTCGGCAATTCCAGAAAAAGATAACCGGATCGATCGATTGTCGTATCGCGCTGTTCACGAAGCACCTGCTATCCGCTGATGCCCGCACGCAAAGCTGATACATCGTGTCTCCCTCATCGTGACGGTTATCACGCACAATTCGTGATTCGCGCGGCGACCACTGCATCAGCAGTTCGCTTTGCACCTGCTCAGCAGGCCGCACGTAACCAACGAAAATCGTAGGACCGCGCGCGCATTCTTGCGTCATTGCCCGTCCACACCGAGGCCGCATGTACCTACAACTCACCGGCACCAACGTGCGCCTGCTTGGCTCGATGCATCTGTTTCCCGCGACGAGCCGTAGAACACCGCCCTGGGTCGCCGACGCCTATGACTGGGCCGAAGCGTTGGTCTTCGAATCCGATCCGCCGACCATCCTGCCGTTCCTGAAGACCGAGCCGCAAAGCGGCACCGCTCGATTGCGGCCTTTGATGTCCCAGGACGCATGGGCACAACTGCAGGCGCTGTGGCCCGTCGATGGCCCCGTGGCGCCGTTAGTCGAGTTGTGTCCGTGGGCCGCGCTGGTGGTCGCGCCGACACTGTTCCAGCAGGTCGTCGAAGGCGTCGAGCCACGCATGCTGCGCTCGGCGATTGCGCAAGCCAAGCCGTATCGCTATCTCGAGACCGCGCGGGAAGTGGCGACACTGCTCGAATCGATTCCGCTCGATGCCATCGGCGCTGCACTCGACTTGCTGATGGCCGATCGCGATGAGCCGCAACGCACGCTCGAACGGATGCACGCGGCGTGGCTGGAGGGCGATCTGCAAGCGGTGCAGCAGATCGCCGTCGGATCAACGATGTTCAATCTGCCGGGCATCCGCCACGCCATTCTCGACGCGCGCAATCGCGCATGGGCGCAGCGTTTGAAGGACATCCTCCAACAACGCGAGCGCACCCTGGTGGTGGTCGGCGCGCTGCATCTGTGCGGTCCCGGCAATCTGATCGAGTGCCTCGCGCGGCCTGTCGAAGCGGTCTTCTGAGCGCGTGACGGCTCGGCCGCCGCTTGCCGCCGCGCCGCCGCAATGGCGCCTCAGGCTGGAACTCTGACGGCGTCGCTCAATCCCACCCTGAAGAATGCCGCTATACACTGGCTACCCAAGATTTTCGATCATCACGAAGGCCCAGGGAATACGACATGCATGTCCCACCGACGCCCAGCAATGAAAGCGCCCGTATCGACACCCTGCGTGCGCTGCATATTCTCGACACCTTGCCGGAAGAGCGCTTCGACCGCCTGACCCGGCTCGCGAAGCGCCTGTTCGACGTGCCGATCGCGCTCGTGAGTCTCGTCGATACGAACCGCCAGTGGTTCAAGTCGTGCGCCGGGCTGACGGCGAGAGAGACGTCGCGCGACGTGTCGTTCTGCGCGCACGCGATTCTGGACGACGACATTCTGATGGTGCCCGACACGCTGGCCGACGAGCGCTTTCACGACAATCCGCTCGTGACGGATGACCCGAACATCCGCTTCTATGCCGGTTGCCCGCTGACGGTCGCGAACGGCAGCAAGCTGGGCACGCTCTGTCTGATCGACGTGAAGCCGCGCGGCCTCGACGACGAAGAGCGGGCGTTGCTGCGCGATCTCGCGCACATGGCCGAACAGGAACTGGCGGCGGTGCAGCTCGCCACGCTCGACGACCTCACGTTGCTGTCCAACCGGCGCGGTTTCGAAGCGCTCGCGCAACATGCGCTGAACGTCTGCAAGCGGATGGAGAAGTCGGCGTCGTTGCTGTTCTTCGATCTCAACGACTTCAAGCAGATCAACGACACGCTCGGCCACGCCGAAGGTGATCGCGCATTGCAGACCTTCTCTGAAGTCTTGCGCACCGCGCTGCGCGAAAGCGATGTGATCGGCCGGCTCGGCGGCGACGAGTTCGTCGCACTGCTCACCGATGCGGACAGTGCCGAAACGCAGCAGGTGACGCAGCGTCTCACGCAGTTGCTCGACGAACGCAATGCCGAGGCGCGGCGCGGCTATCAGATCCGCTATAGCGTGGGGCAGACGGCCTACGATCCGGCTCGCCACGTATCGATTGCCGAATTGCTCGCTGCGGCCGATGCGGCGATGTATAGCCATAAGCAAGCGTCGAAGGCGCGTGCTATGCCACGCGGTTGATGCGCGGTGTGGCCGCACGGCTGCACGGTTGCGTGGCTGATGGCCGTCGCGCGCGGCATAATTGCGGATTAATGCCCGCGCCGCGGCACCTCCTTTCTGAAAGCATCCGATGACCGAATCGCAGCATATCGCCGCCACGCGGCTCGCCCAACTCGAATGGCGCTGGAAAAGCTTCGCGGACCTCACGAGCGTGGAAGTCTATGAGATGCTGGCCGCGCGCAGCGCGGTGTTCGTCGTCGAGCAGAACTGCGTGTATGGCGACATCGACGGGCTCGACGCGCAAGCCTGGCATCTGTCGGCCTACGGTCCTGGCGTCGACGGCGCGGCGCCGCAACTGGCCGGTTATCTGCGCGTGCTGCTGCCGGATACCACGGACGCCGACGTGCGCATCGGCCGTGTGCTGACCACGGCGGCATTCCGCGGCATCGGTCTGGGCAACGCGATGCTCGAACGCTCGCTTACGCACATTCGCGCGCAATGGCCTGCCACGCCGATCCGTCTGCATGCGCAGGCGCATCTGCAAGGCTTCTACGGCGCATTCGGTTTTGCGCCGGTCTCGGACGTTCACGACGACGACGGCATCCCGCACGTGTGGATGCGTTCGGCCTGAGCGGGGCGCGATGAAGGGCGACGCGCCGGTGCAGGTTATCTGGCGTGCGTCCACCGTCTGGCTTTACTCGCTTCGCTTCAGTCGTTCAGATTTCAACTGACCGCCAGACCCGCTATCCGCGCCGGCCACCTGCCGTCGCGGACGCGGCATGGGGCAAATCCCGCGCCGTCTTCGCACGTCGTTCGGCGCCCAGGCGTCCGCGTGCCGACAGCCGCATCCAGTGACGCAGCGCGATTAGCGCGCCGATCACGCTCATCATCGAACCCGGAATCCACAGCAACAGGCCGCCGATCTGCTGATCGCGCATCGGGCTGAGCCACGTGAACGCGCGGCCGCAGATCGAATAGATCGGATACAGCTCATGCGGCGTGAAAAAGATGAATGCGCCGAGGATGATCTGCGGCGGAATCGCGGCGATCACCACCAGCACGCGCTTGCCGGGCGACAAACGCGCCGGCGGCGCCGGCCGTGGATCGAGCACGAGCCACCAGAACAGCAGCCCGTCGATCACCATGCTCCAGTTCATTACGCGATAAAGCCGCCAGTCGAGCATCGCGACGAAATGGATCGGCGACATCAGCCAGAAGTAAATCAGCCCGACGAACAAAGTGACCGCGACGACCGGATGCATCACCACGTCGAGCAGCTTGCGAACGACCGGCGTCGCCAGCGCGGGCAGCACGAAGCGCTGCCGCCAGCTGAACGGAATGCCCGCGCGCAACGCCGCGCCCGGATACGACAGGGCGATGAAGAACGGGCCGAGGTGATGAAGAACCAGATGCTGCAAGCGATGCATGAAGAACTCATGCTCGAAGAAATAGTCGAGCCGCGTATGCAACACGACATATAGCGCCACCAGCCCGAACCAGAAGGAAAGGCGCCGCGCGAGCGACAGCTTCGCACGGTGCGCACCGCGCACGAACAGAATCGCCGGCACCAGCAGCGCGATCACGACCGTCGGCGAAAATTCCCAGGGATCGAGCCAGTAGAGCAGATTCATCGCTGCACGCTACTCGGGTTACTTGGTCTGTGCCGGCGACTTGACGGCGAATGGCGTGTCGAGTGTTTCGCCGTCGGAGAACTTCAGCGTCATATGCACGGTGTCGCCCGGTGCGATCTTGTGCTTCGCGTCTTCGAGCATCACGTGGTAACCGCCGGGCGCGATCGACACCTGGCCGTGCGCGGGCACCGTCAGCTTGTCGACCATCACCATCTTCTGCGACGAGCCGTTCGACACGGTCTGATGCAGCATCGCGTCGCCATAGTCGTTGCTCGAAATATCGACGAGGTCGACGGGCTTGTCGCTTGCGTTGACCAGCGTCGCGTAGCCGGCGGCGGGCAGGTTGTTCGGCAGCCAGCGGACCCATGCGTCCTTGACGCTGATCGCGTTGGCGCCGGCGGCTTGCGCAGCCGAGGCGAAACCGAACGAGAGGGCGAGGGCGCAGCTCAGTGAAGCGAACGTTTTGATCTTGATCGACATGAATGGACTCGGGGAAAGGTCAGGAACGGTCATCGATGACACGGCGCAGGTCTTGCGCGATCGTATCGGGCGTGTCGTGATCGGTGGCCAGCAGGCGCGCGTGGCCCTGGCTGTCGAACACGTAAACAGCGGAGCTGTGCGTGACTTCGTAATTGCCGCGAGGGTCGCGCTTTTCCATCTGATAGGCGACGCGGTAACGCTTGGCGAGCGACTCGATCTGCCAGTCGGTGCCGGTCAGCCCTTCGGCATGCTGCGAGTCGAACGCGCCGACGTAATCGCGCAATGCTTGCGGCGTGTCGCGCGCGGGATCGACGGTGATGAACAGGATGCGCACCTTCTGCGCGTCCGGGCCGAGCTTGCCGAGCACTTGCATGAGCCGGCCCATCGTTTCGGGGCAGACGTCGGGGCAATGCGTGTAGCCGAAGTAGACGAGCGCCGCGCGGCCCTTGAACGAATCGCCGGTGACGGGGCGGCCGTCGCCGCCGGTCAGCTTGAAGTCGAGATCCGGCAGATGGCCGGTCACATTGGTCAACTGCCAGGGCTGCGTGCGAGGCGTGCAGCCGCTCAGCGTGGTCAAGGCGGTGAGGGCGCCTATCATCAGGGTCAGCGCGAACCGGCGCGCGGACTGTCGCCGGCGTAATGCGGCGAGAGGCGGATGCGGGTGTCGGGATGCGATGATCGGGAACAAAGCAGGGCTCAATGACTCGATTGAAGAGCGGCACATGACGACGCCGATCCACGGCGCCGCCGGATTCCACCTGATTTTCCTGCGGCGCGTAGGCCGTCATAGTGTGCAAAGATGGCTTCGACGGCGACCGTCTGCGTGGCTGCGACTGTAGCGCAAAATCGCCGGCGGTGTCGCGCAATGCCCACGGCGCGCGGTTCGCCGGGCAATTTGTCGCAGTTGGATGAAAGCCCGTTGAAGCCGGACTGTTCTCTTTTTGAACGCCATCACCGTAAGCCGGCGCGCGCAGCGGCCGGTTGGCCGAAGTCCGGACTTCCGGCTTACTTTCTCGAAAAAATGACGGATGCGCGGTAAGATGCGCACACTTTTCCGGCCGCAGAAGGCTGAAAGGCGAACCCAGGCGATGCAAGCACTTCCGGCTGTTCTGTCTCCGAGTGAGACGGCATTTTTCTTCGACTTCGACGGCACGCTCGTCGAACTCGCACCCACGCCGGACGGCGTGCTGGTGGACCCGCGCGCGCTCGTGCTGCTGGCCGACTTGCGTAATCTGACGAACGGCGCGGTCGCGATCGTGTCGGGCCGCGGCATCGACAGCATCGACGCTTTCCTCGGTATGCCCGATCTGCCGATTGCCGGTTTGCACGGCGCCGAGCGGCGCGACGCGAATGGTGATACGCAGCGCATCGGTTTCCATGACGAGCGGCTCCTTCGCATGGAGCAGGTGCTCGCGCAGGTCGTCAACGAACATCCGGGCATGCTGCTCGAGATAAAGGGCGCGGCGCTCGCGCTGCATTACCGCAATGCGCCGGACCGCGAGCCGGTCGCGCGCGAGGCGACCCAGCGGCTGGTCGCCGATTATCCCGACGCTTACGTATTGCAGCCGGGCAAGATGGTCTACGAAATCAAGCCGAAGGACGTCGACAAGGGGCGCGCGATGCGCGCGTTCCTCGACGAGCCGCCGTTCGTCGGCCGCCAGCCGGTGTTCGCCGGCGACGATCTGACCGACGAGAAAGGCTTCGCCGTCGTCAACGAGCGCGGTGGACTGTCAATCAAGGTCGGCGCGGGCGAGACGATGGCGCATACGCGCATCGAGTCGGTTCCGGCGCTGCTCGACTGGCTTGAATCGATTGTCGCGGCGGCGCGCGCAGCATGATGCCGGCGCCGCATCGTTTGACGCAAACAACGCACTGCATCGGGAATCGCGCTTCATGAGCCGACTGATCATCGTATCGAACCGGGTGGCCCCGATCTCGGAGGGCGGGCCGGCGGCGGGCGGGCTGGCGGTCGGCGTGTATGACGCGCTGAAGGAAACCGGCGGCATGTGGTTCGGCTGGAGCGGCGACGTGCTCAGCTCCGGCCAGCCGCAGATCAAGATCGAGGAGCGTGGTCCCGTGACCTTCGCGACCGTCCCGCTGATGCGCCGCGACTACGACCAGTACTACCGTGGCTTTTCGAACGCCACGCTATGGCCGGCGTTCCACTATCGCGCCGACCTGCTGCAATATGACCGGCACGACTTCGAAGGCTACTGCCGCGTCAATGGCTGGCTCGCGCAGCAACTGGTGCCGCTGCTGCGCGAAGACGATGTGATCTGGGTCCACGACTATCATCTGATCCCGTTCGCGCAGGCATTGCGTGCGGCCGGTGTGAAGAACCGCATCGGCTTCTTTCTGCATATTCCATTTCCGGCTTCGCAGGTGCTGCTGGCCGTGCCGCCGCATCGCGAGCTGGTCGAGGCCTTGTGTTCGTTCGATCTGCTCGGCTTCCAGACGGAGCCGGATCTGCGCGCGTTCGGCGACTACATCGTCAACGAAGCGCAGGGCACGGTCGACGTGTCGGCCCGCGGCCCGCAGACTATCCGCGCGTTCGGCCGAACGTTGCGCGCGGCGGCTTATCCGATCGGCGTCTATCCGGACGAGATCGCCGAACTCGCGAAAGCGGGCGAGCGCGGCAAGCCGGTGCGCACGATGAAGGCGACGCTGCATTCGCGCAAGCTGATCATGAGCGTGGACCGCCTCGACTATTCGAAGGGGTTGGTCGAACGTTTTCGCGCGTTCGAACGTCTGCTCGAGCACGTGGCCGCGCAACGCAACAAGGTGTCGTTCCTGCAGATCGCGCCGCCGACGCGCGCCGATATGCACGCGTATCAGGACATCCGCCTGCAGCTCGAAGGCGAGTCGGGGCGCATCAACGGACGCTTCGCCGAACTGGACTGGACGCCGATTCTCTACATCCACAAGCAGTACGAACGCTCGGTGCTGGCTGCGCTGTTTCGCACCGCGCACGTCGGCTACGTCACGCCGTTGCGCGATGGGATGAACCTCGTCGCCAAGGAATACGTGTCGGCGCAGGATCCGGAGAACCCCGGAGTGCTGGTGCTGTCGCGCTTTGCCGGCGCGGCGCAGGAGCTGGAGGGGGCGCTGATCGTCAATCCGGCCGACATCGACGGCATGGCCGAGGCGCTCGCCAATGCGCTCGCGATGCCGCTCGCGGAACGTCAGGCGCGCTATCACGACATGATGGTGCAGTTGCGCGAGAACAATGTGTCGGTGTGGCGCGATAACTTCATGCGCGACTTGCAGAGTGGGGAGAGTGCGAAGTCCGGCAGAAGCAGGAAGGTGAGGGCAGGCTCGAGGCAGACGGTGCGCGACAGCGTGGAGCAATAGCGACAGCATCAGGAATAGCCGCCGGGCCTTCTGATCGCCCAGCCTGAAAAACAGAAAAGCCGCTCACGTGAGCGGCTTTTTCTTTGGCTGATAACTTCGCGCGGCGCGCCGTTCAGACCACGTGCTGTTCGTCGACCTTCTTGCCGCCGATGTGTAGCGTCGTACCTTTGCCGTACTGCTTCGCGAGCAGGTCGCGATACAGGCCCGGGCGCTGGCGCAGCTCTTCCGGGCTGCCGTCGTCGATCACCTTGCCGGCGCTCATCACGATGATGCGGTCGAAGTTGTTCAGCGTCGACAGCCGGTGCGCGATCGCGATCACCGTGCGGCCGACCATCAGCCGGTCGAGCGCCTTCTGGATTGCTTCTTCCGAGGCGCTGTCGAGCGCCGAGGTGGCCTCGTCGAGCAGCAGGATCGGCGCGTTTTTCAGAATCGCCCGCGCAATCGCGATCCGCTGACGCTGGCCGCCCGACAGCTTCACGCCACGGTCGCCGACGATCGTGTCGTAGCCTTCCGGCATCGCTTCGATGAAGTCCGAGCAACGCGCTTCGCGCGCGGCCGCGAGCACTTCCTCACGGCTCGCGTCGGGGCGCCCGTAAGCGATGTTCTCGTACACCGTGCGATGGAACAGCGAAATGTCCTGCGGCACCAGCGCGATCGTGTGGCGCAGGCTGTCCTGCGTGACCGCCGCGATGTCCTGGCCGTCGATCCTGATCGCCCCGCCCTGCGTTTCGTAGAAGCGCTGCAACAGTGCCAGCACAGTGGACTTGCCCGCGCCCGACTTGCCGATCAGGCCGACCCGCTGGCCGGGTTCGATATGCAGGTCGAAGTGATCGAGAATCGGACGGCGGCGCGGGTAGGCGAACGTCACGCCTTCGAAATCGACCCGGCCGCCTTGCGGCACGAGTTCGGTCGAATCGTCGCGATCCGGCATGCCGTGCGGTTCGAGCAGCGTGCGCACGGCTTCCGCGAGCCGCGCGACGTGCTGCGTAACGTCGACGAGCGCGACGGCCAGGTCGCGCGTGCCGTGCAGAATCGTGAAGCCAAGCGAGCTGACGAGCACGATGTCGCCCGAGGTCGCCTTGCCTTGATCCCACAGCCACAGCGCCCAGCCCAGCAGGCCCGCCGACAGCAGCGCGGTGATCACCGCATGCAGCAGGCGCAGCTTCTCCAGATAGAGCAGGCTTTGCTGGCGCGCGTCCATCTCGGCCTTGACCGTTGCACCGAAGCGCTGCTGCTCGCGAAACGTCATGCCGAACGCGCGCACGAGACCCATGTTGCTGATCACGTCGACCAGTTCGCCGTCCACCGACGCCGCCCTGGTGGCGAAATGGTGATGGCGCGCCGAGCCGCGCCCCGCGAGCTTGTACAGCACCACCGACAGAATCGCCGAGCACAGCATCAGGCCGCCGGCCATGAGCGGATTCACTGCGATGATCATGACGATTGCACCGAGCACCGCGATGCACGGCGGCAGCACGTTCCAGGCGGTGGTGTTCTCGGCGGTGTAGACGGCGTTCGAGGTCGCCGTGATCCGGCTCGCGAGCATGCCGGGCTGCTTCTCGGAGTAGTAGCTCGGCGAGTGTCCGCTCAGGTACTGAAACAGGTCGCGCCGCAGGTCGCCGGTCACGGCGACGAACGTATGCGCGGCGACCCAGCCGCCGACCCGCCACAGCAGGTTGTCCGCGGCGATCAGACCGACGAGGATGGCGAACGCCCCCCACAGCGGACCGGGATGATGCCGGCCTTCGCCGAGCACGTCGATCAGATGTTTGATCGCGTATTGCGAAGCGAGCGCACAGCCCACGGCCGCAAACACGCTGCACAGTACGATCGCATGCGCGAGCGGATGGCGGCGGATAAAGCGGAAGAGAAACGCAAGCGGCCGGTGCGCATAGCTCGCGAGCTTTGCGTTCTGGGCGTTACGCTGGGCGAGGGTTAATTGTTCCAATTGATCGTGAGGTCGAGGTGTTTCGGGTTGTGCATGCAATGCGCGGGCCACGGGAAAAAATGGATTCGCCGCGAAGCCGATGCTTCGCATTGTAAACATGCAAAAGCGATTGCGCCCTGTGTATCCGGGCATTGGCGCGATTGATTTCGCGATAGACCTCCGCGCCCCGCAGTTGCTGGACCCGCTGATGGGCGAGTGGTTCACGCAGGTGACGGACAAATTCAAGATATAATTACAGTTTGCATTCAACCGCGCTGCGGCATTTCTTCAACGTGTGCCGGCAAAGTTGACGCAAGAGCTTACAGATGCCGCATTCGCGGTCGCTGCCGCATTCGCGGTCGCTGCCGCAAGCCAGTTGCCACTGTAGAACTGTCTTATAAAACAAGGGTTTGCAAAGTGTTTCGCGTTTGTAACAACGTAAAGACTTTGAAATGTTGTGGTGCAGCGAGAATCCCGGCACCGATAATGCATGCTCTGTAGAGCCCGGCAAGCCTGGAAAAATCTGACAGTTTGTCAACGTAGGTCTCACGTGTGCGTTTACTCGCACATGCGCAGACGGTGACCGGCCAGTCTGGGCTCACTCCCAAGCGATCCATCGCAGGATTTCTCGAAAGAATCAGGCCCGCCCCGGCATGTCCGGCCAGACGGCCCTGGCGAGCAAGCGAGTCGCTTTTACCAAACGCAGTACTTTTGCCTGATTTTTTACTAGGAGTTCTCCATTATGCGAATCGCTCAAATCGCTCCGCTGCACGAGGCGGTTCCTCCCAAGCTGTATGGTGGTACGGAACGCGTGGTGTCCTATCTGACCGAGGCACTGGTCGAGCAAGGCCACGACGTCACGCTCTTCGCGAGCGGCGATTCGCAAACTTCGGCGAAACTCGAAGCCTTCTGGCCGCAGGCGCTGCGCCTCGACCCGACGATCCGCGACGTGATGGCGCCGCACATGCTGCTGCTCGAAGAAGTGCGCCGCCGCGCGGACGAATTCGACGTGCTGCATTTCCACATCGACTACTACCCGTTCTCGCTGTTCGCGCGCCAGCCGGTGCCGTTCGTCACGACGCTGCACGGCCGTCTCGATCTGCCGGAACTGCAGCCGATCTTCAACACGTTCAACGATGTGCCGGTGGTGTCGATCTCGGACAACCAGCGCACTCCGCTGCCGCAAGCGAACTGGCTGCAAACCGTTTATCACGGTCTGCCGGAAAACGTGCTCACGCCGATCAAGGGCGTCGAGCCGGGCTACCTCGCATTCCTCGGCCGCGTCTCGCCGGAGAAGGGTCTCGACCGTGCGATCCGCATCGCCGGCCAGGCAGGCATGAAGCTCAAGGTCGCCGCCAAGATCGACAAGGCCGATCGCGCCTATTACGAAGAAGTGATCAAGCCGCTGATGGCGCTCCCGCACGTCGAATACATTGGCGAAATCGGCGAAGCCGAAAAGCGTGAGTTCCTCGGCAACGCGCATGCACTGGTGTTCCCGATCGACTGGCCGGAGCCCTTCGGTCTGGTGATGATCGAAGCCATGGCTTGCGGTACGCCGGTGATCGCGTTCAACCGCGGTTCGGTGCCGGAAGTGATCGAGAACGGCGTGTCGGGTTTTGTCGTCGAAGACGAAATCAGCGCGGTCGCGGCACTCAAGCGCCTGCACACGCTGCCGCGCGCCGGAGTGCGCAAGGCGTTCGAAGCGCGCTTCTCGTCGAAAGTGATGGCGAAGAACTACGTCGCTACCTACGAAGAACTGCTGCGTCAGAAGCACCGCACGGTGCTGCGCGAAGTCAACGCGAACTGATCCCTAGCAATTCAGGCGACTGAAAGAGCGCTTCGCGGCGCTCATCAGTGCCACCAGCAACGCCCCGTGAGCCAGCGCTCACGGGGCGTTGTTGCATGCGCGCCGCGTTTTTTGCAATGTGTGGACGAAAGTAGACTGTTCGTGCCGGTAAGAATGAGCCACTCTCGGTAATATCCCTATAATGGCCGTGCCGCAAATTTGGCTGCGGCGCCGCCGACGACAGGAGGATGCCTTGGCGAGAACGAAAGAGACGCGAGCGAATGCCGCGCCCGGCGCCGGAACGATTTTCGCGTTACGCGCCATCGGTCTCGTGCTTGTCGCTCGCTGGCTTTTTTCGATGGCGCAGATGGATCTCGCCGCTGCGCTGTCGGCGATGGTGTCGTCGCCGTGGGCGTGCATCAACCTGGTTTTCCTGTTCCTGCTGATTTTCCTGCCGGGCGCGCGCGCCGTGGCCGAGCGTCCGTTTCATCCGTTGCCGCAATGGCTGCGGCAGGCGCTGCGTCTGTTCGCTTTCCTCGGGTTTGTATTCGCGCTCTGGTCGGTCGGCGCATTTGTGGCAAGCGCCGGCTGGCGGCGCGCCGTGCAAGCGGTGGCGGCCACCAACGGCTGGCTGCTGGTCGCGCCGCTCCTGTACGCGGCGGTGCTGTGGATCTGCCGGCCGCGCCCGCTGTGGCGGACCAATATCGCCGCGCGGCGTTTTGCGATCGGCCGTTATGCGGTGGCGCTCGATCCGGCCACGCGTACCGTGATCGTATGGGCCGAGCGTCGCAAGGTGGGGCAGTACGACGCGCGTGAGCTGTCCGTGCGGTGGGCTGCGGGGCAAGACAGCCGGCCCACGTCGGCACCGACCCCCGCAGTCGCGTTCGGTGCGATGGGCGAGCCGGGCGCCACCGGCGCGCCGCTAGGTTCGGTCGCGGCCCCGGCACTCGTGCGCGGCGCGTTCGGCCGCCGTCCAGGAGTCGAATTGTTGTGGGATTCGCCGGCCGCCGCGGGCCACAATCGGCAAACCGTATTTCGCGCCACGCTGACGACCGAGGGCGATCGGGTCGCCGCTCGCGCGCTTGACGCAACTCTGCGGCAAGTCTGAAGCTGCATGCTTTGTGCAGTCGGTCACATCGTGTGGCCGATCGGCACGTCGTCAATCGAGCCTTGGCCGATAATGAAGTCATGGTGCCCGGCCGTTCAGCGCGGGTGAGTGGACATACATCGATCGTGTCGCGTCCTTTGCAGGAGTCGCTATGCTGGTTCGCTGGTTGCTTGCCGCCCTTCATCTGCTCGCTTACGGGTTTGCGCTCGCGTCGATTCTACGACGCACCTGGGCGCTGCGCCGCGCGTCCGTGCCGGCCGCCTTGCGCTCCGTATTTCGCGCGGATACCCGGTGGGGACTGTCCGCGCTGGTGTTGATCATCACCGGCTTGATGCGCGTTTTTGGCGGCTACGAGAAGGGTGCGGACTACTATCTTCACGAGCCGCTCTTTCACGTCAAGATGACGCTGCTCGTGCTGATTCTGATCTTCGAAGTGCCGTCCATGCTCGCGCTGATGCGCTGGCGCGCGTCGATCCGCAAAGGCACTCCGCCGAATCTGAAAAAAGCGCGTTCGTATGCGCGCTACAGCGTGATCCAGACGGTGTTGCTGGTGCTGATGGTGTTTGCGGCAACGGGGATGGCGCGCGGTATCGGCTTGCCGGTCGGTGCGGTGTAGGCGGGCGTCAGCGGCGGCAAGGCGAAGCGAAGCGGGGCGTGACGGGCGCAGTCGCGTGCAGGACATCGCGTGCACGGCAATGTGAAGGCCGTGCACGCGCGCAGCACCGGCAGAACCTGCCTTTCCACGGCTCACATGTATCGAGCCGCCTGGCGTCCCGCCACACATGCTTGCTGCAATTTACTTTCCCACCAGCAAGCTTGCATCGTCCATCCGATCCGCCTTGGACCCGGTGGTCCCACGCATGAGCTCCGATTCGCCGAGGCCCTTGACGAGTTCCAGCGCCTGGCGTTCGAACAGGCGTCGGTACAAGCCGTTCTCGCGTCTGATCAGCGCGTCGTGACTGCCTTCCTCGATCACCTTGCCCTTGTCCAGCACCAGTAGTCTGTCCAGCGCACGCACGGTGGACAGGCGGTGCGCGACCACCAGCGTCGTACGGCCGATCATCAGCCGCTCCATCGCCTGCTGGATCAGCACTTCGCTTTCGCTGTCGAGGCTCGACGTCGCTTCGTCCAGAATCAGGATCGGGGCGTCGGAGAGGAAAGCCCGTGCGATCGCGACGCGCTGACGTTCCCCGCCCGAGAGCTTGACGCCGCGTTCGCCGACCAGCGTGTCATAGCCATTGGGCAGCGCACTGATGAAGCCATGCGCACTCGCGAGTTGCGCGGCCCGCTCGATCTCGGCGCGGCTTGCGCCGGGCCGCGCATAGGCGATGTTCTCGGCGAGCGAGCGGTGAAACAGCACCGGCTCCTGCTGAACGATCGCGATCTGGCTGCGCAGCGACGCTTGCCGCACCTGCGCGATGTCCTGGCCGTCGATCGTGATCCGGCCGCCGGAAATATCGTAGAGGCGCTGGATCAGCTTGATGAAGGTCGTCTTGCCCGACCCCGAATGCCCGACCAACCCGACGCGCTCCCCCGGCGGGATGCGCAGGGAAAAGTTGTCGTAGAGCGGCTGGTCGTGCGCGCCGTAGTGGAAGCTGACGTGCTCGAAGCGGATCTCGCCCTGGCCAATTGCGATCGGACCCGCGCCGGGGCGGTCTTCGATGCCGAGCGGCTGGCTCTCCAGCGCGACCAGTTCTTCCATGTCGTTGACCGAACGTTGCAGGTTGCGGATGTGCATGCCGACATCGCGCAGATAGCCTTGCAGCATGAAGAACATCGTCAGCGCGAAGGTGATGTCGCCGACGCTCGCCTCGCCGCGTGCCCACAGCAGCAGCGCCACACCGAGAATGGCAGCCTGGATCGCCGCCAGCATGCCGCCCTGAACGCCGCCGTTGATCGTGCCGCGCACCCATGTGCGGCGCGTGCGGTGACGCCACTTGCCGATCACGCGCTGAAGCAGCGCTTCCTCGCGTTCTTCCGCGCCGAAAGCCTTCACCACGCCGTTGCAGCTGACCGCATCCGCGAGCGCGCCGCCCATGCGCGTGTCCCATGCGTTCGCGAGGCGCGCGGCCGGCGCGACGAAGCCGAGCGACATGGCCACGGTCACGGCGATATACAGCAGCGAGCCGACCCCGACGACCACGCCCATCATCGGCCAGCGCCAGCCGAGCAGCACGGCGGCGCCGATCAGCATGGCCAGCGACGGCAGTAGCGCGATCAGGAGCGTGTCGTTGAGCAGGTCGAGCGCCCACATGCCGCGCGTGATCTTGCGCACGGTGGAGCCGGCAAAGCTGTTGGCGTGCCAGTCGGTCGAAAAGCGTTGCACGCGATGAAACGCGTTCGCGGCGATCTCGCTCATCATCTTCAGCGTGAGCCGGATGATGTTGAAGTACACGCCCTGGCGAAGCAGCGTCGCGCCGAGGCCGAGCGCGGCCAGCACGCAGAAGGCCGTGATCGCCGCGCGCCAGGCGCTCTCGTTGCCGGCCGGGCCGGAGGCGATTGCGTCGACGAGGCGTCCGGCGAACACCGGCGTGAGCACGTCAGCCAATGCCGAACACAGCACCAGCGCCGCGATGACGACGATGCGCCACGGCTGTTGCGCCCAGTGATTGAAGGTGAAACCGAGGACATCCTTGAAGGCTTGTCCGCGAAAGTCGAGTTTTTTGTTAGCCATTTGCCACGACCCGGCGACGCATGAACGCACCGAGGTTCCAGTCAGAAGCGAAGGGACGAGACAGTCAAGCGTGCCGGCATGCACCGGAAATGCGACTCTGGGCTGTCTGGGATCTGCTCGTTACGCCCTTCCGGGCGCACTCGCACATGCGACGGGCCGACGACGTTTAAGGTCGTGAGGGCGATCGCGAGACCATGCGAGGGAGAGCGGTATGCACTGCGAACATGTGACGCCTCCCTTTTGGTCGAATGAGATGGAGAAGATGGGCGGCGCGAATGCACCGGAAACCAACTATATCAGCAGTATCCGGCAGTCGCAAACTTACGAAGTTCCGGTGTCGACGGTGAAACCCGATGACGAAATCCGTCGCGAAAAGGGTATTCGTATCCGTACGCGCCGAACCGCGCTCGACCCAATTGAAGATCGAAAAACGCCGCTTCAAAACCCGGACGAAAAATAGAAAAGGGCTTATGCATTTCTGCATAAGCCCTTTAGTCTTCGGTGATCGACACACCAAAATTCTGGTGGGTAGTACTGGGATCGAACCAGTGACCCCTGCCGTGTGAAGGCAGTGCTCTACCGCTGAGCTAACCACCCGAAGAGATTGAAATTATGTCAGTGATTTTCGCTTTCGTCTAGTCTTTTTTAAGTAATCTGCTCATTTTCTGCGGGAGCGGGTTCGAGGCGCCAAACGCTCGTGCCCTTGACCGCTTTGTCGAGACCATCGAGCACCGCCTGGTGAGCAGCAACTTCGTCGTCGCTGGCGGCGATGACGACCAGCTCCAGCGACTCGAGCGCGACACGCGGCGCATGCGCATCGCTACCCGCATGCGATTCGCCGAGCATGTCGATGACGAGGCTCTCCTGGCCGCGCGTCATCGCCAGATAGACTTCGGCGAGCAGCTCCGAGTCGAGCAGTGCGCCGTGCAGCGTACGGTGGGCGTTGCTGACGCCGAAGCGGTCGCACAGCGCATCGAGCGAGTTGCGCTTGCCGGGGAACATCTGCTTGGCGCGCGCGAGCGTATCGATGATCTCGCCGCAGTAGGTGCTTACCTTCGGCAAGCCGAGCAACGCGAATTCGGCATCGAGAAAGCCGATGTCGAACGGCGCGTTGTGAATGATCAGGTCCGCGCCCTGGATGAAGTCGCGAAACTGATCGGCGATCTCGCCGAACTTCGGCTTGTCGCTGAGGAATTCCGTGGTCAAGCCGTGCACGGCCAGTGCGCCCGGATCGCTGTCGCGTTCCGGATTGATGTAGAAGTGCAGGTTGTTGCCGGTGAGCCGGCGGTTCACCAGCTCGACGCAACCGAGTTCGAGGATCCGGTCGCCGGTGCGGGCATTCAGGCCGGTGGTTTCGGTATCGAGGATGAGTTGACGCATGTCGGATTAGCCTGCCTCAGAAAATTGCAGCGAAGAAAAAGAGCGGCGAAAAGAGTGGCGAAAAGAGTGGCGCCAGGAATTGCAAAGCGGTGCGCGCGACGCTCATCCGATTTGCGCGAGTGACGCGACGCCGCGATTGGCCAGTTGATCGGCGCGTTCGTTTTCCGGGTGTCCGCTGTGTCCGCGCACCCAGCGCCATTCGACTTCGTGCTGCGCGACGAGCGCGTCGAGCCGCTTCCACAGGTCGGCGTTCTTCACAGGCTGCTTTGCCGCAGTGATCCAGCCTTTCTTTTTCCAGCCGTGAATCCATTCGCTGATGCCCTTCTGCACATACTGCGAGTCGGTGTGCACGACCGCCTTGCAGGGGCGCTTGAGCGCTTCGAGCGCGGCGATCACGCCCATCAGCTCCATGCGATTGTTGGTCGTGTTGGCTTCGCCGCCGAACAGTTCTTTTTCCTGGTCGCCGAAGCGCAGCAACGCGCCCCAGCCGCCGGGGCCGGGGTTGCCCTTGCAGGCGCCGTCGGTATAAATGTCGATGAAATCGGGAGTCATTGAGTGTGGTTGCGTGTGTTCGGAGTGGCGGCGGGCGCGAGGCCCGGTGCGAGCACGGGTTTCTTCACTTTTAGCGGACCGACGAGGCGCATGCCGCGCACGCGCTTGATCGCCTTGATCATGTAAGTGGCGCCGAAGATCGGCCACCAGCGGTCGCCGGCGGCTTCCACGAAGCCATAGCGGGCGAGCCATTGCTCGCTGCCGAGCGGCGGACGATAGCAGCCGAAGCGCCCGCGTTCAAGGTCGAAGCCCAGCAGCTTGATCCAGTCTTTCAGGCGCGTGAAGGCGATCAGATCGACTGCGGCAGGCACGAACGGCCGGCCGGTCATCTTGCCGACCGATTGCCGCGCGCCCCAGAGCGACAGCGAGTTGAAACCGAGAATGATCAGCTGGCCTTCGGGCATCAGCACGCGCTCGGCTTCGCGCAGCAGCCGGTGCGGGTCACTCGTGAATTCCAGCGTGTGCGGCATCACGATCAGATCGACGCTCTGTGCTTCGAACGGCAGATCCAGCAGGTCGCACCACACCGCGCTGCGGCCGGCCGGCGCGGGCAGGCCCGCCGACCCGGCCGACGCGGCGCCGCGGTTCGATCCATGGCGAGTTCCGGCATGCGTCAGGCCGCGCGGAAAAGCGTAGGGCGCGCTGGCGCCGCTCGCGGCGTCGAGCACGAGGCCGCGGCACGGCATGCGGTTCTCGCGCAATGCATCGAGTTGTGGCAGGCCGAGTTGCAGCGCATGATAGCCGAACACGTCCGACACCACGCGGTCGAGCTGAGTCTGCTCCCAGTCGAGCACGTAGCGGCCAGGCGGTGAGTCGGTCCAGGCGGGCCAGTCTATAATTGCTCGGTCAGTCATATCAAAGAATGCGTCGCCTATGAATGCGCTCGAGTACGTACCGGTCCCGGCGTTTGAAGACAATTACATCTGGGTCGTTTCCGACGGACACCATGCGGTCGTCGTCGATCCGGGTGAGGCGGCCCCCGTGCGTGCCTATCTGGCGAAACGCGGATGGCAGCTGAGCGCTATTTTACTCACGCACCATCATCAAGACCACGTCGGTGGGGTGGCCGATCTGCTGAATGGCCAGGCCGTGCCGGTCTACGGCCCCGCCGGTGAAGCAATCGAGCATCTCACACACCGTCTCGAAAATGGCGATCACGTGTCGATCGCGACGCCCGCGCTCGAATTGAGCGTGCTCGACGTGCCCGGTCACACGAGCGGCCACATCGCGTATTTTCAGGCCGCCGATTCGCGCGGCACGCCGCACGTCTTTTGCGGCGACACGCTGTTCGCGTGCGGCTGTGGCCGGTTGTTCGAAGGCACGCCGAAGCAGATGCTCGCTTCGCTGGACGCGCTCGCCGCGCTGCCCGGCGCGACCGAGGTCCACTGCGCGCACGAGTACACGTTGTCGAACATTCGCTTCGCGCTCGCCTGCGAGCCGGACAATGCCGAGCTCCAGGCCTGGCGCGACAAGGCGAGCGAGCTGCGGGCGCGCCACGTGCCGACGCTGCCGACGACCATCGCCCACGAGCGCGCGGTGAATCCGTTCCTGCGCGCGGACCAGCCGGCGGTGCAGGCGAGCCTGCAGGAGCAGCTGCATGAAAAGGTGTCCGATCGGCTGACGGCGTTTACATTGATGCGCGAATGGAAGAACCGCTTTCGCTGATCCGCACCGCATTAGCCGCTCTTCACGCTAAAAATCGGAAAAATTCGCCAAGCCCAAGATTTCCTTGATTTTTTTACTAAGTTTCCGATTGACGTAAACGTTGCCGTTTCGTACTATCGGCTGCAAATTCCAGCCCTTGTGGAAGCCGAGACGTTCATGCGATTTATCTTCAGTGCGTTATTGGTCCTGACACTCGCCGCTTGCGCGAGTCAAGGACCGACAACGAGCAGTTCCACCGCAACCAATCCCGCCAGCCAGCAAGCCGTAGCCGACGCACTTCGCAAGACAGCCACCGCTAAAGAAACGATCAACGTCGATCAGGGTTCGGTCAGTCAGTTGACCAGCTCGGACGCCGATCTGTGGGGCCGTATTCGCCGTGGTTTCCAGATGCCGGACCTGCAGACCGACCTCGTCGACATGCAGGCCAACTGGTATGCGCAGCGTCCCGATTACGTGCAGCGCATGACCGAGCGCTCGCAGAAGTACCTCTATCACATCGTCGAAGAGCTCGAAGCGCGGCATATGCCGACCGAACTCGCGCTGCTGCCGTTCATCGAATCCGCGTATAGCCCGCAGGCGTTGTCGGTCGCGAAAGCCGCCGGCATGTGGCAGTTCATGCCGGGCACCGGGCGCACCTACAACCTCAAGCAGAACATGTGGCAGGACGAGCGCCGCGACGTGCTGGCGTCGACCAGCGCCGCGCTCGACTATCTGTCGCGTCTGCATGACATGTTCGGCGACTGGCAGCTCGCGCTCGCCGCGTACAACTGGGGCGAGGGCAACGTGCAGCGCGCGATCGCGCGCAACGAGGCGGCGGGTCTGCCCACCGACTACCTCAGCCTGCGCATGCCGAACGAGACGCGCAACTACGTGCCGAAGCTGCAGGCGGTCAAGAACATCGTGATGAACCCGCAGGTCTACGGGCTCACGCTGCCGTCGATTCCGAATCACCCGTATTTCGTCACGGTGACCACGTCGCACGACATCGACGTGGAGATGGCCGCGAAGCTCGCGAATCTGTCGACGGATGAATTCCGCTCGCTGAACCCGTCGTTCAGGAAGCCGGTGATTCTGGGCGCAACGCAGCCGCAGATCCTGCTGCCGTTCGACAACGCCAGCGCATTCGAACGCAACCTGAAGGCGTATTCCGGCTCGCTTTCGTCGTGGACCACGTACACGGTCGACCAGCGCGCGACGCCCGCGGCGATCGCGCAGAAGATCGGCGTCGACGCCGACACGCTGATGGAAGTGAACAAGATTCCGGCCGGCATGCGGCTCAAGCCCGGCTCCACGATCGTGGTCCCGCGCGCTTCGGACGACGACGAAGACATCAGCGCCGACGTCGCCGAAAGCGCGGTGCTGGCGATGGAGCCCGACGTCCCCGATACTCGCAAGATGCTGATCCGCGTGCGCCGCAATCAGTCGATGGCGGCGATCGCGGTGCGTTACGGCGTGTCGGTCGGCCAGTTGAAAGCGTGGAACCGCACGCGTCGCGATCAGGTGTCGCGTGGCCAGGTGATCGTGTTGCACGTGCCGGTCGGCAAGGCCATGCCGAGCGAGCCGGGTCCGGAGCGCATCGCAACCGACGTTCAGGGCGGCGGCGTCGAGAAGATCGGCACCCGTGTCGCAGACACGCGCAGCGAATCGCGCTACGATAAAAAGAAGGGTCGTGGCCGGTATGTGATGAAGGTCGCCGACCCGGTAGGGAAGGTCAGCAAGCCGACGGCATCCAGTGCCAGCAAGGTCAAGGTGACCAAAGTGTCGGCTTCCACGTCCAGCAAGGCGTCGAAGGCCACGGCAGAGAGCCGCCCGAAGACCGTGGCCAACGCGAAGAAGAGTAAGTAGACCAATAGCGGCTCCCACGGTAGTGACCACATGCGTTGCGGGGGCAGCGCATGAATTGCGCTCCGATCACGCACCGTGTTTATTCCAACGCCGTCACCTGTGGTGACGGCGTTTTTCATTCCGCCGCGCATTTCAAGGCGAATCGCGCGTATTTCCTTTATCTTTCGTGCTTTGGCCACGTCGGTCGTTCCTAGCGAAGCTTATGTCGTCGACTCAACTGCGCGTCTTTCTCCTGTTTTCCGCGGGCTACTTCGTTTCTTATGTGTTTCGCGGCGTCAATCTCGGCTTCGCGCCGTTCATCACGCACGACCTCGGTTTGTCGGCCACCGATCTGGGCTTGCTGACGAGCCTGTATTTTCTCGGCTTCGCAGGCGCGCAGATTCCGGCCGGCGTGCTGCTCGATCACTTCGGCGCGCGCCGGGTGACGGCCGCCACGTTGCTGTTCGCCGCATCGGGCATCTGGGTGTTCGGCGCCGCGCAAGGCGTCGGCATGATGATGGTCGGGCGGCTGCTGATCGGCGTCGGCGTGTCCGTGTGTCTTGGCGCGGCCTTCAAGGCCTTGGCGCAGCATTTCGCGACGGCGCGCTTGCCGCTGATGAACGGGCTGGTGATGGCGATCGGCGGTTTCGGCGGCGTGATGGTGGGCTCGCCGCTGACGTGGGTGCTGGGTTTCGCCAGTTGGCGTTCGGTCTGTATCGGACTGGGGCTGCTGACCGTGCTGGTCGCTCTCGCGCAATGGATGCTCGCGCCGGACACGAAGGAAAGCCACCACCAGGCAAGCCTCGGCGCGCAGTTCAAGGGCACCTTGCATATTCTGCGCAGCGCGGCGTTCTGGAAGATCGCGTCGTTCTCGGTCGTCACGCAAGGCGTTTTCTATGCGATGCAGTCGCTCTGGGTCGGCGCGTGGCTGCGCGACGTGCAGGGTTTCGAGCCGCACGAAGCCGCCGCGCTGGTCTCGATTCTGGGCTTCGCGATGATGGCCGGCTGCGTCGGTTTCGGCGCGGCGGCGCGCAGTCTCGAACGGCGCGGCATCTCGCTGAATGCGTTTTGCGGCGTCGGCATGGCGCTGTTTGTGCTGACGCAGTTGCTGATCATGTTCAAGGCGCCGCTGCCCGCAGGCCTTTTGTGGGCGGCATATGGGATATTCGGCGGCACCGGCATTCTCAGCTACGCCGTGATGGCCCGGCATTTCCCGGCGCAGATGATTGGCCGGGTGAACACGACGCTGACCCTGATCATTTTCCTTCTGATTTTCGGCTTCCAGGTCGGCGTCGGCGCAGTCCTGTCGCACTGGCCGGCGAGCGGCGGGCATTATCCGCAGGCCGCGCACATGACCGCGTGGGGAATTCTGGTGGCGCTGCAGGTGCTGAGCGCAATGTGGTACGCGTTACCCATCCGGAAGACGGCTCGGCCGTCCGAAGTGGGCGCCGAGCAGCAGGCGTGAGCCCCGCGGCTCGGCAGTCCGCCCGGCGCGCGTAAATTCAACGGTGCCACCCGATTCGCATCGTGCAAATTTTTGTTTGATGGCGGACAGCCTTGTCCCGCAAGGCTTTGGGCGCGTTGTCCAGACCCATTCCCATGCCGGCTTGCCATCTCGGATTTGGAGGGAAGGGCGTTTTCAGGCTATAATTTCAAGGTTTGAGCTTATCAACCCGCACCCTAGCGCCTACCTCTCCCATACCGTTCATCCGCCGCGCGCCATTGGCGTAGCAAGAAGGGCCCCCGCGTCTGGCCGATCCGTCCGCTCAATGGATGCATCGGACCCATCGCACACCCCTTGCAACGTCCAACAGCAGGTCGCGAGCGAGTCTGCGCGCGCATCCCGTGGATGTGTTTCGCTGCGGCTCGCAGTCGGATAGGCAGGTCGGCAACAGGGTGTTCCCCCAAGGAGTCTCCCGTGTTGCCGTCATTTTCTCCCGCTCTGCTCGCGCTCGCCGACGGCACGGTCTTTCGTGGTTACTCGATCGGCGCCCCCGGGCATACCATCGGCGAAGTCGTGTTCAACACCGCTATCACCGGCTATCAGGAAATCCTGACTGACCCGAGCTACGCGCGCCAGATCGTGACCCTCACGTATCCGCATATCGGCAACGTCGGTGTGAACGCCGAAGACGTCGAAGCTACGAAAGTCCATGCCGCCGGCCTGATCATTCGCGATCTGCCGGTCCTCGCGTCGAACTTCCGCATGGAGCGCACGCTCCCGCAATACCTCCAGGACGAAGGCGTGGTCGCCATCGCCGGTCTCGACACCCGCATGCTGACTCGCGTGCTGCGCGACAAGGGCGCGCAGAACGGCGCGATCCTGGCGGGCTCGGACGACGAGGCCAAGGCCATCGAACTCGCCCGTTCGTTCCCCGGCCTTTCGGGCATGGACCTCGCGAAGGTCGTCTCGACGAAGGAAACCTACGAGTGGACCCAGACCGAATGGCGTCTGGGCACCGGCTACGGCAAGCAGAATGCGCCGAAGTACCGCGTGGTGGCGTTCGACTACGGCGTCAAGTTCAACATCCTGCGCATGCTGGCCGAACGCGGCTGCCACGTCACCGTGCTGCCGGCGCAGGCGAGCGCGGCCGACGCGCTGGCGCTCAACCCGGACGGCGTGTTCCTGTCGAACGGCCCCGGCGATCCGGAGCCGTGCGACTACGCGATCGCGGCTACGAAAGAACTGATCGAGCGCGGCATTCCGACTTTCGGCATCTGCCTCGGCCACCAGATCATGGGCCTCGCGGTCGGCGCAAAGACCATGAAGATGAAGACCGGCCACCACGGCGCGAATCATCCGGTGAAGGATCTGGACGATGGCCGCGTGGTCATCACGTCGCAGAACCACGGTTTCGCGGTCGATGCCGACACGCTGCCGGCCAACGCGCGCGCCACGCACTTGTCGCTGTTCGACGGCACGCTGCAAGGCTTCGCGCTGACCGACAAGCCGGCGTTCTGCTTCCAGGGTCACCCGGAAGCATCGCCCGGCCCGCACGACATCGCTTATCTGTTCGACCGCTTTACCGCGTTGATGGACGCGCAGAAGGGCGGCAAGAGCGCAGCGGCTTAAGACAGCGCAGCGGCCTCGCGCCGCAGGCCCGCTTCAGCGGTAGCCCGGCGGCGCGAGGCTCGCGAGGCGCCTCGTGCGCATAGACGGCGAGCCGCAAAGAACAGAGCAAGGCAGAGCGCGCGCAACGTAACAACGCCGCGCGCCGACAGAAGAATTCAGGAATACATTAGCGAGAGCGTTATGCCCAAGCGGACAGACATCAAGAGCATCCTCATCATCGGCGCGGGTCCGATCATCATCGGCCAGGCGTGCGAGTTCGATTACTCGGGCGCGCAGGCATGCAAGGCGCTGCGTGAGGAAGGCTACAAGGTCATTCTCGTCAACAGCAATCCGGCGACGATCATGACCGACCCGAACACGGCCGACGTGACCTACATCGAGCCGATCACGTGGGAAGTGGTCGAGCGCATCATCGCGAAGGAGCGCCCGGACGCGATCCTGCCGACGATGGGCGGCCAGACCGCGCTGAACTGCGCGCTCGATCTGCACGCGCACGGCGTGCTGGAGAAGTACGAGGTCGAGCTGATTGGCGCATCGCCGGAAGCGATCGACAAGGCGGAAGACCGCCAGAAGTTCAAGGACGCGATGACCAAAATCGGTCTCGGTTCGGCCAAGTCGGGCACCGCGCATTCGATGGAAGAAGCGTTGCAGGTGCAGGCTGATATCGCAGCGCAAACCGGCAGCGGCGGCTATCCGGTCGTGATCCGTCCGTCGTTCACGCTGGGCGGCTCGGGCGGCGGCATCGCGTACAACCGCGACGAATTCGAAGAGATCTGCAAGCGCGGTCTGGACCTGTCGCCGACGCGCGAGCTGCTGATCGAAGAATCGCTGCTCGGCTGGAAAGAGTACGAGATGGAAGTGGTCCGCGATACCAAGGACAACTGCATCATCGTTTGCTCGATCGAAAACCTGGATCCGATGGGCATCCACACCGGCGACTCGATCACCGTTGCGCCGGCGCAAACGCTGACCGACAAGGAATATCAGATCCTGCGTAACGCGTCGCTCGCTGTGCTGCGCGAGATCGGCGTCGATACGGGCGGCTCGAACGTGCAGTTCTCGATCAATCCGAAAGACGGCCGGATGATCGTGATCGAAATGAACCCGCGCGTGTCGCGCTCGTCGGCGCTGGCGTCGAAGGCGACCGGCTTCCCGATCGCCAAGGTCGCGGCCAAGCTGGCAGTGGGCTACACGCTCGACGAACTGAAGAACGAAATCACCGGCGGCCAGACCCCGGCCTCGTTCGAACCGACGATCGACTATGTCGTCACCAAGATTCCGCGTTTCGCTTTCGAGAAATTCCGCGAAGCCGATTCGCGCCTGACCACGCAGATGAAGTCGGTCGGCGAAGTGATGGCGATCGGCCGCACCTTCCAGGAGTCGTTCCAGAAGGCGCTGCGCGGTCTCGAAGTCGGCGTCGACGGTCTGGATGAAAAGACCGATAACCGCGACGAGATCATCCGCGAGATCGGCGAAGCCGGTCCGGACCGCATCTGGTACGTCGGCGACGCGTTCCGCGTCGGCATGACGGCCGCAGAAATCTTCGAAGAGACCGCGATCGACCCGTGGTTCCTCGCGCAGATCGAACAGATCATCCTGAAGGAAAAGGCGCTGGCCGGCCGCACGCTCGCGAGCCTCTCGAAGGAAGAGCTGAAGTATCTGAAGCAGAGCGGCTTCTCGGATCGCCGTCTGGCCAAACTGCTCGGCGCGAAGCCGGGGGACGTGCGTCAGCGCCGTATCGAGTTGAACGTGCGCCCGGTGTACAAGCGCGTCGACACCTGCGCGGCCGAGTTCGCCACGAAAACCGCGTACATGTACTCCACGTACGAAGAAGAGTGCGAAGCGAACCCGACCAACAACAAGAAGATCATGGTGCTGGGCGGCGGCCCGAACCGGATCGGCCAGGGCATCGAGTTCGACTATTGCTGCGTGCACGCCGCGCTCGCGATGCGCGAAGACGGCTACGAAACGATCATGGTCAACTGCAACCCTGAGACCGTTTCGACCGACTACGACACCTCCGATCGTCTGTACTTCGAATCGCTGACGCTCGAAGACGTGCTCGAAATCGTCGACAAGGAAAAGCCGGTCGGCGTGATCGTGCAATACGGCGGTCAGACGCCGCTGAAGCTCGCGCTCGATCTCGAAGCGAACGGTGTGCCGATCGTCGGCACGTCGCCGGACATGATCGACGCCGCTGAAGACCGCGAGCGTTTCCAGAAGCTGCTGCAGGACCTCGGTCTGCGCCAGCCGCCGAACCGCACCGCGCGCGCGGAAGACGAAGCGCTCAAGCTCGCCGACGAAATCGGCTACCCCCTGGTGGTGCGTCCGTCGTACGTGCTCGGTGGCCGCGCGATGGAAATCGTTCACGAGCCGCGCGACCTCGAGCGCTATATGCGCGAGGCCGTGAAGGTGTCGAACGATTCGCCTGTGCTGCTCGACCGCTTCCTGAACGACGCGATCGAATGCGACGTGGATTGCATCTCGGACGGCGAAGCGGTGTTCATCGGCGGCGTGATGGAGCACATCGAACAGGCGGGCGTCCACTCGGGCGACTCGGCTTGCTCGCTGCCGCCGTATTCGCTGTCGCAGGAAACCGTCGCTGAACTGAAGCGCCAGACCGGCGCGATGGCGAAGGCGCTGAACGTGGTCGGGCTGATGAACGTGCAGTTCGCGATCCAGCAGGTCCCGCAGGCGGATGGCTCGAAGGAAGACATCATCTACGTGCTCGAAGTGAATCCGCGTGCGTCGCGTACGGTGCCGTACGTGTCGAAGGCGACCAGCCTGCCGCTCGCGAAGATCGCGGCGCGTGCGATGGTCGGCCAGAAGCTCGCTGACCAGGGCGTGACGAAGGAAATCGATCCGCCGTACTTCAGCGTGAAGGAAGCCGTGTTCCCGTTCGTCAAGTTCCCGGCCGTCGACCCGGTGCTCGGACCGGAAATGCGTTCGACCGGCGAAGTGATGGGCGTGGGCCAGACGTTCGGCGAGGCGCTCTTCAAGTCGCAGCTCGCGGCGGGTTCGCGTCTGCCGGAGTCGGGCACGGTGTTGTTGACCGTGATGGACGCCGACAAGCCGAAGGCTGTCGAAGTCGCGCGCATGCTGCACGAACTCGGTTATCCGATCGTCGCGACCAAGGGCACGGCTGCTGCGATCGAAGCGGCCGGCGTGCCGGTGAAGGTCGTCAACAAGGTGAAGGACGGCCGTCCGCACATCGTCGACATGATCAAGAACGGCGAGATCGCGCTGGTCTTCACGACCGTCGACGAAACGCGCGCCGCGATCGCCGATTCGCGTTCGATTCGCATGAGCGCACAGGCGAACAAGGTCACGTACTACACGACGATGTCCGGCGCACGGGCTGCAGTGGAAGGTTTGCGCTATCTGAAGAACCTGGAAGTCTATGATTTACAAGGACTCCATGCTCGCCTAAACTAAGGCTTCGAGTTTCTGTCTCAGGATGTACGTGCCGCGGTTAAGCGGCGTTCCGCAGGTGCTGGGGCCGGAGTTATGCTCCATGGCACTGGTCCCTGCGGAATGCACTTAACCGCGGTGATTTTTTTTACGGCTGTTTTTTGCCTCTAGAGTTGTTTATGAGCACTATTCCATTGACTAGGCGCGGCGCGGACATGTTGCGCGACGAATTGCAGCGGCTGAAATCGGTCGAACGTCCGGCAGTGATCAATTCGATCGCGGAAGCGCGTGCGCAGGGCGATCTGTCGGAAAACGCGGAATACGACGCTGCGAAGGAAAAGCAGGGCTTTATCGAAGGCCGGATTGCCGAGATCGAATCGAAGCTGGCCGGCGCGCAGGTGATCGACCCGTCGAAGGTGGACGCGGACGGCCGCGTGGTGTTCGGCGCGACGCTGGAACTGGAAGACCTGGAGTCGGGTGCGTCGGTCAAATATCAGATCGTCGGCGACGACGAAGCGGACATCGACCATGGCCTGATTTCGATCAGCTCGCCGATCGCGCGCGCCTTGATCGGCAAATCGGAAGGCGACGTTGCGTCGGTGCAGGCGCCGGGCGGCGTGCGCGAATATGAAATCATCGCGGTTAGCTACGTTTGAGGGTGGCCCGGGAGTCCCAGATGCCACATCGATTTTTCCGTCTTTTGACGGTGGTGTGGGTCGGTAGTCTGCTGACTATCGGCTATGCCGTCGCGCCAGTGCTGTTCACGTCGCTCGACCGGATCTCGGCAGGCGCAGTGGCGGCACAACTATTTCGCATTCAGGGCGTGGTGGGAGTGGTGTGCGGCATTTTGCTGCTGGGTCTCGCGAATGTGCTGGTTCGCCGCGGCAGTGAGGCTTATCGCCGTTTGCGCTGGCTGATCGCCGGCATGCTGGTGTGTGTGCTGGTGGGTTACTTCGCGCTGCAGCCGTTCATGAATGCGATGCGCGAGGCCGCACTCGAAGCGGGCACCGACGTCGGGCATTCGGTTTATGCGGCACGCTTCGGTATGCTGCACGGGGTGTCGAGCGTGTTCTATCTGATCGAAAGCCTGCTTGGCGTGGCGCTCGTGTGGAAGCTGCCAGCGAGCATCGGTACCGCGACGACGGAGCAGGGCGCTCGCGGTGCTGCGGGGAAAGTGGCGGGCTGAGGCGGGTTGGGCAGGTACTGCTTGCGCTTGCTAGCCGCTCTTTCCGATTTCTGTGACTTTGCCGAACCCGCTTGCGTGGGCATCCCGCCGCGTTTCAAGCCAGCGTTGTTCAAGGTGCAGACCTTTCCGCACCTCTTGCCACCTGCTTACTTCGACGACTGATGCGAGCGCTTCGCGCTGGTTTGACGCTTCTTGGCACGCTTGATGTTGCCGCCTTGCGTGACGCGTTCATTGCCGCGCACAACGACCGCTTTTGCCTTCGGCTTGCGCATCGGAATTTCACTGGGTTTGACGACCGTCACGACGCGTGGCGCGCGACCCTTGCCAGGCTTGGCTTCAACAGCTGCTTCGCGGGCGCTCGGCAGGGCGCCGCGCTTTGTCTTCACGGCCGGTTGAGCCGATTCCGGCTTCCAGATCACGAGCAGCTTGCCGATGTGCTGGATCGGCGCGGCGCTCAGCTTGTCGCAAATCTCTTCATAGATCGCGATGCGTTCTTCGCGTTCGTCGCCGAACACGCGGATTTTGATGAGCTGATGAGCGCCAAGGTGGACCTTGATCTCGGAGAGCACAGCGTCGGTCAAGCCTTCGGCGCCGACGAGCACGACCGGTTTGAGCGCATGTGCCTGGGAGCGCAACTCGGCGCGTTGGTCGGAAGAGACTTTGAGGGCGGGCATGGGAAGTGGGAGACTCGACTAAAATGGCGGCACCTGCGTTCCCGATCGATTTGCTCGATCGGTCGATTCAACAGGGCGGCGCGTCAGAACAACAGAATCGCGGATGACCGTCAGTTTGGCGGTGGCCGCGCGAATTAACCGCGTATTATCCCCTAAAGCGCGTCACCACGCAGCAAGAGTTCAATCTTTAATGGCAAAAAACAAGTTCAATACCGCGTGGCTGCATGACCACATCAACGATCCGTACGTGAAAATGGCGCAGCGGGAGGGTTATCGCGCCCGCGCAGCCTACAAGCTCAAGGAAATCGACGAGCAGGACAAGCTGATCCGTCCGGGGCAGGTGATCGTCGACCTCGGCTCCACGCCCGGCAGCTGGAGCCAGTACGCGCGCAACAAGCTCGCCAAAGGCTCGCAGCGCGATGCAGAGCGCGAAGGCGGTATCGACGGCACGATCATCGCGCTGGATCTGTTGCCGATGGAGCCCGTGGCCGACGTTCATTTCATCCAGGGCGACTTCCGTGAAGACTCGGTACTGGGCCAACTGGAAGAATTGGTTGGAGAACGCCAGGTTGACCTTGTAATTTCGGACATGGCGCCCAACCTGTCGGGAGTGGCGGTGGCGGATGCCGCGCGAATCGAGCATTTATGCGACCTCGCGCTGGAATTCTCACAAAATCACCTGAAACCGGATGGTGCCCTTTTAGTCAAATGCTTCCACGGCAGCGGTTATAGCCAGATTGTCGAAAAGTTCAAGCGTCAGTTCAAGGTGGTGGCGGCCCGCAAGCCGAAAGCGTCGCGGGATAAGTCGTCAGAAACGTTTATTTTGGGTAAGCATCTCAAGCGGCCCGCATAGGGGGCGCTGCAGGACGGTTCCGCATCTGCCGATAAAATGCCTCTGGCGCGGGAAATTGGCGCTTGATTGGCACGCTGCGCTATTTCTGTGGTAGCGAAACCTTATGGCAGGGGTCTGCGGACTGGATTAGAATGCTTTCGTGGTGCCGCAAGGCAAATGTAGGCGCCCGTCTAAGTGAAGGAGTGGTGCTTTGAACAACAATATGTTTTCGAAGGCAGCAGTGTGGCTGGTTATCGCACTGGTGCTGTTTACGGTGTTCAAGCAGTTCGACAAGCCCCGTGTCCAGGAAGGCGTTTCCTATTCGCAGTTCATGGACGACGCGAAGGCCGGCAAAGTCAAGAACGTCATTGTCCAGGGGCGGAACCTCACGGTCACTCCAGCAGACGGCCAGAAGTACCAGATCGTGTCGCCCGGCGACATCTGGATGGTCGGCGATCTGATGAAGTATGGCGTTCAGGTGAGCGGCAAGGCTGACGACGAACCCAATGCGCTGGTGTCCGCGCTGTACTACCTCGGGCCGACGATCCTGATCATCGGGTTCTGGTTCTACATGATGCGACAGATGCAGGGGGGCGGGAAAGGCGGAGCATTCTCGTTCGGCAAATCCCGTGCGCGCCTGATCGACGAAAACAACAACGCAATCAATTTCACCGACGTCGCCGGTTGCGACGAAGCTAAGGAAGAAGTCTCCGAGCTGGTCGACTTCCTGCGCGACCCGCAGAAATTCCAGAAGCTCGGTGGGCGCATTCCACGTGGTGTGCTGCTGGTCGGCCCTCCGGGAACGGGTAAGACGCTGCTGGCGCGCGCTATCGCTGGCGAAGCGAAGGTGCCGTTCTTCAGCATTTCAGGTTCGGACTTCGTCGAAATGTTCGTCGGTGTCGGCGCGGCTCGTGTGCGCGACATGTTCGAGCAGGCCAAGAAGCACGCACCGTGCATCGTGTTCATCGACGAAATCGACGCGGTCGGTCGTCATCGTGGCGCCGGCATGGGCGGCGGTAACGACGAACGCGAGCAGACGTTGAATCAGATGCTGGTCGAGATGGACGGTTTCGAAGCGAACTCGGGCGTGATCGTGATCGCTGCAACGAACCGTTCGGACGTGCTGGACAAGGCGCTGCTGCGTCCGGGCCGTTTCGACCGCCAGGTGTATGTCGGTCTGCCGGATATCCGCGGCCGCGAACACATCATGAAGGTGCATCTGCGCAAGGTGCCGATTTCGAACGATGTCGACGCGGCAGTGATTGCGCGTGGCACGCCGGGCTTCTCGGGCGCGGATCTCGCGAACCTCGTGAACGAAGCGGCACTGTTCGCGGCTCGCCGCGGCAAGCGCATCGTCGAAATGACGGACTTCGAGGATGCGAAGGACAAGATCTTCATGGGTCCGGAGCGCAAGTCGGCCGTGATTCGCGAAGAGTCGAAGCGCGCGACGGCTTACCACGAGTCGGGCCATGCGGTGATTGCCAAACTGTTGCCGAAGGCCGATCCGGTGCACAAGGTCACGATCATTCCGCGCGGCCGTGCGCTGGGTGTGACGTGGCAGTTGCCGGAGCATGACAACGAAACGTACTCGAAGGACTATCTGCTCGATCGTCTTGCGATCCTGTTCGGCGGCCGGGTGGCGGAAGAGCTGTTCCTGAACCTGATCAGCACCGGCGCGTCAGACGACTTCAACAAGGCGACTCAGACGGCTCGCGCCATGGTGGCTCGCTTCGGGATGACGGACGCGCTCGGACCGATGGTCTACGTCGACGACGAAAACGATGCAACGCCGTTTGGCCGTGGTTTCACGCGGACCATTTCGGAAGCGACGCAGCAGAAGGTCGACGCGGAAATCCGCCGTGTGCTGGACGAGCAGTACAACCTCGCGAAGCGCCTGCTGGATGAAAACCGCGACAAGGTCGAAGCGATGACCGCCGCACTGATGGAGTGGGAAACGATCGACGCCGATCAGATCAACGACATCATGGCTGGCCGTCCGCCGCGTTCGCCGAAGAGCTCGCCGCCATCGGCAAGCGACGCCTCGTCGGGTGGTAGCCCGGGCACTGAGGTCAAACCAGGCAGCGCAACCGCGCCGGCCTGATAGGCGACCAGTAGAAAGTGCGGGCCGGTGTGTTTCACACCGGCCCGTTTTGCATTTATCCGTTTTACGTGAAGCATTGCTACGTGTCGAAAGCCGATCTGTCTTCTCCTCTCATTCCAGAGCCGCTGCAATGCGGCCGCTTCAAGCTGACCTTTGAACGCCCGTTGGTCATGGGTATTCTGAACGTCACGCCCGATTCATTCTCCGACGGTGGCCAATACGCGATGCGCGGCGATGCGCTGCGTCAGGCCGAACGCATGATGCTCGAGGGCGCGGACATCATCGATATCGGTGGCGAATCGACTCGGCCCGGTGCGCCGCCAGTGCCGCTCGACGAAGAGCTGGCGCGCGTGATTCCGCTCATCGAGCAACTGCGCGGGGCCAACGTGCCGTTGTCGATCGATACGTACAAGCCGGAAGTGATGCGCGAGGCATTGAGCGCGGGCGCCGATCTGATCAACGACATCTGGGGTTTCCGGATGCCCGGTGCGATTGACGCGGTTCGCGATAGCGCATGCGGGTTATGTGTGATGCATATGCTCGGCGAGCCGCAGACCATGCAACTCGGCGAGCCCGCCTATGACGACGTCGTGAGCGAGGTTCGGCATTTCCTCGAGGAGCGGGTGGCGACGTTGCAGCAAGCGGGGGTCGCGCGCGCGCGCATCAGCGTCGACCCCGGTTTCGGCTTCGGCAAGGCGGTGATCGAGCATAACTACGCGCTGCTCGCGCATTTGCCGGACACAGCGCCGCAAGCCGTGCCGCCTTATCCGATTCTCGCGGGCATGTCGCGCAAGTCGATGATCGGCGCAGTGGTCGGGCGTCCGGCTGCGGAGCGCGTCGCGGGTAGTGTTGCCGCCGCCGTGTGCGCGGCCGAACGGGGTGCTGCGATTGTGCGCGTGCATGATGTTGCGCAAACAGCAGACGCATTGAAAGTATGGGCAGCCATGCGCGACGCGGCGATTCACGGCCGCGCGCGTGGTTGAACCCACTGCAAAACGAGGGAGAAATAATATGGCGCGTCGTTACTTCGGAACGGACGGGATTCGAGGCAAGGTCGGCGAAGGGCCCATTACGCCGGAATTTGTGCTGCGGCTTGGCTACGCGGCCGGTAAGGTGCTGGCGGGCGCGGATCGCCGGGCCAGATCGAGCACTCGGCCAACGGTGCTGATCGGCAAAGACACGCGCGTATCGGGCTACATGCTCGAAGCCGCGCTCGAGTCGGGCTTTTCGGCGGCCGGCGTGGACGTGATGCTGGCGGGCCCGATGCCGACACCCGGCATCGCCTATTTGACGCGCGCGCTGCGGCTCGCCGCCGGTGTGGTCATCAGCGCTTCGCACAATCCGTACTACGACAACGGCATCAAATTCTTTTCCGCCGACGGTAACAAGCTGCCGGACGAAGTCGAGGCACAGATCGAAGAGCAGCTCAATCTGCCGCTCGCCTGCGCGGCCTCCGAGCAGCTCGGCAAGGCGCGGCGCCTCGATGATGCCGCCGGCCGCTATATCGAGTTCTGCAAGAGCACGTTTCCGGCCGCGTTCGACCTGCGCGGCATGAAGCTGGTCGTCGATTGCGCGCACGGTGCCGCGTACGACGTCGCGCCGCACGTGTTCCATGAACTCGGCGCCGAGGTGATTCCGATCGGCGTTTCGCCGAACGGCTTCAACATCAATGACGGCGTCGGCGCGACCGCGCCGGATGCGCTGGTGCGCGCCGTGCGCGCGAATCACGCCGACCTCGGCATTGCACTCGACGGCGACGCCGACCGTCTGCAGGTGGTGGACGCGGCTGGCCGCCTGTATAACGGCGACGAACTGCTGTACGTACTGGTGAAGGACCGCATTGCGACCGACGGCAACGTGGATGGCGCAGTGGGCACCCTGATGACCAATATGGCCGTCGAGGTGGCGCTGCAGGAGGCGGGCGTGAAGTTCGTCCGCGCGGCGGTGGGCGATCGCTACGTGCTCGAGCAACTGCGCGAGCACGGCTGGCAACTCGGCGCGGAGGGCTCCGGACATATCCTCTCCCTCGACCGCCATTCGACCGGCGACGGCATCGTCTCCGCCTTGCTGGTGCTCGCGGCGATGCAGCGCAGCGGGAAATCGCTCGCTGATCTGCTCGACGGCGTCACGCTGTTCCCGCAGAAACTGATCAATGTGCGCATGAAGCCGGACGCAGACTGGAAGGGCAGCGAAGCGATCCGTCGCGCGATCGGCCACGCCGAGAGCGCGCTGAATGGCCGCGGTCGCGTGCTGATCCGCGCATCGGGCACCGAGCCTGTGTTGCGCGTGATGGTCGAGGCCGAGAACGTCGACGACGCGGTGCTTCATTCGGAAGCAATCGCCGACGCGGTCAAGCAGGCCACGGCGTAAGCGACGTTTTTTGGCGGGCAAGCGGTGGGACGATAGGATATCGTCCTGCCGCCTGCCGCGATCAGCCGGGCACGACCCGCGCAAACCTCAGCCCCTTTAGCCCGCCAACGCCCTCACGCAATCCACCCCGCCTCACCCCGCGCAAACGTTCGCGCCCCATCTTTTTCGCCTAATCTCCCTAAGAACGGACATCTCCGCTGCGACGCCGTCAGTTCCTCCGCTCAAATCCTTTCATGTCAGTAACCTGACTGTCACGCGCGTTTCACGGTTAGTCACGTTTTTGTCACAAAGAGACCCTAAGCTTCGCGGTGTTCGTGTTACTCGCTCACACCGCTCACACCTTGGAGGTCTCATGAAATTGATGCAAACCGTGTTCGCTGGCGTCGCTGGCGCGCTTTTCGCGATCGCAGCGCAAGCCGCAGACATCACCGGCGCGGGCAGCACCTTCGCAGCACCGATCTACACGAAGTGGGCCGACGCCTATCAGAAGTCCGGCGGCGGCAAAGTGAACTACCAGGGTATCGGTTCGTCGGGCGGCGTGAAGCAGATCGTCGCGAAGACGGTCGACTTCGCCGGTTCGGACGCTCCGCTGAAGGACGACGAACTCGCCAAGGAAGGCCTGTTCCAGTTCCCGACGGTGGTCGGCGGCGTGGTGCCGGTTGTCAACGTGCCGGGCGTGAAGCCGTCGGAACTCGTGCTGTCGGGTGAAGTGCTCGGCGACATCTACCTGGGCAAGATCAAGAAGTGGAACGATCCCGCGATCGTTGCGCTGAACCCGAAGCTCAAGCTGCCGGATACCGATATCGCCGTGGTCCGCCGCGCCGATGGTTCGGGCACCAGCTTCATCTGGACGAACTATCTGTCGAAGGTCAACGCGGACTGGAAGTCGAAGGTCGGTGAAGGCTCGACGGTCAACTGGCCCACGGGTACGGGCGGCAAGGGCAACGACGGCGTTGCAGCCTTCGTGCAACGTCTGCCGGGCGCAATCGGCTACGTGGAATGGGCGTACGCGAAGCAGAACCACATGACGTACGTCGCGCTGAAGAACTCGACCGGCACGGTCGTCGAACCGAAGACGGAAACCTTCAAGGCAGCGGCAGCGGGCGCGGACTGGTCGAAGTCGTTCTACCAGATCCTGACGAACGAGCCGGGCAAGAACGCATGGCCGATCGTCGGCGCGACGTTCGTGCTGCTGCACACGGCGCAGGACAAGCCGGCGCAAGGCACCGAAACGCTGAAGTTCTTCGACTGGGCATTCAAGAACGGCACGCAAGCCGCGAACGATCTGGACTACATCTCGCTGCCGGATTCGGTCGTGTCGGAAATCCGCACGCAGTGGAAGTCGAAGGTGAAGGACTCGGCAGGCAAGCCGATCGCCGACTAAGCTTTGCAGTAGGCAACAGCATCACGTAACACATTGGCCGTCCTCATGTGGGGACGGCCAATGGCATTATCCCGGGGGATCATCCCGGCATTCACCCGAGCATTACCGGCCGCACGACACGTGTCATACGGCAACTGGAAACAGGTCCATCAGGCTCTCATGTCCGATATCCATTTAGCGTCTGGCGCAGGCAGGGCCACCCCGCCCGGCAGCACGTCGCAGCAGAAGGCGCCCAGCCGCGCCGGCGACGTGATCTTCGGCGGCCTGGCGCGCTTCTCCGCCATCATCACTTTGCTGCTGCTCGGCGGCATCATCGTTTCACTGATCATCGCTTCCATGCCGTCGATCAGGGAGTTCGGCTTGAGCTTCCTGTGGACCGCCGAATGGGATCCACCCAGCAAGCAGTTCGGCGCGCTGGTGCCGATCTACGGCACGATCGCCACCTCGATCATTGCTCTCATCATCGCGGTGCCGGTCAGCTTCGGCATCGCGCTTTTCCTGACCGAACTCGCGCCCGCGTGGCTGCGCCGACCGCTCGGCATCGCCATCGAACTGCTCGCCGCGATCCCGTCGATCGTGTACGGCATGTGGGGTCTGCTGGTGTTCGCGCCGATCTTCGCGACGTGGTTCCAGAAACCGCTCGGCGCGGTGCTCGGTGGCATTCCGTTCGTTGGCGCGCTGTTCCGCGGCCCGCCGATCGGCATCGGCATCCTGTGCGCGGGCGTGATTCTCGCGATCATGATCATCCCGTACATCGCGTCCGTGATGCGCGATGTGTTCGAAGTCACGCCGGTGCTGCTGAAGGAATCGGCGTACGGCATCGGCTGCACGACGTGGGAAGTGATGTGGAAGATCGTGCTGCCCTTCACCAAGAGCGGCGTGATCGGCGGTGTCATGCTGGGCCTCGGCCGCGCGCTCGGCGAGACGATGGCGGTCACGTTCGTGATCGGCAATACCAATCTGCTCGACAACATTTCGCTGTTTTCGCCGGGCAACAGTATCACGTCGGCGCTCGCCAACGAATTCGCCGAAGCGGACCCTGGCCTGCACACGTCGGCGCTGATGGAACTCGGCCTGATCCTGTTCGTGATTACTTTCATCGTGCTGTCGGTTTCGAAGATCATGCTGCTTCGCCTGGAAAAAGGGGAGGGTGCGAAATGAGCCAGTCCACTTTGAATATGCCGGGTTCGAACGACGCCGCCGCGCTCGAAGCGATGCGCGTGCGTCTGCAAGGACGCCGCCGCCTGAAGAACGCGCTCGCGCTGACCATGTCGCTCGCGGCGATGGCATTCGGTCTGCTGTGGCTCGTATGGATTCTCTATACGACGCTGCGCCTCGGTATCGGCGGCTTGTCGGTCGAGTTGTTCACGCAGTCGACGCCGCCGCCGAACACCGACGGCGGCGGTCTCGCCAACGCGATTGTCGGCAGCGCGATGCTGGTCGGACTCGCCACGTTCGTCGGCACGCCGATCGGCATTCTGGCGGGCGTCTATCTCGCCGAATACGGCCAGAAAGGCTTGCTCGCGAATGTCACGCGCTTCATCAACGACATTCTGTTGTCCGCGCCGTCGATCGTGATCGGTCTGTTCGTGTACGCGCTGGTGGTGGCGAAGATGGGCCACTTCAGCGGCTGGGCCGGCGTGTTCGCGCTCGCGCTGCTGCAGATTCCGATCGTGATCCGCACTACCGAAAACATGCTGAAACTGGTGCCGAACGCGCTGCGTGAAGCGGCCTTCGCACTGGGTACGCCGAAGTGGAAGATGGTGCTGTCGATCACGCTGAAGGCGTCGATTGCGGGCATCGTCACGGGCGTGCTGCTCGGGGTTGCCCGGATTGCGGGCGAAACCGCGCCGCTGCTGTTCACGGCGCTGTCGAATCAGTTCTTCACGTTGAACATGGGCCAGCCGGTCGCGAATCTGCCGGTCACGATCTACAAGTTTGCGATGAGCCCGTTCGCGCAATGGCAATCGCTCGCGTGGGCCGGCGTCTTCCTGATCACGCTCGCGGTGCTGGGACTGAACATCCTCGCGCGCACGATCTTCTCGAATAAGTAAGGGCGGAGTGTAATCCGATGAATATGGCAGAAACCCAACTCAATCCGATCTCGCGTCCCACTGCGCCCGCCGGTTTCGATCCCGCCCAGAGCGGCCAGGCGTCGTCGCCGTCGCGCCCGAAGATCGAGGTCAACGACCTGAACTTCTTCTACGGCAAGTATCACGCGCTGAAGAACATCAACCTGCAGATTCCCGAAGGCAAGGTGACCGCGTTCATCGGCCCGTCGGGCTGCGGCAAGTCCACCCTGTTGCGCACCTTCAACAAGATGTACGCGCTCTATCCGGAACAACGCGCTGAAGGCGAAATCCTGATGGACGGCGAAAACCTGCTGACGTCCAAGCGCGATATTTCGCTCCTGCGCGCGCGGATCGGCATGGTGTTCCAGAAGCCGACGCCGTTTCCGATGTCGATCTACGACAACATCGCGTTCGGCGTGAAGATGTTCGAAACGCTGCCACGCTCGGAGATGGACGACCGCGTCGAATGGGCGCTCACCAAGGCGGCGTTGTGGAACGAAGTGAAGGACAAGCTCGGCCAGAGCGGCTACGGTTTGTCCGGCGGCCAGCAGCAGCGTCTGTGTATCGCGCGGGGCATCGCGATCCGTCCGGAAGTGCTCTTGCTCGACGAGCCGTGCTCGGCCCTGGACCCGATTTCGACGGGCCGCATCGAAGAACTGATCGCCGAGCTGAAGAGCGATTACACGGTGGTGATCGTCACGCACAACATGCAACAGGCGGCCCGCTGTTCGGACTACACTGCCTATATGTACCTCGGCGAACTGATCGAATTCGGCGATACCGAAAAGATCTTCATCAAGCCGGTCCGCAAGGAAACGGAAGACTACATCACGGGCCGCTTCGGCTGATCCGCCGAGCCAAACAACGGGAGTACGACATGTCCGATAAACATCTGTCCAGCCAGTTCGATGCCGACCTGAACCTGGTTTCGTCGAAGGTGCTCGAAATGGGTGGCCTCGTTGAATCGCAGATCGTCAACGCGATGCAGGCGCTCAACGAGTTCGATCTCGATATCGCGGAACAGGTGATCGCCGCCGAAGACCGTCTGAACAAGATGGAAGTCGACATCGACGAAGAGTGCAGCAACATCATCGCGCGCCGTCAGCCGGCCGCGCGCGACCTGCGCCTGTTGATCGCGATTTCGAAGACCATCACGAATCTCGAACGCGCCGGCGACGAAGCCGAAAAAATCGCCAAGCGCACCAAGCGTTTGATGGAAGACGGCGCGTCGCGCACCATCAATATCGCCGAGATCAAGCTGTCGGGCGAAATGGCGGTGTCGATCCTGCGCCGCGCGCTCGACGCGTTCGCGCGCCTCGATACGGTAGCCGCAGCGCAGATCGTGCGCGACGACAAAGCGATCGACGAAGAATTCCGCGCGTTCGTGCGCAAGCTGATTTCGTACATGACCGAAGATCCGCGCTCCATTTCCGTGGGCCTCGATTTTCTGTTCATCGCGAAGGCAATCGAACGCATCGGCGACCACGCGAAGAACATCGCCGAATTCATCATCTACATCGTGAAGGGCACCGACGTGCGGCACAAGTCGCGCGACGCGCTCGAACGCGAAGCGCTCAGTTAATCCAGAGATAAGGACCAGAGGTGCCGATGCCTAGCAGCATTCTCGTCATTGAAGATGAGCCCGCTATTTCCGAACTGATTTCGGTCAATCTTCAACACGCCGGACACTGCCCGATTCGCGCGTACAACGCGGAGCAGGCGCAAAATCTGATCAGCGACGTGCTGCCCGACCTCGTCCTGCTCGACTGGATGTTGCCGGGAAAATCGGGTATTGCGTTCGCCCGCGATCTGCGCAACAACGAGCGCACGAAGCACATCCCGATCATCATGCTGACCGCCCGCGGCGATGAGCAGGACAAGGTGCTCGGCCTCGAAATCGGCGCCGACGACTACGTCACGAAGCCGTTCTCGCCGAAGGAGCTGATGGCGCGTATCAAGGCGGTGCTGCGCCGCCGTGCGCCGCAGCTGACCGAAGACCTCGTCGCGATCAACGGCCTCAAGCTCGACCCGGCGACGCATCGCGTGGCCGCGCATGCCGAAGGCAGCGAGATCAAGCTCGATCTCGGTCCGACGGAATTCCGCCTGCTGCACTTCTTCATGACGCACCCGGAGCGCGTGCACAGCCGCACGCAACTGCTCGATCAGGTGTGGGGCGATCACGTGTTCGTCGAAGAGCGCACGGTAGACGTGCACATCAAGCGCCTGCGCGCGGCGCTCAAGCCGGCCGGGTGCGATGCTATGATTGAAACGGTACGCGGCAGCGGCTACAGGCTGGCGAAGAGCGCCTGAGATCGGCGGGCGGCGCTTGCGCCGTCAAGGGTTCGCGTACCTCGCGTACATCAGATTCGCAACACCTGGCGCCGCCCCTCCGTCGCGGGGCGCGTTTTTTTCTTCGATCGCTAGACCATGAACATCATCTGGGCGCGCTCCATCGTGTCGGTCGTGCTGCTGGCTGTTCTGTGCGTGGTGGTCGGCGCGCTCGTGAACATCAAGGCAGGACTCGTTCTCGCGATCGTCATGCTGCTTGCACAGAGCATCTTCAGCACCTTTCACAAACAGCGCCTGTGGCGCCTGCTCGATGCACCGGTGTACGGCGAAGTGCCGAGCGCGCCAGGCATCTGGGGCGAAATCTACTACCGTCTGCACAAGCTCGCGAAGCGCTGGCACGCGCAGGTGCGCCAGGTCGAGCAGCAGCACTCGCGTTTCATCCAGGCCATTCAGGCCTCGCCGAACGGCGTCGCGATGCTTGACGACCACGACCAGATCGAGTGGTGCAACGCGATCTCCGAGAGCCACTTCGGTCTCGATGCGAAGCGCGATCTGCGCCAGCACATCACGCATCTGGTGCGTCACCCCGATTTCGTCCGCTACCTGAATTCGCACCGGTACGAGGAAATGCTGATCATGCGCGGCATGGGCGACAAGCGCCAGAACGTGCTGTCGGTGCAGGTGTTTCCGTACGGCGAGAATCGCAAGCTGGTGTTGTCGCAGGACATTACCGAGCTGGAGCGCACCGACGCGATGCGGCGCGACTTCGTCGCTAATGTCTCCCATGAACTGAAGACGCCGCTGACCGTGCTCTCCGGTTTTCTGGAGACGTTGCGCGAGTTGCCGTTGAGCGAGGCCGAGCGCTCGCGCTATCTCGAACTCATGGAACAGCAGGCGTCGCGCATGCGTCATATCGTCAGCGACCTGCTGGTGCTCGCGAAACTCGAGGGCGATAACAAGCCGCCGAGCGAACAGATGATCGACATGCGCGCGGTGCTGCGCCATCTGCAGGACGACGCGCAGAGCCTGTCGAGCGACCATCACCGGATCATGTTCGACGCCGACGAAGGGTTGACCGTGACTGGCGTCGAAACCGAGATTCTCAGCGCGTTCGGCAATCTGGTGACGAACGCGATTCGCTACACGCCGGACGGCGGCGCGATCAAGGTGCACTGGCACGCGCAAGGCGGCCATGCGGTGTTCTCCGTCACTGACAGCGGACTGGGCATTCCGGCTGCGGACATTCCGCGTTTGACCGAGCGGTTCTATCGCGTCGACCGTAGCCGCTCGCGTGACACGGGCGGCACGGGCCTCGGCCTCGCGATCGTCAAGCACGTGCTGCAACGGCACGATGCGCAGCTCGACGTGAAGAGCGAGGAGGGGCGCGGCAGTACCTTCACCGTGCGCTTTCCGGTGTATCGCACCGCGCGCCGGCTGCCGGCGCCAGTTTGACGGCGGACGCCTCGGCACAAAAAAACCGCCTGAAAAGGCGGTTTTTTTTATGTTCGCTTCGGCGGCTCGCGAAGACGGTGAGCACCGTAGCATCGTTTTTACGGGCAGAACTTCCCGAGCAGACCCATCTGCGCATTGCGCGACGACTTGCCGGGCCGCCGCCGGCGATAGTGCCCGTCGCTTTGCATCAGCCAGGCCGACTGATTGTCGCCGAGAAACGCCGACAGCCCTTCGGCGATCACACGCCGCTTCAGACGCCGGTTGTTGACTGGGAACGCGACTTCCACGCGCCGGAAGAAGTTGCGGTCCATCCAGTCGGCGCTCGACAGATACACCCGCTCCTTGCCGCCGTCGTAGAAGTAGAAGATGCGATGGTGTTCGAGAAAGCGCCCGACGATCGAGCGCACTGTGATGTTTTCCGACAGTCCCGGCACGCCTGGCTGCAACGAGCACACGCCGCGCACGATCAGATCGATCTTCACGCCCGCCTGCGATGCTTCGTACAACTCGGCGATCACCGTAGGTTCGAGCAGCGCGTTCATCTTCGCGACGATGCGCGCCTTCTTGCCGGCGCGCGCATGCTCGGCTTCGGCGCGAATCGCCTCGACCAGTTTCGGATGCAGCGTGAACGGCGACTGCCACAGTTCGTGCAGCTTCAGCTCGCCGCCGATGCCGGTCAGTTGCTGGAACACGTGGTGCACGTCTTCGCAGATCGTTTGATCGGCGGTCATCAGGCCGAAGTCGGTATAAAGCCGTGCGGTACGCGGATGATAGTTGCCGGTGCCCAGGTGCACATAGCGCTTGAGCGTCGTCTTGCCGCCCACCGACGAGCGCCGCACGATCAGCATCATCTTCGCGTGGCACTTGTGGCCCACCACGCCGTACACGACGTGCGCGCCGACCGCTTCGAGCTGCGAGGCCCAGTTGATGTTGGTTTCCTCGTCGAAGCGCGCGAGCAGCTCGACCACCACCGTGACTTCCTTGCCGTTGCGCGCGGCCTGCATTAGCGCGTCCATCAGCGGCGAGTCGGTGCCGGTGCGATAGATGGTCTGCTTGATCGCCATCACGTTGGGATCTTTGGCCGCCTGCAGCAGCAGTTCGAGCACCGGCTGGAAGCTCTCGTACGGATGATGCAGCAGCACGTCGCCCTGATCGATCACGTCGAACATGTTGGTGCTGTTGGCGATCTGCGACGGCGTCGCAGGGATATGCGGCACGAACTTCAGATCGGGCCGGTCCACCATTTCCGGCAACTGCATCAGCCGCACCAGATTGACGGGGCCGTTCGCGAAGTAGCAGTCCTTGGTGGAGAGGCCGCTTTCGTCGAGCAGCCGCCGCACGACGTGCGAAGGCGTCTCCGCCGACACTTCGAGCCGCACCGCATTGCCCAGATGGCGCGCCGGCAATTCGCCCTGCAACGCGACGCGCAGATTGGTGATTTCGTCTTCGTCGACGAACAGCTCGCTATTGCGCGTGATGCGAAACTGATTGCAACTGCGCACCACCAGGTTCGGAAACAGCTCGCCGACAAAGCGCTGCAGCAGTGAGCTCAACAGCACGAAGCCGTGCGGATAGCCCGACAGGTCCTGCGGCATGCGCACGAGCCGCGGCAGCGCGCGCGGCGCCTGCACGATGCCCATCATCGCCTGGCGGCCGAACGCGTCCTTGCCCTCGAGTTCGACGACGAAGTTCAGGCTCTTGTTGAGCACGCGCGGAAACGGATGGGCGGGATCGAGACCGATCGGCGTGAGCACCGGCAGCAGTTCATCGAAGAAGTAGTTGCGCGCCCATTCGGTCTGCGCTTCGTTCCACGCTTCGGTGCCGTGAAAATAGATGCCTTCTGCTTCGAGCGCGGTGAGCACTGTGTCGTGCAGCATCGTGTACTGACGATGCACGAGCTTCTGTGCGCGCTCGACCACGAGATCGTAGACATGCTGCAACGACATACCGTCCGGCGACAGCCCGCCGGGGTTGTCGCGCATCTGTTCCTGCAGTCCGGCCATGCGGACTTCGAAGAATTCGTCGAGATTGCTACTGGTGATGCAGATGAAGCGCAGGCGTTCGAGCAAAGGGACGGCTGGGTCGGCAGCTTGTGCCAACACACGCTCGTTGAAACCCAGAATGCCCAGTTCGCGATTCAATAAGGGATAGCGGATGGACATCGGCAGCGAGAATGGAATGTCAGGTAGAGAGGCGGAAAGACGCTCGGAAATTCTCACAGTAAGATGACGTTGTTATGACATTCTCGATTTTTTGATTCTACGCCCGATTCGTTGCGTGTCGTCAATATGACGCAGTGTATATGGGACCATGGGGCACCCCCATCTCTGCGAGGTGACACCGTGAGGCCCCATACGCTTAGAATGGCGTCTTTGAACAGCGCGGCCGGACATCGGGCGTCGCGAGCAGCGGGCGGTCCCGCCACGCCCGCCGCGCTTACCGCCGCCGCGCTTGCGCGCATGGAGTCTGCATACCCGATGGTCAATACGCCACAACTTCTTGCCGCCGTCGATCTCGGTTCGAATAGCTTCAGGCTGATCGTCGGCCGGGTCGAGGAAACCGACGCGGGCAGCCAGATCTATCAGGTCGACGCGTTGCGCGAGCCGGTGCGTCTTGCTGCCGGTCTGTCGCGAGACAAGATGCTCGATCGCGCGTCGCAGGTGCGCGGCTGGGACGCGCTCAAGCGTTTCGGCGAACGGCTGCGCGACTTCCATCCCGATCACGTGCGCGCGGTCGCCACCAATACATTGCGCATCGCCAAGAACGCCGGCGAGTTTCTCGGCGAGGCGCAGGCCGCATTGGGCTTCCCGATCGAAGTGATCGCGGGGCGCGAGGAAGCGCGTCTGATTTACGCGGGCGCTGCACACTCTGTGCCGGCCAGTCCGGGCAAGCGGCTGGTGGTCGATATCGGCGGCGGCTCGACGGAATTCATCATCGGGTCGCACTACACGCCGATCAAGATGGAGAGCTTGTATATCGGCTGCGTGAGCCATAGCCGCGCGTTTTTCCCGGCCGGCAACGTCGACGAATACACGATGCGTCAGGCCGAACTCGCCGCCGGCCGCGAAATCCAGATCATTTCCGCCGAGTACAAGAAGACCGGCTGGGAACAGGCGATCGGTTCGTCGGGCACGGCGCGCGCGTTGGCGGAACTGGTCGAAGCGAATAATTTCAACGATCCGGGCGTCACGCACGGCATCTCGCGCGGCGGGCTCGAACGGCTCAAGCGCGCGTTGATCAAGGCGGAGAATGTCAACCGGCTGAAGCTGGTCGCGTTGAAGGGCGACCGCATTCCGGTGTTGGCCGGCGGCCTGTCGATCATGATCGCGGTATTCGACGAACTCGGCGTCGATTACGTCGACACCACCGACGGCGCACTGCGCCTCGGCGTGATGTACGACCTGCTGGGCCGCTCGCAGCACGAAGACATGCGCACGGTGACGGTGGAAGGCTTCATGCGCCGCTATGGCGTGGATCGTGCGCAGGCGGGGCGCATCGGCGATCTGTCGGTGAGCTTTTACGACCAGTTCGCGGAGCCCGACGAAGAGCGTCGCGTGGAAAACCGCATGTTCATCGGCTGGGCGGCGGCGCTGCATGAAATCGGGTTGTCGATTTCGCACAGCGCCTACCACAAGCATTCGGCCTACATCGCCAGCAATGCGGACATGCCCGGCTTCTCGCGCACCGACCAGGCGCGGCTCGCCGCGCTCGTGCTCGGTCATGCGGGCAAACTCGGCAAGCTGTCGCAAACGCGCGAGGTGGAGTGGCCGCTGCTGTTCTGTCTGCGGCTCGCGGCATTGCTGTGCCGCCGGCGGGCGGATGTCGGTTTGCCGGGGATCACGGTCGCACGGGCCAATGGCGGCTACGAAGTGCGCTTGCCGAACGAATGGGTAGCCAACAATCCGCTGACCGACTACAGCCTGATCCAGGAAGCCGCGGAATGGGAGAAAGTCGGCATTCCGTATCGCGTCGTCTATACGGACGAGTGATAGGCGCTTCGCCGCCCGCTTGTGACGTGCATCGTGATGCGTTCGTGAACGCATCAAAGAAAAAGCCCGGCGACCACCGCCGGGCTTTTTGCGTCAATCACGCCATGCGCACCTAGCGCGGCAACACATCGCCGAGGAAGTGACGTGCATAACGCGCATTGATGTCGGACAAACGGAACAGCGTCAGAAAGTCCGCCGTGTTGAAGTCGGGGTCCCATGCGGGCGCACCGCAAATCTTCGCGCCCAGACGCAGATAACCCTTCACGAGCGGCGGCGGCGCCACTTCGGCGCCCGTCTGCAATTCGTCGACCGGCAGCGGCGTATGCGCGAATGCGCGGTATTCCGGCGCCGTCAGCGCGCTCTCGCGCAGCGAGCAATACAGGTTCGCCGCGTAGTGGCCGCCGTCGACCATCGCGACGCTCGCGCAGCCGAGCATCGTCTCGTAGCCGTTGTGCTTCATGTACGCGGCGAGCCCGGCCCACAGCGACATGATCACCGAGCCGCTGCGATAGTCGGGATGCACGCACGAGCGGCCCACTTCGACCATCTTCGCGCGCAGGTGCGTCAGGCGCGACACGTCGAATTCACTCTCCGCATACAGGCGGCCGATGCGCGCGGCCTGGTGCGGCGGCAATGCGCGATAGGTGCCGACCACTTTCAGCGTGTCGAGATCGCGCACCAGCAGATGATCGCAGTAGGCGTCGAACGCATCGACGTCGAGACCCGCTGGGCCCGTCAAACGTGCGCCCATCTCGTCGGCGAACACACGGTAGCGCAGACGCTGCGCTTCGCGCAGTTCTTCGTCGGTGCGTGCCCATGTGACTTGCAGCCGATGCTGCGCGGTGACCGTTTCCTCGGCGCGCGGGAGGCGGCGCGTTTCGAAGATCGAAGCGAGGGGCAGGGTGGGCGTCGGCAGTTCTCGCATTGGGGGTCCTGGTCGAAAAAAGGAAGATTTCTTTTTTCGCCAATGTAGTAACGCCTGGTGACGCTCGCATGGCAAAGCCATGACGATTGGATGACTGGCCGTAAGCCGCGTGCGCGCGGGTTGTAATGTCGGGCGTCGTGCGCGCGCATGATGGATGCGCGCGAACTGTGTACTGCCGAAGGTCTTTTATGCGCGTCGGCTCAGACCAGATCGGGAGTGATGGCGGCACGCAACACGGCCTGTTCGCCGCTGTCGCGCTCGCGGCTCGCGATCCACCACACGCCGGCTTTCTTCAGCGGCCAGCTTGCGCTGCTGTCGCCGAGCAACTGCGCCGCGACGTGGCCGAGCGTCGGTTGATGCCCGACGATCACTACTGTCTGCGCGATGCCTTTGGGCCAGCCAGCGGCGTCGAGCACGTCGGCCGCGCTGGCGTTCGGTGCGAGCTCACGCACCACGCGATACTGGTCGCTGAGCGTCTCGGCGGTCTGGATGGTGCGCACCGCGGGACTCGCGAGCACGACGGCGTCGGCGGGCAGGCGGGTACGCAGCCACTTGGCGACGATTTGCGCCTGCTTGCGGCCGCGCGTGGTGAGCGCGCGGGCAAGATCGCCGGCGGCGAATTCTTCGGCTTCGGCGTGACGCCAGAGAATCAGGTCCATGCGTGTCTCCTTGACGCTGGTTGCGGTGCGCTTGTAGCCGCCGTAGTTGCGGCTGTGTTTGCGGCTGTGTTTGCGGCTGTGTTTGCGGCGATAGGCAGCGTTGGCTTTTTATTCATCGTCAATCACTGTCGCATGCGGGACGGGTGGTTCGCAAGGCGAGGAGGATCGCGCTTGTGTTCTTCCATTCGCGCGACGCATCTCGAACGCGCGAGCGCAAAAGTGAAAACGCAAAGTTAGAGCCCAAAAGCAAAAACCCGCGAAGCCGAAGGCTACGCGGGTTTCGTATTGCTTTTCGTGGTCGGAGCGAAAGGATTCGAACCTTCGACCCTCTGATCCCAAATCAGATGCGCTACCAGGCTGCGCTACGCTCCGACGAATCCGAGATTCTACGTGGCATTGGGTGCCAGAGTCAACCATGAATTGCGTCGGACTGAAAAGGGCGTTCAAGGGCGCGTGTTTCTGTGCGTTATATGCGTCCCATCAGCAGCAACACGATCACGATGATCAGCACGACGCCGACCAGTCCGGTCGGCCGGTAACCCCAGCCGCTGCTGTACGGCCAGCTCGGCAACGCGCCGATCAGCAGCAGGATGAGCACGATCAGCAGGATGGTTCCAATGGTCATTTGAGTTCTCCCTGTCCGGCCCTCGGATGACTGGGCCGCATCGTCGGTTGGTTCGGCGCATGCGCGCCGGGACGTTGACGCGCATCGTGCGCGTGCCTGGCAAGGTCATGCTCAGCAAGGCATGTGCCTATGAGGTGGCAATGAATTGGACAATGGGCGAGGCGGGCGCGCGAATGCAAGGGCTAACGCGACAAGGTGAGGAGGTTGTGACGACGAGGAAAAAGCCGCACACGTAGTGCGTATTCGAAGCGTGACTGCGTGAGGAGAGCGCAGGTGCCGCGCAGCGGCGCTCGCGTGGTGCTGTATCGACAAGCGGGTCAATCAACACGCGTTGAAACGGAGCATACGATTGTCGGCGGCGCGGCGCTTCCTGCGGCGCAACGCGCCCCATCAGCCGATTTTTTCAGGCTGTTTGCATCACCACGAGAACGACGACCGGTTATTTCCACGACCTGGCCAACGCCGATCCGACCACGCCAATACGATGGATCAACCAGTCAATCGCTCACCGTGCAAGTCCGGCAAACCCCCGCGTCACGCTCAATGCCGCGGACGTCTCCAATGCGGCATGTGCAGGTGCTGATGAGTCAGCCAGTGGTGCAGCATCCCTTCGCCGTCGTGTTCGCGCCTATACGTTCTCGATTCGAAAATCGACAAGGCAAGCAGCACGATCAGGCCTATGGCAAGTCCGACCAGACCCGCGATCGCTTCAGCGTCCATGACAGTCTCCTCTCACAAGCGGCCACGATTTCATAGTAGATCACGCATCGCGAAATGACAGGGGCGGTAAGCGTGCCGCGGCGTCGCGTATCGTACTTTGCGGTTAGACTCACGGCGCTCCGGTGGTCGCGTGGCCGCCGATATCTGCTATGTCTGGAGAGTCGACTACTATGTTCCGCGTTCCGATAATTGCCTTGCTGCTGTTCGCCGGTCTTGCCGGCTGTGCGGACAATCCGTCCGGCCGCCACCAGGGCCCGCCGCAAGATCCCGCCGACTATCACGGCGTACCCACCGATACGCGCCCGCCGTCGATGGTGCCGGCTCCAGCTGCGCCTTGAGGAGGGCGCGGGCGTCCATTGGAATAGGAGGCGAAGCGCCGGCGCGGGCACGCCGGTGCTTCTGACCCGCGCAGACTGTTCGCGCGGAGAGCGCGGGCTGAGATGATTCTAGGACGAGCATCGCCAGCGATATGTATGCGCTTGTTTCAAGCCGTAACGGGGTACCGCAATGCGAAATGAATAGCGCAATGGATCGCGCTCGAGTGGGCGGTAGGCCGTGTGAATCGCCTACTTCGGGTGCCTTGTCGACATACGGTGGGAAAAATCGCACCGCCACGAAAGCATCCCTATTCCACTCACAGGCGTCCAACGCGCCACGTGATGCGAGCGCAAGCACGCATGCGTGGCGTATCCGAATTTTGCCCGGGCGATGACGCTCACGCCGCAGCGCCCCCCGCGCCACGCACGACACCCGGCAAGTACCGCGCAAGCGTGATGCCGCGTGCGGCCATGAAGATCATCATCGCGGCCCATAGACCGTGATTGCCGTGCAGCGCCAGCAACGCCGACGACACCGCCACAAATACCGCCAGCGATACGATCATCGACACCATCAGTTCGCGCGTGCGGGTCGCGCCGATGAACACGCCGTCGAGCAGAAAGCCCCACACGGAGACCACTGGCGAGAGCGCGGCCCACGGCAGATAGGTTTCGGCGGCAACGCGCACCGCGGCCTGATCGGTCAGACGTTCGACGATCCACGCGCCCGCCCCCCAGTACACCAGCGCAAAACACAGCGCGCCGAGCGCGGACCACAGCGCGGTGACCTTGACCGCCTGCGCGAACGCGTGCCGGTCGCGTGCGCCGATGGCCGCGCCGACGAGCGCCTCGGCGGCATGCGCGAAGCCGTCGAGTCCATAGGCCATGAAGGTCTGGAAATTGAGCAGCAGCGCATTGGCGGCGAGGGTCGCGTCGCCTTGCCGCGCACCGAGATGCGCAAACCAGCCGAACGACGACAGCAGGCACAGCGTGCGCACGAAGATGTCGCGGTTGAGCACGACCAGACGCTTGAGCGCCGCCGTGTCGAACAACGCGGCGCGGTTCAGCGCGGGCAGGCCGCGCGGTCGGCCATGCCAGAGCAGCGCGGCGCCGAGCACGAAGCCGAGCGCGTCGGCGGTGGCGGTGGCCGCGCCGATGCCGGCCACGCCCCAGTCGAAGCCGTACACGTAGAGGAGCACTGCGGCAATGTTCACACTGTTGATGAACACCTGCGACAGCAGCGCGAGCCGCACCCGCTGCGTGCCGAGCAGCCAGCCGAGCACCACGTAGTTGCCGAGCGCGAGCGGCGCGGCCCAGATCCGCGCATGGCTGTAAAGCCGCGCGTGCCGCTGCACCGCGTCACTGCCGCCGAGCGCGCGCAGCGCGTAATCGATCAACGGGAGTTGCAGCGCCAGCACCGCCGCGCCGATGGCGAGCGCCATCAGCAGCGCGCGAATGACGGTGTTGCGCAATTCGGCGTGATCGCCCGCGCCGTGCGCCTGCGCGACGAGCCCGGTGGTGCCCATGCGCAGGAAGCCGAAGCCCCAGAACACGAAGTTGAAGAACAGGCCGCCGAGCGCGACGCCGCCGAGATATGACGCGCCTTCCAGATGGCCGGCGACGGCGGTGTCGACCGCGCCGAGAATCGGCTGAGTCAGGTTGGCAAGGACGATCGGAAACGCGAGCGCCAGCACCCGGCGATGCCAGCGCACTGGAACAGCGGACGCGGGCGCATCGGCGCCGCGTGCGGCTTCGCTCAAGTGCGTTCCTGCACGCACACCCATGGCGACACCACGACCGCCCACAGGTCGGGGTCGCGCGCGGCGAAATCGGCGGCGGTGTCCGCCTGCACGCGCTCGACGAGGCCGGCCGACAGCCATTGCGTGACCTGGGCGGTGTCGTCGCCGGCGATCGCTTCGGCGACGCTCACCAGATCGAGGTCGCGTGCGACGCGCAGCAGCATGCCGCGTGCGAAAAAGCGTTCGAGTTCGGTCCAGCCGATCTTTGCGGTTTCGGCGAGCAGCTTGGCGTACAGCGGGCTGTGGGTGCTGTGGGTGGCGTCGTTGGAAGTCATCGTAAGCGGGTTCTGACGGGGCCGTTACTATAAACCATCGGCGCGAACCGCCAGGGCGGGGCGCGTTCCGGTACGCTTGGGGTCTTTCGAAAATCGATTCTGAACCTTCATGTCACTGGATTCAACGACGCCCGCCGCGGGCGCGCAAAGCGGCGCCGTGAGCGACGCCACGCTCACCCGCGCCGACGTGGAGCGCCTGCTTGCCGCGCGCCCCGCCGATGCCGGCCACCCCGTGCCGCTTCACTTCACCGATTGCGATTTCGAGGGTGCCGATCTGTCGCGACTCGATCTGCGCGGTGCGGAATTTCATCGCTGCACGATCGCGGAGACTTCGTTTTTCGGCGCGGCGCTCTCGCATACCCGTTGGGTCCGTTGCCGTGGGCGTGAGGCGGATTTCGGCTCGGCCGATCTGGTCGACGCCGCGTTTCAGTCGAGCGATCTGAACAACACCGGCTGGCGGCGCGCGAAGCTCGCGTCGGCGTCGTTTCGCGGCTGCAAGCTGACCGGCGCGAATTTCGAGGCTTGCACGGCGTTGGGCTTGAGCTTTGCCGAAACCCTGCTGGTGGGCGCGCATCTGCGCGGCCTGTCGTTTCGCAAGGCGACGCTGCAGCAACTCGATTTTTCCGATGCCGACCTCGCCGGCGTCGATTTCCGCGAGGCGGTTTTCGATGGCGGCAGCCTGAAGGATGCTCATCTGAAGGGCGCACGTTTCGACGGAGCGGACCTGCGCGAGGCGGATCTCAGCGGCATGCGGCTCGTCGATGCCGCCCTTTTCAAAGGCGCGACGATTTCACATCAGCAGGCCGCGGTGCTCGTCACCGAACTGGGCTTGCGAGTGATGTGAGTTGCGGTTTTGGTCCGGCCGGATTCGGTGATCCGGCCACGCCAAACGATTGCGTGCCGGTATTCGTCATTTGAATGACTAAATCAGAAGGCCGTTTGAATTGAGATCGAAATTGGTCGGTTGATTTGATACTATTGTTATTCCGCTATCCGCGAATTTTCTCGAGAACAAATAAAACGGTTAATTCGGAAGTGATTATTCGTTAATCCATGGGTTTGGTGCGTTGGCGCACCAAGATTACGCAAATCATTAAGCGTCGGTTTAAGGCTGAACTGGTTAGTTAAAATCGGCCAGTGGCCTTTCATCAGGCCATTGGCGCGAATTTTTCCAGAGCCTTGTTTTGTGCGGTTCGCGGCAGTATTTAGTGTTTCGGCGCGCGGCTTCGATTATGTCAGCCGTCGAAGCGTGCGGCGGTTTTAGCCGGTTTAATCCCGACAATTTCTGTTCCCGGCGCGCGGATTCCGTACGCCGCGTCACATTGATTGCGAAATTAATCCATTGCGCTTGTAAATGGGGGTTGTTACATTTCGTTCTGGCGCATGGTGAACCGGTCCTTTGCCGATATGCGCCGAACCCCCGTTAGCCCGGCCTCGTGCCGGGCTTTTTTTCTCAGCAGACCGGCACGGGTCACGGCGGATTCATACGCGCAATGGATCATTAAAGATTATCTTTTCATTGCGCCGGCCATGACCTGGTTGATCATTTTTCTCGGCGTCTGGCCGATCGCGCTTAGCATGCTGTTTCGCTTTGCCGCGCGTATCGATCCACGCTCCGGGCGCTGGCGCCGCCGCTAACTCGGGGCGCGGCAGTTCGTATGCCGCTGCCGCTTTTTATTGCTTGCAGCGAACCACCATCGACCGGTTCTTCACGTTCGCGCCGAAAATGCCGCCGACCGAGCCGCCCGAGGTCGCCCCGTTGTCGACATCTTTCGACACGACGTCGTAGCCATAATTGCCACAAACTTCGCCCGCCTGCTTGTAGCACTCGGCCCAGCTGGAGCTCGCGTCGCTGCCGCTGCAGTTGATGGCGAAGCCGGTGTCGCCGCTCGGCAGGTAAGTCATGGTGGTGGTGCTGGAGCAGCCGCCGAGGCTGCCCAACGTCAGCAGGCCGAGACCGACCGCTGCGGCCGTCACGACGGACGCCAATGCGCTCTTCATTGCAGATTCCTTACAGATAACGGAGAAAGACGCGGCGCGAGGCCGGGCCTTTCTGGATTGAGCGCTTTATAGCACGCCAGGTTCCCACGCTCCTGCGGCAGGGCGCATACCCGGCGCGGCACGGGCGTGCGGAACAGCTGCCCACACGAACATCGAAGCACGCGGCTGGGACGCTGAATACGCGTGGCGCTTCGCATGCGTTCAGCGCGGCGGCAACGCCTGCGACGGGTCGATCGAACGGCCCTGATAGCGCAGCTCGAAATGCAGCATCACACGGTCGGTATCGGTGTCGCCCATCTCGGCGATTTTCTGGCCGCGCTTGACCGATTCGCCTTCCTTGACGAGCAGCACGCGGTTGTGCGCGTAGGCGGTCAGGTACTCAGAATCGTGTTTGAGGATCAGCAGATTGCCATAACCGCGCAAGCCGTTGCCCGCATACACCACCGTACCGGACGCCGCGGCGACCACGGGCGTACCCGCTGCCGCCGAGATGTCGATGCCCTTCGAATTGGCGCCGTTAAAGCGCCGTATCACCGTGCCGTCGGCCGGCCACACCAGCGAGATCGTCGACGCCGGCGCGGCGGGCGGCGCGCTTTCCGCCGGCGCGGGGCGCGGCGCCGCCGACGCGCTGCCATTGCCGCTGCTGCGCACCGCACCGCTCGTCGATGCCGCGCCGCCCGGCGGTGCGACGCGCAGCACCTGGCCGACCTCGATGCTGTCCGGATTGGTCAGGTTGTTCCAGCGTGCGATGCTTTGCACCGACTGCCGGTTACTGCGCGCGATCCTGGACAGCGTATCGCCCCGTTCGACCCGATAAAAACCTGGCCCCACCGGCGCCGACCCGCACGCGGCGAGCACTGCCAGCAACGACGCGCAGGCGAGTCGTTTCATCATTCTTGTTGTTCCCAGCATTGGACCTCGCAAAGCGCTGCCGCGCGCCGATCCCGATCACGTGGCAGGTAGATGCAAAGCGTCCGATTCTAACGGTTTTGCACTGCAGCATCCAAAAACGGGACGGCAGGGCGAAGTTGCGAGGTACGCCACGCGGCGCGCAATGCCGCGCGGGGCGGCCAGCCCGGCCGCGAAGACCATCGGCAGAGGTTTGCGAAAACATCGTCAAGGCCGGTGCAGAAAGTCGCTGCAAAAGCCTCGGCGAGGTCCCGGCTCTCAAGCCGTCTTTTCGACGCTGATGCGCAGCGCCGCCGTCTCGGTTTGTCCCGGTTCGAGCCAGCGCAATCCCATACCGTTGTGGATCGCGTCCGGCAGACCCAGCCACGGTTCCACACAGTAGAAATCCGACTCGGCGGCTTCGGTCCATGTCGTGACCGCGTACCAGGGCACGGAGCCCGGCCGTTGCAGATCGATCGTGACGACCCGTTCGAGGCCCGGCGCGACGAGCCGCACCGGCCGATCCGGCGCGCCGACGAGGCAATGGAAGCGATCGTGGATGCGCGCTTCGTCGAGCGTGTAGCGCGCTTCGCCCGGCTCGGCGGCGCTGATCGAGCCGTCGGCCTGCTGGTGGCGCCGCTCGGTGCGCGGCAGCTCGATCGTGGTTTCACCGCGCTGCGCGTGCGGCAGCGTGAAGTAGAAGTGATGACCGGCGTAGTAGGGCAGGCGCGCGTCGCCGGTATTGGTGGTGGTGAACGTGACGTCCAGCGTGCGCGCATCGACGAGGCTATACGCCGCCTCGAAACGAAAGCCGAACGGATAGCCGCCGCGGGTCGCTGCGCTGTCGCGCAGGACGAGGCGCAGACCGGCGCCATGCACGTCGGCGTGCGCTTCGAACGGAAGGTCGCGGGCGAAACCGTGCATCGGCAGCTCGCGCACGGTGCCGTTGGCGTCGCGCCAGAAGCCGATCTCGCCATCGACGCGATGCCGGCCGAGAAACGGAAAGAGCAACGGATTGCCGCCGCGAATCCGCGCCGGCTGGCTCCAGTCGGCGTGCTCGGGCCAATGGATCACCTCTTCGCCATCGATCGTCCATGACAGCAGACGACCGCCGGCTTGCGGTGAAAAGCGGAGCACAGAGGCGTCCTGGGCGATCTCGAGAATGTCCTGTTGCGGGGAAAGCGGCATGGTCGATGAGCTGGTGAGTGAGGGTTGAGGGAGGTGCGAAGGGCGCGCGGGCATATTTCGCTGCGGCCCACGCTGTGGGCGTCCGGCACCACGCGAGAGAAGGATTTTGCTCTGCTTTGCGCTACGGGGAAACCCTTCTGGGGAAATTGCGGGTGTCGGAAAAAGGCGATCCCTAACGATAATTCGTCTGACTGCCCGGTACTCCGGCTACCGGGCGAGATGGGCTCAGGAGGCGTTATGGATCTCGCAATGGCAATGGGTTTGGCTTTGTTCGGCATGTTCGCGGCAAGCACTTTCTATTTCTTTCACAAGCTCGAACGCTGATTGCGGCATTGTTCTGCGCGTAGCCGGCCGCTCAGCTCGGACCTCGCGCGGGACCTGATTCAGGCCCTCTCTTGAGGGCATCACTCTCTGCGATGAACCTGGGGCCGCTTTCGGCAGCCCGTTTCTTTGCCGCGGCGTAACAACGGTTTCCAGTTGTGACGCAGCGCATCAATATTTCCCCGAATGTGACTCGGACGCTTGGCGCTGACATTCCAGCCAGGCATAATCGGTGCGATTTTGTTCGCCCGATTTCCCTTTCGCGGCGTGCATTTACCTCACATTTTCCTTACAAGGACCGCCGCGTGAACCTGTCGTTTCTGATTTTTCTGAGCGTGCTGCAGGGCGTCACCGAACTGTTCCCGGTGAGTAGCCTCGGCCATACGCTGCTCGTGCCCGCACTGTTCGGCATCCATATCGACAAGCATGCGCCGCAGTTGCTGCCGTTCCTCGTCGCGCTGCACCTCGGCACCGCGTTCGCCCTGCTGTGGTATTTCCGCAAGCGCTGGTGCGCGCTGGTGCGCGGCTTCTTCGCGTCGTTCGGCGGCCGCCGTAACGACGACGCGCACATGATGTGGGCGCTGATCATCGGCACGATTCCGGCGGGGCTGGTCGGGCTGCTGCTCGAAAAACGCCTCGAGCGGATTTTTCACGACCTGCGTATCGTCGCGATCGCGCTGATCGTCAACGGCGTGCTGCTGTGGTTCGGGGATCGCCTGCAACGTACGCGCGCGCATCAGTCGCCGGAAAAGCTGACGTTTCGCCAGGCGTTCTTTGTCGGCCTCGCGCAGATCGGCGCGCTGATTCCGGGTTTCTCGCGCAGCGGCCTGACGATGATCGCCGGCAATGCGGCCGGCCTGACCACGGAGAAGGCGGCCGAGTTCTCGTTCCTGCTCGGCACGCCGATTATCTTCGCCGCCGGCGTGCTGGAATTGCCGAAGCTGTTCCATGCACCGGGCCAACTCGCGGACGCGCTGCTGGGTGGCGTGCTGACCGCGATCGCCGCGTATCTCAGCGTGCGTTTCCTGATGCGCTATTTCGAAGGCCGTGGACGCCTGGCGTCGTTCGGCGTGTACTGCGTGATCGCGGGGGTCGTGTTCCTCGGCTGGTTTGCGCTGCATCCGCAACCAGTCTGAACGCATTCGGCGTGGCCGCCGCACGCGCGCGCGGGGAGTGATCGGTTATAATCCGGGCCCGGCTCAAGCTGCCGGGCCCGTTTGTTTTGTGAGCGGATGAGTTTTCCTGACAGGGGGCCTGGCGAGGGTCGTCGGATCGAAGCGGCCCGTAGCGCGTGGCACCGGGTTTCCGGTCGCCGGCCCGGTCAGTTACAATTTCGGTAAGCACGAACCCTGTGGCTTGTGCGAGCACAGGTTCCACGATTCCCGTACGCGGGTTCTCATTGCGGGCGATGCACGTCGTGCGCGGTTGTTGCATCGCCTCACTTCATTACGGCAGTAGCTCAGCTGGATAGAGCATCGGCCTTCTAAGCCGAGGGTGGGGGGTTCGAGTCCCTCCTGCCGTACCAGTCAAATCAAACAGAAAGCCCGGTTTCGATAGCCGGGCTTTTTGCTTTCTGGCGTCCGCGCAAGCGCCGGTGCAAGCGATTTTTCGCGGCTTCTGCCGTTGTTTGCAAAGCGGCAGGAGGTATCGCGACCAGGATTCGCTCAAGCGCAAAGGTGCAACTCCCCGATCGCGGCATTCGAGAACTATGGTCAAGCTAAAGATTGCCGATATCACTCGCGTGGGGGCAGCGTAGTGTCGATGGGCTCAGACGTGATGGGGCCGACATTCCTTGCGCTGATCATGTTGAACGCGATGTTCGCCATTGTGGCGTCATGCCCTGGCAGGCAACGTACCAACCCAACCTTTGTCGATATACGAAGGCCGTTTTGCAAGGCATTGCCGCCATGTTCCGGCCCGCACGCAAAGTCAACTGAATCCGTCCTGAAGCGAGCCGCCGCCTGGCCCCGCTGATGTCTAGGGGGGAATCCCCTGGGACACTGGAAACCGCCCAATTTCTTCGGCGTCCGCGACGCGCTGCCCTTTCCAGTACACGCTTCCCGCTTGCCGGTGCCGATTATTCGTCTTTCGCAAATGGCGCGTTCGCCAGTTCTTCGATACCCGGGTGGGGCTCGTTGCACCTATCTTCGGGGCATCGCCGGATGGGTTCGACAGAGTCTCGCGAACCAAACTGGCGACCCACCATCCTTCGCGACTGAGGTCGCACACAAAAAATCGGAGTTGGACCATGCGCTGACACTTCGGAGAGCGCACTGGTAGCCAATGTCAACGGAGACGGAAATGAATGCAAACAAGTGGGACAGCTCCTACGAATGGAAAGCAGTCACGCTACTGGCGCTTGGTTTTGGCCTGGTTGGACTGGACCGCTGGCTCATCGCGCCGCTATTTCCATCCATCATGAAGGACCTCAACCTGAACGCGCAGGACGTCGGTAACTGCATTGGCGTGCTCGGCCTTTCGTGGGGCGTCTTTGCGGCACTGATGGGTGGCATCTCGGACAAGATTGGGCGCAGGAAAGTACTTATCCCGGCAATCCTCGCGTTTTCGCTCCTGTCCGGCTTCTCCGGACTTGCGGGCGGGCTGTTCAGCCTGATTGCCATCCGAAGTTTAATGGGCGTCGCAGAAGGCTCCTTCTGTCCCACGAGCTTTGCTGCCACCGCTGATGCATCGCACCCACGCAGACGCGGCCTGAACCTCGGCCTTCAGCAAAGTGGGTTTGCTCTGTTCGGATTGGCGCTTGCGCCAATCATCGCGACACAGTTGCTGGGCTTCGTCACATGGCGGTGGGTGTTTGCTCTCGTAGCAGTCCCGGGGCTGATACTCGGTTTGAGTATGTTTTATGTCATTCGCGAGCCGAAGCCGGCGCCGAAAGTCGCCTCCGAGGAGACTCCTGCTTCGCTCCGCCACGTTCTGAAGAGCAGAAACATTATCGTGGCGATGGGAGCACTTTGCTGCGCGATGACTGGCGTCTTCGTCCTCGGCGCACTCTTGCCCTTGTATCTAACGGGGTACCTGTTGCTCGACACGCAGCGAATGGGACTGGTCGTCTCGGCCATCGGTTTCGGCGGGTTTCTTGGTCAATTTGGCTTGCCGGGTCTGTCCGACATCGTCGGACGCCGCCTGGCAAGCATCGTGGGCTTTGCAGGGACCGCCGCGATGCTGTACATCTTCCGCGAACTCGGCCCGCAGCCGTTACCGCTGTTTGCTGTCCTGTTCGTGGCTTCATTCTTCACGCTGGGTCTGGTGTCGTTGCTCTCGGGGCCGGTCGCGACTGAAGCTGCGCCTGTCGGACTTGTATCGACGTCCATCGGTGTCGTGGTCGGTGTCGGTGAAATCTTCGGCGGCGGAATCGCGCCTGCCCTTGGCGGCTATGTTGCCGCGCACTTCGGAATTCAAAACATTCTCTGGCTGCCGATGTTCGCCGTGGTGCTCGGCATCGTCGTTAGCCTGCTGCTCAGGGAGACCGCGCCGGCTGTCCTGCAGCGTCGTCAGCCCATGCGTGCCGGTCTGGCGGCAGGAGAGCAGCCGAGATAGACCATGACGGGACCCTGGTGTCGAACGCGGGCCCTACGATGAGGCACCCGAATCATCGCGGTTATCAACACGCTTGTTGAAAGCATGGATGCAAACGCTTTGCCATAACCCAATTCTGGCGAATGGGTCATTGGCATTGAACTCGATGACATCCTTTTTGCGCTCTGCCTCGATCAGGAAAAAAAGAGCCAATCATGGTTTCATCATCGTCGTCCAGCAAAGGACCTGAGACGACTGTCTTGATATTCGCGTTTGAGAAGTACGATTTGTGGTCCGCATAGTTGTCGAGCCGGGTCTGAGCCTGGCCAGGTTTGTCGAGCGCGTGAATGACGTAAAACATGAGCATCCTCCTGAGAAGTGTCGCCGCATGAAGGGCGAAAGTGGTGGGAGTTTTCCTGGCGTAGGTGCGAAATGGGCATTCCACAAACCGGCATTCTGGCGGCGGTAAGTCACCGCGCCACACGCGCATCCGCTGTGAGGGCGCGACGTTGTATGTGACGCGCAGCGGGTCCTCCTGTCCATATACACTGATACTTTTGCTGACGATGGAAGGATGCGTATGGACCGGTTTCTGAGCATCGAGGCGTTCGTGCGGGTCGCAGAAGCGAGCAGCTTCGCTGAAGCCGCCCGACAGCTTGGTGTGACCAGTTCAGTCGTGACGAATCGAATTCAGCAGCTGGAGAAATTCGTCAATGCTCCTCTCTTTCACCGAAGCACGCGCCATGTGCGGTTGTCAGAGGTGGGAGAAGCGTTTTACCGCGAGTGCGCGGAAGTAGTGGGTCGGGTGAATGAGCTAACCGACCAGATGCGTGAGCTGCGCGCAACGCCTACAGGTCGCCTTCGCATTCAGATGCTGCCGGGATTTGCGCTTGGCCACTTTGGTATTCCGATGGCCGAGTTCAACCGGCGCTATCCTGGCATCCAGCTTGACGTGATAGTCAACGACCGCGTCGTTGACCCGGTTGAAGAAGGGTTCGACATAGCATTTCAAATATTCCCTGCGATTTCGGAATCGCTCATTGAGCGACGCCTCTTCACTGTCCGCCGCCTATTCTGCGCGGCCCCAGCCTACATCGCTGCCCATGGTGCGCCGCGGCACCCGCGCGACTTGTTGCAGCACACAACAGCTCTCTATTCGGGATATCCCTCACGCAACCGCTGGACGCTAACGCGCGGAGAAGAGGTTGTCGAGATGGAGCTGCCGGGCATGATTCGGTCAAACTCGGTCCATCTACTTCGCGATTACGCGCTGACTGGCGGCGGTGTCGTGTGCTTGCCGACGCTAGTCGCTAGCGCTTCGCTTCTCGACGGCTCGCTGGTGCCTATTTTGACGGAGTACCAGCTTTCGCATCTGAGTTTCGCAGCGGTCTATCCCGCCACGCAGCGGCAGGCCCTGAAGGTCAAGGCTTTAGTCGAGTTTCTCGCGGAGCATATCGGTCCTGAACCCGCTTGGGACGTGCCCTTGATTGAGCGCGGCTGGGTGTCTTGACGACGTCGATTATTCGCGAAGCGCAAATGCCGTAATCGTCATCACGCGGGTTGTTGCAGCTGCCTCCTGCTCCTAAAGTTCAAGCTAACGAAAGCTTAACAACAGGAGACAGCAATGACCGACACGGCATTCCATACCGTCTTTGGCTCGCTCGATAGCTATCACAAGGGCGACATTGAAATCACGAGCGGAAGTGCTCGCCACTATGCCTTCTCGAACGTCTTCGAGGTGGCTTCCCAATCGGCTCCCTACGAGAAGATCGTAGTCGGCAAAAATCTTGAGTACGTCATCGAAGTGGTCCGGACCGAGGGCCGTTCGGCATGGTTCGTCTGCGCGCATGACGAGTTCACCATTCTGATGGATGGCGAGGTTCGAATCGACTTCATCAAGCTCGATACGCCGCCTACGACAGGAAGCGGGACCGTTCTCGCTGGAGATGAGCCTGCTGGCCGTCGGATGGGGCATGTCGTACTGCGAAAAGGGCATCAGGCCATGTTGCCAGCAGGCTGCGCGTACCGGTTCACGGCTCGCAAGCCCGGGGTCGCGCTCGTGCAGACCATCCTGGGTGAACTGTCGGTGCAGAAATGGGCAGACGTCTGCCTGCATTGACATTCACTCATCGAACATTCCAAGGAGACAAGCTATGGCCACCCTTGAAACCAATGACCACTCCATCGGTTTTGCTGCCGACACCGTGCGTGCGACTGAACCCGACGCAATAACCGGGTATCGTCGCTTCACCCTCGGTGCATTCGAATTTCAACGCGACGAGTATTTCGTGAAGATCAACTGGCCGGCGAAAGGCCAGACGCGCACGCACGCAGTTCCCGCGGACGCGTTCCTGCGCGCAATGATGCGTGATGTCGCGTGGGGATTTTTCTATGGATGGGTGAATTTCGACCACGTGTTTGGCACGCGCAATCACTACGGCAAGGTCGATGTCTATGCCGGCACGTTCAACGGCGTCATGAAAGACGCCGGGGTCGACTATACCGAGACCTTCGAAACGCCGAACATCATGGCCACCTTCAAAGCCATGTTGCACGACTGGACCAATGAGGGCTTCGACCCGTTTGCTGCACCAGAGGAAACCGGCACCGCGTTCGGCCGCAAACATGGCGAAAACGGCGCGGCAATCGAACGTACCCGTATCGCAACGCGCAGGATGCCTGGTCTCGAAGGTGATTCGCCCTTGCGCAACGACCTGCCGGTCAATCGGGCATTCCTCGATGTCGTACAGGACGAGCCTGAAGTTCATGCCGAGCCTGGCTTCGAGGGCGAGCTGCATGCCTTCAACCTCTTCAAGTATCTGTCGCGCTCCGACGTGACATGGAATCCGTCCGTCACGTCCGTCTGCGGTCGCAGTCTGTTCTGTCCGACGACCGAGGAATTCATTCTGCCGGTGTTTCATGGGAACGACCGGGTCGAATGGTTCCTGCAACTCTCCGACGAAATCGTCTGGGATGTCGGCGACAAAAACACGGGTGCACCGCGTGCCCGCATCACGATGCGCGCGGGCGACATCTGCGCGATGCCGGCCGACATCCGACATCAAGGGTATTCGACGAAGCGCTCGATGTTGCTTGTCTGGGAGAACGCAACTCCGGACCTTCCGCAACGGTACGAGAGCGGCGAATTTGCGCCGTACCCGATCGAGTTTTGAGTAGCGAGCCAGCAATAACCCGAGGACGATTCATGCAAACCCAACTCTTCATCGACGGACGCTTTGTCGATGCCGTCGACGGCGGCACCATCGACGTGCTTAATCCTCACGACGGCTCGCTCATCACGAAGATTGCGGCGGCCAGCGAAGTAGACGTTGACCTGGCTGTCGAGGCAGCAACGCGCGCTTTCCCGAAATGGTCGACCATGGCTGCAGCGGAACGCGGACGACTTTTGTTGCGCCTCGCCGATGCTATCGAGGCAAATGCGGAGGAGCTCGCCCAACTGGAGTCGCTGGACACGGGCCATCCGATTCGCGACTCGAGGGCTCTCGACGTACCGCGCACCGCTGGCTGCTTCCGCTATTTCGGCGGTATGGCCGACAAGCTGCAAGGCTCCGTGATTCCCGTCGAGACCGGCTTCCTGAACTACGTGCAGCGCGCACCGATCGGGGTTGTCGGGCAGATTGTGCCGTGGAACTTTCCGCTTATGTTCACGAGCTGGAAAATGGGTCCCGCCCTCGCCGCAGGGAACACAGTGGTGCTAAAACCTTCGGAAATCACACCGCTATCGACTCTGCGCATCGTCGAACTCATGGATGAGGTCGGGTTCCCCACGGGCGTGGTGAATATCGTTCCCGGGTATGGCCACACGGCCGGTCAGCGTCTCGCCGAGCACCCGGGTGTAGGCAAGATTGCGTTCACGGGCTCGACGGCGACGGGCCGACGCATTGTCGAGGCGTCACAGGGAAACCTGAAGCGTGTCCAGCTGGAGCTGGGCGGCAAGGGCGCCAACATCGTCTTCGACGACGCCAACCTCGATGCCGCGATTAACGGCGCGGCATGGGCGATCTTTCACAACCAGGGGCAGGCATGCATTGCTGGTTCGCGTCTTGTTTTACACGAACGCATCGCTGACGAGTTCCTTGAGCGGTTCGTTTCGTTGGCGTCTTCTGTCCGCGTGGGCAATCCGCTTGACCCCAATACGGAGATGGGGCCGCTTACCTCGAAGCAGCACCTGGATCGCGTGCTGACGTTCGTCGACGTTGCGCGCGAACAGGGCGGTCGTGTGCTCGCGGGCGGGAGCGCGCCGCAAGACCCTGCGCTTGCAAATGGTTACTACGTCCGCCCTACGGTTATCGAGGCGAAGACTGCCGCCGACCGTATCGCGCAGGAAGAGGTATTCGGGCCGTTTGTCACCGTGCTTCGCTTCAGCAGTGACGAAGAGGCTCTTTCTATCGCGAATGGCACTGACTATGGTCTTGGTAGTGGTCTCTGGACTCGTGACCTGTCGCGTGCGCACAAGACTGCCGCGCAAATCCGCGCGGGCATGTGCTGGATTAATTGCTACAAGCGAGTCAATCCTGGCAGCCCGTTCGGTGGTGTGGGGCAGTCGGGATACGGTCGTGAAATGGGCTTCGAGGCTATGCACGACTACACCGAAGCACGGTCCGTGTGGGTCAACGTCGACGGCAACGTGCCGCCGCACTTCAAGCGCTGAGGCCTGAATGGAGCGCTTTGTCTACCAGAGTACGCCCTCCCGCGTGGTTTTCGGGAGCGGCGCGCTTTCGAAGCTCCCCGAAGAGCTGGATAGGCTGGGGGCCCGACGCGCGCTCATCCTGTCGACCCCTGAGCAGTTGCAGTTGGCTAACCGGGTGAGGGGCATATTGGGTGAGCGCGCCGCTGGCGTGTGCGCACAAGCAGTCATGCATGTGCCGGTTGAGGTCGCACGCGCGGCATGTGAGATGGCCGCGGAGCTTGGCGCGGACTGCTGTGTCGCGATAGGTGGCGGCTCTACGATTGGGCTGGGTAAAGCGATAGCGCTTGAGTCGTCACTGCCAATCATCGCCGTGCCGACTACCTATGCGGGTTCAGAGATGACACCAATCTTTGGCCTCACCGAGGGACGCCTGAAGCGAACCGGACGTGACGCCCGCGTGTTGCCCCGTACCGTGTTATATGACCCGTCCCTGACGCTTTCCTTGCCGGTGGACATCTCCGCTGCATCCGGAATCAACGCCATGGCGCATGCAGTCGAGGCGCTGTATGCAGAGGATGCGAATCCCATAGTCAGTCTGATGGCGGAAGAGTCGATACGCGTCTTGGGCGAGTCGTTGCCGAAAATCGTGCGTGCGCCAGGCGACAGCGAGATGCGAAGCCAGGCACTGTATGGTGCATGGCTTGCGGGAACCTGTCTTGGTGCAGTCGGCATGGCACTTCACCACAAGCTCTGCCATACGCTCGGCGGCACATTCAATTTGCCTCATGCCCAAACGCATGCGGCTATGCTTGCGCACACAGCCCACTATAACCACCGTGCCGCGCCCGAGGCGTTACAGAAAGTTGCGAGAGCCCTTGGCGGCCATGAGCCCGCCGAAGCGGGTCGCCTTTTATTCGAACTGATTCGGCAACTGGGGATTCCGGTTGCGCTGGCAGATATAGGACTACCTGAAAGCGGTCTCGATGAGGCCGCTGAACTGGCGTGCAAGAACCCGTATGTGAACCCTCGTCCCGTTGAGCGCGGAGCGATTCGTCAGCTTTTGCAGAATGCATGGGAGGGGCGGGCGCCACATTGAGGCAAAGAGTCTGGTAAATGGAGGAGACTTGATGATTGAAAACCAACAGGGCGACAGCGCGTTGACCGAACAGGTCATCGCCAGCTTCGCAGGCACGCCGGACGCACGCTTGCGCATCTTGATGCAAAGCCTGGTCCAGCATCTTCACGCATTCGTGCGCGAGGTGGAACCGACTGAAGCGGAGTGGATGGGAGCTATTCGCTTTCTCACCGAGACCGGCAAGATGTGCGATGACCTCGTTCGTCAGGAGTTCATTCTCTTATCGGATACGCTTGGGGTCTCGATGCTCGTCGACGCGATAAACCACCGCTATGCAACGGGGGCGACAGACACGACTGTGTTTGGTCCGTTCTACATCAAGGGAATGCCTGAGCGCGCATATGGGGAGAACATGGCTTTGACGCCGGGGTCCCCGGTCGTCGTGCGGGGACGCGTATTGGATACCGATGGGGAGCCAGTAGCAGGGGCCGTTCTCGACGTCTGGCAGACCGCGGAGAACGGCATGTATTCAGGCCAGGATATCGCTCAGCCGCACGGCAATCTTCGAGGACGCTATCGGAGCGACTCCGAAGGGCGCTACGCAATCACCACAATCTTGCCCGTCAGCTATCCAATCCCAACCGATGGTCCGGTTGGCAGGATGCTCGGCGCAACCGGCAGGCACCCATGGCGACCTGCGCATCTGCATTTCATGATTGATGCGCCAGGGCGGCGCAAGCTAGTCACTCATCTGTTTGATGAGGACGACCAATTTTTGGAGTCGGACGCAGTCTTCGGTGTCAAACCTTCTCTAATGGTCGCATACCGGGACCGTCCCGCGAATGATGAGCTGGCGCGACAGTTCAAACTGGCCGGCCCATACCGCGAAGCGTGTTACGACTTTGTCCTCGACCGGAGCTAATCAAAATGGCCCGCTTTTACGCCGTCTTCGCCACGGACAAGCCGGACATGCGAGAAGTCCGTGAACGCGTTCGCCCGAACCACCGAACCTATTTGCGAAGCGCGGCGCAGCACGGTGTGTTTGTGCGTCTCGGCGGCCCCACTTTGGCGCCGCAATGCGATGCCATGAATGGCACCTTGCTGGTGGTGGAGGCAGACGACCTCGATGCCGTCATGCAATTTGTCGGAAACGACCCATACATGAAGGAAGGTCTTTTCGCGCGTGTGGAAGTGCGCCCTTGGGACTGGAGCCTCGGCAACCCTGAGCGGCGGGTGTGAGCGATGTGCGCAAGCCGATTGTGCTGGTTTGCCGAAGTCCCGGATGGCGGTGCGCGCGTCATTGACGAAAAGCGTGCTGGACGTCCCGTGGTGGTCGTGCGGCGTGGGCTACAGGTGTGGGCATACGTCAATCGTTGCCCGCATTTTTCGGTTCCTCTCGATTTTGAGCCTGGAACCATCTTTTGTTACAAGGCGCAGGTGCTCATGTGCGCGCATCATAGCGCGCTGTTCAGATTCGATGATGGTCGGTGCATCGAAGGACCATGTGAAGGCTCGGCCCTGGAAGCGGTGCCGGTCGAGGTCGAACAAAGCGGGTGGGTGGTCCTCACTCGATAGCCGCGATAGGCACGTCGTCAGGGAATCAACGCGGCGTCGCTCAATTTTTAGATTTCATTGCACATGAACTTACTCGCCAGATATGTCTTTACTTCATCATAAGTTAAAGACTTTCTTCGACACATAAGGCCATATGGCGGACGGAGCTCTTTTTTCAGGGCGCACGGAAAGAAGGCTCCTCTGTTTGGACGCGCAAGTAGCAAAAAACGAAGCGTTATGCGAAGGATGTCCCGTGTATTTGTGTACTGTCGGAGATGTTGCGCTCGCAGCTCACAACGCCATTGCGCTCACGTTCTCAGCCAGTTTTCCTACGCCGATGCTCATGCTATCCAACGCGTTGACCACGTGACCAGGTTCGTGATCGATGTGAGCGCCGGCGACCCCATCGCACCTCATCACGCGCGCCGCGAAGCGGGACCTCGGCCGTTTCGCCAGGCACGAGGTTCCTACTTGCCCGGCTGCACGTCGATCGAATCGACCCGGTCCGGATAGAACGCCAGATGCTGCGCGATCTCCTTCACCGACGCGTACGGCGCCTCATACGTCCACACCGCATTCACCGTCCGCTCGCCGCCGATCGGCACGCTGTAGTACGCGCAGTCGCCCTTATACGGGCAGTAAGTCGAATGATCGGTGCGCTCCAGCAAGGTCATTTCGACATCGGTACGCGGCACGTAATACACCGGCGGATAAGCCGCTTCGTGCAGCACCAGTGCCTTGTGCGTATCGGCGATCACCCGTCCGGCCACGGTCACGACCACGCGGGCCCGCGCCGGCTCGACCGTGATGGGATGAGCGGGACCGGGCACCTTGATGGTTTTTTCAGTCATCTCGTCGAACTCCTGAATGAGCGGGCAGTGCTGCCACGCGTGAGGAAGGATGGGCGGCCGGCATCGACGGCAACGCGCGTGCCTTGGGTCGAAGCATACGCCGCTCACGAAAACGCGTGCGCTCGGCGCGTGCCTCGATGGCGGAGAAGCGGACAGGCCGCGCGGGCCATGCCCAGGACGAAAAAAAGGGCAGCCGAGGCTGCCCGTCGAAGTCTCGCCATCAGGCGGACTGTTGCTTGTCGATTGCGCGTCCACTGGCCGCGCTCCGTGGTGCGCCGAATGGGCGTTGCCGACCCGCTGGGGCCGGCATGGATAGCCGGGCCGAAACCAATGCGCCGCGCCCGGCTGCCACGTCCTTAATGCTTGATATCCAGCGCCGCGGTCAGGTCGCCCAGCGGCTTGCCGCCGTTGCTGGTCAGCGCCGCGTCACGCGCCGCGATACCCGGCAGCGTCGGCAGCGAGTAACGATGCGTGATGAAGCGCAGAATCGACGTCGTGTCGTACTGCGTGTGATCGACGTAACCCTTCTTCGCGAACGGCGAGATGATCAGTGCGGGAATGCGCGTGCCCGGACCCCAGCGGTCGGCCTTCGGCGGCGCCACGTGATCCCAGAAACCGCCGTTTTCGTCGTAGGTCACGACCACCAGCATGTTGTTCCACTGCGGACTCTTCTGCAGATGCGAGATCACGTCGGCGATGTGCTGGTCGCCGCTCGCGACGTCGGTGTAGCCCGGGTGCTCGTTCAGGTTGCCCTGCGGCTTGTAGAACGACACCTGCGGCAGCGTGCCGGCATCGATCGCCTTGATGAACTCGGAACCGCCCATGCCGCCGTCGAGCAGATGCTGCGCGCGGTTTGCGGTGCCCGGTGCGAGATCGGCGAAGTAGTTGAACGGCTGATGGTGCGGCTGGAAGTTCGGTGCCGTCAGGTTCGCACCGTAGATCACATTCGACGTGCCGTTCTGCGCCGCGGCTGCCGCTGCGCCCCATGCGCCGCCGTACCACGCCCACGACACCTTCGCGTCGTTCAGCAGGTCGCCGATGTGCTTTTGCGTCTGCGGCGGCAGCGTGGTCGCCTGGCTCGGATCGGCGAGATTCGCGTCACCGCCGGACGCCGCCTTGTTGCCGCTCGGCTGATACGCCGGCTGCATCGTGTTGATCGCGTAGAAGTCCGGCGTCAGGTTGCCCGACAGCACGTACTTGGGCGGACCGCTTTGCGCCGAAGCCGGCGAGTTCGACGCGACCTTGAGCGTCACGCCGTCGCTTTCCACCGCCGAGATCGAGGCGGCCGCCGGGCTCTTGTCCGCGTTCGGATAGATCGGCGTGCACGCGCAGACGAGCCACTGGTGATTCAGGAACGAGCCGCCGAACGCGCCCATGAAGAAGTTGTCGGCGAGCGTGTATTGCTGGGCGATCTTCCAGAGCGGCAGCTTGTCGGCGTTGAGCGAGTAGTGGCCCATCACGAGGCCGCCCGAATCGGCCCAGGCGGCGAACTTGTCGTTCTTGCCGCCGTTGATCTGCATCTGGTTCTCGTAGAAGCGGTGATAGAGGTCGCGCGTCGTCGCGGTGATCGGCGTGTTGAAACCCTTCGGGTCGTCGATCGCGAACGGGCTGTTCGGCAGATTGGCCGTCATCGCCTGCGTGACCACCGGCGTCACGCCGGTTTGCGTGAGGCCGTTCCATACCTGCGGCAGCGTCGCGAGCGGCGTGCCGTCGCGGTCCACCTGGGTGGAGTTCGCCGCGCTCACGTTCTGCAGACCGTTCGCGCCCGGGAAGTTGCCGTACAGATTGTCGAAGCTGCGGTTTTCCGCGTAGATCACCACGACCGTCTTGATCGACGTGATGTCCGGCTGCGTGACTTCGCTGCCGCCGCACGCATACAGACTCAGTGCCGCTGCGATCGCGATGGGCGTCGCGCAGATCAGTTTCTTGTTCATTTGAATGATTTCTCTCTCTCGCGTTGGGGACGGGCCGCGCGCATTCCTTACACGAACGACCGCCGGCGAAAGTTTCGCAAGGGAATTTGACAGAGAGATGTAATTAATTACGAAACGCCTTTGTCGGGAATTTTCCGTCGGCTGAGTGTCATTTGATAGACATTAAAATGAAATATGCTCGCCGACTTCGATATCGCACACTCACATCGTTCATATGCGGCTTGGTCTGACGGGGATTCGGGAAACAATGATGCGGCGAGGCGAACGGCGAAGCGCCGGGCAGGCGGGAGCGGGTGCGCGGCGGGCGGTGTTCGCCGCGATGAGCGCGATGACGGTGACCTTGGTGCTGGCAGCTTGCGATGCGGGCGGTGCCAGCGCGGATGCCGTCGCAGGAGAGAATGCGCAGGGCGGCGCGAAAGCCGGAGCGAGTGCAGGCGCAACTTCCGCGGCGAACCACGCCAATGCGCCCGTCTCCGCCGCACCCGAGGCGGCCTCCGCCGTGAAGGTCGCAGGCCATGACGCCGGCCGGTCGCGCGCGCAGGTCTACGAATCCGTGCGGCAAATGACGGCGCTCGGCAAGCAGCTCTTTTTCGACGCGTCGCTCTCCGGCTCGGGCAAGCTCGCTTGCGCGTCGTGCCACAGTCCGGAGCACGGCTTTGCGCCGGCTAATGCGTTGTCGGTACAGCTGGGCGGCAGCGACATGCACCGCACCGGCATGCGCGCCGCGCCGACGCTGAAGTATCTGCAAGCGGTGCCGGCGTTCGCCGAGCACTACCACGAGTCCGACGACGAAGGCGACGAAAGCGTGGATGCCGGACCCACCGGCGGCCTCACGTGGGACGGGCGGGTCGACCGTGGTGGCGAGCAGGCGCGCATTCCGCTGCTGTCGTCGTTCGAGATGGGCAGCACGCCGGCCAAAGTCACCGCGGCGGTCAAGGCCGCGCCATACGCCGACGCGTTCCGCGCGGCCTTCGGCGAGCACATTTTCGACAACGACGCCGCCACCTTCAAGGCCGTGCTGCAGGCGCTCGAAACGTTCGAGCAAACGCCCGAGGTCTTCTATCCGTACACCAGCAAGTACGACGCGTATCTGGCGGGCAAGGCACAGCTGACGCCAGCCGAACTGCATGGCCTGCAACTCTTCAACGACGAACAGAAGGGCAATTGCGCGAGCTGCCACATCAGCCAGCGCACCCGGGACGGCGCGCCGCCGCAGTTCAGCGACTTCGGTCTGATCGCGATCGGCGTGCCGCGCAATCGCGCGCTGCCGGTGAATCGCGATCCGCGCTTCTACGACCTCGGCGCATGCGGCCCGGAGCGCACCGACCTGAAGGGGCGCGACGAATTCTGCGGCCTTTTCCGCACGCCGACGTTGCGCAACGTCGCGTTGAAGCAGAGCTTCTTCCACAACGGCATCTATCATTCGCTCGAGCAGGCGGTGCGCTTTTACGCCGAACGCGACACGAACCCGGCAAAGTTCTATCCGGTCTCGAAGGGCAAGGTGCAGAAGTTCGACGATCTGCCGCAGCGCTACTGGGCCAACCTGAATACCGACGCGCCGTTCGACCGCAAACCGGGCGACAAGCCGGTGTTCGACGCAGCTGAGATCAAGGATGTGGTGGCGTTTCTGAAGACGCTGACCGATGGGTACCAGGCGCCCGGCGCACGGGTCCATGTGGCGACCACCGCTGCGGCCGCAAACTGACGGTGGAAGAGGGCAGGCCGGGCTATGGTTTCCGTGGCCTGCCTCCGGGTGACGAGCGGCTGCGCTCAGTCGAACTGAACCGGCGAGGATGCAATAGCAGGCGCCGATCAGCAGCGAAGGACACACAGGTGACGCCGACGCGCATGCGCAGAGTGGGCCAGCGCGCGGCCGGCACGCCGCCCATCCGTACGATACGTTGCGTCAATCCGGGATCGGGGCCGCTCGCGGCCGGCACGAGCGCGACGCACAGCAGCGCGAGGGTGGCGGCGAAAATCTCCCGGGCAAGAAAGAAGTTCAGGACGAGCAGTCGGAAGCTTGACGGCTGTGGGAAGGGAATCGCTAATCTTATGAAGACGCTTCATAAGACGCTAGGGGAATCGCCCTAAAATCGACAGCGTCTGCCGCGCCGTTGACGGATGATGCGGTAGCTGAAGGCCTGCAGCCCGCGTCGAGTCGATCCGCTTGCCGCGCGTCAATGGCAAGCCGCGTCGCGCTGGCCTTTCCCGAGGGCATGCTATCCTTTTGGGGTCCAGATCAAGAGCCGCGGCCCACGCGCTCGAAACCGCTCCGAACACTTTCGAGGAGAATCTTTCATGTCGATACGAACCCGTGTGCTGCTTCATCTGACCTGCGCGAGCCTGCTGCTGGGCGGCGCAATCGGCGCGCAGGCGGCGAATCTCGGCTTTCTGAATGACACGCCGATGTCCTACATGAAGCAGCGCGACGTGGAGTCCGTGAAGAAGGCCGTCTTCGCCGCGCTCAACGACACGAAGGACGGCGAAAGCGCCCACTGGGTCAACGAAGGCACAGGCAACAGCGTGAAGATCGACGCAACGATCGCCGTCGTCGACACCACCAACGATGGTGGGCGTACCTGCCGCAATCTGGCCGTCGAACTGAATGCGAAGGGCCAGTCGATGCATCTGCGTCCGCAGTTCTGCAAGCAAGGCGCCGCCTGGCAATTGCAGAAGAAAAACTGAGGATGCAGGTCGTGATGGCTGCGCGCGCCGGCCTGCTGCCGGCGCCGCTCGAAGCCGCGCGCTGCGGCGGCGCGGCGCGTCGATGAGCCCGCGGGTCGTTTCTTGCGGGATCATTCTGCTCGACCCGGATGGCCGGTTGCTGCTCGCGCACGCCACCGAAACGTCGCACTGGGACATTCCAAAGGGGCACGGCGAAGAGGGTGAAGCGCCGCACGTCACCGCGTTGCGTGAGATGGTCGAGGAGACCGGCATCGCGATCGCGCCGGAGCGTCTGAAGGATCTCGGCCTGTTCGTCTACCGGCGCGACAAGGACCTGCATCTGTTCGCCGCGCGCGCCAGCGCCGACGAACTCGATCTGAGCGCATGCACCTGCACGTCGCTGTTCCCGCGGCGCTCCGATGGCACGCTGATTCCCGAGATGGACGCGTACCGTTGGGCCGCGATCGATGAAATTCCTAAGTATGCGAGCCGCAGTCTCGCGCGGCTCTTTCAGACGACGCTATCGCTGGCGGAGTTGCATCGGTCCTTATAGAGGCGGAGACGGCGACCGTTTGCCGTTCGCCCCCCACTCCCTGACGCGCCACGCGCCACGCTTAATCCAGCGCGCGGTCGTTCGGATGCGCGAACAGTGCGCGGTTCGATTCCGACAGCGGAAAATTCAGATTGATGCCGTGCGGCGGGATCGGCTGCGTGAACCACTGCCTGTACAGACGTTCTGCGTCGCCGGAAGTCTGCGAGCGCGAAATCACCCGGTTCACGAGCGTGCGGAAAGGTTCGTCGCCCTTGCGGAACATGCACGCGTAGACTTCGTAGCCGAGCGGCGTGCCCGTCACGACGAAGTCGTCGGGGCGTGGATCGGTCGACTTGAAGCCATACACGATCGGCTCGTCCATCACGAAGGCCACGGCCCGGTCCTCCTTGACCGCGGTAAAGGCTTCCAGATGATCGCGCGCGCTGGTGATGCGCATGTTCAGATGCTTGTCGGTATTCAGGCGGCGCAACAGACGTTCGTCGGACGTGCCCGCGGTCGTCACCACCGTCTTGCCGGCCAGATCCGGAAAATCCGTAATGCCGCTGTTCTTGCGCGTGATCATGCGCACCGCGTACTGGAAAAAACTGTTCGAGAACGCGGCCACGTTTTCGCGCTCCACAGTGTGCGTGGTCGAACCGCATTCCAGATCGATCTGGTTGTTCAGCAGCATCGGCGTGCGGTTCGACGAGGTCACGGTGATCTCGTGAACCTTCAGCTGCGGCATGCCGAGCGTTTTCCTGATTTCATCGACGATCTGCAGCGCGATGGTCTGCGAATAGCCGACCGTCTGTTTGCCGTCGAAATACGAGAATGGGATCGACGCTTCACGCACGCCGAGCACGATCACGCCGTCGTCGTGGATTTTTCTCAGCGTGCCGGTGAGTTCGTCCGCGTGAGCGGGGTCGACAAGCGAAGCCGCGCCGAGCGTGGCGAGCGCCACGAGCGCGCAACGCGCCCGATAGGCGAAACGTGCGGGGTAGGCGGCGCGCGCCGCACGAACGGCGCATGTGCGCTGTGCGTGGCGTGCGCCGTGAGCCGTGCCCGGCGTCGTCAACGTTCCGGTACTTGCTCCGGCACTTGCCCCGCGGTGGCGGGCTGCAACTTTCATCGGGCCTCCCGGACCGGCGCGCCCACCAGGCCGCGCTGTGACTGTCGATAGACCATCATGCAACGAAACGGCGTGCAGCCCGTGAAGCGGGATGCACGCCGTCTGCAACTTCAGATGCGCGAAGACCGGCGGCCGCTCCAGCTTACGCCGGCTTGCCCCAGCTGTCGCGCAGGCTGACGATGCGATTGAACACGGGCTTGCCCGGCTTCGAATCGACGCGGTCGGCGACGAAATAGCCGTGGCGCTCGAACTGATAGCGCTGCTCTGGCAGCGCGTCGCGCGCGCCCGGCTCCAGGTAGGCGTTGACCACGCGCTTCGAATGCGGATTCAGCGCTTCGAGGAAGTCGCGCCCGCCGGCGTCCGGTTGCGGCTCCTTGAACAGCCGGTCGTAGATGCGCACTTCGGCGGGGCAGGCGGCGGCCGCGCTGACCCAGTGAATGTTGCCCTTGACCTTGTAGGTGTTCGCGCCTTCGGTGCCCGACTTGCTGTCCGGGAAGTAGTTGCAATGCACCGCGACGACGTTGCCGTTCTCGTCCTTGTCCGCGCCCGTGCATTCGATCACGTAGCCGTAGCGCAGCCGCACCTTGTTGCCTGGGAACAGGCGGAAGTAGCCCTTCGGCGGCGCTTCGTTGTAGTCCTCGCGCTCGATCCACAGTTCGCGCGAAATCGGAAACTCGCGCACGCCCTGTTCCGGATGATGCGGGTGGACCGGCGCGCTGCACGGCTCGGTGACGCCTTCGGGGAAGTTGTCGATGATCAGCTTGAGCGGATCGAGCACGGCGGCGATACGCGGCGCCTTCTCGTCGAGATCGTCGCGCAGCGCGCCTTCGAACACGCTCATGTCGATCCACGAATCGACCTTGGTGATGCCGATGCGCTCGCAGAACAGCTGGATCGACTCAGGCGTGAAGCCGCGCCGGCGCAGGCCGACGATGGTCGGCAAACGCGGGTCGTCCCAGCCGTCCACGTGGCCTTCGTTGACGAGTTGCAGCAGCTTGCGCTTGCTGGTGATCGCGTAGGTGAGGTTCAGGCGCGAAAACTCGATTTGTTGCGGCAGCGGGCGCGTGAAGATGCCCGCGTCGGCGAGCTCGTTCAGAATCCAGTCGTAGAGCGGCCGATGATCTTCGAACTCGAGCGTGCACAGCGAATGCGTGATGTTTTCCAGCGCGTCCGAGATGCAGTGCGTGTAGTCGTACATCGGGTACACGCACCATTTATCGCCGGTACGGTAGTGATGCGCGAAGCGGATGCGGTAGATCACCGGGTCACGCATGTTGAAGTTCGGCGACGACATGTCGATCTTCGCGCGCAGCACGTGCTCGCCTTCCTTGAACTCGCCCGCCTTCATGCGGCGGAACAGGTCGAGGTTCTCCTGCACCGAGCGCTCGCGGAAGCGCGACGGCGTGCCGACTTCCGTGGCCGAGCCGCGGTTCGCGCGCATTTCCTCGGCCGACTGGCTGTCCACGTAGGCCTTGCCGCGCTCGATCAGCAGCTCGGCGAATTCGTACAGCTTGTCGTAGTAGTCGCTCGCGTAGTAGAGCTGCTCCTTGCCGTCTTTTTCCCACTCGAAGCCGAGCCAGCGCACCGAGTCGATGATCGAGTCGACGTATTCGACGCTTTCCTTTTCCGGATTGGTGTCGTCAAAGCGCAGATGGCACACGCCGCCGTAGCTGCGCGCGATGCCGAAGTTCAGGCAAATGCTCTTCGCGTGACCGATGTGCAGATAGCCGTTCGGTTCGGGCGGAAAGCGCGTTTCGACGCGCTGGTCCCACTTGCCGGTGCGGTTGTCGTCGTCAATGATGTTGCGGATGAAATTGGATGCCGCTGGCGCGTCGTTGCGTTCGGTATTCATGCGAGAAGGTGAAAGTCTGTCGGGGGCGCGTGGTGCGTCCACTTATCCGACAATTCTACCTGAGCAGTCCGGCGACGACAGGCGAATGCGGCGCGCAGCCAACGGTTGAGCGCTTCTGGCGCGGATTTTGGGGGTGCCGGGGCGCTGTAACAGGAGGTAAAACGTTTTGTTCGCGTGCTCGCGAGCGACTTAGTATGCCAGCGGCGCGGGGTTCGTCCGACGCACGCGGCGCTGGCAGGCCTGGGCCTCCTTGCCTCGGGTTTTTCGGGGTTTTCGAAGCCGCGGGAGGTGGTCCGTGACGTGGCGTGGGCGTGGTGTTGGCCGCACGGTGTTGGCCGTATTCCCATCGCAGCCGCGTCGCGTTCACGTCGAACGTATGTCAACCCGGCAGACGGACGGTTTTAATTCGCCTTGATCCGCATCAGGCCGCCTGCGGGCCGCCCGCGACTGCGTGAACACAACGGCGGCCGGTCACACGCCTCGCATGAGGCGAGGCCCGCTCTTCGAGGCCCGCCTTACCCGCCGCTCGAAATTTCCCTGGGCCGTGCGGCCTGCGCGTCGGCGCGCAGTGCTTGCACCTGCCGCAGCCGTCCGCATAGGCCGCACCGCCCGTTGTCGCCTTGCACGAACGGCCGCCGTTCGTGCACCATGGCGCCCTTCGTTGCCGGAGTTCTCGGATGTCTGTCCCGACGCACGGCGCGCTACGCGCGCCTTTCGCTTCTGTTTGCCGCTCCTCTTTTTACCGCTCCCGGATCGTCATGGCTTCGGCCCTGTTTGCCGCGTTCGCCGGCGGCGCGGTCGCACCGGCCCCCGCGCTGGCGAAAACGCCGCCGCCCAGGACGGTGCTCGACGCGTCGGCGGTAGCCGTGCCGGATCGCTATAGCGCCGACGCCGCGCAGCAGATCTTCGCTGCGGGCGGCAACGCGGTGGATGCCGCCGTGGCGATCGCCTTCACGCTGGCCGTGACCCGGCCGGACGCGGGCAACATCGGCGGGGGCGGGTTCATGACGGTGTTCATGGACGGCAAGCCGTATTTTCTCGACTACCGCGAGCGCGCGCCGCAACAGGCGACCCGCGGCATGTACGTCGACGACAAGGGCAACCTGGTGCCCGGCATGAGCGTGGTCGGCCATCGCGCGGTGGGCGTACCGGGAACCGTCGACGGCATGTGGGAGGCGCAGCGGCGTTTCGGCAAGCTGAAGTGGAAGCAGGTGCTCGCGCCCGCGATCCGCTATGCGACCGATGGCTTCATGGTCGACCCGTCGCTGCAACAGCGTCGCGATGCTGCTCTGAAAAATTTCGCCGGCAGGACCAATTTCGATGCCTACTTTTCGACCCTGAAGGCAAGCGCGACATTCCGCCAGCCCGAACTCGCGCAGACCTTGTCGCGGATCGCCGGCGACGGCGGCCGCGAGTTCTACGAAGGCCGCACCGCGGACCTGATCGCCCAGCAGATGTACGGTCACGGCCTTATCACGAAGCAGGACCTGATTCAGTACAAGGCGGTATGGCGCCAGCCGCTTTCGGCCGACTGGAACGGCTACCGCGTGATCACTGCGCCGCCGCCGAGCTCGGGCGGCATCGGCTTGATCCAGATGCTGAAGATGAGAGCCGATCTGAAGCAGGCGTTCGACGGTCTCGAGCTGAATTCCGCTCCGTACATTCATCTGATCGCTCGGATCGAGGACCGCGTATTCGCCGACCGGCAGCAATACCTCGCCGATCCGGACTCGTACAAGGTGCCGACCGGCAAGCTGATCGACGACGCTTATCTCGCGCAGCGCGCCGACGAAGTCAAGCCCGACGAAGTGCCGGGCGCGGCGCTGGTGAAGCCCGGCCTCGGCGACGCGATGCCGGAGAAGGCGCAAACCACGCATTTCTCGGTGGTTGACAAGTGGGGCAATGCGGTGTCGAACACCTATACGCTGAACGGAGATTTCGGGGCGGGCGTGGTGGTGGACGGCGGCGGCTTCCTGCTGAACGATGCGATGGATGATTTCGTGACCAAGCCGGGCGGCGAGGGCGCGCCTGGCCCGAGCGGCGCGGAACTCAACACGGTGGCGCCGGGACGCCGCCCGCTCTCGTCGATGACGCCGACGCTTTTGCTGAAGGACGACCGTGTGGCGCTGGTGATCGGCACGCCTGGCGGCTCGCGCATTCTGACGTCGATTTTCCAGGTGATGACCAACCTGTACGACTTCAACATGACGCCGACGGATGCGCTGGCCGCGATGCGTTTTCACCATCAGTTGCTGCCGCAGAAGACGATCTACTTCGAGCCGTTTCATCCGGTTAGCGGCGAGCTGGCCGAGCAGTTGAAGGCGATGGGCTACACGCTGGAGGAACAGTCGTTCAATGGCGATGTGCAGATGATTCGCGTCGAGGGCGCGACGCCTGAGCCGGCGGCGGATCCGCGCGGTGTGGGGGTGGGGCGGGTGATGCGGTGAACCGGGGGCGTACGGAAACGAGGGAAGCGGCTATGACGCGGGCTTTGGCAGTGGGTTGTGAGAGGCGGGGCCGCAATGAGCCGGATGCAATAGGCTAGTTGTAATGGGCGGGCACGGCACGAGGCCGGCGGCAAACGGCAAACGGCAAACGGCAAACGGCAAAAAACAACTACAGGCGGGGAAACACAATGAGCGAAAACCTGAACATACTCGTGCTGCCGGGCTACCAGAACTCCGGCGTCGGCCACTGGCAAACCCGCTGGGAGGCACTCGATCCCGCGCTCACGCGCGTGCAGATGCCGGATTGGGACCATCCCGCGCGCGACGCGTGGTGCCGCGCGCTCGACGCCGCCGTGGCCGCCGCCGATGCGCCGGTGGCGTTCGCCGCCCATAGTCTCGGCTGCCTGACGGCCGTCTTCTGGGCGTCGCACTACGCGAGCGCGGCGCAGCTTGCGAAGGTGGCGGGCGCATTGCTGGTTGCGGTGCCCGACCCATCCGAGCCTCACTTTCCACAGGACGCCAGCGGCTTCGCGCCGGTGCCGCTTACGCGCTTGCCGTTCGCGACCATCGTCGTGGCGAGCAGCGACGATCCCTATGGCGACGTGCCGTTTTCGCAGACCTGTGCGAACGCGTGGGGCAGCCGCTGGATCGATATCGGCGCGCGCGGCCACATCAACGCGGACAGCGGACTCGGCGATTGGGACGAGGGGCGGCGCTGGCTGGCTTCGGTGGTCGCGCAGGGTTGAGCCGGGTGTCGGCGCTGCACTGCGCCGCCAGCAGGGCCGACGTGAGAGCGTGATCACCGCATGGTGCGCGATGTGGCGGCCGCCAGGCCATCAAACCGTCACGACCGCACCGCTCCGAACCCGCCCCGCCACGCCGCTCGACTCAGATTACCGACTTCGCCCGCAGCTCCGCAACCTTCGCTTCGTCATAGCCCAGCACGTCGCGCAGAATGCTCCCGGTGTGTTCGCCGAGCATAGGCGGGTGCGCCAGCGCTTCGGGCGGTGTGCCGCTCATGTTGATCGGATTGCGTACCAGCTTGACCGTGCCGCCCGACGGATGCGGCAGATCGACCCGCATCCCGCGCGCCACCACCTGTTCGTTCTCGAACACCTCGCCGAGATCGTTGATCGGCCCACAGGGCACGCCGGCCGCCTCGAGCGCGGCAATCCACTGCTGCTTGCCTTGCAGTCGAACCATGTCGGCGAGGATCGGCACGAGGATGTCGCGATGACGCACGCGCGCCGGGTTGGTCGCGAAACGCTCGTCGTCGGCGAGTTCGGGGCGGCCGCCCGCTTCGACGAACTTGCGGAACTGCCCGTCGTTGCCGACCGCAACGATGATCCAGCCGTCGCTCGTCTGGAAGGTCTGGTAGGGCACGATGTTCGGGTGCGCGTTGCCCCAGCGCACCGGCGGCTGGCCGCTCGCCAGGTAGTTCGAATTCATGTTGGCGAGCATCGCCACCTGCACGTCGAGCAGCGCCATGTCGATGTACTGCCCTTCGCCGGTGCGGTCGCGGTGCGTGAGCGCGGTGAGCACGGCGATGGTCGAATACATGCCGGTCATCAGGTCGGCGATCGCGACGCCGGCCTTTTGCGGGCCGCCGCCTGGCTGGCCGTCGCGCTCGCCGGTAATGCTCATGAAGCCGCCGATTCCCTGCACGATGAAGTCGTAGCCGGCGCGCTGCGCATAGGGGCCGGTCTGTCCGAAACCTGTCACCGAGCAGTAGATCAGGTCGGGCTTCACCTCTTTGAGCGACGCGTAGTCGAGCCCGTACTTCTTCAACTGGCCAACCTTGTAGTTCTCCAGAACCACGTCGCTTTGCGCGGCCAGTTCGCGGATGATCCGCTGGCCTTCGGGCGACGCGATATCGACCGTGACCGAGCGCTTGTTGCGATTCGCCGCGAGGTAGTACGCGGCCTCACGCGTGTCCGTGCCTTCCGGTGTCTTGAGATACGGAGGCCCCCAGTGGCGAGTGTCGTCGCCGACTTCGGGACGTTCGATCTTGATGACGTCGGCGCCGAAATCTGCGAGCGTCTGCGCGCACCAAGGCCCGGCGAGCACGCGAGTGAGGTCCAGCACGCGGATATGACTGAGAGCGCCCATCTTGTTGAATGTCTCCTAGGTAGCCCAAGCGGCGCGCAAGGCGCCACGGATGGGGGCAATCTTAAGCGATTCCCGCATGCCGGCGCAGTCAGCCGAACGTCATAGGACGAATCGCGCGTAGCCCGCACCTGGCCCGGCGCGCATCCCGCGCTTGTCTCGATACCACAGGCTACTCAGGCAAACCTGGCCAAACGGCTAACCGTGCTGGGCGGGCTGCCGCGCAGCCGCGCCGATCCCGTATAATCAGTCGTTTAAGAAACAAACAGTTGGCGCATCCCATGATGCCGCCGGTAACAGCCAGGACCGTCCCCCGCACGCTATGAAAGCCGCCGAAATCCGCGAGAAATTCCTCAAGTTCTTCGAATCGAAGGGCCATACGATCGTTCGCTCGTCGAGCCTTGTGCCCGGCAACGACCCGACACTGCTCTTCACGAATTCGGGAATGGTGCAGTTCAAAGATGTGTTCCTCGGCGCGGAATCGCGTCCGTATTCGCGTGCCACCACCGCGCAGCGCAGCGTGCGCGCGGGCGGCAAGCACAACGATCTGGAAAACGTCGGCTACACCGCGCGTCACCATACGTTCTTCGAAATGCTGGGCAACTTCTCGTTCGGCGACTATTTCAAGCGCGATGCGATTCACTACGCGTGGGAATTGCTGACGGGCGTGTACCAGTTGCCGAAGGACAAGCTCTGGGTCACCGTCTATCACGAGGACGACGAAGCGCACGACATCTGGGCGAAGGAAGTGGGCGTGCCGGTCGAGCGCATCATCCGCATCGGCGACAACAAGGGCGCGCGCTACGCGTCGGACAACTTCTGGCAGATGGCCGACACCGGCCCGTGCGGCCCGTGCTCGGAAATCTTCTACGACCACGGCCCGGACGTGTGGGGCGGGCCCCCGGGATCGCCCGAAGAAGACGGCGACCGCTACATCGAGATCTGGAATCTCGTGTTCATGCAATTCAACCGCGACGCCCAGGGCAACATGACGCCGCTGCCCAAGCAGTGCGTCGACACCGGCATGGGTCTGGAGCGTATCGCCGCGGTGCTGCAGCACGTGCACAGCAACTATGAGATCGACCTGTTCCAGGCGCTCATCAAGGCGGCGGGCCGCGAAACCGGCGTGAGCGACCTGACCAACAACTCGCTGAAGGTGATCGCCGATCACATCCGCGCATGCTCGTTCCTGATCGTCGACGGCGTGATCCCGGGCAACGAAGGCCGCGGCTACGTGCTGCGCCGGATCGTGCGCCGCGCGATCCGTCACGGCTACAAGCTGGGCAAGAAGGGTTCGTTCTTCCATCGCATGGTCGCGGATCTCGTCGCGCAGATGGGCGGCGCCTATCCGGAACTGAAGGATGCGGAGCAGCGCGTGACCGATGTCTTGCGTCAGGAAGAAGAGCGCTTCTTCGAAACCATCGAGCACGGCATGTCGATTCTCGACGCCGCGCTGGCCGACCTCGAAGCGAAAGGCGGCAAGACGCTCGACGGCGAACTCGCGTTCAAACTGCACGACACCTACGGTTTCCCGTTGGACCTGACTGCGGACGTATGCCGCGAGCGCGAAGTGACGGTCGACGAACCGGCCTTCGACGAAGCGATGGCGCGCCAGCGCGAACAGGCGCGCGCGGCGGGCAAGTTCAAGATGGCGCAAGGCCTCGAATACTCGGGCGCGAAGACCACGTTCCATGGCTACGAAGAAATCGTCTTCGACGACGCCAAAGTGATCGCGCTGTACGTGGACGGCGCATCGGTGCAGCAAGTGGCGCACGGCCAGCAGGCCGTCGTCGTGCTGGACCACACGCCGTTCTACGCGGAGTCGGGCGGCCAGGTTGGCGACCAGGGCTTGCTGGCGAACGCCAGCGTGCGCTTCGCCGTCGCCGACACATTGAAGGTGCAGGCCGACGTGGTCGGCCATCACGGCACGCTCGAGCAGGGCACGCTGAAGGTGGGCGACGTCGTGAAGGCGGAAATCGATGCGGTGCGCCGCGCCCGCACGGAGCGCAATCATTCGGCTACTCACCTGATGCACAAGGCGCTGCGCGAAGTGCTCGGTTCGCACGTGCAGCAGAAGGGCTCGCTCGTCGACGCCGACAAGACCCGTTTCGACTTCGCGCACAACGCGCCGATGACGGACGAGCAGATTCGCCGCGTCGAAGAAATCGTCAACGCCGAAGTGCTGGCGAACGCGCCGGGCATCGTGCGTCTGATGCCTTACGACGAAGCGGTGAAGGGCGGCGCGATGGCGCTGTTCGGCGAAAAGTACGGCGACGAAGTGCGCGTGCTCGACCTCGGTTTCTCGCGTGAGCTGTGCGGCGGCACTCACGTGCATCGCACCGGCGACATCGGCCTCTTCAAGATCGTGATGGAAGGCGGCGTGGCGGCGGGCATTCGCCGCGTGGAAGCGATTACGGGCGACAACGCGGTGCGCTTCGTGCAGGACCTCGACGCGCGCATCAATGCGGCCGCGGCGGTGTTGAAGGCGCAGCCGTCGGAACTGACGCAGCGGATCAGCCAGATGCAGGAGCAGGTGAAGTCGCTGGAGAAAGAACTGAGCGCGTTGAAGTCGAAGCTGGCGTCGAGCCAGGGCGACGAACTGGCCGGTCAGGCGATCGAAGTCGCCGGCGTGCACGTGCTGGCGGCCACGCTGGACGGTGCGGACGTCAAGACGCTGCGTGAGACGGTCGACAAGCTCAAGGACAAGCTCAAGAGCGCGGCGATCGTGCTGGCTTCGGTCGAAGGCGGCAAGGTGAGCCTGATCGCCGGTGTGACCGCCGATGCAAGCAAGAAGGTCAAGGCGGGCGAACTGGTCAACTTCGTTGCGCAGCAAGTCGGCGGAAAGGGCGGTGGCCGGCCGGACATGGCGCAGGCTGGCGGCACCGAGCCGGCGAATCTGCCTGCTGCGCTGGCTGGCGTGAAGGCCTGGGTCGAAGGCCAGCTCTGATTCGAGTCTGATTGAACCGTTTGGGCCACGTAGGGCGCCAGAAGTTGGGCGTGTCGCGTGGCCCAGGTTTTTTGCCGTGCCGTCGTCGCGCCGGGTTGTGTGCTGACGCGGCGCGATTCACGGGTTCGCACGCGAGCGGGGCTGCGGTCGGTTCCCGGCGTTTGTGCGGATTCGGCAGTGGCGTCTTGTGCGGGCGCCGCTGGCAACGATCAGACGGCGCCCGTATTCGCGGCCGTTGCCCTGGCCGTCGCGGCCATTGTGTCCATCCCGATCGCTGCGTCCGCCGGTGCGGCCACACTCCCGTCTTCGGCCGGCACGAGCGTGCGCCGCAGCGCATTGAGCGCGGACGAAAAATGGCCGCGTCGCCACACGAGCAGTGTTTCGATCGCCCCGATATCGGGCAGTTCGTGAACCGTGATATTGCTGGCGTCGGCTTGCAGATCCAGCACGGAGCGCGGCGCCACCGCCACGCCCGCACCGGCCGCCACGCACGCGACGATCGCGTGATATGAGCCGAGTTCCAGCACGCGCGCCGGCCGCACGCTGTGCTCCAGATACCACTTCTCGATATAAGCCCGGTACGCACAGCCACGCTCGAACGCGATCAGCGTCGATAGCGCGATGTCGCGCACTTCGTGTATCGGCCGATGTCCGCGCGGCGTGAGCATCACCAGTTCTTCCTTGAACACCGGCACCGTCTCGAACAGGTCGCCGAGCGAAGCCGGGTCCGGCGGCGTCGCCACGAGCGCCGCATCCACTTCGAACTCGCGCACTCGCTCGATCAGCTTGCCGGTCGTGCCAGTCTCCAGTTCCAGCGCGACGGCTGGCCACTGCTGGTGATATTGCGCGAGCAGGGCGGGCAGGCGCGTCGCCGCGACGCTTTCCATCGTTCCCAAACGCAAGCGACCGCTCGGACGATCCTCGCGCACCGCGTGACGCGCCTCGTCGGCGAGCGCGAGCAGGCGCTCGGCGTACGGCAGCAGCGTTTCGCCCGCCGGCGTCAGGACGAGCCGGCGGCCGTCGCGGATAAACAGGTCGGTGCCGAGTTGCTCCTCGAGCTGCTTGATGCGTGTGGTCACGTTCGATTGCACGCGATTGAGCTTGGCAGCGGCGCGCGTGACGCCGTTTTCCCGCACGACCGCGCGAAAAATGGTCAAGGCGGCCAGATCCATGATTCTCTCCGGGTGATGGCTTGTATCCGAATTATTCATTTTTCGTGATCAAAAGGTCAAGCTAATATGCACTTGACCGACCGACCCGGCTGCTGCGCCGGCCCGCCTCACCGTCATCTATCGCCGATCATGACCGACCTCGCTTCCCGCACCTACGATCGCTTCTCCGAGCCCCATGCCGCGCGCCGCGCGGCGCTCGCCTGCATGGTGACGCTGGCCGTCACGCTGGGCATCGGGCGATTCGCGTTCACGCCGCTGCTGCCGCTGATGCTGCATGGCGGCGCGCCCGGTCAGCCGCAGCTCGACATTCAGCAGGGCGGCTGGCTGGCGTCGTTCAACTACGCGGGCTATTTCATCGGCGCGGTCAGTTGCGCCGCGTTGCGGGTCGAACCGGCTCGGATGGTGCGTGTGGGGCTTGTCGCGACGGTTCTGCTGACGCTGGCGATGGGCGTCACGAGCCAGTTCTGGGTGTGGGCGGCGGTGCGCTTTATCGCCGGCGCGGTCAGCGCGTGGACGTTCGTCTTCGCGTCGCAGTGGGGCCTGCGGCGGCTCGCCGAACTCGGCGCGCAGGCGTGGAGTGGGGTGATTTATACCGGGCCGGGGCTGGGGATCGCCGGGACCGGGTTGCTGGTGAATGCTGCAGGCGGCTATGGCGCGGCCGCTGGGTGGATCGGCTTTGGGTTGATCGGCGCGGTTCTGTCGATTGTGGTTTGGCCGGTCTTTGGCGGCGCGTCCGGCGTCAGTGGGAAACTGGCGGCGGCTCGCAAGGCCGCTCCAGCGGACAGCGGGGATGCGGCGCGGCGTGTCGGCGGGCAACAAGCGGTCAGCGAACGGGCGGCGAGCCGGTTCACCGCCAACCCTGCTTCTGGCGAGCGCGCCGTGGGCCAACCCGACGCAGCGCTCCCCGGCAAACATCCCGCTAGCCAGTCAAACCCCGGCCAGGCCCACCCAACCCCCGCTCCGCACCGCGCCGACGCCCTCTGGCTGATCCTGCTCTACGGCATCCCCGGCTTCGGCTACATCATCACCGCGACTTTCCTGCCGGTGATCGCACGTCATGCGCTGCCTGGATCGTCGTGGCCCGACCTGTTCTGGCCGATGTTCGGCGTGGCGCTGATGGTCGGCGCGCTGTTGGCGGCGCGTCTGCCGACGCATTGGGATAACCGCACACTGCTCGCCGGCAGCTATGTACTGCAAGCCTTCGGCATCGCACTCGGGATCGTCTGGCCGACGGCGGGTGGCTTTTCTCTGGGCAGCATCCTGATCGGCCTGCCGTTCACCGCGATCACGCTGTTCGCCATGCGCGAGGCGCGGCGTCTGCGCGGCGACGACGCGGCCGGTCTGATGGGCTACGCGACGGCGGCCTACGGCATTGGTCAGATCGTCGGGCCGCTGGTTGCCGCGCCGATCGCCGGGCACACGGGATCGTTCTCGCCGGCGCTCTGGCTGGCGGCGGCCGCGCTGCTGCTCGGCGCGGCGGGTCTGGTCGTGGTGGCGCGCGTGCCGCATGGCCGAGGCCGGGGGCGTATGCCGGACTGCGGTTGCAATTAGCGCTCGCGGAGTTGCCCGGCCCAACGCGCAAGCGGAAAACAAATAACCCGCCGCCGCACTAAAATGACCGCTTTCCGTCATTACCGCGCCCGTCGCCAGGCGCTGCGCCTCCCATGCAACATTTCGCGTCCGATAACTACGCCGGCATCTGTCCCGAAGCGCTCGACGCGCTGATTGCCGCCAACAACAGCGGTCACGAGCCGGCCTACGGCGACGACTCCTGGACCAACCAGGTCTGCGACCGTCTGCGTGAGCTGTTTCAGACCGATTGCGAAGTCTTCTTCGTGTTCAACGGCACGGCGGCCAATTCGCTGGCGCTCGCGTCGCTGTGCCAGTCGTATCACTCGGTGATCTGCCACGAACTCGCGCACATCGAAACCGACGAATGCGGCGGTCCGGAATTCTTCTCGGGCGGCTCGAAGCTGCTGACCGCGCCGGGCATCGGCGGCAAGCTCACGCCGGATGCGATCGAGGCGGTCGTTACGCGCCGCGCCGATATCCACTACCCGAAGCCGAAGGTCGTCACGCTCACGCAATCGACGGAAGTCGGCACCGTCTACAGCGTCGAGGAAGTGCGGGCGATCGCGGCGATCGCCAAACGGCGTCATCTGAAAGTGCATATGGACGGCGCGCGTTTCGCCAACGCGGTCGCGGCGCTGGACGTGCATCCGTCGGAGATCACGTGGCGCGCGGGCGTCGACGTGCTGTGTTTCGGCGGCACCAAGAACGGTTTGCCGGTCGGCGAGGCGGTGGTGTTCTTCGACCGCGCACTCGCCGACGATTTCGCCTACCGCCTGAAGCAGGCGGGCCAACTGGCGTCGAAGATGCGCTTCATCTCGGCGCCGTGGCTCGGCCTGCTCGACAACGACGTCTGGCTGCGCAATGCGCGTCACGCGAATGCGATGGCGGAATTGCTGCAGACGCGGTTGCGGGAAATTCCCGGCGTGAGCATCATGTTCGAGCGTGAATCGAATGCGGTCTTCGCGCAACTGCCCGCGCAGGCCGCGAAGGCGATGCGCGCGCGCGGCTGGAAGTTCTACGAGTTCATCGGCGCGGGCGGTTGCCGGTTGATGTGCGCGTGGGACACGCAGCCGGAGACGGTCGAGCGTTTCGCCGCCGAAGTGCGCGAGTTGTGCGCGGCGTGAAAGCGTGGTGACGCGGTGAGTGGCCGAAGCCGTGCCTGACACCGCGCACAAGACACAGCCAGACACGATCAGGCAAAACAGACACAAGCCAGAAGAGACACCTCACGACACCTCACGCCATGACCGAATACCGATTTTGTCCTCGCTGCGCCACCCCGCTGGCCGAGCGCGCCGATCCCGCGCATGAAGGCGGCCGTATCCGTCAAAGCTGTCCCGATGCCGCGTGCGGCTACGTCCACTGGAACAATCCGCTGCCGGTGGTGGCGGCAATCGTCGAATACGAAGGCAAGATTCTGCTCGCGCGCAATGCCGCGTGGGCCGAGGGCATGTTCGCGCTGATCACCGGCTTCCTCGAAAATGGCGAGACGCCGGAACAGGGCATCGCCCGCGAGGTGTTCGAAGAGACCTCGCTGCATGCGGAGACGGTCGAGCTGATCGGCGTCTATGAGTTCATCCGCAAGAACGAACTGATCATCGCGTATCACGTGAAGGCGCATGGAACCGTTGCGCTGTCGCCCGAGTTGCTCGAGTACCGGCTGGTCGAGCCGGCGAAATTGCGGCCGTGGCGCGCGGGCACCGGTCAGGCGCTCGGCGAATGGATGCGGCGGCGCGGCTTGCCGTTCGAGTTCGTCGAGAAGCCGGGGCAGTAGGCAACGCGATAAGCAACGCGATGAGCGCGCCATCCAGGCCGACGCGGACCAAGCAGCGAAGCCGCAGGCAACCGGCTACGCGGATGATGCCGTCATCCACGAAGCCTTCGCCGACGGCCGCCGCCGCATACCGCCCGAGTCGCCCGAGCCGCCCGAGCCGCATCGGCGCAATTACCCAACCGCATAACGGCCACGCCACACGTCCAATGAACAAACCTGCTCCCGCCGTCCGCACCGCGTATCCGCATTTCCTGCCGATCACCACCCGCTGGATGGACAACGACGTCTACGGCCACGTGAACAACGTCGTCTACTACAGCTACTTCGACACCGTGGTGAACGAGTATCTGATCCGCGCGGGCGTGCTCGACTTCGAACATGGTGCGACGATCGGACTCGTGGTCGAAACGCATTGCAGCTACTTCGCGCCGCTGGTGTTTCCCGATCGCGTCGAGGCGGGCTTGCGGGTGACGCGTCTGGGCACATCGAGCGTGCGCTACGAAGTGGGGCTTTTCAAGGAAGGCGCCGCGCAGCCCGCCGCGCAGGGGCACTTCGTGCACGTCTACGTGGACCGCGTCACGCGGCGTCCCGTGAAGCTGCCCGCCGAGTTGCGCGCGGCGCTCGAACCGCTTTGCGCCGCCGTGCGGGTGGACCAGACGGAATAGCCGCGTGCAGTCGTTCGTCATCAATCTGCTCAACGGCGTCAGCTACGGCCTGTTGCTGTTCATGCTGTCGGCCGGGCTGACGCTGATTTTCAGCATGCTCGGCGTGCTGAACTTCGCGCATGCGAGCTTCTACATGCTCGGTGCGTACGTCGGTTTCTCGGTGGCGGCGCGCGCCGGGTTCTGGAGCGCGCTCGTGGTCGCGCCGCTCGTGGTCGGCCTCGTCGGCGCGGCGCTGGAGCGCTGGCTGTTGCGGCGCGTGCGCGTGCATGGCCATCTGCCCGAACTGCTGTTGACGTTCGGCGCCGCGTATCTGCTCGGCGAACTGGTCAAACTCGGCTGGGGCCTCAACCCGCTTTCCGCGACGGTGCCGCCCATGCTCGACGGCCCGCTGTTCACCGTCTACGGCGCGGCGTTCGCGCGTTACCGCGCGTTCATGATGGCGGTCTCGCTGGCGATGCTGGCGGTGCTGTACGCGGTATTGCGCGTGTCGAAGGCGGGGCTGATCGTGCGCGCGGCGCTCACTCACGCGAGCGCCGTCGAAGCGCTCGGCCACAACGTCCCGCGCGTGTTCACCGGCGTGTTCGCCGCCGGCACAGCGCTCGCCGCGCTGGCCGGCGTGATCGGCGCGCCACTCTTCGTGATCGAACCGGCGATGGCGGAGTCGCTCGGTTCGATCGTCTTCGTGGTGGTCGTGATCGGCGGGCTCGGCTCGTTGAGCGGCGCGCTCGTGGCGTCGCTGCTGGTCGGCTGTGTGCAGACGCTGGCGGTCGCGAGCACTGTGTCGCTGGGCGAGGTGCTGTCGATCATCGGGGCATCGGCGCCGGCCGAATGGGACGCGCTGACGCTCGCGCAACTCGCGCCGCTGATCCCGTACTTGCTGCTCGTCGCGATGCTGGTACTGCGTCCGCGCGGGCTGTTCGGACGGCACGGCGATCATGCGTAAGCGCGGCAGGGTAGCGGAACCGTCCCGCACGCCGGTTCCTCCGGCAGTGCCCGCGCCACCCGTTCGCGGGCTTTGGCGCACTGTCGCGCCGTGGCTGGCGCTCGTCGCGTTCCTCGCGGTGCCGCCGTTCGTCTGGCCGCAAAGCTGGCTGCTCGCCTATCTGGCGCAGAGCGCGTCGATGATCGTCTTCGCACTCTCATACAACCTGCTGCTTGGCGAAACCGGGCTGCTGTCGTTCGGGCATGCGGCGTATGCCGGGCTCGGCGCGCTTGCCGCCGCGCAGGTGTTCAACCGGATCGGCGCGCCGCTCGCGCTGCTGCCGTTGATCGGCGGGCTCGGCGGCGCGCTGTGCGGCGTGGTGTTCGGCTTCATCGCGACGCGGCGCTCAGGCACCGCGTTCGCGATGATCACGCTCGGCCTCGGCGAACTCGTGGTGGCGGCCGCGTGGGCGCTGCCCGACTGGTTCGGCGGCGAGGCGGGCGTGGCGATCGATCGTGCGAGCGGAACACCGCTGGGCGCGTGGCGTTTCGGTCCGGCGCGCGAAGCCTATGCGCTGATCGCGCTGTGGTGCCTGCTGGCGAGTGCGGCGATGTTCGCGTTGTCGCGCACGCCGTTCATGCGGCTGGCGAACGCGGTGCGCGACAACCCGGCGCGGGCCGCGGCGATCGGCTGCTATCCGCGGCGCGTTCGCTACGGCGTAGTGGTGGCGGCGGCGTTTTTCGCGGGTATCGCGGGCACGCTGGGGCTGATCAATATCGAACTGGTATCGACGGAAAGCGTCGGCATGATGCGCTCGGGGGCGGTGCTGATCGCCACGGTGATCGGCGGTACGGCGGCATTTTTCGGGCCGGTCGCGGGTGCGCTCGTGCTGACGTTTTTCAGCGTCGTGGTGGCGAGCGTGACGCGTGCGTGGTTGTTCTATCTCGGGCTTTTCTTTGTCGTCGTCGTGGTGGCGTCGCCGGATGGTCTGGCGGGTTTCGTCGAACGGCATGCGACGCGGCTCGCGGTGCATGGCTGGCGTCGATGCCGCCCGGTTTATCTGTGGGGCACGGCTGGCGCGTTGTTGTGGGGTGCGGCTGTCGTGCTCGTAGTGCAGTGGGCCTACGCGGTGCAATTTGGCGTCGATGACGGTGCCGCTTTCGGCGATGCTGGCGCGCCGTGGCCGCTGGCCGTGTCGCCGCTTTGGCTCGGCGTCATCGTCTTCATGCTTGCCGTGTCGGGCGCGCTTGCCTCGCGATATGCGAGTCGCGCTCGCGCGCGACTCGCTGCTCAGTTGGGCTCGGCGCAGACGGTTAGAGGTCCGCGATGATTCAATCTCCCACGCCAGCAAGTCTCGCCGTTCACCCAGGCCCGACGTCACCGCCCGGAGATCCGCGATGATTCCCGCACTCGCCCTCTACGGCATCAAAAAGCGTTTCGGGTCCACGCAGATTCTGCGCGGCGTCGACCTCGCGATCGAACCCGGCGAGCGCCATGCGCTGATCGGCCCTAACGGCGCGGGCAAGTCGACGCTCTTCAATCTGATCGCCGGCGGCGTGCGGCCGAACGCGGGGCGCATCGATCTGTTCGGCGCGGAGATCACGCGTCTCGCGCCGGCCGCGATCGCGCGTCGCGGGCTCGCGCGCAGCTTCCAGAGCACCAGCGTGTTCGCGCGCCTCACCGTGTTCGACAACCTGCGCTGCGCGGCGATGCTGGCCGAGCGCGGCCGCATGCGCTGGTGGCAGCGTTTGAGCGGCGCGCGTACGGTCGATGCCCACGCCGCTCAGGTGCTTGACGCGGTCGGCCTGAGCGCGCGCCGCGACATGCAGGCCGGCACGCTCAGCTACGCCGAACAGCGCGCGCTCGATCTCGGCATCGCGCTCGCGGGCGGCGCGCATACGTTGCTGCTCGACGAGCCGACCGCCGGCATGAACCGCGCGGAAGCAGTGCGCGCCATCGAACTGATTCGCGAGGCGACCGCAGGCCGCACGCTGCTGATGGTCGAGCACGACATGGACGCGGTCTTCGCGCTCGCCGACCGGATTTCCGTGCTGGTGCAAGGGCGGATCATCGCGAGCGGCACGCCGGCGGCGATTCGCGCGGATGCGGCGGTGCGCGCGGCGTATCTGGGTGAAGGATCCGGCGGGAGGGCCGGCGAACAGGCTCGCGGACGGACCGGAGAACAGACCGCCGAACAGTTGCGCGGACAGATCGGCAAAGAGTCCGGCAAAGAGTCCGGCACAGCGTCCGGCACAGCGTCCGGCACAGCGTCCGGCACAGCGTCCGGCGAAAAGACCGCCGAAAGACCCGTCAACCGTCGCGACACGCGAGGAGACGCATGAGCACACTGCTCGACATTCGCGCACTGAACGCGTGGTATGACGCAAGCCAGGCCTTGCATGGTGTCACGCTGCGCATCGAGCAAGGCGAAGTGCTCGCGCTGGTCGGGCGCAACGGCTCCGGCCGCTCGACGCTGGCACGCGCGATCATGGGCCTCGTGCGCAGCGAGGGCGAACTGCGCTTCGCGGGCCGCCCGCTCGACGGTCTGCGCACTTTCGAGCGAGCGCGCCTCGGGCTGGGCTATGTGCCGGAGCATCGGGACGTGTTTCCGGCGCTGAGCGTCCACGAGAATCTGCAACTCGGCGTCGCGCCACGCGCTCGCGGCCGCACGCCGCGCTTCACTTTCGACGACGCTTACGCGCTGTTTCCCGTTCTCGCCGAACGCAGACGCACGCGGGCCGGTGCGCTATCGGGTGGCGAGCAGCAGATGCTCACGCTCGCGCGGGCGCTGCTCGGCGATCCCGACTTGCTGGTGATCGACGAGCCCGGCGAAGGTCTCGCGAGTCTCGTGATGGAGCAGGTCGCGGACTGTCTGCGGATGCTGCGCGAGCGTGGCGTCGCGATGCTGCTGATCGAACAACGCCTCGTGATCGCGCGGGAGATTGCTGGCCGTGTCGCCGTGATGGGGCATGGCGAGATCGTGTTCGACGGTGAGATGACGTCGTTTCTGAAGCGCGCCGACGTGATACAGGAGTGGTTGGGCGTCGGTTGAAGTCCGGCGACGTGAAGATGTTCAATTCACTGGTCACGAATACGCGCACCTACATCGAGGACAGTTCGAACTCCGGCGTCATGAAGTTCGACCTGTACGGCTACCGCCGCGACGTGGCGAAGGGCACGGTGCGCATGGGTGCCGACGGCGGCTTGAGTGTCGATCTGGCGGTGCGAAAGTAGGCGGCATGTTTCGCCCGCGCAAGGCGGGCGAAACGATCAAGCATCCTTAGTAATGATCCACTCGTGCGCCGGGTCGTTGCGGAAATGCCAGACCCGTTGTGCGCCGGCCATCACGTTCAGATAGTACGAATCGTAGCCATACGGCACGACGACCGGATGGTAGCCGCGCGGTACCATCACGACATCGTGATTCTCCACCGCCATCGACTCATCGATGTCGCGCATGTCGGTGTACACGCGCTGGAACGCGAATCCTTGCGGTGGGTCGAGCCGGTGATAGTAAGTCTCTTCGAGCGAGCTCTCTTGCGGGATGTTGTCGGTGTCGTGCTTATGCGGCGGATAGCTCGACGCGTGGCCGCCCGGCGTTCTGACTTCCACCACGAGCAGCGATTCGGCGGGCTCGGTTTGCGGAAGAATATCGCATACGTAGCGCGTATTCAGGCCTTTGCCGCGCGTGGAGCGCTTCATGGTGGCCGGTTCGATCAGGCGTGCCGGAAACTCGCCCTTGGCAGGCGCACTCGCCACGCCGATCTCCGCAGCGCGGCACGCGCGCACCGTCGCCCGCACGTTGGGCGGCAGATAGACCGCATACGGCGCGGCGTCTTCGAACACGCTGTCGCGTGAGCCGAGCGAGCTCCACGTGGCGTCGGCGGTTTCGATATCCACCGCACCGGTGAGCACGACGATGCACACTTCGCGCGACGCTTCGAGCACGTGCACGACTTCGTTCGTCTCCAGCCGATACGCGGCGAAGCCCACGTAGCGCCAGCATGCGGACTGCGGCGTCACTCGCACGATCGTCTGGCCTTCGCTTTGTGCTTTCACCAATAAGCTCATGCTGCCTCCTTCGTCGTTGTGTTCGCGGTGTCGAGCGGCGCATCGACCAACGCACGCAAGGTCAGGTAGCCCTTTTGCGCGTAATCGAACGACGGCGCCACCACCGGGTCCTGCTCCGCCTCGACCACCAGCCAGCCGCGATAACCGTGCCGCTTCAGGCGCTCGATGATCGCCGCGAAATTCACCGCACCGTCGCCTGGCACCGTGAACGCGCCGGCAATCACCGCGTCGAGAAAACTCCAGTTGCGATTGCGCGCGAGCTTCATCACGGCAGGGCGCACGTCCTTGCAGTGCACGTGGCATACCCGTGCGATGTGTTTGTCGAGCACCGCAAGCGGATCGCCGCCGGCAAACGTGATATGTCCGGCGTCGAACAGCAGGCCGACGGCCTCGCCGGTGCGGGCCATCAGTTGATCGACGTCGGCGGCCGTCTCGACATACGCGCCCATGTGATGATGGTACGCGAGCCGCACGCCGCGGCTTAACGTATAGCGCGCGAATTCGTCGACGCGTGCCGCGTACGCGGCCCACTGCGCGTCGCTGAAAAAACGCGGCCGTTGATAGAGCGGCTGCGGCGCGCCCTGAATCGAATCGGCCACTTCACCATACACCATCACTGTCGCACCGTTTTGCGCGAGCAGCTCGAGATGTGGGCCGACCGCGGCGATTTCTTCTTCGACCCTGCGTCGAGCGAGGCGTCCCGAATACCAGCCGGAGACCAGCGCGAGATCGTACTGCGCGAGCAGTGTTTTCAACGCCTGCGGCTCGCGCGGAAACTTGTTGCCGAGTTCGAAGCCCTGATAGCCGATCTGGCGGCCTTCTGTCAGCGCAACGTCGAGCGGCGTCTCGCCGCCGAGCGACGGCAGATCGTCGTTCATCCACGACAACGGGTTGATGCCGATGCGTACCTCGAAAGCAGTCATGCGAATGTCCTCATTCGTGGTCGGCGGGTTCGTCGGAGGCGGCCGGGTCGGCGCGCGCGGCGAGCTGTGCGTCGTATTGCGCGCGTGCGTCCCGCACGGCATCGCGTGACGAGACCTCGGGGACGGCGACTTCCCACCACCAGCCGCCGTCGTCGGTAGTGCGGGCCGGGTCGGTGTCGATGCTGATCACGTAGGTGCGATCCGCGTCGCGCGCGCGTTGCAGCGCGGCTTCGAGTTCGGCGATATTAGAGGCATGTTCGGCTTGCGCGCCGAGCGAGCGCGCATGCGCGGCGAAGTCGATGTGCGGTGCGCCGAGCGGTCCTTGCACGCAGTTCTCGAGCAGATTGTTGAACGGCGCGCCGCCGCATGCCTGTTGCAAGCGGTTGATGCAGCCGAAGCCGCGATTGTCGAGCACCACGATAATCAGTTTCGCGCCGAGCATCACCGAGGTCGCGATCTCGCTGTTCATCATCAGATAGCTGCCGTCGCCGAGTATGACGATCACGTCGCGCTCGGGCCGCGCGAGTTTCACGCCGAGGCCGCCGGCGATCTCGTAGCCCATGCACGAATAGCCATACTCGACGTGGTACGCGCCCGGCTTGCCGGCGCGCCACAGTTTATGCAATTCGGCGGGCAGGGTGCCGGCCGCGCACACCACGATGTCGTGCGTCGCGGAGTGGGCACTCGAACGCTGCACCGCGCCGATCACATCGCCCTCGTAGGGCAGCACGGTGTCGCGTTGCGGCGCATGCGTGAGCGTGCCGACCGTATCGCGCCAGCCGGACGCGAGCTTGTGTGCGCGCGCGGTCCACGTGCGCTCCGCATGCCAGCCTGGCAGCGCCTCGGCGAGGGCGTCCAGCGCGAGCCGCGCGTCCGCTTCGACGACCAGCGCGCGATGCTTGAGGCCGTCGAACGCGTTTGCATTGATGGCGATCACGTCGGCCTGCGTGAACAGCGTGTTCGAGCCGGTGGTGAAGTCCTGCAAGCGGGTGCCGATCGCGAGCACGCAGTCCGCGTCATGCGCGAGTGCGTTCGCGGCCGGCGAGCCGGTCACGCCCAACGCGCCCGCGTTCAGCGGATCGTTCCATGCGAGCGAGCTCTTGCCAGCCTGCGTCTCCGCGACCGGGATGCCGTGCGTGGTCGCGAAGCGGTGCAATGCATCGGCCGCACGGCTATAGAGCACACCGCCGCCCGCCACGATCAACGGACGTTTCGCGTGCCGCAAGCGCGCGCAAGCGGCGTCGAGCTCGTCGACGCGCGGCGCGGGTGCATGAAAACGCACGACGCGCGGCGCAAAGAAATCCGCCGGGAAATCCCACGCCTGCGCCTGCACGTCTTGCGGCAACGCGAGCGTGACGGGGCCGCACAACGCCGCGTCGGTCAGCACGCGCAGCGCACGCGGCAGCGCGCTCAGCAATTGCGCGGGGTGCACGATGCGGTCGAAGTAACGCGATACCGGTTTGAACGCATCGTTCGCGGACACGCCGCCGTCGTTGAAATCCTCGACCTGCTGCAACACAGGGTCGGGCGCGCGCGAGACGAAGATATCGCCCGGCAGCAACAGCACCGGCAGACGGTTCACGTGCGCGAGCGCCGCCGCCGTCAGCAGATTGGTTGCGCCCGGTCCGATCGACGTGGTGACCGCCATCATGCGGCGGCGGAAATGCGCCTTCGCATACGCGATCGCGCTGTGCGCCATCGCCTGTTCGTTGTGGGCGCGCAGCGTGGGCAATTCCTCGCGATGCTGATAGAGCGCTTCGCCCATGCCCGCGACATTGCCATGGCCGAAGATCGCGAACACGCCGCCGAACAGCGGCTCGGTGCCGTTGCCGTCCTCGGTCGTCACGCGCTGCGCGGCGAGATAGCGCACGAGCGCCTGGGCCGTCGTCAGACGGACGGTGCCGCCTGAAAGCGGACGCGCCGGCGTGGCGTCGCTCGCGGACGCCGTGTCGTGATGCTCATTGTGCATTGCGCGCTGGTTCATGCCGCCTGCTCCTGATGAACGTGATTCGATGCGCCCGCCGCCGGTACGTTGCCGCTGTTGTCCCCCGTGCTCGCGTCACGTGCTGCACGCCATGACGCGATCAACGTTTCGAAGGTATGGCGCACGCGCGCGATCAACTCGTCGTCGCCGATTTCGCAGGCGAGCCATGCATGGCTCGGCTCGTGGAAGATCGTGCGACCCACCGTGAAGCCTCGGCACGTGGCCGATCGGGCGGCCGCGCGAAAGCCCTCGTTCAACTGCTCGACGCCCGCCGACAACCCCAGCAGCACCACGCCCCGGCAATACGGATCACGTTCGGCGATCAGCGCGTCGACGGCTTGCCATTGCGAGGCGTCCATCGGTTCGAGCTTCCACCACTCCGGATAGATGCCGATGTTGTACAGCCGCTTCAGCGCGCGGTACACGATGTCCGGCGCCTGCGGCAGCTGCGCGTGCTTCGGCGGAATCACTTCGAGCAGCAGTTCATGGCCGCTCGCCTGCGCCGCGTCATAGAGCGCGCGCAGTTGCGCCTCCTGTTCGAGCCGCTGTTCGATGGGCTCGTCGGGATGGAACTGCACGAGGCATTTGACGACGTGTTCCTGCGGCCACGCGATCAGCGACGTGCCGATCGAGCGGCCATGATCGAACACCAGCGGCACCGAGCCCGGCAATTCGACCGGGCGGCCGATCCACCAGCCACGGCCGGTGGCGGCGTTCAGCGCGTCCTGACCGTAGCGGTCGTCGATCAGTACACCGATGCGATCCTGCAAGCCCAACGCGCTTTCGGTCTGCGCGACGGCTTCGACGAACAGCCCCTTCAACCGCGCGATGCGTGCTTCGTCGGCGCCAGTTTGCTGCGCGAGTTCGAAGAACTGGTTGCGATGATCGAATGCGAAGCCGAGCACTTCGCGCCACGGCTTGCGAGCCGGCGACACGCGATGCAGACGCGCGAGCGTCGCGTCGCGATCGGGGCGGCGCATCCGTTGCGGATCGGCTTTCGCTTCGCGCAGGAAGTAGTCGAGTTCGGCTGGCGTCGGCATGGCCGGCGCGCAACCATGTCGCGACACGACCAGCGCACCGCTCGCATTCGCGGCGCGCGCGCAGGCTTCGAGCGGTTCATCGCGCAGCCATCCGGAGAGAAAGCCGGACGCGAAGGCGTCACCCGCGCCGAGCACGTTCAGCACTTCGACTTCCACGCCGCCGTGAAGCGGCGTCGCGTCGAGCGAAGCGGGCACCGCGCCGTCGATGATCTGGCAGCCCAGCGGCCCGCGTTTTAACACCAGCGTCGCGGGCGTGACGGCGCGCACCGCCGCGAGCGCATCGGCCAGTTCGGCTTTGCCGCCGGCGATGCGAAACTCTTCCTCGGTGCCGATCACCAGATCGAACAGCGGCAGCATGCTTTGCAAATGCGCGGTGACGCCTTCGCTCGCGACGAATCGGGTCTCGCCGTCCGCCTTGCCGGTAAGCCCCCACAACACCGGCCGATAGTCGATGTCGAGCACCGTGCGCACCTGATTGCGGCGCGCGTAGTCGAGCGCGCGGCGGCTCGTGCGGTTCACCTGTTCGGTGGAGAAGTGCGTGCCGGTAATCAGCAGCGCCTTCGACGACGCGATGAACGCTTCGTCGAAATCGGCTTCGTCGACGGCCATGTCCGCGCAGTTCTCGCGGTAGAAAATCAGCGGGAACGTGTCGCGGTCTTTCAGGCCGAGCAGTACCAGCGCGGTCAGGCGTTCATTGTCGATCCGCACGTGGCTGACATCGCAACCTTCCTTGACGAGCGTTTCGGTGAGAAAGCGCCCCATGTGATCGTTGCCGACGCGCGCGAGCATCGCCGCCGAAAGCCCGAGACGCGCGCAGCCGAACGCGATATTCGCCGACGACCCGCCGAGATACTTCGCGAAGCTCGACACGTCTTCGAGCCGCGCGCCGACCTGCTGTGCGTAGAGATCGACGGCGAGGCGGCCGAGGCACACGATGTCGCGGCTGCGGCCCGGCGCGAACCGTCCGCTGTCCGCCGAAGCGGGCGTGGTCCCGCTGGATGTGCTGGAGTGATCCATGAGTATCCCTGAGTAGCTGAGCGCGTGTCACCGGCGAACGAGGCGCCGGTCGATACGCGCGAATCGGTCAGATCGTCGCGCCTTCCAGTTCGCCGATCATCTTCTGCATCTCGGCGCCGCCGGCCATCATGTCGAGCACCTGGTCCTTGCTGATGGTGTCCTTGGTGAACGTGCCGAGGGACCTGCCGCGGTTGAGCAGCGTGAACGAATCGCCGATCGGATACGCGTGGTGCACGTTGTGCGTGATGAAGATCACCGAGATGCCTTTGGCGCGCGCCTTGTGAATCAGCTTCAGCACGTTGAAGCTCTGCTTCACGCCGAGCGCGGCAGTCGGCTCGTCGAGAATCAGCACGCGCGCGCCGAAGTGAATCGCCCGTGCAATCGCGAGGCATTGCCGCTCGCCGCCGGACATCGTGCCGATCGGCTGATGCGGGTCGCGTACGTTGATGCCCATTTCCGCAAGCTTGTCGCGCGCGGTCGTGGCACTAGTGTCGAGGTCCATCACCTTCAGGAAGCCGAACAGTTTCTTCTGCGGCTCGCGGCCCATGAAGAAGTTGCGCGCCACCGAGAGCAGCGGCACTAGCGCGAGATCCTGATAGACGGTGGCGATGCCGAGATCGAGCGCGTCTTTCGGCGACTCGAACAGCACCGGTTGGCCGTCCACCAGATACTGGCCGGAGGAGGGCTGATGCACGCCGGCCAGGGTCTTGATCAGCGTCGACTTGCCCGCGCCGTTGTCGCCGAGCAGGCAGTGCACTTCGCCGCGTTTCAGACGCAAGGTCACGCCGCTTAACGCGATCACCTTGCCGAAGTACTTGCTGACGTTTTCCAGCGCGAGGATCACGTCGTCGCCGGGCGCCTCGTTGGCATTCGGCGGCGGGGTCACGGTATTCGTATCGGACATGATCGTCTCCTCGTTACGACTGCGCGACGCGGCGGCGCACGTAGTGATTGAACAGCACGGCGATCAGCAGCATCACGCCGAGGAACACGCGGAACCAGTCCGAACTGACGTTGGTGTACGTAATGCCGATTTGCACCACGCCGAAGATCAGCGCGCCGAAACACGCGCCGATCACCGACCCGTAGCCGCCCGTCAGCAGCGTGCCGCCGATCACCGCGGCGATGATCGCTTCGAATTCCTTCTGCAAACCACGGTCGGCCGCGGCCGAACCGATGTCGCACACTTGCAGCACCGCGAACAGGCACGAGCAGAACGCGGTCAGCACGAACAGCGAAATCTTCACGCGACGCACCGGCACGCCGACGTTCTTCGCCGCGTTCGCGTCGCCGCCCACCGCGAGAATCCAGTTGCCGGCGCGCGTTTTCGCGAGCACAAACGCGCAGATCGCGGCGAGCGCGAGCCACCACAGAATCACTTTGGGAATACCCGGCACGAGCGCATGGCCGTTGTCGAGCAGGGTGCCGATGCCGTGATGCGCGAGCATCAGGAACAGGCCGTGAAAGGCGACGCCGTGAAACAGCGTGTTCGCGAGCCAGTCCTGTTGCGCGAGATCGCCGACGCCGGAGACGATGGTGCGGTCGGCGAACATGATCGACAGCGCAAGCGTGAGGCCGCGCAGGATGAACAGGAACGCGAGCGTGACGATGAACGACGGCAGGCGTGTGCGCATCACCAGATAACCGTTCAGCGCGCCGAGCAGCATCGAACCGACGAACGCGAACAGGATCGCGAGCGAAATCGGCCAGTGAAAATAGACCGAGGGAATCGCGACCATCATGCCGGCGAAGCCGATCATCGAGCCGATCGACAGATCGAATTCGCCTGCGATCATCAGCAGGCACGCGCCCACCGACAGGATGCCTAAATACGCCGACACCTGCGACCAGTTCATGACGCCGTCGAGATTGAACATGCCGGAGTTGCCGGCGCTCAACGCGAACACGAGAAACACCAGGACTGCGCCGGAAATCGCGGCGAATTCCGGGCGATTGAGCAAGTGACCGAACTTCGATTCCTTGCGCACGCGTTCATCCGTATCCGGCAGTGGCGGCGCGGCGTTCTCGCGCGGCGCGCCGGGAGTGGTCTTGACGTGCGGTGGGAAGTGTTTGCCGGCTACACCCATGATGTCTCCTTGGTGCCCGGTTGCGTCTCTGGCCAGGCGGGGACGCACTGAGAGGACGACAGCCGGTGAAATGCGCGCGGGCGGCAGGCGGCCCGCTCCGACTTCGAGCGTGACCCGCCTCGCGCGTGACTAGCTAAAGAAAAGAATCAGCGATACTGCCCTGCGTATTTGATGACCTTGTCGAGGTTTTCCTTCGTGATGAAGCCCGGACCCGAACGGATGTTCTTTGGCCCATACGACGGCGCGAGGCCATAGGTGGCAAGGCGTGCCTTGAACTTCGGATTCGCTTCGAGAATCTGGCGGATCTTCACGGGGTCGGTGGTGTGCTCCTTCTTCACGATCGCCAGCACGGCGACCGGGATATAGCCCTGCAGGTACGGCTGCTGGTCGATCGCGAACTGGATCGTGCCGTTCTGGATGGCCTTCGCGATGTCATCGGAGAAGTCGAAGGTGGCGAAGTAGATCTTGCCGGCCAGACCCATCTGCTGCACCGCTTTCAAGGTGGCCGACGCCGGGGTCGGTCCGAGCGTCAGGATCGCGCCGGTGTTCGGATGGTTGCGCAAGAACGCACTGACTTTCGATTGAATCTCGGTCGGGTCCTGGCCGGAGTCGATCGTCGAGGTCTTGTAGTCGACGCCGATCGCATCGGCGAAACCACGGCAACGGTCGAACGACACGGTGTTGGTGGCCAGGTGATTCACGCACACGAACGACTTCACGCCCGCGGCCTTGGCCTTTTCGCCGGCCGCTTTGCCGGCTACGTATTCGGGTTGGCCCACGTGCATGATCGCGCCGAGTTGCGCGCTCTGCTCTTCGGTGCCGGAATTGATCGTGACGAGCGGAATCTTCTTCGCGGTCACTTTGCCGATCGAGCTTTTCAGCACGTCGAAATCGGCGATGGTGACGATCACGCCGTCGTAATTGCGCGCGGCGGCCTGCTCGACCAGACGCGCCATATCGGCGATGTCGCCGTTCGGCGGATTGCGGTAGTCGGTCTCGACGTTGAAATCCTCGTCGGCCTGTTTGATCGCGTTCTTGATGGTGTTCCACCACGAGTCCGAATCCGGCGCGTGGCTGATCAGCACGAAGTGAGCGTCAGCCGCGCGGGCGGCCGATGCCGCGCCGAATCCCGTCGCCAACGTCAACGCCGTCACCAGAACCCTGAGCGTAGCCTTGCCCTTGCAAAGTCTCATTGTCTCCACCTTTCTCGGTCTGTCGTTATTGAGGGAGCGTCTGGCGGGCGGCTTTCCATCCGCATACTGGCCGGCGCAGGTCCACCGAGCACCATCGCTCACGACCAAGAGTAGGTCATCTTCCGAAGCGTTGCAATGAAAATTTCATGACAAATAAAAATGGAAAATACGTTCCATTTGGTGGGGAGCCTGCCTATAATCGGCAGCGTCGGAATGCCGTGCGGCGGGCTTCGCACATGGCTGCCGCACTGCAATAAAGCACTTGAGAGAGAGTCATGGCGGAAGAGAGCACCGAGGAATTGCCGAGCGTCGAGGAATTGATGCAGCGCATCGCGGAAAACTACGAGGCGTTGCCGCGGCAGTTGAAGAACGTCGCGACCTATATCGAACAGAATCGCTCGAGCGTGATGGTGGACCGCACGAGCGACATCGCCGCGAGCTGCGGCGTGCATCCGTCGGCGGTGGTGCGGTTTGCGCAGCGCTTCGGTTTTTCCGGCTTCTCCGATCTGCAGGCGGTGTTTCGTCAGGCTTACACGGGGCAGGGCACGTCCTCGCCGAGTTATCAGCAGCGCATTCGCAAGCTGATCGACGAGAAGCCCGGCGCGTTGTCCGGCGGCGCGGTGGCGCGAGAATTCATCGCGGCGTCGCGCGGCGGTCTCGAAGAGCTCGAAGCGGGACTCGACGACAAGCAGTTCGACGCCGCGGTGAAGATGCTCCAGCAGGCCGACAACATCTATGTGGTCGGCGTGCGGCGCTCGTTTCCGGTGGCGAGCTACATCGTCTATGCGTTGCAGCACACGCCCAAGCGCGTGCATCTCGTGTCCGGTTTCGGCGGCATGTATCGCGAACAGATTCGCAGCGTGAAGAAGGGCGACGTGGTGATCGCCATCAGCTTTGCGCCGTATGGCAAGGAAACGCAGTACTGCCTGCGCGTCGCGCATCATCATCAGGCGAAGACGCTGGTTATTACGGATAGCCAACTGTCGCCGCTGTCGCGCTACGCCACTACGCAACTGTATGTGAAAGAGGGCAGCGCGTTCGCGTTCCGCTCGCTGACCAGCACGATCTGCCTGTGCCAGGCGTTGTTCATCGCGCTCGCGTACAAGCTCGAATTGAATGTTGAAGAATCCAAAGACACTGGAGGGTACGATGACTGACGCGGCAAACAGAATCGATGTGGCGATATTCGGCGCGGGGCGCATCGGCAAGATTCATGCGGCCAATCTCGCGCGGCATCCGGGCGTGCGGCTCAAGTACGTGGTCGATGTGAATCGCGAGGCCGCCGCGGCGCTCGCCGCCGAGCATGGCGCACAGGTCGCGGATATCGACGGCGCGATGGGCGACGCCGCCGTGGGCGCAACCGTGATCTGTTCGAGCACAGATACGCATGCGGACCTGATCGTCAAATCGGCCGCGCAGAAGAAGCACGTGTTCTGCGAGAAGCCGGTCGATCTGACGCTGGAGCGCGCGCGGGTGTGCGCCGACGCAGTGGAGCGCGCGGGCATCGTGTGCATGATCGGTTTTCAGCGCCGCTTCGATCCGACCTTCTCCGCGTTGAAAGCGCGCATCGACGCGGGCGAGATCGGCACGCCGGAAATGCTCGTCGTGACGAGCCGCGATCCGGGCGCGCCGCCCGTCGACTACATCAAGCACTCGGGCGGCATCTTCAAGGACATGCTGATCCACGACTTCGACATCTTCCGCTGGATTCTCGACGATGAAGCCGACACGCTGCACGCGACCGGCAGTTGTCTGAGCGACCCGGCGATCGCCGACGCGGGCGACATCGATTCGACCGCCGTGACGATCCGTACGAAGCGCGGGCGCCTCTGCCAGATCAACACCGCGCGCCGCGCCGCGTATGGCTACGACCAGCGTTTCGAAGTGCTCGGCAGTACCGGCATGCTGCAGGCGGGCAACGTGCGGCCGACCGAAGTCACCGCATATTCGAAGACCGAAGTGTCGACCGACGTGCCCGAGGCATTTTTCCTCGAACGTTATCGCGCGGCCTACGCGCTCGAAATCGCGCATTTCTTCGACGCGGTCACGCACGGCAAGCCGGTGCGCACGACCGTCGCCGACGGTTTGAAAGCACTCGAACTCGCCGACGCCGCGACCCGCTCGTGGCGCGAGGGCCGTGCGGTCACACTTGGCGAGGCCTCGTGATGAGGCCGGTCGCGCAGCGGCTTCGTGTCGGCGTAGTCGGGTTGGGCCGGCTCGGCAAACGGCACGCGGAGAATCTCGCGTATCGTGTGCCGGGCGCGACGCTCGCCGCCGCGTGCAGTCCGCTGGAAGACGAGCGGGCATGGGCGCGCGAGACGCTGCCCGAGCCGCGTCTTTACGCCGATTACGCGGACCTGCTCGCCGATCCCGACGTGGACGCGGTGTGGCTCGTCACGCCGTCGTCGTTGCACGCGCAGCAGATCATCGACGCGTTGCGCGCCGGCAAGCATGTGTTCTGCGAAAAGCCTTTGTCGCTCGATCTCGCCGAGTGCGAGCGCGTGCTCGCCGAAGCCGCGCGGCATCCGCATCTGCAGGCGACCATCGGCTTCATGCGCCGTTTCGATCCGAGCTACCGCGATGCGTTCGACAAAATCGCCGCGGGCCAGATTGGCCGGCCGTTCCTCGTGCGCTCGCAGACCACTGACAGGAACGACACCGATGGCTTCTTCGTGCGCTTCGCGGCAACCTCGGGCGGCATCTTCCTCGACTGCACCGTGCACGATATCGACGTCGCTCGCTGGCTGCTTGGCAAGCCGCGCGCGAAACGCGTGTTCGCGGCGGGCGCGGTCGCGCTCCACGATGGCCTGCGTGAATTCGGCGACGTCGACAACGGCGTGGCGATCTGCGAGTTCGAAGACGGCAAGCTTGCGATGTTCTACGCGTCGCGCACCCAGGCGCACGGCAACGACACGCACAGCGAGGTGATCGGCACGGCCGGCGCGCTTGCGATCGGTCACAATCCGCGCGCGAATCGCGTCGAGATATACGACGCGACGGGAATTCGCAACGAGTGCACGCCGAACTTCTTCGATCGCTTCGAAGAAGCGTTTCTGCACGAGGCGCGCGCGTTCGTCGCGGCGGTGCAGGGCGGCGCGGCGGCCCATGCGCAGGCGGGAGCGAGTCTGGCCGACGCGCTGGAAGCGACGCGCATCGGCGTCGCGTTGCGGCGGTCGCTGGAAAGCGGCGAGGCGGTGACGCTATAGCGCTGCAATCGGCGCGCCGGTGCCGTCTCGGGCGGCGACGCGCGGCCTGCTGTAGAATTTGACCCTCTGTCCGGCGTCGCTCACGACGCCTCGTCCCGAAGGTCATCGTCGATGCAAATTCAGATTCACAAGGAAGTCGATGCGCGCGGGCTGATGTGCCCGCTGCCCATTTTGCGCGCCAAGAAGGCGCTCGCCGACATGGAAAGCGGCCAGATACTCAAGGTGCTGGCCACCGATCCGGGCTCGCAGCGCGATTTCGCCGCGTTTGCCAGGCAAACCGGCAATGAAATCGTCGAAAGCTCGGCGCATGACAAGGTGTTCACGTTCCTGATGAAACGCCGCTAGGCCACGGAAGCCACGGCGTTCACGGCTTCACGGCGCTCGAACACGCACGCGTCAAACAAAAGGCGCTGTGTCCGCCAATGCGGGACACAGCGCCTTTTTCATTTCAGTTCGATGAAACCGGAAGATGCGCGCGCAAGCGCCGCTCAACCTTCCAGAACCGGCGAACGCGTGCGCAGGTATTCGGCGAAGTCGGCGGCCACTTCCGGGTGACGCAGCGCGAACTCGACCGTCGCCTTCAGGTAACCGAGCTTGCTGCCGCAATCGAAACGCGTGCCGTGATACTTGTACGCGAGCACCTGTTCGTCGGCGAGCAGCGACTGGATCGCGTCCGTCAGCTGCAATTCACCGCCCGCGCCCGGCTTGATCGAGCGAAGGTGATCGAAGATACGCGGCTTGAGCACGTAGCGGCCCACCACGCCGAGGTTCGACGGCGCCACATTCGGCTCCGGCTTTTCGACGATGCCCGACATCTTGATGATCGAATCTTCCCACTCCTTACCGTCGACGATGCCGTACGACTTGGTTTCCTGCGGCGGGATTTCTTCGACGCCGATCACCGAGCTGTGATAGTGGTCGAACACCTCGATCATCTGCGTCATGACGGGCGGCGTGCCGTACAGCAGGTCGTCAGCGAGAATCACGGCGAACGGATTGTCGCCCACCAGCTTTTCCGCGCACATCACCGCGTGGCCGAGGCCGAGCGCTTCCGCCTGCCGCACGTAGAAGCAGTCGACGTGGCTCGGCTTGATGCTGCGTACCAGTTCCAGCAGCTTGTCCTTGCCGCGCGCTTCCAGTTCGGCTTCGATTTCGTAGGACTTGTCGAAGTGATCTTCGATCGCGCGCTTGCTGCGGCCCGTGACGAAGATCATTTCGGTGATGCCTGCCGCCATCGCCTCTTCAACCGCGTATTGAATCAGCGGCTTGTCGACGATCGGCAGCATTTCTTTCGGGCTCGCCTTCGTGGCGGGCAGGAACCGGGTGCCAAGACCTGCTACCGGAAAGACCGCTTTTGTAACTTTTAGCATGTGAATACCCTGCATCCTCTGGTTAGCTATCAGTCCTTGCCCGCCTTCAGCGGCGGGCGAGGAGCGTTAATCAGACCGGCAAGCGCGCCAGCTGGGCTTTCAGCTTGCCCACGGTGGCTTCGAATTCGGCCAGTCTTTTCTGCTCCTGCTCAACGACTGCCGGCGGTGCCTTCGCAACGAAACTTTCATTCTGCAATTTGGCATTGCATTTGCCGACTTCCGTGCTCAACCGCACAATCTCCTTCGACAAACGCTCGCGCTCGACCGCGATGTCGATCTCCACCTTCAGCACGAGCTTATCATTGCCAACGATAGCAATTGGCGCGCCATCCGCCTGAGCGTCGAGCGCGGCCTCGTCGGCAATGATCTGCACTTCCGACAAACGGGCCAATGCCTGGGCGTACGGAGCAAAGGTGCGCAGGCGCTCCGCGTTGCCGGTGGCGAGCAACGGCACCTTGACCGCCGGCGACAGATTCATTTCGCCGCGCAGATTCCGGCACGCATCGATCACCGCTTTCAGGTCGGCCGCCCATTGCTCGGCATCCTCGTCGATCTTCGACGGCTCTGCGATGGGGTAAGGCTGCACCATGATGGACGCTTCGCCCTCGGCTGCACCCTCGGGATAACGTCCGGCCAACGGCGCCACTTTCTGCCACAGCGCTTCGGTGATGAAAGGAATCACCGGATGCGCGAGGCGCAGCACCGTCTCGAGTACGCGCAGCAGCGTGCGGCGGGTGGCGCGCTGCTGATTCGGCTGACCCGTCTGGATCTGCACTTTCGCGAGTTCGAGATACCAGTCACAGTATTCGTCCCACACGAACTTGTACAGGGCGTTGGCCACATTGTCGAAACGATAGTCTGAAAAGCCCTTGGCAATTTCCGCTTCGACACGTTGCAGGCGCGACACGATCCAGCGGTCCGCCGACGAGAAATTCAGGTGGCCGTCCGGGCCGCATTCGCCGCATTGTTCCGGCTTGCCGAAGCCGCAATCGTGGCCTTCGCAGTTCATTAGCACGAAGCGCGTGGCATTCCACAGCTTATTGCAGAAGTTGCGATAGCCTTCGCAGCGCGCGAGGTCGAAGTTGACGTTGCGCCCGAGCGTGGCCATCGACGCCATCGTGAAGCGCAGCGCGTCGGTGCCGAACGCCGGAATGCCGTCGGGGAATTCCTTGCGGGTTTTCTTTTCGATCGAGGCGGCCTGCTTGGGATTCATCAGGCCGGTGGTGCGCTTGGCGACCAGCGCGTCGAGGTCGATGCCGTCGACGATATCGATCGGGTCGAGCGTATTGCCCTTGCTCTTCGACATCTTCTGGCCTTCGGCGTCGCGCACGAGACCGTGCACGTAGACCGTGTCGAACGGCACCTTGCCGGTGAAGTGCGTGGTCATCATGACCATGCGCGCGACCCAGAAGAAGATGATGTCGAAGCCGGTGACCAGCACCGACGACGGCATGAAGTGCTGCAGTTCCGGCGTTTCGTTCGGCCAGCCGAGCGACGAGAACGGCACCAGAGCGGACGAGAACCACGTGTCGAGCACGTCTTCATCGCGCTTCAGGGCGCCCGTGTAGCCGGCTGCGGCGGCCTTGGCGCGCGCGTCCTCCTCGGTCTTCGCGACGAAGATTTCGCCGTTTTCGCCGTACCAGGCCGGAATCTGATGACCCCACCAGAGCTGGCGCGAGATGCACCAGTCCTGGATGTTTTCGAGCCACTGGTAGTACGTGGTGGTCCAGTTTTCCGGCACGAACTTGATCTCGCCGCTGCGGACCACGTCCAGCGCGGTCTCGGCGATCGATTTGCCCGGATTGAAGGTGCCTTCCGGCGCCGGCTTGCTCATTGCGACGAACCACTGGTCCGTCAGCATCGGCTCGATCACGACGCCGGTGCGGTCGCCGCGCGGCACCATCAGCTTGTGCGGCTTGACCGATTCGAGCGCGCCGAGCGCTTCGAGGTCGGCGACCACCTGCTTGCGGGCGTCGAAACGATCGAGGCCGCGGTATTTTTCCGGCGCGTTGTCGTTGATCTTCGCGTCGAGCGTGAGGATTTCGATCATCGGCAGCTTGTGGCGCAGGCCGACCTGATAGTCGTTGAAGTCGTGCGCGGGCGTGACCTTTACGACGCCCGTGCCGAACTCGCGGTCGACGTAGTCGTCGGCGATGATCGGCACTTCGCGGCCCGACAGCGGCAGCGTGACCGTCCTGCCGATCAGCTGCGCGTAGCGCTCGTCTTCCGGATGCACCATCACGGCGGTGTCGCCGAGCATGGTTTCCGGACGCGTGGTGGCGACCGTCAGATGACCCGAGCCGTCGGTGAGCGGGTACTGGATGTGCCACAGGTGGCCGTTTTCTTCCTCGCTGACCACTTCGAGATCGGACACGGCGGTGAGCAGCACCGGGTCCCAGTTGACGAGACGCTTGCCGCGATAGATCAGGCCCTGTTCATACAGGCGCACGAACACGTCGCGCACGGCGGCCGACATCTTGTCGTCCATCGTGAAGTATTCGCGCGACCAGTCGATCGACGCGCCCAGGCGACGCACTTGATTCGTGATGGTCGAGCCGGACTGCTGCTTCCATTCCCACACGCGTTCGACGAATTTCTCGCGGCCGAGGTCGTGGCGCGACACGCCCGTGGCGTCCAGTTGACGCTCGACGACGATCTGCGTGGCGATCCCCGCGTGGTCCGTGCCCGGCACCCACAGCGTGTTTTCGCCGAGCATGCGGTGATAGCGGGTGAGGCCGTCCATGATGGTCTGGTTGAACGCATGGCCCATGTGCAGGGTGCCGGTGACGTTCGGCGGCGGCAGTTGAATCGAGAAATCCTTGCGGTTTTCGTCGAAGGAGGGCGCGGCGTAGTCGCGCTTTTCCCATTCGGGGCCCCAGTGGGCTTCGATGGTGTGGGGCTCGAAGCTTTTGGCAAGCGTTGAGGTGGTGTCGCTCGGGGTCTCGCTCATGTGTCGATCGGCTGGTGGATGCAAAGAATGCTCGATTATAAGCGGCGCGGGGCGGGCGGGGATTTTTGCGCGTGGCGTGGTGGGGGTGGGGGTTTGGGGGTTTGGGCCTTTTCCTGGTTGGCCTTTCCTTGATTTCGCGGTGGTCTATTAGTGTTGCCCCTGCGGGGGTAATTTCTCTTGTTCATGACGTGTTGTGATGTGCCATTTAACACACAAATTCTTTATAAATCAACGGTTTAGCGTTTATAGTGCCTCGCCTGGTTCACCTGTGTTCACGGCGTGAATTGTCCTGAAATTGTCCAAGGGAAAAAACGCAATGGCCAACCACCCGAAATTCAGGCTCGACCGTGCGTTCATGCGCACGCTCGACCGGACCCTTCCACGGGAATACGCCTGCAACATCCTGCGAGGCTTCGCCGTGCGCGTCGCGTCGAACGGCACGGTCTCCTACACCTACCGCTATCAGGACGCGACCGGCAAGCCGAAACGCGTCACGGTCGGCCGCTGGCCGGACATCGACCCGGGAGCGGCGCGCGATGCAGCGAAGGCGCGCGGCGCGCTGACTGACCGCAACGGCGACACGCTCGCCGTCCTACTGGCGAAGTCCGAGGCGCGCACTGCTGCTCAGAAAAAGGTCGGCACGATTAACTTGCGCGCCTTCCTTGTCGATCACTACGACGACCACCTTCGCACGCATGGCGCACCGGTACGAAAAACAGCGACCTGATCCGCTCGAAGTCAGGCTTCGCGCATCTGCTTGATCGCGACCTGAGCGCGATCACGGCGTGGGACGTTGAGAAGTGGCGCAGTGAACGCCTGCGAGCGGGTCGCAAGCCTGGCACCTGCAACCGCTACATCAACGCATTGCGCGGCGCATTCTCGCGCGCCGTCGAAATGGAAATCATCGACGCGCATCCGATGAGGACCGTGAAAAAGCAGCGCGAGCCGGAACCGGACGGCGACCGCTACCTGATGCCAGAAGAAGAACAGTGCCTTCGCGATTCGCTCGATGCCTACGACGAAGCCGTCCGCGATGAACAGCGCAATGTCGCGCGCCGTTTGCGTCGCCGGATCAACGCACGTTAGCGTCGGGGTGCGCGCAGCGTGCGCAGGCAAAAATTGACCCCCTGATCGTCGGCTGCGCCGAAAAAAAAGACTCTTCTGCGGGGTTTCCAGCCGAACGATTTTTTTTCGTTTCCATCCCCCTACCGGCAGGGCCGCCGCTGATCGCAATATTCGCGAGGCATAGAACCGTATCCCAAAAACATGGGTCGCCTGCAATCTGCTAGATTCACCCCGCTGAAAATGGCCGCTCAAAAGTCGATGCGGCTAGCCCCTATATCTGTGCGTGCGCCGCAAACGAATGTCGCAATGTATGATGAAAAGAAAATGAATAGCGGCGAGTAAGTTTCATGCAAAAGTGCGACAACCTAAGGTGTCCAGTCTGTTACCCGAACTGGAAAGAGGAAGAGGCCGCAGCAAAAAACGCGCCGAAGACGACAAGCAGGACTGTATCGACTGCTGGTGCTTCTATCAGAAGAAGGCCGAGGCCATCGTAGCCGTTGACGATCCGATCGCACGCAACCGGCGTATCAATGCGGCCTATGCACAATTGTGGCTGGACGATCACCGCTTCCAGTGGGCGGGACTCGCTGCATTTGCATCCAAGCAGGTCGGCTGCGGCCTGCTCAATGCCGCCGAGATGATCGGCAAATCGGCTTCGGACAGTGCCGCCAATCTGTGCAAGGTAACGAGTGTTGGCCCTGCTGCATGGATGATGGCCTACGGGGCCCAGTCTGCCGCGGGTGCTGCAAGGTCTATCAGATGCTGGCAAAAGGCAACACGTCGCTGTTTCTGGACGTTTGGCCGCTGCACATGTTCTACAGGCAGTTTGGGCTGGAGCGGTTCAAAAGATGCCTGCCAGAGCGAAAGCTCTTGCGCGGCTCTGTCACGTGACCGATTGGGAACAGTGTCCCGTTCGCTGAGGAGCGGCCGCAGACATTGAATGCCTTTTCCGCAATTGATAGTGGTCGCACCGAAGACGGCGTCGGAGATCTCGCGATACACGAGCAAATCAACATCTTGTAACCGGCCATGTACAACGATCCGACATTCGCGCTACTGATGCGCGCCAACCAGTTCGCGTGGGCGCTGAATATCCCAACTGGCTCAGCACGCGAGATCCAGCTCGCACTGGCGAATCAGTGCACCGTGTCAGGAGCGAACGCACAAAAAAGTGAACTATTCAGCAAGCAGCCTCTTGCGAATCTTGCCGATCCGCAACAGCGCATGGCATTTGTTTTGCGCGCCGCACAGCGATTCAACGAGCTACTGCATCATCCGACAGATAAATACGACGTTGAAAACTCCCTCTATCTAATCGCGCATTCGAGGTAATCATGCAGCGTCGGAATATCAGACGGCTCGGGTATCTGTCATGCGCATTGATTGGCTGCGCAATCGCATGGAGTATCTACGCGATGACAAGGCCTGTCGATGAAGTCGTGCTGACGCTCGGTGAGCCGTACGAGCAGGTGCGCAAGCAATCGCACTCGACGTTACCGCCGGTTGAACCTGATACAAGCTGGGCCGGCGTACTGATACGCCCTGCAAAACTCCGATTTGTTGATTCACGTTATGGCTTCGTAACGCCGGCAGCGAAGTTTTTCATGGTTCAGTATGACAAGAACGGCAACGTCGGATCTCTTGTGCTGTCACCACAGGTTGAAACGCTGCCGCTTGACGAATCAATGGCTATCCTCACGGACCTACAGACCAATTCAGACGGGGTGGGTGGAAACCGTTTCACTCTTCGACCAATCGTCCCATCGAAGACACTCAGGCGACGCGTAGTGCAATTCGAGCATGCAACGCACCAACGACACGATGGCAGGCCGACGAGAAATATCAGGTTTCGCTCAATATCCGATGCTTTCGGACTGACGACCGACCAGACGACGAGCGCTACCTGATTACCCTCGATCTTGGTTCTCCGGTATTTGAAGACCATCCCGACGACTGATTCAGCATTCGAAACGCGATGTCCGCTTGTCCACAAACTCTCAGGCCGGTACTTCGGGTAAATCTACCCGAGTCGTGATGCCATCGGCGGGGCAGCGATTGCATCGCCGATAGCGCTGCGGCTCGAATCCCCGCGCGAGGTGGCGCTGGCAGCACGCCGGACCTATATGCCAAGGTTCGGCGGTCGCAGGCCGTCTGAGGACCGTTCTCGGGGTCGCGCGAAAAACGCGCGAAGATTGTCCGCCGATTGTCCTGAACGCAAATAAAAAGGTTCTGTTTGCATGCCCTCATATCGCGCAAAACCTTTGCTGATAAGGCTTTGCGTGGCCTGCAAACATTTTTCATAAATTTCCCTGTGCGGGGCGGCACTAATGGACCACCGCGACCTCAAGAAAAGGCCAAAACCCCAAAAACACAACCCAAAAAAGCCCAACAAACCCAAAAAAACCCAAAAAAACCCAACCCCCGCCGGGGCATATAATGACGCACGAACTGCCGCCCCTCCAAAAAAATGCCCGATCTGCTAGCCAATCTCAACCCCGAACAACACGCCGCCGTCACGCTTCCCAACGAGCCCGCGCTGATTCTCGCCGGTGCGGGCAGTGGTAAAACCCGCGTTCTGATCACGCGTATCGCGTGGCTCATCCAGCACGGTCTCGCGTCGCCCGCCACGATTCTGGCGGTGACCTTCACCAACAAGGCCGCCCGCGAAATGATGTCGCGGCTGTCGGCGCTTCTGCCGATCGACACGCGCGGCATGTGGATCGGCACTTTCCACGGCCTGTGCAATCGCATGCTGCGCGCGCATCATCGCGACGCGGGGCTGCCGGCCACCTTCCAGATTCTCGACACCGCCGACCAGTTGTCCGCGCTCAAGCGTCTGATGAAGGGCCTCAACATCGACGATGAAAAGTACCCCGCGAAAAACCTCCAGTACTTCATCAACAACGCGAAGGAACAGGGGCTGCGGCCGAAAGACGTCGACGCCACCGACAACTTCAACCGCAAGTTCGTCGAGCTATACGAAGCCTACGACCAGCAATGCCAGCGTGAAGGCGTGGTCGACTTTCCGGAGCTGCTGCTGCGCTGCTACGAACTGCTCGCGCACAATCCGCCGTTGCGCGCGCACTATCAGGCGCGCTTCAGGCACATCCTCGTCGACGAGTTTCAGGACACCAACAAGCTGCAATACGCGTGGCTCAAGCTGCTGGCGGGTCAGACCAACTCGATCTTCGCGGTCGGCGACGATGACCAGTCGATCTATGCGTTCCGCGGCGCGAACGTCGGCAACATGCGCGACTTCGAGCACGAGTTCAGCGTGCGTCATCTCATCAAGCTCGAACAGAACTACCGCTCGCACGGCCACATTCTCGACGCCGCCAATCAGCTGATCGCCAACAACTCGCGGCGCCTCGGCAAGAATCTGCGCACGGATGCCGGCCACGGCGAACCGGTGCGCGTCTACGAGTCCGCGACCGATTCGCAGGAAGCCGGCTGGATCGTCGAGGAAATCAAGGCGCTGATCAGCACTGGCACGTCGCGTAGCGAAATCGCGATTCTCTACCGCAGCAACGCGCAGTCGCGCACGATCGAACATACGCTCGTCAATGCGGGCATCGCGTATCGCGTGTACGGGGGCTTGCGCTTTTTCGAGCGTCAGGAAGTCAAGCACGCGCTCGCGTACCTGCGTCTGATCGACAATCCGAACGACGACACCGCGTTCGCGCGCGTCGTCAATTTCCCGACGCGCGGCATCGGCGCGCGTTCGATCGAGCAGCTGGCCGACGCGGCACGTCTGTACAACTGCTCGATGGCCGCGGCGATTCCCTACGTCGCGGGCAAGGCGGGGTCGAGTCTCGCGGCGTTCGCGAATCTGGTCGGCAAGATGCGCGCGGAAACGGAACGGATGAGCCTGCCGGAAACGGTCGAATACGTGGTCCGCGCAAGCGGCCTCGCGGACTTCTATCAGAACGAGCGTGAAGGCCAGGACCGGCTGGAGAACTTGCAGGAACTGGTCAACGCGGCCGCCGCGTTCGTCAGCGAAGAGGGCTACGGGATGGACACGCCGGCGCGCTCGATTCCGCTGCGCCCCGGCGCGAGCGCCGCGCCCGAACTGGCGGTCGCCACCGACGATCCGAATACGGTCGTGCTGGACGCACCCGGCATCGCCGATCCGGCGCAAAACCCGGACACGATGACGCCGCTCGCCGGTTTCCTGTCGCACGCATCGCTCGAAGCGGGCGACAACCAGGCGCAAGCCGGCCAGGAAGCGGTGCAATTGATGACGGTGCACGCGGCCAAGGGGCTCGAATTCACGGCGGTGTTCATCACCGGTCTCGAAGAGGGGTTGTTCCCGCACGAGAACAGCGCGATGGAATCGGACGGTCTGGAGGAAGAGCGTCGCCTGATGTACGTGGCGATCACGCGGGCGAAGGAGCGTTTGTATCTGTCGTTCGCGCAGAGCCGGATGCTGCACGGCCAGACGCGCTACAACATCCGTTCGCGCTTCTTCGACGAGCTGCCACAGGAAACGCTCAAGTGGCTCACGCCGAAGGTCGAGGCGGGCGCGCGTTGGGGCGGCCGCTCGGATAACGCGGGTTATGGGCGCGACTGGTTTGCGCGGCCCGGTTATACGGGGCCCGCATCGTCGACGCCGGCGCCGTTGCCGTCCTTCGCGAACGAGCAGCGCGCGGCCGAGACGGGCTTTCGCGTCGGGCAACAGGTATTCCACACCAAGTTCGGCGAAGGCACGATTACCGCCCTCGAAGGCGGCGGCACCGACGCGAAGGCGCAAGTCAAGTTCAAGCGGCATGGCGAGAAGTGGCTCGCGCTGGCGGTCGCGAAACTGCAGGCGGTCGAATGAGCGGCGCTTTGGGTAGCGGCGGCGCGCCGCATTCGCATCGTCCACTGGGGATTCTGGCGGCATTACCGCAGGAACTCGGCGATCTCATCGAAGCGATGCGCGCCGAGTCCGGCGTGCGCACGATCACGCACGGTCAGCGCGACTATCACCTCGGCACCGTCCACGGCGCGCCGTGCGTCGTGACGCTGGCGCGTGTGGGCAAGGTCGCGGCGGCCGCAACGGTGAGTGCGCTGATTCATGCGTTCGACGTCGAAGCGGTCGTGTTCACCGGCGTCGCGGGCGGGGTGGGCGCCGAGGTGCGGGTCGGTGACATCGTCGTCGCCGAAGCGCTGTTGCAGCACGACCTCGATGCCTCGCCGCTGTTTCCGCGCTTCGAAGTGCCTTTGCTGGGCGTCTCGCGCTTTGCCGCCGATGTCGCGCTGGCCGAGCAGCTCGCGGCGGCTTGCGAGCGCTTCGTCGCGGAAGCGGGCGCGGCGTCGGCGGCGCGCTTCGGCACACGCGAGCCGCGCGTGCATCGCGGCTTGATCATCAGCGGCGATCAGTTCGTTGCCAGCGCGGCGGGCGTCGAGGCGCTGCGCGCTGCGTTGCCGGATGCGCTCGCCGTCGAGATGGAAGGCGCGGCGATCGCGCAGGTCTGCCATGAGTACGGCGTGCCGTGCGCGGTCGTGCGCACGATCTCCGATACCGCCGACGATCATGCGCCGGCGTCGTTCGTGTCGTTTTTGACGGAAATCGCGGGGGTGTATTCGAACGCGATCCTGACGCGGTTTCTCGACACGCGAGGCGCCGCGGTCTGAGGTTCGAAAGCGGGCGATGAGGTAAGCGCACCGCGCCTGCTCACGTCACACTTTTCCGTCCAACGCCTCCCGCACCTGCTGCAACGCCGCCGGGTCTTCGATAGTCGGCAGATCGCCCGGCTCGCGCCCTTCGGCGAGCGCCGCGATCGCGCGGCGCAGCAGTTTGCCCGAGCGCGTCTTCGGCAGCATCGACACCACCACCACGCGCGCCGGCCGCGCAATCGCGCCAAGCTGGCGCTCGACCGTCGCCGTGAGTTCGGCTTCCAGGCGAGCGCGCTCGCTGCTATCCGCATACGGCTGCGCGCCGCGCAGCACCACGAAAGCCATCGCCGCCTGACCCTTCAGCGCATCCGTCACGCCGACCACCGCAACTTCTGCGACAGCCGCGTGACTCGACAGCGCTTCCTCGATCTCGCGCGTGCCGAGCCGGTGGCCCGCGACGTTGATCACGTCGTCGGTGCGGCCCAGGATCGTCACGTAGCCGTCGTCGTCCTGCACGCCCCAGTCGAAAGTCGAATAGACCTGCTGGTTCGGAATGCTCGACCAGTAGGTGCCGATGAAGCGGCTGTCGTCGCCCCATACCGTCGACATGCAGCCCGGCGGCAGCGGATAGCCGAGCGTGAGCACGCCTTTTGCGCCGGGCGGGCAGGGCTCGCCGGTCAGTTCGTTGCGCAACGTGAGATCGAACCCGGCCGACGGCACGCCCGGCGAGCCGAGCTTGGTCGGCAGCGCTTCGACCCCGCGCGGAATCGCCAGCATCGGCCAGCCGGTCTCGGTCTGCCAGTAGTTGTCGATCACCGGCTTGCCGAGCGCGTCGCTGATCCACGCGGCGGTCGGCTCGTCGAGCGGCTCGCCGGCGAGGAACAGCGTGCGCAGGCTTGACAGATCGGCTTGCTTCAGCAGCGCAGGGTCCTGCCGCTTGAGCACGCGCAATGCAGTCGGCGCGGTGAACATCAGATTGATTTTGTGCTGCTCGACGAGGCGCCACCAGATACCGCCGTCGGGGCGAATCGGCGTGCCTTCGTACATCACGGTGGTCAGGCCCGCGATCAGCGGCGCGTAGACGATGTAGCTATGGCCGACCACCCAGCCCACGTCCGACGCGGTGAACATCGTGTCGCCGGGCTTGCCCTGGAAGATGTGTTCCATCGACGCCGCCAGCGCCACCGCATAGCCGCCCACGTCGCGTTGCACGCCCTTAGGTTTGCCGGTCGTGCCGGACGTGTACAGCACATACGAAGGCTCGTTCGATTCGAGCCACTCGCACTGCACGTGCGCGTCGAAGAACTGTTCGCGCAACGGCTCGTATGCGGTCAAGTAGTGAGCGTTCAGGCGTTCGGGCGCGAGTTGCCGGTCGATCAGCAGCACGTGCGGCGTCTTGTGCATCGCGCGCGCGAGCGCCTCGTCGATCAGCGGCGCGTAGTCGATCACCTTGCCGCCGCGCGCGCCGGCGTCGGCGGTGACGATCAGCACGGGCTTCGCGTCGTCGATGCGGGCCGCGAGGTTCGGTGCCGCGAAGCCGCCGAACACCACCGAGTGAATCGCACCGAGGCGCGCGCAGGCAAGCATCGCGAACAGCGCTTCGGGGATCATCGGCAGATAGAGCAGCACGACGTCGCCGCGCTTCACGCCGAGCGAGCGCATCACCGCGGCCATGCGGTTGATCTCCGCGTGCAATTCGGCGTACGTGTAGCGCCGCTCGATACCGGTTTCGGTCGACACGTACACGAGCGCATTCTGCTGCGCGCGCTCGGCGAGATGCCGGTCCACCGCGTTGTGACAGAGATTCGTGCGACCGCCGACGAACCAGCGCGCGAACGGCGGATTCGAGCGGTCGAGCACGGTGTCGAACGGCGTGTGCCAATGAATCCGTTGCGCCTCGTCGCGCCAGAAAGCCTCGGGGTGCTCGATCGAACGGCGGTGGAAGTCGCGATAGCTGGTCATCTGCGGCGATCCTTCTGCTGCGTAAGTGAACGGAGGTCGGGTCGTACGGCCGTATTGCGCGGCGCGGAGCAGGGTGTGCGATTGCACAGGCATCACACAGGCATCACACAGGCACCGCCTGAGCATCGCACAAGCATAGAGTACGCGCAGTGCGGCGGACAACGCGGGTTCACCATGAGCGGCGCACGCGCATAACCAAAAGAAAAAGGCGCCGCAGCGCCTTTTCCCTGATGCAACGCCCGCTCAAACCCATCAGGCTTTCGCGCGCTTGCCCTCGACATCCGGCAACAGCACCGTCAGCACGCCGATCAGCGGCAGGAACGAGCAGACCTTGTAGACGAACGCGATGCTGGTGGCGTCGGCCAGTTGCCCGAGGACCGCCGCGCCGATGCCGCCGAGGCCGAACGCGAAGCCGAAGAACATGCCCGCGACCATCCCCACCTTGCCGGGGATCAACTCCTGGGCGTAGACGAGGATCGCTGAGAATGCCGAGGCCAGCACCACGCCGATGATCACCGTCAGCACGCCGGTCCAGAACAGGTTCGCATACGGCAGCAGCAGCGTGAACGGCGCGACGCCGAGGATCGACACCCAGATCACGTACTTGCGGCCGATCCTGTCGCCGATCGGGCCGCCGATCACCGTGCCCGCCGCGACCGCCGCGAGGAATACGAACAGATGAATCTGAGCGGCCTGCACCGACAGATGGAACCTGTCGATCAGATAGAACGTGAAATAGCTGTTGATGCTCGCGAGGTAGAAGTACTTCGAGAACACCAGCAGGATCAGCACGCCCATCGCGAGCATCACCTGGTTGCGCGACAGCGTCGCGTGCGCCACGTTGCTACGCGCCTTCCTGACTGACGGATGCTGTTTGTACCAGCGGCCGATCTGCGTGAGCACGACGATCGCGACGAGCGCCGCCGCCGAGAACCACGCGATGCTGCGCTGGCCGTGCGGAATCACGATCAGCGCGGCGAGCAGCGGTCCGAGCGACGAACCCGCGTTGCCGCCGACCTGGAACAGCGACTGCGCGAGGCCGTGACGGCCGCCCGAGGCCATGCGCGCGACCCGCGACGACTCCGGATGGAACACCGACGACCCGCAGCCGACCAGCGCCGCCGCGACCAGCAGCACGCCGAAGCTCGGCGCGACCGACATCAGCAGCAGGCCCGCGAGCGTGAAGCCCATGCCGACGGGCAGCGAATACGGCTTCGGATGCTTGTCGGTATAGGCGCCCACGAGCGGCTGCAGTAGCGACGCGGTGATCTGGTAGGTCAGCGTGATCAGCCCGATCTGCCCGAATGACAACGAAAAGTTGTCTTTCAGCATCGGATAGATCGCGAGGATCAACGACTGGATCATGTCGTTGAGCAGGTGCGAAAAGCTGATCGCACCCAGCACGGAATACACCGTGCGCTGGACCTTGGCGGCCGGTTGCGCGGCAGGGGTGCCGCTTGCGGGTGGCGCGCCGGCGAGGGCGCTTTTGTCGAGGCTCGTTTCCATACGCTAGATGAGAGAGAACAAAGGTGGCGAATAAGGCGTCAGCGGAGTCCGGCGGATCGCGCGTTCTGGGGTGGTCTGCTGCGGCATTTCGACGCGATTTCCGGTGTTTTCAGTCGTTGATCGAAGTTTAATGTGGCTTGAGTGAATTGTAAGGACAAGTTTTGTCGCGAATCGGACATGGGGTCATATGAATGGGCGTCAACGGTCTGTCGCTGGCGGAGCGCGTCCTCATACGCCGGTGGCGATTCAGCCGTCTGATAAATGCGGCCTGGCGATTTTTGGCCGTGTATAAAACCGTCGCGGGCGCGAAGCTTACGAGGCGGAGCGTCAAGGACCGGGCGACACGCGGTCGGCAGGCGCGAGCGGCTTAAAGATCGCAGACTTGCTGCCGTCAACCCGGAGAGATAGGCAGCAATGCCGGAACCGACCTTTCCGGCAGGACGATACGTGGGGACGGGGAATATGAAAGCAGTTTTGCCAGGCGGGCAGCAGGGCGCGGGGTTCTTGGCGCAAGGACAGGCGGCAGGCACGGCGCCGTCGCATAAACAGGGCGGCCGCTCGCGCGCCGTGAAGGTCAGCGGCTTGTCGGTGAAGGCGACGCTGCGCGTCGCGTTCGCGGTGCTGCTGATCGGCACGCTGCTGATCGGCGTGTTTTCGCTGATGCAGATCGGCCGTCTGAATGCGTCCGCGCAATCCATCTACGATCAGGGCCACGTCGCGAGCCGCGCAGCCGAAGAGGCGCGCGGCCACATGCTGCGCGCAAGCCGCGCGCAAAAAATGCTGCTGACCGCGACCACCGCGAAAGAGCGCGACGAACTCGGCGCCGACATCGACAAGGGTCTCGCCGGTCTGAACGCGCAACTCGCCACGCTCCAGCAGTACGTCGACAGTTCCGACGCGAAGGCGCTCGGGCAGCAGAAGGCGTTCGCCGCCGCCGTCACCACATGGAGCGGCCATCTGCGCGACTTCGTGACGCTCGTGAAAGCGCAGCCGCTCGATCTGTCGCAGATGAACTGGCAGGTCGGCACGCAGGACGTGTCACTGCTGGTCGAAACCGGCAAGCTCGAAAAACTCGTCGACGAACTCGTCGCGCAGCGCGGCACCGCCGCGAAGGCGACCATCGACGCGTCGGGCTTCATCTATCACTCGTCGTTCGTGATGATTGCGGTGATGACGCTCGGGCTGATCGCGCTCGCGTTCGGCATCAGCGAGTGGGTGGTGCGGCGTCTGGCCGGCCAGCTCGGCGGCGAGCCCGCGTATGCGAAGGAAATCGCCAGCCGGATCGCGGCGGGCGATCTGTCGAACCGGATCGCGCTCGGCCGCAAGGACACGTCGAGCATGCTGTACGCGCTGCACGACATGCAAAGCGGACTCGCGACGACGGTCTCCGACATCGCGTCGAGCGCGGATGCGATTGCGACCGCGTCGGGCGAAATCTCGATGGGCAACCTGGATCTGTCGCAACGCACCGAGCAGCAGGCGATGGCGCTCGAGCGCACCGCGAGCAGCATGGAGCAGTTGACCTCGACGGTGCGCCAGAACGCGGACAACGCGAAGCAGGCGAGCACGCTCGCGAACAACGCGTCGGAGATCGCGGAGAAGGGCGGCGCGGTGGTGAGCCGCGTGGTCGCGACGATGAACGACATCAACGAGAGCGCGCGCAGTATCGGCGACATCATCGGCGTGATCGAGGGGATCGCGTTTCAGACGAACATTCTCGCGTTGAACGCGGCGGTCGAGGCGGCCCGCGCGGGCGAGGAAGGACGGGGGTTTTCGGTAGTCGCGGCCGAGGTGCGCAACCTCGCGCAGCGCAGCGCCGCCGCCGCGAAGGAGATCAAAGGATTGATCAACGCGTCGGTCGAACGCGTGAGCAACGGCTCGACGCTCGCTCAGGATGCCGGGCAGACGATGGATGAAGTGGTCAAGGCGGTGAAGCGCGTGACCGACATCATGGGCGAGATCTCGGCGGCCTCGTCCGAGCAGAGCGCCGGCATCGAGGAGATCAACCTCGCGGTCACGCAGATGGACTCGGGCACGCAGCAGAACGCCGCGCTGGTGGAGCAGGCCACGGCCGCGGCCCGCTCGCTGGACGATCAGGCGCGCGGCCTGAAGGCGATGGTGGGGAAGTTCAGGTTGTAAGCGGATGGGGTGGCGCTGACGGTGTTTGCAGAGCGTCTACCCTGCGCGAGTGCAGGATAGACGCTCCCTCAACGGCACGATTATTCGCAGCGGGTGCGCCGTGCGGCACCGCACGGCAGGGCACGGCACCACACGGCACCGCACTTCGTCGTGCAGCCAGCTGCGCCGCCGTCAACTCGCCTTCGCGTCGCCCGGTTTCACGACGATCGTGCAGGTGATGCCTGCGGCCAGCATCACGTCGTTGGGCACCGAATCGATCTTCACGCGCACCGGCACGCGCTGCGCGAGGCGCACCCAGTTGAAGGTCGGATTCACGTCCGCGAGCAGTTCGCGGCTTTGCGGATTGTCGCGATCGTAGATGCCGCGCGAAATGCTTTCGACGTGGCCTTGCAGCGTGCCGCCGCTCATCAGCCGGACTTCCGCCTTGTCGCCGATGCGCACGTGCGGCAGCTTGGTTTCCTCGAAGTAGCCGTAGACCCAGAACGAGTGGCTGTCGACGATCGCGAGCTTCGCGTTGCCGGCGCTCGCGTAGTCGCCGCGGAACACGTTCAGGTTGGTCACGTAACCATCGACCGGCGACACCACGCGCGTGCGCGCCAGGTTCAGCTTCGCGGCGTCGAGCGCGGCGAGCGCCTGCTGATACGAAGCCTCGGCGGCCGACGCCGTATGCGTCGCGTTTTCGCGGCTTTCCTTCGATACCACCAGCGCGTCCATGTCGGCGCGGCGCTGCGCGTCGTCGCGCTTCATCTGCAGTTCGGCCTTGCGCGCGGCGACCGCGGCTTGCGCCTGCTCGACCGCGATCTGATAGTGCGACGGATCGATCTGCATCAGCAGGTCGCCCTTTTTCACCAGCTGGTTGTCCTTCACCGGCAGATCGACGACCGCCCCGGAAACGTCCGGCGCGACGTTGACGATCTCGGCGCGCACGCGCCCGTCGCGGGTCCAGGGTTCATCCATGTAATGCACCCACAACACGCGTCCAATCAGGATCGCGACGATAAAAATAATGGCTGTCGCGACGAAGCCAAAGATATTTCGGATGGTCATGTTTCGACTCTGATCAACGATAAACGGCGAGACCCAGCACGCCGCACACACACACGAGCAGGCTGGCCCGGAACAAGGACGGATGCCACACCACGCGATACAGGCCCGTATAGGCGATCACGCGATCCAGCACCCAGGTAAGCGCGGCGCCCGCGATGAACAGCAGCACGATGGCCGGCATGTAGGCATCGAGGATGGCGATATCACGAGGCATGAAGAACTCCTTCTGGCGCGCCGGCGCGTCCGCTCGTCAGCGGTTCGAGCGGTGATTGCGGATCGAGCAGCGCGGTACGGATGAAATGCAGTTGACTCAGAATGCGTTGCAGCCGATGCCGCTCTTCGCGCGGCGGCGAGAAGCCGGCCAGCACCTGCTGAAGCTGGTCGATCGCATCGGTCGTGCTGGCGAGCGCGTGCGCGAAGCGCGCCTCGCGCGGCCGCTCGAACAGCGCGCTCAGCGCGTCGCGCATCGTCTGCAACGAGATGCGCCACGGCGTCGATTGCGCGTAGCGGGCGTCGGCGGGCAGTGCGGCGACTTCCTGGCGCAGATCGATCAGCGCATTGCCCACTTCGAGCACCGAGAACAGCCAGCGCAACGTGTCGCGTTTGAGTTCGGGCTCATTTTGCGCGAGCGCATTGATCTGGAACATCAGATCGCGCGCGCCGCTTTCGAAACGCGAACGCACCCGGCGCAAACCCGCGCGGCTCGCCAGTACCACCTGACGGCGCAGGTCCACCAGCAGGCGGTTGCGCAGCCACGGCGTGGACGGCGGCAGCAACACCGCGAACGCGATCGACGACACCAGCATCGACAGGATCAGCGCCATCGAGTCGTTCATGAAGGCGCTCGGATCGTAGTGCATCAGGTTGTCCGGGCCGGCCAGGAAACAGAAGAAAATGCAGTAGCCGACGCCGTAGCCGGCCAGCAGCGGCCGCGTGGTCATGAACACGCCGAGCAGCAGGAACGGCGTGAGCGCCGCGCACAGCATCACAAAGCCGTCGATGTGCGGAAACACGCCGAACACCGCGATCATGCCCATCAGCGTGGCGACCACCGTGCCGCCCGCCATCTGGAACGCGGTGCGTTTCGGATTCGGCGACGACGACGCCAGCGCGCACACCGCCGCGGCGTTGAGCGTCAGCGTCGAGCCGCTCGGCCACGCGGTCGCGATCCAGAACGCGCCGAGCACGATCATCACGATGGTCGCGCGCAGGCCCGCGACACCCGCGGCGATTGCGTTCGTCTTCGGTTCGTAGCGGTCGATCCAGCGTTCGCGCGCATGCGTATCGACCGCCAGTGAAGCGTAGGTGGCCGCGTACGCATGCAGGTCGTCGATGAAGCGGTACAGCAGCTCGGCGCCTGTGTCGAAGTCGAGCAGCGGCGCGTCGGGATGCGTTTCCAGTTCGGCGCGCGTCGCGCGCACGCGCTTCGGCAACTCGGCCTTGTAGGTGTCGAGTTGCGCGGCGGCGTGCGCAGCATCGGCGGCGCTCAGTACCGGCGCGCCGGACTTCGCGAGCAGCGGGGCGATCTCCTTGAAATACGGATCGAGCGCGGCGATCGCGTCGCGCGCGCCGTTCGTGCCGGTCGCGCGCAGCCGGTTCATCAGCTGATGCAGCGCGTGAAAGCGCGTCGATGCGGTCATGAACTCGCTGTTCAGCCGCGCGAGACGGCCGCCGCGCATCCGCGAATCGGGGCCTTCGAACACGGCCACGCTGCGCGCCGCTTCGAAACCGACGATGTCGGCGATGAAGCGCGCATTGGTCGCTTCGATCTGCGCGCGGTCGTTGCGCCCGGCCAGCGTCGCGGACACGTATTCGACGAAGGCCGAGAAACGGGCGCGCACGGTGCCGCGCATCTGCAAGCCGGCGAACTGCGGAAATACGAGGCCGCTCACCGCGCCCGCGCTGATGATGCCGATCACGACTTCGGCGACTCGCGTGAGCGCGCTCAGAAACGCGCCGTCCGGATGCTGCGAGGCGGGTATGCCGATCAGCGCGGCGGTATAGCCGGCCAGCACGAAACCGTACGAACGGAAGTTGCGGTTGCGCGCTGCGCCCGCGGTGCAGATGCCGACCCAGACCGCCGTCGACACGATGAACATCTCAGGCTGCTGCGCGAACAGGCCGAGCAGCGCGAGCATCACGACGAGGCCGACGAGCGTGCCGCAGATCCGGTAGAAGCTCTTTGCGAACACCATGCCGCTTTGCGGCTGCATCACGATGAACACGGTGGTCATCGCGGTGCGCGGCTGCGGCAGGTCGAGCTTCATCGCAATGCCGAGCGCGAGAAAGCACGCGGCGAGCGCCTTGAACATGTAGACCCACGTGAGGCCGTCGGTGCGCGCCCATTCGGCGGCGGCCGAGCATAGCGCGGCGAACGACGCGGGGCGCGCGGTGGAGGAGGGAGACGCTGACATGGCCGGCTTCCTTACTCCGCCGCCGGCGTTGCGGCGATGGCGCGCGGGGCGGTGGCCGCCGCAGCCGTGGTCGTGGTCGTGCCGGTTGCGGCGACGTTGCCGGTGCGCGTACGGTCGGTTGCCTGGCTGGCTACGCCTGCCGACGCGGAGCCTTTTGCCGGTTTGGCTGCGGGCTTGCGTGCGACGGTCGCGGCGTTGCTCTTGCCGGTGGCATCGTTGTCGCCGCTGGTGGCATCGTTGTCGGCCCTGCCCGGGAGACTCGCCGACGCGGCAACGTTGGCCGGCTTCACGGCGACGTCGCCGTTCGCTGGCAACGCGTTGCCTTTACCCTTGCCGTGCGCCGGCAGCGTTTCGCTCGCCGTCGGACCGTTGGCGGGCTCGTCGAGCCCACCGCCCAATGCCGTGACGAGCGACGCATGCGCGCCGAGGCGCTCGGCCTGGATCTTCGCGACGCCTTCCTGTGCGCGCAGCAACTGGTTCTGCGCGATCAGCACGTTCAGGTAATCGGTCAGGCCGCGCTTGTAACCTTCCCGCGACAGATCGTAGTTCTTGCGCGCCGCCGCGACCGAGCGGTCGGCGTCGTCGGACTGGGTGGCGAGCGAGCGGATGCGGATCACCTGATCGGAGATATCCTTCAGCGCGCCGACGATCGACTGGTTATAGCGCTCCACCGCCTCGTCGTAACCCGCCGACGCCGCGCCGAGTTGCGAGCGCAGCCGGCCGCCGTCGAAGATCGGCAGCGACAGTGCCGGACCCGCGCTCCAGCTATGCGACGGACTCTTCAGGAACTGGAACAGCGGCCCCATGGCCGCATAGCCGCCGATCGACGCCAGCAGGTTGATGTCCGGATAGAAGTCGGCCTTGGCGACGTCGATGCCGCGCGCCTGCGCGGCCACCGTCCAGCGCGCCGCGACCACGTCCGGCCGATGGCCGATCAGGTCCGCCGGCAACGCGCTCGGCAAACCGGCCGGCGCGGCGAGCGACAGCGTCGGGCGCTGAATCGTGTCGCCCGCGCCCGGACCCTTGCCGGCCAGCGCGGCGAGCTGATTGCGGCCGAGCGCGATCTTCTCTTCGATTTCGTCGATCTGGCGCTCGTATTCCGGCATCGGCGTTTCGGCCTGGCTCACTTCGAGCTGCGTGCCGATGCCGCCTTTCAGGCGCCGGTTGGCCAAGTCCACGATCTGCTGCTGTTGCTGCAAGGTGGCCCTGGCGATGTCGAGCAGCGCGTAGTCGAGCGACATCCCGATGTACGTGCGCACCACGTTGCCCTGCAGTTCGAGCTGGGCGGCGCGCGCGTCCGCGGCGCTGGCGTGGGCTGCGTCGAGCGCGCGTTCGGCGGCGTTCTTGTCCTTGCCCCAGAGGTCGAGGTGATACGACAGGCCGAGCGTGCCGGTGTTGTTCCACGATTGCTCGCCCGCGAGCGGGCCCGGGCCGTAGTACACGTTGTCGGCCCACTTCTGACGCTGGATCGACAGACTGCCGTTGACCTGCGGCGCCAAGGCCGAGCGGGCGACGCCCGCCATCGACATCGCTTCGCGCACGCGCGCCTGGGCGGCCGCGAGGCTCGGGTTGCCAGTCTGCGCCGCTTCGATCCACTGGTTCAACTGCGGGTCGTTATAGGCGCGCCACCAGTCGGCGGCCGGCCATTGGGCGTCGGCGTTAGCGGCGCGAATCGCGTTGCCGGCGTCGAGCGAGGACGCCTCGACGCCACGGTTTTGCGGCGCAACGCCTCCGGTACTTGCGCAGCCGGCGATTGTTAATAGGATCGTAAGAACCGCGGCAGCGGAGACCCTTTTCGGTACCGGAGACTGCACGATTTCCTCCAAAATTGACTATAGAAGCTTGTGCGTCATTATATTTTTTGATTGATTGGGGAATAACCGGTAAAGATGCAAGGCATTTTTACGGCATATGAGACAATCGCCTTTGCGAATCGTGTAACAATCGCTTCCGATTAATCGCAACTGGATTGTAGGGAGTGGAGTTGGCGATAAAGCGCTGACTTTGGGTCGATTGCAACGGGTTGCAGGGGAGCGGGGTAGGTGCTGAAGGGCTGGCTCCGGTCGGCTGTGGCCAGGTTGCATGGGATCGGGGTAAGTGCTAAAGCGCTAACTCCGGTCGACAGGGAATAGGTATGGATACGCTTCAAAACATGCGCGTATTTGTCCGGGTCGTCGAAGCGGGTAGCTTCACGGGTGCCGCGCAGCATCTGAATACGACCACGGCCTACGCGTCGCGCGCGGTTTCCGATCTGGAAGCCCATCTGCGCACTCGCCTTCTGAACCGGACCACGCGCCGCATCGCGCTGACCGAGGCGGGCGAGCGCTATCTGCAACGCTGCGAGCAGATTCTCGCCTACGTGGACCAGGCCGAAGCCGAGGCGAGCGACGCGCATGCGCGTCCGTCAGGCAAACTCAAGGTTCACGCGATGACGAGCTTTGGCCAGCACTACGTGGTGCCGGCCGTCGGCCGCTATCAGGCGCGCTATCCGGACGTGCACATCGAGCTGACGCTCGCGCAGCGCATGCCCGATCTGCTCGACGAAGGTTTCGACGTGTCGCTGACGCTCGCCACCGGTCTGCCGGATTCGGGGCTCGTGTCGCAGCGCCTCGGTAGCGCGTTCAGCATCGCGTGCGCGTCGCCGGCCTATCTGGAGCGGCGCGGCGTGCCGCAAACGCCCGCGGATCTCGCGAACCATACCTGTCTGCAAATGGTGACGCCGGTGTTTCCGCCCGACCGTTGGACCTTCGACGGTCCGAACGGCGAGGAAACGGTCACGCTCGGCTCGACCACGTTTCAGGTGAACGTCGCCGAGGCGATGGCAGTCGCGGTGTGCCAGGGCATGGGCATCGGGCTGATTCCGATCTATTCGGCGATTGGCGGTCTGCGTAGCGGAGAACTCGTGTGGCTGCTGCCGGAGTACACGTCGCAGGAAATGAATCTGTATGCGCTCTATCCGTCCAGGCAGTATCTGGATGCGAAAATCCGCACATGGGTCGAGTTTTTGCGCGACGAACTGCCGGCCACGCTGGCGGTGGATCAGGAAGAATTGCGCCAGTTCGCGCGCTCCTGACGCGGCGCGGCGCCGGTTTGCGCGCTTGGGCCCGTTTGTGCCCGTTTGTGCCCGTCTGTGCCCGTTTACGCCGTCGTGCGCCGCCCTTTGGGGCGCGATTCTCGACGCGGCGGGCTAATCGCGCACGGCGGCCTGTTATACGCACGTGCGGCGTCGCAACATTTCCTTACTTCCGGTTCGCGGCCGATTTGCTAACGTGTGGTTCACGCGCTGCCGCTTCAGCCGGACGCGCCTGGTCGCTGCCGTTCGGCACGTCGCAACAACTGAAGGACGAGGGATTCATGGATACGCATCTGATGATCGGCGTGGCCGTCATGCTGGGACTGATCGGGATCGCCGCATCGCGCGATCTGTTGCGCCGCCTGCGCGAACAGCAGCCGCAACTGGTTCCCATCAAGGTTGAACGCCCGGATCTGCGGGCACAGCGGCGCGACCGCTGAGCTTGAGCACGGCGCTTCGCTTGAGCGCGCCGCGTTGTCGTAACCGAGGTTGCGGCCAGCGGGCTTGCTCTTGCTGAGTTCCGCTTGTCGTTCTTCGCTTGTTGTTTTTCGCGTCTCGTTTCTTGCGAGACGCGCCTGCGCTGTCATTGCAGCGCTTCGATCAACCCCGGCTCGTCGTTGAGCGTGCGGTCCACCTCGTGACTCACACGGTGCCAGCGAAAGCGGCCGGCGGGCAAACCGGCGGTGCGCGCCAGTTGCTCGAGTTCGTCGGACCGCAACGCCGGATCCAGCCAGCGGCGCGCCGCGTCCGGTGCGAAGGCGAGCGGGCGGCGGTCGTGCACGTCGATCAGACCCGCGTCGGCGCTGGCCGTCACGATCACGAATCCCATCCCGTCCGTTTGCGGCTCGGCGCCGCGCACGCTCGACAACGCGGCGAGATACATCGGCTCGTCTTTCTTCAGATGCACGAAGTAGGGTTGGCGGCTTTTTGCGTTCGCTTGCGCCGGGTCGTCCGGGCTGCTGTCGGTGGACGCGGCTTCCACACGCCATTCGAACCAGCCGTCCGCCGGCACCAGCACGCGGCCGGTTTTCCACAATTGCTCGAAGTAACGCGCGGTCGGCGCGGTGTCGGCGCGCGCATTGATCGTCTGCGGTAGATGCTGTTCGCACGCCCAGTCCGGGCGGTATCCCCAGTGAATCGCGCGCAGCGTTTGATCGGGATAGATCGCAAGCGGATGCGTGCCGGGCGCCAGGTTGTAGCCTGGGCGGCGGTCGGCGGCGTCGAAGAGCATCAATGGATCGGTCAGGCCGAGATGCCCGGCGTAACGCTGCGGATCGCGATACTGGCTGATTCGACCGCACATGAGCGACCTCCGGAGAACGATCTGCGTGGCGGGTTGGCGCGATTTGGGCCTGGCCGGTTGGGGATCGGGCCGGCTTTGCTGGCTTGTTTTGGGAGCATCAGCCTTATGCCGGCTCGGCCAGCAGCCAGTGACCTGTCGCCAATAACCAGCGACCACAGCCCCGTCACAAGTCACCAGCCGCAGCCCGTCAGCCACGACCACACAACCACCCGCCCACAGCGTAATGCCTGCGCTCCAGCCGCGCTACCCAGACCCGCCCCAAGGCACAACGCTAAATCTCGACGACCTTATCCCAGGCGAACAGGGGGTTTTCCCACTGCCCCGTGCGCCGGTCGAAATAGCCGCGCGGGTTACACACGACGCGCGTGCCGTCCACCGCATAGTCGAACGACGTATGCGTATGTCCATGAATCCACAGCGCGACAGGCGCGCGCACCAGCTCCGGCAAATGATTGACGAAACCCGCCGACACCCGGTCCTGCGCGTAGCGCTCGGCGAGACTCAGCCGATGCGGCGCGTGATGCGTGACGACGATCGTCTTGCCGCCGAACGGTTTCGCCAGCTCGCTTTCGAGCCATGCGCGTGCCTGCCGGTGCAGCGCGAGCGAGTCGGCGGGCGTGAAGTCGCGGGTGGCGTCGTGGGTGTCGTGCGGCCAGTTCATCTGGATCAGCCCGCGGAAGTCGAGCATGACCCGGCTCGATGCGTCGATCGCTTCGGCAAGCGCGTCGGGGTCGGCGCCATACAGCGCGAAGTCGGTCCACAAAGTCGTGCCGAGCACGCGCCAGCGGCCTTGGGGATCGACCAGCGCGGCGTTGTTCAGCACGCGGACGTTGTCGACCTGCGCGGCGGCGTCGTAGAGCGCGCTTTCGAGCGCGCCGAACTCGCCGTCGTAGTACTCGTGATTGCCGGGCACGTAGACCACGGGCGTCGCGCCGTCGAAGGTTTGCGCGGCCCAGCGCGGGCCGGCCGCGTGATTGTGGATGTCGCCGGCCAGCACGATCAGATCCGCTTGCGCATGCGGAATCAGCTCGGGCTCGTCGTTTTCCAGATGCAGATCGGACAGCACTCGAATTTTCACGGCAACGGCTCCTGCAAAGGCCTCCGCATGGGAGACGGAGGCTTCGGACGTTAGCTTAGCGTAGCACCTTGCCCGGGTTCATCAGGTTCAGCGGATCGAATGCGCGCTTGACGGCGCGCATCATTTGCACTTCGACGTCCTGCTTGTAGTGGGCGGCCTCGTCGACCTTGAGCTGGCCTAGCCCGTGCTCCGCGCTGATGCTGCCGCGATGCCGGTGCACGCTGTCGTAGACGATCTGGTTGATCGGGCTCTGATACTGCTTGAGAAACGCCTTCGCGTCGACGCCCTCGGGCGCCTGCACGTTGTAGTGCAGGTTGCCGTCGCCGAGATGCCCGAACGTGACCATGCGGGCCCCCGGCGCCGCCTGCGCGACGGCCGCGTCGGTCGTCTCGATGAAGTCGCCGATGCGCGAAATCGGCGCCGCGATGTCGTGCTTGATGTTCAGACCTTCCTCGGCCTGGGCGAGCGGAATGTGTTCGCGCAGATTCCAGAACGCGCGCGATTGCGCGAGGTTTTCCGCGACCACCGCGTCCTGCACCAGACCTTCGTCGAGCGCGGTTTCCATCAGACGCTCGAACAGCGCGCGTGCGTGCTCCTCGCTTTCGCTGTCCGACAGTTCCAGCAGCACGACTTGTGCGTGCGGCTCGGCGAACGGGTAGCGCATCTGCTCGAAATGCCGGCCCACGAGCCGCAGACAGAAGTCCGACATCAGTTCGAAGCCGGTCAGAAGCGGCCCGGCGACGCGCTGCGTGAGCGACAGAAAGTCGAGCGCCGCGTGCGGCGAGGCGAGAGCGGCGAGCGCGGTGACCCGCGCGGCCGGCTGCGGGTGCAGCTTGAGCACGGCCGCCGTGATGATGCCGAGCGTGCCCTCCGCGCCGATGAACAGATCGCGCAGATCGTAGCCGGTGTTGTCCTTGCGCAGTCCGCGCAGGCCGTCCCACAGTTCGCCTTGCGGCGTCACCACTTCGAGACCGAGGCAGAGCTCGCGCGTGTTGCCGTAGCGCAGGACGCCAGTGCCGCCCGCGTTGGTGGCGAGATTGCCGCCGATCGTGCAGCTGCCTTCGGCGGCGAGGCTCAACGGGAACAGGCGGCCGGCCGCGTCGGCGTGCCGCTGTACGTCGGCGAGGATGACGCCGGCTTCGACGGTGATCGTGTTGTTGTGCGGATCGATATCGCGCACGCGATTCAAACGCCGCAAGCTGATGACGGCCTGCGCGCCGCTCGCATCGGGCGTGGCGCCGCCGGCCAGACCCGTGTTGCCGCCTTGCGGCACCAGCGCGATGCGATGCTCGACGGCGAGCCGGACCAGCGCCGCGACTTCGGCGGGCGTGGCCGGGCAGAGCACCGCGCAGGCCGCGCCGCTGTAGCGGCGGCGCCAGTCGGTGAGATACGAGGCGGTGTCGTGCGGATCGGTCAGCACTTGCGCGGCGCCGATGGCGTCGCGGCAGGCGGTGAGGAAAGCGGTCTGGGTCATGTTGGTCGGTCGGCGTTCGGGCGGAAAGATCGGACGGAGCGAGTGCTTTTGTCTTGGTCTTGCCGGTTTTTCGTCAGGGGCTCGGGTTGGAGTGGCTGTCGGGATCGGGCGGCGCGGCGGTGGCTACGCGGGGCGCTGCGGCATGCGCTGCTGGATGCATGGCTGACTGTGTCGCTGCTGTGCGTGTTGCCGGCGACGCTGCGGACTGCGTTGCTGCTTCGATGACATCACGATCGCTCACCCGGTTTTCAAGGGCATCGCCAGCGGCTTGCTTCGCTGCCTCCTTCGCAGCGCGCTTCGCCGCCCGCTTGAACGGCGCGACATAAGTCAGCGCGCAAACAAAAAATATCACTGCGAGCGCGGCCTGCAACCAGCCGAGGCGCGCGCTCAGCCCGTGGTCGCTCCAGCCCCGTACGACGCCTTCGGCGAAATACAGCAGGATAAGCATCGACGCCCACTGGAGGGTGTAAAGCCGGCGCCGCCATACGCCAGGCAGCGCGCACAGCAGCGGCAATGCCTTGAGCACGAGCGCAGAGCCGCCGGGACGCAATGGCGCGAGCCACCACTCCCATGCGACGGCCAGCGCGATCAGCGCGAGCAAAGCGGCAATGGCGCCGAGCGCGGCAGCGGGTTTGGACGCTACGGGCAGGGCGGTGGAATGCAGGGACGCGGCCGTTGCGTCGTCGGTTGGGTGGGCCGCCGCCTCTGCCGACACCACGCCGCCCGGATTCGACCCAGGCTTCAACTCATGCTTCATCCCGGACGTCACCCCTGGCCCGCTCACGGCCTTTCGCTCATGGACGCCGCCGTGCGCGCGACGCGTGCGCCGAGTGCGATGGCGAGCGTTTTCTCATCGGCGGAGATGCCTTGCGCGGCGCTGCCCGCGCGGGCGAAATGCGACGCCCCGTACGGCGTGCCGCCGGTTTGGGTCGTGCTCAACGCACTCTCCGTGTACGGGATGCCGACGATCAGCATGCCGTGGTGGAGCAGCGGCAGCATCATGCTGAGCAGCGTGGATTCCTGGCCGCCGTGCAGACTGCCGGTGGACGTGAACACGCAGGCCGGCTTGCCGGACAGGGCGCCCGCCAGCCACTGCGGCGTGGTGCCGTCGAGAAAGTATTTGAGCGCCGCGGCCATGTTGCCGAAGCGGGTGGGCGAGCCGAGCGCGAGGCCGGCGCATTCTTCGAGATCTCGCAGTTCGACGTAGGGCGGTCCTTCGGCGGGAATGTCCGGCTGCGTCGCTTCGCAGACGGTGGAAACCGCCGGCACGGTGCGCACGCGCGCCTGCATGCCGGGGACGCTGTCGACGCCGTGCGCGATCGCCAGCGCGAGCTCGCGGGTGGCGCCGTGACGGCTGTAATAAAGCACGAGAATGTCTTTCATAGGCCTCATCGGTGAACGGGTATTATAGGGGCTCGGTCCGCTCTGCTGGCCACTCATAGCCGTTCGGCCAGGTGCCGCGCGCGCTTCCCCAAGCACCGGTTCAAGAGGCAAGGAGATGGGTTTGTTGTCCAGGGTGCGTTTCGATCTCGACACGCTCAAACGACTCGCGCGCTTTGCCGCGCAGCGCATCGGCGAAGACCGGATTCCGCAGGTGGCCGGCAGTCTCACGTTCACGGCGATGCTGGCGCTCGTGCCGCTCGCCACGGTCGCGTTCGCGTTGTTCACCGCGTTTCCGATTTTCAGTTCGTTCCAGGATTCGCTGCAGCTTTTCCTCGCGGACCACCTGATGCCCGCGCAACTGAACAGTCAGATTTTCAAGTATCTGAACCAGTTCGCGTCGAAGGCGAAAGGGCTGACCACGATCGGCATGATCCTGCTGTTTCTCACGGCAGTGATGACCATGATGACCGTCGAATCCGCGTTCAACGTGATCTGGCGGGTGCGCAAGGCGCGGCCGATCGCGCAGCGCATTCTGGTCTACTGGGCGATCATCACGCTTGGGCCCATTCTGATCGGCGTGAGCCTGTCGATCTCCTCGTATCTGTTCACGCAGTCGATGACCTTCAGCGCGGCGCAGCGCATCACGCCGCTCATCGAATGGGCGCTGGCGGGCGCCGCGCTGCCGCTGACGGCGCTCGCCTTCACGATTCTCTACGTCTATCTGCCGAACTGCCGCGTGGAATGGCGCGACGCGGTGATCGGCGGCGTCACCGCCGCGATCGCGTTCGAGCTCGCCAAGCGCGGTTTCGGCTATTACGTGCGCCGCATTCCGACCTACACCGCCGTGTACGGAGCGTTCGCCGCCGTGCCGCTGTTCCTCTTGTGGATGTACCTGTGCTGGTTCATCACGCTCGCGGGCGCGATGATCGCCTCCGCGTTGCCGGCAATTCGCATCGGCCAGTTTCACCGGCCCACCTTCGACGGCAGCAATCTGTTCGATTCGCTCGAACTGCTCGCGCGGCTCTCGGAAGCACGCGACGCGGGCGGGCGCGGCTACACGGTGCCCGAACTTGCGCGGATGCTTCGGCGCGATATGGACATCACGCTCTACCTGCTGCAGCGGCTCGAGGAGATCGACTGGATCGCGCGGCTGGAGGACGACGCCGGTCCGCATTTCCTGTTGCTGGCGAACCCGGCGCAGGTCACGGTCGAGCGCCTGTTCGACATGTTCGTGATCGACCGCGCGGAGCTCGCGTACCAGCTCGACCTGGAGTCCACGCGAGTGGATGGCGCGACGCTGCTGGCCTCGCTCGACAACGACAAGCTGAAGGTGACGCTCGCCGCTTTGCTGGCGGCGCGCGCGGCGGCCAAAGCGGCTCGTGCCGGGGAGAGCGAGCGCGTCGCGCCGTCGATGCCGCATCAGGCGGCTTGACACGATGCGGGGCGATTGATGCCTGAAGGCGCGGGATGTGGGACGAATGCGCGCCGCCCGCGAACGGGCGGCGCTCGCATGATGGCGCCACCAGGCGCGCTGGAAATAGCGGTGAAGTGATCGAGGCAGGCTGGCAAAGAAAGCGGCACGGCATGCCCGCTGACGCGCCAATCACATTGGCCAACCCGCTGCCCAGCTAAAGCGAAATCCTGCCGACGCAAATGTCCTTGAACATCACCCAGTCGCCCATCAGGCTATAGAGCGGATGGCGGAAGGTCGCCGGCCGGTTCTTCTCGAAGAAAAAATGCCCGACCCAGGCAAACCCGTAGCCGCAAATTATGGCTGCCGGCAGCCATAGCCAGTCGCCGGTGGCGAGCGCCATCGCCAGACAGCCGATCACGCCGAGCGATCCCACGAAATGCAGCCGCCGCGAGACCATATTGCGATGCTCGCTCAGATAGTACGGATAGAACTCCGCGAAACTCGCGAAGTGATCGGTATGCGCGGTGTGAGCCATGATGGCCTCCGATGTGGACGCTTGCCGCCGTCATGCCCGTCGCTCCGGGTGGTTTCGCCGCGTGCCGCCATGCTTCGCACGCGTTCGCAACGCGACAGGCTTGAACCATTGTGCGGCTATCGGGCCCCGCGCGCAACCTGGCCATTCGGACGATGGCGCGGCTGTTCCAGCACGCGTATCGTGCTAACTCACTTGCCGGTTTACGCGACGCCTCACGGCCGCTAGCGGGCTTCGCGAGGCGGCCTGGAAGCGAAGCTGAACAGCGCATCGAGCGTGGTGTCGGGCTGTTCGGTCATCAACGCGTGGCCCGCGTCGAGCGTGACGGTGTCGACCGGCACGCCCGCTTGTGCAAGCGCGTCGGCGAGCGCTTTGGCGGCGCGCGGCGGCGTCATCGCATCGCGCCGGCCGACGATCAGGCGCGTCGCGCAGCGCACCTGGGCGGCGCGGGCGAGACCGTCCGCGTAGTCGTTGCACGCGGTGAAGTCGGTATGGAAAAGGTGCGGTTCGCCGCGCGCCGAAACGCGCTCCATCAGGCGCTGATTCATGCCGTGCAGCCAGAAGCCCGGGCCGGGGCAGGAGGGCTTGGCTGCGAGCGTCGAATGCGACCATTGGTTGACCATGCCGATCGCGTCAGGCTCGCGATGCAGCGCGGCGTCGAGCAATGCGCCGGAGACGGCCATCGGCATCGCGGTGGCGAGCAGCGCGAGATGCGTCGCGCGTTGCGGATAGCGGCCGGCGAAGTCGAGCGCGATCAGCGAGCCCATGCTGTGGCCGGCCACGAATGCGCGCTGCACACCGGCGGCGTCGAGCAGTGCGGCGAGCCAGTCGGCCAGCGCGCTCACGCTGGTGAGCGCGGGGCCGCTGCTGCGGCAGTGGCCGGGCAGGTCCACCGCCAGCACGCCGAAGCCGTGGTGCGCGAAGTAGCGGCTTTGCAATGCCCATACGCTGTGGTCGTGCTCGGCGCCGTGGATGAACACCGCTGTAGGCAGGCCGGCGTCGAGTGGTTTGCCACCGGTGTACGCGTAAGCGGGTTGGCCCTGAACGGTGACGATCATGCGGACTCCGGGCGGGGTTTTGCGGCGGTGTCGGAGGGGGCTGGCGAGCGGGTTTTTGCGGTTGCGGTGTCTGCGGCGGATGCAGTCGCCGCGCCGCTTCGGGCCACCGCAGCGCCGCCCGATTTCTGCGCGGCCTTCAACGCGCGCTTGAGGTCGTCGATCAGATCGTCGGGATCTTCGAGGCCGATCGACAGGCGGATCGTGCCTTCGGCGATACCGGCGGCGGCAAGCGCGGCGGCATCCATGCGAAAGTGGGTGGTCGATGCGGGATGAATCACCAGCGAGCGCGCGTCGCCGACATTCGCGAGATGCGAGAACAGCGACAGCGCTTCGATGAAACTGCGCCCGGCCGCGCGGTCGCCACGCAGATTGAAGCTGAACACGGCGCCCGCGCCGCGCGGCAGCAGGCGCTGCGCGAGCGCATGGTCGGGATGCGACGGCAGCTCCGGATAAGCGACCGTTTCGACCGCGTCGTGAGCGGCAAGGAACTCGACCACGCGGCGCGTATTGGCGACGTGCCGTTCCATACGCAAAGGCAATGTCTCGATGCCTTGCAGCAGTTGCCACGCGGCTTGCGGATGCAGGCACGCGCCGAAGTCGCGCAGACCTTCGCGGCGCGCGCGCAGCAGGAACGGAGCGATCGTGCTTTCCTCGCTGAACACCATGCCGTGGAAACCTTCGTACGGCTCGGTGAATTCGGGAAAGCGCCCCGACGCGTCGAAGTCGAACGTGCCGCCGTCCACCAGCACGCCGCCGATCGTCGTGCCGTGGCCGCCAAGGAATTTGGTGGCCGAGTGATAGACGAAATCCGCGCCGTGCTCGAACGGTTTGAGCAGATAGGGCGTCGTGAAGGTCGAGTCGACCAGCAGCGGCACGCGGTGCTCGTGCGCGATCTGCGCGACGGCGGCGATGTCGAGCACGTCGAGCCCGGGGTTGCCGAGCGTCTCGCCGAACAGCAGCCGCGTATTCGGGCGCAGCGCGGCGCGCCACGCGTCGAGCTCGCCTGGTTTGACGAAGGTCGTCTCGATGCCGAAGCGCCGCAGCGTGTAGTGCAGCAGGTTGTGCGAGCCGCCGTACAGCGCGCTGGAGGCGACGATGTGCGAGCCCGCGCCCATCAGCGTGACGATCGCCAGATGCAGGGCCGCCTGGCCGCTCGCCGTGCCGATCGCGCCCGCGCCGTTTTCCAGCGCGGCCACGCGCTCCTCGAACACGGCCACCGTCGGGTTGGAGATGCGCGAATAGACGTGGCCGGCGCGCTCCATGTTGAAGAGCGCCGCGGCGTGGTCCGAGTCGCGGAACGAAAAGGAGGTAGTCTGGTAAATCGGCGTGGCGCGCGCACCGGTAGCGGGATCGGGGGCGGCGCCGGCATGCAGCGCAAGCGTGTCGAAACGGTTGGCGGACATCGTGGGCGGCGGGGCCACGAGCGGCCTCGCGAAAGGGGAAAGTGGCGGCCATCCTATCACCGGCATGATCCGCATCAAGCGCGGTTTTCCCGATGCGCGCGCCCGGCGCGGTACGAATTCGAGATGGCGAACGCCCGCTGATCCTTGGTGGGCGGGCCGCTTTCCTTTTATGGGCCTTTCCGCTAGGATCGAAAATCATTCATGCATTGCCAGCTAGCGGGTATCACGGAGACAGATCATGCGAGTCAGCGACATTCTCAAAGTCAAAGGCAACACCCTTTTCACGGTCACACCGGATACCATGCTGCACGACGCGGTCAATGCGATGGCCGACCACGATATCGGCTCGCTGGTCGTGATGGAATATGGCGATCTCGTCGGCATGCTGACGTTTCGCGAAATCATTCTGACGCTGAGCAAGAACGGCGGCAGCGTCGGCACCTCCACGATCCGCAAGGTGATGGACGACCATCCGCTCACCTGCACGCCCGAGACCGACGTCAATGAGGTCCGCCGCATGATGCTCGAACATCACGTGCGCTACTTGCCGGTGATGGAAAGCCGTACGCTGATGGGCGTCATTTCGTTTTACGACGTGGCGAAGGCGGTGGTCGAAGAGCAGGGCTTCGAAAACCGCATGCTCAAGGCGTATATCCGCGACTGGCCGGAAGAACAGCAGGAACAGCAACCGGCGCGTTGATGCGCTGTGACTGACCGTCGCGCTCCAGCATTGTCATGAGCGCGAAGAGGCGGGCAAGGCGCGCGCGAAAGCGTGCGCCTTTTTTGTGTCCGGCCGCGTCGTGGGCGGCCCGCCAGAAGCGGGTGCCTGTGCGCCCGGTTGTACCGCAGTTCCGTTCCGTGTTTCGCGTGATGTGATGAGCCGCCTGCGCCCGGCGCCGTTCTCCGCGCTTTCTCTGTTGTTGCTCTTCTGGGCCGTTCTCCGAACTTCATGAGCGATCGTCCGTTACCTGCCGCCCGTCGCGCCTCCCGTGCGCATGACTCGCACGAATCCCAGTTCCGGCTGCTCAGGCAGCGCCGCTTCGCGCCGTTCTTCTGGACGCAGTTCCTCGGCGCAATGAACGACAACGTGTTCAAGATCGGTTTCACGTCGCTCGTCACCTATCAGGCAGCGCGCTTTTCCGGCGTCGATCCGGCCAGTGCGGCGTTTCTGATCGCGGCCATTTTCATTCTGCCGTTCGTGCTGTTCTCGGCCACTTCGGGGCAAATCGCCGACAAGTACGACAAGGCCATGCTCACGCGCTTCGTCAAGAGCTTCGAAATCGTCGTGATGCTGATCGGCGGCGCGGGGTTCTGGCTGCATAGCGCGCCATTGCTGTACCTGTGCACGTTTCTGATGGGCGTCCATTCGACCGTGTTCGGGCCCGTCAAGTACTCGTATCTGCCGCAGCATCTGTCGAAGACGGAGCTGGTCGGCGGCAACGGCATGGTCGAGATGGGCACCTTCGTCGCGATCCTGCTCGGCACGATCGTCGGCGGCGCGGGCGCCGGGCTCGCCGAACATGGCGCGCTGGTGCTGGCCGCCGCGTGCATCGCGATCGCGCTCGCGGGGCGCATCGTGTCGGGCTTCGTGCCGGCCACGGCCGCGCCGCAACCCGAGCTGCGCATCAACTGGAATCCGTTTAGCGAGACGTGGCGCAACCTCAAGCTGGCGCGCGAAAACCGCACCGTGTTCCTGAGCCTGCTGGGCATTTCCTGGCTGTGGTTCGTCGGCGCGACGTTTCTGTCGTCGTTCTTCAGTTTCGCGAAGAATGTGCTCTCCGCCAATCCGGACGTCGTGACCGTGCTTCTCGGCACGTTTTCGATCGGCATCGGCATCGGCTCGCTGCTGTGCGAAAAACTGTCGAAACGGCGCATTGAAATCGGTCTCGTACCGCTCGGCTCGATCGGCATGAGCGTGTTCGCGATCGATCTGTTTTTCGCGAGCCACGCGCTGCCGCCCGGCGGGCACCTGCTGAGCGTCGGCGAGTTCCTCGGGCGGCTCGCGCATTGGCGCGTGCTGGCCGATCTGTTCCTGCTCGCGATGTTCGGCGGCTTCTACAGCGTGCCGCTTTATGCGCTGATCCAGAGCCGCAGCCTGCCGAGCCACCGGGCGCGCATCATCGCCGCGAACAACATCCTGAACTCGCTGTTCATGATCGTGTCGGCGTTGATGGCGATGGGCCTGACCTCGGCCGGTTTCAGCATTCCGGCGATCTTCCTCGTCACCGCGCTGCTGAACATCGTCGTCGCGACCTACATCTATTCGCTGGTGCCGGAGTTCCTGTTGCGCTTCATCGCGTGGATGCTGGTGCATACGTTCTACCGGATTCGCCTCGTGCATGCCGAGCGGATTCCGGACGAGGGCGCGGCGGTGCTGGTGTGCAACCACGTGAGCTTCGTGGATGCGATAGTCATCATGGCCGAGAGTCCGCGGCCGATCCGCTTCGTGATGGATCATCAAATCTTCAGGTCGCCGTTCGCGGGCTGGGTGTTTCGTCATGCGAAAGCGATTCCGATCGCGCCGGCGCATCAGGACCCGGAACTGCTCCCGCGCGCCTACGAACGTTGCGCGCAGGCGCTCGCCGAGGGCGAACTGGTTTGCATCTTTCCGGAAGGCAAGCTCACACGAACCGGCGAGATGAATCCGTTTCGCCATGGCGTGATGGAGATCATCAGGCGCACGCCTGCGCCGGTCATACCGATGGCGCTGCGCGGCCTGTGGGGTAGCGTGTTTTCTCGCGGCAACGACACGCACTGGCCACGCCCGATCCGCAAGGGCGTGATGAGCCGGTTGAGCCTCGCGGTGGGCGAGCCGATCGATCCGGCGCAGGCGACGCCGGAGAAATTGCAGCAGATCGTCACGGAGTTGCGCGGGGCGCGGAAGTAGCGGGCCGGGATGGTGGCCGGCGCTGCAGCCAAAACCGCCTCCGCCGCCGTTCTGACGACACACCCTACAGTCAAAACGAAAATTCCCACTCACGGCGGCGCGTTTGCCGACGCCCCGCGCGAATCGTCGCAAGCTTGCGGCTGAGTTGGCCCTGGCCAATCGTCCACTCATGCCGCGCAACCCGTTCCCCCTGCGATGGGGCTGGCATAATAGCGCTTTCCCCGCATTTCTTTGGACGACGCCCATGTCCGGCAACACGCTCGGTACGCTTTTCACTGTCACGACCTTCGGCGAATCGCACGGCCCCGCTATCGGCTGCGTGATCGATGGCTGCCCCCCGGGCATGGCGCTCAACGAAGCCGACATCCAGCTCGAACTCGACCGCCGCAAGCCCGGTACGTCGCGCCACGTCACGCAGCGCCAGGAAGAAGACAAGGTCGAGATCCTGTCGGGCGTCTTCGAAGGCCAGACCACCGGCGCGCCGATCGCGCTGCTGATCCGCAATACCGATCAGCGCAGCAAGGACTACGGCAACATCGCCGACACGTTCCGCCCCGGTCACGCCGACTACACCTACTGGCAGAAGTACGGCATTCGCGACTATCGCGGCGGCGGCCGTTCGTCGGCGCGCCTGACGGCGCCCACAGTGGCGGCGGGCGCGGTCGCGAAGAAGTGGCTGCGCGAGAAATTCGGTACCGAGATTCGTGGTTATATGGCAGCGCTCGGCGAGATCGACGTGCCGTTCGTCGACTGGGCGCAGGTGCGCGAGAACCCGTTCTTCGTGCCGAACGCCGACATCGTGCCGCAGCTCGAAGCGTACATGGACGCGCTGCGCAAGGACGGCGATTCGATCGGCGCGCGCATCAACGTCGTGGCCTCCGGCGTGCCGGTCGGGCTCGGCGAACCGCTGTTCGACCGCCTCGACGCCGACATCGCGCACGCGATGATGGGCATCAACGCGGTGAAGGGCGTCGAGATCGGCGCGGGCTTCGCGAGCGTCGCGCAACGCGGTTCGGTGCATGGCGACGAGTTGACGCCCGAGGGCTTCGTCGGCAATCACGCGGGCGGTGTGCTCGGCGGTATTTCGACCGGGCAGGACATCACGGTGTCGATCGCGATCAAGCCGACCTCGAGCATTCGCACGCCGCGCCGTTCGATCGACAAGGCGGGCCAGCCGGCAGTCGTCGAAACGTTCGGGCGGCATGACCCGTGTGTCGGCATTCGCGCCACGCCGATCGCCGAATCGATGCTCGCGCTGGTGCTGATCGACCACGCGTTGCGCCATCGCGCGCAGTGCGGCGACGTGTCCGTCAGCACGCCGAAGATCGCGGCGAGCGCGCCTTAACCGGCGCGCGTCGAACGTCTTTTGACCCGCTGAGCGCGCGGCGCTATCCCCATGGCCGATTCAAACGCCGGGCTGGCGGATAGCCAGCTCGCCGCGCTGCGCGCGCGTGCCGCCGCGCCGGATGCGTCCGCCGGCGACTGCTTCGCGTTCGGCCAACTGCTGCTGCAGCACACCGGCCGCGACAAGGCCCGCCGGCACGAGGCGCTCGCCGCTCTGGTGCGCGCCTACCGGCTCGATCCTTCGAGCGAACCCACTTTGCTTCCCATGATTGCGCAGATGGCCTTTATCGTGCGCGACTGGGCACTGCTAGACTCGGCGGCCGGACTGCTGCTCTCGCACCATCCCGAAGACGCCAACGCGCTGATGTGGCGTGCGGCCGTCATGCAGCAGCGCGATGACTTCGCCACCGCCGAACGCTTGCTGCGCGAAGCGCTGCGCGTCGTGCCCGCCAATCCGGTGGCGCTTCACAAGCTCGCGCTGTGCATCAAGGAGCAGGCGCGTTTCGCCGAAGCCGAGGCATTGCTCAGGCAAGTGCTGGCGCTGTCGCCGAACAACGCGCATGCGTTGTTCGATCTGTCTGAATTCGAAATCCGCTCAGACCGTTTCGCCGATGGTTGGGCGCATTACGAGTCGCGCATCGCGTTCGCCGATGACATGAACAACGCGCAGCATGCGCTCGCAGCGATCAGCGCGTATTGGCAGGGTGAATCGCTGGCCGGTAAGACGCTGGTGGTCTACGGCGAGCAGGGCAATGGCGACTGCCTGTGGGCGGTACGCTTTCTGCCGCTGCTGGCCGAGCGGGCGCGGTGCGAAGGCGGGCGGGTGGTCTTCGGTCATGATGGGCCGCTGCGTCATCTGTTCGAGCGGACACTGCCCGCCGGTCTGCCGCTCGAAACGAGTCTCGACACCCGGCCTGATTTCCACTGCGGCCTGATGAGCTTGCCGCTGCGCCTCGGCATCGTCGATGCAGCGGGGTGGGGCGCGCCGTACCTGAGCGCCGATCCGGCGCATGTGCGGACATGGCGCGAGCGGGTCGACGCGCAACTTGCGGCCACGCGAGGCAATCTCAAAGTCGGGGTGGTGTGGAACGGCAATCCCGAACATATCCGCGACATGCGGCGCTCGGTGCCCGTCGAGCGACTTGAACCGCTATTGAACGTGGCGGACGTGAGTTATTTTGCGTTGTCGCCGGGGCGGGGCGAAACGGCTGCGCAGTGGCGAGCCAGGGGTCTCGACGTGATCGACATGACCGGTCACTTTCAGTCCGGCTTCGACGACGTCGCCGCGTTGCTGGCGAATCTGGATCTGGTCGTGACGATCGACAGCGGGCCCGCGCATCTGGCAGGGGCGCTCGGCGTGCCGACCTGTTTGATGATCGATCACGTCTCCGCGTGGTTCTGGGGCGATGCATCGCCGCATACGGCCTGGTACGATTCGATCGAGCTGGTTCGACAGCCGCGCGTCGGCGACTGGGCGCCGGTCGTGGCGAAGGTGCGGGAGAGGATTGAAGCGATGACGCGCGAGCGTCGTTGAAACTTCCGCCTTCGCGCGGCGCCAGCGAAGATGCAGGCGCCACGCGAAGACAAGCAAAGCCGCGCTT
>NZ_JAQQCJ010000013.1:0-224467 GCF_046030495.1 Paraburkholderia strydomiana
CCTTTTAACCGGGCACATTATCTAAAGCCCGGCGCCGGCCGTGGCGTGTTGCGCCCACGGCCGGCGGCGCACTTCGCGCGGCATATCGCAACGGCCGCGCTGATCTCGGCGGGGCTGCCGTCCAACGCGGCGCTCGCCGCCGAACCCTCGGCCGACACCCGCGCCGCCGCCGAAGCGCCGGCGCGCAAGCGCTACGACATTCCGGCCGGCCCGCTCGAGGGCGCGCTCAATCGTTTCGGCCGCGAAGCCGGGCTGCTGCTGTCGTTCCCGGCTGAGCTGACAGCCGGGCGCAACAGCGAAGGCCTGCACGGCGAGTACGGCGTGCAACAGGCGCTCGACCACCTTCTGCATGGCACCGGCCTCGCCGCACGCCAGCAGTCGAACGGCAGCTACACGCTCATCGAGCAGGAACGGCCAGGCGCGGACGGCGCGAGCGACGCCACCCTGCCCACGGTCGCCGTGACGTCGCGGCTGGTGCAAGCTGGCAGCTATCGCCCGCCCGCCGAAGCGGGCGTGACCCGCTCCGACACGCCGATACTCGACACCGCGCAGGCCGTCGCCGTGGTGCCGTCACAGGTGCTGCGCGACCAGCGTCCGCGCAATCTGGACGACGCGCTCGCGAACGTGAGCGGCATCGTGCAGGGCAATACGCTCGCCGGCACGCAGGACACGCTGCTCAAGCGCGGCTTCGGCGGCAATCGCGACGGCTCGATCATGCACAACGGCATGCCGCTCGTGCAGGGGCGCGGCCTGAACGCGGCCGCCGACAGCGTCGAAGTGCTCAAGGGCCCGACTTCGCTGCTGTACGGGATCATGGACCCCGGCGGCGTCGTCAACGTGGTGAGCAAGCAGCCGTTGCTCACGCCTTATCACGCGATCTCCGTGCTCGGCTCGACATACGGGCACGGCCGTAACGGCGCCGAGACGACGCTCGATACGACCGGGCCCATCGGCGACTCGGGCCTCGCGTACCGGCTCGTCGTCGATCAAACCAACGAACAGTACTGGCGCAATTTCGGCGAGCATCGCGAGACGCTGGTCGCGCCGTCGCTCGCGTGGTATGGACGCGATACGCAGGTGGTGGTCTCGTACGAATACCGGAACTTCCTCTATCCGTTCGACCGCGGCACCGCGCTCGATCCGAAGACCAACGAGCCACTCGCGATTCCGAGCCGCCGCCGTCTCGACGAGCCGTTCAACGAGATGGACGGCGAATCGCACCTCGCGCAAATCAGCGTCGATCATCAGATCAACGCCGACTGGAAGGCGCATGTCGGCTACAGCTACAACCGCGAAACCTACGACGCGAACCAGTTGCGCGTGCAGGGCATCAACAGCACGACAGGCGCCGTGTCGCGCAGCAACGATGCGACGCATGGCGCGCTGAGCACGGATAGTTACGCGATCGCGTATGTGGACGGCCATTTCAACGTCGCCGGATTGCGTAACGATCTGCAGGTCGGCGTCGACGCCGAGTATCGCCGCATCTATCGCCGCGACCTGCTGCGTCAGGCGACGAAGTATCCGTTCAACTATTTCGATCCGGTCTACGGCCTGGAGAGTCCGTCCACCACGGTGTCCGCGAGCGACAGCGATCAGACCGACACGCTGCACGACCGCTCGCTGTTCTTCCAGGACAGTCTGCATCTGACCGACAAGTGGATACTGATCGGCGGCGCACGTTTTCTGAGCTACAACCAGGTCGCGGGCAAGGGCCGGCCGTTCGTCGCCAACACCGACATCAACGGCACGAGATGGCTGCCTCGCGCGGGCGTGGTCTACAAATGGACCGACACGGTGTCGCTGTACGGCAGCTATACGCAGTCGCTGAAGCCGACCTCGACGATCGCGCCGCTCTCCACCGGCGTGGTGATCGGCTCGTCGGTGCAGCCCGAGCAGGCCACCTCATGGGAGCTCGGCGCAAAAATGGCGCTGCCCGCCGGGCTGACCGGCACGCTCGCGCTCTTTAACATCGACAAGAAAAACGTGCTGGTGCAGCAGTACAACGATGCGACCAAACAGACCGACTGGCGCACCGCCGGCAAGGCGCGCTCGCGCGGCGTCGAACTCGACGTCGCCGGTCAGATCGGCGAGCACTGGAGCGTGATCGCGAGCTACGCGTATATCGACGCGAAGACCACGGAAGACCCGCTTTATGCCGGCAACCGCTTGTGGAACGCGCCGCAGAACACGGCGTCGTTCGCGGCGGTGTACGACTTCGGCGCGGTCCTCGGCGGCGACCAGTTGCGCGTGGGCGCCGGCGCGCATTACGTCGGCGCGCGGCCGGGCGATTCGGCGAACAGCTTCACGCTGCCGTCCTATACGGTCGCCGATGCGTTCGCCACCTACGACACGAAAATCGGCAACCGTCATCTGTCTTTCCAGCTCAACGTGAAGAACCTGTTCAACAAGACGTACTACCCGTCGAGCGTGAACAAGTACTTCGTGTCGATTGGCGACGCGCGCCAGGTGTCGCTGCTGTCGACGCTCGAGTTTTGAACCGCACGGGCGCGGTACGCGCCGCCGTTCGCACTATCCACCTGAACGAGACAGGAAGGCCCATGAAAATTCACAAGCACCGCAATGAACCCGCCCTCGCGCCGCGCGCGAACCGCAGAACTTTTCTCACTGCGGCAGCGAGCCTCGGTGCGGGGTTGGCGTTTGGCGCGCCCGCAGCCTACGCGGTATCGAACGCCACAGGCACGGGCAGGAAGGTGGTGATGGTCGTGCAGGCAAACGCGCAAACAGGTGAGAAAAAAAGCGGCCCGGACCAGAGCGCCGACCAGAAGATCGCCGCACATCTCATCGCGCGCGGTTACGGCGTTCGCATGCTCGATCAGGCACAGCCGCCCGAAGCGGCGAGCGACGCCGATCTGGTGCTGATCTCGTCGACTGTGTCGTCGAAACTGGTGGCGAGCGGCTGGCGCTATCTGGCCAGGCCGCTACTCACATGGGAAAACGATCTGCTCGACGACTTCGCGATGACCGGCAAACGCCACGACGTCGATTTCGGCGAAGCGCAAAAAGAGCGCTACCTGTGGCTCGTCAATGCGCCGCATCCGATGGCCGCCGGTTTGCCGGCGGGCGTGACGAATGTCTACGGCAGGCAGGCCGCGATGAGTTGGGGCAAGCCCGGGCTCGGCGCGGCGATCATCGCGACGCTGTACGGTCAACCGGAGAAAGCGGCGATTTTCGCGTACGAAAAAGGCGCGACCATGGACTATGAGTCGCTGGCGCCCGCGCGGCGCGTGATGTTCTTTCTGAACAACGACACATTCGGCAATCTGTCTGCGGCGGGCGCGAGCCTGTTCGATGCGGCGGTGGATTGGGCCGCCGCGCCCGCAAGCAATCCGGCCTGAAGCCGTTCTCAATTCGACGCCGTGCGCGATTGCATGGCGGGTGCGTCTGCCGTGCTGAGCGCGCCGGTGTGATCAGTACCGTGCTGGATCGCGTAAATTTCGCGGTTTCGCGCAATCGTCGCCGCCGACGGCGGATAGTCGCCGGTCGGCGTCGGGACCAGTCCTTCGGCTTGCGCCTGCTGCAACTGCGCCATCACGTCGGCCCGCGTCAAGCCCGACGAGGTGGTTTGAGCAAAGGCATTCGCGCCGAACGGCAGGCTGAGGGCGGCAACGGCAAGAGCGGTAAGCAGTTTCATGATGAATCTCCGGGTAGGGGCAAGAAGGAAGTGGCCTGAACCACGCTTCCCATTCTTGTTATTTCAGCTGTCGGAGCACTGACCCGGACATTACCGTTTTGTTATCCATGGCGAGCCCGCGCTCGCCCGCCGCGCGCCTCGCCCCTCCCCTCGGTCCGTCAGATAACAGAACGGTAATCTAGCCGACCGCAGCGCGTAAGCGCCCCGCCGCCACACTCCTGACTCACGAAGCCGCGTCGCGCGTTCATCGCAGCGCCGCCCCGACGCGCGCCTCCTTTGTCATTTTCAGGAATCCGATATGTGGATCGTCAGGCTCGCGCTGCGCCGCCCCTACACTTTCGTGGTACTCGCCGTGCTGATCTTTATGGTCGGCCCGCTCGCGATACTACGCACGCCGACCGATATCTTCCCCAACATCGATATCCCGGTGGTCAGCATCGTCTGGACGTATAACGGCTTTTCCGCGCAGGACATGGCCAACCGCATCACGTCGAACTACGAACGCGCGCTCACCTCCGACGTCGAAGATATCGAGCATATCGAATCGCAATCGCTCAATGGCGTGTCGGTAGTGAAGATCTTTTTTCATCCGGGTGCGGATATCAATCGCGCGATTGCCGAGGCCGCGTCCAATTCCGCGTCGATTCTGCGCGTGCTGCCGCCTGGCACGCTGCCACCGAACATCATCACGTACAACGCCTCGACGGTGCCGATCCTGCAACTCGGGCTGTCCAGCGACACGTTGTCCGAGCAGCAGCTCTACGACCTGGGCAATAGCGCGATCCGCACGCAGCTGGCGACGGTGCAAGGCGCGGCGGTGCCGCTGCCGTTCGGCGGCAAGGTGCGGCAGATCATGGTCGATATCGACCCGCGCGCGCTGCAGGCCAAGGGCCTCGCACCGCTCGACGTGGTCAACGCGATCAACGCGCAGAACCTCATCCTGCCGGGCGGCACGGCGAAGATCGGCGCGAAGGAATACAACGTGCAGATGAACGGCAGCACGGACACCGTCGCCGCGCTCAACGATCTGCCGATCAAAACAGTGGCGGGCGGCGTGGTGTACGTGCGCGACGTCGCCCATGTGCGCGACGGCTACGCGCCGCAGACCAACATCGTACGCAGCGACGGCAAACGCGCCGCGCTGCTGACCGTCGAAAAATCCGGCAATACCTCGACGCTGACGATCATCCAGCAGGTCAAATCGCTGTTGCCGCACATCGCGGCCGGCTTGCCGAGCGCCTTGCACATCACCGCGCTCTCGGACCAGTCGGTGTTCGTGAAATCGGCCGTAGTGGGCGTCGCGCGCGAGGCGTTGATCGCCGCCGCGCTTACCGCGCTGATGATCCTGCTGTTTCTCGGCAGCTGGCGCGCCACGCTCATCATCGCGGTGTCGATTCCGCTGGCGGTGCTGACTTCGCTGATCGCGCTTTCCGCGCTCGGCCAGACCATCAACATCATGACGCTCGGCGGGCTTGCGCTCGCGGTGGGCATTCTCGTCGACGACGCCACCGTCGCGATCGAAAACATCACGCATCATCTGGAAAACGGCGCGCCGCTGCACGACGCGATCCTGAACGGCTCCGGCGAAATCGCCGTGCCCACCTTCGTCTCGACACTCTCGATCTGCATCGTGTTCGTGCCGATGTTCCTGCTCTCCGGCGTCGCGCGCTATCTGTTCGTGCCGCTCGCCGAAGCCGTCGTGTTCGCGATGATCGCGTCGTACTTCTTTTCGCGCACGCTGGTGCCGACCCTCGCCATGTATCTGATGCGCGCGCGCAGCCATGCGCCGCTCAGCGGCAACGGCAACGGCCCGATTGCGCGTCTGATCCGCTTTCAGGCAGCGTTCGAGCGACGCTTCGAGCGGCTGCGCGAAGCCTATCGCGGCGCGCTCGGCGCGGCGATCGCGAGCCCGCGTCGCTTCATTGCGGTGTTCCTGCTGGCGTGCGTCGGCTCGCTCGCGCTGGTGCCGTTCGCCGGCCGCGATTTCTTCCCTGCTGTCGATACCGGCGAGATCCGCCTGCATCTGCGGGCGCCGACCGGCACGCGTATCGAAGACACCGCGCGTCTCACCGACGAGGTCGAAACCCGCGTGCGTGACACGATTGCGCCGAAGGAACTGGCCGCGATGCTGGACAACATCGGCGTGCCGGTGAGCGGCATCAATCTGACCTACGACTCGTCGGACCCGATCGGCCCGGAAGACGCCGACGTGATGATCACGCTCGCGGCGAAACACCGGCCCACCGCGCAGTATGTGGCGGCGCTGCGCACGATGCTCACGAAGGATTTCCCCGGCGTCACGTTCGCGTTCCTGCCCGCCGACATCGTCAGCCAGATTCTCAACTTCGGCTTGCCCGCGCCGATCGATATCCAGATCGTCGGCAACAAGCTCAATGCGAACCGCGCCGTCGCCAACACACTGCTCGCGCAACTGCGCGGCGTGCGCGGTCTCGTCGACGCGCGTATCCAGCAGCCGGGCGACGCCCCCGCGATCAACGTCAACGTCGACCGCACGCGAGCGATTCAGGCCGGTTTGCTGCAACGCGACGTCTCGCAGAATCTGCTGATCGCGCTGTCCGGCAGTTCGCAGACTTCGCCGAACTTCTGGCTCGATCCGCGCAACGGCGTCAGCTACCCACTTCTGGCGATGATGCCGCAGTACGACGTGAACTCGCTGCAGGCGCTCGCCAATATTCCGGTCGCACAAGGCGGCGCATCCGGCTCGGCGACCGGCCCCGCACCGCAGAACCTGCTCGGCGCGCTCGGCACGCTGACGCGCGGCACCCAGCAAGCCGTGGTGTCGCACTACAACGTGCAGCCGGTGCTCGATATTTTCGCGTCGGCGCAAGGGCGCGATCTCGGCGGCGTGGCGGCCGACGTGACCCGGCTCGTCGACCAGATCAGGCCGCAGTTGCCGCCGGGCGCGTCGATCGTGGTGCGCGGCCAGGTGCAGGCGATGCACGACTCGTTCACCGGCCTCGCAAGCGGCATGCTGTTCGCGATCGCACTCGTCTATCTGCTGATGGTCGTCAATTTCCAGTCGTGGCTCGATCCGCTCATCATCGTCACCGGTCTGCCGGGTTCGCTCGCGGGCATCGCGTGGATGCTGTTCAGCACCGGCACTCGCCTGAGCGTGCCGGCGCTCACGGGCACGATTCTGTGCATCGGCATTGCCACGGCCAATAGCATTCTCGTCATCAACACCGCCCGTGAATTGCACCACGGCGGCACACCGCCGCTGCGCGCCGCGCTCGACGCCGGTTTCAGCCGCTTCCGTCCGGTGCTGATGACCGCGCTGGCGATGCTGATCGGCATGCTGCCGATGGCGCTCGGCCTCGGCGACGGCGGCGAACAGAACGCGCCGCTCGGACGCGCCGTGATCGGCGGCCTCGCGCTCGGCACGCTGTCGACCTTGCTGTTCGTCCCGGTGGTCTACGGGACCGTGCACGCGTGGCTCGATCGGCGCCGCGCGGCGCGCAACGCCGCCCAGCAAGTCCGCGAGCCGGCCCACACTCTTTGATTCCGACAGGACCTGGCCCATGAACGACTCATCATTTCCGCCCGAACTGGGCGAGCAGGCTAGCCAGTCTGCGCACGCCGCTGAAACCGGCACTCCCCCCGATGCGGCTCGCGCTGCCGAGCCGCATCGGGGGGCGGCGTCAGCATCGCAGACGGACGGCGGCTCACGCGCGCACATGTCCGACAGAAGCAGCGCTTCGCCCGTAGAACCCGCGAGCGCCGATCACCGCGAACACGCCGGGACCGACAGCGACACAGCCACCAGCGCCACTGTTTCCCCTGACGCGAGGCAGCGCCGCCGCCTCTGGCCGCTCGTGCCCGCCGGCCTCGCCGTCGCGTTGCTGCTCCTCGGCATCGTGCCGCGCCTGCATGCCAGCGCCGCGCTGACTCGCCAGACCGACGCGCAAAGCGTGCTCAGCGTCTCCGTCGTCACGCCGCGCGCCGCACCGGCCAGCCGTGAACTCGTGCTGCCCGGTTCAATTACGCCGTTCGCGGAAGCCTCGATCTATGCCCGCACGAGCGGTTATCTCGCGCACTGGAACACCGACCTCGGCGCGCAGGTGAAGAACGGCCAGACGCTCGCGACGATCGACGCGCCGGAGCTCGACGCGCAACTGCGCCAGGCCCGCGCCGACGCCGCCACCGCGCAGGCCAATTTCGACTTCGCGAAGACCACCGCGCAGCGCTGGCAGGCGATGCTGCAAACCCAGTCGGTCGCGCAGCAGGATGCCGACACCAAGGTCAGCGAGATGGAAGCGCGCCGCGCGATGCTGGCGTCGGCGCAGGCCAATGTCGCGCATCTCGCCGAGCTGGTTTCGTACGAAAAGGTCACCGCGCCGTTCGACGGCGTGATCACCGCGCGCAACGTCGACGTCGGCGCGCTGGTGACGGCGGGCGGCTCGCCCGGCACGGCCGGCGCGTCAGGCGAGCTGTTCCACATTCAGCAGACCGGCACGCTGCGCGTGTTCGTCGACGTGCCGCAGAACGACGCGCCTTACGTCACGCCCGGCATCGGCGTGTATCTGAGCACCCAGCAGTATCCGGGCCGCCAGATCCCCGCGAAGGTGGCCCGCACGAGCGGCGCGATCGACCCGTCGAGCCGCACGCTGCGCGTCGAAGTCGACGTGGACAACCGGGATGGCGCGCTGATGCCCGGCGCCTACGGGCAGGTGCATCTGCAGTTGCAGGCGACGAGACCCGCGCTCGACCTGCCGGTCAGCGCGCTGTTGTTCCGCCCCGGCGGTGTGACGGTAGCGGTGGTCGACGGCAACGGCCGGGCGGTGCTGAAGACCGTGCAGATCGGCCGCGATTTCGGCACGCATGTGGAAATCACGACGGGGCTCGCCTCGACCGATCGCGTGATCGACAACCCCGGCGATTCGCTGAGCACGGGCCAGGTCGTTCAGATCACACCGGCGATGCATAGCTGAGCCACCGTCACAGAAAGGAATCGCCGATGTTTTCAAGCTCTCCGGCAAGGCCGCTGCCGCGCCGCGCCCCGTTCGCCACGCTGCTCGCCGCGCTGTGCTCCGCGCTGCTTGGCGCCTGTTCGACCCTGCCGCCTTACCAGCGCCCCACCGCCGAAGTCCCCGCGCACTATGCGGGCGCGGCGCCCGGCTGGACGCAGGCCGCGCCGGCTGACGCGGCGCCGCGCGGTCCGTGGTGGACCGCTTTCGACGATCCGGTTCTCAACCAGCTCGAAGCGCGCATCGACGTGTCGAACCAGACCGTGCGCAAGGCGGTCGCGCAGCTCCAGCAGGCGCGCTCGCTGGTCGACTACCAGCGCGCCGGTTTTTTTCCGACGATTACCGCCGGCCTCGCGCAGGACCGGTCGCGGACCTCGCAGAACGTCGAAGGCAAATCGCTGGCGGGCAAGACCGTGCCCGACTATGCGGCGGGCGTCTCGGCGAGTTGGGAACCGGATCTGTTCGGACGCATCCGCGACAGCGTGAACGGCGCCCACGCCGACGCCCAGGCCAGCGAAGCGGACCTCGAAGGCGTGCGCCTGTCGATGAGCGCCGATCTCGCCGTCGACTATTTCGCGCTGCGCTCGCTCGATACCCAGAAGAAACTGCTCGACGACAGCGTGAGCGCCTACGCCGCCGCGTTGAAGCTGCTGCAACAGCAACTGAACAACGGCGCGATCGATGCTTCCGCCGTCGCCCAGGCCACGACGCAACTCGAAGCCACCCGCACGCAGGCGACCGATATCGACGTGACGCGCGCGCAGATGCAGCATGCGATTGCCACGCTGACCGGCGAGCCGGCCTCGAGCTTCACGCTGCCGCCGAACGGCTCCGCCGCGGCGCCGCCGGCGATTCCCGTGGGCTTGCCGTCCCAGCTGCTGGAGCGCCGCCCTGACATCGCCGCCGCCGAACGGCGTGTGGCGTCCGCGAATGCGCAGATCGGCGTGGCGCACGCGGCGTTCTTCCCCGACCTGGTGTTGTCGGCGAGCGTGGGCCTCGAGAGCACCTTCTTCGCGCCATGGCTGAGCGCGCCCAGTCTGTTCTGGTCACTCGGCCCGCAACTGGCCGGTACGCTGTTCGACGGCGGCAAGCGCCGCGCGAGCCTGCACGGCGCCGTCGCTCAATATGACGGCGCGGTCGCCGATTATCGCCAGTCGGTGCTGGTGGCGTTCCAGCAAGTCGAGGACAGCCTGTCCGCGCTGCACGCGCTCGCCGACGAAGCCGCCAGCCAGCAGCGCGCCACGACGGCCGCGGATCTGTCGCTGCGCCTCACGACGAACCGCTTCAATGCGGGGGCCGTGAGCTATCTCGACGTCGTGACCGCACAGACCATCGCGCTGACGAATCAGCGCGTCGCCGATCAGATCGCCGCGCGCCAACTGGAATCGAGTGTGCTGTTGCTGAAGGCGTTGGGCGGACCGTGGCAGGCAGGCGCAGCGAACACGCCCGCGCATGGATAGCGTTGCCGAGCGCCCCGCCTGGGCCTCGGGCGTTCACCCTGCCCGTTTGAAAGTCAGGACGAAGCGTGTGCCGCGCGCATCGCTCTCCGCATGCACCGTGCCGCCATGCAACTCCATGATGGTGCGCACGATGGCGAGGCCCAGTCCCGTCGATCCCGTCGACGCTTGCGAGACGTCTGCCGCGGGCAGCGAACTGCGTGACGGATCGACGCGATAGAAGCGGTCGAAGATGCGTTCGAGATGCTCGGCCGCGATCGGCGTGCCCTGATTCGACACGCTGACCCGCACCGCCTCGGGCGACTCGCCGACGTCCAGCGCGATCTCGCCGCCCGGCGGCGTATAGCGGATCGCATTCGCGAGCAGATTGCCGAGCGCGCGGCGAAACAGTTCGAGATCCGCCGTCAGGCTGGCTGCGCCGCCGACCCGCACGCGCACGCCCGCCTCCTCGGCAATGCCTTCGAAGTAGTCGGCGATGTGGCTCAGTTCCTGCCCCGCGTCGAACTCGCGCATGTGCTTGACGAACTGCGGATGCTCGGCGCGCGCGAGAAACAGCACGTTCTCGATCATTCTCGACAGACGGTCGCACTCTTCGAGATTCGACGCGAGCAGCGACTCGTATTCATCGACCGAACGCGGACGGGCGAGCGCCACCTCGGCGGCGCCGCGCATGTTGCCGAGCGGCGTGCGCATGTCGTGCGCGAGATCGGCCGTGAAACGCGACAGCCTCTGAAAACCCTGCTCGACCCGTTCGAGCATCGCATTGAACGACACCACCAGCGCCGCCAGTTCACTCGGCACACGCTCGACGGTGACCCGCGTATCGAGGCGGTTGATCGTGACGAGGCCCGCGCTCGCCGCAATGTCGCGCAGCGGCTGCAGCGCGACGCGAATCAGCACATAGCCGAGCAGCATCGCCAGCAGCACGCCGGCCACGCCCGCCATCTGGAGCTTGTCGCGGTAACGGTCCAGCAGCAGCCAGCGGTCGCTCATGTTGCGCGCCACCAGCACGCTCGCGGTGTCGCCGTTGCGCAGCCGCACATCGGTGAGAATGCCGCGAATCGGGGCGCCATTGCGCCCGATCCAGTCGCCGATGTCGGCCTCGGTAATGCGCGCGGTGGCCGCCACGCGCGCGAGCGGCGGCAGCGCGGCGAGGCTCGCCGCGCCGCTGGCCGCGTCCGGCGCGGCGAGCGCAGCGGCGATGTTGTGGTCGATCGCCTTGTTGCCGTCGGGGCCGAACACTTCCATCGACATCGCCTCGTTGCCGAGCACGATGCTCGCAAGGCGCTCGCCGTGTTCGCGAATGCCCTGCGCCGATTCGAGTTCTTCGGCGAGGCGCCGTGCGTGACGCGCGGCCAGCACGATGTCGAGATTGTCCTGCGCCTTGATCTGCTTTTCGAGCGCGAGGTACAGGAAACTGCCGACCAGCACGAATACCGCCAGCGTGGTGACGCCAAAAGCAAAGGCGAGCGTGGCGGCAAGCGAACGGCCGCGCATCAGCCGAGGTCCTTCACTTCGAGCACGTAGCCGACGCCGCGCACGGTGTGAATCAGCTTGACCGGGAAATTATCGTCGATCTTGGTGCGCAGACGCCGGATCGCGACTTCGACGACATTCGTGTCGCTGTCGAAATTCATATCCCATACATAGGAGGCGATCTGCGTGCGGCTCAGCACTTCACCCTCGCGGCGCGCGAGCAGCTGCAGCAGCGAGAATTCACGCGGCGTCAGATCGATGCGCGTGCCGCCCCGTTTCACGCGCCGGCGATTCACGTCCATTTCCAGATCACCTACCTTGATCAGCTCGCTTTCGCGCGGCGGCCCACGGCGCCCAAGCGTGCGCACGCGCGCCAGCAATTCGACGAAGGCAAAAGGCTTGACGAGGTAGTCGTCCGCGCCGAGCTCCAGCCCTCGCACGCGGTCGTCGACGTCGTCGCGCGCGGTGAGGAACAGCACGGGCGTGGTGCGGGTGCTGCGCAAGCTCCTGACGACGCTCCAGCCGTCCATGCCCGGCAGCATCACGTCGAGCACGATCACGTCGTACTCTTCCTCCTGGGCGAGCAGCAGTCCCTGCGGGCCGTCGTTCGCGACGTCAACCGCGTAGCCGGATTCTTCCAGACCTTTCTTCAGATAGGCCGCTGTTTTCAGCTCGTCCTCGATCACCAGGATTCGCATTGGTTACTCCGCTTTGCGTTGACGCTGAAATCATACCGTCTGGCGCTCGGGTCGACGATTACCATTCAGTAATGTTCGTCCGCGCAGCATCCCGTGAAGAACCGGCCGGCGGGCGGCTTCGGCCGCCCGGCGCGTTGCGCGTCACGCCGCCGCGCTGCCTTGAGCAACCGTCGCCGAGGTCTGAAGCGGCCGTGCCCGTGGCCGGCGAACCCGCGCGAGCGTGCCTGCGCAGGGCCGGTCCGTTCGCCCGCTCGCGCCTCCGTACGCAAGCCCGGCCTGCGTCGTCCACTTCCTGCGAAGCCGCGAGGCTGCTCGTGCACCCGCGTGGCGAGCGCACGGATAAGCCCAAGCAGGACTGATTTTGCGCCAGCTCAGCCACCGGCATTGCCGCCGCATCCGAAACTGTTATTCTTCCCTCTCTCCCGACCGTCAACCGGTCGCCTGGCGCCATGGCGCGGCACTCCCCCAGCGGCGCTCACGCGCCCGACCTCACAGAGACAGGAATTTGCATGTTCGGTTTTCTGCGCGGCTATTTTTCCAACGACCTGGCCATCGACCTCGGCACGTCCAACACGCTGATCTACATGCGTGGCAAAGGCATCGTGCTCGACGAACCCTCGGTGGTTTCGATCCGCCAGGAAGGCGGCCCGAATGGCAAGAAGATCATTCTGGCCGTCGGCAAGGAAGCAAAGCAGATGCTCGGCAAAGTGCCGGGCAACATCGAGGCGATCCGCCCGATGAAAGACGGCGTGATCGCCGACTTCAACATCACCCAGCAGATGATCAAGCGCTTCATCCAGATGGCGCACGAATCGCGGATGTTCGCGCCGTCGCCACGCATCATCATCTGCGTGCCGTGCGGTTCGACCCAGGTCGAGCGCCGCGCGATCAAGGAAGCCGCCCATAGCGCGGGCGCATCGCAGGTCTATCTGATCGAGGAGCCGATGGCCGCGGCAACCGGCGCGGGGCTGCCGGTGTCGGACGCGACCGGCTCGATGGTGGTCGACATCGGCGGCGGCACGACCGAAGTGGGCGTGATCTCGCTCGGCGGCATCGTGTACAAGGGCTCGGTGCGCGTGGGCGGCGACAAGTTCGACGATGCGATCGTCAACTACATCCGCCGCAACTACGGCATGCTGATCGGCGAGCAAACCGCCGAAGCGATCAAGAAGGAAATCGGCTCCGCGTTTCCCGGCTCCGAAGTCAAGGAGATGGAAGTCAAGGGCCGCAATATGTCCGAAGGGATACCACGCAGTTTCACCGTGTCGAGCAACGAAATTCTCGAAGCGCTGACCGATCCGCTGAACCAGATCGTGTCGGCCGTGAAGATCGCCCTGGAACAGACGCCGCCCGAACTCGGCGCCGATATCGCCGAGCGCGGCATCATGCTGGCGGGCGGTGGCGCGCTGCTGCGCGACCTCGACCGGCTGCTGGCGGAAGAAACGGGGCTGCCGGTGTTCGTCGCCGAAGCGCCGCTGACCTGCGTGGTGCGCGGCTCGGGCATGGCGCTCGAACGGATCGAGAAGTTCGGCGGCTTCTTCTCTTATGAATGAACGCGTGCGGCGGTGAGGGATTACGCCGTGTGTCTCATTGCACACTGATCACGCGCTACCTGCGCGCGCGGCCTCATGCGTGTTGCGGCGCCGCACTGATTATTTTCGGCGCCGCGCGCGAACTTATACTTCCGACTCCGGCGCGCTCATGCGCAACTCATCCCCCGTAGCGGAGCAAGAATGCACGACTCTCGACTCGCCTGTGCCATCGACGGCATGGTCACCAGCCCTCATGCGTTGGCGAGCGAGGCCGGCCGCGATGTATTGCGTGCGGGCGGTAATGCGATCGAAGCGGCCATCGCGATCGGCGCGGCGCTGTGCGTGACGTATCCGCATTTCACCGGACTCGGCGGCGACGCCTTCTGGGTGATCGGCGACCGCGCGGGGACATTGCGCACGCTGTCGGGCATCGGCCAGGCCGCGGCTGAACTGCCCGCGTTCGATGCCGCGATTCCCGTGCGCGGCGCGGCGTCCGCGCTCACGACTGCCGCCACTGTCGATACATGGCATCAGGCCTACGAGATCAGTCAAAGCACATGGGGCGGCACGCAGTCGTGGTCGTCGCTGTTCGAGCGTGCGCTCGATTATGCGAGCAACGGTTTTCCGGTCACGCCGTCCCAACATTTCTGGCAGAGCCTGCGCGCCGACGAATTGAGCGCATTACCCGGCTTCGCGGCGGCCTTCGCACCGCACGGCAGGATTCCCGCCATCGACGAGCGCTTCGCGCAACCGGCGTTGGCGAAAAGCATCGAACGGATTGCCCGTTTCGGCGCGCGCGAGTTTTATGAAGGCGAGCTGGCCGAGCGAATCGCACGCGGTTTGCAGCAGGCCGGCTCGCCGCTCACCGCGAGCGACCTCGCCAGAACCCGCGCGCGCGACGAAGCGCCGTTGCGGGTCGCGTATCGCGGCGGCGAGCTGGTGAGCCTGCGTCCGCCCACGCAAGGGGTGACGACGCTGCAGATCATGGGTACGCTGGATCGCTTCGACGTCGCCTCGATTCGCGAAGGCAGCGCCGATTACTACCACCTGCTGGTGGAAGCCGTGAAATGCGCGTTCGTCGATCGCGACCGTTTCGTTTCCGATCCCGAGTTCAACGACGTGCCGCTCGAGCAGATGCTCTCGCGTGCGACACTCGACGCGCATGCCGCTTCGATCGACTTGCAGCAGGCCCGCGCGTGGCCGCACGTGTTCCGCCCGGGCGATACGGTGTTCATCGGCGCGACGGATCGCGAAGGCCGCAGCGTCAGCGTGCTGCAAACGGTCTACTTCGATTGGGGCAGCGGCGTGGTCGCGGGCGACACCGGCATTCTGTGGCACAACCGCGGCGCCTCGTTCAGCCCACACCCCGCGCATCACAACGTCGTGCAGCCGGGCAAGCGCCCCTTTCATACGCTGAACCCCGGCATGTATCTGAAAGACGGCCGCCCGGCGTTGCTGTTCGGCACGCAAGGCGCCGACGGTCAGCCGCAAACGCTCGCCGCGATTCTCACGCGGCTGATCGACTACGGGATGGACCCGCTCACCGCCCTCGCCCGCCCGCGCTTTCTGCTCGGCAAGACGTTCTCCGACGCGCGCGATGCGTTGAAGCTCGAAGAAGACGCGGGCGCCGACGTGTTCGCGGCGCTGGCCGCGCGCGGCCACGAGGTCAGCACGATCGCGGCGCAGAGTCCGCTGGCGGGTCACCCAGGCGTGATTCGCATCGATGCCGACGGCACGGTTTCAGGCGCGCACGATCCGCGCAGCGACGGGCGCGCGCTGGGTGTGTGAGCGGGGTGGTGCTGGGACTGCGCGGCCGAGCGCCGTCACCCCAGCGTAAACCGGTCACGTGTCGTCACATAATCGCTCGCACCAAATCGACCCACCGGAAAGTAGTGCTGCAAGCGCACGCGCCACGTCTCGATGTCGATCAATTCGTCGCGCGCATGCAGCCGATGCACGCGGCCGATAAAAATCTGCCGGCTGCTCGTCTCCAGCGTCTCCCAGATCGTGCATTCGAACGCGACCGGCGCTTCGGCGATGCGCGGCGGCGCGACGTGCGAGCTTGGCACCGGCGTCAAGCCGACCTCGGCAAGTTCGCTCACATGAGGCGGCAGCCTTTCGCCGCAGCGATGCATTTTTTCGGCGATGGCTTCGTCGGCGAGATGCACGACGAACTCGCCGGTCCGCACGATATTGACCGCCGTGTCCTTGAGCGTGCCGTCCGCCCCGCGGTTCACGCTGATCATCACGATAGGCGGCTCTTCGCCGAGCATGTTGAACATCGAGAACGGCGCGGCATTGATCGTGCCGTCGGGCCCGAGCGTGGTGACGAGCGCGATCGGACGCGGCACGATCAGGCTCGCCATCAGCTTGTAGCGCTGGTATTCGGTGATCGCCTCGAAATCAATTTCCATGTCGGTCCGCCTGGTTCGTGGTCGCTTGTCCAATGATGCCGAGTAATTGGCCGAGGCTCTTCTCGCCACGCATTCGCGACGTTTCAATGCGCTCTTCGAGATCGCGCAGGTGCGCTTCCATATGCACGATCGCGCCTGCCGCATCGCGCGCCTCGATGCAATCGACGATGGCCGCATGCTCGGCGTGCTCGCACGGTGCATGCCCCGGCGGTTCGTATACGCCGACAATCAGCGAACAACGCGACACCAGTTCCTTCAGATAGTTTTGCAGGATCGAGTTGCCCGCCAGCGCGGCGATGCGCATATGAAAGCCGCTCGCGAGCGTCGCCCACGACGGCTGGTCGAAGCGATGCATCGCCTCGTGCTCGTTCGCGAGTTGCTGACGCAGCACCTTGATGTCTCGCGCGCTCGCACGCTGCACGGCAAGCTCGACCAGCATCCGCTCGACCGAACGCCGCGCCTCGAAAATCTCGCGAGTTTCCTCGGGCGTGGGCTCGGCGATCACTGCGCCCTTGTTCGGCCGCAACACGACGATGCCGTCATACGCGAGTTTTTCCAGCACGCGACGCACGACCGCGCGGCCCACGCCGAACAGCTGGCACAACTCGGGCTCGGGCAGCTTCGTGCCGGGCGTCAAACGATGATTGAGCACGCCGTCGAAAATCGACTGGTAGATGCGCGCATCGATATCGGCCTCCTCACCACGGGCCTTTTTCGCGGTGGCCGCACCGTCTCTCGCGCTCATACCGTAGCCGGGCGCACGATGCCGTCCCGCTCCAGATCGTCCATATGATTCGCGATCGCGCCCGGTGTGGTGATCCACACATCGCCTCGCGCACGCGCCGCGGCGATATGTTCGAGCGCGCGGCGCAGATGCCGCAACCTGTACGGCTGCCCGACCAGATACGGATGCAGCGCGATGCCCATGACGAGGGCCTGCGGTTGCGAACCGCGATTGGCCTGTTCGAGCATCTCGTCGAACTGGTCGACGATCATGTCGGCGAACGCACGGCCGTCCATGTGCCGGCCCACCATCATCGGCAGATCGTTGAGTTCCTGCGGATACGGAATCGACCAGAGCGGCGCGCCGCGCGTGGCCATGCGCACGGGGCGGTCGTCGTGACACCAGTTCAGCGTGTAGCGATAGCCGGTCTCGGCCAGCAGATCGGGCGTCAGATGCGACTCCGAAATCCACGGCGACAGCCAGCCGTGCGGCGGTGTACCGGACTCATCCGCGATCCGTTCGCGGCAATGCAGAAGCAACTCGCGCTCGCCGCTTTCGTCGAGCTCGCTCTGCCGGTGCGCATTCGTGTGGCCATGGCCAATCAGTTCATCGCCACGCGCGACGCAAGCCGCAATCAGTTCAGGACAGTGATCGTAAAGCGCGGTGTTGATCAGCGTGCCGGACGGCAAAGCGAGTTGATCGAACAGTTCGATGCAGCGCCACGCGCCGACGCGATTGCCGTACTCGCGCCAGCTATGGTTCAGCACATCCGGCTGCGGTGAAAGCGGCCCGAGCGCCGCACCGAGTCCCTCACCGAACGCAAAGTGCTCGATGTTGAAGCCGAGATAGACCGCGAGCCCCGCTCCGCCTGGCCAGCGGTAGGCGTCGCTATCCGTGATCGGCCTGTATGCAAAACGTCCATGCGTCGCGAGCGATTGACGCGCGCGGTTCTCTATTGCGGGCATGTTCCGTGTGTCGTTCATGAGAAGAAACCGTGGATGACGAAAAACGCCGCGTCACGTCATGCATGAACCGGATTGGCCGGTTCATGCCCCGAGACGGACCGCTGACGCACCGTGATCGCGCGAATCCATCCTGCTGATCGCTAACGATCGACGCAGCAGATCGTTTGCAATATGTGCGCCAACTCGTAGACGTTAGGCCCATCGGTACGTCGGCATTGCGCGAGCGCCGCGATGCGATGGATGGCACATGTCTTGCATTTGCATCGCTTCGCATAGGTGGCGTAGCTGTTTTGGCGCGTGCCCCACTGTTCGCCGTTCACGAGGACACTTCCTTCATGATTCAGCCTGCTTCAACGGTGCTCGACACTCAAGCCGCCGATATCGAACTGGTTCACGTGTCGAAGCAATACGGCGATTCGCTGGCCGTCGACGCGATCGACCTGCGCATCGCCGGTGGCCAATACTGCTGCCTGCTCGGACCGTCGGGCTGCGGCAAGACCTCGACCTTGCGCATGATCGCCGGGCATGAATCCGTCACCGACGGTGACATTCTGATCGCGGGCCGCAACGTCACGCGCGCCGAACCCGCCGCGCGCGGCACTGCGATGGTGTTTCAGAACTATGCGCTGTTCCCGCATCTGAGCGCGCTCGACAATGTCGCGTTCAGCCTGAAGATGCGCGGCGTCGCGAAGGACGTGCGGCGCAAGCGCGCCGCCGAACTGCTCGAACTCGTCGCCATGTCCGCGTATGCCGCGCGCAAGCCGGCACAACTCTCCGGCGGCCAGCAGCAACGCGTGGCGCTCGCGCGCGCCTTGCTGAATCAGCCCGGCTGCCTGCTGCTCGACGAACCGCTCTCCGCGCTCGACCCGTTCCTGCGCGTGCAGATGCGCGCCGAGCTCAAGCGCTGGCAGAAAGAACTCGGCATCACCTTCGTCCACGTCACGCACTCGCAGGAAGAAGCGATGGCGCTCGCCGATCTCGTCGTGGTGATGAGTCACGGCCGCATCGAACAGAGCGGCACGCCGCATGAAGTCTTCAACCGGCCACGTACCGAGTTTGTCGCGCGCTTTCTGGGCGGACACAACGTCTTCAACACGAATGGCCGCTCGTTTACCGTGCGCGCCGATCATCTGCGCGTGCTGCCGCATGGCGTCACGCCGGTGCACAACGCCGGCGGCGAGAGCGGCCTGCCCCGCATCGGCGGCGTGCCCTGCAAGGTCCGTGAAGCCGAGTACCAGGGCACGCATCTGCGCATGACGCTCGATCCGCTCGACGGCTCGCCTGAACTGATCTCGCTCGTGAGCGACGGCGACTACGACGCGACGCGGCTCGGCCCCGAGGCGCGCGTGGTGGTCTGGTGGAACGAGCAGGATGCGCATCCGCTGGCGGCCTGAGCGTTTGAATGCGGCCAGCGCGGCGCAGTGAACAAAACATCGAATGAGCGTCAATCGAACGTCAACTGAGGAGAAAGCAATGAACGAAACGAACGGGAGTCCGGCAGCGGTGGCAGTGGATGCAACGGATGTGAAGGAAAAGGGCCTGTCGCGCCGCACGTTCATCAAGGGTGCGGTGGCGGCGGCCGGCATTGCCGGTTTTCCGTACGTGCATGCGCAGGAAAAGATCACGTTGCGCTACCTCGGCACGGCGGTCAATCAGAGCGCCGACATCGCGAAGAAATTCAAGGAGGACACCGGCATCGAGATTCAATACGTGCCGGTCACCACCGACGACGTCGCCAAGCGCATCATCACGCAGCCCAACTCGTTCGATATCGTCGACACCGAATATTTCGCGCTGAAGAAACTGATTCCGGCCGGTACGCTCGCGGGCATGGACGCCAAACGCATCAAGCTCGCCGACAAGATCACGCCCGTGCTCACGCGCGGCGAAGTCAACGGCAAGAAGATCGGCGACCAGGGCACCGCGCCGAAAAAGGTAATGTTCCTTACCGGCCCGCGCTCGACCCAATTCTCGGCAACGCCGACCGAATGGATGACGCTGATCCCGACCACCTACAACGCGGACACGCTCGGCATTCGTCCCGATCTGATCAAGCGGCCGGTGGACAGCTGGGCGGAGCTGCTCAATCCGCAATTCAAGGGCAAGGCGGCGCTGCTGAACATTCCCGCGATCGGCATCATGGATTCGGCGATGGCGATCGAGGCGATGGGCCACGTGAAATACGGCGACAAAGGCAACATGACGAAGGCCGAGATCGACCAGACCATCAAGATCCTGATCGAGGCCAAGCATGCCGGCCAGTTCCGCGCGTTCTGGAAGGACTTCAACGAGAGCGTGAATCTGATGGCGTCGGGCGAAGTCGTGATCCAGTCGATGTGGTCGCCCGCGGTGACGAAGGTCCGCACGATGGGCATCGCGTGCAAATTCCAGCCGCTCAAGGAAGGCTATCGTTCGTGGGCCTCGGGCTTCGGCTTTCCGCGCTCGCTGCAAGGCAAGAAGCTCGACGCCGCCTATGAGTTCGTCAACTGGTTCCAGGACGGCTGGGCCGGCGCCTACCTGATGCGCCAGGGCTATTACCCCGGCGTGATCGAAACCGCGAAGACGCACATGCAGCCGTACGAATGGGACTACTGGATCGAAGGCAAGGCCGCCGCGCAGGACATCAAGGCGCCGGACGGCCAACTGCTCGAAAAGGCCGGCGCGGTGCGCGACGGCGGCTCCTACACGCAGCGCATGAGCGCGATTGCGTGCTGGAACGCGGTGATGGACGAGAACATCTACATGGTGCAGAAGTGGAACGAGTTCATCGCAGCGTGATCGAGCGTCACGCCGTGCGTTGTGTTTGCCGGTGCATGACGCGCCGGCGAACACGTCGGCAAACACGGCGCCCGCTCGTCGCGTAGAGATTTCCCCGCGCGCGGCGCTTGAGCCGCGCGCGTCATTCGATAGACACCCGCCCATGGCAACGATCGACCTTCCCTCGCTCGCGCAGGACGCGCCCGTCAAACATCGCCGCGCGCCGGCATGGCTGCAGGCGACGCCGCTGTCGCTGACGTTCCTGCTGTTTTTCATCGTGCCGCTGGTCATCACGCTGATCGTCAGCTTCTGGGACTTCAACGAGTACCAGATCATTCCCGCGTTCACGCTGAAGAACTACGCGGCGATCTTCGACGGCTGTTCGTCGATGACCGACGTCTGCGTGACCTTCAAGACCTACTGGTCGACGCTCAAGTTCTGCGCGATCGTGTGGGCCGTGACCTTGCTGCTGGGCTTTTCGATCGCGTACTTCCTCGCGTTCCACGTCCGCACGACGAGCATGCAGACGGTGTTGTTCCTCGTCTGCACGATTCCGTTCTGGACCTCCAACGTGATCCGGATGATTTCGTGGATGCCGCTGCTCGGCCGCAATGGCCTCGTGAATCAGGCGCTGCTCGGCGCGCATGTGATCGATCAGCCGCTCGAATGGCTGCTGTATTCGAACTTTTCGGTGGTGCTCGCGTTCGTGCATCTGTACACGTTCTTCATGATCGTGCCGATCTTCAACGCGATGATGCGCATCGACCGGTCGTTGCTCGAAGCCGCGCGCGATGCCGGCGCGAGCGGTTGGCAGGTGGTGCGCGACGTGGTCCTGCCGTTGTCGAAGACCGGTATCGTGATCGGCTCGATCTTCGTGATCACGATCGTGATGGGCGACTTCCTGACCGTCGGCGTGATGGGCGGGCAGCAGATCGCGTCGGTCGGCAAGATCATTCAGGTGCAGACCGGCTACCTGCAATTTCCCGCCGCGGCGGCCAACGCGATCATTCTGCTCGCCGTCGTGCTGATGATCGTGTGGGCTTTGACGCGCGTCGTCGATATCCGCAAGGAGCTGTGAAGATGCAGACCATTCGCGTCAAACATCGGGAACGCCGGCCGGCCAGCTTCTACTGGCTCGCGCTGCTGTTCGGCCTGTTCGTGCTGTTCCTGTACGGACCGGTGATCACGATTTTCATTCTGTCGTTTCAGGGCCCCGAGGGCGGTCTGACGTTCCCGATGCGTGGTGTTTCGCTGCACTGGTTCGCGGTGCTGCGCAACGGCGTGGCCGACATCGACATCTGGGCCGCATTCGGCCGGTCCGTGCGGCTCGCTTTGGTGGTGACGGTGCTGACGGTGGTGTTCTCGGTCGCGGCGGGTCTCGCGTTCCGTCGAAAATTTCGCGGCGATACGGCGGTGTTCTATGTGTCGGTGGCGAGTCTGATCATGCCGTCGATCATCGTCTCGCTCGGCATCGGCCTGACGTTCCGGCTGCTGGATAACGGCGTGAAGTACCTCGCGTCGGCATGGGGCTATCAATCGTTCGCCGATAGCTATACGACCTCGATGGGCCTCTTCACGTCCGCGCTCGGCGCGCATCTGACGTGGACGCTGCCGTTCGGCCTGCTGGTGATGTTCGCGGTGTTCAACCGCTTCAATCCGGCTTACGAGGAAGCGTCGCGCGATCTGGGCGCGACGCCGTGGCAGAGCTTCCGGCACGTCGTGCTGCCGATCATCGGGCCCTCGGTGGTCGGCGTCGCGATGTTCGGCTTCACGCTGTCATGGGACGAGATCGCCCGCACCTCGCAGGCGATCGGCGACCAGAACACCTTGCCGCTCGAATTGCAGGGCCTCACGACGTCGGTGACGACGCCGGTCATCTACGCGCTCGGCACGATGACGACCGTGTTGTCGTTCACGGTGATGGGCACCTGTCTGCTTGCGGTGAAGCTGCTGGCACGCCGGCGTACGGTGGCGGCGTTGAAGTAGAAGCGGCGTCGCCGTGCATGCGAGATCCATTGCACGCGCTCTGCTAAGAATCGGCGAAATACTTCGTTGCTGGCGCCCTGCGTCCTCCCGTACCGTACTCCGATCGCGCCGCGTACGCGCTTCATTTCGGAGAACACATGTCAGCCGTTCAATCGCAACACAGCCCGCTTCATCCCGTCGCCGACGCCGCTCAACTGTTCGGCGACGACCCGCTGACCCGCCGCTTCGCGCCGGTCTTCGCGCGCATCGCCGAAGGCGCGGTGCAGCGCGAGCAACATCGAGAACTCGCCTACGATCCGGTGGAGTGGCTGCGCGAAGCGGGCTACACGCGGCTGCGCGTGCCGCGACAATACGGCGGCGAAGGCATCTCGCTCACGCAGTTCTTCGCGCTGGTCACGCGCCTCGGCGAAGCCGATTCGAATCTGCCGCAAATCCTGCGTGTGCATGGCGGCTTTATCGAATCGCTGCTGGAAAACAGCGACGCGGCGCTGCGCGACCGCTGGCTCACGCGTGTGGCCCAAGGGCAGATTGTCGGCGGCGCGGTGTCCGAGCGCACCGGCGTGACCAACAACAGCGTGCGTCTTACGCAGACCGACGGCGCGTGGCATCTCGACGGCGAGAAGTACTACACCACCGGCACGCTCTACGCCGACTGGGTGGACGTCACCGCGCACGACGGCCAGAGCGACGTGCGCGTGCTCGTCAAGGCCGATACGCCGGGCGTCGAACGCATCGACGACTGGGACGGTTTCGGCCAGCGTCTGACCGGCAGCGGGACTGCACGTTTCGAGCGCGTGCCGGTTTCACCCGACAATCTGTACCGCCGCTACCAGGCGTCCGAACCGCGCCGCAACAGCCTGCTGACCGCGTACTACCAGGCGCTGCACGTCGCGAACCTCGCGGGTATCAGCCGTGCGGCGCTGCGCGACGCAGTGACCTTCACTCAGGCCAAAACCAGAACCTTCGGCGTCCCAGGCGAATCGAGTCCGCGCGACAATCCGCTCGTGCATCGCGTGGTCGGCCGCCTCGCGAGTCTCGCTTACTCGACGCAGAGCATCAGCGCGTCGCTGGCGCGTGCAATCGACGAGGTTTCCGTCGCGCGTGCCGAAGGCCGCACCGACGAACAAACCTATATTCGCCTCGATATCCAGACCTTTCAGGCGCAGCAGATCGTCATCGAGCAAACGCTGCAGGCGGCCACGCTGCTGTTCGAAGTGGGCGGCGCATCGGCCACCAGCGAATCGCGGCGCTTCGACCGCTACTGGCGCAATGCGCGGGTGCTCGCGTCGCACAATCCGGCGATCATTCGCGAGGCCGCGATCGGTGACTTCTATCTGAACGGGAAGGCGCACAACGAGCGGTTCGGCGTCGCGCGTGAAGTCTCGCCCGCTTAATGCACTCGACTGAGTGACACGCGTGCATTGTTCGGCACAGGAATGTGCCGAACAATGCTCTCCGTTACTTCGCTGGCGATGTCCAGATCCGGATATCCGTCGCCTTCAGTGCAGCGGGAATGAGTCCGGCCGCGCGATACGTATCCGCGATACGCTGCTGTTCCGCCAACTGATCGCGCTGCACCGGCACGATGTCGTAACTGCGGCGGCTATTGGCCAGCTCGACCGTCGGCGCGGGAATGTTCCCCCACATCGGACCGAGAATCTGCGCGGCGTCCTGGGGATGCGCCTTGACCCATTTGCCGGTCGTGTGCAGTTCGTCGAATACGACGCGCAACACGTCCGGATGCTTGTCCGCGAACGCGGTGGTCGCCGTATAGAAGCGGTTGTATTGCGCCACGCCGCTGGTGCCGTCGGCGATCACGCGCACCTGCGCATCACGCTGCTGCGCCGCGAGGAACGGATCCCAGATCGCCCATGCGTCGATGTTGCCGCCGCGAAACGCGGCGAGCGCGTCGGGCGCTTCCAGATAGCGCACCTGAATATCGTTGATCGTCATTCCCGCCTTGGCCAATGCGCTCAGCAACAGGTAATTGCAGCCCGAGCCCTTCGCCACCGCGACGCGTTTCCCCTTGAGGTCCGCGATCGAGCGGATCGGCGAGTCCGGCGGCACGATGATCGCCTGGGCCGTCGGTGCCGAGGTTTCCTCCGCGTAGTACGTCAGCGGCGCGTTGGCGGCCTGCGTGAAAAGCGCGAACGCGTCAGCGACGTCCGCATGCAGATCCACACTGCCCGCGTTCAGCGATTGCAGCAGGCCCGTCGAGAATTCGTGCCAACTCACGTCATAGCCGAGCGGTTTGAGCTTCTTCTCCAATGCACCGGTGCGCTTGAGCAGAATGAACAGCGTCGACGAACGCTGATAGCTGATCGAAACCGTTTCGTTGGCTTGCGCGAGGCCGGCGGACAGCACCCCGCCGATCAACGTCAATGACACGCAAAGGTGCCGCAGGCGGCGAGAGCCGGAGAAAGTGAAATGCATCGATCGAATTCCATGAAGGTAGGCGCAATCGCTGAATATATAAAAGTTCGCGGCACGTCCATAGACCGATTTCATCGAACGATATAGACAGAAATTGGAACGCGTGGCGGCAGCATCGCGCATCATTCAAAGCTTTGATGCGAGTCGCAACGAATCGCAAGTACCGCTTTTTCGTGGAGATTTCCGCTTTATGTCGACACTGCCTCCGCGCTTCGGCGTCTGGGCGCTGGTTCATGGCAGCCGCGCCGCACTGCAGGACCCCGACGAACCGTACGACGCGTCATGGGCGCGCAACAAAGCCCTCGTGCTCGAAGCCGAGCGCCTCGGCTACGACTCGGTGCTCGTCGCGCAACACACGATCAATCCGCACAATCCCGACTTCGATCAGCTCGAAGCGTGGACCGCGTCGGCCGCGCTCGCGGCGTTGACCGAACGCATCGAAATCATCGCGGCCATCAAGCCTTATCTGTATCACCCGGTCGTGCTGGCGAAAATGGCGCAGCAGATCGAGCACATCAGCGGCGGGCGCTTTGCAATCAATCTCGTCAATGCGTGGAATCGCCCGGAGCTGGAGCGCGCCGGCATCGGTTTCGCGGAGCACGACGCGCGTTACGCGTATGGGCGCGAGTGGATCACCGTGGTCGACGCGTTGCTGCGCGGCGAGCGCACGCGTTTTCACGGCGAACACTTTAATGTGGATGACTATCTATTGCGCCCCGCCGATCCGTATCGCGAACGGCCGCTCATCTACGTGGGCGGCGAATCGGAGCCGGCGCGCCAACTGGTCGCCGACAAAGGCGACGTATGGTTCATCAACGGCCAGCCGTTGCCGGACGTCGAAGCGTTGATCGCCGACCTGCGCGCCCGCAAGCGGCCCACCGCACAAGCGCCGCTGCGTTTCGGCCTGTCGGCATTCGTGATCGCCCGCGAAACCGACGACGACGCAACCCGGCACCTCGATCATCTGTTCGCACTGGCCGCGAGAGATGCGCCGCTGCGCGCGCAACAGAAATCGAACATCGACCCGAAGGCGGTAATGTTCCAGACTTTCGCGCAAACGCCGCGCGTCGGCTCGAACGGCGGCACGGCAGCGGGACTGGTCGGCAGCTATGACACGGTCGCCGAGCGCATCGCCCGTTTTCACCGCGCGGGGATCGAATTGTTCATGCTGCAATTCCAGCCGTTCGAGCACGACATGCGCAGCTTTGCGGAAGAAGTGGTGCCGCGCGTGCGGCGCCTGACTCGCTGAACGGCTGACCTGCCGCCACGGTTACGCGCGATGTCCGGCTCGATGCTTCGATGTGGCACAGTGTCGTCTGGCGCACGCCTTATGCTGCGCAGCCGACCCGCCCCGACAAGCGCCATGACGACACTGCCCGGTTACGAGCCCCCGATCGACGAAAACCAGCTTCTGCTGAAATGGATTCGCCGCGCGCGCGAATCCCAGATGAGCCACTACGACATGGCCGATCTGCTATCGGCGCGCGACCGTCAGGTCGGCTGGCTGGTGACCGCCTTGAGCGCCTTCGTGGGCACCGCCGTGTTCGCGTCCTTGACGTTGAGCGCAGTGTCGATTGAACAGCGGCTCTTCGTGGGACTCGTGAGCGTCGCGGCCGCCGTCTCCGCCGCGTTGAAACTGTTCCTGCGCTACGCGGAGCGCGCGGAGAAACACCGCGCGGCCGGCGCACGCTATGGCGCCGTGCGCCGCAGGCTCGAAGCCGTATTCGCCGGCGACGCCGACGCACGCAACGGTCACTATCTCACCGCGATTCGCGACGAGCTCGACCGGCTTGCTCAGGATTCGCCGAACGTGCCGCCGCGCATCTTCTATCGCACGCAACGCATGCTGTCGGCAAACACTCAGCGCAGCCGCGATGCATGAGCCGTCGGCTTGAGCGATCGCCGCTGAGGCGCCTGCATGCCGTACTGACGATCGCTTGCGTCGAACAGTCTATTGCGCGGGCGTGGTCTTCCCGCAAGACCGCCGCACGGCCGCTCTCCGGCATCGACTCAAAGATCGTCGACACCGATCCCCAACTCCGCCGCCATCCGCCGCACGACCGCCTGGAGCCGGCCCACTTCGTCGGCGAGCCGCTTCTGCTCGGCCTTGATCGCTTCGAACGCGGACAACGGCACCGTGTCGTCCTCGCCGCCCGGTGGCGCAATCTCGCTTGCACTCACCTCGCCGCACAGCAGATGCATCCAGCGATGCTCACGCTCTCCCGGCGTGCGGGCCAGCTTCACGACGCGCGGCGGCTCATTGCCGGCCAGTTCATCGAGAAACGCCTCGACCGACGAGATGTCGGCAAAGCCATGGAAACGCGCGCTGTTCAGGCGCAATTCGGCTGCCGTCTGCGGGCCGCGCAGCAGCAAGGTGGTCAGCAAGGCCGCCGACTGGCTCGGCAAACCAAGCACGCGATTCATGTTGTGCTCGAAGCGCGGCACGCGGCTGCTGCTGCCTTCCATCACGAGGCTCAATCGTTTCAGGCCGTCGATGGCGGTCAGCACCTCGGCTTCGGTCGCGTTCATCACCGGCGCGCGGCCGGTTTTCTGATTGCAGCCCAGCGTCAGCGCGTTCAGCGAAAGCGGATAACTGTCCGGCACGGTGTGCTGCTTTTCGACGAGCACGCCGAGCACGCGCCCCTCGAGCAGCGTCAGTTCACGGATCGGGGGACGGGAGGAAACGTCGGGAGTGGTGTTCATAGATGATGGTGCGGCATGAGTCGCCGGGTCTCGTGGATGATGCGCGTTACCGTTGCGTAGCGAGGCGGCGCGTTCTGGTTGGTGGCCACTATGATAAACGCACGCGGTTGCGAAGTCGCACGAATCTCCGTGATGACGGACGAGTCGCCCGGCGCCGCCCGCGCGCCATTTTTTTCCATTGACCGATTCTCATATTAGAGATAGTTTCCCTGATATGGAAAATATGGCCACCGACGATACGCTCATCGACCGCCGCATCGCGCAGCGTTTGCGGGCCTTGCGCGCGGAGCGCAACTGGTCGCTCGACGAACTCGCCACGCGCAGCAGCGTCAGCCGCGCCACGCTGTCGCGCCTCGAAAACGCTGCTGTGAGTCCGACCGCGAGCGTGCTCGGCAAGCTCTGCGTCGCGTACGGCCTGCCTATGTCGCGCTTGATGCGCATGGTCGAGGAGGACTTCGCACCACGAGTGCCGCGCACCGCGCAACCGGTCTGGAGCGACGCCGGCGCAGGCTTCCGGCGCCGCTCGGTGTCGCCGCCCGCGCAAGCGCTCGCGGGCGAGGCGCTGGAATGCGAACTCGACGCGGGCGCGTGCATCGCGTACGACGCCTCGCCGCGCCCCGGGCTCGAACATCATCTGATCCTGCTCGAAGGCCGGCTCCAGATCACCGTCGACGGCCAGCGCCACGACCTCGTCCCCGGCGACTGCCTGCGCTATCTGCTGTTCGGCCCGAGCGCCTTCGTGACGCCAGCCGATAGTTCGGCCCGCTATCTTCTTTTCATCGTGTGAGCCAGCATGAGCGCGATCACCATCACGCCGTTCTCCGCCGACGACCTCGTTCGGCATCTGCCCGAACTCGGCGCGCTGCTGCATGCCTGTGTGCATGACGGCGCGAGCGTCGGCTTCGTCATGCCCTACGGCGTCGCCGACAGCGAAGCGTTCTGGCGCGGCAAAGTGCTGCCCTCGTTGCGCGCGGGCGGACTGATGCTGTTCGTCGCGCGCGAGGGCGACGCGATTGCCGGCACCGTGCAACTGGATTGCGACACGATGCCGAATCAGCGCCATCGCGCGGAGGTGCGCAAGCTGCTGGTCCATCCCGCGTTTCGCCGCCGGGGCATCGCGCGGGCGTTGATGACGGAACTGGAGCGCCATGCGCGGCACTTGCGGCGCAGCCTGCTCACGCTGGACACCCGCACCGGCGACCACGCCGAACCGCTCTATTCCGCGCTTGGCTACAGAACCGCCGGCGTGATTCCGGGCTATGCGCAAGCCTCGCACGATGAAGGCCGGCTCGACGCCACCACCATCATGTACAAAGCGCTGTGAATTGCTGCGTGGCGCTTGCGGCAGGCATCGGCCATCAGGCCGTCTTTGAATATTTGAACGTGCCCTGCGCGCTCGCGATCAGCAGTTTGCCGTCCACCCACGCTTCGCCGCGCGAAAAGAAAATCGAACGGCCCTGGCGTTCCAGAAAGCCCTTCGCCGTCACCGAAACGCCCAGGCCCTTGTCGAGATAGTTGGTGGTCAGCGACAACGTGAATGCATGCCGCGCCGGTTGTCCCGCCGGCGCATGGAGGCCCGCATAGCCCGCCGCCGCATCGAGCAGCGTCGCGATCGCACCGCCTTGCAGCACGCCCTGGCGATTGAGCTTGCTCGCGTCGATCGGCATGACCAGTTCCGCGTAGCCGTCGCGCCATTGCGTCAGACGCACGCCGAGCGATTCGAGAAACGGGTTGTCGATGGGAAAGTCGGACATGGTCGAAGCCTTTGCTGTTCAGGGTAAGGAAGGTGCGACGCGCGAGCGGCGGGTGCGCCGGTCATGAGCCGTCAGCATACTAGCGTTCGGTGTGGGGTATCGGCCAGGTTTCCGTGCGCTCAGGCACAATCCTGTTTTTGCTCCGATGGCTGCCAACGTTTTCGCGTGCCGCGTCACCTCCTGTCCCGATGAGTTCATCCGCGCCCTCCGACGCCGCGCCGCACTGGCGGCGCAACCTGTACGTTTGCCTGTTCGGCTCGTTCTCGACCATCGTCGCGATGACCCTGCTGCTGCCGTTCCTGCCGCTCTACGTGCAGCAGCTCGGCGTGAGCTCGGCGAAGGCCGCCGTGCAGTGGTCGGGCATCGCATTCGGCGCGACCTTTCTCGCCGCCGCGCTGGTGTCGCCGCTGTGGGGGCGCATGGCCGACCGTTACGGACGCAAGCTGATCCTGATCCGCGCGAGCCTCGGCATGGCCATTGTGATGTCCCTGCTCGGGCTGGCGCAAAACGTCTGGCAACTGGTCGGGTTGCGCTTTCTGGCGGGACTCGTCGGCGGCTATGCGTCGGGTGCGACCGTGATGATCGCCACGCAGACCCCGCGCGGACGCACCGGCTGGGCGCTCGGCACGCTCGCCTCGGGTGTGATGGCGGGCAATCTGGTCGGCCCGCTGGTGGGCGGCGCGCTGCCGCCGCTGATCGGCATCCGCAACACGTTCTTCATCGCCGGGGCGATGATCTTCTGCGCGTTCATCGCGACCACGTGGCTCGTCAAGGAACAGCCGGTCGAGCGCGCGAGCGCGAAGTCGCGCGCCGCCGACGCGGCCGGCGTGACCGGGGCAGCAGACACATCGACCGGCTGGGCCAGCGTGCCGAACCTGCGGCCGGTGCTCGCCATGCTCTTCACGGCCGCGTTGCTGATGTTCGCCAACATGTCGATCGAGCCGATCATCACCGTCTACGTGAGCCAGCTCGTGCGCGACGCGCGGCACGTGACGCTGGTGTCGGGCTTCGTGATGTCGGCGTCGGCGCTCGGCAGCGTGCTGGCGGCGTCGCGGGTGGGCCGTCTTGCGGACCGCATCGGCGCGCCCAAGGTGATCATCGCGTGTCTCGCCGTGTGCGCGGCGTTGCTGGTGCCGCAGGCGTTCGTCACGAACGGCGTTCAGCTGGTGGTGCTGCGTTTTCTGATGGGCCTCGCGCTCGCCGGCCTGCTGCCGTCGATCACGAGCGTGATCCGCCACAGCGTGCCGGATCGCTCCGCGGGCTACATCCTCGGCTATGCGACCTCGGCGAATTACGCGGGACAGGTGACGGGGCCGCTCGCGGGCGGCTTCGTCGGCGCGCATTTCGGCATGCCTGCGGTGTTTCTGATCACGAGCGGATCGATGCTCGGCGGCGCATTGTTCAACGGGTGGGCGTTCAAAGGAGCGGCGGCGGGTCCGCCGCTGCACGGATAAGCACTTGCCATGCGAGGCGGCGTATCGCTGATGCATGGCGGCCCCGCCTGCAAAATTCCACGCATCTGCTAGTGTTGTTCAATCGCCGTTCATTCCGTGGAGGACCCATGTCATCGGCTCGCGTCGCGAAACGCAGGCTACCCGGCGCAGGCTGGGAGGCGGGCAAAGAATCCGGCACCGGCGCGCGCCTGAGCGATGCGCAAATCGCCGCGGAAGCGACCCGCCGCCTCGCGTGGGACGCGGCTGTCCCGGAACACTGCGTCAAGGTGAGGGTCTCACGCGGCCGCATCACGCTGCACGGCGAGCTGCAACGCCCGCAGCAAAAAACCGCCGCGCTGGAAGACGTGGCGCGCCTGTTCGGCGTGACAGGCGTGTTGGATCACACGGTCGTCAAGGCGAAATAACGCGGCATAGCGGGCAATGACAGCGTTAGCCGGCCTCGGCTCGCAACAGTGCCCGGCAATGCCGCGCAATCTGCTTTTCCTCTTCGGTGTGAAGCGCCCTCACCTTGCCGGCCGGATCGCCTTCCGTCAGCCCCATGAAAGCGAGCCCGTCGCACACGCGCCGGCGAATCGTCGCGCTGTGTTCACCGATCCCGCCGGTGAACACCAGCAGATCGATCCCGCCGAGCAACGCCGCATAGCTGCCGATCGTCTTGCGCACCGCGCTCGCGAACACGTCGAGCGCGAGCGACGCGTTCACATCGCCTGCCGCCGCGCGTTTTTCCAGCGCCTGCATATCGCTCTCGCCATCGGCATAACCGGCGAGGCCGCTGTGACGGTTGAGCAGCGTCTCCAATGCATCCGCATCGAGCTTCTCGACACGCATCAGATACAGCAGCACACCGGGATCGAGATCGCCGCAACGCGTGCCCATCGGCACGCCGCCGGTCGGCGTCAAACCCATCGACGTATCGATCGATCGGCCATCGCGCAACGCGCACACGCTCGAACCGTTGCCGAGATGCGCGAACACCGCGCGTGAAGGCAGTTGCGAGCCGAGTTGCGTCACCAGCGATTCGTACGATAGCCCGTGAAAGCCGTAGCGGATCACGCCGGCCTGCGCATAGCGACGCGGCAACGCGAGTTGCGCCGCGCGCGGCGGCAGCGTCGCATGGAACGCGGTGTCGAAACAGGCGAAATGCGCCGCGCCGCCGAAAATCTTCGTTGCCTCGTCGATCAGCGCGAGCGCCGGTGGAATATGCAGCGGCGCGAAGTGCTCCGCGTCCTGCAAACGGCGGCGCACCTCGGGCGTGATGCGCTGATGCGCGCGAAGATGCGGCCCGCCATGCACGACCCGATGCCCGAGTGCCGCAGGCTGCGCGTGATGCTGTTGCGCCACCACCTGCGAGAGCTCGCGCAACGCATCCGTTTGCGACTCCAGCACGTGCTCCCGCTGCACCAGCACGCTGCCGTCGGGCGCGCTGATCCGCAAGCTGCCGTCGCCGCGGCCGATCCCTTCGGCGCTACCCTCCAGCAGCAGGGCTTCGTCGTCCCGCGCCTGCGCGAACAGCCCGAACTTCAGCGACGAAGAGCCGCTGTTGAGCACCAGAATCGTTTGCTTCGCCGCGGCGTCCTCAGTATGCATCGTCGTCCTCGTTCAGTTCTTCCAGGTCCAGTTGCGGATCTCTTCCTTGTCGATACCCTCGGCATGCGCATACGCGAGATGCTCGATGACCTGCCCGCGCAGCCATTCCTTCGCATGATCGCCGACGCCGCGCAAGGCCGGCACGCGATCGATCACGTCGATCGCGAGCGAGAAGCGGTCGACCTGGTTGACGATCGCCAGTTCGAGCGGCGTGTTGATATTGCCTTTCTCGTGATAGCCGTGCACATGCAGATTCTCGTGATTCGCGCGGTTATAGGTGAGCTTGTGCACGAGCGACGCATACGAATGAAAGTTGAAGATCACCGGCTTGCTGGTGGTGAACAGCGAATCGAAATCGCGGTCGGACAATCCGTGCGGATGCGCGTGCTCGGGCATCAAGCGGAACAGATCGACCACGTTGACGAAGCGGATCTTCAGCGCGGCGAAGCGCTCCTTCAGAATCTGCACGGCGGCGAGCGCTTCCATCGTCGCGATGTCGCCCGCGCAGGCGATCACCACGTCCGGTTCGACACCTTGATCGGTCGACGCCCAGTCCCAGATGCCGATGCCCTTCGTGCAATGCGTGACGGCCGCGTCCATGTCGAGATACTGCAGATGCGGCTGCTTGTCGGAGACGATCACGTTGACGTAATCGCGCGAGCGCAGGCAATGATCGGCCACGCTCAGCAGGCAGTTGCCATCCGGCGGCAGATAGATGCGCACCACGTCCGGGCTCTTGTTGGTGACGACATCGAGAAAGCCGGGATCCTGATGCGTGAAGCCGTTGTGATCCTGACGCCAGACGAGCGACGTGATCAGCAGGTTGATCGACGGCACCGGCTGGCGCCAGCCCAGTTCGCGCTTGGCTTTCTCCAGCCACTTCGCGTGCTGGTTGAACATCGAGTCGATCACGTGGACGAACGCCTCGTAGGTCGCGAACAGGCCATGCCGGCCGGTCAGCACGTAGCCTTCGAACCAGCCTTCGAGCGTGTGTTCGCTGAGCATTTCCATCACGCGGCCGTCGGGCGAGAGGTCGCCGCCGTCCGCGTCACTGGGTTCGGTATCGGCGAGCCAGGTTTTCGGCGACGCTTCATAGACCGCGTTGAGCTTGTTGCTCGCGGTTTCGTCGGGACCGAACAGACGGAAGTTCGTCATGTTGTTGCGCATCACGTCGCACAGAAACTTGGCCAGCACGCCGGTCGGCGACGTGTACGAAGCGGCCGGCTTCTTCACCGTCACCGCGTAGTCGCGAAACGGCGGCATGTCGAGCGCCTTGCATAGCAGGCCGCCGTTCGCATGCGGATTCGCACTGATACGGCGCGCGCCCTCGGGCGCGAGTTCGCGCAGTTCGTCGACCAGACGGCCGCCCGCGTCGAACAGCGACTCGGGCCCGTAGCTGCGCAGCCAGCCCTCGACCAGCTTCAGGCTCTTGCCATTGGTGACCGGATCGAGCACCGGCACCTGATGCGCGCGCCACGAGCCTTCCACCTTGTGACCATCGACTTCTTTCGGGCCGGTCCAGCCTTTCGGCGAGCGCAGCACGATCATCGGCCAGCGCGGCCGCGTCGCATCGTGATTGGCGCGCGCATGCTGCTGGATCGCGCGGATTTCGCCGATGCACTGTTCGAGCGTGGCGGCCATCTGCTGATGCATCGTGTCCGGATCGTCGCCTTCGACGAAAAACGGCTTATGCCCATAGCCGATCAGCAGCGCTTCGAGTTCCTCGCGGGGAATCCGCGCGAGGATGGTCGGATTGGCGATCTTGTAGCCGTTCAGATGCAGCACCGGCAGCACCGCGCCGTCGCGGATCGGGTTGAGGAATTTGTTCGAATGCCATGAGGTGGCGAGCGGTCCGGTTTCCGCTTCGCCGTCGCCGATCATCACGGTGACGATCAGCCCGGGGTTGTCGAACGCGGCGCCGTAGCCGTGCGACAGGCTATAGCCGAGTTCGCCGCCTTCGTGAATCGAGCCCGGCGTCTCCGGCGTGCAATGCGAACCGATGCCGCCGGGAAACGAGAACTGCCGGAAGAAGCGCCGCATGCCGGCCTCGTCTTCGCTGCGGTCCGGGTAGATTTCCGAGTAGTGGCCTTCGAGGTAACAGTGCGCGAGACTCGCCGGCGCGCCATGGCCGGGGCCGGACAGATAGATCACGTCCAGATCGAGCTTGCGGATCAGCCGGTTCAGATGCACGAGCACGAAGCTCTGCCCCGGGTCCGAGCCCCAGTGGCCGAGCAGCCGGTTCTTGATGTGTTCGGGTTTCAGCGGTTCGCGCAGCAGCGGATTGTCGCGCAGATAGATCATGCCCACCGACAGATAATTGCACGCGCGCCAATAGCGATCCATCTTGCGCAGCGTGTCGGGGTCCAGAGTTTGGGACGGGGCGGGATGCGAGCTTGCTTGAACCATGGCGTCATTCCTCGAAAAGGACTGTCAGGCAGGTTAGCGGGTGCTGCTGCGGGTGTTCGTGATGGTGGCGTGATGAGGCGTCGTTATGCGGATGGTGCCGATCGCGTCAATCGCGTCGCTACGGCCCATGAAATCGCCAGCGAGGCTGCTGCGTCATGCGCGCGGCACAAGCGGCGTGGCACAAGCGGCGCGGACCGATCGGTGCAGCGCCCTCAGCCGACATTTCACCGCGATTTCCCGAGTGTCGCCCGCGTTCGTCACGCGGGTGTGACAGACGGCGCGCGTCATCGTTCGACGTTTTCGCGCAATGTGTCGCGGGCTGCCGTGGATCGATGCGCGAAGGCCGTCTTGCGCTAGACTCCGAACACGTCCCGATCGAACCCGGCGCGCTGGCTGAACTGGCGCGTTCGTTCGACACCACCCGAACCGAGTGCGCAGCGGCGGCACGCGTCTGACGCGCCGCGCTTGCCTCGCCTCCGACTATAACGACCGCCATGTCCAAACCCGGCTCCGCCAAAGTATTCGTGACCCTTGTCCTGACGATCGTGCTGCTGTGCGCGGGCCTGACCGTCCTGATCGGCCTTTTCGGCCTCCTCGTCAAACTGTTCGGCGCCGGCTAGCGCACCGCCGCGCGGGCATCCGCGGGACAAAATGTGTATTCTGATTGCTGTCCTGGCGCCGCGGCGCCGCCCTCGTCGATAGCAAGGAGATTTCATTGACGGACCCCGCCGATACCACCCCGCCATCCCGAGCGCAGATCGATCCCGAACTGCTCGCACTCGCCCAGGAGGTGTTCGACCTCGCGCGGCGCGGCGATGCATCGATGCTCGCCGCCGTGCTCGAAAAAGGCGTGCCGCCCAATCTGCGTAACGACAAGGGCGACAGTCTCGTGATGCTCGCGAGCTACCACGGTCACGTGGATGCGGTGCGCGCGCTGCTCGAACGCGGCGCCGATCCGGATCTGCGCAACGATAACGGCCAGACGCCGATCGCCGGTGCCGCGTTCAAGGGTTTCGACAAGGTGATCGAAACGTTGCTCGCGCACGGCGCGGACGTCGAAGGCGCATCGCCGGACGGCCGCACCGCGTTGATGGTGGCCGCGATGTTCAATCGCACCGCGATCGTGGACTTGCTGATTGCGCACGGCGCGAACCCGAATGCTCAGGATGTCAACGGCGTGAAGGCCAGCGACGCAGCCGCGCGCATGGGAGCCGGCGATGCGCAGGCCCGGTTGAAAGAGTTGGGCGCCTGACGCGCCGGGTTCTGCGCGTGCGCGTGTCGGTTTGGGTCTTTGTCCGCGTGCGCGCCGTAAGCAGGTCCGTGTTCCTGATGGCGGCGCTCGCGCTCCGCCCAACCGCCTACCCCTTCTCGCCCATCAACGCATCGACGTCGAAATCGGCCAGCTCGCCAATCCGCTCGATGCTCACATTCGCGGGCGGATTGCTTGCAATTTCCTTTGGATCGAAAGCATAGTGCCCCTGGTGTGGAAAGACCGTCGTCAGCTTTCCGCCCCAGGCCTTCTTCATGGCCGTGAGAATTCGCAGCTTGTCGTCGACCATCACGTAGTGGCGCGCCGGGTAGCACTCCATCACCTGATCGAGCATCAGCTCCTTGTGGATGTAAATCAGCACGCGTCCCTCGACTTCGTCCCACAAGCCCGAACGCGCAATCTTGCGCGGCTGGAACACCACGTCGCCGTCGGAGAGAATCACCGTGGGCCCGCGCGTGCCCAGATGCCGCAACGCATCCAGTGCGCCCGGATACAGCCGGTTCGCAAACGGATACTCGATCAGGAACGACGACATCAACAGCAGCCGTGTGTCGCGCGGATGCTCCAGCCGGTAACGCTGCAGCGCACCCAGGTAGTCGGCATAGCCGAGCTCCGCGCGCAAGGTCTCGAAAATCTCCCAGTAGCGCGTACTGTTCTCCGCGCCGAACGACTGGGTCATGTGAGCGCGTAAATCCGCCAGCACGTGATCGTTGTCGAGCAGGGTGTTGTCGCAGTCGAACAGAAACACGACGTCGTGCGGCGTGGAGGGAGTGGCTTGCATCGCAGGGTCCTTGGCTGAAAGTGGGCGCGCTTCGTGGAGGGTTGCAGTGAGCTCTTTGGTGGGCGGCTCGCTCAGCCCTTTGACGCACTGCCCGGCTCGGCCGTTTTTTCGACGTGGCCGCCGAAATCATGCCGCATTGCCGATAGCACGCGGTTCGCGAAGTCCGCTTCGCCGCGCGAACTGAAGCGCGCGAACAACGCCGCGCTCAGCACCGGCGTGGGCACGCCTTCGTCGATCGCGGCCGCCACCGTCCAACGGCCCTCACCCGAATCGGAAACGCGGCCGGTGTAGTTCTGCAGATCGGCGTCCGTGACGAGCGATCCCGCGATCAGGTCGAGCAGCCACGAACCGATCACGCTGCCGCGCCGCCAGACTTCGGTGACCTCGGCGAGATTCAGATCGTATTGGTACAGCTCGGGACGGCGCAGCGGCGAGGTTTCCGCGTCGGCTTCGCGCGCGTGCTTGCCGGCGTCGGCGTGGCGCAGAATGTTCAGGCCTTCGGCATAGGCGGCCATGATTCCGTATTCGATGCCGTTGTGGACCATCTTCACGAAGTGCCCCGCGCCTTGCGCTCCGCAATGCAGGAAGCCCTGGTCGGCGGTGCTCCCGCTCGTCGCGGTGCGGCCCGGCGTGGGCGGCGCCGCGGCGGCGCCCGGCGCGAGCGTCGCGAAAATCGGTTCGAGCCGCTTCACGACCTCTGGCTCGCCGCCGATCATCAGGCAGTAGCCACGCTCGCGGCCCGCGACGCCGCCGCTCGTGCCGACGTCCACATAGTGAAGCTGGCGTGCGCCGAGTTCGTTGGCGCGGCGGATGTCGTCGTGATAGTAGGAGTTGCCGCCGTCGATCACGACGTCGCCGGGTTCCAGCAAGGGCACGAGTTTTTCGAGCGTCGCGTCGACGACGGCGGCCGGCACCATCAGCCATACGGCGCGCGGCTTCTCGAGTTGCGCGACGAGGTCCTGCAGCGTCGCCGCGCCCGCCACGCCTTCCTGTTTCAGCCGGTCCACCGCCGCGGACTGCACATCGTAGGCGATGCATTGCTGACCACCTTTGGTCAGGCGTCGCACCATGTCGGCGCCCATGCGCCCTAATCCAATCATGCCTAGCTGCATATCTCGCTCCGGAAGGTGGCTCGTTGCGCTGCCCGATGGGGGTTCGGCGTGTTGCGGCGATGCGGGTGTTGCGCCGGGTGTTATGCCGGCGGTGGCGCTGGTTGCTACTTCGTCGTTGCTTCGTTGTGCCCCGGTGATGAACTCAACAGTGAATTCGGTCGCTAATTCGGCAGTCGCCCATTCAGCGGCGAGGCAGGCAGCATCGCGTGGCCCACGCAGACCACTTTAGCCGCGTCGATACACGAATGCCGGACACACCGTAGCCGTCCGGTTCATTCCTGCCTGCGCAGCGCGTATCGCCGCGCGCGTCAAAAGACGATACGCCTCTTTGCAGAGGCGTGGCGTAACGTAAAGTTCCTGGCGTGTGTGTTATGCACGTATATATGCGCGCCGGACACGCATGCGGCTGCCTGTGTGCCGCGTCGCGTTCGCGAGCTTCGCCTCACTCGCCACGCCCCGTCACCTGTTGCCGCCGCTTCGCCCGCCGCTTCGCATACTGCTCGCGCGCGAAGCGCTTCACCGCACGCCACATCAACGGATAACGATACCCGGGCACCGCGAACAGCACCAGCGCGCACAGCGCCAGCAAGCCGCAGAACAGGAACGTGCCGCGATAGCTGAACGCCTGCACCAGCAGGCCCGACAACACGCCCGACAGAATCGAGCCGACCCGCGCCGCGTTGAAGAACAGCGCGGTGGCGCGCCCGGGCGAGTGCGGCATCAGATCCTGCACGTAGGTCATGCCGAGACACGAGGTGACGGCGACCACGAACGCATTGAGCATCTGCATCGGGATCAGCACGTTGACGTTGCCCGCCAGCGACATCCCGACGAAGTACACCGCATGCACCGCCGCGCACGCGGCCAGCCAGTTCGGCTTGTGCAGCGCCGACGACTTCGCGCCGAGCGCGAGCATCATCGGAATTTCCATCAGCGCGCCGAGGCCGAGCATCACCGATACGTCCAGATGCGAGCCGTTCAAGCCATGCACGATGTAGAGCGGCAGCACGATCATCGTCGCGTTCGCGGCGAGGCCGAGCAGCGTGAGCGCGGCGACCGCGCGGCTGATGTCGTTGGCCGACGCGACGCCGGGCAGGTCTTCGTGCGCGTCTTCGCCCGGCGCGGTCAGCGGCGGCACCGTGATCGACGCCGACGGCTCGGACGCGGTGTCCTCCACCGTGTGATCGCCCAGATGACCTTGCGGCTCGCGCATCCGCCAGACGATGAACGCGCAGGTCGCGAAGCTCGCGGCCGCGAACAGGAACAGTCCGTAGAAACTGGTGGCCGCGAGCACCAATGCGCCCACCGACGGCCCGAACACCCACGCCGCCGACAGGATGGTCCGCAACGTCGCGCTCGCGAACACGCGCTCGCCGGGGTCCGGCACCGGCAGCGCCGCACGGCTGAACGCGAACACCATCGAGATGGCCGAGCCGCCCGCGCCGATGAAGACGATGCCGACCAGCAGCAGCAGCCGGTAATCGCGCACGACGCACAGACACAGATAGCCGAGCGCAGCGGCCACCAGCGCCGCCAGCAGCAAGGGCCGATGCTGTCCGCTCTTATCGGTCCAACGGCCGGCGAGCGTGCTGGCGAGCACCCCGCTCGCGGCGATCAGCGTCATGAAGACGCCGAGCCTGAACGGTGTCATGCCGGCGCGCTCGACGCCGAACAGCGATAGATACGGAGCGGTGAACGACATCGCCACACCGAGCATGAGGGTGGCGGCGGCCAGCGGCTTGAAGCCAGGGATACGCAGCAGGTCGAAAAAACGCGAAGTTTTCAACACGAGGGCGGTGGGTCAGATGGAGCGAGCCGGGTCGGCACAACGTGCGCCGTAAGTTCGGGGCCGGAACGACCGGGGCATTATCGACCTAGCTCGCGGGCGCGTAAACCCGCGCCGCGCCGTCCCACATGCATGTTGCACCGCGTCGTTAGAACGATGGCGGCGCGTTGACGACCAACTGAATGCACGCTCGCCGCTACTTGCCGTCGGTTGCGCGCATTTGCTGCGCTTGCGCCTTGTAGTCGTAGGTCGGATAAAACTCGGTGTGATAGCCACCCCACGCGGTCGACTCGATCGCGCGGTTGACTTCGCGCAGCCGGCTCGCGGGCACGCGCAGCGTGACCACCTGGCCGATGCCCATCATCACGTACCACGACACGACTTCGATGCCGGGCGGCGGAAAGGTCTTGAAGAAGCCTTGCGCGCGAAGCTGGTCGTTGATCTTCGGCAGCGGTTTGGATTCGTCGTGGCGCAGGAAGATGGTGAGCAGGAAGGTGTCGTCGGCGGCGGGTGCGGCGGCGGGTGTCGATGGCGCGGCCGAGGTGCCCGGGGCCTTCGCTATGGCCGGTGTGTCAGGTGCGCCGGCCGCGGGCGCAGCGGTGGACTGCGCACCGCACGCGAGCGGCGCGACGGCGAGCGACGCCGCCAGTGCCATGCACAGCGCGTCCCGGCGAAACCGCCTCGCGTTTCCGATCGACCTGCTTACGGCGGCTGAAAATGCAAAGTGCATGAAGAACCTCCCTTAGGTAATCCGATTGAAATCCTTTCGACGATCCGCTGCGCAACGCGACGTCATCGCCCCTTCGCCGCCTCAGAGCACGACGTAGCCGCGCTTCTCAAGCGTCCAGCGATGCCACCGATTCCCATAAGCGCCACAGGCGACGCCGAACAGAATCGACAGCACGAGTCCGATCAGGTCGGCCGTTTCGCCCCACAGGCCCATGCCGAACAGGATCAGACTGACCCCCAGCATGACGAAGGCGGCAAACCACATCTTCTTCGACAACGCCCAGATGAAACCCAGCAGACACGCGCCCCAACTGAAGCCGGTCGCGACCGCGACGGTGTCGTCCGTGGCCGGATGTTGCAGATAGATCCTTGCTCCCATTTCCCTTTCCAAACGCGATGACTCGCCGCCTCGTGACGGCGCAGGGAAGATGTTTAACACGTCAACGCGCCACGCATGTGAATTGGCGTGAAAACCGCGCGAGCGCGCAGGCCGTCGCGGCGCGTGCGCGGCAAGCCGGCGTCGATGACGATCCGAGGCATTGCTGCTACTCTTGGCGAATCCCCGCGCGGGGACCGCGGCGCCGGGCAAAGTCCCCGCACTGAACGGCCTGAACAGCATCGGAGCACGCATGGCAACCCAGACAGCCTATTCATCCAAAGCCCTTTCGCGTGCCGAACTCGACGCGCTGCCGGGCGTCACCGTCGTCGAATTCGGCACCGACTGGTGCGGTTACTGCCAGGGAGCACAGCCGTCGATCGTCAAGGCGCTGGCGCCGCATGCCGGCCTCCGGCATCTGAAAATCGAAGATGGTCCCGGACGGCCGCTCGGCCGCTCGTTCAAGGTCAAGCTGTGGCCGACGCTGGTGGTCATGCGTGACGGCGCTGAAGTCGCGCGCGTGGTTCGGCCAACCGGCGCCGCGGAAATCGAGCATGCCTTGACGTCGATCTGAAGCTGCGGGCAACGCGTGATGGTCGATCGAGTTTGAGTTCGCGTCCGCTTTTCTGATTCACGTATCTTCTGATTCACGCGCCGCTTCCCCGCATCGAAGCCGGAGCGCCTCAAGCACTTCGCGCCGCCACACGCCCCCCCTCGATTACCCATCATGCGACAGGCAATCCATCATCTGAGCATCAAGGCCCGCACGCGCGGTCTCACCGAGTTCACCGACGAAGCGCGCCGCTTTGTCTCCGGCACGGGCATCGACACCGGCCTGCTGACGCTGTTTTGCCGCCATACGTCAGCCTCGCTGCTGATTCAGGAGAATGCCGACCCCTCGGTGCAGCGCGATCTGGAACGCTACTTCGCGAGCCTCGCGCCCGAGGACGCCGAGCGTTACGAACACGACGCCGAAGGCCTCGACGACATGCCGGCCCATCTACGCACGGCGCTCACCCAGGTGCAGTTGTCGGTGCCGGTCGAGCATGGACGCATGGTGCTCGGCACATGGCAAGGGTTATATCTGTTCGAACATCGCCGGCAGACGCAGCATCGTGATGTCGTGCTGCATCTGATGGGTGAGTGAACACCGGGTGAACCGCAAACCGAAGCGATCGAATGCGATCTCTGGCAATTCGTGGCGCTCGCGACTCGCCGCGTGAAAGCCGGAACTCCGTGCTTCTAGATCGGCGCCCCACCAAACGCCTGTCGCTGCATCAGTGACACGAACGCCTGCGCGTCGCGCGCCGCCTGCACCACCGCCGCCATGCCGAAGAACTCATGCGTCGCGCCGCGATAGTTGCGGTGCTCGACCGCCACGCCCGCGCTGTGCAGTTTCTGCGCGAGCTTCTCGCCATCGGAGCGCAGCGGATCGATGCCCGCGGTCACGATCGCCGTCGGCGGCAGGCCCGACAGATTGGCGCTGACCACATCGATCAGCGGACTCGTCAGATCGCTCTCGCTGTTGATCACGTTATGCACGAACCACAGCATCATCGGCTTGTTCAGCGGCCTCGCGTTGCGATTCTCCTCGTAGGAGATCGACACGATGTTGTTGCTCGCCACCGGATAGATCAGCGCCTGATGAAGCGGCATGCGCGTGCCCGTTTCGCGCGCGCGGATCGACACGTTGATCGCCAGATTGCCGCCCGCGCTCTCGCCCATCACCGCGATCCTGTCCGGCTCGCCGCCGAGACTCGCCGCGTTGCCGACCAGCCAGCGCCACGCGGCGAACGCATCGTCATGCGCGGCCGGCAAGCGGTGCTCGGGCGCCTGGCGATAATGCGCGGACACGACGATGGCCTTGCTTTGCGCGGCCATCGCGCGCGGCGCGGCGTCGTAGGTATCGAGATCGCCGATCACCCAGCCGCCGCCGTGAAAATAGAGGATCACCGGAAACGGTCCCTCGCCTTGCGGCGTGTACACGCGCGCCGGATTCGTGCCGGGCGCGCCGGGAATCTCGATGTCCGTCGTGCGCACCGCCTCCAGTTCCAGCGACGGCCTCGCACTATACGTAGGATCGCTCATCAGTTTGCGGACGGCGTCGGCGGGCGTGGGCTGCTGTCTTGCTTCATCGACCGAACACTCTTCGATCGGTTTCGGCTTCAGGCCCTTGAGCGCGTCGAGCACTGCTTTCATGTCGGGATCGGCGTGGCCCGTGGGGTCCAGCCCGACCATACCTTTGATGGTGTCGCCGAGTGTCATGGAAAAGCTCCTGAGGGATGAACGCACGATCCCATCGGAGGCTTTGAAGGCTGCGCTCGACGCCGTGCATGCGATCGATTTCAGCAAGCGCTATACCCGTCGACCCGTCGATACATGTCGCAGCGGTGCGGCAACGAGTGGTCCGTCAGACCCGGCACCCCGCAAGCAACGAGCAAAGGCGAAGAACGCCTCGCACCACGAGCAACGATCAGCCGCAACCGAGCGTCGTGCCACAGGTAAGCGTCTTCGCCGCGCCGCCGGTTTTACTGCCCCTTCGTGTCACTGCTGGCATTCGCGCCCGGCATGTTGGTCGAGTCGGTCGCCGGTTTGGTGGTCTTCGAATGCTTCATCTGATGCTTCTTCGAATGCGTGGTGCTGCCGGGCGCCTGCGTGTCGCCGCCCTCGCGCGTGGTGCCTGCCGTAGTGCCGCCGCTCGGGTCGTTGCCCGCCGGGCCGCCGCCACCGCCGCCTGCCTGGGCCATCGCGAGAGAGGAAGCGGCGAGCATCGTCGAAACGAGCAGTGCGTGTCTGATCTTCATGACTGTTCTCCTGTGCGGAAAGTAAGTGGGCCGCGCCGGTTGCGCCAACCGGATACGCAAACCTCGCCTGCTTTTCAGCAAGGGCTATGCCGCAAGTCATGAGTCGTTTCGAACCTGCCGCGAGCGGCGCGGCGCGCGCGGGGGCTTACGGTTCGCAAGCCACCAGCGCGTGCAGTTCGTCGATATTGAACGGCTTGGCGAGAATCGCCACGCCAAGGCGGCGTGCGCGTTCGAGTTCGTCGGCGTAGCCGGTCATCAGCGCGATCTTCTGCGACGGCCACGCGCTGCGGACTTTTTCCGCGAGATCGATGCCGTTCAGTTTGCCCGGCATCTGGATATCGGAGAGCACGAGTTCGAAGCGCGCACCGCCGCTCAGCACATCGAGCGCCTGGTCGGCGGTCGGCTCATGGCGCACCTCGCAGCCGAAGGTCTCCAGCACCGCCGTCACGCCGGCCGCCACGTCTTCGTTGTCTTCCACCAGCAACACGACGCCGGACGGCGTCTGCGCCGGCTGCTGCAGCAGCTCGTCCGCCGTCGCCTTGCGCTCGCGATGACGCGGCAGATAAAGCCGGACCGTGGTGCCGCTGCCCGGCACGCTGTCGATCTTCGCGGTGCCGCCCGCCTGCTCGCACATCGAGAGCACCTGCGCGAGACCGAGCCCGGTGCCCGAACCGTGCAGCTTGGTGGTGAAAAGCGGCTCGAATGCGCGGCGCACGACGGCTTCGGGCATGCCCTCGCCGTCGTCGGAACAGGCGATCAGCACGTATTCGCCATCGGGCAGCAAGGTATCGCTGCCGACCAGCCGGTTGTTCTGGCAACGAATCACGAAGCGGCCGCCGCGCGGCATCGCATCTCGCGCGTTGACGGCCAGGTTCACGATCGCGAATTCGAGGTCGGTCGGATCGGCCAGCACCGGCCACACGTTATCGACCATCTTCAGCGCGAACTCGACGGTGTCGCCGAGCGCCGCGTCGATCAGCGGCGCAGCGGCAGGCAGCCAGCGCGCGAGGTCGACCGCCTCCTGTTTGAGCGGCTGCTTGCGCGCGACGCTCAGCAGGCGCCGCGTCAGCGCTTCGGCGGTGGTGGTGGCGCGCTCCACCGCGAGCACCTCTTTTTCGAGGTTGTTGTAGTGTTTGAGCCGCGCAAGCTCCGTGTTCGCGGAGACCACCATCAGCAGGTTGTTGAAGTCGTGCGCGACGTTGGCGACCAGATTGCCGAGCGCACCCATGCGTTGCAGTTGACGGCTCGACGCCTCGGCGGACAGGCGCATCGCCACTTCGCCTTGCCAACGTTCCCACGCGCGGCGCTCGCCGGCGAGTTGCCGCAGCGAATGGAACACCAGCAGCCAGATCGCGAGGCAAGGCACGGCCGTCAGCGCTGCGATCAGCGCGAAATGCCGGCGCCAGGCGCTCGCGATCGACGAGGTTGCATAAGCGCTCACCACATAGAGCGGATAGTCGCCCACGCGGCGAAACGCGAGCAGCCGCTCGACGCCATCCACGGTCGAAGTCAAACGGACGTGTCCGAACAGCTGCTTGTCGCGCAGCGCCGCGGTGAACGCGCTGCGCGAGGTCGGCTTCGCGCCCGCCGGCCACGGTGGATAGCGCACCAGCAGACTGCCGTCCTGGCGATACAGAGCCAGCACGAGCGACGGATCGCCCTCGGTCAGTTCGCGATAGAAGCGCGAGAAGTACTCGTTGCGCAGCGCCACCGACACCGCGCCGATGAACTGCCCGTCCGCGCCCGAGCGGCCGATCATCGTGGTGAACACATTAGTCTTCGACAACGGACCGAACATCGGCATCGAGAAATACGGCTGCGGACGCATCGCTCTCGCGGCCATGAAGTCTTCGCGCTGACTGATCGACATCGCCGGCGCCGGATACGCGAGGCTCGACACCAGCAGGTCGCCCTGCGCGCCGAGCAGATAGATCGACGACACCTGCGGAAAGTCGCTGCCGACTTCGCGCAGGCGTTCGTGCAATTCGGCTTCGCGCGCACGGATCTGCGCGTCGTCCGCGCTGCCCAGCAATTCGACGACACGCGAAGCCATCTGCCGGTTCAGGTCCATCACCTTGACGGCCTGCTCTTCGGTCACGCGCGCGAGCCGGTCGATCATATCGTTCGAATCGGCAACGCGGCGCTGGTAGTCGAAGTAGCCGTAACCCACGAGGCAGGCAAGCGGAAACACAATCGAAACGGCTAGCACGATCAGCAGCATGCGCCGCGTCGCCGCGAAATTGCGTGACGGCATCGGGAAATCGACTGCAACACGTTCCACACGCTGCACGGCACGATCTCCATGAAAATTTGAAAACAGTCAGAAAACATCATGCTCATGCGCGTCGTACAGGCGGTTTTGCACGCGCTGCACCGCGCACGTGCTCGAGCGCTATGTCCCCTTGTCTGGAATTTACAGCACTTCCGCGGTTCTTCCAAAGCGTGTTGAAGGCGCAGCCGGCGTCGTTGCATGAGCGCCCCGCAGGCACATGGATTGCTGAACCACATGCATCCCACGCATTCGAGGGCCTATTGCGGCGCGGCGGGGCAACTCGCCCACCTTCGCCCCGCATGCAGACACTCGATGCCAGCACGTGGGCCCAACCCGTTGCGCGAGAGACCGACCATGCCCACGACTGCCCGCCATGTCGCCCAGTTATCGCAATTGCGCGCGGACCACGCCGAGCGCGTCGTGGTGGATGGCGAGGCCATCCTGCTGGTGCGCGACGGCGACACGGTTCACGCGTACGCCGCCGATTGCCCGCACGCGGGCGGTCCGCTCGAAGAAGGCGCGCTTTGCAACGGGCGGATCATCTGTCCGTGGCACAAGGCGAGCTTCGACGCGGCCACCGGCAGCTTGCTCGAACCGCCCGCGCTCGTCGCGCTCGATCGTTATCCGGTCGCGGTGAGCGGCGACGACGTGATGGTCACGCCGCACAAACTCTCGCAACCGGTACGGCGCGCCGCGGCGCGCGAGCCGCATTACGTCGTGATCGGCGCGGGGGCGGCGGGAGCCGCAGCGTGCGCTGCATTGCGCGAATGCGGCTTCGACGGCCGCATTACGCTGATCGGCGACGAGTCGCATGCGCCCTACGATCGCACCGTGCTGAGCAAGTTCGTACCTTCTTCCGAGATGGCGCCCGCCGATGTACCGCCGCTTCTCGCACCCGACTGGCTGGAGCAGCACGGCATCGAACGGATCGTCGCCAGGGTTGCGCGGCTCGACGTGCCGGGGCGCATGATCCACTTCGAAACCGGCGGATCGCTCGCCTACGACACCGCATTGCTCGCCACCGGCAGCGTACCGACGCTCCCTGCGATTCCCGGTTGTGAACTGGGCGGCGTGCACGTGCTGCGCAATCTCGACGACGCCGCCGCATTGATCGACGCGCTCGGCGACGACGCGCAACCCACCCAGGTGGCGATCCTCGGCAGTAGTTTCATCGGCCTCGAGACGGCGTCCGCGCTGCGCAAGCGCGGCACGCAAGTCACCGTGATTTCGCCCGACAAGGTGCCGTTCGCGAAACAGTTCGGCGAGCGCGCGGGCGCGATGTTCCGCGCATTGCACGAAAACAATGGCGTGGTGTTTCATCTGGACGCGAAGGTCGTGTCGCTCGAAGGCGATGAAGGCAATGTGCATCAGGTGATGCTCGAAAGCGGCGAGCACGTCGCCGCCGACGTGGTGTTGCTGGGGACAGGCGTCTCACCAGCCACCGGCTTTGTCGAAGGCTTGCCGTTGCAGAAGGATGGCGGCGTGATCGTCAACGCGGGCATGCAGGCCGCGCCGGGTCTCTATGCGGCAGGCGATATCGCGGTCTTTTCGTTGCACGAGAATCAGGAGCCGTTGCGTGTCGAACACTGGCGCGTCGCGCAACAGCATGCGCGGATCGCCGCCAGGAACATGTGCGGCGCGCGCAAGCGCTATACCGGCGTGCCCTATTTCTGGACCTATCACTACGGCAAGCGCTTGGAATATCTTGGCCATGCGAACGAGTGGGATGAAATCCTCGTCGATGGCGAACTGGAGCATCAGCAATTCGTCGCGTTGTATCTGAAAGACGGCAAGCTGGCCGCCGTGCTCGCGTGCGAACGCGAAGCGCTCACCGCGCGTTTGATCGACGCGATGGGGCAGGAACTGTCGCGTGACGCAGCGCTCGCGATGATCGCGGCGGAGCACCGGTCGCGCGTCGATGACCGCGATGCCGCGCCACTTGCGGCATCGGATTGATTACCTGAAGGAGAAGCCGCTATGACAGCACATAAGGAAAAGCACCCGCACGCCGACAAGAGCGAAAAGCAGATCGACAAGGAGGTCGAGGACAGCTTTCCCGCCAGCGATCCGCCGTCCACCGGCGGCACCACCAGGATCGTTCCCGACAAGGAGGCGGCTGCGAAGGACAAGTCGTCGGCTGGCAAACCAGCGCGCCATTGAAGCGTTGCGCGTCGGACTCGACGTAGCGCGTCGTCACTGCCCGCCGCCCTTGCGTCGGCGGGCATTTTTTTGCGCTTATGCATGTGCGGTTTGATTTACCCATGTCCAGGCCGGGCGCGGCGAGCGCACCAGGCCGTCAACCGTCTGCCATCACCACCTCCTCTTCCACCACCTTCGCCGCATCGATCCGTCGGCAAGCCGCCAGCACTTCCTGCAACGATGTCGCATAACTCGCCGCGCCTATCGCGCTCTGCAGATCGGCGCTCCACTTCTCCGTGTCCTCTGCCGCCCACAAGCCGACCACGATCGACGCCTTCGGCAAGCGCGCGCGAATGCGCCTGACCAGATAGCGCAAATGCGAAGGAATGCCATCGATCTGCAAATAGAAAATGCAGACGATCCCCACATCGTCCGCGTCGAGCGTGTCGATCGACGCACGCGATGCGGCCTCGTGCGGCAGCGAGCGTGCCGCAAACCCATGCTTGCCCAGCAACTGCAACAAGATCGTCGTTGCCAGCGAATCGAGCGGCCCGCGTCCGGGAATGCATAAGACGCGGCTATTGACGGCGTGAAATGCCGCGGGAGGCTCGTTCGCGGCGCCGCTGTCCGGCATCGTTCGCGCCGTCCCCACCGGGGCAAGCGTGCGCTGCAGTTCGAGCTTCGGCTGCGCCTCCATATCCGAGGGCGCCATCGGCCCCACCGCGCTCCAGTTGTCCTCCACCGCGAGCGGCACCGGCTCGCGGTCCTCGTAGCCGTCCAGACCGTCGACCAGATCGTTGATCGTCGCTTCGATCCGCGCCAATTGCGGTGCGGTGACGCTGCCGCGCATCACGTCGTTCGCCGCGAGCTGCAGGCCCTTGATCGCCACGTCGTCGTAATACGACGACAACGAGCAGTCGCGCAACAACGCCTCGGCTTGCTCGACCGCTTCGTCCGGGTCGCCGGCCAGCGCCCGTTGGTAGAAGTTTTCGACGGGCGTGAGCGCCGGCTGGTCGCCGAGCAATACGTCGAGAAACTCCAGGCGCCGGACATGCCGGCCGAGCACGAGCAGACACAAGGTCAACGGCGTCGACAGGATCAGCCCTATCGGCCCCCAGATCCAGCTCCAGAAAATCGCCGCCACCACCACCGAGAACGGCGACAGTCCCGTGCTGCGTCCGTATAGCAGCGGCTCGACCACTTGCCCCACCAGCAGCTCCACGGTGACGAACAACGCCAGCGACCAGATCGCCATCGCCCAGCCAGGACTCACGGCGGCGGCGAGTGCGGTCGCGAGCGTGGCCGAAATCCAGATGCCGACGTACGGCACGAGCCGCAACAACGCAGCGAGAATGCCCCACAGAATCGGACTCGGCACGCCGATCAGAAACAGCCCGCTGCCGATCACGAGGCCCACGCCCGCGTTCAGCCCGAGTTGCGACACGAAGTACCGGCTCAGGCGCCGCGCGGCCTCGTCCATTACCGTGGTCGTGCGGTGCAGGTCGCGCGAGCCGAACAGACGAATCGCGCGATCGCGCAGATCATCGCGTTGCAGCAGGATGACCACCATCACGACGAATACGATGAACGCGGTTTCGAGCGGACTGATGGCCGGCGACAGCACGCGCCGTGCGAGTTCGAATGGGGTCGGCACCGGCTCACGCACTTCGACGGGCACGGCGGCCGGTGCATGAGCGCCGGAGGCAGCCACCGCGCCGCGCGGCGCAGCGGCCTGCGGCGGCTCGACGGTCGCGCGCTGCAAAGCCTGACCGGCCGCGCCGGCGATACGGTCCAGCTTGCCGATCGTCACGCTATGCACCGTTTCCATCTTGCGTTCGATGGTGGCCTGATAGCGCGGCATGCCGGCGGCCAGATCGGTCAATTGCGTGGCGATCACGGCGGCGAGCATCGCGATGACCGACACCGACATGACGACGGCCGCAAACACGGACGCGACATGCCCGAGCTTCAACCGGGCCAGTGAATCGACGAGAGGCGCCACGAGAAAGCTGAGCAGAATCGCGAGCGTGATCGGAATCAGCACGGCGCTCGCGAAGTACAGGCACGCGACCACGGTGACGCCGACACCGAGCGCGACCAGTCCGTCGATGCCGAATGCGGCGGCTGGCGCCTGAATGCGCGTGGCGGGTCTTCCGCCGCGCGGGTCGGGTATGTCCTTCATGTCGCGGATCTGTCCGGTTGCGTGGGATCGTCGATAAGGTCAGGAGTTCTCAAACGCACGCCGATGGCTTCGCGGCGTGCAGGGCGCGGGAGCATCGGCGTGACGATTCACTACTGCACTTCGGCGCTTCGTCGGCTGGTTCAATGCCGGTCGTTTTGTGTTTCATGACTTGCGCGCAATACCTGAAGCGAGCACGTAGCGCTGTTACCGCTTACCTCCCCACGTCCAGTTTTACGCGCCGCATCGTCCCGCTGTCCCGCCCGTCAGATGCCTTAGCGTGCGGGGTCTTCGGCAATGGGCCCGCTTTCGATCGGCGGCGCTTCCTTCTCTATCTCGGCGCGTGCCTGATCCCAATACTCGTCGGGCGTGCCCTTGGGGTCCGTAGCCTGTTGCCACAGATAGTAGGCGCGCGTGCGAATCTGTTCCTCTTGAGCGGTTGTTTCGTGTTCCATTTGATCACCCTTGGTTAGACCTCGCGAAGACCGACATCGGCTGTGCCGCGCGCTCGTCGCCGTGGCAATTCGCGCGCAGTCATCAGCGATCGAGCAAGCGCTATACCTGGCAGTAGCGGGCTATATCTGGCTACGCCGGGCTATTGCGGCAGCGCGTGCTCGAAGCCGGCGCTTCGTAAAAGGTCATCAGGAACTGGCAGGCGATTCGCCTTCATCTGACGTCAGTTGCTCTTCAAGCCGGTCGAACACGCGCTGCGTCGCACGGCTCGGCGCTTCGAGCGCGAACAGCAGGAGCGAGCGCCCTGTCACCTGGTACGCGTCGCCCGCGCTGAACTGCGGCAACTCGGCGCGCACCGGCATATTGGTGTCGAGCAGGCACGTCCAGTTCGCCCCCTCGGGCACGTCGGGGAGCGTGAAATTCACCACGTCGTGATGCGCGTTCAGCACCAGCAGCAGGGTCGCATCGGACGCGAGGCGGCGAATGCCGCTCGCCTGCGCGCGTCCGTCGATCACGAGCCCGAAGCAGCGCATCGACGGATCGTCCCATTGTTCGGGCGAGATATCCGTGCCGTCGGGCGAGAGCCAGCGTGCGTCCGTCACGTCCAACGCTTCGTTGTATTCGCCGATCAGAAAGCGCCCGCGCCGCAATACCGGCAGACGGTGACGCAACGTGGTGAGGTTCCTGACGAACTCGGTGAGTGCGCGGCCGTCGTCGTCGATCGCTTCCCAGTCGACCCAGCTGATCTCGTTGTCCTGGCAATACGCATTGTTGTTACCGCGCTGCGTGCGGCCGAATTCGTCGCCCGCGAGCAGCATCGGCGTGCCTTGCGACAGCAGCAGCGTGGCCAGCAGATTGCGCTTTTGCCGCTCGCGTTGCTGGCGAATCTCGGGGTCGTCGGTCGGCCCTTCCACGCCCATGTTCCAGGACTTGTTGTCGGAGTGGCCGTCGTTGTTGTCCTCGCCGTTGGCTTCGTTGTGCTTGTCGTTGTACGAGACGAGATCGTTCAGCGTGAAGCCGTCGTGCGCGGTGATGAAGTTCACGCTCGCCCACGGACGCCGTCCGCGGTGATTGAACTTGTCGCCCGACGCGGTCAGGCGCGTGGCGAGATCGGCGACCTTGCCTTCGTCGCCCTTCCAGTATTCACGCACCGTGTCGCGAAAGCGGTCGTTCCATTCGGCCCAGCCCGGCGGAAAACCGCCCACCTGATAGCCGCCCGGGCCGCAATCCCATGGCTCGGCAATCAGCCGCACGCTGGAGAGCACCGGGTCCTGCCGGCAACTGTCGAGAAAACCGCCGCCTTCGTCGAAGCCGTGCGTCTCGCGGCCCAGAATCGTCGCGAGGTCGAAACGGAAACCGTCGACCTTCATTTCAGTGACCCAGTAGCGCAGGCTGTCGGTCACCATTTGCAGCACGCGGGGATGCGACAGGTTCAGCGTGTTCCCCGTACCCGTGTCGTTGATGTAGTAGCGCGGCTCGTCAGGCATAAGCCGATAGTACGAGGCATTGTCGATGCCCTTGAACGAAATTGTCGGACCACGTTCGTTGCCTTCGGCAGTGTGGTTGTACACGACGTCGAGAATGACTTCGAGATCCGCCTGATGAAAGCGGTCCACCATCTCCTTGAACTCGGCTACCGAATCCGACGACGACGCGAAGAAGCGCGGATCGGCCGCGAAGAAGCCGATCGTGTTGTAGCCCCAGTAGTTGGTGAGGCCTTTGTCGAGCAGATAGCTGTCGTTGACGAAAGTCTGGATCGGCATCAATTCGACCGACGTCACGCCGAGGTTGCGGATGTAGTCGAGCACGACCTGCTGCCCAAGTCCCGCGAAGGTGCCGCGCAGATTCTCGGGCACCTGTGGATGACGTTTCGTCAGCCCGCGTACATGGGCTTCGTAAAAAATCACCCGCTCCCACGGCAACGCGTTGCGCTCAGGATGGCTCCACGAAAAATTGGCATCGACCACTTTGCATTTCGGCACGAAGGGCGCGCTGTCGCGTTCATCGAACGACAGATCGCCCTCCTCCGAATCGAGCGTATAGCCGAATATTTCAGGCGCCCATTTGAGTTCGCCGATGTGCGCTTTCGCGTACGGGTCGAGCAGCAGTTTGTTCGGATTGAAACGATGACCGTTTTCCGGCTCGTACGGACCATGGACGCGATAACCGTAGACCGCACCCGGTTTGAGATTCGGCACGAACACGTGCCAGACCTCGTCGGTGTATTCCGGCAGTTCGATGCGTTCTATTTCGTTCTCGCCGGTTTCATCGAACAGACACAATTCGACTCGCGTGGCGTGTGCCGAGAACAGCGCGAAGTTGACGCCGCTTCCGTTCCATGTCGCGCCAAGCGGAAAAGGCGTGCCTTCCGAGATGCGCGTTGAGTAGCTGGCCTGGGTTGACATAGGGGTTCCTGTGGAAGCAAGGGCGCTTGCGCGCGTCTTCTAGTGTAGGCAGTGGATCGGGCATGCAGGGGGTTCCGCTTGAGCGGCGCCCGGACATGATCTGTCTGCCGTCGAACAATCGGCCCGCTGGTTTAGCAAAATCCGGACCTGAGGCGACCATGCCCATGTCATGGCGTTGCGGCGGCAGGATCGTCAAGATCGCGGCACAACTCTTGCAGCCTGCAAGCTGAAAGCTGACCGAACTCGTGCGCTGATCCCCGGACTCGCAATGGGTATGCGCCACCGGGTCAGACACAACAGGGAGAACATCATGCGCAACATGCCGGTCAAACCGTCCATCGCAACCGCCCTGCTTCTTGCCGCGCTGGGGTCATACGGCAACGCATATGCACAGGGCGCCCCTCAGGCGATCACGGAAAAACGCACGGACGTGGTTCAGCTCGCGAGCGGTTATCGTGCGTCGAAGCTCAGCGGCGCTGACGTGTACAACCGGAACAAGGACGCAATCGGCACACTCGACGATCTGATCGTCTCGCCCGGTGGCGATCGCGGCACGTATGCGATCCTGTCCGTGGGCGGTTTTCTCGGCATGGGCAAACACCTCGTCGCCGTGCCGTTCAACGATCTGCAAATCGATAACCGCCGCGTCGTCTTACCGGATGCGACCAGGAAGTCGCTCGCCGCGCTGCCGGAGTTCAAGTACGCCCCGGATTGAGCGCGTTACGTGGCCGGGCCGGGAAAGCTTCGGGTTTTCGCGGACGAAAGCCTGATGTTTAATTCACCGGTCCCGTTATATCCAACGGTGACTATCGGCAGGTTGTGCAGACAAGTAGGGAATGGTGTGAGGAAGGAGCTTTCCGGTTCGGAAGTTGCAGGCGGGAGTTGAAAAAAATAGCGGGCATGTATGCCCATTCCGTTGACTTCACGCACATCAGGCGAGGCGTTGAAGGGGCGGGTTCACTGCCGGGGTTCACTGCCGGGGTCTACTGCATTAAGCACTTGTGCCACTGCCCCGCAAGCGTCACGGCGGCCCGGCAACATGCAACGCGGCCGCCGATTCGAGCACACGCAACAGGCGCTCGGGCGTCAACGGCTTGGCGCAGTGCGCATCGAAACCGGCGGCCCTGGCACGCGCGCGGTCATCCCTCGAAGCGAAAGCCGTGCAGGCGATCAGCAGCATATGGGACGTCGCCGCATGAGCCCGCAGACGACGCGCCAATTCGAGCCCGTCCAGCCCCGGCATCTTGATGTCCAGCACCACGGCGAACGGTTGCCACTCGCAGGCCATGTCGCAGACGGCAAACGGATCGTCGAGCGCACGGCATTCGAATCCATCGGTGGTGAGCAGCATCTGTAATGCGTCCGCCGCTTCACGATAGTCGTCCACCACCAGCACCCGACGATGCGAGGCCATCGCATACTGGATAGCCCGCCACACTACGACATCGTCGTTTTCGTCCATTCTGTCGTCGACCATCATCCTGTTCTCCCTGGCTTTTTCGTGTGCCACCGATGAGCACGTCGGAACGCCAGCGCAAGATCCGCTCCCACGGCGCGAAGAAACCGCATCGCTTGCCACGCGAGAGCCGCGATCGATGTCGCGCTGTCGTCAAAGCGCCGCTGGAGGCGGCCTGGCGCCCGTCATCGCTCATGATGCCTGGCAGCGCTTGACAATTCGATCAGGCCCATCCGACACGAGCGCGCGGAGATCTCACGTGCGCGCCGTCGATACAGCGCACTTCTCTCGTGCATGCCGCCCTTGGCGCGTGCATCACACGACACTTCTTCGGCCGTTTGATTTATTCGGCTGAATGCGACGCTGCAGCCTTGACGAAAAATCGCTGCGCGCTTGTCACTCGCAGCGGCAGCGTCGGCATACACACAGAATAAGCGAGGAAGCGCGCCGAAAAAGCGGCAACGTTTTAGGGGTTTGCGCTCAGCGGGTTATCCCGCACGATCGTCGATGAAGCCTTTGAGCATGCTCAACGTATCGGCATCGTCGATCTGTTTATCGGTACGCCAGCGCAGCATGCGTGGAAAACGTACCGCCACGCCCGACTTGTGGCGCGAACTTGCCTGAATGCCTTCAAAGCCGATTTCAAACACGAGCGTAGGCGTCACGCTACGCACCGGACCGAACTTTTCGATGGTGGTTTTACGGACAATGGCATCGACCTTGCGCATCTCTTCGTCGTTGAGACCCGAGTAGGCCTTGGCGAATGGCACGAGAGTGCGCACGCCATTCGCTTCGTCCCACACCGCGAACGTGAAGTCGGTGTAAAGACTCGCACGGCGGCCATGACCGCGTTGCGCATAAACCAGCACCGCATCCACCGCATAGGGATCGATTTTCCATTTCCACCATGTGCCCGATGCCTTGGTGCGGCCCACGCCGTACATCGACTCGCGCTCCTTCACCATCAGCCCTTCAACGCCGCGCGCGCGGCTCTCTTCACGCAACGCCGCGAGCGTCTGCCAATCCGGCGCGCTGACGAGCGGCGACACCCGCAACAGATCGCGCGCGAGCGTGCCGTCGACGGTAGCGGCCAATGCATCGAGCCGTGCACGCCGGTCGGCGAGCGGGGTCATGCGCAAGTCCTCGCCTTGCGCTTCGAGCAGATCGTAAGCGAGCAACGTGGCGGGTGAATCGGCGAGGATTTTTTTCGTCAATGTTTTGCGGGCGATGCGCGGTTGCAGACGCGCGAACGGCAATGGCGCGATGGCGCCCGGCTCCCACGCGAGAATTTCGCCGTCGATCACATAACCGTCCGGCAATGCTTCCCCCAATGCCGCCACTTCGGGAAAGCGATCGGTGATCAGATCCTCGCCGCGCGACCACAACCAGACACGCCCACCGCGTTTGACGAGTTGCGCGCGAATGCCGTCCCACTTCCATTCGATCAACCACCGCGATGGATCGCCGAGTGTCGCCGGAGCGGCCTGCAACGGATGCGCGAGAAAGAACGGATACGGCAAGCCGAGATCGCTGTCACGCTGCGCGAGTGCAGGCTCGCCGGGTTGCGCGTCGTGCCGATGGCCACTACCCGCTTCCGGCGCGATCAGTCGCAGATAGCGCGCCGCGTCCGGCTTCTGCCGCGAATCGGTCCAGCCGACCATGCGTTGCGCGATCCGTTTGTGATCGACGCCCGCCACTTCCGCGAGCGCCCTGACCACCAGTTGCCGTGCGACGCCGACCCGGAATCCGCCGCCGATCAGTTTGGTCAGCAAAAAGCGGCCGCCCCAATCGAGTTCGTCCCAATAGCAGAGCAAGCGCGTGCGCAGCTCTTCCGGCGCGACGCCCCGCAGGGTCAGCACGCGCTGCTCGATCCATTGCGTGAGGCCCAGCTCCGACGTACGTTGCGCGGGCGGCAAGATATGCGCGATGGTCTCCGCCAGGTCGCCCACCGCGTGATACGACTCCTCGAACAACCATGGCGGCAAGCCGGCGCGCTCGCGGGCAATCTCGCTCAGAAGGCGCGTGGGTACCGATTGACGCGGCTTGCCGCCCGCGAGGAAATACGACGCCCACGCGGCGTCTTCCGGTTCGGCCACGGCGAAGTAGTTGGTCAGCGCTTCGAGTTTGTCATGCGTGGACGTGGTGGCATCGAGCGCGGTATAGAGGGCGGCGAAGCGTTTCATGGGCTGCGCGCCGCAGCGGTTTCGTCAGCGCCCGCGGCGTCGGCCTCGACGCTGTCGTCGCCGTATTGCGTGTCGAACGCGCCCGCTTCGAGGCCCTGCTCGCGCAACCATCGCACCATCGGCTCGACCGAACCATGCGTGACGATCACGCGTGGCGCGCCGCTCGCTTGAATCGCCGTTTGCAGGCTCGGCCAGTCCGCATGATCCGACAGCACGAAACCGCGATCGACGCCGCGTCTGCGGCGCGCGCCGCGCAGGCGCATCCAGCCCGACGCGAACGCGTCGCTATAGTCGCCGAAGCGTTTGAGCCACGCGCTGCCTTGCGCCGAAGGCGGCGCCACGATCAACGCCTGCCTGAACACCACCTTGTCTTTGGCGGGTATCTCGCCGACCAGGCCGACCGGCGGCAAGCGCACACCGGCCGCGCGATACGCGCGATTGAGCGGTTCCACCGCGCCATGGCAGAAGATCGGGCCGATTGCCGCATCGACGCTCGCCAGCACGCGCTGCGCCTTGCCGAACGAATAGCAGAACAGCACCGACGCGCGTCCTTCGGACGCATTGTGACGCCACCATGAATCGACGCCGTCGAACACGGTCTGCGGCGCGTCCCATCGATAGATCGGCAAGCCGAAGGTCGATTCGGTGATGAAGGTATCGCAACGCACGGGTTCGAACGCGTCGCAGGTCGGATCGGCGTCGAGCTTGTAATCGCCCGATGCGACCCACACGCGCCCCGCGTGTTCGATCCGTACTTGCGACGAGCCGAGCACATGCCCGGCCGGATGCAGCGACACGCGCGCGCCGCCGATCGCGAGCGCCTCGCCATACGCGAGCGTCTGCAGCGAGATGCCGGGCAAACGCGACAGCAACACGTTCGCCCCCGCTTGCGAAGCGAGGTAATGCCGATGCCCGAAATGCGCGTGATCGGAGTGCGCATGCGTGATCACCGCACGCTCGACCGGCCGCCACGGATCGATATAGAAATCGCCGGCCTCGCAATAGAGCCCCTCCGGCCGCGCGACGACGAGGTCCGTTTTGCTCAACCCGAGGTTCGATTGATATTCCGGCAGGTTCATCGAGGAGTTCCTGAAGTCCGGCGAGTGGCGGGCCGGTCGCTTGCTGATGTAAAGCGCCATGAGCGCCATCGTGCGCGTCGACTCGGATTGGCTCACGTTGGCCCGAACACCAAGCAAACTGCATTCCTGACACGCGCCCGACGCGCGCATGGTTTGCGTTGCGTGCCTGCTTACGGTATATAGAGCAAGCAGGCGCGTCGATACTGGCTGCCAGCCGGCAGAGCCCGACTCGCACCGCGAGGCCCCATGCGCATCATCCTCGACCCGCACGCGCTGTATATCGCGAAACACCCCGGCCGCTTCGTCCTGCAAACGCTCAAGGCATTCCGGGCGAACCAGGGTTTGCTGCTCGCGGGCGCGGTCGCGTATTACGCATTGCTGTCGATCGTACCGCTGCTGATCCTGATCGTCATCGCGCTGTCACGGGTGGTGCCGCAACACCTGCTGCTGGCGTCGCTCGCCCATCTGCTTCGATGGCTGGTGCCCGGGCAGTCGAATGCGCTGGTGCAGGAACTCGCCAATTTCCTTGACCATCGCGCGGTGATCGGCTGGGTGCTGTTGCTGACCATGATCTTCTTCAGCTCGCTCGCCTTCACCGTCCTCGAAAACGCGATGTCGCTGATCTTCGTCCACCGCGTCGTGATCCGGCGCAGGCACTTCCTGATCTCGGCGCTGCTGCCGTACTGCTACATCCTGTTTCTCGGCATCGGCCTGCTGATCGTCACGTGCGTGTCGAGCGCGCTGGAAACGCTCGGCGCCGAGGGCGTCGAATTGTTCGGCCTGCATGTCTCGTTGCAAGGGCCGTCGCGGGTGGCGCTGTATCTGCTCGGACTCGCCGGCGAGATCTTCGTGCTGACGTCCATCTACCTGGTCATGCCGGTCGGGCGGCCTTCGGTCAAACATGCGCTGTTGGGCGGCGTGGTCGCGGCCCTGTTGTGGGAAATCACACGGCACGTGCTGGTGTGGTACTTCGCGACACTGTCTCAGGTCAGCGTGGTGTACGGGTCGCTGACCATGGCGATCGTGCTGCTGCTCAGCCTCGAATGGCTCGCTACGCTGCTGTTGTTCGGCGCTCAGGTGATTTCGCAATACGAACGATTCGGCCGCGAACCGCTTCAGGCGCTGCAGCCGAAAATCGAAACCGGTTGAATCCGCTCGCACCAACCCGGCGCACTGCGTGCAGGGCGGCGCGAAACGTATCCCGCACGCCTCTCGCACTGGGTCTGACGGCGAGACTGCGGTAACATCCATGGATGCGGGCCCGGCGCCGTCGCGGGCTCCTTCGCCGCGTCATTCCCCGCGGACCTCAGGACTCGACAATGAGCATCATCCAGCGCAACAACGTACATATTTCGGGTCACGGCAAACGGATCATGGTGCTCGCACATGGCTTCGGCTGCGATCAGACCATGTGGCGATACCTCGCGCCGTTGTTTCATGACGACTACCGGACCGTGCTGTTCGATCACGTCGGCAGCGGCTCGTCGGATCTCGCCGCTTACGACGTCGACAAATACGATTCGCTCGATGGCTACGCCGACGACCTGATCGGCATCATCCGAGAAGTGGCCGACGAGCCGGTCGTATTCGTCGGCCATTCCGTGAGCGCGATGATCGGCCTCGTTGCGAGTCTCAAGGCGCCGCAGCTCTTCGCCGCGCATGTGATGGTCGGCCCGTCGCCCTGCTATGTGAACGACGGCGACTACATCGGCGGCTTCACGCGCGACGATATCGAAGACCTGCTACACACCCTCGAGAGCAACTACCTCGGCTGGTCGAGCACGATGGCGCCGGCCATCATGGGTACGCCGGAGCAACCGGAACTCGGCATCGAACTGACCAACAGTTTCTGCCGCACCGACCCGGAAATCGCACGGCAATTCGCACGCGTCACGTTTCTGTCCGATCACCGCGCGCTGCTCGCGCGCAGCACCGCGCCCACGCTGATCCTGCAATGCAGTGACGACATCATCGCGCCGCAGGCGGTCGGCGAATATATGCACCGGGTGATGCCGCGCAGCACGCTGCATGTGATCGACAATGTCGGCCACTGTCCGCACCTGAGTTCGCCCGGCGCCAGTTCGGCGGCCGTGAGCGCCTTTCTCGAGCCGCTGAGCCTGTAACGCGATGCACAGCACGGACCACCTGCAGCCGTCAGCCGACACGCTCTACGAGCACGCCGCGTGCGGCCTGCTCGTGACCGACGCCAACGGCCGTATACAACGCGTCAACGCGACCTTCTGCGGCTGGCTCGGCTATAGCGGCACGGAGCTCGCGGGTGTGAAGCACATTCAGGACCTGCTGAGCGCGGGCGGCAAGGTGTTCTATCAGACCCATTGGGCGCCGCTGCTGCAAATGCAGGGTTCGGTGGCCGAGGTCAAGCTGAACATGATCCACCGCGACGGCCAGATGGTGCCGATGCTGCTCAACGCGGTGAGCCGCCGTCATGGCGAGACGAGCTACTTCGAAGTGGCGGTGCTGATCGTCGCGGATCGTCACAAGTACGAACAGGAACTGCTGCTCGCGCGGCGCAATGCCGAGGCGTCGGTGGCCGCGCATCAACTGGCGCAGAAAGCGTTGCAGGAAAGCCGCGACGTGCTCAGTCTCGCGATGCGCGGCGCGCGCATGGGTGCGTGGTCGCACGAGCCGAAGTCGGGCAAGTTCTGGTGGAGCCGCGAACTCGAAGCGCTCGCCGGTTACGCCGAAGGCCGCTTCGCGAACATGCCCGGCGGTTTTTTCGAACTGATTCACCCGGGCGACCTGGCCGGACTCAACGAAGCCGTCGACCGTGCGGTAGCGAGTGCGGACGACTACGTCGCCGAATTCCGCTTCATGCATGCGAGCGGCGACTGGTGCTGGATGGAAGGCCGCGGGCGCGCCACCTACGACCGCAACGGCGAACCGCTGACGATCTACGGGCTCGGCCTCGACATCACCGAGCGCAAGGAAGCGCAAACCGTGCTGCTGCGCCAGGCCGCGATCTTCGAGCATCTGAGCGACGCGATCGTCATCACCGATCTGCGCGGCAACATCACCGACTTCAACGTCGGCGGCGAGCGCATGCTCGGTTATCGCATGCGCGAGATTCTCGGCAAGCCCATCGCCATCTTCCATCCGCCGGAAGACGCGCTGCGCATCCGCCGCGAAGCGCTCGCCGCACTCTCCGCCGACGGCACATGGCGCGGCGAACTCACCTTCGTGCGGCGCGACGGCACGCGCGGCGTGTGCGACACCGTCGTCAAGCCGCTCGCGAATGCGCGCGGCGACATCTACGGCGCGGTCTGCGTGAGCCGTGACACCACCGAACGCCGGCGCGCCGAGCGGCAGCTACAGCGGCTCAATCTCGAACTCTCGAAGGCCGACCGCCGCAAGGACGAATTCCTCGCCACGCTCGCGCACGAATTGCGCAATCCGCTCGCGCCCATGCGCAACGTGCTCGAAATTCTGCGTCTGAAAGAATTCGCCGATCCGCAACTGAGCTGGTCGCGCGACGTGTTCGACCGGCAATTGCAGCACATGACGCATCTGGTCGACGATTTGCTGGAAGTGTCGCGCATCACGCAAGGCAAGCTCGAACTGCGCAAGCAGCGGCTCGAACTCGCGCGCGCGATGCAATCCGCGATGGAAGCGGCGCGCCCCACCGTGCAGGCTTCGTCGCACCACTTGAGCGTGACGCTGCCGCGCGAGCCGCTCTATCTCGATGCCGATCCCACCCGTCTTTCGCAAATGATCCTGAACCTGCTGAACAACGCGGCCAAATACACGCCGGCCGGCGGCAACATCTCGCTCGCGGCCGAGCGCGAGGGCAATGAAGCCGTCATTGTCGTGCGCGATTCCGGCATCGGCATTCCGCGCGAACACTTGAACAGCGTGTTCGAAATGTTCTCTCAACTGGCACCCGCACTGGATCGTTCGCAGGGCGGTCTCGGCATTGGCCTCGCGCTGGTGCGCGGGCTGGCGGAGTTGCATGGCGGCACTGTCGCCGCATTCAGCGCCGGGCCGGGCACGGGCAGCGAGTTCATGATCAGGCTCCCGCTATCGGGCGGCGCGGCGGCGCCCACCGACCACCCCGCGCCCGACACTACCCACGCGGGCGGCATGCGTGTTGTGATCGTCGACGACAACGCCGATGCCGCCGACAGCCTCGCGATGGTGCTCGAACTCGAAGGTCACGAAGTGCGCACTGCGGGCGACGGCATCGCCGGTCTGGCGTTGATCGCCGAATTCGAGCCGCACGCGGTGATTCTCGACATCGGTTTGCCGCTTCTGAACGGTTATGAAGTGGCGCGGCGTGTGCGGCGCGATCACCATGAGGCCGGCATTCTGCTGATTGCCGTCACCGGCTGGGGGCAGCAGCAGGACAAGCAGACCGCGATCGACGCCGGCTTCGATCATCACTTCACGAAGCCGGTCGATCCGCGCGAATTGCAGCGCGTGTTGAGCCGGCAGCAGGTTTGACGGCGGCAGGTGTCCGCGGACATGACTGCTAAAATGGCGCGCTCATCGCCCGCCGTCACGTCATGCTCAACGACATCGCCGCAGTTTTCCCGTCATCGGCCGCCACGCGGCTGGCCGCGCCATTCGCCGCGCCGCGCACCGGCACTCTCGCCCATGCTTGACGAAGCCCGGATTACGCGCAAGCTGGCCGCTCGCGGCATCACGCCCGACGCTCGCCAGCGCGACGCGATTGCGGCACTCGTCTCATTAGCCGGCACTCAGCGAGCACGGCAAGCGAACGCCGGCGGCGCATCCGCACCGCAAGGCGTCTATTGCCATGGGCTGCCCGGACGCGGCAAGAGTCTCGTCGTCGATACGGCGTTCGAATTGGCGAACTGCCGCAAGCGGCGTCTGCATTTCCACGAATTTCTGCGTGAGATGAACCGGCGGCTCGTGAGCGAACCGCGCGGCGACGACCGCCTCGGCTCGGTATCGAGGCAATGGCTCGACGGCGTCGAGTTGCTGTGTTTCGACGAATTCCACGTGCACGATATCGCCGATGCGTTCCTGATGGGCCGCTTTCTCGATACCGCGATCGCCCAGGGCACGCGCATCGTGCTCACCTCGAACTACGCACCGGACGCGCTGCTGCCCGACCCCGAGTTTCACGAGCGTTTTCTGCCGACCATCGCACAGATCAAACGCTCTTTCACGGTGATTCATTTCGACGGCGCGCGCGACTACCGCTTCGGTGGAGAAGAAGCCGAGGTGCCGCGTTTCTTCGCGCCACTCGACACGGCCAGTCAGCACGCGCTGCGGCACATTTTCACGCGCCACGAAGGCGATCGCAGTGTCGAACCGATCACGCTGAGCGCGGCGGGCCGGCCGCTCGCGGCACGCGCGGCGGGTGCGGCGCTGCTGTGGGCGGACTTCGACACTCTGTGCGTGGCAAGCCGCTCGCACCTCGACTATCTGGACCTCGCCGAGCAATGGCGCGGCCTGATTCTCGATAACCTGCACACCTCCCGGCTCACGCAAGCGCATACGCTGCAGCGGCTCGTCTGGCTGATCGATATCTTCTACGACCGCAAACGCACGCTGTTCATCGCCTCCGATCAGCCGCTCGCGGCGGCGCTCAGCGGACTCGAAGGCGCACATGATCTGTCGCGCACGCTGAGCCGGCTTGCGGAAATGCAGTCGCGCGCCTATCACAGCACACTCGAAGCGGGCGATCACGCCGCGGCGAAGGACGCGATCGGATCCTGATGCGACAACACGGTTGATCGATATACCGTGGGAAAGCACCTCCCTTCCACCGCGTCGAAAGCCGTCCGCGTCGTGCCTGACGATGTATCCGAGGAGCGTTCGTGCAAATCTTGCACGTTGCCGGCCAATCCTGGGTGGCGATTCACGGGCCGCATGCTAGCGCAATCCGCCTGCTCATCGGCTCAAACGGAAAAACGACCCCGTGCGCGGCTCACGCGGGAATGCGCCCTGCTACCGCCGTTGCGGGCCCATTCTTCAGCGGATTGCCGTCCGCCCTTTTCGCCGCCATGATCAGAACAGCTTCCGTCGCCGTCGCGTTGTGCGCCGCGTGCCTCACTTCCGCGTGCGTGCACATCGGGCCCTCCCGCCTCAAGGCCGATCAGGTCGACTACGCGCGCGCGCTCGGCGATGCGAAGAAACGCACGATACTCGCCGCCGTGATCGGCCTGCGTTACGGCGACGCGCCGGCCTTTCTGACCGTCAGCAACATCATCGCCGCGTATACCTTCGACACCACCGGCGGCGCCACCGCCAACGCCGGTTCCGGCAGCATGCCGAACTATGCGCTTGCATCCGGCAGCGTGTCCTATTCGAACCACCCGACCTTCACCTTCACGCCGACCACCGGCGAAGCGTTCGCGTCCGCGTATATCCGGCCACTCGCGCCGGCGCTGGTACTGCCGCTTGCCGAAGGCGGCATTCCGATCGATCTGCTGTTGCGCATCACCGCGCAATCGGTGGGCGGGCTGCAGAACGGCAATGCGCTCGGCGGCGAGAACAGCGCGGGCGCGCCGGGCTTCTTCGAATTGCTGCAGGCTCTGCGCCGTTTGCAACTGGCGGGCGAGCTGAACGTCGAGTCACGTCAGGCGGAAGGCAAGGACGGCCAGAGCGGGCCGATGGGCGTGTTCCTCGTGATGGGCGCGACCACCAGCGGCGAGTCGTCGCAAACTGCCGCCGACGTGGCGCGCGTGCGCAAGCTGCTGCGGCTGTCGTCGAATACGCGGACTTATCAGATCGTCTACGGGCCGTCGTCGACCTCGCAAAAAGGCGACCGCATTCCGATGGTGACGCGCTCGGTGCTCGGCATCCTGACCGATCTCGGCGCGCAGGTGCAGGTGCCGCTCGAGCGCATCAGCGACGGCTCGACCAAACCCACCGTCGGGTTGATCGGCGGCGAGACCCGGCCGACGATCATCATCCACTCCGGCAAGAACGCGCCCGACAATGCGTATGTGACGATCGCCTATGGGTCGTCGATGTATTGGGTCGAGCGCAACGACTTCGACTCGAAATATGCATTCACGGTCGTGCAGAATCTGATGGCTTTGGCGGAAGCCGATACGAGCAGCAAAGCGCCGGTGGTGACGATTCCGGCCAATTGACGGGCGCCGAATGGATCGCGCGTCACGAACCCCGAGCGTGTAATAAGGAAAATGCGGCGGCGGGCCGCTGCAAATAAAGAACCGGCGGTGGATGGTTGCCGCACCGCCGGTTCCTCTCGCCACTCATCCCGCCTCACGCACCTGCTCGCACGTTACGCCGAACCCCGCTTCGACTGAACCCGCGCAATCTGCTGCTTCGCCGCTTCATAGACCTTCTCCGGCGTGAAACCGAACTTCTTCTTCAGATCGGCAAGCGGCGCGGACGCGCCGAACGTATGCATCACCACCTGAGCGCCGAGCCGGCCGACATAGCGGTCCCAGCCAAGCGTGCCCGCCTGTTCGACGGCCACCCGCGCGTCCACGTCGGCGGGCAGCACCGACTCCTGATACGCCTCGTCCTGACGCTCGAACACATCCCACGACGGCATCGACACCACGCGCGCCGCGATGCCCTCGCCTTTGAGCTTCTCATACGCGTCGACACACAGCGACAGTTCGCTGCCCGTCGCAATCAGAATCACCTGCGGTTTCTGTCCGGCCGGCGCATCGGCGAGCACATAGGCGCCCTTGCGCACGCCGCTGGCAGCGGCATAGCGGCTGCGGTCGAGCGTCGGCAACGGCTGGCGCGACACGACGATGCACGCCGGCCGCTTCGCATCGGACAGCGCCACGCGCCATGCCTCGGCGACTTCGTTCGCATCGCCCGGACGCAGCACCGTCAACCCAGGCACACCGCGCAGCGAGGCCAGTTGTTCGATCGGCTGATGCGTCGGACCGTCTTCGCCGACGCCGATCGAATCATGCGTGAACACGTAAATGGCCGGCACTTCCATGATCGCCGAGAGCCGGATCGGCGGCTTCATGTAGTCGCTGAAAATCAGGAAGGTCGAGCCGTAGGGCCGCAGGTTCGACAACGCGAGCCCGTTCACCACCGCGCCCATCCCATGTTCGCGAATGCCGAAATGCAGATTGCGGCCGCCGTAGTTATCGGCTTCGAAACTGCCGGCGCCTTCGAATTTCAGATTCGTTTTGGTGGACGGCGAGAGATCGGCCGCGCCGCCGATCATCCAGGGAACGCGGGCGGCAATCGCATTGAGCACCTTGCCCGACGATTCGCGTGAGGCGACACCCTTCGGGTCCGCGTCGAAAGCCGGAATGTCGCTATCCCAACCTGCCGGCAATTCATGCGCTTCCATCTGCGCGAATTCGCGCGCGAGGTCCGGATACTTTTTCCTGTATGTGTCGTACTTCGCCTGCCATTCGGCGCGCGCCGCCTTGCCGCGCGCACCGATGCCCGCGGCAAAACGTTCGTGCACGCCATCAGGTACGTAGAAGAATTTGTCCTCGGGCCAGCCGTAGGCCTTCTTCGCGAGCGCGACTTCCTCGACGCCGAGCGCCTCGCCGTGCGCAGCCGACGTGTCCTGCTTGTTCGGCGCGCCCCAGCCGATGATGCTGTGGACCACGATCAGCGTCGGCCGGTCGGTGATGCGCTTCGCTTCGACGACGGCCGCTTCGAGCGCGGCGGCGTCGTTCGCGTCGTCCACATGCAGCGTGTGCCAGTTGTAGCCGCGAAAGCGGCTTTCCACGTCGTCGCTATACGCGAGGTCGGTGTGACCTTCGATCGTCACGCGGTTGCTGTCGTAAATCCAGATCAGGTTCGACAGTTTCAGATGACCGGCCAGCGACGCCGCTTCGTGCGAGATGCCTTCCATCATGTCGCCGTCGCCGCAGAGCGCATAGACACGGTAGTCGAACAGCGGCGCATCCGCCTGGTTGAAATGGCTCTCATGCCAGCGCGCGGCCATCGCCATGCCGACGCTGTTGCCAAGGCCCTGGCCGAGCGGACCGGTGGTGGTTTCGACGCCGGTCGTCATCCGGAACTCGGGATGGCCCGGCGTCCTGCTGTCGATCTGGCGGAAATGCTCGATGTCGTCGAGCGAGACGGCGGGCGCGCCGGTCAGCTTGCCGTCGTGGTCCACGGCCTTGACGCTCGCCAGATGCAGCAGCGAATACAGCAGCATCGACGCATGTCCGACCGACAGCACGAAGCGGTCGCGATTCGGCCACAGCGGCTCGTCCGGGTCGTAGCGCAAATGGTTCTGCCACAAATGATAGGCGACCGGGGCCAGTGCCATCGGCGTACCGGGATGCCCGGAATTGGCCTTCTGCACAGCGTCCATCGATAGCGTGCGGATCGTGTTGATGCACAGCTGATCGAGGGCGGGATCGTTTTGCATGGAACACTCCTTGTTTGGCGGTGGAAAGAGGCCGCGACGCACTGACCGAGCGTGCCGGCGAACCGGGGGGATGGAACGGAATGACGCATGAGGAACCGCAGCGAGGCTTACCGATGATGCACCGATGTACGCAACTCTGCACGGGGCTTTACATGCGGGATCGTGTATGCGGTTGCGTGGGAGGCGGCGGATCTTTCAGGGGCCTTGCGAGGGCGCTGCGAGGGCGGCTCATTTTTTCGCGCGTGGTGCCGACCGCATGCGCGCTTTGCCTCACCGCGCAGGCGCAGCAAAACGCGTACCGAAATCGCAACGCGCGCGGCGCTTCGCATCAGCCTCGAACCTCAGGCCGCATGCAGCCAGTGCTCGACGAGCGGCCCCTGCCTACCGTCGATCGGGTCCAGCGGCGGGAACGGCAATGCTTCCATCGCCCGGAGTTCTTCCGGCGACAGCGCTTCGCGGCGGATGTCCCACTGCTGCCCCTCCGGATAACCGGCCACCACCTGAAAATGCCGCTCGAATGATTGCAGGCAATGGCCGGTTCCTGCGGGCAGCAATAGCGCATCGCCCGCCGAAATCGTCACCACCCTGCCGCCCGGCCCCCCGACGATCACTTGAGCGGAACCACCGCATACGCCAAGGACTTCGTGCGCGGTCGCATGGAAGTGGTGGTAATCGAAAATGCCGTCGCGCCATTGCGGCGGCCAGTCGTTGCGCTCGAACAGCATTTCGAATGCATCGGCCAGATTGCCGCTGTCGGGCGCCAGTGCGCGGCGGTAAACCACGACCGGCAGCTTGCGGTTGTTCGGCACCCAGTCGTGCGGCTCGAGCATGAAGACTTGGTACCCGGTCCGAGCCGCATCGAATCCGTGTTTCGAATCATTGAACATGTTGGCTCCTGTGCTTGCTGATGCTTGCGGCGCCGGTGGTGAGGGGTCGCGTGTGTGGGTGAGGCTGCCGCCGATGGGTCTCGTCGCAGGGGAAACTCGCGAGACGGTTGTGAATGCCTCAGGGCCGGCGGCAGCGTCAGCGCATCCTGAAGTGGTGCAGCATAAAACGCGCCTGCCCCGCACGGGCGCGTTCATGCAGACCTCCATGAGGTGCCATACGAGCGCCGGACGCGTGTGTATCTATCGCATGATGCTCGCCAGGAAACACGTGGCAGACAGACTGTCCGCTCAGTGCCTTTCGCGCAGCGCGTACGGTATCGCAGGATATATCGCCTGCAGGAAATATCGCCTGCGACGAAGCGCTACGCGGTCAGCGAACGCTCAACCGCCGCCGATCCCTTGCAGCACCTTGCCCGTGCCGCCGCACACCGCGCAGCGGCTGCCCTCCACTTTGCCGGTGCCGTGACACGCTGCGCAAAGGTCTTCGCCGACGCCGGGCGCATCGCCGGGCCCTTCGTCGCCGGGGTTGCTGGCTTCGTTATCCGCTTGCATACGGCTCTCCTAGTTTCGGTTTTCCACACGGACTGCGGTGTATGAACGTGAGCAACGTGAACACAGCGCGCCGCGTCAGCGCTTGCGTTGCGATTCGCGGCCGCCACCGCCCGGCGGCTCCGCATGTGCGCCCGTGCCGAGCGGCACTTCCGCGGTCTGCGCCGGCCGATCGCCCGAGCGCGGCGGATTGGTTTGTTCGTCCACGCCGGTTTGCTCAACCGGCTCGATACCAAGCGGACTCGGTTCGACGTAGTGAGTGCCGCTCGGCTTGTTACGCGCCTTCGTTTCCGGCGACATGGCCGGTGTGTCGGGGCGTTCGGTCGGGTTGGCGTCCTGCATGGCACTCTCCTTTTGATTGGGGCACATGTTCGATGCAGCAACATCCGGTCCCTCTGTGTATCGAACCGCATCGAACGCGCAAGGCCAGCGCCGGCCGCACGAGCGCCTCCATTGGGCACAGCCGTTGCGGCGCCAAGGCTGCAGGTCTGAGCCAGTTTTTTGTAAAAAGGAGAACGTCATGACGATCACGACAATTCGCGTGTCCGACACCGAAGTGCAGGTGGAACGCACGCTCTACACCTTCGCGCAAAAGAACGACGCGGACGCATTCCAACGCTGTCTCGTCGATACATCGATCGATAGTTGCTATCGATCGCATCCGCCGTTGGCCGCGCAGCCCACGTTACCCGACGAGCATCCGGACGATCCAGGCCGCGGCAGCACGATTTCGCCGTCGCCTGGCGGCATGCCTTGAGGCGCGGGTGCAAGCGGGATGCAGTCTGCGTCTCGTCCGCCCTCTCGTCCGCCCTCTCGTCCGCCCTCTCGTCCGCCCTTACCCACCTGCAGCGCCCACACGCCGCCTGCGCTCAATCCGCGCCCCTCACTTTTCCGGCGCTGCGCGGTCCGCAGCGACAATCTCGCGCCCGTAGTCGATCGCGGCCCGCCGCGCCTCGTCCGCGGTCGCGTAGGGCCCGATTTCCGGTGCACCGTCGAATGGAAACAGAAGTTTTCTGTCCGCTTTTCTGACTACCTTCAGTCCACCTACGTAACGGCCGTCGCCTGTTCCGTGATAGCTGGCAAAAATCTCGAAGTCATCGTCAGCGACGTCGGCCTTGTGTCGCGCCATGGGTTGTCCTCGTTCCTGCACGTTCAGTGCGCCAGATGTGTCGTATGCGATGCGCGCCCGTTTTGATGGCAACGCGTGTGCCGGAATCGAGCAATAGCCGTTCCACGCGACGTGAACCCGCGTCTGGTGCGGAATCGCCGGAGAAGGCATGAGAGTTGCGTGGGTCCGTGTCAGGTGATCCACATGGAGAACGACGCGATGAATTCAGCGAGTACGCGGGTTCGTATCCGCGACGCCCGTCACGTGCGCGGGCTGTGCATGCATACGCCGATGCCGCCTGAGATCGAGCCCGACGCACCCCCGCCACCGGCCACCGATCCCGATCCGGAGCCCGACGATCCGACCAGCGATCCTTCTCGCGAGCCTGAAGGCGATCCGCCTGCCAAGCCGCCGCCGATGCAATCTGCCGGTGGAGAACTCAGTCGAACTCGCAGGCGTGGATCGAGCCGACACGCGAACTGACGACGACGCGCCGAAAGCGCCACGTCAAAGCGCATCAGAACTGATGCATCATCCCAACGTAAGCACCGGTTTGCGACTCGCCGACGAGCGGATTCGTATTGCCGGTCGAATCGCGCGGCGCGGCTTCGAGCGAGAAGTTCGAGTTGCTCCCGTTGCGCACATAGCCGACCGTGCCGTACAGGAAGGTCCGCTTCGACAGGTTGTAGGTCGTGCCGAGCACGTACATCATCGCGTGCCCGGACGGATCGTGCGCGACGTCGCCTCCGCCGTCGCCGACCTTGATGTAGTAGCCACCCGCCGTGACCGCCCAGCGCGATTGTGCGTTGTAGGTGGCGCCGAACCAGTAGTGATCGGCGGTATCGGCGACGCCGGCCGGCGAGTCGGGCGCCGAGTAATGGGTATAGGCGGCCTGAATCTTCATCGCATCAAAATGCACGTTCGCGCCGACGAAATATTCACGCGACGCCTGGAAGATGTTGCTGAAGTGGCCGTTGCTGTCGCGCAGTTCGTCGTAGATGCCGCGCACGTCGAACAGCGGCGAGTGATAGGTCAGCATGATGCCGTCCGAGCGGCCGAATTCGCCCGGCGCGCCGCTGTTGAACGCACCCGCCTGATTGCCGAGCGAATACTGCCCCTGCACGTCGAAGCCCCAGAACACCGGGCTTTTATATTCGATGTTGTTGTTGGTCTGCTGCCAGTTGCGCCCGCGTACGAGCGAGGCCGACGAAAACGCCTGCTGCACGAACGGATCGAATTCCCACACGCCGTCGCTATCGATGAACAGATTGCGCCCGGCCTGCAGCGTGCCCCACTGCTCGCTCTTCAAACCGACGAACGCACGACGTGACCACAACCGCCCGCCGCTGGTCGTACCGTCCATCACCTGCAAACCGGTTTCGAGGTTGAAGATCGCATTGAGCCCGCCGCCCAGATCTTCATTGCCTTTCAGGCCCAGCATACTGGTGCCCCAGTTGCCGCCTTCCGCGCGCCAGCGGCTCGCACTGCCGCCCGCGCCATCGTTGATGTGATTCAGGTATTCGATGCCGCCGTCGAGGCGGCCATATAACGACACGCTGGTTTGGCCATATGCCAGCGGACTGACGAGTGCCAGAGCGGTCATCAATCGGGTGGATAGTCTCATTGTTTTGCCGTGGTTTTTTTCTGTCGCGATAGGGGCTCAAGCGGTGGCAAAGCGGACGGCGGATGAAACCGAAAACACACTGCGCGCCACGCCCGATAATTCACAGGAGATCGAAAGCCGCCCAAGATAAGATAGTCGGTCATTCGGCTTGAGCCAAATCGAAATACATTTCCGTTTATCGACCATTCTTCCTCGCCATGAACGACGCGCCCGAACTGACCGAATACGACAATGAGGACGAACACCTTGGCCTCTACCAACGCGTGACGGAAACCGGCGCGGAATGGTGGCGCGTCAGCCTGGCCGACCGGCCCGAAACCTATCGCCTCGAACATGGTGCCGACGATGCCGACGGCACGGGTACGGTGGATATCGATCTGGTGGTCGACGCGGAAAATCTGCGCGCGAAGCTGAAGAAATGGCGCCGTGAAGGCTTCGCGATCGACGCGGACGATACCGCAAACGATTCCGCTGCAAACGCGCGCATCGCCTTCATGCCGGAGTTGCGGCGGGTCGCGGCGCTGATGTCGGCGGCGAGGGAACTGCCGCGCGAAGGCACCGGCGAGACCGTGCGTATTGCCGAGGTCGAGGTGCCGTGCGGCGTCGGCGGTGCGCTGGTGCCGCCGGTCAATCCCGCCTATCTGTTTCCCGCGCGCTTTAACGACATCATCCAGGACATTGCCGAGAATCGCCGCGTGATGCTGATCGGCCACACCGGCGCGGGCAAAACCAGCCTGATCGAACAGATCGCGGCGCGCTCGCGTCACGGCGTGTTGCGCTCGAACATGAACGGGCAGACCACGGTCGGCGATTTCGTCGGCTTCTGGACCGTCAAGGGCGGCGAGACCTTGTGGGTCGACGGCGTGCTGCCCACGGCGATGCGCGACGGCCTGTGGCTGATCGTCGACGAAATCGATTTTGCCGAGCCGTCGATTCTCGCCGCCCTCACCGCCGTGCTCGAACCGCATGGCCGCCTCGTGCTGAAGGAGAAAGGCAACGAGATCGTCGCGCCGCATCCCTCGTTCCGGCTTTTCGCGACGGCGAACGCAGTGGGCGCGATGAGTCAGTTCCGCCATCTGTATCAGGGCGCGAATCTGATGAACGAGGCGTTTCTCGATCGCTGGCGTGTGTACCTGCTCGACTATCTGACGCCCGCCGAAGAAGCCGACGTGCTGATGCGAACGCTAGCGCCGAATATGACGCGCGCACTCGCCACGACGCTCGCCGCGGTCGCCGCCGACTGCCGCGCGGCGTTCGCCCGCGAGGACCTGTCGAGCGCGTTCTCGACGCGCCGCCTGCTCGACTGGGCCGAGCTGATGCTGCGCACCGGCGACCCCGAACGCGCCGCCGCGCCGGCCATCTACGCGAAGGTGAGCCCCGAGGACGCCGCGCTGATTCGCGGCATCGTTCGCCACCACATCGCACCGGCCGGCTGAGCGGGAGCGCACGCATGAACGCGAGAACGCACCTGCCAGGCGCCCCACGCGACACGCGCGGCTTCGCGTTCGAATCGACGCTCGGCAAGGTGGCCCGCGTGCTCACCGGGCAATACGGCGTGACGGTCGTGTTCAGCCCCGATGGGCCGCGCGTCGAACCCGGCCGCATCGTGATTCCAGACTATGAGCTGAACGGCGGCGTCGAACGCGACGTGCTGATCGGCTATCTGGATCTGCTGGTGGCGCGCGCGAAGCATGCGTCGCTCGCGCAGCTCGACGCATTGCCCGCGGGGGTCGTGTCGAATCTCGCCCAGGTGATCGAAGACCGTCGCGTGTGCGGCCAACTGCTCGACGAATATCCTGGCGCGCACTGGTTCATCGGCAAGCTACGCGCACATGCCGCCGGGCGGGTCGCGCAACGCTGGCCGCAATTGCATTGGCGCGAGCGGCTCGTGTGGCTGATCGAGCGCGCGCTGTGGGACGAACCGCCGAGCCGCACCGAAGCGAGCCATTCGCTGCTGGCCGCGCTGCATGCCGCGCAGGATCTGCTGCAGGAGGCGCGCGCGAGCGGCTCGACCGCGCGGAGCATCGCGACGGCGCAAGCCCTGGTGGCTCGCGTACGGGCCTTGTCGGCAGGCGACGTGAACAGCATGATGTTCACCGCCGATCCGGTCGAGGACATCGATACGGAAACGGCCCAGGCCGAGGCCGCGCCCTCATCCTTCGACGACGACACCGTCCTGCCCGATCACGACAACGCGGCCGCGCCGCCCGCCGAGCGAAGCGGCGGCGTGCAGGCCGATGACGCGACCGGCATGGGGCAATCGCTCGCCGACGCGCAAGAGCCGTCCAGCCACGCCGACGGCGCAGCGGGCACGGCGGCCACGCATGCCTCGCCAGCCACGCTGTCGATCCCGCTCGCGACCGAATTCGATGTGATCGCCGACCTCACGGGCCAGGGCGACAGCGCCGCGTGGCGCGCGCTGCGCGCGCAAGCCCGCGCGGACACCGCGCCGCTGAAGGAGAAACTCGAACGCGCGCTGAGCGCCGACGAGCGCATCCGCTGGCGCCGCGAGCAGGAGCGCGGCGAAATCGACCGCACCGCGCTGGCCAGGCTCGCGACCTCGCCCGGCTACCGCACGCCGTTTCGCACGCAGCGCGCGGCCAAGGGGCGCGACGTCGCGGTGACGCTGCTGATCGACCGCAGCGGTTCGATGGCCGGGCGCAAGATCGAACTCGCGCGCCTGTGCGCGAGCGCGCTATGCGACGCGCTCACGCAGTTGTCGTTCGATTGCGAAGTGCTCGGCTATTGTTCGCTCGAATCCGCGCCGATGCGCGCGCTCTACGAGCGTCAGCTTGCTGCCGGCGCGGATCTGCGGCGCTATAACCGCTTTGTCGAGCGGCTCGATCTGAAGGTGTACAAACGTTTTGGCGCGACGGATCTGAGCGGGATCACCGCGATCGACTGCGGTCACGAAAACCCCGACGGTGAAGCGCTCGCGTGGGCCGCGACGCGGCTCGCCGATCATCACGCCGCGCGGCGCATCCTGATGGTGTTTTCCGACGGCTATCCATCGACCGGCGATGGCGACCCGCGGGTGTTGCGCCGCGATCTGCGCGAACGCGTGGCGGCGATCGGCAAGCGCGGCATCGAACTGGTCGGCGTCGGCGTGCTGACCGACGCGGTCGAGGACTTCTATCCGCGCAACGTGGTGGTGAGCCGTCTCGCCGAATTGCCGTCGATCGTGTTCTCGGTGCTGAGCTCGATGCTGCTGACGCGCTGAGCCGCGCGCCTTCACCGCCGCCTCAGAACGCGTTCAACGGAATCTTCAGATAGCGCACGCCGTTGTCTTCCGGCGCCGGCAACGCGCCCGCGCGAATGTTGACCTGGATCGCCGGCAGGATCAGTGTCGGCATGCCGAGCGTGCGATCGCGCGCGGTGCGCATCGCGACGAATTCGGCCGCGCTCACCGCGTCGTTCAGATGGATGTTGTCGCGGCGCTGCTCGGCCACGGTGGTTTGCCAGCGCGGCTCGCGCGACGGCGGCGGGTAATCGTGGCACATGCACAGCCGTGTGTCCGGCGGCAACGTCAGCAGCTTGCGCACGGACTCGTACAGCGTATGCGCATCGCCGCCCGGAAAATCGCAGCGCGCCGAGCCGAGGTCCGGCATGAACAGCGTATCGCCGACGAACACCACATCGCCGATCCGGTACGCCATGTCAGCGGGCGTATGGCCCGGCACGTGCAGCGCTTCGCCGCTCAGTTCGCCGATGCTGAAGCGCTCGCCGGCAGAGAACAGATGATCGAACTGACGGCCATCGGTCGGCAGATCCTCGCCGAGATTGAAGATGCGCCTGAACACGCCCTGCACGATGCGAATGCTCGCGCCGATCGCAATCCGGCCGCCCAGCGTCTCCTTCAGATAAGGCGCTGCCGACAGGTGATCGGCATGCGCATGCGTTTCCAGCAGCCACACCACGCGCAAGCCATGCTCCCGCACGAACGCGACGACACGTTCGGCGCAAGCCGTCGACGTGCGGCCGGACTTCGGGTCATAGTCGAGCACCGGATCGATCACCGCGCAGGCCGAACCGTCGCCCGCGTGGACCACGTACGTGAAGGTGCCGGTGGTGACATCGTAGAACGCTTCTATCTGAGGTGTCATGGTCGTCTCGAGGTCGGTCCACGCAATCCTGCATGAGGGATCGCGGCGCTGCGATGCAACGCACGCGCTCCTCGTTGCGGGCCATCGGCGCCCTCGCGCACAGTGGTTTGTATGGTTGTGAACGCCATCCCCGCTACGCCGCTCAGGCCAGTTGCGGCTTGAACGGATAGTGCTCGATCTCGCCGCCGCGCGCGACCACCGCCGTGCTTTCGGGAATCTCCTGCCACCAGCCGGGCAAGTCCGCGAGCGGCTCCGACAACACCAGGAACGCATTCTCGCCGGCCGCCTTGATGCGCGGATCGTCGGGATAGAGTTCCAGCAGGTGACGAAACGACGTGCTGTGAAATAGCGACCGCGATTGCCCTTCGCTCGAATAGCGCACGGCGACGACCTGCTCCCCGTCGGTCGCGCACACCGTCATGTTCAGCGGTTCATCGACGCCGTGCTTCTGGCCGGTCGCCTCGACGAACGCGACCATCCGTTCCAGCGCGGTGACGGGCGCCAACTCCAGGCCGAAGCTCAGCGCGAGAAAGAACAGCACTTCGGAATCGGTCGATCCTTCGATGGACGGAAACAGGTCGGCGTCGATCGCGACCATCAGATCGCGGCGCACCGCCGGATAGTTGCGCACCAGACCGTTGTGCGCGAATAACCAGCGGCCATGACGGAACGGATGACAGTTGGTTTCCTGGGACGGCGTATCGGTCGCCGCGCGAATGTGCGCGACGAACATCGGCGCCCGAATCGCCCGGGCGGCTTCGCGCAGATTGCGGTCGCTCCATGCGGGCTGGATGCAGCGGTAGCGAAACGGGATGTCGGTGGGATGCCCGTACCAGCCGATTCCGAAGCCGTCGCCATTCGTGGTGGTGTGGCCGAGCCGGGAATGCAGGCTCTGGTCGATGAGCGAATGTTTGGCGTTGAACAGCACCGTTTCGAGTTGAAGCGGATTGCCGGTATAAGCGAGCCAGCGACACATGAATGCTCTCCTTTGTCGACCAGAGTTAGCGCTTCAGCGCTTACTCGGGTCCCATGCAAGACACTTGCGGTCGACCAGAGTTAGCGCTTCAGCGCTTACTCTGGTCCCATGCAAGACATTGCTATCGACCAGATCAGAGTTAGCCCTTTAGCGCTTGCCCTGGTCCCATGCAAGACACTTGCTCTCAGCCACAACCCACCTCCCCGGCACACCCCATCACCCGCTCCACACTACTTGCCCACCGGCTGCAAGGTCGCAATCGGAATCAGGAATTCGGAGAAGCCAGTCAGCATAATCTGCACGCCGATGCACAGCAGCAAAAACGAAGATACACGCATCGCGACCTTGGTTCCTTCGACGCCGAGATACTTCGCAAAAATCACCGCACGGCTGTAGATCAGATAAACGGTAGCGGCCACCGCGAACGAGATCACCACCGACGCGATGCTGGACAGCACGAACTCCGACAGCTTGTGCGTGCGGTTCGCGGTCAGCGCGACCGCGGTGGCGATCGAGCCTGGCCCGGTAGTCAGCGGAATGGTGAGCGGGAAGAACGCCTTCGACATCGCGTTGTCCGCATCGACGCGCTTGACGGCCGACGGCTCGGCCGGTTGCGTGTCCGGTGCGTTGAGCATCTGCCAGCCGCCGACCGCCACGGCGAGCCCGCCGCCGATGCGCAACGCCTCCATCGAGATGCCGAAGAAATGCAGGATCGGCGTGCCGATGAAGAACGCCACCAGCAGCACGCACACCACGTTGATGGCGATTTTCCGCGCGAGCGCGGTGCGCTCTTCGGTGGTCAGCGCCGCGGTCCGGTCGAGGAACACGAAAGCAATGCCGATCGGATTAATGATGCTGATCAGCCCGGTAAAGCCAAACAGAATGTCCGAGATCAGACTGGCGACCATATGCGACCCGTGTCGGGCGGCAGCTCCCGGTGGCCGGACGTTCTGCCCGCGCACCCGGAGCGCCGCGTCATGTTGATGAAGCCGGAGCGTCATGCGCGATCCGGACCATGCTCGCACTGCGTGGCGAGAATCATATCGCGGCGCGCCAGCCCGGCCGCAAAAAGCCTCACAACACGAGGTATCGCGCGGCGCGCCGCCGTCTGCGCAGCGCCTTGCAGCGCAACAAGCGCCGGCCGAAAGGTGCATCCGCAACTTTCAGAAAGCCTACACTTTTTTGACCACCTTTACGTAACCAAAGTATCCGGCATACAGTCCTCAGCGAAGCCGCACTTTCAACGAGACGTACTCAACCGGTTCGAGGAGTTGCCCCCATGTTGCTTCGTGTACTCGCCGCGTTGCCGTTCATCGGCATCCTGCTCGGCGTCCCGTTTGTGAATCGCGTCGAGCCGCTGGTGCTCGGCATGCCCTTCGTGCTGGCCTGGATCGTCATGTGGGTGGTGCTGAGCTCGATCCTGATGGCGCTCGTCTACCGTCTGGACCCGGCCAACCGCAACTTCGTGGCCGAGGCCGAGGAGGTACGCTCATGAGCGCACTCGTCATCATCGCGGCCGTCACGCTGTTCGCCCTCTATCTCGGCGTACGCGCGCGGCGCGGCCACGACATGAACCTCGAACAGTGGAGCGTGGGCGGCCGCAGCTTCGGCACCGCCTTCGTGTTCCTGCTGATGGCGGGCGAGATCTACACGACCTTCACCTTCCTCGGCGGCAGCGGCTTCGCGTACGGCAAGGGTGCACCGGTCTACTACATTCTTGCGTACGGCACGCTCGCGTACATCCTCTCGTACTGGATGCTGCCGCCGATCTGGCGTTACGCGAAGAAGCACCGCCTCGTGTCGCAACCGCACTTCTTCACGCGCAAATACGAGAGCCCCGCACTCGGCACGCTGGTCGCACTCGTGGGCGTGGCCGCGCTGATTCCGTACCTCGTGCTGCAACTGAAGGGGCTCGGCATCATCGTCGCGACGGCGTCGTATGGCGCGATTTCGTCGACGGCGGCCGTGTGGATCGGCGCCGCGGTCGTGACCGCCTACGTGATCGTCTCGGGCGTGCGCGGCTCCGCGTGGAACTCGGTCGTGAAGGACCTGCTGATCCTCGCGATCGTGCTGTTCCTCGGCATCTACCTGCCGCTGCACTACTACGGCGGTCTGGGCGACATGTTCCGCGCGATCGACGCCGCCCGCCCCGGCTTCCTCGCCTTCCCGGCGCGCGGCTCGAGCGTGACGTGGTTCCAGTCGACCGTGCTGCTGACGGCGCTCGGCTTCTTCATGTGGCCGCACACGTTCGGCTCGATCTTCACCGCGAAGGACGAACGCATCTTCCGCCGCAACGCGATGGTGCTGCCGCTGTATCAGCTGATCCTGCTGTTCGTGTTCTTCGTCGGCTTCGCGGCGACGCTGCGGGTGCCGGGCCTCAAAGGCGGCGACATCGACCTGTCGCTGTTCCGCCTGTCGTTGCAGACCTTCGACCCGTGGTTCGTCGGCGTGATCGGCGCGGCCGGCATTCTGACCGCGCTGGTGCCGGGCTCGATGATCCTGACTTCGGCATCGACGCTGCTCGCCAACGACGTCTATCGCGGCATGGTGAACCGCAACGCATCGGACGCCTCGGTCGCGTTGCTCGCGCGCTTCCTCGTGCCGCTGGTGGCGCTGGTCGCGGTCGGCTTCACGCTGAACGGCGGCGAGACCATCGTCGCGTTGCTGCTGATGGGCTATAGCTTCGTCACCCAGCTTTTCCCCGCGGTGATCTGCAGCCTGTTCCCGCATAACCGCGCGACCAAACAGGGCGCGTTCTGCGGGATCCTGGCCGGCGTGGCGGTGGTCACGCTGACGACCACGCTGCACTGGAGCGTCGGCCAGTTGCTGCCGTTCCTCCCCGACACGCTGAAGGACGTCAACATCGGCTTCCTTGCGCTGGCCGTGAACGTGGTCGTGTTCGTGGTGGTGAGCGCGGTGACCCAGCCGCGGCCGGTCGAACAGACGCACGCATCGGTGCACTGAGCGCGTACCGGCTTCGTTCAGTCTGAGTGCTCGAAGGGGTTGCCCGCGTCAGCGGCAACCCCTTCACTGTTTTATGTCCCGCACATTCATGTGAGCGTCCCGCGCGCAAACGGAGCGCCCGTGCACCAAAGTCAAATCTACACATGAATGAAAAAAACGCCCAGCGTACGACATGCGCGTTGATGCAAACCGCGCCTTTCCCAGTCGCTGCGCACTGCAACACAAACCGGCTCCGGCACGCTTCAAAAACGTAAAACGACAGGCACACCCCTTGCTGATGCTTCGCGCTTGCGAACCGCCTCGCACTGTGCAAGTGCAAAAATCCCATCTCCGGGGGCCAACTTGTCGCTCAACGTTCTTCTCGTCGCTTCGGAAGCCTTGCCGCTCGCCAAATCCGGCGGCCTCGGCGATATGGTCAGCGCCTACGCCGCCGCGTTGCGCGATGCCGGCGCCGACGTCTCGATCCTGATGCCCGCGTATCCCGCCGCGCTCGAACGCGCGCTCGATGTCACGCCCATCGCGCGCATGACCGGCCTGCCCGGCGGCGACGCGAAACTCCTGCGCGGCCGGATGCCCGACACCGCCGTGCCGGTCCTGCTCCTGCAGATGGATCACCTGTTCGCCCGCGAAGGCCTGTACCGCGATCCGCAAGGCCGCGACTACCTCGACAACCTCACGCGCTTCGCCTCGCTCGCGGCCGCCGCGACGCGAGTGGCGCGCGGCGTGCGCCACGTGAAGCGCCCCGACATCGTGCACGCGCACGATTGGCATGCGGGACTCACGCCGCTCTATATGCGGCTTGCCGGCGTGGCCGCAAAAAGCGTCTTCACGATTCACAACCTCGCGTTCCAGGGCAACCATCCACTCGCGATGGGTGGCTGGATCGGCATACCGCCCGAACTGCTCGCGCCGGCCCTGTCCGATGAGCGCAGCATCGAGTTCTACGGCTCGCTGAGCATGATGAAAGCCGGCATCGTGCATGCGGATCGCGTGACGACCGTGAGCCAGCGCTACGCCCGCGAGATTCTGACGCCGCGCTTCGGGTACGGCATGGAAGGCGTGCTGCAGGCGCAAGCCGGCAAGCTGTCGGGCATCGTCAACGGCATCGATACGGCGAACTGGAATCCGGCCACCGACGCGACCATCGCACGCCGCTATGGTGTCGACGACACCGCCGGCAAGCAGGCCTGCAAGCGCGAACTGCAGCAGGCATTCGGCCTCACGCGCGAGCCGTTCGCACCGCTCGTCGCCATCGGCAGCCGGCTCACCGACCAGAAGCTCGCCGATGTGGTCGTGCGCGCGTTGCCGGCCTTGCTCGAACGGCATGCGCGGCTGCAATTCGCGATTCTCGGCCAGGGCGAGCGCGATCTCGAACAGGCGGTGCAGGCCTTGTCTGCCGCGTGGCCGGGACGCCTCGGCGTGCAGATCGGCTACGACGAGCGGCGCGCCCACATGCTGCATGCGGGCGCGGATATCCTGCTGCACGGCAGCCGCTTCGAGCCGTGCGGGCTGACGCAACTCTATGCGATGCGCTACGGCACGATTCCGGTGGCGTCGCGCGTGGGCGGACTCGCCGATACGATCGTCGATTACGCGCCGCAAGACGGCCGTGACGAGGATCGCGCAACCGGCTTTCTGTTCGACGGCGAGACGCCGGAGTACGTGGCGCATGCGCTCGGACGTGCGTTGACGGCGTTCGGGCAGCCGTCGTCGTGGCACGCGTTGCAGCGTAATGCGATGAACCGCGAATCTGGCTGGGATGCGTCGACTGCGAACTATCTGGCGCTGTATGCGCAACTCGTCGATGCAAGGCCGGCGCTGCGCGATGCGCGTGTTCGCAAGACAGCCGTTCGGGGACGCGCGGCAAGTGGCGCTGCTGTCACTACCGGCCCGCGCAGGGCTCGCGTGGAGGAAAGTTTTGCGAACGTCGCCGGGGAGATGACGCGCAGCGCGTGATACTTCGTCAGGAATAGCGGGTGCGACGGATTCGGCAAGCAATGCGCGCTGCGGCGCGCTTTTCGTTCTTCGTATCGAGGACGCAGCGTGCGCCTCAGTGCGCGCCCCCGCTGACGATCACCAGTCCCCGCGACAGGCCGCTCACATTGTCGACCGCCAGCGCGCCCGCGTACAGTTGCGCGACCGGCACCCAAACGGCCGGATACTTGTACCGCGCGACATCGAGCAGCAGCGCGCTATCGCTCGCGGCGTCGTAAGCGGCAAGCGGCGACCAGTGCCCGCCACCCTTCTCGCCGATCTCCACGCGCCGGAAGTTCAGCAGCGCAAAACGATCCTGACGAACCGTGGTGTCACGAATCCGCTCGCGGAACTGATCGAGCGTCATGTCGCTCGCGTGCCACGTCGTGACGTCGAGCGGGAACGTGCGTAGCACCGCGCTGAGTTGATCGAGCGTCATGCCCTCTTTCGATACCCGCGCGGGGTCGGCCACCTGGGGATCGATGCCGCGAAAGAAATCCTGCTGCGAAAAAAACGGGAAGTCCGGATACAGGCTCGACTCCGGACGACGAACCGCCAACGCGTTGAGCACCATGACCGAGGCCGCGACCGAACACCAGCTTTCGCTGCGCTGTGTCTCGAAGTACTGCGAGAGCGGCCAGTACGACTGGCCGTATGGCGTGGACGTCAGGCGCTTCTGGCCCGCGGGCCGCGCCAACGGGATCAGGTTGGGCGGGACGGGCAATGGGCCGTCGGCGGAACGTGCCGCTTGCGGCGCCGTGGCTTGTGCGGTGCTTTGGGCTGAGAACTGAGCGGCGCTTTGCGGCTGGGCGAGGCCGTGACTCGCGTCCGGCGACAACGGCGCACAGGCTGCCAACGCCGCCGTCGCGACAGTAACAAGCCCCACGGCCCGGCTTATGCGCCCGACGGCGCGCATCGACGAATATCTGGACATTGCCCCTTCCGCTGCGGATGAATCCGGAATAACGTAGCCCGCCGATGCGTCTCGTGCCGTATCGGCGGGCTACGTTTTTTTAACACGAAACAAAACGCCGCGTGCGTTCACCTCACTTGCGGATTGGATATACTCGTCGCCCTCGCGGTATCTGGAACGCGCGTCGAGGCTGTCGCCCATGGGCAACCTCGATCACGCTGCGGCCGGCCAGGGCCGCCGCGACTCGCGCTTTCTATCACGCATTGATATAACGATCCGATGGGCGTTCATGCCTGACCATCGACATCGATCCACCGGAAGTGAAGATCTGAACATGACAATCCAGTCACCGTGCGTCGACATTTGCAGAATCGACGGCAGTTCGGGGTTCTGCGTCGGCTGCCTGCGCACCCGCGCGCAAATCCGCGAATGGAAAGGCATGCCCGATGAGCGGCGTCAGGAAGTGCTCGACGAACTGGCCCAGCGCAGAGCGAAGCTGCCCTCCGAGGCAACGCTCACCACTGCGCCGCAAAGCTCATGAAACAAACTCACGAAGCAGCCGCCCGTCCCGCCGGTGCGACGAATGCGTAGCCATTCTTGCCGCTGCGCTTGACCTGATACATCGCGTCGTCGGCGGCGGCGACGAGGCGGCGATAGTCATCCACCGGTTCTGGAAAGCTCGCGATGCCGATGCTCGCGCGCACTACCCCGATGCCGCTCTGCTCGTCGGTGCGCACCACGCACGCGATCAGCCGCCGGGCGATCTCGGCGAGTTCCGCGTCGCTCGCGAACGTGCGCACGAGGACCGCGAATTCGTCGCCACCGATCCGCGCGACCAGATCGGTCTTGCGCACCGATTCGCGAAAGCATTTCGACACCGCGATCAGGAAATCATCGCCCGCGCGATGCCCGAGCGAATCGTTGACCTGCTTGAAGCCGTCCAGATCGATGTACAGCATCGCAAGCCTGTGAGCCGTAGACGCCGCGCGCCCCCGGGTCGCAGCCTCGTCGAGCTCGGCCAGCAGTTTGCGCCGGTTCGGCAGGCCGGTCATCGAATCGTGCAGCGACGCGTACTCGAACTCGTGCGACTGCCCCGCCAACTGGCGATTGCGCCGGGCGTACATACCCAAGGCCGTGATCAGCATGCAGAACAGCAGCGCCGCCAACGCGATCAGCGTACGCGCGACGTGCGTGATCCGCACGCGCACGTCGGCGCTGTCGGCGTCGCGTTGCACGCGCCAATAGGTCGATACGTTGCTTAGTAAGGTGTCGGTGTCGTCGAGGCTTGCGTCCGCGCCGAACGCCGCCGGCGGAATATGCGGCGCCGTTGACGGGCTCGCGTTGACCAGCGCCGCGAGCGACGTGAGGCGTTGCGCGAGTTCGGCGCGCGCGCGCCGGTAGTTCAGCGCGGCGGCGGGACTCTCGCCCGACGTCTGCCGCCACATGCCGGCCTGTTCAAGCGCGCTTTGCGCATGGGCAGCCGCATCGAGCACGAGCCCGGCGTACTCCTGCTTCAACTGATCGGAAAAGACCGTCCTGATCTGCATCGCCAGATACAGCAGGCCGATCAGCAGACACAGCAGCGACGCCACGGCGAGCGTCGCGGGACCTGGTCTGAAGCGCATCGCCGGGACGCCTTCACGATCCGCGCGCCGGCTCCCGAGCGGCTCAGGGATGCGAGTAGATGTCTTGCTGCTGGCGTCCGCTGTCATGTTGCCGGTAGTCCACGCGTCGAAAGAACTGCCCGATTCGCGCGAACAGGCTGTCCTCGTGTGTCGTGTCGGGCGCTGAAGCGCGGCGCTCGGCTTGCGCGGTCCGCGCCTGCCTGCCTGAGCGTGCCGCTGCGGACTGTTGGGCGGCGGGGTCGGCGAATGTGCTAACGCGGCGGGCCGGACGGGGTGACGGTGACGATGGGGGTGGCGTACGCGGGGTGGCGTCGGCGAGCACGGTTGGGGCGGCAGCCTCGAGCGGCACCCGTACGACCTGTCCCGACCAGACCGCCTGCTTGCTGCCCTCTTCGCCGACCGGTACCGGAGACGTTCGACCGCTTGAAGATTCGCTCGCGATCGTCTGGCTGCCGGGCGGCGTGTTCGTTGCGGGTGAGTTCGAGGCGGGCGCCGTCATTGCCGGCGCAGGCGCGGCGGACCCGAGGGCTTCGCTTGTAACCGGCCTCGATGCGGCCGGCGCAGTCGTCATCATGTGTCTCATAGCAGCGCCCGGCGCAGCCGGCGACACTGCCGGCTCCAGCAACACGACGGATTTTACCGGTCCGCCCGCCGCTCCCGCCGCCACGAGCGACGACACGGGAATCCCAAGCGCCTGCCGCGCGCTCGCAATGGCCTCGGCATACGCCTGCTGATCGTGATTAAACCAGACGCCGTAAGCGACCGTGGCCAGCACGCCGCACGCCAATGCGCCGGCAGCGGCCACGCAGAGCGTGAAACGGCCGAAGCCGGGCGGCGAGGCATTCGTCCGGTGCGGGCCGCGGATGTCGAAGCGGCGGTCCCGGCCCTCTGCTTCGGATTGAGGCAAGTCGGAAACTTTAGCCATCGCAATTGCTCCGGAGTACGTCCTACTTCTGGCTCGCAAGCCATCATCAGACTTCGGCCACACGACGTCGCAAGGTCGATGCAAGGAAAGAATGTACGCCGCTCCTCCCCCGTCGACAACACGACGCCGCCGCTTTAAATGCCGCTGCGACAGGCCGTGCTCGCAGCGTTGAACAGGTAAAAGATACAAGAGCGCATGGCGCGGGCGACCCTCCGACGATCCCGGGCTGTCGTCTGGGCAAGCGTCTGTCGAGGGTCCGCCACGCAGCCATCCTGTGTGGTCTCCGTCACGCAACAACCACGCCATCCAACCATCGTAGTGCGCCGCGCGCGCGCCGTTTGAAACGCGTTGAACGCCACGTTTCCTCGGACCGTACCTGCTACTGTTCCGAGTCCCTAAATAGTGCGGGAGCAGTGGTAAGGTCACGTCCACCTGTTACCGCATCGGGCTTAACGTCATCGGTCCACCAACAACATGTCCAACGTCTACACCCACAAGCCGCTCACGCCGTTTCGCCGCGCATTCGCGCGCTTCTCTTTGTCCGAAACGGCGAAATACACGAAGCTGACGCTGGGCCTGTGGATCGGCTTCTTCATCCCTTCGCTGCTCGGTTATCCCGACGCCGCCGTCTCGCTCGCGGGTTCGGCCATGCTCACCCTGGCGCTGGGAAGCTCGATTTCGGCGGCCAGAAGCTATTTCTACAAGCGCGTGTTGTCCAACGTCGTCGCCATGCCGCTGGGCACCTTGCTGATCTGGCTGACCGCGCCCCACCTCTGGCTGGGCGCGTTACTGCTGCCGGTGGTGATCTTCGGCATTGTCGGACTGAGGCCGTCGCTGTTCCAGATGACCAGCGTCACCGTGCCGATGACGCTCGTGCTCTACACCGGCGAACATCTTCCCTTGCTCGAACAGAGCCTGATCGGCGTGGTGCTGGGCATGCTGCTCGGCTTCATCCTCCAGCAGGTGGCCTTTCCGCCCGATCACGGCTACTGGGCCAACACGCTCGTGAACGACGGCAACGAGCAGTCCACCGACGCTTTTGCGCAACTGGCCGCCGGAAAACTGGACCGCGCGCAGATCAAACCCGTAACCGCCAAACTGCGCGCGCTGAGCACCAACCTCAAACAGGCGCACCAGCTGCTGAAAACGGATATCGAGCAGGCATGGGTCTCGCCGCATCTGAACCGCAATCAAGCCCGGCTGCCGCTGTTCGCGTGCTACCAGGAAGTGTTCGATTCGCTCGTCAACTTTCTGGAGACCATGAACACCTTCCACGATCAGTTCGCGGCACTCGATGCGCCGTGGCGCGAAGCCTTCCTTGAACGCCTCGGCAAGCTCGTCGCGGCGCACCGGCAACTCGCCGAAGCGGCGGACCTGCGCGAAGAACGGCCGCCGTTGCCGATGCCGCCGCTGCACATGGAAGAGCTGCGGCATCTGATCGAAGACCTGCCTGGTTCCAGCGTCTTCACGAGCGTGTATCTCGGCCATCTGACCGGCTACGGCATTCTGCTTTGCCGCCTCAGCGAGCTGCATACGGCCTGAACGTACCGCCCCTTACTCGCGGCGGTCATTGCACGGTGATCGTCTCCTTCATGTTCGGATGAATGCCGCAAAACACGTGGTAGACACCGGGTTTGTCGAACTTGAACTGATACGAGTCGTTCTGATCGAGCGCCGCGGAACGGAACATGCCGGCATCGTTGACGACCGTATGCGGCTCGCCATCCAGGTTCTTCCAGGTCACGGTCGAACCGGCCTTGACCGTGAGCGCCATCGGCGAAAACATGAAGTTCTTGATGACCACCGCGCCGGGCGTTTCGGCATGCGCCGCATAAAACCCGGCCGATGCCACGATCAACGCGGCGCTGCCGAACAGAATCGAAAGCGCGCGGCCTGGCCGATTAGTTTGCATGACTGATCTCCTGAGTGATTTCCGTGCTTGCGAAGAATTGAGTCTCAAACCAGCGTCACATCGGCCAGCGTCGCCTTCAGCGGATGGTGCGCGATGCTGATGCTGGTGACGCCGAGCATCCTGGGAAGCTGGTCGCCGGCCACTTTCAGCGGCCCGGGGCCCTCGCCGATGCCGGCGCTCGGCTGCGGATAGGCCGTTGAACGCGCGGTATGGAAGGTGATGTTGCCTTCCACCTTCGATACGATCTGATGAATGTGGCCGTTGAGCACCGTCACTGAGCCGAAGCGCTTCAGATAGCTCATCGCCGCGCCGGCATCGCCTGTGCCCCAGCCCCACGGCTCGTAGATGGTCCACATCGGCATGTGTGCGAACACGACGATCGGCGTGCTCGACGAGCGCCCCTTGAGATCGTTTTCGAGCCAGGCGAGCTGCTCGTCGCCGAGACCGCCGAGGCCGTTCGGCTTGAAGTGCATCACGTTGACGAGGCCGACGAAATGCACGCCCTGATGGTCGAAGCTGTAATAGCCCCTGTTATCCGACGCCTGGCCGAAACGGCTGAAGTATTCGGTGCCGGGGCCGTCCGTCACATCGTGCTCGCCGGGCACGGTGTGCAGCTCGGTGACGCTCAGGCCCGACATCAGCTGCGCCGCGAGATCGAACTCCGACGCTTTCGACAGATGCGTGATGTCGCCGGTATGGATGACCAGGGCGGGCTTGAGCGGCATTGCGTTGACGAACTCGATGGTCTGCTTCAGCGTGCCCGCCACGTCCGGATTGGCTTCCTTGTTGAAGCCGATATGCGTGTCGCTGATCTGCAGGAAGAGCGGCGTGCCCTTGGCGGCCGCGGGTGTTTTACCGTCGGCGGCGAGCGCCAGCTCCACCGGCGTGAGCACGCCGCCCGCCAGCATGAACACGGTGCCCAGCCCGCCGAACGCAAGACATTTCAGCGCGCCGCGACGCGCCGGATCAATTGGATAATGTGACGACATGGTGACCTCACGATAAGGATTCGCAGGCGCACCGCGCGATCGCGCGGCGGCCTTTGCGACTCGGTTCATGAGGCATGACTGGCGTCGCGCCGGTTTTATTCCTGGGTCGTGCAGCCACCCTCGAAAAAAAACGGCCCGCATCGCAGAATCCTGCGATGCGGGCCGCCTCACTGCCATCCACTATGTCACTGCGTCTGCTGCTTCTGCTTGAGCTTGCCCTGATAGCGGATCGCCGGACGCAGCGACTGCGTCGTCGGCACGGTGCTCAGCAACTGACGCGCGAGCGGCGTAACCGCCGGACTCAGCGAGCCGATGCTGGTTTGCCGCGACGGGTCAGCCAGTCCGTTGGTCACCAGCAGCTTCGCTTCGAGTTGCAGACTGGCCAGCAGCACCGGATCCTGCAGCGCGCTTCCCTGCGCGAGCAACTGGCTCCACGCGTTGTTGCTGTAGTTGGTCACGTAGTAGTCGAGCCCGCTCGGATCGGCAAGCACCGCGGAACAGCCGTTCAGACGGACCTGGGTTTGCATGTCCTTCATCGCGACCGTCTTGCGCGAGGTCAGCCCGTCGCCATAAGCGAGCGTCAACGGAATCGTCCACTGGGTGCCCGGATACGCGTTCTGATTCGGGAACGGTGACTGTTTCAGCGTAACCACGGTCTGGTTCGTCGTCAGATCGCACTGCGTGTCGAGCGAGATCAGCGGCACGCCGGTTTGCCGCACGAAGCTGTCGCCGATCGCCACCATCGGCTCGCCGCTCGCTTTCGCCAGTTCGTCCCACAGGCGCTTCGGCGTGACGTTGCCGAGCGAGTAGTCGGCCAGATACGACTGCAAGCCTTTGCGCATCGTTTCCTCGCCGAGGTAGTTCTCGATCATCTTCAGCACGTGGCCGCCCTTGTCGTACGTGAACGCGCTTGCGCTCAGCACGAAGTCGTTCGACGCCCAGCCGTTGAAGTTCGGCTGCACCGGGAACGCGGTGGACTTCAGATCGGCGTTGATCACCGCATACTTGTTCTTCACGTCGTCGACCCAGCTGAAGCGGTCCGGGAAGAAGCGCACCTTGGTCTTGTTCTCGAAGAACGTCGCGAACGATTCGTTGAGCCACACGTCGTCCCACCAGTCGAGCGTGACCAGATCGCCGAACCACTGGTGCGCGGCTTCGTGCGTCAGCACGGTCACGCCGTAGTCGGACATCGTGGTGCCCGGCGCCGGCAGGATGTCGTCGGCGAATTCCAGAATCGCCCCCCAGTTCTCCATGCCGCCGAAGTTCAGGTCCTTCTGCTCCTTGAACGCGTCGTTGGCCGCGATCGTGTCGAACTTGGTGAGCGGGAGCGCGATGCCCGTGTAGCGGTAGTAGTAGTCGAGCGCCTGCTTGGTCTGCTGCATCGCGGGCTTCGCCCAGTCGCGCATGCCGGGCGGCGTGAAGATGCGCAGATGCAGGCCTTTGCCGTCGGGCAGCGGGCTCGTGAAATCGTCTTCGAGAATGTCGAACTGGCCGCCGCCGAAAAAGAGCAGATACGACGGCATCGGCGGCGTCTTTTCGAACGACACCAGCTTGTAGCCGCTATCCACGTTCACCGCCGGTTTCTCGGCCGCGTTCGAGACGACGTTCCAGTTCTGCGGGACTTCCGCGCTCACCTCGTAGGTGGGACGGAAAGCCGGTTCGTCCCAGCCCGGGAACCATTGACGCGCGAGGTTCGATTCGCCTTGCGTGAGAATCGCGCCGCTCGTGGTGCCGTCAGTCGATTTCAAATCGACGCGGAACACGCCCTCCGCCGCCGAGCATCCCGGGTAGGGATCGTCGCCGCAACTGCCGCCGGTTTTCGCCACCGGGTCGTCATAGGTCTTGAAGTTGATGATGCCGCTCCACTCCATGTGCAGCGAGTAGTTGCCTGCGGCGATCTGGCCGCTCACCGGACGCAGCTGGTAGAAATCGCCGTCGTCCTGCGGCGTGGCGATCAACTGGATGTTGCCCGGCTGAAGCGTGATCGTGCCGTTGGTGAATTTGACGCGATGACCAGCGATCGTAATCGCGTTGACCGCCTTCAGCACCTTGATCTGCACATCCGCGCGGCCATCGAACGAAGACAGCGCCGGGTTCGGCCGGAACCACAGCTTGTAGTTGACCGGCGTGACCGTGTCGGGCAATTCGACTGGCGGCACGGTCTTGTCGATCGATGTGTTCGCGACGGGGGGCGCGGCCGGCGGTGTGAGCGCAGGTTCGGACGCGGCTGCCGGCGTCTGCGCGGACTTGCTCGACAAGGCGGACGAGCCGTCACTGCCGCCGCAGCCCGCCAGAACCACGATTCCGGCTAGCGTCAGGCACTGTATCTGCAATCGGAAATTTATACGCATTTTAATCCTCGACTGACAATATCGGCTTAAAGAAAGTGCGTTGAGTACTTCAGCTGTGTTTCTCTGTTTTTCAGCGAAAAAGGTCTCCCGCACTAGCACCGAATTGCTAGTGAGAATGAATAGACGTGTTGACGCCTCAGCACTTGTGGCTGATTTTTTAATTGCACACCGTTTTTATTACAATGCTTTCAAATCAACTGCCTGAATCGCTTTACAAGACATCCATGCGACGCCTGACCGACCGGCGAAACGAAGCCACACCTACGTCTGCGGGCAGGTGAACATAGCGAGATCGATTTGGACGACAGTGCGTAGCCTAGTTTGGCAAACGTTCCCGTGTCAACTTCCTTTCACAATCTTTCCTGCGAACGTGCTTTTCGTATGCACTTCGAATGGAAGAGGTAATCGGCGGAGTTAAACGCGTCCGCAAACGCGATTTAGAGATTTACTACGGGAAATTTTATTTTTCTCTGCCGCACGATTGTGCTAAGGCGCGTCGCCATTGCCAATAGCCATTCGAATGGGATTTAATTTTAACTAGCTATTGAGTTCACGGCCGGATTAGCCGGAAGCGGCGCTCCACTGTGTTCCGCTCGTTAGCCGTTCACCGCCGCGACAATCCGTGCCCGCATCGCCTTGTCGGGCAACGGACCCGAACCGGCTCGCACATTGTCGGCCATGTATTGCGGACGGCCTGTGCCCGGAATCACCACCGTTACCGCCGGATGCGCGAGCACGAACTTCAGCAGAATCTGCGCCCAACTCGTGCAGCCGATTTCCGCCGCCCATGCGGGCAACGGCGTTTTGGCGACGCGCGCGAGCAAGCCCCCGCCGCCGAACGGTTGATTGATCACGACGCCGATGCCCAGCTCCGCCGCGAGCGGCAGGACGCGTTCTTCGGCGGTGCGGTCGTCGGCCGCGTAGTTGATCTGCACGAAGTCGGGCTTTTCGCCGCGCATCACGGACACCACTTCGCCGAATGCACTCGAGGTGTAGTGCGTGATGCCGATATAGCGAATCCGGCCGCGCGCTTTCCAGTCGCGCAGCGTCGCGAGTTGCGTGCGCCAGTCGAGCAGGTTATGAACCTGCATCAGATCGACGCGCGGCTGCTGAAAGCGGCGTAGCGATTCTTCCATCTGTGCGATGCCCGCCTCGCGCCCATCGGTCCAGACTTTGGTGGCGACGAAGGCTTTGCCGTGCGCGCCGAGTTGCGTGAGCAGCGCGCCGGCGACGACTTCCGACGAGCCGTACATCGGCGACGAGTCGATTACCGAGCCGCCTGCTTCGAACAGGATGCGCAGCACGTCGGCGAGTCGCGCGCGCGCAGCGGGGTCGTCGCCGACATCGAAGGTGCGCCAGGTGCCACAGCCCACCACCGGCAGACGTTCGCCCGTGGCGGGAATCACGCGTTGCGTCATGCGCGGCAGCGGCGTGGCGGGTTCGGATTGGAATTGGGACTGCGGCTGAGTTTGCAATTGCGCCGCTGCCGGCCGGGGCAGCGAAAGCGAAACCGGCAAGCCGATTGCAGCGCTGCTTGCCGCGCGCAGAAACCGGCGCCTGGCGATGCGACGTCCATCGTTTTTCGACGAAAGTGCCATGACGTACCCTCGATCCGCAACCAGACGCGTGAGTTCGTACGATACGGCAATTCGGCGAGATGTGTTTGAGTTCGGGAGCCGCGCTCGAACAGAGCCTTGCGGTTTTCGCACTGCGCGCTGTGCAAGACCCCTGCTTTTGCGACGCGGCAGCCCCTGCCGCTACCGGATGAAACGCCCACCGCAAATCGGCATGCCGTCGAGTCGCGTGAGCCGCGACGGCGCCCGGCCCTCCACCGCGAACCGATCCGTCGCCGTCGCGGAGCCGGCCGCCGCGCCGATTGCGATGACCACGATCGCCGTCCGGCGCACGCGTGCGCTGCGGCCGTCGAGCGTGCGCGAGACGCTTCGCCAGCCGGTCAGCAAGGTCATCGTCAGCGCGAGGATCGCGCAGCACATGATCCGGCCGTCATGCTTGTGTCACAGTGTGCGCGGGCCGCGCGGGAAACGGGTTGCGCCATGCGTCGAATGCGTTCAACTGGTCGTGCCAGCGTTGTACCTCCGGAAATTCGTCCACTGGCATCGCAGCGCTTTTCGCGTACGGCAACGTCACCGCAACGGAAAAATCCGCGATCGACAGGTCGTTGCCGAGCAGCCACTTACGGCCCTTGAGATGCTGATCGAGCAGGCTCGCGTGCTGGCGGAAAAATCCCTGCGCTTGCGCGACCGTCGACGGCTCGGGCTCGCCGAGGCCGATCCACGGCTTGACCAGATGCTCGAAATAAAGCGAGCCTCCCTGCCGGTAGAGATGCTGGCTGTTCCAGCTCAGCCAGCGCACCACATCGATCTGCTGCTGCGCGCTGCGCGGCCAGAGTCCGGATTCCGCACGCTGCGCGAGATGGCAGAGGATCGCATCAGCTTCCCAGAGATTTTTCTCACCGTCGACGAGGCTCGGCACCTTGCCGTTCGGATTGATCGCGAGATAGTCGGGACGCGTTTGCTCGCCCTTTCGCAGATCGACGAACACATAGTCGATTTGCAACCCTAAGTATTTGGCAACCGCGCATGCCTTGCGGGGCGCGAGCGTTTCAGCATAGTAGAGCTTCATGTTCCACCTCGGTATGCATTGACATCGTGGGGGGGTGACCGACGTTGCGCACCTGCACTGCGCTTCCTTACGCGGTGGTCCGCGCCAGGGCCGGTTCAACTAGTTCTTGTCGCTCTGCTCGATGCGGAACAACGTAGCGAGTGCTTTACGCATGCGCTTCGATTCGCGGCTACGCGCTTCGAACGAGTAGTCCGAATCCAGCGGCAGATGGGGTGACGCAAAGAGGTCGCTGACCTTTTGGAGCAGGGCAAAGATGAAGCTCATGGTGACTCCCGGTTGTTACCGCATTTGCCATGGTTTTCGCCAAGGCATGACGGGCCGAAACCTTCGCAAAAAAACGCGCCGGCTAAAGGTCAGGCTCCGCTACCTTCAATTCGCAAACGAAATACTTCGCATGACGGCACGCTTGCGGGCGCCCGTCCGCAACAAAAGCCATCGTGCGGGTTTGGCGAGCGATAGATTCAATCGCTATCGACCGTGCTTTCCAGGTCGGTGATGAGACTGTCCAGCTTCTCGAACGCGCCGCTCCAGCCGGCCTGGTGACCGTCGCGCGCGGCTTCGTCGAAGAATTGCGCGTGCGTGAACGTCATTTCGGTGCCTGCTTCGATCGGTCGAAACTGGATCGTCACAAGAGAGCGCCGCTCGGGCAGCGTGACCCACTGCCACGTGAAGACGAGCTTGCGATCAGCCTCGACCTGCTGGTATTCGCCGCGGCAGTCGTGCGTTTCGCCATCCAGTGTCTGAAACACCACGCGAAAGCGGCCGCCCACGCGTGGATCCGCTTCGGCGCTCAGCACCGGCCCGGCGTCGGGTCCCCACCAGCGCGCCATCAACTCGGGACGCGTCCATGCCGCGTAGACCTTCGCTGGCGGCGCCTTCAGGCGCCGCACGATCGTCAGGCTGGGCTTCTCTTCCATCATTGCTCTTCCCCTTCGACAAAATCGGCGAGCCGGTCGAGACTCGCGGACCAGAAACGTTCATAGCGTCGCAGCCAGGCCATCACCTCTTCCATCGGCGCGGCGACGAGTTCGACCGACACGGTTCGGCCGCTCTTCGTGCGAGCGATCAGACCCGCCTCGCTCAGCACGTCGAGATGCTTCATGACCGCCGGCAGCTTGAGCGGCAGCGGACGCGCGATTTCCGTCACCGACAGGCCGGGCTCACGCTCGAGACGCGCGAGGATGGCCCGCCGCGTAGGGTCCACGAGGGCGGAAAACGTACGATCGAGTTGACTGACTGGAGACTTCACCATATGGTGAACTATAAACGCTGAGCGCGCTGCGTCAAGTTTTTTTTGCACAGGCGATCGTGGACGTCGAGGCGATATCAACGGCGTGATGCTGCGATTCATCCGACAATCCGGCGGCACTGACCAACCTGTGCCATGCACACCGCCAGCGACCGCGTCGTTCATATTGCGCGTCGAAGTCGTCGACGAAAGGCGTTTTCTCCGCGTGCACGCCGAGTGGTTCGAGACAGCGAAGACAGCTCCGCGCCGCCGGTTCGCCGCACCGAACGCGGCGCCCGAATATGCATGCGAGCCAAACATTCGAACCACATGCGGAGTCTGATAGGCCGATGCAATCGGCGGACAACCGCAACTCGCGCTGCTTGCGCCAACGCCTCGCCAATGCCATTCAAAAATCCCTTCGAGCCAGGGAATAAAGCCGCGACGCAATGCGTTCAATAGGCGCAATGACCATCGGTCATCAGAGAGGAGCAGCCATGAAGTCCGTGCTTAAGGTATTGGGCGCCGTCGTGGGCGGCGCAGCGTTGACGAGTCTTGTCGCGTGCGGAGGGAGTTCCGATTCGCTCACCCCGCAATCGTTTGTTTCGACGATGCTGGTGTCCGACGGCTCCGTCGCGGCGGCGCACACGGACTCCAACCTCAAAAACGCGTGGGGCGTCGCGTTCAACCCGAAGGGCTTCGTCTGGGTGGCCAACAACGCCACGTCGGTGGCGACCTTGTATGACGGCAACGGCACGCCGCAATCGCTTGTCGTCAGTATTCCGAATGGAACTGCCGGATCTGCCAATCCGACCGGCATCGTGTTCAACGGCACCAGCGATTTCAACGTCACGCAAGGCGGCAAAACCGGCGTCGCCGCATTCATCTTCGCGGGTGAAGGCGGCACGATCACCGCGTGGGCGCCCGCAGTCGCGCCTACCGTCGCATTCGTCGTGTTCGACGGCGGCAATGACAGCGCGGTCTACAAAGGACTCGCGCTGGCGAACAACGGCGGCGCCAACTTCCTTTATGCGACCGACTTTCACAACAACAGGATCGACGTGTTCGACCGCAGCTTCGCGAAGGTGGCGATGCCGGGCAAGTTTCAGGACTCGACGTTGCCCGCCGGATTCGCGCCGTTCGGCATTCAGGCGATCGGTGCGAAGATCTTCGTGACATACGCGAAACAGGATGCCGACGCGCACGACAACGTCGACGGTGCCGGCCTGGGTTTCGTCGATGTCTTCGATACGGCGGGTAATCTGATGCAGCGCTTCGCTTCGGCGGGCGCGCTGAACGCGCCGTGGGGCGTCACGCAGGCGCCGGCCAATTTCGGCCACTTCAGCGGTGACGTGCTGATCGGCAACTTCGGCGACGGAACGATCAACGCATTCGATCCCGCGAGCGGCCAGCCGCACGGCTCGATCAATCTGCCGAACGGCTCGGCGTTCTCACAAAACGGCTTGTGGGGTATCGCGTTCGGCAATGGGCTCGACAATCAGCCGGTCAACACACTGTTCTTCACCGCCGGGCCGAATGACGAAACAAACGGAGTCTACGGACGCATCGACCTGAAAATGTGAAGCGTGGCGCGCGTGCTCATGAGCGGACGGCGGCGCGAGGCGTTCCATGTTCAAGGCGCTGACGATCTGCTTCACCGCGCGGCGCAACCGGCCGCGCAGATGCGCGACAAGCAGGTGGCGCTAGAAGCGGTTCGGCGCAGATTCGCCGAAGCGCTTCTCTTTTTCAGCCGTTGCATCGTGCCAATGTGGCTGAAAATGTTGTCAAGCGAATTGATAAGGTCGACTTATCAACCTGCTTACCGGCACGTATGCGTTAGCATCTCCAATCTGACGATAGATCTCCCTCCCGAGCCACGCTCACGTCGATATCACGCATGCCGTGCGCGGCCAGTAACCGATACAGCGTCGCGCGCGAAATGCTCAGTTCGCGCGCGGCGTCGCCTGGGCGGCCGCGATGGCGCAGCAGCGCCAGTTCGATCGCCTGCCGCTCGGCGGCTTCGCGCGCATGAGCGAGCGTCAGCGGAGCCGGGACGGCGTACGTGGGGAGTTCGAGATCGGCTGCGGTAATCGTGCGGCCCTCCGACATCACAATCGCGCGCCGCACCCGGTTGATCAGCTCGCGCACGTTGCCGGGCCACTCGTATCCATGCATCGCCGCAATTGCGTCGGGCGAAAAGCCGTACAGTCGTCGGCTCGCGTCATTCCGGTAGCGGTCGAGCGCATACAGCGCGAGCAGTTCGATGTCCTTGCCGCGCGTGCGCAGCGGCGGCTCGTCGAGCCGCAACACGCACAGACGATGGTAGAGGTCCGCGCGGAACCGGCCGGCGTCGATCGCGGCCTCCATATCCACATGCGTGGCGCAGATGATGCGCACGTCGACGTCGATCGGCGCCCGGCCGCCGAGGCGCTCGATCGTGCACTCCTGCAGGAAACGCAGCAGGCTCGCCTGGCTCTCGTACGGCAGGTCGCCAATTTCATCGGGAAACAGCGTGCCGCCGTGCCCGCTTTCGACACGCCCTATGCGCCGCTGATTCGCGCCGGTGAACGCGCCGCGCTCGTAGCCGAACAATTCCGATTGCAGCAAATGCGTGGGAATCGATCCGCAATTGATGGCGACGAACGGCGCATTGCGGCGCGGCGAGCGCGTGTGGATCGCGGCGGCGGTCAACTCCTTGCCGGTGCCGGACTCGCCCGCGATGAAGACCGGCGCATCGGTCGCCGCCACCTTGCGGATCAGGTGTCCTTTTTATCAACCAATAATGCTCGCCACAAACTCCGCTGTCGATTCCGCCATCCGTGAGATAAGTCCAGGATGACGGATGATGAAAGACATCAGCATGAAAAGGATGGTGAGACACGTAACGAGCGTGTCCGTTGTACTCCAGCCCTCGTCCGGTAACAGCAGCATGCTGACCACCCAGAACGACGTGAGTACGCCGAATTCAGGACCCAATAGCGGCTTGTAGCCGTATTCCTCTTTCCATGGCACGTCCACCGGCGCCGGTTCCTTCACCACCAGATTCAGCGCGACACCCTGCTCGTGGGGCAGTGCAATGAGCTGTGGCCCCTGGCCGAAATGGGCCATCTTCGCGGCCAGCGCCTGAATCACCCAGCGCGCCACGGGCGCCTGCGGGCCGATGGCGGGATCGAGTGCGTACGCTTCCACCTTCAGGCCCGACTCCCTCACAGCGCCAAGCGTGGCATGCTGTGCCAGCCCCTTGAGTCCGCTGTGCCAGAAGTGACGGATACGCCCGCTGGGCACCTGTTCGGCCTTGAGCAGCGAGGCAAGCAGTCTGTCCGCCTGATCGGCGTCGCCGACAATCTGCCGCAGCAGCCACGCCTGACGCTTCAGCTCCGGCTTCTCGACCATGAGTGCAGGCGATCCCAGCAGCAGTGCCACCGCTGCTTCGGAGTCCCTATGTTCAGCGTTCAGCCCGCTTTTGTTCAGATGCCAGGCCAACAGCAGACGGTACTTCGGCATCCTGTCCTGTACGTACCGGCCATAGGAGCGGGCCTCGCTCTCGAACCACCTGTCCGCAAAGCCAACGTCGCGACCGTTATCCAGCCACCGCACCAGCGGTTTGCCCGGTAGCTCCAGCCTGCCCCAGGCTGCCAGAACCTCGCTGGACAGCGCCTCGTGATCGCACTGCATCACGATCTCGAATGACCCGCCTTTCGTCGCCTGCGCGAGCCTCGCGGCCAGCGGCGTGAGCAGCGCATCCAGCAGGCGGTTCAGACGCGAGCCGTCATCCGCCGCATCGATGCTTTCCAGCGCCATCACCTTGCCGGGATTCTCGGGCGGTGTGCCTTCGAGTGCCAGCATGCGCTCGGCCAGGTCCGGCTCGGGCGTGAGGATCACGCTGTCGAGCACCGCCATGCCCAGGCGGCTTTGCTGCTGCCAGCCGGTTATCTGGTGCCAGCGTGCCGAGTTATGTTCCGCGGCCTGCGTCGCCGGGATGTCATACGCAAACCAGTACACAACACAACTCAGTGCCAGCCAGCAGAAGAACGGCACCGCAACCGCGTAATGCAGGACTCTGTCCCAGGGTATGGAGCCGTACTTCGGCAGGCCAGGCACCACCAGGGCGAGGGCGAAACCCTCCACAATCAAGTACAGCACGAGATAGAACCAGATGGATAACGGCTCGTATGACACCCGCTCGGACGGGAACTGCGGGTTCCAGCGAAAATTCATCCAGCCTCCTGTCAGTCAACTGTCCATTCGTGCTGCGAGGCAAGCAGGCGGGGTTTCGGATTGCAGGCGCACAGGCAGAAGTCACCCTCCAGCGCGGGCACCTGGCCGTACCAGTCCTGGTCGAAGCGCTCGCCGTTACGGCCAATCCTGCCGGTCGTGCCACAGGCCGGACAGGTCACGGGTGCGCCGATATAGCCCATCCTGCGTCCGTTGTAGCCAGTGCCATCGATGCCATCGGCCACGGTCCCGCGCGCGGTGGTGCGGTCGCCTTCGTAAATATGGGCGCGTGCTCCCATCTCAGGCGCCCACCCATTCCCAATCGGCCCGTTCGCCCGCATCCCGGATGGAGGGCATCGGCTGGCCGCGCCGCAGCGTCACGAGGCTCGACGAGTCATGACGGTATTCCGGGCGCAGGGAATCCGGTCCCGCATAGCGGCGGGCCACCCAGCGCCCGCTGCGCGGACAGGTCGAACCTGCCTCGCAGAACTGGCGGGTGTCATCGATCATGTCGAACGACCACTGCTCCACAGGGGTCGGCGCGGTGGCTTCCCACTCCCACTGCACCGGCCCGTTGATGTTGACGCCGTTGCCGCCGTCCATCGGCATCTTCACGTTTTCCGTGGTCGCCACGTCGCCGGCCTTGAACGGTGTGACCTGAAGGCTGCGGTAGCGGACACCGGAAATCAGCGTCACCGCGCGGTATAGGCCATCTTCCGCGAATGTTTCACCAGGCTTCACCGGGTGGGACGACATGCTGGCGCGATGCGTTGCTTCCCATTGCTCGCGCTCTTCCGGTGTAGAGGGGTAGTCGTGGTCGAAAGTTATACGGCTTTTAATGGGACAGAAATCGACGTGCGTTGACAGTCCCCAACCATCGCCTTCATATTGAATATTCATATAGGCCACACCTGAAATCTCGTACACACCTTTCTGGATTTTGTTGTCTGGAATGGCTTCCAGGTTCAAAATTTTACTCTCACCAGGATTGAGGAAAATTTCCCCCTCTGGAAATTCATTCTTATTGAATATTTTTTTGCCAGCCAAGTTAAATCCCCAATCATCACGAGGCTGTATTTTCCCAAGTTCGCTAAACGGTGCAACAGCAAGCCCACCATTCCGACTGTCACCGGACCAATGATCCGGCGTCTTGAACTTTATCCAACGATCCCCGGAATTAATAAACCGCACAGAAACAATATAGTTCCCGTTTTTATGCTCGACGCTCTCCGTCGTGAAGTCCAGTTTTATGAGTTTTCTGCCATCCGTCCGTGCCTGCTTCGATAATCTGAAGGGAGCATCAAAAATCTTGTGCCTGAATTGCTCAGGAATCAGACGGAGGGAACCCGATCTGCTTATAACTTTCCCGTCATCCGTACACGCAACATTGAATGTTGCAGCAGGATCATGCGTTTCAGGGCCGCCAGTCTGGATATCTTTGTCGCACAAAGTCTGCGCCACCCCTTTCAGCTCCTCCATGTCGCGATTTTGCAGACTAAGTACAAAAACCCCCACGCCGGTTTGCGTGTCATCGTTGATGGTGTCCCCGTTGGAAAAATAGAACTTGCCTTCTCCGTCGAAAGTCATCTCTCTCGAACCATATTCAAGGCCGCCCGACCAGGAAAGAGAAAACGCACCGGGTCGCTGGACACCACTATTCGAATCATTCGCCATCGCGCACCTACCTCCTATCCATAGGGTCATCAGGGACAAAAAAGCCACCGGCCATATCTTTCGGAATTTCGGATCACCGTCACTTCTTGACATGGTCCGCCCCAGTCTTTGCCGCAGCGTTTGCGCCGCTTGTTTCAGCTTTCGTGGCGGTTACAACAGGAGCGTTGTAACCCACCCGCCACAGCTTGTTGGTTTGAGCAGAAAACCACCTGCGAATATATTCAAGGTAATAAGGTGAAGTAGTAGCCGTTGGCTTAAGGCAGCCGCCCCCCATAAGATTATTTTCGGTTTCAATCACCCAAACCTTATTCGTCGCCTTGTGGGCGTCTGCGAGGGAAAAGTCTATGTCTCTGCCATCCTTGACATACATCGAATGCACGAACCCACCTTGCTCCCAATATTCGTCAGGGAAATTAAACAAATGTCCAGTTTCATGTACCTTCGTTTGCGTAACTCTTTCTGTATATCGTCCCGTTGTTGCCGCTTTCACATATTCTTTTTCCGGCCAATTAGCAGCATCGGCCCGTTCAGTAGTCGGGTACAGGTTAATAATGATGTTCGGGTTAAGCGCCGGAGCATCAGCGGCTCTCACCACATGCACATCGGCACAAAATTTGACCGCAACCCGGCAACCACAAGCCGCACCTTTGTTGCAGCCATCAAGGATCAGCTTGTAGTTCCCTTGATTCAGGGTCTTTTCGGTCATGTTCTTGTACGTGGATGCATCGATTTCTCTCGGGTCACGCTCAACCAGCATCAAACCCTGTTCGGCAAACGACTTGCCGGAATTAGCTCCGTTTCCAAAAGTCTCATACTGCACAACGACATAGTTATTCTGCTGATCGCGCATCGGCTCTCTCGTTGCCGGATTCATTTTCACTAGCAATCGGGGGATCAATGCGGTCACAACTTTTGCCGTGAGAGTCCTGGTACTGGAGTCATAGGTGAACTGGCATGTGGTCGGCGCCGTCCCGGCACACATCACCGGTCTTCCGTCCTTCACAAGCCGTTCAGTCCTCGTCCAGCCGTATTTCTGGTACGTCGGCGTCTCCCGCTGCATCGTCGCCGACGCTGTGAAATCCGAAAGCTGCCAGTTACATGAGGCAGGATTTTCGAGCTCGATCGGTTCTGGATTTGCTGACGAGCCCTCAGTTGGCGCATTGTCCGGATCGTGAATCGTCAGACCACCATTGCTTGACGGCTCTGCTTTCGCGCCCGATTTCCCACTGAACATGTCCCCGAGGAATGATGGCGGCACTGTTGTGCACCCATCCGCCGCGGGGGCGGGCGCCACAGCACCGGTGTTACCCAGCGACTGCCACTGCAACGCGTCCGGTGCGGGCGCTGCCGCAGGCGGCGGCACGAAGCCCGGATTAGTGCGCCACACTTCACACGCCGTCGTGTACGGCACGAACGCAGGAGCGAAAGCCGCGCCACTCAGGTCCATCTGGGCAGGCCCGGTTCCCTTCACGCCGGCCGTGCGGTACAACACGCCGCCACGCGAACCGATCTCGACGCCGCCCCCGCTGATCTTCACGTAGGTGCCGTTCACGTTCAGGATGATTTCCTTCGCCGCCTTCACGTGAACCACACCGTTGACCGACTCGACAGACATATCCTCCTGCGACGCAAGCTGCATCGAGCCGCGCTGGGCCTGCACGACGACCGCGCCCGCCGCTGCGATCAAGCTCATGCCTTTCTGTGTGAAGACCGACACCACGTCGCGCGCCGCCACGGTGAAGCGTTTAAGCGTGCTGAAATGCATGCCCTTTTTTGCCGTCGCGATGATCGAGCCATCGGCGGCAAGCTGCACGCCATCGCCCGATACAACGCCCACAGGCCCCGGCGCAGTCACAAGCGCGCCAGGCTGTTCAAGCTCGTCCAGCGCGTCGTTGATCGACTTCTGGGCGACTGTATCCGCGGGCGTCGCCTTTGAGGCCTGCGCCGACTGGGCCAGGGACTCGGCCAGTGTCAGCATCTCCCTGAGCTGGGCAATTGTCTCCTGCATGTCCAGTTGCTTTCCGCTCGCCTGAGGCCGGTTATAGCCCGTCAGGAGCAGGCCATTACCGCCGCGGACTGCACCATAACCTGACGTGCGTAACTCGAAACCGCTGCCGCGATGCTCACGCTTGCCACTAACGATGTGCCCCAGGACAAGATGACTTTTTCCCGAATGCGGGGTGGAGACCCTGGCGTGTTCCTCGCCTCTCCAATCCTCGAACTCGACCTTGTTGTCGCTCTGCGTGCGAATCACGTTGCGCGACAGCCAGCGTTCCTGACTGGTAATCAGATCGACGTGCTGGCTGTCGTGGTGGAATGCGGCTATGAAAGGCTTGTTCGGATTGCCTTCGTGGAAGCTGATAACGGCCTCTGTACCGTCGAGCGCGGGGAAGTGAAAGCCGGTCTGCAAACCGCCCGCGAAAGGTTTCGCGAGCCTCAGCGGGACACTCTCCGCGCCCGCTGGCCAGTCGCCGAAATCGCAATCAAAGCGTACGACGTAGTAGCCCTGCCGGGTCAGGTACGCATACTTGTACTTGCCTGGCGAAGTGACGCGCGCGCTTAGCGTGCCGGTGATCTTCGGCCATCTGTCATCCTCGATCTTCAGGCGGAAACGCCGGTTAGCCGGGATGGCCTTGTAGGCGTTGTGATAGGGCTTGTCACGCGCGCCGGTATGCGTGACCTCGATCATCACCATTCCGTGCGGCGCGTCCGGCAGGTCGATATCCGTGCGCAGAATGCGGCCAGCACCCAGCTCGTGAACATTGCTTTCGCCTTCGTAGACGACCTGCCATGCAAGCGCCGCTTCGTGCCGCAACTGGGCTTCCCACCGCGCGCTGTCCTGGTCAAGATGATGCGTCCCATAGACATACGGCCGGCCGTAGGTCGTGGAGTCTTGCGGCGCGACGTTGGCTTCGTCCTTGAGCCGTTCCCATGCCTGTTGCGGGTTGTAATCGGCAACGACGAATGATTCGGGAACCATTTCGGTATGTGTGCGCAGGATCGACACGGACTCGTCGCCTGTCATCAGACCCGAGAGGGCCCGGGCTGGCGCGGTCAGGATCGGCGTGTACACGTAGTGGTCAATGTCATCACCGAACACCACCACATCGCCAACCTTACCCCGCGCGATGTAGCTGTAGATCCCTTCCTGCTGCATCAGGATATTGATGTACCTCCAGTCTCCCGTCTGGTACTGGAATCTGAATGGGTGTTTCGGGTACTGCCGGCGCAACCTGAAACTGAATTGATGGCCGTTCAGGCCATTGCGTTGCAGGATCGATTTGATGACATCTGGCGCCGACTGGTTCTGGTACGTCTGCGTCGTGCGGGGCGTGAGACAGCCGATGTGTGGCTCGACAACAATCTCATAGCTGCTCAGGTCATGTGTCGTATTCGTGTGGGAGAAGCGCGTAATACGCCCGCAGAACAGACGCGCCTCACTTCCGTCGCCAGGCTCCATGCTGAATCTGGCCTCATTCGCGAGAATAACTTCGCGTGTCAGCTTGAGCGGATGCGTCGCAACGATGTCGATGCGGTACGGCTCGCCCGTTCTTTCAACAAGGCAGAAGGACACCACCGAAAGGCCCGAAAGCCGTTCCTTTCCCAATACTTCAAGGTAATACTTCCCGTGATCGTCGCTGCGTTGAAATGTATCCTGATGCTCAACTACTGAACCCATCAATACCCCACCTTATTTGCTTTGGTTTCCTGTCGAATGCATTGAACATTCAGCGCGACGGCACTGCAACCAGAACAAATCGAGATGAGGGTGACATAACAATTCTTTACACACGTCAGGTGTCGGTCTATTTCTTATGCATATTTCTACGACGACACAATAGAAAAGGCGCGAAATCATCGCGCCTTTTTATGGTTGATGCGAAGGATCAGCGAGAGGTGGAAACGGTCTGCGCCCCTGCTTCTTCGCGCGTCGCTTTTTGCTGCGCTATACCGGGCATTGCCCCGGGTGCATTGCGTGCCGCTTCGGCCAGCAGGTCAACTATCGCCGCCAATGCAACGCTGCGGAAGAAATAATACCGGCTGCAGCGAAGGCGCCTCTGATTCGGGAGATTGTCGGCGCGTTGTTTGGCTCGTCGTGGATCCACCTTAAGATTTTGCCCGGTTACAAGCGTGCCGCAATAGCCGCAGCGTGCGCCTCGCTAGCCCCTCCTCTCCCGCAACGGCCTGAAAAACCGCCTGATCTCGGTCGCGAGCAAGCCAGGCTTTTCCATCGCCGCGAAATGCCCGCCGCTCGGCATGTCGGTCCATTGCGTCACGTCGAAAGTTCTTTCGAGCCAGCTGCGCGGCGGATGGCTCAGCTCCTTCGGAAAATGCGCATAGCCGACCGGGGGCACGACCCGCTGCCCGTCGATGAAACGCATCGGCTGCAAGCGGTTTTCCCAATACATCTGCATCGACGAACCGATGCTCTGCGTGAGCCAGTAGAGCGAGATGTTGGTGAGCAGCTCGTCTTTCGAGAACACCCGCTCGACATCGCCGCCGCAATCGCTCCACGCGCGAAACTTTTCGCCGATCCATGCGGCAAGCCCCACCGGCGAATCATTGAGCGACGCGGCCGCCGTCTGCGGCTTGGTGGTATGCATGTGCGCATAACCGCCTTCGAGCGCGGCCCATTCGGCTTTATCGCTCAGGAATTTTTCCTCTTCGGGGGTGAGCGGCTGCCGGGCCGCGCCGATCGCGGGCTCATACGAACTGGGCAGGAAGTTCAGATGGATGCCGTCGACGGCTTGCGGATGCCGCGCGGCGAGCGCGATCGACACGCCCGCGCCGAGGTCGCCACCCTGAGCACCGAAGCGTTGGTAGCCGAGACCGCGCATCAGCGACACCCACAGGTCCGCGACCTGAAACGCGGACGTGCCGGGCTGCGCGGGGGCCGGCGAAAACGCGAAGCCCGGTAAGGACGGTACGACGACATCGAACGCGTCGGCGGGATCGGCGCCGAACGCGGCCGGGTCGCAGAGCTGATCGAGCAGCGTGTGAAACTCGAAGAACGAACCAGGCCAGCCATGCGTGATCACCAGCGGATAAGGCGAGAGCCCCTCGCCGCGCCGATGAACGAAATGCACGCGCTGAGCGCCTATCCCGGTCATGAACTGCGCCTGCCGGTTCAACTTGCGTTCGGCCTCGCGCCAGTCGAAATGTTCGGCCCAATACGCCGCCAGTTCGCGCAGCCACGCGGGGTCGGCGCCTTGCTGCCATGCCGGCGACGGCGTGCCCGGCGCCCAGCGCGTGGCGCGAATGCGCTCGCGCAGATCGTCGATGTCACGATCGGGAATGGCGATCTCAAACGGTTCTATCTGCATGTCTGCTCATCCGGCACGAGGTGATGGGTGACGCGCGCTGCCAGCTCGATCACGCGCCGACGAAGTCCGCTTGCGCCGGGTCGGGGTCGCGATCGAGACCGGCGCACGAAGCAGTCTGCATGGTACGCGCCCGGCAACGAAATCAGAAGACGCAAGGAAGAAGTGAAAAAAGCCCGTGAAAGACGGGCTTTTTCGCAGCGTGCCGCTAAAGCGTTCGCTTAGAAGCGATGACGGATACCGACCGTGCCGACCACCTGCGTATCGGTCGACGAAGCGCTCACGCCGACGATATCGGCCGTGACACCCGAGTTGCCGGTGCTGCCGACATGCTGATAGGCCGCCTCAGCATAGACGTCGGTACGCTTGGACAATGCGTAGTCGGTCTGCAACGTGAGCTGGTTGTACTTCGGGCTCGCGCCGTTCAGACGCGCGTCGGTGAACGTGTACGCGCCCGACACCGTCCACGCCGGCGTCAACGCATAACGGCCGTTCAGTTCGTAGTTCGTGAAACGCGCGCTGCCGCCGTTGAGCGTCAGACCGCTCGTCGTGCCCGACGCCGACGTGCCGATCGCGCTCGCGTCGCTCAGTTGCGTCTGCGTGAACACGAGGCCGACATTCGCCGCGCCGAACGCATAGTTGACACCCGCACCATAGGTGCGCTGACGCGCCGCCGTGAAGGTGGAATCGCCCGAGGCCACCGCGCCGCTCGAATTGGTGGTCGAGCCGCCGCCGTTCAGTTGCAGATAACCCACCGCCGCCTTCAGGCCGCCGAACGTGTACGACGCGCCGACGCTGTAAGCGCGGCTGTCGGCGAAGCTGCCCGCCGCGTTCGAAAAACCGTACAGCGCGCCGAGCTTGAAGCCGCCGTAATCGACACTCTGGTACTTGACCGAGTTGTTGATACGCACCGAGTTGTTCAGGTTGTCGTTGTCGTACGGGTGCGAGGCGAGCGTGCCGCCGTATTGCGTGCCGTTCAGCGCGAGCGGGCCGAGATAATCGACCACGCTGTCGTACTGACGGCCGAGCGTCACCGCGCCGTATTGATCGCTCGACAGACCGACAAACGACTGGCGGCCGAACATACGGCTGTTCTGGCCCAACTTGCCGGTCGACAGGTTGAAGCCGTTTTCGAGCACGAAGATCGCCTTCAGGCCGTTGCCCAGATCTTCCGAACCGCGCAGGCCCCAGCGGTTACCGTTGAGCAGGCCGCTCGCCTGCTGGAAGTTGTTGCTGCCGCCGGAGTTGTTCGTGTAGGCGAGACCGGTATCGATCAGCCCGTACAGCGTGACGGAGTTTTGTGCGTGAGCGGCGCCCGCAGCGCCGACGAGCGCGAGCGAGAGGCTCGACAGTACGAATTTTTTCATTGATTTCTCTCCAGATTCGAATGGCGGATGCCATCGAGCGGCGGAGAATAGCCGACAAATTGAAAAACTATTTTTCAGTTAATTACGGCGTTGTGTTTTTGCGACTTCGATGGTTTTTTGCTTTCCGTTTATTTCGTTGACCAGGACATGCATTTCTGGATAGAGCAGGAATCAAAAATAGCTGCCCCGCCCTTCATGATTTTCCAAAAGCATCTGATTTTATTGGCCTTTCATGGGTTCAGGCGCGGCGCAAAACCATACACTGTCTTGCGTGACACAACGCCACGCAACCACTTTTCATTCCATTAGCTTTCCATCGAAACCAGTCGTAATTGAAATGTCAGACTCATCAATCAATTCCACCATTATTTCATTAACAGCAAATAGTCTTTGCTAATTTTAAAATCCGCCAATAAACCTTTGCATAGCCGCCAGACATCCGTAGCGAATGTGCGCCGCCTCGCCGCTCGCGCCACGCGAGCCCCGATAGCCCGATAATGAGCGTTCCGTTTCCTTATCCACCAAGAGGAGTTTGCCGCGATGTCCACCTACGAATCCAAAGTGCCGCGAGTGCTTTTGACGAACGACGACGGTATCGACGCGCCCGGCCTCGCCGTGCTCGAAGCCGTTGCCGCCGAACTCGCGCACGAAGTCTGGGTGGTCGCGCCCGAGCACGATCAGAGCGGCACCTCGCATTCGATCAGCCTGCATTCGCCGCTGCGCGTCAGCCGTCAGGGCGAGCGGCGTTTCGGCGTGACGGGCACGCCGGGCGACTGCGTCGTGATGGGCGTGCGCCATCTGATGCGCGACGCGCCGCCCACGCTGGTGCTTTCCGGCATCAATCGCGGCGGCAACCTCGGCGTCGAGACGATGTTCTCGGGCACCGTCGGCGCGGCAATGACCGGCCTGCTGCTCGGGCTGCCGTCGTTCGCGCTGAGCCAGACCTTCAGCAATCGCGACAACGTGCGCTGGGATACCGCACGTGCCCTCGCCCCCGGGGTGATCCGTCAGTTGCTCGCCATCGAGCATGCCGCGCCGACCTGCCTGAACATCAATTTCCCCGATGTCGACGCGGCCGCCGCAGGCCCGCTCACGCCAACCCGCCAAGGCGTCGGTCTCGTCGAGGATATCGACGTGCTGCCGCAAGTCGACCCTCGCGGCATGGCTTATCACTGGCTACGTTTTCAGCGCGGCACGCGTGCGAACGATCACGATAGCGAAACCGCCGTGGTCGCCTCGGGCCGCGTGTCGGTCACCCCGCTCGCGTTCGATCGCACCGACGAACCGACCTTCGCGCGGTTGGCCGAGTCACTGCGCTGAGCGTCGGCGGTTCGGCGCTTGCGATCGTGTGGGGGCGATATGTGCCGTGACGTACGTCGGCGCAGCGATGCGGGCATCGCGATGCGAAACGCTGCACTGCGCAGCGCGCGCACTCAGGGACTCGGCGCGCCCGTCAGGCTTGGCGCGCCCCCCGGGCCGGCGGGGTCGGGATTGCCGAACGCGGGAAGGCTGCCGTCCTCTCGTGCGTGAACGATCTCCGCGCGCACCTGTGCACGCGATTTCGGTCCGCCGTCCAGTTTCGGCAGTGCACCGCCTGACGGCATGGTCTGAACCAGCGGTGGCGACACCAGGGCTTGCGCGACCGGTTCGGTCTGCGGTCCCGACAGCGCGGGTTGCGCGTCAGGCTGCGGCTGTTGCAACGGCGCCTGCGCAAGCGGCACGATGGGCACAATGGGCGCATCGCGCGGCGCGGGCGCGTTCTCCACCGCTTTCACCGCACGCGGCACATCGGCCGCCTCACTTTCATGAGGCAGCGTGCTTGCCGCCGACAGGCTGCCACTCCGTGCGCTATAACCGCCAGGAACCGCCGTCACGATTTCGGCCGCGCGCGGGTTCTTCGTATAGCTCGGCACATGATTCGAATGCGCGCGCGTCGCAATGCGGCTATCGCGCGAGTGAGCGCTTTTCACCTGCGACGACGACGGCGTTCGCGCCGCTTTGCCCATCGGCCGCGCAGCCTTCTCTGCTTGCGACACCGCAAGCGCACGCCGCTCCTGATCCGCCTGCACCTGCTTCTTCAACTCGACCGTCTGGTCGTCATTCTGGCGCGCCGCACGTATCGCATCCGGTTGCGCGCGCGCAGCGGCGACATCGTCGCGCAGCAGACTTTTGCGCGCCGCATGCAATCGATCCGTTACGCTCGCGGCCGAATCGCTGCGAGATTTGACGGCGCCGTACGTGACCGCTCCGTTCGTGATGTCGCCACGCGCGGAATACGCCGGCGCGTCGCGACTTGCGAGCTCGAGTTCATCCGCCGGCGCCCCGTCGTCTTCAAACTCCGACACGCACAACAGAGCGCCGATCGCCAGGACGCCGATGACGATGCCCGTGAACACCACCTTTCCAGGTTCGCTATACAAGACGTATCCCCTTCCAATAATGGACATGACGCCGCGCATGCCATATGACGGCGTGCGCAACGCGCCCGGATTGATCAGAGGGTTAGCGACGATCGATACGATGGATGCCGCCGTCACGGCCTGCAAGTTCCGACCGATCAATCCACGTACGAAAGCGCACGCGCACTGGATGCATCCGATTTTCTGTTTATGTTTGGCGGATGTCGAATCGGCGGATCAGGCAGGCCGTATGGCGGGAAAAGCCAGTTCTCTTACGACGATTGAATGTTGGACTCCGAACTAAACCGCGATGATTGTCGGCCAGAGGCTAAGCAGAACCGCGCACACCTACACCAGCGGCCCCTCTTCCGGTTTGCGGCGCATGGCGACCGCAATCGAACTGCCGACGATCAGCGCGATGCCGAGCAGCGACATGGCGCCGATCGTCTCGCCCCACGCAAGGTAGCCAAATAGCGCGGCCCACACGATGCTCGTGTAGTTGTACGGCGCGAGCGCGCCGGCATCGGCCTGACGGAACGCCATCGTCATCAGCAGCTGGCCGGCGGTGGCGAACGCGCCGAGCAGCGCCATCACCGCGAGCGCGTTGAACGACGGCGTGCGCCACGCGAAAAACAGCGACGCGCCCGTGACGAGCGTGCCGACCACGGTGAAGTACAGCACGGTGGTGGCCGAATCGTCTGTCGCGCGAATGCGCTTGATCTGAATGATCGACAGCGCGCCGAACAACGCGCTCGCGATCAGCAGAACGGGACCGAGCCAGCTCGAATGCGCACCGTCCGGGCGCACCACAAACAGCACGCCGACAAAACCGGCCGCGGCCGCAAGCGCATCGCGCGGCTTGAGCGCCTCCTTCAACAGCAGCGGCGCGAGCACGATGACCAGCAAGGTCTCCGAATAGACAATCGCCACCGCCTCGCTGAGCGGCATGTACGGCAGGCCCGCGAAGAACAGACCCGATGCGCCGAGCAAGGTCAGCGAACGGATGGTCTGCCCGCGCACATTCATGTGCTTCAGGCGGGCGGCGAGCGGCTTGCCGCGCAGGCACACCGCCACAGCCGGAAACAGGCCGAACAGCATGCGGAAGAACGTCACCTCGTTGGCCGGATACGCGAGCGCCACCGATTTGGCCAGCGCGTCGACCACCGCAAAGCAGAACATCGACACGAGGATCAGCGCCACGCTGCGCAGCGGCACGGCGCTCGGGCGAATGGCGACGGAGGGCGGCATACGGTTGTCCTTGGGGGGCGCGAAGCAGTGCATCGCCGGATCGCGCGAGCACCACATCGCAACGCTCGCGCGAGCGGCTGGAAAACGGATTATGCCCGCTGCCTCGTGACCGATCGACAGCGGCAAGCGCAGTTGATCCATTGCGCATGATCTACCGCCCTTGCCTCTCGCGCGTAACCCGGCTGCCTTCATCCGACAATTGCGGGTATGTACTGATACAGCCCGGCAAAACTAATAATATTATTCATATCGATTTCCGCATCGATGCGGCCAGGACCACCTTCCATGGACGCATGCAGAGTTAATAATAATTATGACCATCAATTAAGCGGGGACATCAGGAGATAAAGGTGCGCAATTACTTTGTGCTGGCGACGCTCGCCATGCTGGGCGCTTGCGGCGGTAATGACGGTTCGCCGAACGTGTCCGCGTCGGCGGACAAGCAGGTCAACGCAGTCGATTCATCGGCTTCGGCGGCAGCCGCGGCCTCCGCCGCGGCGCAGGCCGACGCGGCCAATGTCCAGAGCGAATTCAAGGCCGCGAAGACCGTTCCGCTCGGGATGAAAACGACGACACCGCCGCTCGTGTTCGCCGACCCCACTCTCAACCTGCCGCCCTACACCCCGCCAGCACCGCCCACGCCAGTCTCCACGACCACCCTCTCGTTCGGCGACTTCACGAACTACCTCGCGCCCGGCTCGACCGAGGGCTGGGGTCCCGGCACGAGCAACGCGAGCATCACGATCCCCGCGCCGGCCACCAACGGCACCGGCGCCGGCGACAAGACAGTCGCGCTCGCCCGCACCTACGCCACCGCGTCGTACGAAGCGGACGTGACGGTCAGCGCGCCGGTCGGCAGCGGCGCGGCGAACGCCGGCTTCATCGTGCGCACCACCAACCCGACGGCCGGCGGCCCCGACAGCCTGACCGGCTATTTCATCGGCCTCGATACGGGCACGCACTCGGTCGTCGTGGGACGCCAGAACAACAACTGGACGAACTTCATCTCGTACCCGGTGAGCACGGTCGTCGGCGGCAGCACGCACCATCTGAAAGTGACGACGAGCGGCACGGCGATTACCGTCGACCTCGACAACCAGCGCGTGATCAGCGTCAACGACGCCACCAACGCCCTGCCCGCCGTGTTCAGCTCGGGCAGCTTCGGGCTGCGGCGCTTCGGCGTCGGCGCGACGTTCAGCAACATCACGATCCACACGTATCCGACCGTGACCTCGCCGAGCTTCGATTTTTCGAAGGTGGTCGGCGCGGTCTACACGCCGTCGAACGCGGTGAACGCGATCGACTTCTGGGAGAACTACGACCCCGAGATCATCAATCGCGAGCTGACGTACGCGCAGACCTACGGCATGAACACGATTGCCGTGTACCTGCACTACCTCGTGTGGGCCAACGATCGCGTGGCATTCCTGAGCAAGTTCGAAAACCTGCTGAAGATCGCGGCGCGCCACGGCATCAAGGTCTCGCCGATCTTCTACGACGACTGCTGGAACGCGACGCCCCAATACGGTCCGCAGCCGGCGCCGGTCTGGGGCGTGCATAACAGCCGATGGGTGCAGTCGCCGGGCACGCCGGTCGAACAGGCGTATTTCCAGCCGAGCGCATCGAACTCCGCCGTCACGTACAAGCAGAGTCTCGCGAGCTACATCACCGACTTCGTGGGGCCGCACCGCAACGACCCGCGCATCATCTTCTGGGAGCCGATGAACGAGCCGGGCTGCAGCGGCAACGGCTCGCTGCAGAACACCCGCGCGGTCATGATGAACGACGCGCGCATCGCGATCCTGAATGCGGGCGCGACGCAGCCGATCAATTCGCCTCAGGTGCAGGAGGATGAAGGCACGTACTTCTCGGACTTCTACGCGTTCCATCCGTACGGCAATCCGTATGGCGCGCCGGCCAACGGCAGCAACGTCAGCGCGTTGAACTCGGAGACGCTGCAACGCGGCTTCACGGGCACCGCGGGTCAAACCATGCCGGGCATCGTCGCGAACTATGGCGGAACGACGGGCTTCATCGTGTGGGAACTGATGATCGGCCGCACCAACACGCGCTTCCACTGGGGCGAGGTGCCGGGCGCGCCCGCCTCGGTCGAACCGGCGACGCCGTTCCAGGGGACGATCTACCCGGACGGCCATCCGTGGCAAACGTCGGAGACCCAGGCGTTGACGGGCGGTTTCAGCGTGAAGCTGCCGGTGCTGCAGGTCGGCTACTACAACGATCCGACCTTCGCGAGCGCCCCGGTGAAGACGTCGATTACGCCGATGATCGATTTCAATCTGAACACCGAGCGCGGCACCGACTCGCCTGACGCCTCCGCGGGCGTGAACGCGACCGGCTACGGCGTGCGGTGGACCGGCGCGATCCAGGCGGCAAAGGACGGCAACTACACGTTCTCGATCGACAGCGACAATGTGGCGCGTCTGTGGATCGATGGCGTGAAGGTGATCGACAAGAAGAGCGGGTCGCAATCGACCGTCAGCGGCAAGGCCTGGCTCGCGGCGAAGCAGCGCGCGTCGATCAAGGTCGAGTACGTGCACGGCACGGGGCCGGCCAGCATGCATCTGCGCTGGTCGAACCCGGCGGCGGATAATCCGGGCGCACTTCGAATCGTGCCGTCCGATTCGCTCGTGACGTCGAATTGACGGAGGGGTGAAGGTACGCGAGCGGCGGTCTTTCGGGACCGTCGGTCGCGGCGTGCGGCGCATCGGGTTCGATGCGCCGCGTTTTCGTTTGTCGGGCGAGTGTTGTCCGGCTGGGTCGGGCGTGGGCGCTTGAGAGCGCAGCGCTGTCGTTGTCCGAAGAAGAGCGCCCTGCTGATCGACCTACGAAACGACGACCGTAAACTCGATGCCCGATTCAAAGTCCAGCGTCGTGGTCGAAAAGCGCGGATTGCCGTCGAGGTACTGCTTGTAGGGGCGAACGGCGTCTTCGGCGGTGTACATGTTGTCGGCAAGAACGATCGTTCCTGGGCGTAGAAGCCGCTCGGTCTGCCTGAACAGATCCAGATACGTGTCGGCCCAAACGTCGATGAACACCATGTCGAACGTGCCGTGCAGTTCGGAAACGGTCTGGAAGACATCGCCCTCCCGAAGATCGACGTACGCATCTACGCCCGCCGTTCGAACATGAGCGCGAAGCTGGGCGCACTTCGCAAGATCGCGTTCAGTCGCCACAACCACGCCGCTGCCCAGCGTACGAAGCGCCTCGGCGAAATACAGCGTGGATACGCCGCAGGAACTGCCGAGTTCGAGAATTCGCGCCGGCTTGTGCGCGAGCGCCATGTTGCGTAAAAATCGCCCCGTTTCCGCGGACACTGCCAACGACAGCGCCGTGCCTTGCGAGGAGTCGAAATCTTCGCTGGAGAGCCCGAGCGTTTCGAGGAACCGTCCGCGCAGACGAGGGGCGAGCGTGTCGTATTCCTCCGCGAGCGTCAGAAACTCTTCACTCGATCCACGAAACTGCGCCTGGGCGCGGGCCATCACCTCGGTCTGGCTCTGTTCGTGAAGCCGATGCAAAAGCGTGGTGGCAGTTGACGTCATACGTTCTCCCGGATCAGCTGGTTTTTATTCGGTTTTTTTTGCACACGTTCAATCTTCCGCTCGCCGTGCCGGATGCGCCGGATGCGCCGACCGCGAGCACCATGCCGACTGGAATCGTTCCCGCTCTTCCGGCGTCATGGCGTCCCATTTGCGCCAGTGCCGACGCTCGCGCCAACCGCCGCGTCCGCGAAATCCGCCGAACAGGATGCGGCTCAAAACCAGCAAGCCAAGCGCATGCGCAAAATCGATCGTACGGGCGCCCACGAACAGGCCGGGAACGACCCAGTTCCATAGCATCATGACGGCCCATCCGAGCACACCTATCCCGACCACCACGAGCAGCGCCTTACCTGCACATCTGATTCGAAAGTTCATCCGTCGACTCCTCTAAATATCCAGTTCGTCATAAATGGCCTGCAGCCTCGCGCGCAGATGCAAGACCGCATAGCGTTTGCGCGCGAGCAGCGTATTGAGCGTGACGCCGCTTTCCGCCGCCATGTCTTTGAAAGAGCGTCCTTCCAGTTCGTGGGCGATAAACACCTCGCGTTGATCCGGCGGCAACTCATCGAGCGCCGCCTGCAATGCGTCGAGCAATACGGCGCGCGCGTAGAGGGCGTCGGGGCCCGCATCGTGCGCCGGTAGCGAAAGGTCGAGGCGGTACTCACCGTCGGCGTCATCCTCCTCGAAGAGATCCGCCAACGGCTCTTCCTTCTTCTTCCGAAAACGGTCGACGATTCGGTTGCGCGCGGCACGGAAAAGCCACGCGCTCGCCTGTTCGATCGGAGCGGGAAGCCGGTAAGCCCGCACGAATTCGTGGAAAACATCCTGCAGGATGTCCTCGGCATCGTTCGGGTCGCGTATGCGGCGCCGGATGAAGTTGACGAGCCTCGTGCGCTCACGCACCACGGTCGCGGTGATGTCGCTGTCTCGTTCGGTCATCGTGTCCGAGGTGGGTGGCGGTTCCATGCGTCTGAAGACGTTTCAGGGGCGCGGATATTGTGGCTGGTTTGAAATATTTTTTCTTTGGGCCTGGATGGCGGCATACCCGACGATGCTGCCGCGCTCGCGCAGATGCAGCGCGCTCTTCCGGATCGTGAAGGCGCGCCGCGCGGCATTCGCGTCAATGCGGTCGGCCCCGGCCCGATCGGTACACCTTTCGCGAGCAAGCTGGGCCTGCCCGAAGACGCACTGCGCCAGTCCGGTGAAGCCCTTGCCGCGACGGTGCCGTTCAGCGGATTGGGAACGCGATGGAAGTGGCTAAAGCCGCCCTTTTCCTCGCCGGCGACGACACGTCGTATGCGACGGGCGCCGAACTGGCGGTCGACGGCGGCCGGTCGCCAATCCGGCGGCACGACGAAGCGCACGGCCGGCGGGTCGCTCGCTGCCGTCGCCGCGTGGGAGTCGAGGCCACGACAGTTGCAAGTCAGACATCCTCGCCGGGATGGTTGCGATACCTGCGGTAACCGGGCTTTAATGCAGTCTGCAGCGGCCCACTGAAATTAAAGGCCGCGCGGAGCCGATGGTGAGCGCCCCCGACCCGACCTCGCGCACGGTCCTCGACGCAGGCAAACGAATAACGCGGCGCGCGGACCTCGATTTTTCGCAGCCGCCTGTCCATCGGCATGCCGCCCGCGCGTCATTGTGATGGCGGCTCGATGTCATTCACCCGCCTCAACCCATGACGGAGGCTCATATGCAATACCTGCTGATGATTTATTCCGAAGAAAACGGCTGGAACCAGATGACCGACAGCGAGCGGCAGCAAGGCGTCGCCGCATATAAGGCGTATACCGAATCGTTGAAAAAAGCGGAGGTTCTGCTGGGCGCCAACCGGCTGCAGAACACCAACGCGGCGACCACGGTGCGGCTCGTCGACGGCAAGCCGCAGGTGCTCGACGGACCGTATTCCGATTCGAAGGAGCAGCTCGCCGGCTACTACCTCATCGACGTGCCCAACCTGGACTCGGCGATCGCGTGGGCGTCGCGCTGTCCCGGCGCGGCGCACGGCCTCATGGAAGTGCGCCCGGTCTGGACGGCCCCCTACGACGCGCCATCTGCATGAGTTCGTCCGGCTGCGGCCGTGACGCTGACGGCGCCGCGCGTTCGATTGCCGAGGCGGTCGCCCGTCGCAGCTACGGCAAGCTCGTCGCGCTACTGGCAATGCGCACGCGCGACGTCGCGGCAGCCGAGGACGCACTCGCCGACGCGTTTGCGGCCGCCCTCGCCGACTGGCCGGAGCGTGGCTGTCCCGCGAATCCCGAAGCATGGCTGATGACGGTGGCGCGCCGCCGGGCGATCGACGGCGCGCGCCATCGCCGCGTCGGCGACGACGTGGTCAACCAGCTCACGATCCTCGCCGACGAGATCGACGAGCGTGAAGCGGGCGCGTTGCCCGACCGGCGGCTGGCGCTGCTGTTCGCGTGTACCCACCCTGCGCTCGAAGCCGCGATTCGCACGCCGCTGATGCTGCAGGTGGTGCTAGGGCTCGAAGCGAAGACGATTGCCTCCGCGTTCCTGATGTCGCCCGCTGCAATGAGCAAGCGGCTCGTGCGGGCGAAGAACAAGATCCGCGAAGCCGGCATTCCGTTCAGCGTGCCCGAGCGCGAGGAGTTGCCCGCCCGGCTGGCTGCGGTGCTGGAAGCCGTCTATGCCGTGTATGCGGAGGGGTGGACCGACCCGGTCAGCTGCGATAGCGGACGGCGCGATCTCACCGGCGAGGCGCTGTTTCTTGCTCAATTGCTCGTCGAACTGCTGCCCGAGGAGCCGGAAACGCTTGGTCTGCACGCGCTGATGCTGTACGCGCAGGCGCGTTGCGACGCGCGACGCGATGCGGCGGGCGACTACGTGCCGCTGTCGGCTCAGGATCCGGCGAAATGGAACGCGCCGATGCTCGAGGCCGCCGACAGACTGCTGCGGCGCGCGAACACTTTCAACGCAATCGGACGCTTTCAGTTGGAGGCCGCGCTGCAGTCCGCGCACGTGCACCGCTGCCAGACCCATTGTCCGAACTGGGACGAAGTCGTGCAGCTTTACGATGCATTGCTCGCGATCGCCGCGTCGCCGGTGGTCGCGGTGAACCGCGCGCTCGCGCTGGCGGAACGGGACGGCCCGCAGGCGGCGCTCGACGCGCTCGAACCGTACGCGGACGATCCGCGGCTGGCCGACTACCAGCCGTACTGGGCCGCGCGCGCCGATCTGCTCGCGCGCACCGGTGCAACGGCCGAAGCGCTCGGCGCGTACGAGCTCGCAATCGGGCTCGAACGCGATCCGGCCGTGCGCCGGTTCCTGCAGCGCAAGCGCGTCGAGTTGGCGTCGGCGAGCAGTTAGACGGCGCGTTGCGTTCGCCACGCGCGGTTGCAAGCTGTGCGCTCACTGCATTCAGCCGCCCGGCCCGGTCAAGTGAGGGGGCACCGGAGAGACGTGACGCGCTTCAGGCCATGTCAAAACCCCAGACAAGCCGCACCGGCCGCGACGACCAGGCAGGCGAGCCAGCGCTTTCCACTTACCGTTTCGCCCAGGAACACTCGCCCGATCAGCACCGCGAACACCACGCTGGTCTCGCGCAACGCCGATACCGTGCCCATCGCACCCGACTGCAGCGCCCATATCACGATGCCGTACGCCGCGATCGACACCAGGCCGCCAATGAGCGACCAACCGATTGCCCCTGGCGCCGACCCTGCCGGCGCCCACAGCGCCGTGAGCCCACGCGTTGCGACGAACAGGACGGGCATCAGCCAATAAAACAGAAACATCCACGCGGTATAGGCGAGCGCCTGACCGTCGGACAAGCGCACGCCGATGCCATCGATCACGGTGTAGACGGCGATCGTCACACCGGTCGTCAGCGCGGCCAGCAAACCCGCACGCGAGACATGACGCCTCTCGAGCGCAATCGCGATAATGCCACCCGATATCATCACGATCCCGAGCACGTGCAACGGGCCAATCGCCTCATGCGTGAAGAGCGCCGCGCCCAGCGTGACGAGCAACGGCGATGAGCCGCGCGCGATCGGATACGCCTGCGCGAGATCGTTGCGGCGGTACGACCGCACGAGGGTCGCGTTGTAGACGATATGCACGAGCCCCGATGCGACGATGTACGGCCACGCCGCGCTGGCCGGTAACGGCGTGAACAGGATCACGAGGGTGGAGACGGCCGCGATGGCGATGCTCATCCACGTCATGGACAGGAACCGGTCGTCGTTGCCGTGGAGCATCGCGTTCCAGCTCGCGTGGAGCACGGCGGCGAGGAGGACGAAACCGCCGGTATAACTGAGCATACGGACCCCGGAAAACACGTTTTCAGGGAGAATATCTATCTTGTGGCCCGCCGGCAAACCAGATAAATTGACCGTTCGCGTTAGAGAAACTATTTCGAATGAAACGGGTATTGCCGCCACTGAATGCATTGCGCGCTTTCGAGGCCGCAGGCCGACTCGGCAGCTTCAAGGAAGCCGCTGCGGAACTGAACGTCACGCAGGGTGCGGTGAGTCAGCACGTGCGGCTGCTCGAAGCGTGGCTCGGTGCAACGTTATTCGAACGGCACAACCGGCGCGTGCTGCTGACTCCGGCGGCAAAGGCCTACCTCGCGGAAGTGGGTCCTCTGTTCGAGCAGCTCTCGCGGGCCACCGCCCGATATGGTTTCCCGGAACCGGTCTCGCGGACCCTGTCCGTCAACGCTCCCGCGACATTCACGTTGCGTTGGCTGGTGCCGAGACTGGCGCAATTCCGCGCGGAGCATCCGGACGTGGATGTCAAGGTGGAAACGTCGAACGACCCGGTGGAGAGCCTGGAGCAGACCTTCGACGTCATCATCCGGGGCGGTCCGGACACGTTCTATGGCTACACGATGCGGCTCTTCCTGGCCGAGGAAAGGCTGCCGGTCTGTAGTCCTGCGCTCCTGCAGCGACTACCGCTTCGGACGCCGGACGATATGCGGGAGCATACGTTTTTGCACACGTCGAGTCTGCCGCGACTCTGGCCAGACTGGCTGGCGCGGGCCAGGATGCCTGCCCTGAGGCCGGCTGCCACGCTGACCTTCGACCACTTCTATCTGACCTTGCAAGCCGCCATCGACGGAATAGGAATCGCGATGGGACCGACTGCGCTCGTCGCCGACGATCTCGCGGCCGGCCGGCTTGTCGCTCCGTTCGCTGGTCCCCGTCTGCCGTCGCGGAGCTATTGCACTTACGTTGCGGACGGGAAGTCAGACGATGAACTGGTCGTGCTGTTCCGCTCGTGGCTTGAGCGCGAGGGGATGGGTTCGCTAACGGAGACGGCCAGTTAGGTGCGAGTTTGCCGGGCGTATCTACTATTGCTCTTCGTGGCTTGCGTCGCACGCTCGCCGACACGGCAATCAGGGGTGCATGCTGTCCAACCTGGCGAGCCCATGTGAGGCCTACCGAAAGTCCGCCGCGCCGCTCACCCCTCCTCCGGCGTGCAATGCACGGCAAATTTCACGAGCTTTGCCGCCCCGAAAGTGTTGCTTATCGCGACATCGGCGGCATCGCGCCCACGGGCCATCAATACGCGTCCGGTGCGCGGCACGTTGTTGCGCGGATCGAATGTTTGCCAGCAGCCGCCGACATAGGCTTCGAACCAGGCCGCGAAGTCCATGGCACTGTAGGGCGGAGGCACACCGATGTCACTGATGTATCCCGTGCAGTAACGGGCAGGAATGTTCATGGCTCGACACAACGCCACTGCCAGATGAGCGAAATCGCGGCACACGCCCTGTCGCTCGTGATAGACCTGCCACGCTGTTTTGGTCGGTCGGGCAAACTCGTAGCCGAACACAATCTGGCGATGAACGAAGTCACAGATCGCTTGCACCCGGTCGCGCCCGGGCAACGATTGCCCGAAAAGCTGCCATGCAACGTCGGACAGCAGATCGGTCTCGCAGTAGCGGCTACCTAGTAGAAACACCATGCATTCGTTGGGCAATTCCTCGACTGGATGCTGGTGACCATAAGGCTCCCGTTCTTCGGGTTGGCCGGAGATTTCGAGTAACGCGGTCGTCGACATTTCGATTCGCCCCGGCGGGGCGACGAGGCGGCTGCAGAGATTGCCGAAACCATCCCGATACTGCAGGATGGTCACCGCCGGATCGACGACAAGCAGATCCGCCTGCAACATATCTTGCGCCCGCGAGAAGTGCGTATTGAGCATCAGCATCATCGGGGTGTACTGCTCGCACTCGTAAATCAGTTCATAACCAACACGAAGTTTCATTGCGGCGGCCTTCCCTATAAAGATTCAACAGCGGTCCTCGGTGACGCTCACTTCGACATCCAGACCGAGAAACGAGTTTTGCGCCCCTGTCCAGGTTCCCCACAGCGGCAAGGCCTGATGCTGGTCCCACGCGACGGCTACCCGGATCAGGTGCCGGTTTCCGATGATGCTGTTAGTCGGATCGAAATCCACCCAGCCCGCCCCCGGTAGAAAGATCTGCAACCATGCGTGTGTGGCGCCGCCTCCGTGCGTGGTGTCGTGATCGGGGACAAAGATGTAGCCGCTGACGAAGCGTGCGGCAAAGCCAAGCGAGCGGGCCGCGTCGATCATGAGCACGGCGAAATCGCGGCAACTGCCACTACGACGGGACAACGTATCTGCCGGCCGGTAGACGCCTTTCTCCGCGCGCCGGACGTACAGAAACCCGTCTTTGATCTCCGTCGTCATGGCGCGCAGGATCGCCATGGTCGATCTGTTGCCAGCTCGCGCAATGAAACCGTGCGCCCAACTGTCGACGCCCGCATCGGGATATCGTCGGCTGCGCGCATTCACGAGGTCTGTGGCCTCCTCGTTCGTGTATGCGAACGGCCAGGTCGCGGCGTAGGGCTCGATAGCATAGTCGGGCGATGGGGCCTCGTAATGTTCGAGGGTGACCGCACTATCGAACAGCAGTTGCGATGCCTCGCCCGAGAATGTGGCTATGGCGACTGAATTGTCGAATACATCATGCAGCCAATGCAGACGGGACGGTGTGGGCGTAATGCACAATTGTGATGTCACGAGGCGCATGTCATGGCTGGAGCGCGGCCGAAACATCATTCGATGCTCGCCAAAACTCACTGGCTCCGAATAGCGATAGGTACTCTTATGGCGAACAGTGAGACATCGCGGCCCACTCATGTGGTTTCACCTGATCAAAGCGTCACTGGTGGTGCCGAAAACTGCTGTGACAGGGTAATCAGGCCTTCGCTTCAGGAAGGAACTGCACAGCGTTTCAACCGAACGTTTCGGCCCGGGTGTGCGATTTGGCAGATATCGTGCCCCAGCATACACTGGCGAAAAAACCTTAAACGTCCTTATTTTTCGGTTTCTTATCAAACACGGCGAGCCTCGTGCGTACGCGTCGGCCCATACCGGAGCATTCCTCGCATGACATGACGGATCGTGCGTGCACCGTGTCGATGCGGTGAACGGCGACACGCACGAAAGCGTGCTTCGCGATTGTCCTTGCATCGCTGTGGCAAAGAGCGCATTGTCATAGAGTTCGATGTGCGCGGTCGTTAAATTTACACGGCGGCCTCATCGCAATGGCTTCGGAAGTGTGAGCGACGTCTGAGATGGAGCGATTTCAATCATGTCATTCACGCGTCTCATGGAGAGGCCTATCACAAGACGCCGTCGTCGCCGTCGCGGCGCGCTCTGAATAACCGATTGGAACCAGCATGCAAAACCGAACCAAAGCCTATTCATCGTCGCCGGCCAGGCAAAGCGACTTCATCGCGACTCAGAAAGAGCGCGCCGCCGCACTTGCGAAGGCGGAAAGCGAGCGAGCCCAGAAGCGGTGCGATAACGACGCTCGCATCGACGTCAACGCAAGCAAGTGGCGATATACCCGCATCGTTGATTAGCACGGAAAGACGGCGTGATGCTCAACTTTCCTAATCCCAGTCGAGTCTACGACGCTTCCAGACACGGTGTGTGCTTCTGGGGCTACGACAATTCGCGCGAGATTGCCTTTCTGGTCGACGACAGGATGCTGAAGAAGCTTAATCCTCACATACTTGCGGATGAGCTTGCGCTGCTGGCTGCGTTCGACAGCAGCCGCGTCCAGATTCTGGAATTCGCCAGAAACCTCTATAACGGCGGCACACAGAGCAGGTACACGATCTCGTGAATCCCGCAGAGGCTGGCGGCCGATTGCATGTGCCATTGCCGCCCTTCCCCGGCCGCTATCGGTGCTCCACAACAACCACGTGCGCCTGAATCTTCCCCTCAACCGGCCCGGTGCCGAATCGCTCGGCAATCGCCGTCGCGCACGCTGACGTAGCCTTCTCGACACCTCCGCCCGAACGGGCCTCAATCTTATTGCGCAAGGGCGTTCCCTGGCAGTAGGCGACGGCCGGCACCCGAGCCGATGCCGCGCGGCTGCGCGCCGCAATCGTCTCGAAGCGCGGCGCCGCACTGAAGCCCGCCTCCGCGAGATCGCGTGAAATCACTTGCCTGTCGAAATAGCCATGCGGCGTGCGCGCCATGAAACGTGGCGGGTCGGTGGGAAAGAGACCCCCAAGTGCCGCCGTGACCGTATCGGCGAATTCGTTTTCCTCGATGCGATCCCAGACGTTGAACAGCAACGCGCCACCGCGCCGAAGTACGCGCCGAGCTTCGGAAAACGCTCGCGCTTTGTCCGCGAAGAACATGACGCCGAACTGGCAGACGACGATGTCGAAACTCGCGTCGTCGAACGGCAGGCGGGTCGCGTCCGCCTGCTGCCACGTCACCGGCCTCGGAGCGCCGATTGCTGCGGCACGATCGAGCATTGGCTGATTCAGGTCGGTCGCAATCATCTCGACCTGTGTTGGCAACGCAGCCGCCATTGCGCGGGTCACTACGCCGGTGCCGGCCGCGGTCTCGAGCACGCGTGACGGATGGCGCGCCGCTACCCGCTTCGCGAGAGCGGCGGCGTACGGTTCGAAGATCAGCGCAACGAGATGACTGTCATACAGCTCGGGGATCGAGCCGGCGAAGCGAGTGTCGGTACCTGAGCTGTCCATAACGCCTCCATCTTGCTCTCGCGGAAATGTTAGGCGCAATGGAACGGGTTGAACAGCCGTCCGGCGCGAAGCCCCTCGATCTTCGACGGGCTTCGCAAAACAAAGGCTTTTCCCCAACCGCTAAATAGCCCCTATTCCACCGCTCTCGCAGGCACTTTCGACAGCAGCGGCCCAAACCCCTCGGCAAAAGTCAGATGCGAGATGACCGCATCACGGAGCGTCTGATACGGAAGCCCAGCGAGCATCGCAGTTTGCATCGCCGCCATCACCTCTCCCGCTTCCGAGCCGATCATCGTGAAGCCCAGGATGCGGTCATCGTTCGCACCGACGAGAACCTTCATGAAGCCCTGCGTTTCGTCGGTGGCTTCGGTTCGCAGCACATTGCTCATCGGCAGTGTCGCGACGCGCACAGCGACGCCGTGACGCTGCGCATCGCTTTCGCTCAAGCCCACGCGCGCAAGCGGCGGATCGGTGAATAGCGTGTATGGAACCAGACGGTCGGTCGTTCTGCGATTTCCGCCGGCCAGGTTGTCGCGCACGATCCTGAAGTCATCGACCGATACGTGCGTGAACTGCGGACTGCCCGCGACTTCGCCGATCGCCCACACGTCGGGCGCCGACGCCTGCAACCGGTCGTTCACGCGGATGTAACCGCGCTCGTCGAGTTCGATGCCCGCCTGCACGAGGCCGATGTCCGCCGTGTTCGGCACGCGGCCTGCCGCAACGAGAATGTCACTGCCGTCGATCGTCCGGTCTCCCGAACCCGTGCGCACGACAATGTGCACGTGCGTTCCCGATCGGCCTTCGACGCTGATCGTTTCGGCGCCCAGCACAATATCGATCCCCTCCGCGCGGAGAATGCGATACATCTCCTCGCTAACGTCCGGGTCCTCACGACCCATCAGCCGGGAACCACGCTCGACGATGGTCACGCGGCTGCCAAAGCGGCGATACGCCTGCGCCATCTCGATGCCGATATAGCCGCCGCCGAGCACGACGAGATGCGCCGGCGCATAGTCGAGGTCCAACGCGCCGATATGGGTCAACGGCTCTGACGCGCGTAGCCCCGGCAGATCGGGAATCGCGGCGTGCGTGCCGACGTTCACCACCACCTGGTCACCGCTGAGCGTACGCGTGCCGCCGTCGTTGAGCTGGACCTCGATCGTCTTCGGTCCGACAAAACGGCCACGGCCCATGATCAATTCGGCACCGCTCGATGCATACGCCTCTACGTGAAACGCCGCTTCTCTTTCGATCATGCCGCGCTTGCGCTCGCGCACCCTCGCCATATCGATCGACACAGGACCGGTCGTCGTACCGAACTGACCGGCATGTCGCGTCAGATGCGCAACACGCGCGCTCCAGATTTCGTTCTTGCTCGGCAGACAGGCGACGGCCGGACAGGAGCCACCTACCCACTGCCGTTCGACCACGACCACGCGTTGCCCCGATCGGGCCAGATGCCACGCCAGCAGCTTGCCACCCTGGCCACTGCCGAGAATCAACGTATCGACATGTTCGACTTGGGACATCACATTCTCCCATTCATCTACAGGTTAGTTAGTACAGCGCAGCAGCGATCCGGGCCGCGGTCTGAGGACTTAGACGTAGCGGGCGGCACGTCGCTGCGCGATGTACCGCCCGCCAACGCCGATGTCACTTCACCGGCGGAAAATCGACGTCGGTGTCGTTGATGCGGTTGAACGTGTTGGTGAAAATCGTCATGGCGATCGCCAGCGAGATTTCGGCCAGTTGCGTGTCGCTATAGCCGGCCGCGCGAATCGCGGCGAATTCGCTTTCGCTGATCGTGCCTCGCGTCGTCTGCAGATTCAGCACGAAGTGGATAAGCGCATCGCGCCTCGCATCGCCGGTCGCCTCGCCTGCGCGAATCTGCTTCAGCGCTTCGGGCGAAAGGCCAGCCATCTTCCCCAGCATGGCGTGTGCGGCCACACAGTAGTCACAACCTGTCTGCTCGCTGACCAGCAGCTTGATCGTTTCCAGATCCGCCTTGCTCAGACTGCCGGCTGCCAGTGCGCCTTCGGCATTCAACGCGGCGCTCAAGGTTGCGGGCGCGAGATGACCGAGCGCCGCGAACAGATTAGGCACACTTCCTCCCGCGATTTTGCGGACTTGTGCGTAGACCTCGGCGGTCGCGCCAGTGGCGTTCGTCACAGCAGGGATGGCGATGCGGCTCATGATGGACCTCACTCAGTGGTGGTTAGGAGCCTCCACTTTAGGGACGTCCCGTGAGCTTGTTGAGTCCGTAAATTGTCAATATCATGCTCGAAAGTATCAATCGAGGCAAAACATGTCACCTCCCCTGGATTGGCTCAGCCGTCTGCTCGGCATGATGACCGTGCGCGGTCAGCTGGAACTGCGCTGCCTGTATGGCGCTCCCTGGCAAGTCATCTACGGCGACTCGGATGCCGGCGAGATGCCCTATCACATCGTGCTCAGCGGCTCCGGTATCCTGGAGACGCCCGGCATTGGCAAGCCGCAAGATCTTCGCGCCGGCGACATCGTGATGTTTCCGCACGGCTCCGCGCACATTCTTCATGACGGCAGCGGCGCGCGGCCGAAGCGTGCGCGTCAGCACGAAGGCTTGAACCTGACCATTAGCGAAAACACAGGGACCGGCGAGCGTCTCGACATGCTTTGCGGCCGCATCGTTCTGGCGCCGCCTCATGACCGGTTTATTCGTGCCTATCTGCCGACGCGGCTCGTGATCCGAACGTCGAGCGTCGAGGATGCCGACGGCACGTCTGCGCAACTGAACGGTCTCGTGGCGCTGATGCGAGGGGAATCGAACGTAGGCAATCTTGGGGGCTACGCGATGATGAACGCGCTATCCGCGGCTCTTTTCGCGCTCGCCCTGCGCATGGCCAGCGAGTCCGACGAAGCGCCGACCGGACTGCTGGCTCTCGCTGGACATCCGCGCCTCGTCCCCGCACTGGCGGCCCTATTCGGCGACCCGGCCGGTGCGTGGACGCTGTCGACGTTGGCCGACCTTTGCAGCATGTCGCGCGCGACGCTGATTCGCCACTTTCAGGAAAAGGTAGGACGCTCGCCGAATGAATTGTTGACCGATGTCCGCATGGCGTTGGCTGCGAATGAACTGAAAAAAACCGGCGTTTCCACCGAGGTCGTGGCCGAGACCGTCGGCTACAAATCCGTGGCTGCATTCAGGCGCGCTTTTACTCAGCACATGGGCATGACGCCGGCGGACTGGCGCCGTTCGGAACTGCAGAAGCTGCATGCGCTGGCCGCGAGTCAAGGCTAATCGAACACTCAGCGGGATCGGTTGTCGGCACGGCCCATTGCCACAACCCCTGTTATTTTGACGACGCCGGAACCGCGCAAAGCGATTCGTCGGGAATATCGAGTTCTTCGGCAATCCACGTAAGCACGCCGTCACGGCGCCATTTGAAGAAATGCGTGTGGCACGTGTGCTGCGGTGGCCATGAAGCGGGCAGACGCTGCCATTTGTGGTCGTCGAGCCATGCCCGCGCCCGCGTGAGCGACCCGTGCGGATAAGCCGTTCGGCAAGGCAGCCCCAAAACACTGTATAAAAACACAGTATAATGAAATGCCCTGACCGCCCCGCCCACCCAACCTCGCCATGGTGTCCCAGCCAAGCCTGTTCGCCCCCGAGCCCGTGTCCGTTCTCCACGATCAGGAAGGCGGCATCCGCTACCTGCCCGCCGCAGTGCCAGCCGCCATCGCGCAGCGGTGGTTCGACGAGGCGCTTCAGAACATCGGCTGGATCAGCCAGCAACGCATGATGTACGAGCGCGAAGTCGCCGTACCGCGTCTGCTCGCCACGTTTTTGCGCGAATCCGCCGACCTGCCAGCGCCGTTGGGCGAGGCATTCGAGGCCGTGCGCGCACTCGTCGGCGCGCCGTTCAATCGCGTCGGCCTCAATCTGTATCGCGACGGCAGCGACAGCGTCGCGCTCCACAGCGACAAGACCGAGCGGCTCGTGCCTGCGCAGCCGATCGCGATCATCTCGCTCGGCGCGAGCCGCCGGATGTCGATCCGTCCGAAGGTGGGCGCAGGCCGGGTGCTCCATGTCGATCTGGAGGCGGGCAGTTGTCTCGTCATGAGTTATGCGGCCCAGTTCACGCATGAGCACGGCATTCCCAAGCGGCCGGGCGTGAGCGAGCCGCGCATCAGCCTGGCGTTTCGGTGCTTCGCCGCGTGAAGGGATTAGGGGCGTGCCGCCTGTGCCAACATCGGCAACAGGCAGACGCGGTTGCAACCGGGATGAATTCCCGCGACGCTACAGGGCACTAAAGGGTTTTCGATGCGACGTCATAGCCGCCTTTGTCTCCGCACCCACGGCGCCGACCCGGCATCGGAACATCACACGCCACCCACGCCTTAGCCCGCGTAAATTTCCGGGTTATCGACAAGCGGCAGGAATTCGCCGGTGCGCCCATCGAGCGCTAGCATCACACCGGTTTCGATCTGGAAAATCCAGCCATGCAATTGCAAGGTCTTATTGGCGAGTCCGACGGCCACCGAAGGATGCGTGCGGATATTGCCGAGCTGCGCGATCACGTTGTCCTTGACCAGCGCATCGAGGCGTTCGGCGTCCGAATCATAGGTGCGTGACGCGTTCACCGCCTTGGCTGCATCCGCGTGACGCAGCCAGCCTGCCACCGCCGGCAGATGATCGAGATTCATGCAGGTCGAGATCGCGGTCATCGCGCCGCAGTTGGAGTGGCCGCAAATCACGATATCGCGCACGCCCAGCACCGCTACCGCGTACTCGACGGTGGCCGACACCCCGCCCGGTTCCGGACCGTAGGACGGCACGATGTTGCCGGCGTTTCGAATCACGAACAGCGCGCCCGGCTCCACCTGGGTGAGCAACTCGGGAACCACGCGGCTGTCCGAGCAGGTCACGAAAAGCGTGCTCGGACTTTGCGCCGCCGACAAACGCTTGAACAACGCGATCTGCTGCGGAAAGACGTCGCGTTGAAAGCGGATGAACCCTTTGATGATTTCCTGCACGATGTTCTCCAGACAATCGGGGATTGCGTTCGCCGTGCATGCGCGGGCGAGCCGCCGCATGTGTGCTATCGATTGGCGTGACTATACCGTAGCCGCCCAAGGCGGGCTGCGTCCAACCGACGTGTACGCCTGTGCCGGATATCCAAAGTGAGGAACAGAAAAAAGAATCCGAACTGGCGCGCCTTCATGATGAACCCTGCGCACCGTTCGCGGCATCAGAAAAAAACCCCGGCTGTTTCCAGCCGGGGCCAACTCTCTCGCTCGCACACCGGAAGTCGTGCGTGCATGACTACTGTACCTGCGTCGACGCAGCGGATATATACGTGGCGCTGGAAGGGTCCGTTACACCGCGGCGCGAATCCAGGACACGTGGCGCCAGTCGCCGATGCGCTTCATCGCGTACCGCGCGGCAGCGTGCGGCGCATTGAATCAACGGCTATACATCGCATTCCAGTCAGCCGCCGACACCGCTGGCCGGCCGCTTTGCGACGAACCCGCGACGCTGCCGCCATAAGCGCTCGCGCTGCTGTTCCGCGCGGCAATGCGGGCTTGCGCCGCCTGAACCGCTTCGGGGTAATGGGTCTGATCGCCGTCGCCGACGCGGTAGCCGGCCTGTTCGAGCTGAACCAGTTCCGCACGTACCTGTTCGCGCGTGATGCGGGTATTCGATTGCGCAAAAACGGTGGCCGATGCGGCGATGGACGCGACGACGACAACAGCCTTGATCAAGGACTTCATGATAAAAACAAGCTCCAGTAATTGATGGTCCGCGGTGTTGCGAATGACATGTTGCGCGACCGCTGAACTCAATATAGGCGCCGCTTCTTCATAGAATAATGGCCAGGTGTCGAAGGGATTGTTGTCGGATCTGGAGAAGTCGCCGATAGGATCGTTGATCGAAGATGTGCCGCTGCGCCGTAGGCATGCGCGCCCACCACAGCCCCGCGCACGACTTGCCGGCTCACCGGAAAACAAAGCCCGGCGCGCAAGCGCCGGGCTTTTTGCTATCCGGATTTCCGCAACCGACGCGGCCTCGATAGAAACATCATCGAAACCTAATTAAAATCGCCGGTTTCGAGTTCGACCGAACGACCGCCGTTCTTTTCGAGGACCCGCCGCGTAGCATTTTCAATCCGCGCACGGTTTGCCTCGAAAGTGCCCACCAGATCGTGGGCCGACGGGCCGCCGTTGCCGAAATGGTCGTTCAGCGCATCCAGCGACACGCTGCACCAGACGTCCGCCCCGTCCACATTGGCCTCGAAGGCGACGCGCGCCGCCGCCACCACTTCGCGGCGTCCGGTGAATTCGATCCTCATAATGATCCTCCATGTGTCGAAAGTGAACTTCGAACGCGCAAACCCTGTGCCAAGCCGCTGGCGTCTTCACGCAGCGTGCCGCGGCGAGCGCGCATTCTCCGTAAGGTGCATACTCCACATCGGCCGCCACGTGCGGCCGCGCTGATGCGTCGCGGCAAGCCTCCTGCAAAGCCGTCAGACGCGCCCAACACCCCGATACTAACGCCTCCATGTCCCGCAACCCTCAATCGTCGCGCGCTTTAGTCATTGCCGCCGTCATGGCTTCCATGGCGATGGTCGCCATCGAAGCCACCATCGTCTCCACCGCGATGCCGCAGATCGTCACGCAACTCGGCGACCTGCATCTGTACAGTTGGGTCTTCTCGTCGTTCCTGCTCACGCAAACCGCGATGACCGTGGTGTTCGGCAAGCTCGCCGACCTGTACGGCCGCAAACCGGTGATGCTCGCCGGCATCGCGATCTTCCTGCTCGGCTCGGTGCTCGCCGGCTTCGCGTGGTCGATGCCGGCCATGATCGTGTTCCGCCTGATACAAGGCATCGGCGCGGGCGCGATCCAGCCGGTCACGCTGACCATCGTTGCCGATCTCTATCCGGCGCGCGAACGCGGCAAGGTGCAAGGCTATCTCGCCAGCGTATGGGCGGTGTCGGCGGTGGTCGGGCCGATGGTCGGCGGCTTCATCATTCACAACCTGTCGTGGGCGTGGATCTTCTGGATGAACGTGCCGATCGGCCTCGCATCGGCTGCGGGTTTCATTGCGTTCCTGCGCGAATCGGAGCGGCACGCGCGGCCGTCGATCGATTTCGGCGGCGCGGCATTGTTCATGGCCGCGATCGCCGCGTTGATGATGGCGCTGACTTACGCGGGCGACGACGAACTCGCCAAGGCATCGCTCGCGGGCGGCGCCTTCCTGCTGTGCGTGCTGTTCTTCGTGCGGCAGGAGCGTCGCGCCGCCGAGCCGATGATCTCGTTCGCGCTCTGGAGCCGCCGGCCGATTGCCGCGTGCAACGGCTCGACCCTGTTGTCCGGCATGATCCTGATGGGCGCGACCACCTTCCTGCCGATGTACGTGCAGGGTGTGCTGCATCGCTCGCCGGTGGTCGCCGGTCTCGCGCTCACGATGATGATGGTCGGCTGGCCCACCGGCGCGACGCTCGCGGCGAAGTCGTTCCACCGCCTCGGCTTGCGGCGCATCCTGATCGGCGGCAGCGCGTTCGTGCCGCTCGGCGCTGCCCTGCTACTGTTCCTGTCGCCGGGCGGCTCGCCGCTGATCGCCGCATTCGGCTCGCTGATCATGGGCTTCGGCATGGGTACGTCGAGCGTCAGTTCGCTGGTGCTGATCCAGGAAATCGTCAAGACGGATGAACGCGGCAGCGCCACCGCGTCGAATATCTTTTCGCGCAATCTCGGCAGCACGCTCGGCGCGACGCTGTTCGGCGCGGTGCTCAACTTCGGGCTCAGTCATTCGCAGGGCACGGCGGTGGTCACCTCGGACCAGTTGAAAGCGCTGCTGCAGAATCAGGTGGCGAGCCTCGGCGATAGCGACATGATCCGTCTGGTGTTGCACCAGTCGCTGCATCTGACGTTCGTTTCGATCTTCGTGATCGCGATCTTCGTGGTGGCGCTGCTCGCGTTCGTGCCGGCGATTCACATCGGTTCGGAGAAGAAGATGCCGCTCGAGGCGTTGTCGCCGCTCGAGGATTGACAGCACGGATGGATGGTGCGCGCGGCGGGTGCAAGCTTGCCGCGCCAGCCCGATTGCACGCCGCCGTGCGTGCAACGCCCCCTTAGCCCGCCGCCCCTTCGGGCGTCAGCAACTCGATGCCATCCAGTTGCGCCGCGCACGTGTCCCGCACGATCGAGACGAAATCGCCGAAGTAAGGCCGGCTCGCGAAGCCCTTCGCGGCCACCGCGTACAGTTCGCTCCACAAGCCCTGCTTGCCGACCCGCTTGGCCTGCACGTAGTCGTGATCGACGTAATTCTTCACGCCCCAATTCGGCAGCGCCGCGATGCCGCGGCGGCTCGCCACCAGTTGCATGATCGCGATGGTCAGCTCGGCCGTGCGTCGTTCGAGCTTGATGCCGGCGGGCTCGAGCACTTCGCGGATCAGGTCGATGCGCGCCTCGGGCACGGGATAGGTAATCAGCGTCTCGTCGCGCAGATCGTCCGCGACTACGCGGCGCTTGTTGCGCAGCCGGTGCTCGTTGGCCATCACCACCAGAATCTCGAAACGGAATAGCGGCGCGATATGCAGGCTGCGCCGCGTGGCCGGCTTCGAGCCGATCACCACGTCGGCGCGCGCGTCGCTCAGCAGACGCAGCGGGTCCGCATGAAAACCCGCGACGAGGTCAACCTCGACCTCGGGCCAGCGCCGGCGGAATTCGTCCATCACCGGCATCAGCCAGTCGAAACAGGTATGGCATTCGAGCACGATGCGCAATTCGCCGCGCGTGTCGCCCTTCAGGCGCACGAGATCACGCTCCGCCGCGCTGAGCGCCGCGATCGTCTCACGGCCGAGCGCCAGCAGCCGCTCGCCCGCCGCCGTGAAGCGCAGGCCTTGCCGGGTGCGCTCGAATAGCGACACCTCGTAGTGCGCCTCGATATCGCGGATCTGATGCGACAGCGCGGACTGGCTCAGATGAACGCGTTCGGCAGCGGCAACCAGCTTGCCGGAATCGGCGATCGCGATGAGCGAACGCAGGTGACGAAGCTCAAGCATGCTGGGGCTCCGTGCGGGAAGAATTTTTCCGGATATGAATATGGCTCATACATTGGTGAAAACATGTCGCTTGATGAATCATAGCGCGACTTTCACACTGAGCGCCAATTCATCACAACGCACATCACGCACAAGAGGACTTCACATGGCCCGCACGCACATCTCCGGCTTTCCGCGCATCGGCGCGCAGCGGGAACTCAAATTCGCGCAGGAATCGTTCTGGCGCGGCGAAACCGGCGAATCCGAATTGCGTGAGCTCGCGCGTCAGTTGCGCGCGCGCCATTGGCGCCTGCAGCAGGACGCCGGATTGGATTTCATCACCGTCGGCGACTTCGCCTATTACGACCAGATGCTCACGTTGAGCGCACTGCTTGGCGCATTGCCGGAGCGTTTCGGCTTTGACGCGGGCAGGCTATCGCTCGCGCAGTACTACGAACTCGCCCGCGGCAACGCCGCGCAGCCGGCGATGGAAATGACCAAGTGGTTCGACACGAACTACCACTACCTGGTCCCCGAACTCAGCGCGCAGACCTCGTTCGACGGCGGCGTCGAGTGGCTGTTCGACGAACTCGACGAAGCGCTCGCACTGAACGTGCCGGTCAAGCCGGTGTTGATCGGGCCGATCACGTACCTGTGGCTGTCGAAGAGTCATGTGCCGGGTTTTGACCGCCTGTCGTTGCTGCCGAAGCTCGTCAACCGCTACAGCCGCATTCTGGAGAAGCTCAAGCAGCGCGGCATCGAATGGGTCCAGCTTGACGAGCCGGCCTTGTGCGCCGATCTGCCCGCAGCGTGGCTCGAAGCATTCTCTGCCGTGTATGACGTGCTCGGCACGTCGGAAGTGAAAGTGCTGCTGGCCACCTGCTTCGACACCGCAGCGGAACACGCCCAGCGTGTAGCACGCTTGCCCATTGCGGGCGTGCATCTCGACCTCGTGCGTGCGCCGCAACAGCTCGACGTGTGGCGCGCGGCGTTACCCTCGCATGCGGTGTTGTCGGCGGGGGTGATCGACGGACGCAATATCTGGCGCGCCGATCTGCGCGCCATTGTCGAATCGTTGCGTGAGCTGCATGCCGAATGGGGCGATCGTTTGTGGATCGCACCGTCATGCTCGTTGCTGCACGTGCCCGTCTCGCTCGCCGCCGAGAACAAGCTCGACGCCGATCTGAAATCCTGGCTCGCGTTCGCCACTGAAAAACTCGACGAAGTCAGCACGCTCGCGCTTGCATTACGCGACTCCGCAGCGGCCGAGCCGGCGCTCGCCGCCGCCGACCTCGTGCTCGACGCACGGCGTCATTCGAGCGCGGTCGTCAATGCGCTGGTGCAAAAACGCGTGGCCGCCGTGAGTGACGCGATGGCGCAACGCCATAGCCCGTTCGCCGATCGCAATCGCCTGCAGCGCGAAGCGCTCGACCTGCCGTTGCTGCCGACCACCACGATCGGCTCGTTTCCGCAAACGGCGTCGATCCGTCAGGCGCGCGCGGCCTACAAGCGCGGCGAATTGCGCGCACTCGACTACCTGCAGCGCATGCGCGCCGAGATCGAATTCGCCGTGCGCAGGCAGGAAGCGTTGGGACTCGACGTACTCGTGCATGGCGAGGCCGAACGTAACGACATGGTCGAATATTTCGGCGAGCAGTTGTGGGGCTACGCATTCACGGAAAACGGCTGGGTGCAGAGCTACGGCTCACGCTGCGTGAAGCCGCCGATCATTTACGGCGACGTCTATCGTCCGGAACCGATTACCGTCGACACCACCCGTTACGCGCAATCGCTCACGCCGCGCGTGATGAAAGGCATGCTGACCGGCCCGGTGACGATGCTGCAGTGGTCGTTCGTGCGCGACGACCAGCCGCGCTCGGCTACCGCGTTGCAACTCGCCCTGGCGATCCGCGACGAGGTAGTGGATCTGGAGAAGGCCGGCATCCGCATCATCCAGATCGACGAACCGGCGTTTCGTGAAGGCCTGCCATTGCGCAAAAGCGATTGGGCCGCGTACCTCGACTGGGCGACGCGTGTGTTCAGGATCTCGGCGGCCGGCGTCGGCGACCGGACGCAGATTCACACACATATGTGCTATTCGGAATTCAACGACATCCTGCCCTCGATCGCCGCGATGGACGCCGACGTGATCACCATCGAAACCTCGCGCTCGGCGATGGAACTGCTCGACGGTTTCGGCGAGTTCGCGTATCCGAACGAAATCGGCCCGGGCGTCTACGACATCCACTCGCCGCGCGTGCCGGGCGCGGACGCGATGCTGCGGCTCCTGGAGCGCGCGTGCGAAGTGATCCCGGCCGAGCGCCTGTGGGTCAATCCGGATTGCGGCCTGAAGACGCGCGGCTGGCCCGAGACCGAAGCGGCGTTGACGAATATGGTGCGGGCGGCGAAGGCCTTGCGTGCGAAGCTGGCGACGCGGCAGCCCGAATTGGCTCACTAGTTCGACTATCTTCGCAAGCCTGTCCGTGATGCAAACCTTCACGGATGGGCTTGGCGCACGCATGCCGTTCAACCGCCCTTCGCGTACAACGTCGAGTCCGCGAAACCTTCGGCGGCCAGCACCTCGCCGACCAGAATCAGCGCGGTCCGCTCGATCGCGCTCGATTGCACTTTGCTCACGATGTCGTCGAGCGTGCCGGTGATCTTCTCTTCATCCGGCCAGCTCGCGCGATAGATCACCGCGATCGGACACGCGCCGCCGTAATGCGCGCGCAATTCATCGACGATGCGCGCGAGATGCCGCACACCGAGATGAATCGCCATCGTCGCGCGGTGCCGGGCGAGGTCGGCGAGCTGTTCGCCCTCGGGCATTGTCGTTTTGCTCGCGTAGCGCGTGAGAATCAGCGTCTGCGACACATCCGGCAGCGTGAGTTCGCAACCGAGCGCCGCCGCGCACGCGGCCGTTGCAGTCACGCCAGGCACGATCTCGTATGGAATGCGCAACTCGCGCAAGCGGCGAATCTGTTCGCCGATCGCGCCGTACAGCGACGGATCGCCGGAATGCACGCGCGCCACGTCCCGCCCTTTGTCATGCGCGGCCCTCAGCAACGCGACGATCTGATCGAGGTCGAGCTCGGCCGTGTTGACGACCTGCTCCGCGCTGTGACCTTCGAGTACCGCGGCCGGCACCAGCGAACCCGCGTACAGGATCACCGGACAATTGCGCACGAGGCGCTGCCCTTTCACCGTGATCAGTTCCGGGTCGCCAGGACCCGCACCGATAAAAAACACCGTCATTCAAGACTCCAATGATTCAATTGCCCGTGGCGCCGGGGGCGCGCTGTTCGGCTCGCAGCGGCACCCGATGAGCGCGTAACGCATCCAGCAAACCGGCGATGCCGTCGAATTCCCGATCGACCTGCGGCAACGCCGGACGACGCAACATGATGACCGGCAAGCCGCGTTCACGCGCGACCTCCAGCTTCGCTTCGGTCGCGCTGCCGCCGCTGTTCTTGCTGACCACCACGTCGAACGCTTGCAGTGCGAAAAGCGCGCGCTCCCCTTCGAGGCTGAACGGGCCGCGCGCCGCGAGGATGCGCGAGCGCGCGGTGTCCGGCTGCGAATCGAGGCAGCGCACCGTCCAGAACTGCCGCGGCGGAATCTCGTCGAGATGTGCAAGCGGCTCACGGCCGAGTGTGAAGAGCGGTCGCCTGAACGGCGTTAGCGCGGCGATCAGCTCGTTCCAGTCGCCGACCATGCGCCAGTCGTCGCCGGCTTGCGGCTGCCAGCCCGGACGACGCAGCGCCCAGCATGGCACGCGCGCCGCGCGGCACGCGCCGAACGCGTTTGCGCTGATGCGCGCGGCGTAGGGATGCGTCGCGTCGATCACGAGGCCGATCCGTTCGCTTGCGATATAACGTGCGAGGCCCTCGCTGCCGCCGAAGCCGCCGACACGCACCGTGCACGCGAGATCGTCCGGCACCTTGCCGAGACCCGCGAGACTGTACACGTGCGCGGCGCCAAGTTGGCGCGCGATCTTCAACGCGTCGCCGGTGCCGCCGAGCAACAGGACCCGCATCATCGCGCCGCTCCAATCACAACGCCCTGGCGGTCGATCGCGAACATCTCGACATTCACCTGCGGCGGCACGATCGCGCGCGCCACCGCCAACGCGTGCCCGCAGACGATATCGCCGAGCGGCACCTGCTGCGCGTGCGCGAGCGCCACTGCCTGCTGACTCGTGTTGGCCGCGCGAATCGCCGTCTGCAAGGCGGGATCGGCGCCCTGCTCCGCGGCCCACGTCGCGAGCCGTTCGAGATCGATGCTCGAATGGCGGCTATGCAAGTCGAGATGGCCCGCCGCCAGCTTGCTGAGTTTGCCGAACCCGCCGCAAATGCTGAGCCGGTCGACGGGCGCGCGTTTCATATGCTTGAGCACCGCGCCGACGAAGTCGCCCATCTCGATCAGCGCGATATCCGGAAGAGCATAACGCGCGCGCATCGCGTCTTCGCTCGCGTTGCCGGTGCAGGCGGCCAGATGCGTGTAGCCGTTGGCGCGCGCGACGTCGATCCCCTGATGGATCGACGCGATATACGCCGAGCACGAGAACGGCCGCACGATGCCCGTCGTGCCGAGAATCGACAGGCCGCCGAGTATGCCTAAGCGCGGGTTCATCGTTTTCAGCGCGAGCTCTTCGCCGCCTTCAACGCCAATCGTCACCTCGAAGCCGCCGCGATACGCGTGCTCGGCCGCGAGGTCGGTCAGATGGTCGGTCATCATTTTGCGCGGGACGGGATTGATCGCCGGCTCGCCGACCGGCAGCGTGAGGCCCGCGCGCGTCACCGTGCCGACGCCCGGTCCGGCGCGAAAAACGACCTCCGGCTCGGGGATCAGGCGCACGCGAGCGAACACGAGCGCGCCGTGGGTCACGTCGGGGTCGTCGCCGGCATCCTTGATGGTGCCTGCTTCGGCGCCGTCGGCGCCAGCGGCGAGCAGGCGGCAGAACACGAGCGGCATCGGCACATGCTGGCCTTTCGGCAACACGATCTCCGCGACCTCGCTGACCACGCCCGCGAGCAGCAGACGCGCCGCCGCGAGCGACGTCGCCGTGGCGCAACTGCCGGTCGTGTAGCCGCTACGCAGCGGCGCGGCGTGTTCGGGGGATTCTTCGCGCATTACGGTTGGCGGGGTGAAGCGGAGTGATGGGCGGTAGTGCTGTTCGTGCTGTTCGCATTGCTCGTGCCGTCTCCGGCGTTCGCATCATTCATGGCAATTTCACCGCCGCCACTCTCCGTTGCCCGCACGCCGTTTGCCTCGCCGTTGCCGCGAGCCGCTTTGGTCACTTCGAGCAACGTGATCGGCAACGCCTGCCGCCACGTATCGAAGCCGCCGAGCGGTTGCGCGTCCGCGAGCGCGATACGCGTGAGCGTGCCGCCATACCGCTCGCGCCACGCAACCAGCGCCGCCTCGCCCTGCAACGTGACTGCATTGGCCACCAGCCGTCCACCGTCGCGCAAACGCGCCCAACACGCGTCCAGCACACCCGGCACCGTCACCCCGCCGCCGATGAACACCGCATCCGGCACCGGCAAGCCGTCCAGCGCAGCAGGCGCGCGGCCCGCGACGAGTTGCAGCCCCGGCACGCCCAGCGCGTCGCGATTGTGTTCGATGAAGCCCTGCCGCTCCACATGCGCTTCGATCGCGATCGCGCGGCAAGCGGGATGTGCGCGCATCCATTCGATACCGATCGAACCGCTGCCCGCGCCCACGTCCCACAGCAATTCGCCGGGCGTCGGCGCGAGGCGCGCGAGCGTGATCGCGCGCACGTCGCGCTTGGTCAACTGGCCGTCGTGACGGAATGCCTCGTCGGGCAAGCCGCAGGTCAGCGGCAAACGCGGCGCGCCCACCGTCGCCCGGCATTCGAGCGCGATCAGATTCAGCGCGGCCAACTCGCCCGCGCTCCACTGATCCGCACGAGCGTCGATGCGGCGCTCGCGTTCGCCGCCAAGATGTTCGAGCACGCTCATCCGCGTCGCGCCGAAGCCGCGTGCGTTCAGCACGCCGGCGAGCGTCGCGGGCGTGTGCCCGTCCGCGCTCAGCACGAACACGCGCGCGCCGTCGTGCAGATACGCATTCAGCGTCGCCAACGGACGGCCCACCAGCGACACTGTCGCGACGTCCTGCAACGGCCAGCCGAGCCGCGCGGCCGCGAGCGACAACGACGACGGCGCAGGCAGCACGCGCAACTCTTGCGCAGGCAACTGCCGGGCCAGCATCGCGCCGACGCCGAACAGCATCGGATCGCCGCTCGCCAGCACGCACACGGCGCCGTCGCGTTCGGCGAGCAGCGGCGCGAGATCGAACGGACGCGGCCACGCGGCGCGGCGCGCGGCGAGGCGCGCGGGCAGCATCGCCAGATGACGCTCGCCGCCGTACACCACCGACGCCGTCAGCAACGCACGCCGCGCGGGCCGCCCCAAACCGGCGAAGCCGTCATCGCCAATGCCCACCACGGTCAGCCACGCCGGCATGCCACCATCCTCATTCTGTGTCTTCAATCAATGCGCCGCGCCACGCCGGTCAAAGCGTCCAGCCTCGTTGCGCGGTTCGAAAAAAGGCATAATACAGCCGCCGGTGCCCTTCGGGGCCGAAGAGGGAACACAGTGCCACTGTGGCTGCCCCCGCAACTGTATGCAGCGAGTCCGCCTGCGCTACGCGCCACTGGTTTGACCGGGAAGGCTGCGGTGGACGATGACCTGCCAGCCAGGAGACCTGCCGGCGAGACTGTTCGTGCCAGCCAACATCGGGCGGGGTGTACCGATGCCGCAGCAATCCGCCTTGCGGCTTGCTCGGGCCGTCGCGCGACGCTAAACCGGTGTCCGTCTTGACTCAAGCTTCGCCCTCCACTGCCTTGCTCCACGCGGCTTCGACGCCGCGGCCATCGGCATGTCCGGGGCTGCTGCGCATCGTCGCCGCGCGTGATGGTGGCATCTGCCGGATCAAGCTGCCGGGCGGCGAGTTGAATGCGGACGAGGCGCAAGTGATTGCCGATGCGAGCACGCGGCACGCGGCGGGCGTGATCGAGTTGACCAATCGGGCGAACCTGCAGGTGCGTGGCGTGCGCGCGGGGCACGAAGCGGCGTTGATCGCGGCGCTGGTCGAGGCCGGGCTTGGGCCGATGACGATGCCTCGGCCAGGCGCGAACGCGGCCGACGTGGCGAACACCGCTACGGCGAGTGGCGCGGACCCAGCAGGTGCAAAGCACGCAAACCACGCTTCGAATGCCGTCGTCATGAGCGCCGCGGACGACGTGCGCAACGTGATGATCAGCCCCGCTGCGGGACGCGATCCGTTTGCGTTGATCGACACCACACCGCTATGCGCGGAGTTGCTCACGCTGCTGCAAAGCGAAATGCGCTTTGCGGCGCTGTCGCCGAAATTCGCGCTGCTGCTGGATGGCGGCGAGCGTCTGGCGAGGGTCGATCATCCACACGATGTGTGGCTCGCGGCGACTTTGAGCCATGATGGTGTGCGGTTCGTGTTCGGTTTCGCCGGGTGTCCGGGTGTCGAGGCGCAGGAGAACGCAAACGCGGTTACGTGCGACGATGCAGGTGCAGGTGCAAAAGCTGACGCGGCTACGAACGCGCGAACCCATGCGGCCGCGGGTGTTGTCGTTACTGTCCCTCCGCTCCCGGCCACGCCGACCGGCAACACGACCACGCGCATCTCACGCGCCGACTCCTCCGCGCACACTCACAGCCACCAGCCCCTGGCCGCCGTCCTCCCCTCGCAAGTCCCCGCGCTCGTGCGCGCGCTGCTGCATACGTTCCTCGACCTCGCACCAGCCGACGCCCTCCGCATGCGCGACCTGCTCGCCACGCATTCCGCCGACGCACTGTTGCAGCACGCCCAACGCTACGTCGACTTCCCGCTGTCACGCGACGCCTCGCTCACCGAATGGCGCCGCAGCACCACAGCCGATGCCGCGCTCCGTCTCGGCGCCCACGCTCAACGCGAAACCGGCATGTGGCACGTGGGCGGCCAGCCGCCGCTCGGCCGCCTCGACGCCGCCACGCTGCACGGCCTCGCCGCGCTCGCGCAACGCCACGGCAACGGCACGCTGCGCGCGACGCCCTGGCAAAGCGTGCTGCTGCCCGACATTCCGACGCACGCACTGCCCGTCGCGCTGGCCGAACTGAACGCCCTGGGCCTCGCCTGCGATGCCGCACAACCCATCACGCGTTTGATCGCGTGCGCCGGTTCGAGCGGTTGCGCCAAAGGCCTCGCCGACACCAAAGCCGACGCGCTGCGCCTCGCCGCCCTGCTGCCCGCCGACGTCGACGTGCACCTGAGCGGCTGCACGCGCTCGTGCGCCGCCGCGCATTGCGCGCCGTACACGCTGCTGGCCGCCGCCCCCGGCCTCTATGACCTTTATCGACGCGACGGCCGAGCCGGCTTCGGCCACTGCGTCGCGCACCAACTGACGATCGCACAGGCCGCCGATACGCTCGAACGCCTCGCCCGGAGTAACACAGATGCTTGATTACATTCGCGACGGTCAGGAGATCTATCGCCAATCTTTCGCGACGATCCGCGCGGAAGCCGACCTGTCGCGCATCCCCGCCGACCTCGAAAAACTCGCGGTGCGCGTGATCCACGCGTGCGGGATGGTCGACGTGATCGACGCGCTGCAGTTTTCCGCGCACGCGGGCACCGCGGGCCGCACGGCGCTCGCGCAAGGCGCGCCGATTCTGTGCGACGCCGGCATGGTCGCGCAGGGCATCACGCGCGCGCGACTGCCCGCAAACAACAACGTGATCTGCACGCTCACGCATCCGGACGTGCCGGCGCTCGCGCGCGAACTCGGCAATACGCGTTCGGCCGCCGCGCTCGAATTGTGGCGTCCGCAACTCGCCGGTAGTGTCGTCGTGATCGGCAATGCGCCGACCGCGCTGTTCCATCTGCTCGACATGCTCGATGCCGGCGCGCCGAAACCCGCGTTGATTCTCGGCTTTCCGGTGGGCTTCGTCGGCGCGGCCGAATCGAAAGCGATGCTCGCCGGGGACAGCCGCGGCGTGCCCTACGTGGTGGTGCATGGCCGGCGCGGCGGCAGCGCGATGGCCGCTGCCGCCGTCAACGCACTGGCGACGGAGGTCGAATAAATGAGCGCGCAAGGACGACTGTTCGGACTCGGCGTCGGCCCCGGCGACCCGGAACTCATCACGCTGAAGGCGCTGCGCTTGCTGAAGGCCGCGCCGGTGGTCGCGTACTTCGTCGCGAAGGGGAAGAAAGGCAACGCGTTCGGCATTATCGAGGCGCATTTGCATGAGGCTCAGGCCCATCTGCCGCTCATCTATCCGGTCACGACCGAAGCGCTCGAACCACCGCTCTCGTACGAGGCGATCATCGCCGACTTCTACGACACCGCCGCCGAGATCGTCGCCGGTCATCTCGATGCGGGCCGCGACGTCGCCGTGATCTGCGAAGGCGATCCGTTCTTTTACGGCTCGTACATGTATCTGCACGACCGGCTCGCGGCGCGCTACGAGAGCGAAGTGGTGCCCGGCGTGTGCTCGATGCTCGGCGGCGCGGCAGTGCTCGGCGCGCCGCTCGTGTATCGCAATCAAAGTCTGTCGGTGCTCTCGGGCGTGCTGCCCGAGGACGAATTGCGCCGCCGTCTCGCCGATGCCGACGCCGCCGTCGTGATGAAACTCGGCCGCAATTTCGACAAGGTGCGGCGCGTGCTCGGCGAACTCGGCCTCGCGCAGCGCGCGCTGTACGTCGAACGCGCGACGATGGGCAATCAACGCATCGTGCCGCTCGCCGAAGTCGATCCGATGGCATCGCCGTATTTTTCACTGCTGGTCGTGCCGGGGGAAAAATGGCAAGGATGAGCGCGCCCGCGATCGTGATTCTCGGCGCGGGGGCGTTGGACACGGCGCGAAGGATTCAGGCGTTGTATGCCGAGGGTGCGGCCGGTGTGGATCGCCCCGCTGACGCAGGCTGCCAGGTGCACGGCTTGCAGGGACGCGTCGAAGCCGACGTGTCCTACACCGAACTCGGCGCGCATCTGCGTGATCTGTATGCGCGTGGCACGCCGATCGTCGCGTTGTGCGCGGCCGGTATCGTGATTCGCTGCGTCGCGCCGTTGCTGTCGAACAAGGGCGTCGAGCCGCCGGTGCTCGCCGTCGCCGAGGACGGCAGCGCGGTCGTGCCGTTGCTCGGCGGACTGACCGGCGCCAACGTGATGGCGCGCGAGATCGCCGCCGCATTGGCCGTGCCGCCTGCGATTACGACGAGCGGCGAGTTGCGCTTCGGCACCTGCGTACTCAATCCGCCCGAGGGCTACATGCTGGCCGATATCGGGCAAGGCAAGCGTTTCGTCTCGGATCTGCTGGCGGGGGAAAGCACGCGCATCGAAGGCGACGCGCCTTGGCTCGATGATGTGCAATTGCCCCGCTCCGCTTCGGCGCGGCTCGCGATTCGCGTGACGCCGCGCGCGTGGGATGGGCGTGAGGATGAACTGGTGATTCATCCGCGTTGTGTGGTCGCGGCGGTGAGGGGTGCGGGTGCGGGCGCGGGCGCGGGTGCCGAGATCGTCGCCTGTGTGCGTAAGGCGCTCGATGCACACGGTCTCGCGCCGCTGTCGCTTGCCGCGTTGCTCGCCTCACCGGACGACATGACGGACCCGTCGCTTGCCGAAGCCGCCGCCAGTTTCAACGTACCGTTGCGCTTCGCGCAAACCCGTCCCGAAGTTGGCGAGCCGCCAGCCAACCTGTTAAACGCCGCATTGCGCATCCCCCACGAAACGCTGCACGACGACATTGCCTCAGGCGTTGCGCTGGCATTGGCGCCCCTCGCCATCGACCCCGCCGCGATTGGCCGCGCACGCGGCCGTCTGACGGTGATCGGCCTCGGCCCTGGCCGCGCCGATCTGATGGTGCCCGCCGCCCGCGCGGCGCTCGACGAAGCCACCGATATTCTCGGCTACGACACCTACGTGAAAATGGCCGGTCCGTTGCGCGCCGGTCAACGCGTGCACGGCACCGACAATCGCGAGGAAATGCAACGCGCGCAGCACGCGTTCGAACTGGCGAGCGAAGGACGGTCGGTGGTGATGGTGTCGTCGGGTGATCCTGGCGTGTTCGCGATGGCGGCCGCGGTGCTCGAAGCGCTCGAAGCATCGCAAGACGCAGCATGGGCTGCGGTCGAACTGGCGATCGTGCCGGGCGTATCGGCAGCACTCGCGACCGCCGCGCAAGCGGGAGCACCGCTCGGTCACGATTTCTGCATGCTGTCGCTGTCCGATAACCTGAAGCCGTGGACGATCATCGAAACACGTCTGCGGCACGCGGCCGAAGCCGATCTGGTGATGGCGTTCTATAACCCGATTTCCCGCGCGCGTCCGTGGCAACTGGACAAAGCGCTGGACATCGTGCGGGAATATCGCACGGCCTCGACCCAGGTGGTGCTGGGGCGGGATATCGGCCGGCCTGGTGGGACGCTGCGCACGCTCACGCTGGGTGAACTGCGTTCGTCCGATGTGGATATGCGGACGATGGTGATCGTGGGGTCGTCGATGACGCGGAGGTTTGGAAGTGAGGGCGGAGGTGCGGGGTGGGTTTATACGCCCCGGTGGTATGAGTGAGGCTGCAAAGGTAGGATCATCGCCTCCTCTACAGTTGTCAGCGCCAAGAAGCATTTCACAACTGCGATCGTGTCGCCGCTGGTTAAAACGATGTTCTCCGCCGAAAGCACTTATATGCATCCGCGCAGTTGATTTCCTTTCCCCTTCCACCAAATATCAGGTAGCAACACGCAAAAACGTAAATCGCTTCCGGTTCGCTCCAATATGGATTACCTCTGTCTCGGGGTATCCTGGTGAGGCTTGCGTGAGAGCCACCCGCTGTAACGGTCTGGAGCCGGTGCTCCTTCGGACTGCGGATACAAAGGGCGCTACGAGAGGGAGGGCAAGGCTCACACACCGATGATTGCTGTCCCGTATCTCGAAAACCGTTCTCGATGCGTTGCCCAAGAGATGTGATCGGCAGAGACAATAATGTAGCGACTCAGTCCGGGGACCGCTGCGGCACATTCAGAACAGGAATTACCTTGGATGAAATTTGTTTCCCGTTTTTGAAATGATCGACATAGGAATAAACTTGCCCGGTTGCGTCACAATACGCGCCGGCCCGCGCTACGAGAGACACTCTGCCGAGGCGGGTAACCGCGTAATGCTCTGACCAGTTTTCGCATGCACTTATATGAAAGCAAGCACCCACGAGTTGCTTTTTTTCAGCATCAACCTGAAGACATGGAATGTCACTCAATTTCTTATTAAAAACGTATTTCCCCAAACTAGAAGAGTATAAGTATACATTATAGAATTCCTGCGCCGCCCCGCGTTCATTTAATATCTTCAGATCATGATAGCCATTAAATGTCAAATCTTCGACTCTTACATCTTCACGTTTAATGTCATGGTCAAGCAGGATGACTTGCTTAGCCCCGGAAGGAGAATTAACATATACCTTGTTTTTATATATTGATATCTCCGGCGCTGCTGCATGCACAACCTGCGCCAGCGAACCGCATGAAACAAAAAATGCAAAAATACACACACCCGCGTTCGCCCATGCCACCTTATGACTCCTTTTGCATATAAGACTCATTAAAATCAACAATAAAATCTGATAGTTTGGCCATTGATGCCAGAAATACGTTGGTACGCGGAACAATCCCGTACATCGCATTCGTTGAATCTGGATTTCCGTTATTTACAGCTCGCGCAGTGCGCTCAAATTGCTTGCAAACCCTGAATTTCATTGAGGACAGCGCGATACTGCATGTTTTCGCGTGGTAATTATAAACACCACAGACATTAGAAAGCGTAGCCTGCAAAATTACGGGAACGGCGTCAGCATCGGAATTTATATTGTGTTCGCGACCGGTTGGTTTGGCGCAACTTACCCAATAGAATCCTGCAGAATCGCAGGCACGAGCCAGATCAGTCTCCAGCGAATCCCTATACGACGCAGCCGATCCTACCCATCCGCGAAACTTTCCATAACGGGAGTAATTTTCTTCGTGTGTAAGCTGAATTACGCCTCGACCATACCAGGGAGCGTAGCTGAGGTTGGCACCATTTGCCTCAGAGGTCCGAGACAGGTATGTAGTCTCCTGAATGGCATTACCGAGAAAGCTTGAAAGCCGAACCGCGGAATTAGATATGCCATATAGACGAAAGGCATAGTTCAGATACCGACAATACTTGTTGGCTCTGTTGAAAGCCGTACTCCATTGGACAATGCCGGTTGGATAAACAGTCTGATACGCGGCGCTCTTCGTCTGATCAATTACCTTCCGAGGAATGCATTGGGCGAGTTCTTTGACGCTCAACCATCCGCACTTCCTGAAATGTCGGAGGAATTCGAGAGGATGGAAAAACCAAAGCTTTTCATTGGATGGAAGCGGCGTTTTGTCCCAGAATTGAAACTTCTCAACAAACTTTATGAAATCGCCGTAGCCGTTCGGATTCGTGTCTTTCTGCTCTGCGTAAAACCCGCCCGCCTCGTTCAGCGCGGCATAACGCGTTGCGTTGTGATTGCTGTTCCATTCACTGGGAGCCTTGCATACAAAGCCCTGCAATTTTTGCCTGATCGCCTGCTTATCCTTAACGTATGCACTCAACACATCTTCCTGCTTGTATTCCGGCTCATCCTTTGCCGGCGCGCCAGCAGGTTCAACGTCATGCAGGATCTTCTTGAGTTCGTCAAAGTTGCACAGGCCATCCGCATCGAACGGCGTGTTATCGTCACCGATCTTCTGCCATCCCATAAAAAATGGAAAATCCGCGTCGGAAAGTTTCTGGACACTCTCCTGGCTAATGTCGACATAGCCTTGTTTTCCGCTTTCGTTGAAAGTCACGGCGACCCACGTACTTTGCGCAGCGCCTGCAGGCAGCGTTGGCAGGTCCGTACTCAGAATACGACCAAAGCGCAGCAATTCGTAACCCTCGCTCGGACAGTTTGGATACAGCTCCAGCGCGCGGCGGTACAACTGATACTCATAGTGTTTGAAACCGTCTTTCACGGGCGTCGGCGTGAGGAGCGTCATTTGCCCATTGCCTGCGTCAATCCACGAACGTGTGTAGCGCTCGCCCTTATGAAAGTATGCCTGGACATACAGGATGCTCTGACTGGCCAACTGGCCGTCTGTCAATCGCGGGAAATAGTCCGAGTCGGTCTGGCCGGGCGGCATACTGTGAAACATCTGGCCGTTCGAAATCACATAGTAGCTGCACCCCCAGTAGTCCTTCGATTCTGGAGTCAACGCGGATGTTGCCCCCAACTGGGTCCTATTGTCCTTCACGAAGTATTCATTGAAGTCTGCCTCCGTCATGAAAATCTCGAAATGCAGGTGCGGCTGGCCGTGACAGGCACCGTAGTAACCAAGCACATCCTTCCGATAGACCCTGAGGTTGTTGCCAGGTCGTACCGGGTAATTCCCATCGGGATCGGGATTAGATGCCTGCAGCAACCACGCTGCCAGCGCTATCGGTGAGCTATCAGCGTCAGGATTGTTAAGCTGTGCCGCAAGGCCGTTCTGGGTAACCAGGTCCAGCAGATGCATATACAACGAATAGAACGTGAGCGTACGACCATCGCCAGTTTCGCTTGTATGCTTCAGCAGCACAAAACCAGTATTCGAGTTCAGAGCCGGCGAGCCGGTAGTCGAGTCGATTCGTCCGTCAGAAATCGCCGTTTTCGCAATCCGGTATGCGACGACCTCGCCGTCTGCGATGGCTCGCACAGGCTCGTGCTGTTCGTTCGGCATCAAATGGACTCCGCAGTGCCAGCGCCGGTCGAACGCAATCGGAAAGATACCGTGTGCCAGTTCAAATTCTGCTACCGCAGCCATCATCGGATCAGTTTGCGTGTCGTTGGTGGACGTCAGGCCTGCGGTAGGAAGAAATGGGGGGCTGATTATCATGTTTTAGCGTGAAACAGGATAAAAATTAGATATCTCCAGCTCGCTCTTCGGGAGCGCAGGTAACGAAGAATTCAGGCTGGCCGGCCCCTCAAAACTGAACGAAGCCGCCTTGATCCTGAAGTCCCCCGGACAGATGATTTCCACTCCACCGTTCTCGATCTTCACGCATGCTCCGCCGCTAGCCATGACGACTTTGGTCTTACCTGCCACCTGCACATCCTCGCTCGCGCTTGCCACGCGCAACTGTTGCTCTGCGAAGAGATCCAATGCATCGTTCTGCGCCTGGATCTCGACCTTGCCCTTCGCCGCAAACAGCTTTATCCCGAGCTTGTGTGCGCACATCGAGATCAGATCGCCTGCGGCCATCGTCAGGCGCTTTACGGCGCCCAGGTCGATATGCCTGCCGGCGCTGAGCATCACGTTCTCGCTCGCCGCCTGCTGGATGGAGCGTGACGTCACCAGCGCAATGCCGGCCGGTGCGCTGGCGATCAGGCCCGCGCCCCTGAGCTGATCCAGCGCATCCATCAGGCTGGACTGGGTCGCCTTGTCGGCCGGTACGGCCTTCGCCTGCGTGGTGGCATTCACCAGCGCCGTCACGCGGCTCAGGGCCGATTGCAGTTCCGTGAGCGCCGCCTGCATGTCGAGTTGCTGGCCACCTGCTTTGGGCTGGTCGTCCGCCGAAATGAACAGACCCCTGCCACCGCGGATCGCCCCCCACCCGGACGTGCGCAACTCGAAGCCTTCACCGCGCCGCTGCTTCCCCGAACCGACCAGATAACCCAGATTCAGCTGGCTCTTGCCTGAGTGTTCCGTTGACAGCTTGATACTCTCGTAGCCCTTCCAGTCCTCCATGCGCAGCTTGTTGTTGCTCTGCGTACGGATCACGTTGCGCGAGAGCCAGCGGTCCTGATTCGTGATCAGATCCACCGCCTGGCTGTGATGGTGGAACTGCGAGATATATGGCTTGTCCGGATTGCCGTCGCGGAACTCCAGCACCGCTTCGTCACCGTCCAGCGCCGGGAAGTGGAAGCCGGTCTGTAACCTGCCCGCGAAGGGTTTGGCCAGACGTAGCGGCACGCTTTCACCACCCGGATTCCATTCGTCGAAGTCCAGGTCGAAGCGCACCGTGTAGTAGCCCTGCCGGGTCAGGTATGCGTACTCGTAGCTGCCCGGCGACGTGACCCGCGCGCTCAGCGTGCCGGTGATCTTCGGCCACGTGTCTTCTTCGAGCTTCAGGCGGAAGCGCCGGTCGGCCGGCATTGCTTTGTAGCTGTTGCGGTAGGCCTGGTCGCGTGCACCGTTATGCGTGACCTCGATGATTACCTGTCCGTTGGGCGCATCCGGCAAATCCTCGTCCATGCGCAGCACCCGCGCCGGGCGCAGATCAAGCACATTGCTCCCGCCTTCGTAGATCACCTGCCAGGCAATCGCCGCCTCATGACGCAACTGTGCTTCCCACTGCGCGCCATCCTGGTCAAGATGATGCGTGCCATAGACGTACGACTGCCCGTACGTCGTCGTGTCCTTCTTCGCGACATTCGCATCAGCCCTGAACCGCTCCCATGCCTGATCCGGGTTGTAGTCGGCCACCAGCACCGCCTGCGGCACCGTCTCTGCGTGCATCTCCAGCGCGAAGACCGATTCGATGCCGGATTCCAGCCCTGCCTTCTCGCGGTACGGCACCTTCAGTTCCGGCGTATAGACGTAGTGATCCACGTCGTCGGCGAACACGATCACATCGCCGTGTTTGCCCTGCACGAAGTAACTGTAGATCCCTTCCTTCTGCATCAGGATCTGGATATACGCGAGATCGGAAACCTGATACTGGAACCGGAACGGGTGCTGCGGATACTGACGCCGCAGCCTGAAAACGAACTGGTTCCCTGTAAAAGCATGACGCCGCAGGATCGCTTCGATGATCTGCGGCGCGCTCTGCTGCTGGTAAATGCGGCTCGTACGCGTGAGCCTCAGCCGCGCGATATGCGCCTCGACCACCATCCGGTAGCTGCTGAAGTCCTTCGTCGTCTTTGTCTTCGAAAAGCGCGTGATGCAGCCTGCAAACACACGCGGCTCGCTGCCATCAGAAGCATCGATCGTGAACGTCGCGTCACGCCCGAGATAGTCGCCCCGCGCGAGACTCTCCGGATGCGTGAGCTCGATGGTCACGCGATACGGCTCACCCAAGCGCTCAACTGCAGTGAACGAAACCACCGACAGCTCCCGCCCATTACCCGGCCCCGTCACTTCCAGAAAATACGACTGCCGACCCGTCAGCGCTGTCAGGCTATTTGCGAGCTCTTTCACGCTTTCAGACAGATCGGCCATTGTCTCTTTATTCCCTTTGCATAAGAAGCAGCACGCGCATACCTAAGGGGCCTTCAATAACAACCCGGCATGTATGTTCACGAACAAAGGTAAACGCTTTCAACCCGGTTGTGAATAGCACATCATCCTTTTCGAACAACTTCACAAAATTTTCCAATTCGAATATTTCGAGATGAAATTTCCATGGTAACAAGTTCGTTGAAATACTCCGCAATCTTTTTATATAAAAATTACCAAATCAAAAATTAAACAGATATTCAGGCATTATAGGCGCACCAGAGTTGATTGAAATTTCATCAGGCCAAGCACGTCACAAATTCACTGGCATCCGACAACATTGGAATTATCGATTAGCCTCAGCCTCACGAAATTGATACGGAACCAGTGAAACAATTAATAGTTTGGGCACACCCTGCAAATCAAGAAGGAGGATGTCGCGGCAGCTTGCCGCAATCAGAATGAGCAAGGACGCTGTGCCATACGGCGCCGATGAAGTGATGCCCAGTGCCGAGCTTCCAGCAGCAACGCCGTTCAATGCCTGAGCATTCACGAACGTGCCGCCGATCAGGCGCCGCGATAGAGGCGCGAGCTTACGCCCCGCCCCCCTTTGCGGTGCGCTCGCGCATGCTGAAGTATCAATAGATGACCACGATTCAAGTTCATCGATGAACTCTTCAGGTGTCGCTTCCGGTCCGGCAAAACAAGTCCGAAAGCCGACGCCAAGTCAGCAAATAAGAAAAACAGCCAATAAGGGATTTACTCTCGCAGCACCGTCTACCCCCCCACCCTCAAATCCCCAATCGCCCTCTGCCTCACCCCCAGGTCATCCCACAACTCCGGATGACATGTGAACACCAGAATCTGATGCCGCGTCGCCGCATCGATCAACGCGCGCTTGATCGCATCACGCCGCGCCGCATCGGTATGCACGGCAGCGTCGTCGAGCATCAGTAACGTCGGCCGCCCCGACGCCTTCAGCAAGTCGGCATAAGCGAGCCGCGTCAGAATGCCGAGCTGCTCGCGCGTGCCGAAACTCAGCGCATCGAGCGTATCGGCACGGCCATGACGATCCAGCGTCGCAGGACTCAGATCGTCGCCGAGCTCAATCGTCGACTGCGGGAAAATCCGCTTCAGATAGTGCCCGAGCCGCTCGGTGAGCGGCGCGCGCAATTGCGCCACCGCCGCGTCGCGTTCGTCGACCAGCACTTCGTCGAGCAGACTCAACGCGCTCGCCCGCAAGCCGAGTTCGTCCTTGCGGCGCGTCGCCTGCTCGACCCGCGCGTCGAGCGCCGCGAGACGTTCGCCGAGCCCTGACGCGCCGACCGTCTCCAGCTGGCTGCGCAGGTGCGTGATCCGCACCTGCCGCTCATGCTGCTCGCTGCGCGCGAGTTCCGCCGACGCGTGATAACGCTTCGCCTCCGCCGCCGGATCGTCGAGACGCGCCGCCTCCAGTTCGCGCTCGCGGCCCTCGCGCTGCTTCCTCAACGCGTCGACCTGCACGCGCTGTTCGACGATTTTCGTCTGCCACCGCGCGCGGTTGCGGCGGTAGGCGTCGTCGTTCAATTGCGCTTCCTTGCGCTGCAACTGCGCGGCGAGCGAGTCGGTGGTCGCCATGCCGGTCGATCGTTTCTCGGCGGCCTGGGTCAGCACTTTTCTCGCGGCCTCCAGCGCATCGCGCGCGATGTCCGCGTTGCGCCGCGCTTCGTCGAGCGGCGGCGCGGCGGACACATCGGGCAAGCCCGCGAGCCGTTCGTTCGATGCCTGCAAGCGCGCCGCCGCTGACGCCAACGCGGCACGCAACGCGTCGATGCCTTGCGGCGCGTGCACGTCGAGAATCTTCGCCTGGCTCTTCTGCTGCGCGACCAGCGTCTTCCACTTTTCATAGCGGGCTTCGGCCTCGCCGAGCGACGCGACGCCCAGCGCCTGCAACAACTGCGCATGCTGCGCTTCGAGCGACGCGAGTTCGGCCAACTGCGCGGACAGATCGGACACGCCCGGAATCACGCGCAATTCACCGAGTTCGCCGAGACCGATCAACCTCTCGTCGTCGACGCGCAGCACGCCCTCGCCCGTGAGCTGCTCGCCGTCGACCGTCAGCGCACCGTTCAACCGATACTCGATGCGCGTCATCGCCGCTTCGGTACGCGCGCGCAACAGAGTCAACTCGCCATCGAGCGTGGCGAGGCGCTTGCGCTTCGCCTCGTCGATTTCAACCGCGGCCGCCTCGCGCGCGGCTTCGAGCACCGCGTCGTTCGCCTTGCCCGCGGCGGCGATCGCCGCTTCGAGCCGCTCGCTCTCGGTGCGATAGAAGCCGATCTGGCTGCGCAAATCGGCGACCGTCACCGCTGCGTTCGCCAGTTCGAGCGCACGGCTCGCCTCCGCGAACGCCTGCTCGAACTGCGCGACGCCGCCCGATGCTTGCGCATGCTCGGTTTGCGCCGCCGACACATTGGCCCGCGCCGCATCGAGTTGCTGACGCTCGCGCGCGACGGCCGCTTCCAGTTCGGCTGCACCCTGCTCCTGTTGCAGCGACAGCGCGAGTTCCGCTTCGCTCACCTGCAAGGACTGCGCGAGTCCCTGCAGACTGCGTTCGAGTTCCGCCGCGGCATCGGCGCGCTGCTGCGCGAGCACGGCCTTCTGTTCGTGAAGCTCCCAGGGACGCTTGCGCTGCGTATCGTCGAACGCCTCCTGCTGCGTGGCGAGCCGTTCGATGTTTTCATCGAACTGCTGGCGCTGCTGTTCGAGTTCGTCGCGCTCCGCAATCAACGCGGCCAGCGTCGTTTCGGCTTCGGCGAGGGGTCCGGTCGACTTCTGCGTGCGCGCCGTCAGCAGTTGCCGCAACTCACGCTGCACGGCGGCGATCAGCGCATCCTCGCCGGCCGACTCGTTGCCGCCCGACAATTGCGACAGCGCATCACGCAGATACTGCGCGGCGTGCCCCGTCGAATCGCGCACCTCCTGCGTGCTGCCTTGCTGCACCCACAAAAGCCCCGGCACGCCCGCGTTCTCGGCCTTCAACGGTCCGCGTGCGGCGCGCGAAAAACCGAGCAGGGCCGCGAGCTTGTCCTCGGCTTCATCTTCGCCGAAGACGGCCTGGCCGATGCGCAATTCGCAGCGCTGACGGGTGACGAACTGCTTCGACAGCCTGCATTGGGCGCCGTCCAGCTCGAAGCTCACCTCGACCGACGGCTGCCCGCTCGCCTTGCCCCAAGGCAGCAAGTCCTTCAGATGCGAGGCCTTGTAGCGTTCGAGAAACACAGCGCGCACCGCTTCGGCGATCGTGCTCTTGCCCGCCTCGTTCGGTCCGGTGAACAGATTGAGCCCTGGCTGCAGATCGTCGATAACAAGCCGTCCGCTGAACTGTTTGAATTCCTGAATCGCAATGCTTTGCAACTTCATGCGGACCTCGCTTCGCGCGGCAATTCACGCTGAAAACGCGCCAGAAGCAAAAGCGCCTCGGCCGCGCGCTTGACCTGCTGCGGGTCGGCTTGCGGGTCTTCCTGCAAGCCGCGCAGCCGCGCCACCACTTTCGCGAGGTAGCCGCTTTGCGCGCCGAGTTCGGCGAGGTCGTCGGCGGTGGGCAGCACCTGCAGGCCGCTCAGGTCGGCGCGCAGCGCCCGCACGCGCGCACGGGTTTCCTCGAGCGCGACGTGCAGCGCTTCGGCATCGGCCAACGCGGCCGTACCGGTCACGTTCACACGCAGCACGTCGTGATGGCTCAGTGCCGCGAGCCGCGCCTTGAGCGCATCCACATCGGTCGGCACCGAGATCGTTTCGTCCCAGCGATGCCATTGATATTGACCGACCCGCACCGCTTCGACTTGCGGCAACGCGCCCGGCTCACCGAGCGTGACGTCGAGCATGAAACCCGGATCGTTCGCGCGGAAGCGGTCCTGCTCGTGTGTGCCGGCGTACCACGTGCGTTCGTCGACGCGCAGGTGGCCGTGCCAGTCGCCCAGCGCGAGGTAGTCGAGACGCGCGCTGAGCGCACGCGTCGGCGCGATCGGATTCGACGAGTCGATGCCCTCCTGCAGAATCCCGCTGACGCTGCCGTGCGCGAGGCCGATGCGGTGATAGCCCGGCGGCGTGTCGGCGCTATCGAAGAAGCCGGTGGTGTCGTCGTAGGTGATGCGTTGCGTGAGCGGCGCGCACAGCAGCGCCGTGCGGCACGCGTCGAGCAGCACCACGCCGGGTTCGAGCACGACCCGTACGTTCGGGCCGATACAGTTCAGGCGCTGCGCCCGGGTCCACACGCTTTCCACCAGCGCGGCGTCGTGATTGCCCGGCAACATGATCCACGGCCCGGAGAACGCCTGCAACGCGGCGAACAAACGGCGGATCACCGTGTCGGACACGGTTTGCAGATCGAACACGTCGCCCGCGACCAGCACGGCGTCGACCTTGCGCGCGGCCGCTTCGTCGGCGATGCGGCGCACGGTGTCGAAGCGCGCCTGCGCGAGATGTGCCGCCTCGTCCGGCTCGAACTGGCCGAATTGCGTGCCGATCTGCCAGTCCGCTGTGTGCAGAAACCTGATCACTGCGCCTCCATTGTGTTCATTGCGTTCATTACCATTGCGTTGCGGGTCATTGCCACTGCGTGCGCGACAAGCGCGGCTACGCAGTCTAACCGCAGATGTTACCGCGCGGGCGCGCCAAAGCGAGCCTCATCTGCACGGCGCGCCGCCCGGTCAGCGGCGCTACACTCGCGGTTGCCGATCGCGCGCCCAAAGCGCCCTAAGTGTCTTGAGCGCACCGCATCATTTCAATCGAACCGGACCCATTGCCCGTTCCCGATGAACAAGACCGTCGAACTGAAGAAGGCCAAGCGCACGCCCTTGCTATTGCTGCTCGCCGCCGCCTGCGTTTTCGTGATCACCGCGTTCATGCCGCGCGGCCTCTGGGTCGACGGCATCAAGGCGGTCGCCGAGGCCGCGATGGTCGGCGCGCTCGCCGACTGGTTCGCGGTGGCGGCGCTGTTTCGCCGGGTGCCGATCCCGCTCGTCTCCGCGCACACCGCAATCATTCCGAAGAACAAGCACAAGATCGCCGACAACCTCGCCGTGTTCGTACAGGACAAGTTCCTCGACGTGCCGTCGCTGGTCGGTCTGATCCAGAAGCACGACCCGGCGCGCAGCATCACCGGCTGGCTGAGCGAGCCGGCCAATACCGCGCGTCTGGGCGACTACGTCGTCAGGCTGACGAGCGGCATTCTCGAACTGACCGACGACGTGCGTATCCAGGTCTTCATCAAGGACGCGCTGCGCGACATGCTCGCGAAAGTGGATCTGTCGCAATCGCTCGGCGCCATTCTCGACACGCTCACACGCGACGGCCGTCATCAGGAATTGCTCGATGCGGGCATTCATCAGGTGGTGACGCTGCTGCGCGAGCCGCCCGCGCGCGAGTTCATCGCCGAGCGCATCGTCGAATGGGTGAAGAGCGAGTATCCGAAGATGGAAAAGATCCTGCCGTCCGCCTGGCTCGGCGAGAAAGGCGCCGACGCCATCGCCAGCGCGGTGAACCGCATGCTCGAACAGATCAGCGAGAACCCGACGCATCAGCTGCGCCACAAATTCGACGAAGCCGCGCAGAAGCTGATCGCCAAACTCAAGAGCGACCCCGCGTTCCTCCAGCAGGGCGAGGAACTCAAACGCTATCTGGTCGAAGGCGACGCGTTCAGCAACTATGTGAAGGACATGTGGGGCGAACTGCGCGCGTGGCTCAAGCGCGATCTGCAGCGCGCCGATTCCGCGTTGCATGCGCGCGTCGCCGCCATGGGCCAATGGGTGGGCCGCGAACTCGCGAACGATCCGGCGCTGCGTCAATCGCTGAACGATCACCTCGAAGACGCGGCCCGCAGCATGGCGCCGGACTTCGCGCGATTCCTCACACGTCATATCAGCGATACCGTCAAGAACTGGGACTCGCGCGAGATGTCGCGGCAGATCGAGCTGAACATCGGCAAGGACCTGCAGTACATCCGCATCAACGGAACGATCGTCGGCGGCTTCATCGGCCTGCTGCTCTTTGCGAGTTCGCGGCTGTTCGAGTTGCTGCGGCTGCACATCGGCTAGAGAATCGGGTCGCGGCCCGCCAAAACGCCTACAATTCGGGCATGTGTCTTGCTGAAGCGCTGTGCCCCGTCGACGCAATCCAACGTCACTCAACACGATTGGCGTCATCGCGCGGCCAGCAAAAAAAGACAGCGCTTCTCACTCGGAAAGTCTGTTCATGAAAATATCGTTACCGCCGACTGGGCGGCCGAACCGCGTCTACCCGCCGGGCACGCCGAGTCTGCATGGTCTCGCCTCGGTGATTACCGGTGTCGTGGTGGTGTGCGCGCTGTACTTCGGGCGCGCGGTGCTGATCCCGATTACGCTCTCGGTGCTGCTGAGCTTCCTGCTCGCCCCGCTCGTGCAGATGCTGCGGCGGCTGCATATGGGACAACTGCCGTCGATCTTCATCGCCGTGCTGTTCGCGCTCGCTTCGTTGCTTGCGATCGGCGCGCTGATCGGCGCGCAACTGGTGCAACTGGCCGGCGACCTGCCGCAGTATCAGGAGGCGATCGAGCAGAAGATCGAAACGGTCCAGCAAAAGACCGTCGGCCGCGCGGACTCGCTGATGAGCCGCGCCGCCGCGACGCTGCAGCGGGTCGCGCCGTCCAAGCCGAACCCGCCGCGCCCGACCGGGCGCGCGGCGCGCAACGCGCCCGCCGTGCCGCAACCGGTCGAGGTGCACGAGCCGTCGCCCACGCCGATGCAACTGGCACAGCGCGCGCTGTCGCCGGCCATCGCGCCGATCGAGACCACCTTCATCGTGCTGGTGGTGACGATCTTCATTCTTCTGCAGCGCGAGGATTTGCGCGACCGTTTGATCAGTCTGTTCGGCTCGCGCGATCTGCACCGCACCACCACCGCGATCAACGACGCGGCCGTGCGGCTGAGCCGCTATTTCGTCGCGCAACTGGGCGTGAATCTGAGCGCGGGCGGCGTCATCGCGATCGGGCTCGCGATCATTGGCGTGCCGGGTGCGCTGCTGTTCGGCGTGATCGCGGCGTTGCTGCGCTTCGTGCCGTACATCGGCATCTGGATCGCCGCGATCCTTGCGGTGTTCCTCGCCGCCGCGATCCAGCCTCAATGGACCATGGCGGTCTATACGCTGATCCTCTTCATCGTCGTCGACGTGGTGGCCGGGCAGATTGCCGAGCCGCTGCTGTACGGTCATCGCTCGGGTCTGTCGCCGCTCGCGGTGGTGGTCGCGGCGATCTTCTGGAGTTGGCTGTGGGGACCGGTCGGCCTCGTGCTGTCGACGCCGCTCACGTTGTGCGTCGTCACGCTCGGGCGCTACGCCGACCGGCTGAACTTCCTGACCGTGCTGCTCGGCGACCAGCCCGCACTCACCCCCGCGCAGACTTTCTATCAGCGGCTGCTCGCGGACGATCCGCATGAGGCCATCGTGCAGGCGGAGCGCCTGCTGCGCGAGATGTCGCTGATCGACTATTACGACAAGGTCGCGCTGGAAGGCCTCAAGCTCGCGCGCAACGACGCGATGCGCGGCGTGCTGATGCCGGAGCAGTTGCAGCGGGTCAACGAAGCGCTGGTCGATATCGTCGAGAACCTCGAAATCGCGGACGGCCTGCCGGACCGTCTGTCGCGCGCTGAACCAGCCGACAGCGCCAGCGCGTTGCTGGCGTCGGCATCGGCGGATCTGTCGGAGCGCCATGACAGCCACGTTTCGACCCGTCAGCGGGAGACGCAGGAGATCGACAGAACGTCCGTGCTGTGCGTGCCCGGACGCGGTGCGTTCGACGAAGTGACGACGGCGATCGCCGTGCAATTGCTCGGCCGCCACGGCTTCGCGCCGATGATGGCGACGCATTCGGGCTACCGCAGCGCGCGCGCCGACGAGCCGAGCTTCAAGGACGCGCCGATCATTTGCATCGTCTCGCTCGATGCGCCGGAGTCGCCGCCGTACTTGCGCAATATGTTGCGGCGCACGCGCGAATGGCGACCACGGGCGACGCTCGTGCTGGGCGTCGGCGGCCCGCCGGAGGGCGCCACGGAACTGGGTGCGACCGGCGCGTCGCACACGTCGCCAACCTTCCGCGCGATGATCGAGGAATGCCAGGCCGCGTTGAGCACGCAGCATCTGCGGCAGCCAGCGCATGTGGCGCGGGCGGAGTGAGGGGGAGGCATACCGGGGCGGGTGGAACAGGTGCGTGAGCACATGAGCGAATGAATGAAGCCGTGGGGCGCGTGAGTGCCTCGCGGCTTTTCTTGCGCCGGATTGTTTGCGGCGCGGCCGGGGTCGTCAGCCCGCACGGCGTGTACCCAAAATGAGGACAGCCTCGCGCGCGCCCTCCTGCATACTTCCCTATCGATTCGCACCGCCTTTGCAGAGCCAACCAGCCGCGGCGGGCAATCTACCGGCATTGAAGCCCCGGCAGCCCGCTTGCATGGGACCCGAGTAAGGAGACACGCATGACCCGCCCTTTCACCCCCTATCCGTTCTCGCCTCGCCACTACCCAGGCGAAGTGCCCGCGCTCGTCGACGGACGCGACCCCGCAACGAAAGCCGTGGCCATCGTCGGGGGCGGGCCGGTCGGCATGACGCTGGCGTTAGCGCTCGCGCGACAGGGCGTACGCTCGGTGCTGATCGAAGCCGATGACAGGGTATGCACCGGCAGCCGGGCGATCTGTATTTCGCGGCGCAGCCTGGAGATTTTCAAGCGCCTCGGGGTCGTCGACGGCTTCCTGCAAAAAGGCTTGCCGTGGACCGGCGGCCGCAGCTTCTACCGCGACACCGAAGTATTCCGCTTCACGATGCACCAGGACGACGAACAGTCCCTGCCGCCGATGATCAACATCGCGCAATATCAGATCGAGCAATTGCTGCTCGACGAGATCGAACGGCACCCCGATCTGATCGAGGTTCGCTGGCAAACCCGCGTGACGGCTATCGAACAGTTGCCGGACGGCGGCGCCCTGCTCGCGCTGCGCACCGGCGAGACGGGCGGGACCGGCGAGACCGGCAGGACCGGCGAGACGGGCGACAGCGGCACGGCCTGGCAAATGCGCGCCGACTGGGTCGCCGCCTGCGACGGCGGGCGCAGCACGATTCGCGAGGCGCTCGGACTGAAGCTCACCGGCACCACGTACGAAGGCCGCTACGTCATCGTCGATATCGAGCTGGACAGCGCGCGCGCCACCGAGCGTCTCGCTTATTTCGACCCGCCATCCAATCCGGGTTCGACGGTGCTCGTCCACAAGCAGCCGGATAACGTCTGGCGCATCGACTATCAGTTGCGCGACGATGAAGACCCGGATGCCGCCGTGCGGCCCGAGAACGTGATGCCGCGCGTGCAGAGCGTGCTCGACGCGATGGCTGAAACGGGCGCGTGGTCGCCGATCTGGATCACCGTGTACAAGGCCAACGCGCTGACGCTTGAATGCTATCGGCACGGCTCGGTGCTGTTCGCGGGCGACGCCGCGCATCTCGTGCCGATCTTCGGCGTGCGCGGCGCCAATTCCGGCATCGACGACGCCGACAATCTGGGCTGGAAACTCGGCTGCGTGGTCAACGGCATCGCGTCGCCTGGTCTGCTCGACAGCTATAGCGACGAACGCGTATTCGCCGCGCGCGAGAATCTCAGCTATGGGATGAAAAGCACCGAATTCATGGCACCGCCGTCGTTCGCATTCGATCTGATGCGCACGGCCGTGCTCGGTCTTGCACATCAGCACGCGGCCGTGCGGCCCCTGATCAATCCACGGCAGACGCACGCGATTGCGTATCTGCGCTCGCCGCTCAATGAGGCCGCAGGCAACGCCGCGTCAGACTCGTTCAGCCGTGGCCCTGCGCCCGGTACGGTGCTGCCCGAATGCCGCCTGCTCAAGCGCACCGTCGACGGGGCAAGCGTGGCGATTCATCTGACCGATCTGCTCGAACCCGGCTTCACCGCGTTGCGCTTCGGCGCGGACCCGGCGCAGGACGAGGCGTGGCAGCAGTTGCAACGCACGCTCGCTGAACGCCGTATTCCGTTCGGAACGATCACGCTGGTCATGAGCGACGCGCCGTGCCCAGCCACGCCGTACGCAATCGATCCAACCGGCCATCTGCACGACATGCTCGACGCGCGGCCCGGCACCGTCTATCTGATCCGCCCCGACGGCCACGTGCTGGCGCGCTGGCGCGACGGCAGCGCGGCGGCCACGCAGCGTGCGCTGGCCGCGGTATTGGCGATCTAACGAACAAGGAGCGACATCATCATGACCGATAGCGATCTCGACCTCGTCTACACGACGCTCTGCAAAACCCTCACCGCCGAAGGCGAAGCGCAGACGCCGCTCTATCTGGCGCGCCTCGTGTTGCTGTGCATGACCGAACTCGACGACCCGCGGCGCGCGTTGTCGTTGATCGAAGCGGCGCGGCTGCCGGTCTCTTCCACTGTCGCCGCATAACGCACGCGAGAAGACGTAAAAAAAGCCGCCGTGCGCCAAACGCACCGCGGCTTGATTGTCGAACGCTTTGCGTCACTGCCGCGGATACAGCCCCAACGTGCTTGCATGCAGGCGCGCGAGACCGAGCAGTGCATCCGTGTACGGCGTCGGCACCTGCGTCAGTTGTCCCAGTTCACGCACGGCGCCGACCAGCGCGTCGAGTTCGACCGCCTTGCCCGCCTGCACGTCCTGCAGCATCGATGTTTTCATCGCGCCCAGCTTCAGCGTGACTTCGTGGCGGTCCGCCGGCGCCTGGTCGATCGGAATGCCGAAACGCGCGCCGATCTCCTTCGCCTCCAGCATGATGCTCGTGACGAAGCCGCGCACCAGTTCGTCACTGAGAATCCGGTCGGTCGTCGCGCCGGTAATTGCGCTGACCGGATTCATCGTCATGTTGCCCCACAGCTTGTACCAGACGTCGCGCTGAATCTGCGCCGACATCGATGCGTTGAAACCCGCCGCGACCAGCGCTTCGGTGAGCGCCGCGACGCGCTCGCTCGCCTGGCCGCTCGCCTCGCCGACAATCAAGCCATTGCCCTGGTGATGCCGGATCAGGCCCGGCGCCTCGACGAGGCAGCTCGCATGCACCACGCAACCCACGGTCTGCGCGGTCGGAATCGCGGCGGCGATCGCGCCGTCCGGATCGATCGACTCGAGCCGACGGCCGGTGAAATCGGCGCCGAGGCCTGCGCAGAACCACCACGGCACGCCGTTCATCGCCGTCAGCACGATCGTTTGCGGGCCCAGCAGCGGCGCGATCTGCGCGGCCACCGACGCCATCGCCGGCCCCTTGACGGCGACCACGACGAGATCCTGCGCGCCGAGCTCGGCTGGCGTGTCGCTCGCGTCGACCTTCACCGTATGCGTGACGCCCCCTTCGATCAGACGCAGGCCTTGTTCGCGCAACGCAGCGAGCGTCGAGCCCCGCGCCACCACACCGACATCGTGGCCGGCCTGTGCGAGCTTGACGCCCATCCAGCCGCCGATCGCGCCTGCGCCGTAGATAACAACTTTCATTGCTTCGATCCCTGGTTATTCGTGCATGAGTTCGTGGCTAGTCCCGCATCAATCCTTGTAGCTCGCATCGATGCGATCCACCCGTCGCACCAGTGCGTCGAACACATCCTGCCCCGCGCCATGCTTCGGGTCGAACTGCAACGCGTCGCGCGAGCAGCGGATCGCCACCGCTTCCGGCACGGGCCGCGCGCGACCCATCGCAAACGTCGCCATCTGGATTTCGCACGCGCGATTGAGCGTCCACAGAATCGCGAAAGTTTGCGGCAAGGTGTGGCCCCACGCAAGCAGGCCGTGATTGCGCAGGATCACCGCCTGTTTATCGCCGATATGTTCGATGAGGCGCGGACCTTCTTCCGCATGCACCGTGATGCCCTCGAAGTCGTGATACGCAATGCGCTCATGCAACTGCGCGCTGTAGAAGTTGGTTTGCTGCAAGCCATCTTCCAGACACGCTACCGCGACGCCCGCCGTGGTGTGCGTGTGCATCACGCAGTGCGCGTCGGGCAAGCCCTCGTGAATCGCCGCATGCACGACGAACCCGGCCGGGTTCACCGGATACGGCGAGCGGTCTAGTACGCGCCCCTGTGCATCGATCTTCACGAGATTGCTTGCCGTCACTTCGCTGTAGTGCAGCCCGAACGGATTGATCAGGAACTGCCGCTCGCCGCCGCTCACGCTCCCGGGCACCCGCAGCGTGATGTGGTTGTAGATCATCTCGGTCCAGCCGAGCATGTCGAAGATCCGGTAGCACGCGGCGAGTTGCACCCGCGCGTGCCATTCGTCCGGATGCATGACGGGGGTCTTCGACGGACTGGCCGGCTGCTGTTCAACGGTCGTCATCAGGGTCTCCATGGTTATCGTTCTGCCGGTGCGTGCGGTCATACCGTGATGCAATTGCCGTGATGCCGTCGCCGTTATGCGCCCGCCACCACCGCCGCGATCGACGACGCCACATAACCGGCGTTGCGTTCATTCAGGCCCGCCACGCACATGCGTCCCGAGCGCAGCACATAGACCGCGTATTCGCCGCGCAGACGTTCGACCTGGCTTTCGCTCAAGCCCGTATAGGTGAACATGCCGCGCTGCGCGACATAACGCGCGCGCATCACTTCATCGACGCGGCCCGCGAGTCCCGCGTGGATCGTGCCGCGCATCGCGAGAATCCGCTCGCGCATGGTGGCGAGTTCGGCCTCCCACGACGCGCGCAACGACGCATCGCCGAGCACATTGGCCACCAGCCGCGCCCCGTGCGTGGGCGGATTGCTGTAGTTCGCGCGCACCGCCGACATCAGTTGCCCCAGCACGCGCGCCGCCTCTTCCGCGCTCTTGCACACCACGCTCAACGCGCCGCAGCGCTCGCCATACAGCGAGAAATTCTTCGAGAACGAATTCGCGGCGATCAACGGCACGCCCGCGTCGGCCAGCAAACGCACGCATGCGGCGTCTTCTTCGAGACCCGCGCCGAAACCCTGGTAGGCCATGTCCACGAACGCGATCAGCTTGCGGCGCAGCAATACCGGCACCAGTTCAGCCCATTGCGCAGGGTTCAGATCGACGCCGGTCGGATTGTGGCAGCACGCGTGCAGCAGCACGACGCTGCGCTCGGGCAGGCGCTCGATCGTGTCGATCATGTCGGCGAAACGCAAGCCGCCCGTTTGCTCGTCGTAGTACGGATAGGTGTTGACGGTCAGCCCCGCGCCCTCGAACACCACGCGATGGTTTTCCCAGCTGGGGTCGCTGATCCAGATCTGCGAGCCGGGGAAATAGCGCTTCAGAAAATCGGCGCCGACCTTCAGCGCGCCCGAACCGCCGATGGTCTGCAACGTCGCGATCCGGCCCGCCGCGCGCGCCTCGCTCCGCGTGCCGAACACCAGCGCCTGCGCCGCCTCGCGATACTGCGGCAGGCCCGCCATCGGCAGGTAGGAACGCGGCCCGATCGCGTCGAGCAGCGCGGTTTCGGCGCGGCGCACGGCGTCCATCACCGGCAGCTTGCCGGTGTCGTCGAAATAGATGCCGATACTCAGATTGACCTTGTTCGGACGGGGGTCCAGTTGAAAATCTTCGTTCAGGCTGAGAATCGGGTCGCCTGGGTAGGCGGGAATGTGGTCGAACATGGCAAGTCCTTGAATGCGGCCTCGAATGGCGCCTCGATGTGGCCTGATCCGGTGCGGATGATGCGCCGCGTGGGCACGACAGGCTCAAGCGGAAGTCTAAGCGGGTTTCGGTTCATGCGTCGATCCGGCAAGTGTCGGCCACGAGCCCGCCGCGCACAATCAATCGATTTTTCACGATTCGTAAGTTTTTCTTTAGAATCGTCAGATGCCACTCACGCGCGTCACTCTCCGGCAATTCGAAGCGTTTCTCGCCATCGTCGACCTGCATAGCATCGGCGCGGCGGCGGAACGGCTCGGGCTCACGTCTTCGGCGGTCAGCCAGTTGCTCGCCGAACTCGAAACGGAACTCGGCTTCCGGCTGTTCGACCGCACCACGCGGCGCGTCAACCTGTCGAGCGCGGGGCAGGATTTTCTGTCGTCGGCCGAATCGGTGCTGCGCCACGTGCGCGCCGCCGCGCAATCCGCCGACGACATCCGCAACCGCGCCGCCGGCATCGTCAGAGTGGGCGCGCCGCTCGTGCTGGCGGCCACCGCGTTGCCCGCGGCCATCGCCGACTATGCGCGCGACAAGCCGAAGGTGGTCGTGCGGATTTTCGACACCGTGGTCGAGCAACTGGTGGAGCGCGTCGAGAGCGGCGACGTGGATCTCGCGATCGGCCCGGACCGGCAAAGCGGCACGCGCGTGCGCTGCGAGCCCGCGTTCGCGAGCCCGTGGGTGATGTGGTGCGCGCCGAGCCATCCGTTGAGCACGCGGCGCCGCGTGCAGTGGCAACATCTGCGCGACGTGCCGATCGTTGCCACCGGCCGCGACCACGAGCGCGCTGTCGGGCAGATGCTCGCCAACCTGCCGGTCGAAGCCCGCATCATTCCGGTGGACGTGGTGGACAACGTCACCACCGCATTCGGCCTCGCGTCGCAAGGGCTCGCCGTCACGCTCGCGCCGGCTTACGTCGCACCGCTCGCGCGCACGTTCGGACTGGTCATGAAGCGCATCGTCGATCCGGAAACGATTCGCGAGGTTTGCGTGTACCGGTCGACGGAACGCGCGCTATCGCCGCCCGCCGACGGTTTCGCGGACTTCGTCATGCCGTGGCTGAAACGCTGGGACCGCGAGACTCAGGCCGAGGCAAGGGCAAAGCGCACGTAGCGCGCTTTGCGTGGCCAGTGATGTGATCGCCGACACGGCGCCGACGCAAGACGAACCGCGGGCGGATCAGGCCCGTTCCGGCTGCATGCACAGCGCAAACAACTGCCGCTGGCTGGAGATACCGAGCCGTGCATAAGCGCGCTTCTGATACGTGACGACGCTCGCGGGCTTCACGCCCATCTGCGCGGCGATTTCCACTGCGCTCGCGCCGTCGAGCGTGCCGCGCAGCACGTCGAGTTCACGCGGGGTGAGTTGCGGACATGCGCGCCGGACGCGCGCCAGCATCGCGGCGGCCGGGCCTTGCTGATGCTGTCCGTTAAGCGCGTAATGGCTTGTCGCCGCGTGGGCGAACAGATGTGCGACGCTCTCGACGTACTCCAGCTCGCCCGCCGCGAAACTGCCGTACGCGCTGTCGCGATACAGATTGATCGACAGCCAGACGCTGTCCACCGGCTGCAGCAACAACGACAAACGGTCGGACACGTTGGGCTGCGCATAACAGGCCGCGCGGTAGGCTTCGTTTTCGATCTCTTCGCTGCGCTGCTGATGCAGCACCAACGCGTCGCGAGCCTGAGCACGCGGCGCGCGGCCGATGATCGCGCGATTGCCGTCGAGCGCGTAGAAATGCGTCGCGTAGCGGTCGGCGACGTCGCGCAGGAAGCGGCCGCCGCGATGATCCGCGGCCGACACGGTGCGCGGACGCGCGTCGAATTCGTAGGCAAAGATGGTGCACTGCGAAACCGGCAGCGCATCGCCAACGGTTTTCAGCATGCTCGCGGCGAGCGCATCCGCGTCGGAGTGCGAGATCGACATGACGAGGTCGGTCGCGCGCGCGGTGCTGATCTGTGCACTTCGGTGAGGTGAAGCGATGCGCCAGGAACGCATGATGGGATTCGGGTTGCGCTGCGTGGATTCGGGTCCGGCAAGCGTAGCACAGCGGGACCGGCAGCCGGCGGCCCGCGCGCCGCAGCGGCTCGCGCGCCGAAGCGCGCCTTTATTTACGCGTGAACGAGCCGCGCTGCAACGTCACCATCCTCGGCAATTCGATCGTGAACATGGTCCCCGTCGCTTCGTTCGAATCGACGCTGACGTTGCCGCCATGCATCCGCGCGATCTCCTGCACGATATGCAGCCCGAGCCCGAGGCCTTCGCGCGAACGCCCGCTGCTGTTCGACCCGAACGCCTTGAACAGATGCGGAAACACCTCGGCCGGAATCGTGCCGCGATTGGAGACCTTCAGTCGTACCGACTCGACCGCATCGCCGTCCACCTCGACACCGATGTCGCCATCCGGCGTGCCGTGGTGCAGCGCGTTGCTGACCAGATTCGACACGGCTTGCCAGACCAGATCCGTATCCCACGCGCCCGCCGTGTTGCCACGGCTTTCGAACACGATCCGCTTGCCGCTCTTTTGCGAGGCAAACTCGTCGATCACCGAACGGCACAGCGTCGCCAGTTCGATCGAGCGCGGCTGCAACGGCAAACGGCCGCCCTGCAAGCGCGCGAGGTTGAGCAACTGATCGACCATGCGCGCCATGCGCAGCGAACTGTTCTTCACGCGCGCGGCTACCGTGAGCGACTGTTCGTCGGCGGCCGTGCGCATCAGGTATTCCGCCGACGCCAGCACCGCGCCGAGCGGCGTGCGCAAATCGTGACTCAGCACCGCCATCAGCATCTCGTTCGCTTCCAGCATCTGCCGCGTGGTCACGAGTTGCGCGGCGAGCTGGCGCTTCTGCTGTTCGAGCTGAACGAATACGTCGACCTTCGATTGCAGAATGCGTGGATCGAACGGCTTGTACAGGAAGTCGACCGCGCCGGCTTCGTAGCCGCGGAACGTGCGCGAGGCGTCCTGCGCGGTCGCCGTCAGGAAGATGATCGGCACGTGCGACGTGCGCGGGCTGCCACGCATCAGCGCGGCGAGTTCGAAGCCGTTCATGGCGGGCATGTTGACGTCGAGAATCGCCAGCGCGACTTCGTGTTTGAGCAGCAGGTCGAGCGCCGCGGTTCCCGAATCGGCCACCAGCACGGCAATGTCCGGCCGCGCGAGCAACGCTTCGAGCGCGGTGATGTTGTGGACGATGTCGTCGACGATCAGGATGTTCACAGGTGAGTTCGTCATGGCATCGGATCAGAGAGAGGCCGGCAATGCGGCAAGCCGCCGGGCCATAGTTGCGGGATTGTAGATGGAGTCGGCGGCGCCGCGTTCGATCGCGGCGCGCGGCATTTCGGGCGAGACGGCAGTGTCGGGCGCCTGCACCCAGGCGGTGCCGCCCTGCGCGCGCACCTGCGCGAGCCCCTGTGCGCCGTCGTCGTTGGCGCCGGACAGCAGGATCGCCAGCAAACGCTCGCCGTACACCGTGGCCGCCGACTCGAACAGCACGTCGATCGACGGCCGCGAAAAGCGCACGGCGGCATCGGTCGACAAGGCAACGGTGCGGTCCACTTCCACGAGCATGTGATAACCCGGCGGCGCGACATGCACGCGGCCCGGCATGATCCGTTCACCGGCGTCGGGCTCCAGCACCGGCAACGCGCAGCGATGCGTGAACGCGTGCACGAGATAGCTCGGCGATCCGGGCGGCAGATGCGTGACGATCATCACGGCCGGCGCAAAGCCCACGGGCAGCGCGCCGAGCAGGATGTTCAGCACTTCGATGCCGCCCGCCGAGCCGCCGATCACAACGAGATCGTAGCCGCGCGCGGTGGCGGCATCGGCTTGGGAATCGACGGCTGGCTTGTCGGTTGAGCGTGGCATGATGAGCGTGCTAGCGCTTCTGGTAAATGCGTTCGCCTGGACGGAATTCGTCGAACGCTTCGTAGTGACGGGAAAAACGCAGGCTTTCCTTGCTGCCCAGACCGAGGAACCCGCGCCGCACCAGCGCGTTTTCGAACAGACCCAGCGCGCGATCCTGCAGGCCGCGATCGAAATAGATCAGCACGTTGCGGCACGACACCAGGTGCGCTTCGAGAAAGACCTCGTCGGTGGACAGGCTGTGATCGGCGAACACCACGCGCTCCTTGAGCGAACCGGCGAAACGCGCGCCGTTGTACGCGGCATGGTAGTAGTCCGACAGCGAACGCTTGCCGCCCGCTGCCAGGTAGTTCTGCGTGAAGCCCTGGATCCGGTCGAGCGCATAGATGCCGGCCTCGGCGCGCGCGAGCGCATCCGGGTTGATGTCGGTCGCGTAGAACAGTGTGCGCTCGGTCAGGCCTTCTTCGTCGAACAGGATTTTCAGCGACCAGAGTTCCTCGCCCGTGCTGCAGCCCGCCACCCACACCTTGATCGACGGATACGTGCGCAGCCGCGGCAGCACGTGCTCGCGCAGCGCGAGAAAATAGGCAGGATCGCGAAACATGTCGCTGACCTGCACCGTCAGATACTGGAACAGCCGCGAGAATTCGTCGCCGTCGCGCATGATGCGGTCCTGCAACTGCGAGAGCGTCTTCAGGCCGAACTCTTCCAGCGCCTGCGACAGACGGCGCCGCAGCGACGACATCGCATAGTGCCGGAAGTCATGCTGATACTTCAGATAAATGGCCTCCAGCAGCAGCTTCAACTCGATGTCGAAGTCGCTCATGCGGTGCGGCGCGCCGAATTCCGGCTGGCTCATCGTGATCCCGCTGTCCACTGGCTCTCCTCCACTACCGTTGCCGCAACCAGACGCGGCATAGCGCGACCAGCTTGTCGACGTCGATCGGCTTGGACACGTAGTCGTCAGCGCCGGCTTCGAGGCAGCGCGTGCGATCGTTGGCCATTGCCTTCGCGGTCAGCGCGATGATCGGCAGATGCGCGAAACGCGGATTACGGCGAATCTCGCCCATCGCGGTCAAACCATCCATCTCGGGCATCATGACATCCATCAGGATCAGATGCACTTCGGGGCCGTTTTCGAGCGCGTCGAGCGCTTCGCGTCCGTTGCGCGCGATCTGCAGCTTCGCGCCAAGCGGCTCCAGCACGTGTGAAAGCGCGAAGATATTGCGCACGTCGTCTTCGGCCAGCAGGATCGTGCGGCCTTCGAACGCGTTATCGCGCTGGCGCACCGTGCGCAGCATGCGCTGCTGCTCGGGCGCGAGCGATGACTCGACGCTGTGCAGGAACAGCGTGACTTCATCGAGCAGACGCTCGGGCGACTTCGCACCCTTGATGATGATCGACTTCGAATAGCGGCGCAGACGGTGCTCTTCGTCGTCGGACAGCATGCGGCCCGTGTAGACGATGACCGGCAGCGTCGCATGCGCGGTGTTCGCGGCAAGCCGCTCGAGCAGGTCGTAGCCGGTGCCGTCGGGCAGCGCGAGATCGGTCACGACGCAGTCGAACGTGAACTTCGCCAGATAGTCGAGCGCCTCCGCGAGCGTCGCAACCGCGACGATTTCGGTGTTCTCGCTTTGCAGCAGCGCGCGGATGCTCTCGCGCATCGGCGCGTCGTCTTCGATCACCAGCACGCGTTTGAGGCGCTGCTGCAAACGCGCTTCGAGACGGCGGATCGCGGCTTCCATCGTGGTGCGCGCAGTCGGCTTGAGCGTATAGCCGATCGCGCCGAGGTGCAGCGCCTTGTCGGCGTGGTCGGTGGCCGAGACGATATGAATCGGAATATGGCGCGTGAGCGGATCGTTCTTCAGCCACTCCAGCACGGTCAGGCCGGAACGGTCCGGCAGGCCGACGTCGAGCAGCACCGCAGCCGGGAGCATGTCGCGCACCAGCGCGAGGCCGCTCGCCGCATCGCTCGCGTGGACGAAATCGAAGTCGAGTTCATGCGTGAGATCGCGCAGGATTTCGGCGAACGCGAGATCGTCCTCGACGCCGACGATCAGCCGGCCGGGGCGCGTGCGGTTATCTCGATCGTCGGCGATCGAGCCGCCGGCGGTCTCCGGCGTGTTGCCTGCGAAGAGGCCGTTGGCCGGCGAGATCACTGCCGTTTGAACGCTGCTCGACGGCGTATGGACCGGTAGCGGCTCCGCCGCGGTGGCCGCAGTGGCTGTGGTGCTTGCCGCTTCGGCCGCACGTGTGGATGCATGTCCATGTGTCTGAGCCGAAGCGAACGCCCCCGCCCCGTGGCCTTCCGCCAACGCCGCTTGCGCATCGAGCGGCAGCCACAGCGTGAACACACTGCCCTTGCCCACTTCGCTCGCGACGGTGACACGGCCGCCGAGCAACTGCGCAAACTCGCGCGAGATCGACAGGCCCAGCCCGCTTCCGCCATATTGACGGCTGGTCGATCCGTCGGCCTGCTGGAACGCTTCGAAGATCATGTCCAGCTTGTCGCCCGCGATGCCGATACCGGAATCGCGCACGTCGATGCGCAACCGCTCGCCTTCGGCCGGCGCCACCGAGAGCGCCACCTCGCCGCGCTCGGTGAACTTCACCGCGTTCGACAGCAGGTTGCGCAGAATCTGCGTGACGCGCTGGCCGTCCGTGATGAACGTGTCCGGCGTGCCCGGCAAGCGGTCGAACACGAGGTGCAGATGCTTCGCGCCGGCCAGCGGCTTGAACATTTCTTCGAGCGACTGCAGCGTCGCGTCGATCGAGACCGTTTCGAGTTCGACCGTCACCTGACCCGCTTCGACCTTCGACAGGTCGAGGATGTCGTTGATCAGCACCAGCAGATCGCTGTTGGACGCATGAATGGTCTCTGCGTAACGCACCTGCTCCTCGGTCAGATTGCCGGTGCGGTTCTGCTGCAGCAGCTTGGCGAGGATCAGCGAACTGTTCAGCGGCGTGCGCAACTCGTGCGACATGTTGGCGAGAAACTCGGACTTGTAGCGGCTCGACTGTTCGAGGCGTTCCGCGTTGGCCGCGAGATCGTCCTGCGCGCGCAGCAGGTCCGACTTCTGCCGCTCCAGACGCTGCGCATATTCCTCGAGTTGCACATTGGTCTGCTCGAGTTCGGCCTGCTGCGCTTCGAGGCGCGTTTGCGATTCCATCAACGCGCGGCCGCGCTCTTCGAGTCCTTCGTTGGAGACGCGCAGTTCTTCCTGCTGCACCTGCAACTCTTCGTTCAACTGCTGCGTCTCGACGAGCGCGTCCTGCAGCCGTTCGCGGTACAACGCGGCTTCGACGAAGTCGCCGATGCTGTTGCCGACCAGCTCCATGAAGCTCTGGTCGCGCTGCGTCAGTTCGCGGATGAAGCCGAGTTCGATCACGCCGTTGACCTGGCCGTCGTTGACGACCGGCATGATCAGCAGGTTCTTCGGCGCGCTCTTGCCGGTGGCGGACACTACCTGCACGTAATTCGCGGGCACGTCGCGCAGAATGAGCGTGCGGCGCGCGAGCGACGCCTGGCCGACCAGCGTTTCGCCTTCCTCGAAATTGCGCGCGGCGCCCTGCTCGCTTTCGCGGCTGAAGCCATACGCGGCGATGCGGCGCAGCGTGCCGTGCTGTTTGTCGCGCACATAGAGCGCGCCGACGACGGCGTCCAGATACTGCGCGAGGAAATCGAGCACCGCGCGGCCCACCAGCGGCGGGCTCGCCTGGCCGACGACTTTTTCCGCGAGCAAACGCTGCCCGGAACGCAGCCACACCTGTTCCTGCAATTCTTCGGTCTGCTCGGCCTGCTGACGCAGCGCGCCGTCGTAAGTGGCGGACAGGCCCATCAGTTCGCGCCGGCCCATCCAGGCGAGCAGCGCGCTCACGCTCAGGCTGAACAGCAGGAACACGCTTACCAGTGTGGTCGTGACGCGGCGCGTCGCGTCGGCGCGCTCCTGGCGCAGGCGCAATTCGACATCGAGAAAATCGCTGAATTCACGGCGTGTTTCGTCGAACTCGATCTTGCCGCGCCCGCTTGCCACCGCGGCTTCATAATCCTGATTGCGCCGGCGCGCATCGATCATGTCTTCGGCAAAGCGGCTCCAGCGCTGCTGGATCGCCTGGATCTGCTTGAGTCTTTCGACTTGCGCGGGATTGTCGGCCACCAGTTGCTGCAGCGCTTCGACCTGCGTCTTGAACTTGGGGCCGCCGGTTTCGTAGGGCGAGAGAAAGGCTTCGTCGCCCGTGATCAGGAAGCCTCGCATCGACGATTCGCGATCGACCGCGAGGCGCAAGATGTCGTTGGCCTGCCCGATCACGCGCTCGGAGTGCTCGGCCCAGTTCATCGTGGAGACGAGATACGCGATCAGCCCAGCGAAGACCGCCATCGTGACGAGGCCGACACCCAAAGGCAATGCGATATTGCGGCGGATGATGTTGCGAAAACGGTTCTGGTCGACGGCCTGCGATGCGGTCATTTTTTCTGTCTTCGGCATAACGAATCGACGTGATCCGGAATTTTTTTCGGGTTTTTTGCGCGGTGGTTTTGCAGCGATACAACGGCAGTCATCATACAGGACGACGACTGTTTTTGAGATGCTCATAGGCTCGCTCAGGCCTGCTGGACGGGGCTCCTGACGACGAACGCAACTTTGCGTGGCGCGCGCGGGTCAATCGTGCGATGAAGGCCGCTTTATCACGACCGTTCAAGGCCTGCCACTTTTTCATTCATTCGCCGATGCCCTCTGCCCACCTCGCTCTTCCCCTCGCTTCGCTGCGTTGCGCTCTCGCCGCGTCGCTCGTGTGGCATGCCTCGCTCGCCGCGTCGGCTCCGACCCCGGCTTCCGTGGAAGCGGCACCCGTCAGCGTGGCCACGGTTGCGGTGCATGTCGAGCCGCCTAGCCAGGCGTCGCCTGTGGATCCAGTGCCGCCCTCCGAGCAGTACGCCGCGTTATATCGCGACGTGCAACTCGCGCATCTCTTTCCCGACAGCAAGACTTTCGCGGACATGGTGCCGCTCGTGGCGCCCGCGCAGATCGCCGCCACGTACGACACCGCGAAGCAGCAGCCGAACTTCAGTCTCGCCGACTTCGTGAAGCGCAACTTCACGCTGCCCTCCCGCACCGCGAAGACGTACGTCTCCGATCCGAATCAGGATGTGGTCGGCCATATCGATACGCTGTGGAACGTGTTGCGCCGCGAACCGGACGCGACCGCGAGTCCGTGGTCGTCGCTACTGCCGTTGCCGCATGCGTACATTGTGCCGGGCGACCGCTTCGACGAGATCTATTACTGGGACTCGTACTTCATCATGCTCGGGCTCGAACAGAGCGGCCAGCATGAACTGGTTGTCGACGAACTGAAGAACTTCGCCACGCTGATCGACCGGTACGGGCATATCCCGAACGGCAACCGCACGTATTACCTGAGCCGCTCGCAACCGCCGTTCTTCGCGCAGATGGTGCGGCTCGTCGCGGACAAGGACGGCGACGGCGTCTACGTGCAATACCTGCCCGAGTTGCAGCGCGAATACGCGTACTGGATGAACGGCAGCGACGGCCTGCCCGCAGGTCAGGCCAACCGGCACGTGGTGCGGCTTGTGGATGGCACGTTGCTCAACCGCTATTGGGACGAACGCGCGGCGCCGCGCGACGAATCGTATCGTGAAGACGTGCTTACCGCGCAGCAGACGCCGCAGCGAGACTCCGCGCAGTTGTGGCGCAATCTGCGCGCGGGCGGCGAAACAGGCTGGGATTTCAGCTCGCGCTGGTTCGCCGACGGCAAGACGCTCGCCACCGTGGACGTGACGTCGCTCGTGCCGGTCGATCTGAACTGTCTGCTCGTCGATCTGGAGCGCACGCTCGCGAAGGCATACCGGCTGCGCGGCGACGTCACGCATGCGGAGAACATGGAGCGGCGCGCCGCGACGCGCGCCGACACGATTCGCCGCGTGTTGTGGGACCCGCAGTTGCAAGCGTTCGGCGATTACGACTTCGAGCATCGCACGCTGACGCACAGGCTCACCGCCGCGACGGTGTATCCGTTATATACGGGTGTAGCCAGCCGCCAGCAGGCGAAGACCGTCGCCGCGACCATGCAGCGGGAACTGCTGCGGCCGGGCGGCCTCGCGACCACCCAGGTGAATAGCGGCCAGCAATGGGACGCGCCCAATGGCTGGGCGCCGTTGCAGTATCTGGCGGTGATCGGCCTGCGGCGCTATAGCGAACCGGCGCTCGCGCAGACCATCGCGACGCGCTGGATCAGAACCAACGTCGCGTACTACCAGCACACCGGCAAGCTCGTCGAGAAATACGATGTCGATGCGGCTACGCCGGGCGTCGCCGCGGGCGGCGGTGAATATCCGTTGCAGGATGGTTTCGGCTGGACCAACGGTGTATTGCGCGCGTTACTCGTGCTCTATCCGCAGACCGTTCAGGCCTCCCGCCCGAGCGATATTCCCGAAGGACCGGCCGGTGTGTCGGCGGCGGCCGCGTCCGCTGCGGCGGCGCCGAAGAACACGCATCGGTTGCATGGCACGCGGGTGAGCCCGTAGACTTCGCGCCGCTGCCCCGGTGCTGCAATGACTGCATACGCATTGCTACACGCGCAAAAAATGGCCGGTGTTAACCGGCCATTTTTGCTGATACCTCGATGAGCAGTCCGCTCACGCGGGCCTCGGATGATCACTCGCCGCCCCTCCTACGCAGGCACCGTCTCCGCCTGCGCCGCACGCGACCACACGCGATGCTGCTCGGCCGCCTTGATGAAAGCCTTCAGCACGTCGGCGACCTGCTTGTCGTCCCCGGTCACGACGCCGTCCGCGTGGTCGGGCAAATGCGCCGCGGCCAGCACGTCACGCCCCGCGCCGAGCGCCGCGATCGCCTTCAGGTGCTTGAACGCTTCGAGCACGAAATGCCGCGCATCGCCCGATTGTGCCAGCGCCTTCGCGCCCGCGTCGCCACCCACGACGATCACCGCATCGAACATGATCGACGGCAAACCGGCGATCGTCGCGTCCGGCGCGAGACCGTCGATCGCAGCAAGCGTCGGCGCTATCAACATGGGCGCCGCGCCCTCGCCTTGCAGCGCCTGCTGAAGCTTCCTGATCGCGCCGCCATCGGAACCCGGCGCGGCCAGCAACGCGATCTTGCGTGTCTTGATACCCGGCTTCACGCGATTGAGCAGACTCAGCGCCGGCGATTCCTTAGGACCGGAAAGCTTCGCCGTGCCCTTTTTCGGCGCGGGCAGACCCAGACCTTCGGCGACCGTCGCCGCCAGCCCCGCATCGAAGTTGGCGAGAATCTCGTTGACCACGCGCGCGCGAATCTCCGGCTTCGTCACCTTGCCGAGTTCGAACTGATACGCGGCGGCGATATGGTCTTTCTCGGGCTGGGACATGCTGTTGTAAAACAGCGCAGCCTGCGAGAAATGATCGGCGAACGATTCGCTGCGCACGCGGATCTTGGTGCCTTCCACGCGCTCCTGATAGCTTTCGAATCCGCCGTCCGAGGGCGCCGGATCGGTTTCCTTCGGCCAGCCGCCGCTCACCGAGTTCGGCTCGTACGACGCCTGTCCGACATTGATCGCCTGGCGGTGCATCGCATCGCGCTGGTTGTTGTTGAACGGGCACACCGGCCGGTTGATCGGAATCTCGTGGAAGTTCGGACCGCCGAGGCGGCTGATCTGCGTATCCGTGTACGAGAACAGGCGGCCTTGCAGCAGCGGATCGTTGGAGAAATCGATGCCCGGCACGACATGGCCCGGATGGAACGCGACCTGTTCGGTCTCGGCGAAGAAGTTGTCGGGATTGCGATTGAGCGTCATCTTGCCGACGATCTTCACCGGTACCAGTTCTTCCGGAATCAGCTTGGTCGGATCGAGCAGATCGAAGTCGAACTTGTGTTCGTCTTCTTCCTCGACGATCTGCACGCCGAGTTCGAACTCGGGGAAATCGCCCCGCCCGATTGCTTCCCACAAATCGCGCCGATGAAAATCCGGGTCCTTGCCCGCGAGTTTCTGCGCCTCGTCCCACAACAGCGAGTACGAGCCCAGCACCGGGCGCCAGTGGAATTTGACGAAGCGCCCCTTGCCCTGCGCATTGACGAAGCGGAACGTGTGGATGCCGAAGCCCTCCATCGTGCGCAGGCTGCGCGGAATCGCACGATCCGACATGGTCCACAGCACCATGTGCGCGGACTCGGGCACGAGCGACACGAAGTCCCAGAAGGTATCGTGCGCGGAACCGCCGGTCGGCATCTCGTTCGGTGCTTCCGGTTTCACCGCGTGCACGAAGTCCGGAAACTTGATCGCGTCCTGGATGAAAAACACCGGCATGTTGTTGCCGACCAGATCGTAATTACCTTCCTGCGTGTAGAACTTCACCGCGAAGCCGCGCACGTCGCGCACGGTGTCGGCTGAACCGCGCGGACCCTGCACCGTCGAAAAGCGCACATAGACCGGCGTTTTCACGGACGGGTCCTGCAGGAACGCGGCCTTGGTGTACTCGCTCAGCGACTCGTACACCTGAAACACGCCGTGCGCGGCGGAGCCGCGTGCATGCACGATGCGCTCGGGAATGCGTTCGTGGTCGAAGTGCGTGATCTTCTCACGCATGATGAAGTCTTCCAGCAGCGAGGGGCCGCGCGGGCCGGCTCGCAGCGTGTTCTGATTGTCGGCGATCTTGACGCCCTGATTGGTTCGCAGCGCCTGGCCGTCCGGACTCACTCGAAACTGTTCGAGGTCTTTCGATTTCGGATCGTTCGCCTGTGCGCTTGCCGCCGCCGCCGTCCGCGTGTTCGTTTTACCTGCCATGGGGATGTGCTCCTTGTGTTCGGGCGCGCCGGCGAAAGGCCGGTCTCACGCGCAAACAAGCAAGCAGCAATCGATGTACCCGAGAGCATCTTCAATCTTTCGCAGCGAGGAAGGAACGGCAACGGCGAACCCGCGCCGCCGTCCCTTCCCGCGAGCGTCGAAACGTTGCGTCAGAAGCGGTAGTTGATCGAAATGTCGGCCACGCCATTGGCCCTGCTGCGCGTGACCGGGCTGTTGCCGGCGCTGCCGACCAGTTGCTGGAATGCGCCGTCCGCCGTCGCGAACCAGTGCTTGTTGAACAGCCACACCGCGCTCACGCCGAAGCCCACCGACTTGACGCCCGCACTCGCGTGGTATTGCGAAAACTGCGAGTTCGCCGCCTGCTGCTGGTTGACCCCGAACCAGCTGTTCATGTACGTGGAGTCTGCGACCGACACGTTCGGACCGGCGAACCAGAAGAACGTCTTCGAACTGCCCGGCATCGGCATATAGGCGCCGAAGTCGCCGATCCAGCCATTCGAGCCGCCGAAATAGCGCCGGATGTCCGCGCGCAATACGAGCGGGAAGTCCTTCGACACCACGTATTCGCCCGCCAGTTTGACGCCGGGCGCGAAGTTGATGTTGCCGAGTCCGTTCAGCTCCTGGGGATCGTCGCGCCCGCGACGTCCGAGGTCGTAGACGGCGGCCAGACTCACGCGCCAGTTCTCGCCCTGTGCGACGTTGACCCCGAACCCTTCGCCGCTCGACAGGAAGAACAGGTCCTTGTAACGCACGTCGATACTCGGTCCGGCCACGACGTGATAGCGGGCCGAGCCCTCGAAGCGCGGCTGGAACGAAGTCGCCACACCGACACGCACCTGCCAGTCGGGAATGTTCGGCTGGTACATCTTCTGCAATGGAATGCCGACCGAGTACTGCCACTCGCCCAATGGTGAGGGCGTCTGCGCCGACGCCGAGCCCGGCAGGAAGGCAATGCCGCCGAGTGTCACGGCGACCACAGACGTTGCCGCGATGCTTATGTGTTTATTGCGAAGCTTGCCGCTCCGCTTTCTACGGCTGTTCAACACCAGGAGCCTCCGATCACGCGTATAGCGAAAGGGGTTATGTTCTCGCCCGAGGTCCACAATGGATAAAAGCAACGGGCGACTGCCGCGCAATGACTTTACGGCATGTAATTTTTCCAGGATCGGCACGCACTACCCGGCCAGGCTTCACGGCCCGTGCGGCCCGAAAGCCGCCCACGCGGGCTTGTGTATGAACCGGTTCATGAGAAAGATATGCCGACCGACACAGATGTGCAAAATACGCGCCACATCGGTAGGAAGCGGACTCGAATCAGCTGAGGGACAGTCGGCGACGAGGTGGGTCCGGCAATCTCAATGCGGACGATCATGCCGGCGAAGTCTTCCCGCACCGGCCGCCGTCGCCGCCCGGAAACCGGAAACCGGAAACCGGAAACCGGAAACCGGAAACCGGACCAGCGTGGACGCAACGGCTCGCGTCACAGCGGAAATCGGGTGGTCGAGAGGATTTCCTTGAGCACCATGAAAGAGCGGATTTGCCTCACGCCCGGCAGATAAAGCAATTGCTCCGCGTGCAGGCGATTGAAGCTGTCGCTGTCGCGCGTGCGCACCGTCATGAAATAGTCGAATTCGCCGGTCACGACGTGGCACTCCATGCAGCCGGGCACCTTCTGCGCGGCTTTCTCGAACGCGGCAAACGATTCCGGCGTGGAGCGATCCAGCACCACGCCGATGATCACCAGCATCCCCGCACCGGCCGCCTTCGGGTCGATCAACGCGACCACCCCGCGAATCAGCCCCGACTCCTTCAGCCGCTCGACGCGCCGCAAGCAGGCCGGCGCACTCAGCTTGACCTTCGCGGCCAGCGCGACGTTGGAAATGGACGCGTCGGTTTGCAACTGCCGCAGGATCGCGCGATCGATGCGGTCGAGCGCCTGAAGCGGATCGGTGTACCCAGCGGAGGCGCTGGCCGGCTTCGATGCCGTGCGAATTTTTGTTGCGTTCATAGCGTCCTGTACGAATTTTTATTATCCAACTTCGGATCTGATATTTTCAAAATTACGTCGAGGCGAATTTTTTCGCAAGCTCATTTCATCCGCTTTTCCCTACCATTGATTCAACGCGACGCGGCCTGCCGGTCGCGTCGACAACCCAATGACCACGGAGCTGCCATGAACCTGCAACGATTTCCCCGCTACCCGCTCACCTTTGGACCGACGCCGATCCAGCCGCTCAAACGCCTGAGCGAGCACCTCGGCGGCAAGGTGCATCTGTACGCGAAGCGCGAGGACTGCAACAGCGGCTTTGCGTTCGGCGGCAACAAGACGCGCAAGCTCGAATACCTGATTCCCGAGGCGCTGGCGCAGGGTTGCGACACGCTGGTGTCGATCGGCGGGATCCAGTCGAACCAGACCCGCCAGGTGGCCGCGGTCGCCGCGCATCTGGGTATGAAATGCGTGCTCGTGCAGGAGAACTGGGTCAACTACTCGGATGCGGTCTATGACCGCGTCGGCAACATCCAGATGTCGCGCATTCTGGGCGCCGACGTCCGGCTGGTGAGCGACGGTTTCGACATCGGCTTTCGCAAAAGCTGGGAGGACGCGCTGGAAAGCGTGCGCGCCGCCGGCGGCAAGCCGTACGCGATTCCGGCCGGCTGCTCCGATCATCCGCTGGGCGGCCTCGGTTTCGTCGGCTTCGCGGAAGAAGTGCGGCAGCAGGAAGCCGAACTGGGGTTCAGGTTCGACTACATCGTCGTGTGCTCGGTGACGGGCAGCACGCAGGCCGGCATGGTGGTGGGCTTTGCCGCCGACGGCCGCGCCGAGCGCGTGATCGGCATCGATGCGTCGGCGAAACCCGCGCAGACCCGCGAGCAGATCATGCGGATCGCGAAACAGACCGCGGAACAGGTCGACCTCGGCCGGGACATCACCGCGAAGGACGTGGTGCTCGACGAGCGCTTCGGCGGTCCGGAATACGGCTTACCGAATGAGGGCACGCTGGAGGCAATTCGCTTGTGCGCGCGGCTCGAAGGTGTGCTGACCGATCCGGTGTATGAGGGCAAGTCGATGCACGGCATGATCGACATGGTGCGCAATGGGGAATTTCCGGAAGGCTCACGCGTGTTGTACGCGCATTTGGGCGGTGTGCCGGCGTTGAACGGGTATAGCTTTATTTTCCGCAACGGGTAAGCGGGCAGGAGCGCGGGACGGGGGCGTGTTGCGGCGAACGGCTGGGGGCGGCAAGCGCGGAGCCCCATGTCCCCCCCGTCACGCCGCCAGCGTCTTCTGCAAATGCTTGCGCAGGAATTCCACGAAAGCCCGAATCGTGACCGAGCTTTGCCGATGCTGCGGATACACCGCATACACGCTGGTCGCAGCAGGCAGGAACGCTTCGAGGACCGGCACGAGCTGACCGCTCCTGAGCGCATCGGCGACGATAAAATCAGGAAGCCGAACAATTCCCAGGCCGGCCACCGCCGCGTCGCGAATCAGATCGCCATTGTTGGCCCGCAAAGGTCCACGCACTTCGACGCCCTTCACCACGCCGTCGACCACGAAGTCCCAACTGACCACGCCGCCATGACCGTATAACAGGCATGCATGGCGTTGCAGATCCGCCGGCACGGCGGGCGCGCCGCGCCGGCGCACGTACCCGGGACTGCAACACGCCACCAGCCGGACGTCGACGAGCTTTTGCGCGACCAGCGTGGAATCGGCCAGTGTGCCGATGCGGATCGCCATGTCGAAGCCCTCGCCCACCACGTCGACGGTGCGGTCGCTCAACTCCATGTCGAAGCGCACCTCGCCGTGCTCGCGCAGGAACATCGCCACCAGCGGCGACAGATGCATCATGCCGAACGACATCGGCGCGCTCACGCGCAGCAGTCCGCGCGGCCCGGCGCGGCGCAGCGACATGGCCTGCTCGGCGTCCTCCACTTCACCGAGGATGCGTCTGGCGCGTTCGTAAAACTCCTGCCCTAGTTCGGTCACGGCCAGCTTGCGCGTATTGCGGATCAGCAATGGAACGCCGAGCGCCTCTTCCAGCGCCATTACCCGGCGGCTGACGAACTGCTTCGACAGCGACAGCCGGCTGGCAGCGGCGGTGAAGTTACGCGCGTCGACCGTGGCGACGAAGATTCGCATGTCGTCGAGTTGCATTCTATTGTCCACTCCGTGGTGACAGTGTTTCCGATTTCTAGACGATTATAACTATCCAGCTTGACCTACACTCTCATTCATGGATCGCGGACAAACAACTGGCCCGGATCGCACAACCCAAAGGAGAAAAAGATGCTCGAAATCAGACAAGCCAATCAGCGTGGCCGTGCAGAACATGGCTGGCTCAGCTCGCGGCACACATTTTCCTTCGCGCACTATCACGATCCGAAGCAGAATGGCTTTTCCGACCTGCTCGTGATCAACGATGACCGTGTCGCCCCGGCCCAAGGCTTCGGCAAGCATCCGCACCGCGACATGGAGATCTTTTCGTACGTACTGGAAGGCGCGCTCGAGCATAAGGACACGATGGGCACCGGCTCGGTAATCGTCCCCGGTGATATCCAGGTGATGAGCGCGGGAACCGGCGTGGCGCACAGCGAATACAACCATTCGAAGAGCGAGCCGGTGCACTTCCTGCAAATCTGGATCGCCCCCGCCGACAAGGGCACGGCGCCGCGTTATCAGCAGCGGCATTTCAATGCGGACGAGAAGCGCGGTGTGTTGCGCCTCGTGATGTCGCCGGACGGCGCGGACGGTTCGCTGGCGCTGCAGCAGGATGCGCGGGTGTACGCCGGACTGTTCGACGGCGCGGAAACGGCGCGGCTCGAACTGGCCAGCGATCGATACGCGTACATCCACGTGGCGCGCGGCAGTGTCACGGTGAACGGAGTCGAGCTCGGTGAAGGTGACGGCGCGCGAGTGCGCGGCGAAGAAGCGCTGACCTTTGCACAAGGTCATGACGCGGAAGTACTGGTGTTCGATCTGCGGAACATCGAAACATCGGCGTTGTGGGCCTGAAGCGTGGACTGCCCGGCCGTTTGAACGTGGTTCGCCGCACAACGACAGGCGGCGAACCAGACTTCTCTACCCTCTCGGGAAAATCATGCGCTATACCTTATTTGAAAACCAGAAAGACGCGATCATTCTCGTCGCCCGCATCCTGTTGATGGTGCTGTTCGTGATGTTCGGCTGGTCGAAGCTCACGGGCTTCTCCGGCACCGTCGCTTATATGACGTCGAGCGGCGCGCCCGTGCCCGAGCTGTCGGCGATCATCGCGGTGGTGATGGAGCTTGGCGTTGGCATCGCGCTGCTAGTCGGATTTTTTACGCGACCGCTCGCCCTGCTGCTCGCGGTTTACACCCTGGGCGCCGCCATCATCGGCCATCACTACTGGAACATGACCGGCGCGATGCAGTACGACAACATGATTCACTTCTATAAGAACATCAGCATCATCGGTGGGCTGCTTTTGTTGTGCGTGACCGGCGCCGGCAAGTATTCGATCGACCGGCGATAGTAACGCAAGGCCTTCCTGTACGCCGCTGAAAAAGCCGCCCGACAGAATGTCGGGCGGCTTTTCTTTGCCATACGTTCGAGGCAAACTGCAAGCTGCGTATTCGCGCGAGCCACGCCGCATGCACAAACGAAAACGGCGGCCCGCAGGCCGCCGCTCACCACTCACACTGACTGCATCAAACCGTTGCTTCGGCTTCCGTCTCGCTGACCGCTTCGACTTCTTCGCTGTTGCGGATCAGGTGATCGAAGGCAGACAGCGATGCCTTCGCGCCCTCACCCACCGCGATCACGATCTGTTTGAACGGCACCGTGGTCACGTCGCCCGCGGCAAACACGCCCGGCACCGAGGTCGCACCGCGTGCATCGACGACAATCTCGCCGTGCTTCGACAACTCCACCGTGCCCTTGAGCCACTCGGTGTTCGGCACAAGGCCGATCTGCACGAACACGCCTTCCAGTTCGACCGTCTTCACTTCGCCCGATTTCAGGTCCTTGTAGACCAGACCGTTGACCTTCTTGCCGTCGCCGGTGATTTCAGTCGTCTGTGCCTGCGTGACGATGGTCACGTTGGCGAGGCTGCGCAGCTTGCGTTGCAGCACTTCATCGGCACGCAGCGTCGCGCCGAATTCGAACAGCGTCACTTCGCGCACGATGCCCGCGAGGTCGATTGCCGCTTCGACGCCCGAATTGCCGCCGCCGATCACCGCGACGCGCTTACCCTTGAACAACGGGCCATCGCAGTGCGGGCAATACGCCACGCCGTGGTTGCGATACTCGCGTTCGCCCGGCACGTTGATTTCGCGCCAGCGCGCACCGGTCGCCAGAATGATGGTCCTCGCCTTCAGCACCGCGCCGTTGGCCAGACGCACTTCGCTGATGCGCCCCGGAATCAGCGCTTCGGCGCGCTGCACGTCCATGATGTCCACTTCATACGCTTTCACGTGCTGTTCGAGCGCCATCGCGAACTTCGGTCCTTCGGTTTCGGTCACCGACACGAAGTTTTCGATCGCGAGCGTGTCGAGCACCTGCCCGCCGAAGCGTTCCGCCACGACACCCGTCGCAATGCCCTTGCGCGCCGAGTAAATCGCCGCCGCCGCACCCGCCGGGCCGCCGCCGACGATCAGCGTGTCGAACACGGGCTTCTTTTCCAGTTCCTTCGCGGCACGGGCGCCAGCGTTGGTGTCGAGCTTTGCGAGAATTTCCTTCACGCCGCTGCGACCCTGGCCGAACACTTCACCGTTCATGAACATGGTCGGTACCGCCATGATCTGGCGCGCTTCGACTTCGTTCTGGAACAGCGCGCCGTCGATCGCCACGTGGCGGATGCGCGGGTTGATCAGCGCCATCACATTCAGCGCCTGCACGACTTCCGGGCAGTTCTGGCATGACAGCGAGAAATACGTTTCGAATTGATAGTCGCCGTCGAGATTGCGGATCTGTTCGATCACCGCGTCGTCGAGTTTGACCGGATGGCCGCCCACCTGCAGCAGTGCGAGGACGAGCGACGTGAATTCATGCCCCATCGGAATACCGGCGAAACGGATACCCGTTTCCTTGCCCGGTTCGCCGATCGAAAACGACGGCTTGCGTTCGCTGTCGCCGCGGCGTTCGACCACGCTCACGCGTTCCGACAACGTCGCGATATCGTTCAGCAAAGCCAGCAGCTCTTGCGATTTTGCGCTGTCGTCCAGAGAGGCGACGATCTCGATAGGCCTGCTAACCTTTTCGAGGTACGTTTTCAACTGAGTCTTGAGATTGGCGTCAAGCATGGCGATTCGATTCCGTGACGAGGGGTGTTGGTGTCCCGGTGCCGCACGCTGTCCGGATAGGACCGGTGCGGACCGGGGACGCGCGAGCCGCTGTATGAAACGGCTCGCACGGTACTGCCGAGGTGCTGCTCAGGCGCCGCGAGGCGCCGACTGCGGAAGGTCTTGCGACCTTCTTAGATCTTGCCGATCAGGTCGAGCGACGGGGTCAGCGTTTCTGCGCCCGGCGTCCACTTGGCGGGGCAAACTTCACCCGGGTGAGCCGCGATGTATTGCGCAGCCTGCACCTTGCGCAGCAGTTCGCTTGCGTCACGGCCGATACCGTTGTCATGGATTTCGCACAGCTTGATCTCGCCTTCCGGGTTGACCACGAACGTGCCACGCAGTGCCAGACCTTCTTCTTCGATCAGCACGTCGAAGTTGCGCGAGATAGCCAGGGTCGGGTCGGCGAGCATCGGGTACTTGATCTTCTGGATCGTGTCCGACGTGTCGTGCCATGCCTTGTGCGTGAAGTGCGTATCGGTCGACACGCTGTAGATTTCGACGCCGAGCTTCTGGAAATCGGCGTAGCGATCGGCCAGGTCACCCAGTTCGGTCGGGCAAACAAACGTGAAGTCGGCCGGATAGAAAACGAAAACCGACCACTTGCCCTTCAGGCTTTCTTCAGTGACGGTCTTGAATTCGCCGTTGTGATAAGCCTGAGCCTTGAACGGTTTGACTTGACTGTTGATGATCGGCATTTGCTGAGTCCTCTTTCTGAGTGGTTGGAAAGTAGAGTCAGTATGTCAGACGACGCTTAATAGGTAAAGCGGATTGTTTTAATGATGTTGATAGTCATACACTATTTGTTTTTCTACCACCGACTATCGGCCTAAGTTTTCAGTAGTCGCCAAAGGGTGGTTCGGCCGATTCCGAGCGCCCGGCTTGCCGCGGCGCGATTGCCGCCGGAGCGTTCGAGGGCGCTCAGGACGTCCTCGCGAGTGGGCGTGACACGGGCGGAACTGTTTCCAATGGCGACATGGGGCGCATTCAGGGTGGCGTGGACCGTCGTCGCCGGCTTCATCCTACCCAACTCGGGGAACGCCGCCTGCCAATCCTGCGACGCGCCCGCGGTTGTATCGCCGGAATAGATTGCCGCACGCGCCAGCAGATTCTCCAGCTCCCGCACATTGCCCGGCCACGCATAGTGCTCGAAAAGCGGCGCGAGAAACGCCAGCACCCGCGCCTGCGCCGCCTCCGTCAAACCATACTGGAGCGCGCTGCGGCTCAACAAGTGCCGCGCCAGTTGCGCGATGTCGGCGCGCCGTTCGCGCAGCGGCGGCAATTCTATCTGAAGCAGGTTCAGACGAAAATACAAATCCGCCCGAAACAGGCCCTGCTCGACCAGCGCGTGCAGGTCGCGGTGGGTGGCCGCAATGACCCGCACGTCGACCGGCGTGGCGCGGCCCGAGCCGAGCTTCATCACTTCGCGCTCCTGCAACACGCGCAACAGCCGGCTCTGCAGCGCGGCCGGCATTTCGCCGATCTCGTCGAGAAAGATCGTGCCGGTGTGGGCGATTTCGAACAGCCCCGGCTTACCGCCGCGGCGCGCGCCGGTGAACGCGCCCTCCTCGTGGCCGAACAGTTCGCTCTCGATCAGCCCCTCCGGCAGCGCCGCGCAATTGAACGCGACGAACGGATTGCCGCGGCGCCGGCTGGCGTTGTGGATGCCTTGGGCGACCAGTTCCTTGCCGGTGCCGCTCGCGCCGGTGAGCAGCACGGTCGCGTCGTGCGCCGCGCCGGCGCGGGCGAGCCGGCGCACCCGCTCGAGCGCCGGCGAGCCGCCGATCAGATCGTCCAGCTGATGCCGCGCGACCAGATGGCTCGGCCGCTGACTGGTGCGCAGCGAGCGATCGATCCGCTGTGCGACCAGCGCGTCCTGCATCGTCACCACGGAGCCGGAGCGCACGCCGTGCTCGACGATCGGCACGCAGTTGACGATCAGCGCGCGGCCGCCGATCTGCTCGATACGTTCCTCGATCGGCCGGTCGTGCGCGAGCGTTTCGCGCAGCAGCGGGCCGACGGCGCGGGTTATCTGCGCGGGAAGGTCGTCGGGGTAGGCGCCCGGGAGGGTTTCTTCACCGCGGGGATGTCTTGCGGCAGTCGGGGTGCCTCCCCGGGAAATCTGCTTCAGGGCGCCGCCCAAGGAGACGTCCTTCGTCGTACCAAGGCCGAGCAGTTCGAGCATCGCCGGGTTGACGGCCTCGAGCTGGCCAGCTTCGTCGAAGGCGGCGACGCCGTCGCGCAGATGGGCGACGATCGTGTTCAGCCGCACGCGCTTCGATTCCTTCTGCCGGCTCACGCGCGCCAGCTCGACGGAGCGCTCGAACGCCTCTTCGACCGCGCCGAGCGAGTACAGGAAAACGCTCTCCATCCCGGCCCGCTGCGCCAGATCGCAAGCCATGCCTGGGCCGATGATCACGCTGCAACCTTCAGCGGCGAGGGTGTCGACCGCGAAACGCACTTCGTCGACCGAGCGGTACGCTCGCTGTTTCAGGCCGACATTCAGCCACGGGCTCAGGTCGGCGAGTTCGTGCGAGATCGTTTCATGCAGCACGAGCCCGATCCGCGCGCCGGGCCACGTGGTGGCGGCGCGGGTGATCGCGCTGAACACGTCGAAACCGTTCACCTTGACCATGACGACCGGCACGCTCAGGTGCTCGCGCAGATACGCGCCGTTCGATCCGGCGGCCAGTACGACATCGACCGAGCCGGCGTCCACGTACGCCTGCAACGCGGTGACGGCCTCGCCGTAGCCTTCGCGGACCGGGAAGAATCGCGCGCGTTCGGCGTAGCGCGGCGCGACTGCCTCGCAAAGCGACTGCAGCCGGCTGATACTGACGAGTGCGACGCCGGGGCGGCCGGGATTGGCATTCACGAGGGATGAGGTGAAAGTGGACACGGCGGCGCTCCTGCCTGACGTTGGGATGCTGGCGTCCTGAAACGTTCCATGAAACGTTTCAGGAAACGCTCACCGTATTCTGCCACGAACAACCGAAACCACCACCATCGCCCAACCCGTTGATTACTCAGGACAACCCGCACCTCACCCCCGATGGCACGCTTCCTGCAAAATACTGCCCACATCGTATACCGCCCCCTTCCTCCCGGAGACACTCACATGATCACTTCCACCACTCGCCGCGCCGCCTTCCGCGCCAAAGTCAACCAGCGCCAGGGCCTGCTCGTGCCCGGCGCCTTCAACGCGATGAGCGCCCGCGTGATCGAGGACGCCGGCTTCGAAGCGCTCTACATCACAGGCGCGGGCGTCACCAACATGTCGCTCGGGTTGCCCGATCTCGGCTTCATCGGCCTTGCCGAAGTCGCCGAACACACGGCGCGGATTCGCGACGCGGTCGCGCTGCCGCTGATCGTCGACGCCGACACCGGCTTCGGCAACGCGCTGAACGTGCGCCAGACCGTACGCGTGCTCGAGCGCAGCGGCGCCGACGTGATCCAGTTCGAAGACCAGGTGATGCCGAAGAAATGTGGCCACTTTTCCGGCAAGGAAGTGGTCGCGACGAGCGAGATGGTCGGCAAGATCCGCGCGGCCGTCGATGCCCGCGAAGACGGCAATCTGCAGATCATGGCGCGCACCGACTCGGCGGCGGTCCATGGCATCGAGGATGCGATCGAGCGCGGCCATCGCTTCATCGAAGCCGGCGCCGACATCCTGTTTATCGAAGCGACCGAATCGCTCGCCGACATCGAACGTCTGCCGGGGCTGTTCGACAAGCCGCAGCTGATCAACATCGTGATCGGCGGCAAGACGCCGGTACAGTCGCGCGAGGCGCTCGCGACGCTCGGCTACGGCATCGTGCTGTATGCGAACGCGGCGCTGCAGGGGGCGGTGCTAGGTATGCAGCGCGCGCTCGGCAGCCTGAAGAGCAACGGCCGCCTCGACGAGGACGCGACGCTCGTCGCGCCGTTCAGCGAGCGCCAGCGGCTTGTCAACAAGCCGCTGTACGACCAGCTCGATCGCGAGTACGCCGCGAAAGCCTGAACGGCGAGTGCCCGGGCGCCGCGCTGGCGGCAGCGCCCGGCGCCCGCCGATTGGGAGACCGGTGGCGCCCGCGCCGGTCTTGCGTGTCACCGGCGCATGCGCCCAACGCCCGCTGATCGGCACACTGGCAACACCCCGCGCCGGTCGGTCTCGCGTGCCACCGCCGCATGCGCCCAACACCCGCTGATCGGCACACCGGCAACACCCCGCGCCCGCCTCGCCGGACACGCCACCCGCTGCGCTCCCCAACGGTATGGCGCCATTTATTGCGTTAGGATTCAGGGCTGGCGACGCGCGCGCGATCCATCACGGCTTCATGCGTGCACCGCCGACCCTCGCTATCCGGTCGCTCGTCCGCCTCTTGCAGACGCCCGGACATCCCCCACCGCCGGAAACACATAATCGAAAGGTAGTCGCAACAACCATGAAGGCCAACCCCTCGCGCGCCATGCGCCAGCCCGCCCGCGGCATCGACGCCCGCCCACGCCTTGCCGCGAGGACCGCGCAATGACCGGCGCCAGCACTCACCATGCGCACGTCGGCTGGCTGCCGTACCTCGTCGCGGCCACCTTCTTCATGGAGTATCTCGACACCACGGTGATCGCCACCGCGCTGCCGCAAATGGCGCACTCGTTCGGCGTTGGTCCAAACAGCCTCAGTCTCGGCATGACGGCGTACATGCTCGCGTTGGCGATCTTCATCCCGGCGAGCGGCTGGGTCGCCGATCGCTGCGGCGCGCGCACGGTGTTCTTCAGCGCGATCGCCGTGTTCACGGCGGCCTCGGTGTTGTGCGGGTTGTCGCAGAACGTCGTCGAGTTCACCGCGGCACGGGTTTTGCAAGGCTTGGGCGGCGCGATGATGGTGCCGGTGGGCCGCCTGATCGTGGTCCGCAGCACCGAGAAGAGCCGCATGATGCAGGCCATCTCGACCATCACCTGGCCGGCGATCGCCGCGCCGGTGGTCGGCCCGCCGGTGGGCGGCTTCATCACGACCTACGCGTCGTGGCGCTGGATCTTCCTGCTGAACGTGCCGTTCGGTCTCGCGGCGATGGCCGTCGCGCTCGCGCTGGTGCCGAACCTGCGCGGCGCCGAACGCAAGCCGCTCGACGTGGTCGGCCTGCTGCTGAGCGGCCTCACACTGACGGCGGTTCTGTACGGCGCGGAACTGGCGAGCCAGCCCGGCACCAATCCGTGGCTCGCCGGGGCGGTCGTGCTCGGCGGCTTGCTGATGGGCGTGGTCGCGTTCCAGCATGCGAAGCGCCACCCCTACCCGCTGATCGACGTATCGACGCTCAAAATCCCGACCTTCTCCGTGACGGTGGTGACGGGTTCGTTCACGCGTATCGGCATCGGCGCGGTGCCGTACCTGATGCCGCTGCTGTTCCAGGTGGGCTTCGGCCTGTCGGCGTTCAGATCCGGGCTCCTGCTGCTCGCGAGCGCGCTCGGCAACCTCGGCATGAAGGCGCTCACCACGCGGATTTTGCGGCGTTACGGTTTCCGCATGGTGTCGATCGTCGACGTCACGGTGGCCGGCGTGTTCATCATCGCGTGCGGACTGTTGACGCCGGACGTGCCGCTCGCGCTGGTGCTGTTCGTCGTGTTCGTGTACGGCGTCGCGCGCTCGATGCAATTCTCGACGCTCGCCACGCTGGCCTACGCCGACGTCGCGCAGGCGCAGATGAGCGCGGCGAGCACCCTATGGAGCGCCGCGGCGCAGATGACGATCGGTCTGGGCATCGCATTCGGCGCGGTCTCGCTGCGGGTGGCGGCGCACTTGAGCGGCGAGACGAGCGGCCACGTCTTCACGCTCGACGATTTCCGTCTCGCGTTTCTGTTTGCGGGTGTGCTGACGCTGGTGTCCGTGTTCGGTTATATGGGTTTGGCACGCGACGCCGGGCAGAGCATCGGCGGCGGCTCGCGCGGCAGCGAGGGGCCGGCGAAAGGCTGAAGGGTTGGCTAGTGACGAGTTCTGGACTGCGCGGCAAAGACTGCGTGAGCGGCTCATGCAAGCGTCGGCATAGCCATGCCGGTAACACTGGACGAAGCCCGGGCACCCTCCCGCATTGCCACTTCCTTCGACCTCTCGATCAATCCCACAAGGAGACATCCGGTGCAAGCAGACGAACTGACGATCTCCAGCAACAAGGGGGATCTCGACATCGAGATGGTCTATGCGTTCCTCTCGCAGCAAACAGCGTGGGCGCAGGGGATGCCACGCGAAACGTTCAAGCGGGCCGTCGCGGGCTCGCTATGTTTCGGCGGCTATATCGACGGCAAGCAGATCGCGTTCGCGCGCCTGATCACCGACGAAGCGACGTTCGCCTACCTGTGCGATGTGTTCGTCTTGCCCGAGCATCGCGGCAACGGCTATGCGTCCGCGTTGCTGAAATACGTGTTCGCAAGTCCGTCGCTGAAGGGTCTGCGAAGAATCGTGCTGGTGACGTCCGACGCGCATCATGTCTACGAGCCCCACGGCTTTACGCCACTGGCGAATCCAGAGCGCTATATGGAGCTGCATAACCCGGACGTCTACAGGACGAGTGCCTGAGACAAGCTGAGCGGGTCTGAAGGCGGCGTGAGCGCGGCGCAGGCAAGCACGCCTCGCCGCTGTCTCATTGGCAACGCGCAACGCAACGCCACCACGCACCTGCCTCGCCTGGCAATCCCACGGTTTCGGCGCTGTCATGTGCGTGCCACGCTCGACGGTTACCTTGCTGCGACAAACAGAACCCGTCAAAGACCATGCACCCCATCGAGCGCAACAGCCACGATCGCGATTCCATCCTGAACGGCGGCCGTCTTGTTTAAGGCCGCCTCCGCCAGCGCGCTGCTCAATGCGTTCCTCTCGACGATGCAGATCACCCTCGGCATCACCGCGCACTCGGACGGGCTCTTCGCCGACGGCATCCACACACTGAGTGACCTGGCCTCCGACGCCATCGTGCTGCTGGTGCTGTACCTCAGCGCGAAACACCTCGGCGCCCGGGCGCGCAACGCAGATCACGCACACACTCACAACACCGACAGCAGCACCGAGCAGGCGCTGGCCTCGCTTTTTATCGCCGTCATCCTGATCTTCACCGCGGTGCAAATGCTCTGGGGCAGCGTCGCGCAGACCGCGACACTGAGCGGCAACGACGCGATGAATGCCGGCGCGCTCGCTGTCAGCGGCTTCGTGATGGTCGCCAAGGAAACGCTGTTCCGCTACCTGCGCGCGCAAAGCCGACGCACCGGCTCGGCGCTTCTGCAGGCGAGCGCATGGCATGCTCGCGTCGACGCGGTGTCGGCGCTCGTCGCGACGCTGGGTCTCGCAGGCAGCCTGGCCGGTCTGCCGATGCTGGATCACATCGCCGGCGCGGCGATCGGATTGATGATCCTGCGCATGGGTTACGCATCCGGCCGCGACGCGTTCAGGCAACTGTTCGCCGGCTCGAGCGCCAATGCCGCCGGCCGTCAGGCGGCCGACTGAGTTGATCGACTGAGTTGATCGACTGAGTTGATTGACTGCGGTGGCCTACTGGCGCGGCATCAACCGTAAGCCCGCTCGCGCACCCATTTCGTCATGATCCATTTGTCGCCATCGACCACTGGCGCACCGGCGTGCAGCGTCAGCGGATCGAGTTGCCGCTGAGCGTTCATATAGCGGAAATACACCGCGCCACCCTGCCGCGCCGCGACCGACAAGCCCGCTTCAGGAAACGTCGTCTCGCCGCCGTCAGGGACGTCATTCAGATAGACCACCAGCGTCGCCACGCGTTGGCCGCCTTGTGCGGTATGCACCGCGCTGCCCGGTTGATCGGGCGGGAAGTAGTCGAAATGCGCGCGGTATTCGCCGGTCATGCCGTAGTGCAGGATCTGCAGACCCTCGCCGTTTTCGACCGGCCAGTTCATCAGGCTCGCGATGCGCCGGTCGAGCTTCTCGATGAACGGATCTTCGGCCCGCTGATACCAGATGCCTTCGCTGGTGCGGTTGCGGATCACGTCTTCCTTGCCGGTGTCGGGATTGACCGTGGTGGAACGCTTCAACCGATGACGCGAGCGCTCGATCATCTCGCCGCACTCATCGGGCGAAAGCACATCGGCGAACACGATCACCTGCGGCCGTTCGCAGCGCATCAGCACGCGAACGTCGCGATCGTACGCGCGGATCACGTTGCCGCGCGCGACCGGCGACGCGTCGTACAGGTACGTGTGCGGTTCGGCTTTGGCGAGCGCGGCCTCGGTCGCGGCTACGGCTGCGGCCATGGAAGCGGAATCCGTCGGCTTCTGCCCAAACGCGTGATGCACGGCAACGTGCGCCGCTTCGCTGGCGAACCCGGCCTGCACCATCGCCTCGATCATCGAATCCGGACTGCAACCGCGCGCCACATTGCTGTTCAGCCACTCTTCCCATGCGGCATCCACTACTGGCATAGCACTCCCTCTCACTGCCTGTTCTTCGGCCTGAAAAATACGGGTTCAACCGAACGAATCATAGCAAGCGCGCCATGCGGCACATCGCGCCCGATCCGGCCTCAGGAGCGGCTATGGTGGTTCCGATACGAGGTGAGGCCACGGCGCGCCTGTGCCCTGAGCATGCGCCGCACGAGCGGCGACCAGCCGAGCAGCGTGCCCCGCACGCCCATCGCCTGACGCATCCATAGCCACAGATCGAAACTGTCGCGATGTTCGGTGATGAGCCCGTCGCGGAACACGAAGCGCGCGTCGATCCGGTTGACCACCGGGCGGCCCGTCTGACTGAACAGATAGCCGGCTTCCCAATGCGCGCTGCCCTTATGGTCGTCCGCCTCGATGCTGCCGAATGTCAGCGAGAACTCCTGCGCGCCCGCCACCAGCATGCGCCACATGTCGCGGACTTCGTCGCCATACAGCTCGCCGAAGGCGGGATCGCTGAAGACGACGTCATCGGCATAGCAGGCGATCATCGTTTCGGCGTCGCGTCGCTGAAACGCGGTGTAGAAACGTTCGATCAGTTCGGTGTTCGGATGGCTCATTGTTTTACGTGTCGTGCGTTCGAAGAAGCGCCCGCGAGGATGCCTCGGCAAGCGTGCCGCACACGATAGCGGAAAACGACGCGAATGGGGCGACGGTATTTCCCTAGCCGTTCGACGCCATCTCTGCTGCCCGCACCGATTCCGCCCTGCCCGCCAGCAGCCAGACGCCCGCGGCGAGTGCCGCGGCAAGCAGACCCGCCACGCACAGCGCGGCCGCGAAACCATCGGCGAAGCTTGCGTGCGCGGCCGAAATAAGCGCGGCCCGCAGGCCGGGCGGCAGATTCGCGGTGGCCTTTGCGGTGTCGCCGGCCAGCATGCGCGACATGAAACCGGCGTCGAGTGCGGCTTTCACGCCCGGCGTCAGCGGCGTGGCGCCGACGAAGGCCGCATGCGTGCGCGCCGCGAGCACCGCGCCGAGCACGCCGACCGACGTGACGATCGCCGTAAAACGCGTTGTCGTGCTGATGCCCGACGCCATGCCGGTGCGCTCCGGCGGCACGCACGCCATGATGGCCTTCTGTGTGTCGCCGTTCAGCATGCCGGCGCCGAGCCCCGTGACGATCATCCCGAGCGCGACCCATGCATAACGTTCGCGGCTCGCCACCGATGCCGTCAGCAGGTTGCCGAGGCCGATCAGCAGCAAGCCCGCCGAGAGCAGCGTCATCGCCGGAATCCGCTTGCCGAGGGCCGCGCCGACGTATGGCCCCACCACCATCGCCAGCGCGAACGGCAGCATGCCGACGCCTGCCGCCACCGCCGACAGACCGAACGCGTTCTGCAAATACAGCGGCAGGAAGGTCATCATCACCTGCGCGCAGGCGGCGTAGCCGAACATCGCAAGCACGGCGGCGACGAAGCGCGGCTGGCGGAACAACGCGAGGTCGACCATCGCGTGCGCGCGCACCCGCTGGACCTGGATGAACGCGCCGAACAGCAGCGCGCACGCCACGAGCCGCGCGCCGGTGGCCCAACTCGCGAGGCCGTCGGCCGGCACTTCGATCAGCGCCCAGATGCCGAGCGCCAGCGCGAGACCGAACAGCAGGCTGCCGGCGGCATCGAGCGGACCGGGCGCGGGATTGCGCGACTCACGAAGCACGCGCGACGCGCACCACGCGAGCACCGCGCACACGGGAAGATTGAGCAGGAAGATCCAGCGCCAGCCGAGCCATTGCGTGACCACGCCGCCGACCAGCGGCGGCGCCACCGTGGTCGCGACGCCCATGCACGCGCCCCACACGGCCCACGCGCGCACGCGTGCGGGCCCGCCGTGAAAAGTGTTGGCGATCACCGCGAGCGCCGCGGTGAGCAACATCGCGGCGCCCACGCCCTTGACCGCGCGCGCGATGTTCAGCACAGCCGCCGAAGGCGCGAGCCCACATCCGAGCGACGCGCCGAAAAACACCGCGAGCCCGAGCAGCAGCATCTTCTTGCGGCCAACGCGGTCGGCCAGCGCGCCCGCGGGCAGCAGACAGGCGGCGAAGGCAACCATATATGCGCTGACCACCCATTCGACGTCGGCGAAACTCGCGTGGAACGAGCGTGCAATCGACGGCAACGAGACGGCCACGACGTTGGTATCGAGCACGATCAACGCGCAAGTGGCCGACGCGGTGGCCAGGACGAATGCGGGATTGGCGGCAGGCGGTTGCGCAGGCGTAGCAGGTTGAGTGGAAACAGATGACATACGGGTAGACGTACGGGTAGGCATTGACGGATCGAAGTCACGTCATGGTAGCGATGCGTCTATTTCCTGTCATTGGCATAGAATCACAAAATAATTAACGTTATTTGCAAGACAGAAAAACATGAGGCAACTCGAACTCCGTCATATACATGCCTTCGTCTGTGTCGCCAGGCAGCTCCACTTCTCGCGCGCCGCAGACGAGCTCGGCATCGCCGCGCCGTCGCTCACCAAATTGATTCAGGATGCCGAACGGTTGCTTGGCGTGCGGCTCTTTCATCGCACGAAGCGCTCGGTGGCGTTGAGCGCGGCGGGCAGCGCCTATCTCGCCGAAGCGCTCGTCGCGCTCGACCATCTCGCGCGCGGCGAGGAGCGCGCGGTGCTGGCCGAGCGCGGCGAACTCGGGCGGATTGAGGTCGGCTATGTGGCGTCGGCCGCGTATGCGGGCGTGTTGCAACAAGCGGTCGGCGGATTTCGCGGTACGCATCCGGGTGTCGACGTGTCGATCCGTGAGGTGCCGATGGACGGCGTCGCCGCGATGCTGCGCGACGGCCAGCTCGACGCCGCCTATGTGCGCCCGCCCATGCCGCTCGCCGACGGCATTCAGGCCACCACCGTGCACCGCGACCGCTTCGTCCTCGCGCTGCCCGCCGATTGTCCGCTCGCGGGCGCGGCCAGCATCCGCCCCGCGCAACTACGCGACCAGTGTTTCGTGCTGCCGGAGCAGGAAGCCGGGACCTTCGAAGTGGCGCGGCGCGGACACTTCGCGCCCCGGCTCGGACCGCGTCCCGGCACGCTCGCGGCGGTGCTCGCGTGCGTGTCGCTCGGCGGCAACGTGGCCGTCGTGCCGCATACGCTCGCCGACTGCATCGCGTTGCCCGGGGTCGTGTACCGCGAGATCGCCGGGAAGCCGATCGCCTCGGAGATCGCCATCGCGTCCCGCAAGTATGAACGGGCGCCCGCGGTCAACGCGTTTCTCGCCTTCGCGCGCAACGTCAAAGCCGCCAAAGGCCGCGCATAAAGCCACGACGCGGGTCCCGGTTCCAACACGCTGGCCTTCTTTCGTTATATCCTGTCGAATATCACGGTAGGCTTTGCAACATGCGTGAGAAGCGTCTTTCGGGCCTTCCGTCCGCATGCGACGAAGCACAACGAACCAGCAGGAGCCAGCAGCGGTGCGCAGCCGATCCCCTTTGTCCGACCTCGCGGAGCGTGGTCAACCCTTTGCGAACGAGATTTCGTCGACCCTCGTTGCGGTGCGCTCGGCGTCCGAGCGCGGCCGGGCCGAATCGATCCGTGATGTCGTCGATGCCTATCGGCGACTGTATGGCAGCGTGCAGCGCTTCGTCCTGATGCTCACCGACGACCGCCTGAATTTCGCGTCGGTGGGCACGTCGGGCTCGCACTCGCTGAACCAGTTGCTGTCGATCCTCGCCGAGCAGGCACGCGCCGCAGGCTTCGCCCGTCTGCGCGAACTGAAGGCGACCATCGAGGACGCGCGCCCGGCGGAACAGTTGCGCGACGCCATTTTCTCCGATGTGTTCAGCAACGACGTGGCCGCGTTGCGCAAGGTGGTGGCGGAACTCGAACGGCTCGACGCGGCCTTTATCGGTCTGTGCGTGGGCCATGTGCTGGAACAGCATGCACGTGCTGACAGCGGTACGGGCCCAGCCATCGCCGGCAGGCGCCGTATCGCGCGAAATACGGCGGCGGCCGCGTCCACTCCAGGCAAAGCGAACGCGGAGCGGAGCGTCGCGCGTGCAAACGATTGATCCGCCGGTGCCGCCCATGAGCGCTTTTTTTTGTCGACCGTTATATCTTCGTGAATATATCGCGACGCGCGCTCGCGCAGCGAGCGGAGCGTGCGCCACGCGCCATCTGTGCGCGTCGAGCCTGCCTGACACCGAACCGGATTCGAGATGCCCATGAACACGCCCCCGTTTCGCCTTGCCCAGCCCTCGCGTCTGAAACTGTCCGGCGACGAGCTTGCCGGCGCCGGCATCCGCGCCGTCGATCCTTGCTGCACGCCCGCCAACGTCTCGCCTCCGAACACGAGACGGCGCGCGCGCCTCACCGAACTCGACAGTCATCTGCATTGTTCGATCATCGGCACCTGTTTGAGCACGCACGAGCTGCGCAAGCTGGTGCCCAAATTCACCGGTCTCGACCGGCGCAACGCGAGCGATCTCGAGATTCATCACTCGGCAGTCGAACTCGCGATCGAAGGCGGCCCCGCCGCCAAAGCCCTGCACAAGCTGCTCGACGAGCGCTATGCGGCGGCGATCCGCCGCTTCGACAAAGCCGCCGACGACGTCGATCTGCTCGAACTCTGGGGCGAAGCGTTGAAAAGCGGCGACATACCGCCCGCTTACTGGGCGTTGATGACGCATCCCCTTACGACCATGCCGGTGCGCCAGAAGGCGTTCGGTGACTTGCACATGCTGTCGCATCTGGTGGGCGCGGCCAATCGCGCGGATATTCGCCGGCTGGTTGCGCTGGAGGAAGAGAATGCCGCGTTGAAGGAGAAAATCGAGCGGCAACAGGGCCGTCTGCACGAACTCGGCATGGAGCGCGATGCATCGATCGCCGCGCTGAACGCCCAGCTCGCGCAACTCACCGCGCAAGCCTGCCGCCCCATGGCCGCCGATGCCGCCGGGCTGGAAGCCGAAGTCCAGCAGCTGCGCAACAAGCTGGCCGACGCCGATCAACGCGTCGCATTGCACACCAGCCGCCGCGAAGCGGCGGAACAGCGCACGCTTCAGGAACAGGACGCGGCGCTTGCACTACGCAAGAGCCGCGACAAGGCGCTGGCGCAGCTCAAGCTGGTGCAAAGCGAATGTGATGCGCTCGAGCGCGCCACCGTCGACGCGGCCGACACCGCGAGCGGAGCCGGTACGCGCCGCGCGAGCCTCGATAGCGTGCACGGCAAGCGGATCGTGTATGTGGGCGGCCGGCCCGGCTCGAATGCCGCGCTCAAGCGGCTGGTGGAAGCGGCCGGCGGCGATCTGGTAGTGCACGACGGCGGCGTCGAGGATCGCAAGGGACTGCTTGCCGCCGCGTTGCCCGGTGCGGATATCGTCGTGTTCCCGGTGGACTGCATCGATCACGATTCGATGAACACGCTCAAACGGGTCTGCGAGCGCCATCGAATCGATTATCACCCGGTGCGTACCGCGAGCGTGGCGAGCTTCGTCGAATTGATGGCGCGGCTGCATCCCGACCATCTCGCTCAACTCGGCAACCCTGCGCCGTCGGCGTTTTGCCTGCGGCACGGCTGAGCGCGAGGCGCGCTGAGTCAAGAATCGCGAGGGCCGCCAAGGGCCGCCGCTCAGGAACGGATCAGCCGCGTCAACTCGGCGATCTGCTTCGCGCAACTTCGCTGCGCCTCTTCTTCGACATCGCGGTACAGGCGAATGATGGACTCGCCGACCGGCGTGAGCGTGCAGCCGCCGCCGCTCTGACCGCCCTGCTCCGAATGCGTGGCCGGCGACTTGAGCGAACGGTTCAATTCGTCGATCAGCAGCCAGGCGCGCCGGTACGACATGTCGAGGCTGCGCGCCGCCGCTGAGATCGACCCGTATTCGCGCACCGCTTCGAGCAGATCGACTTTGCCCGGCCCGAGTGCGACGGCATCCGCGCTGCGAATGCGCATCCGGAAGCGCACTTCGGGGCGCGGCTTCGCGGATTTATGCAGGGATTTCTTAGCCGCTGCGGGTTTGGTTTTTGCTGTGTCAGCCATGCGCGAAAGCATACACGAACCGCTTCGCGCTGCCACCCTGGCCGAACGGCTTTCAACGTGGTGGCGGGAAGCAATATCCGTAGGCTTCGCAGCCAGGGCAACCCGGCGCGGGGCCGGGCTGCAAGCCCAACGAAAGCGCGCGCTGGGCGGCGAGGAATTTTTTCCAGCGCAGGTCAGCGACATTCAGCACGACGAGCGTGGGGAAGTAGCGCGTCAGCATCCACGTGACCTCGGTGCGGCCGGCGAGGCCGAGGTCGCGCCATAGGTGGTCGGGGCGCAGGCAGGCGTGGGCGATGATCGTGGCGAGCCAGTGCGCATCGTCGGCGTGGACGGTGGGGCGTGCGTGGGTGAGCAGGAGTGCGTGGAGCGAGTGGACGAAGGCGATGTGTTCGTTGGCGTTGGCATTCATGCCAACGTTGCGCGGCAATGCCGCCTCGGCCGCATGCGTGAAATGCCGCGCCAACAGCGTATGCCACTCGCGTGGCTGTAGCCCGAGCAAGGCGAGTTCGTCATGCGCGTCGCGCGCGGCGATCAGCTTGGCGAAAAGCCGCGTGTCGGCGCTGGCCGCATCCGTCGCTGCATCCAGCCATTTGCCCATGCACGCGGCGCCCAGCGGGTCGAGCGGCAACGACAGCGGTTCGGCATCGCACGCGCCAACCCCCGAAGGCGGTGCGGCACGAGCAGCGCGTGCAAGCGGATCGTCAGACATGGCGGCAACGCGATGATGAAGAGCCGACCATATTACGCCAGCCTCCCGCGCACACGCGTCAGGTCCAACGTATCAGCTCAAAACCCGCGCTTCGATCCGCGCGAGCCGTTTGACGTGACGCGGTGCGGGCAGGAGGTCCGAGCCGGAGAACAGAATCGGCGCGCCGTCTTCGGCATCGAGACCCTCGGCGCGAAAGTCGCGCATCAGCTTCCGCGCGACGACCGTCAGGTCAACGAGGCGCTGTGCCGTGGCGTGCCGCTCGTCACGCTGGCGCGCGACAGCGCGCTCGCCCACGGCATCGGCCTGCTTGCCGACATGCTGTTGCCGGCTATCGCCGAACGCCGGAAGGGCGTGATCGGCCGGCTGCTGGCCACGTGGCCGAATCTGCCGCCGCAATTGAAGCCGGGGCTTTGAAGCGGTGCTTTGAGCGGCCGGTTGCAGGGGTATTTTGACGGTGTATGGTAAAAGAACCGCATCCGTTCGATTACCCCGGGGAACTCACGTGAGCGCTGGCGACATCGCGTCGATCCTGTCCAATCCGATTCTCAACACGGATTCGTACAAGGCCTCGCACTATCTGCAATATCCACCCGAAGCGTCGGCGATGTTCTCGTACATCGAGTCGCGCGGCGGGCGCTATGAGCGCACGCTGTTCTTCGGTCTGCAAATGCTGCTGAAGGAATACCTGTGCCGGCCGGTCACGCCGGCCATGATCGAGCAGGCCAAAGCGTTTTTCAGCGCGCATGGCGAGCCGTTCAACGAAGCGGGTTGGCGCTACGTCGTCGAGCAGTGCGGCGGCTATCTGCCGGTGCGGATTCGCGCGGTGCCGGAAGGCTCGGTGGTGCCGACGCACAACGTGCTGGTCACGGTCGAATGCGACGACCCGCAGGTGTTCTGGCTCGCTTCCTATCTGGAGACGATGCTGCTGCGCGTGTGGTATCCGATCACGGTGGCGACGCAAAGCTGGCATCTGCGCAAAACGATCCGTGCCTACCTGCAAAAGAGCAGCGACGACCTCACGCAATTGCCGTTCAAGCTGCACGATTTCGGCGCGCGTGGGGTGTCGAGCGCGGAGTCGGCGGCGATCGGCGGCGCCGCGCATCTGGTCAGTTTCATGGGTTCGGACACGGTGCTCGGCGTGGCGGCGGCGAACCACTACTACAACGAAACGATGGCCGCGTTTTCCGTGCCGGCCGCCGAGCATAGCACCATCACGTCGTGGGGCCGCGAGCGCGAGACCGACGCGTTCCGCAACATGATCGCGCGCTTCGGCAAGCCGGGCGCGATCGTCTCGGTGGTGTCCGATTCCTACGATCTGTTTGCCGCGCTCGACGTATGGGGCACGCAGCTGAAACAGGCCGTGCTCGATTCCGGCGCCACCCTCGTGATCCGCCCCGACTCCGGCGATCCGCGCGCGATCGTGTTGCAGACGCTGCGCGCGCTCGACGCGTCGTTCGGCTCCGTGGTGAACAGCAAGGGCCGGCGCGTGCTCAACAACGTGCGCGTGATTCAGGGCGACGGCGTGAACCCCGATTCGATCGCGACGATCCTCGCCGCAATGGACGAGGCCGGCTTCGCGGCCGATAACATCGTATTCGGCATGGGCGGGGCGCTGTTGCAGCAGATCAACCGCGACACGCAGCGCTTCGCGATGAAGTGTTCCGCAATCCGTCTTGGCGGCGAGTGGCACGACGTGCGCAAGGACCCGGTCACGGATGCCGCGAAGCGTTCGATGAAAGGACGCCTGACGTTGCTGAGACATCGCCGCACGGGCGAGTACCGGACGCTCACGCTGCCCGTCGCGTGGGACGAACACACCGTCGCGGGCGAGTGGGACGAAGCGCTCGTGACGGTGTTCGAGTCCGGCAAGCTACTGGTCGATGCCTCGCTCGCCGAAATCAGGAACCGCGCTCACGCGGACGAAGCCTGACGCGAGCCGCACGCCGCGACCCAGATGTTCACACCCGCCGCGCGGATGTCGAGCCGGCATGCCGCACCCTCGCGCAAACCGGCGTCTTCGCTGGCAAGGTCGAAGCGCACCCCGGCGATATTCACGCGAACATAGCGCTCGCCGCGCCGCAATTCGACCGACTGGACGACCCCGGCATGCGCGCCTTGCGGCGTCACGGCCAGCGCATGCGACGACACGCGCCACATGACACGCTGGCCTGCGGCGGCAAGGGAGGGCAGGTTGGCCGTTGCCACCGTCAAGCCCGGAGCGATCTGCACCTCGCCCGCCGCGCTCACCGAACCTTCGCCGACGTTGTGCAAGCCGAGCAGGGCGGCCACCCGCATCGAAGCCGGCCGCTCGAACACGTCGGCGATCGCGCCCGCCTGCAACACGCGCCCCTGTTCGACCACCAGCACCTCGTCGGCCAGCAGCGCGGCTTCATCGGGATCGTGCGTGACGATGATCGTCACCGCGGCGATCTCGCGCTGCAAGGCCCGCAAGGATTGTTGCAGGCGGCGCCGCCGCGGCGTATCCAGCGCGGCGAACGGCTCGTCGAACAGCAGCAGTTCGCTATGCCGCGTGAGCGCGCGCGCGAGCGCCACCCGTTGCCGCTGACCGAACGACAACTGATGCGGCAGCCGTCCGACCAGCGGCGCGAGGCCGAGATGATCGAGCCAGTAGCGTGCGCTGGCGGCGTCGGCATCGACGGGAAAGCTGAGCTGGCGCGCCACGCTCATGTGTGGAAACAGGCCGTAATCCTGCGGCATGTAGCCGATCTGGCGGCGCTCGGGCGGCAGCGTATGCAACTCGGTCGCGCCGAGCCGCACGGTGCTCGACGCGTTCGATTCGAGCCCCGCGATCAGACGCAGCGCCAATGATTTGCCCGAACCCGACGGCCCGATGATCGCGAGACGCCGGGTGGCCGGCGTCCACGCGATGTCGAGATCGAAGGCGCCCAACTGACGGCGCAGATGGAACGTGAGGCGGCGATCGTCGGCGTCGCCGCGGCTCGCGGTGAGATCCGTGCCGGGTTCGAGCGTGTCGTCGCCGTTTTCGGTCTGGTCGGGCGCGGGCTTTTGCCGAAGGCTGTAGATCGACAACGCGGCGCAGAGTATCGCGATCGCGAGCGTGGGCAGCAGCAATGGCATCATCGCCGGAAGCCCCTGGCCGCCGAACACCACGTACGTGTAGACCGGCAGTGAATACGGGTGATAGGCGACCATCACGGTCGCGCCGAACTCGCCGAATGCGCGCAGCCAGGCGAGCGCGAGTCCCGCGCGAATCGCCGGCCAGGCCACCGGCAGCATCACGCGGAAAAAACGGCCGCCGGCATGATGGCCGAGCGTGGCGGCGACGTCGTCGAGCACCGGATCGACCGAGGCGAATGCGGACTTCGCGGCGATGATCAGAAACGGCGCGGCCACGAAGATTTCCGCCAGCACGATCCCGGCGAACGAATCCGTCAGCCCGCCGCCGGTGAGGCGGCCGATGCCGCTATAGGGCCCAAGCAGAAACAGCAGCAGCACGCCGCTCGTGAGCGGCGGCAGCGCCAGCGGCAACTGCACGACGAAGCCGAGCAGCGCCATCTTGCGCGAACTCGACCGCGCGAGGAAATAGCCGAGCGGCACGCCGCCCAACAGGATCGCGAACGAGGCCGCCGTGGCGCTCGCCGCCGACACGCCGACCGCCGACCACGTCGCGCGCCAGTCGACGTTCGCCCAATCCGCGGCGCCGAGTTGCGGCACGCTCGCGACGAACGGAGCGCACAGATAGATAGCGAGCAGCGCCGCCAGCCACAGCAGCGGTCGCGCAGCGGCGCGCTTCACCGCGTCAGTGCGTGGCGGCGTCGATGACGGCTTGCACCGATGGCGGCATAGACTGCACGTTGCCGCTCACGACGGGTTTGACGACGTCCACGCCATGCTGCTTGAGCAGGGCGCGGCCTTGCTCGCTCAGCAGGAAGTCGACGAAGCTGACCGCGCCGGGGCGGTTCGGCGCGTCGTTGAGGATCGTCAGTGTGTAGCTGGCTTTGGCCTGCAATTCAGGCGCCGGGTGGATCGCCGGAATCTTCAGGTCGGACGTCTCGGTCGAATAGAAAAAGCCTGCATCGAGCTGGCCCGATTGCAGACGGCCCACCAGCGTTTCCTCGGGCAGCACCTGCGCGGGATTTTCCGGCGCGCCGAGCGTCTTCTCGACCAGGTCCGGCTGATGGTAGAGCTCGGCCGCCTTCGTCATCATTTCGACTGTGAATGCGCCTTTGGGATCGAGCTTCGGATCGGTCCGGCCGATGCGAATACCCGGCTGTTGCAGTACCTGGTCCCAACGCTTGCTCTTGAATTGCGACGCGAATTTGCTCTGCGGCTTATAGCCGATCATCAACGGCGATTCGGCGAAATTCACGTACCACGTGACGTGATCGCCGTTCGCCTCGCCCATCAGGCTGCCGTTTACCTTCGGGCTCGCGCTGATGAATACGTCGCCGCGCCGCAGCTTGCCCTTGATCTCGTTGGCGATCTTGTTCGAGCCCGCCGCATAGCCGCGGAACTGCTGACCGGTGGCTTTTTCGAACGCGGGGCCAATGCTGCGCTCCATCAGGTTGACGAGCGAACCGGCGTACAGCACGTTGACCGTGTTGTTCCCCGAGTTCTGCGCGAAGGTGGGCGCAGCCGTCACGATGCCGGTGACGACCACGAGAGAAGCGAGCAGCTTGCGAATCATGCGATAACCCCGATGCGTTATTTGAAAGCGTCACATTACGACGCCATTACGGTGCCTTGCGTTCTGCCGTGACATGGCCGGTTTAGCGGACCGCATGCCGTCGTTTGCACGAATGCCAGGCGTCACGCCGGCGACGGTGAAACGGCCGATATGCGTGGCGGTATACCGCGTATTGACGCGTTGATGCACACGGCTGCCGCCATCGCAGCGTAATATACACACGGACATAGCGAATGAACAGGCCGCCAGGGCGTCGATGCTGGAGATAACCGCGTATGGATAGTGTGAATGTGATTACCGCGCCCGCCGTCGACGGTGCGCTCGTGCTGAGCGGACGGTTTCAGCGTCCGCTATCGCTCAGCCTCGAAGCGCTTCGGCGTTACGACAGCGTGACGGCCACGGCTTTCGATCTGCGTTGCTATACGACGAACCGTTTCATCCGCAGCGTCGACGCGTACCGTGGCGTGCGCCTGACGACTTTGATCGCGGAGGCCGGTTTGCCGAACGAGGTGCCGGGCGAGTTCAAGCGCACGGTGTTCGTCGCGCGCGGGCAGGACGGGTATGTCGTGACGTTCTCGTGGCACGAGCTGTTCAATACGCCGATCGGCGAGAACGTGCTGATCGCTTACGAATGCGGCGGGTGCATGTTTTCGAGCGTCGGCAGATTGATCTGCGCGTTCTTGTCGTATTGATTGACCACCACCCGCACCTTCGCGGCCGGATAGCCGAGTTCCCTGAAGATGTCGAGCATGCGGCGCCCGCCATGCAGGTACAGCGGCGTCTGCCGCACCACCATGCAGATCGCGTCGCTATGATCGAACGCGTGGATCGTCAACGGGTTCAGGCTCTGGCCGATGTCGATCAGCACGGCATCGTAGCGTTCGCGCACCAGCGCGAGAATCCGCTGCAGCTGCGCGGGCTGCAACTCGGCGGCCTTGAGCGGGTCGCCCGCGCCGGCCAGTACGTCGAGGTTCGCATGCACGTGCATCACGCACGAATCGAACAACGCGGCGTCGAGATGATCGATCTGCGAACATAGATCGGCGAGCGTGGTCGGCGGGGGTCTGTCGGCCATCAGCAGGCTGGCATCGGCGAATTGCTGGCTGAGGTCGATCAGCAGCACGCGCCGGTCACGCTGTGCGGCGAGCGAACAAGCGAGATTGACCGCGATCAGCGTCGTGCCGCTGCCGCCCTTGCTCGATGCCAGCGACACCACTCGCCCCGCGCGCCGCCCGGCCGCGGTTTTCCTCGCGTCGATCCGGGTGAGCGCGGCGGCGATCGCCAGCGGATCGAGCGGCCACGACAGCAGGTGCTGCACGCCGACGCGCATCGCCGCGCCGAGCAACGCGGTGGCCGGCGAGCGCACCACCAGCATGCATTCGAGCGCCGGCCAGCAGGCGAGCGCCTCCTCGACACCATCCATTTCACGCGTGTTCAGACTGGCGTCGTCGACGATCAGCAGATCGGCGTTGCGGATCAGGCGCGCGTGCGCGCGCAGTTGCCGGGCCGAGCCGTAGGCCGTGCGCAACCGGTAACGCACGCCGCTTCCCTCGAGCCGCGCGACGATCTGCTGCGCGTGGTCGATGCTGGCGGCCATCAGGAAGATGTCGATCATGTCGGGTCTCCATCGGTCTGAGGCCGCCAGTTGGGGAGGCCACGCCGACCTCCCCGTCGGCGTGCGGACTCATTCGTTGTTATTCGTTGTTGTACGTCGTTATTCGTCGAACTCTGTTGGCCGGATTTGCGCGTCGCGCTCGTGGTCGGTATTCCATTCGGGCGACGCCGGCATTTCATAGAGCGCGTCGCGCAACGCGTCGCGCCGGATTTCGGCCTGGGCCTTGCGCCTGAGCGCCTCGGCAACCACCAGCGCCATGACATCGACGGGCGACGCGGCGAACAGCGCGCGCCGTCGCGCCGCGACACGCCGGCGATAGGAGAGCCCGGTTGCGCCCGCGCCGGCGAAAGGGTCCGGCCGCGCGACGGCGTCCGGCTCGCAAATCGTTTTCTTCATGACAGCCCCCGAAAGATGAGCCTCTTTGTCAGGTTTCCTTGTCCAGATGTCCGTGTCCGTGCAACTGCACGGACACGGCACCCAGTCCACCTCGTAACATGTGTCTCTCTGTGGAGACTGTGGCCTCTCCTCGCTTCTTCGCACCGGCTGGTCCTGGCCGGCGCTGCCCCTGCCCTTGTTCGGTGGTGCGTCACTCGCCAACGGCGCGAATGCGGCACTCGTCGTTATTGATGTCCCCCTTCAGGTCCGTCGGTAAAGAGACCTGATAGCGAGTCAATTTCACGTCGTCCGGTTCGGAATGCAGATAAATCTGTGTATCGGTCATTCAGCCGTTTTAATCGACTTCCGTTCAGTTGGCCCCGCCGCTACCTCGCAAACCTGGCTTCCCCGGCCGGGCTTGTGAAGTCCGTGTTGCCGCCGGCGTTTTTCCAATCTCAGCTTTCCCCGTGCTGTGGACCGGTCGGCAACGCATTCGTATTTGTCGTGCGGTGCTTATTGCAATGGCTATGCCATGACCACCGGAAGCCTTATGCCGCCGTGAATCTCACTGCATGGCAACCCTGTATGGATTCGTCCGTGCCGGGGGTTGATTCGTTCGTGACACGCCCATGCGCCAAGTTCCGCCGCGCCGCGAAGAAAACTGGCGCTCGCCAGCGATTTCGCCAAACCCGCGCGGGCCATGACTGGCCATGGTTTGCGCGGCGTACCCGGTAAGCAGCACCCACCGCCCGAAGCGTCGCTTCACGCTGGCAAAGGCCTGCCCGATATGTCGCAACCATGAGACGAACCGCGTTGCCGACATGCAATTCACATCGCGATTTAGCGCGGCGCGATTGCACGGTTATGTGGGAATCCTCTCATAACAGGGCTTGACCGGATTTGTTTAATCGTCCTCAGCGCACCAATTGCACGAAAATCATTTCTTAATCCAGATTTGTTTGTATGGCGCTATCAGGCGCTTTCGCTTATCTTTAAGCCATGCGCCAATTAGAGCGCCGTTTTCAGGTCATCAAGGCAAAAAACGGTTTTGTGATTCGGGGATGAAGGCGTGCTGCGGTTTCAGCAATGAACGCTCACGCTATCGGTCCACCATGCAGCATTTCGCGGTTTATGCCGCCCGCTTCATGCCCCATCATTGCCACTGCCGTATGCGTCGTCGCCGGACTGCTGCGGCCGGTCCTGAACGTTGAACGCAAGCCAGCCCGATCCGCGCAAGCGGACCGGGCTGGCTTAGTTGACTGAAGGCCGGCGCCGCCCGCCGGTGTATCCAATGTGTTGAACAGCAGTCCTGAGAGCAGCATCGAACCGGGGGTAACATGACTACGACTTGCACGCCTGTCGACGCGGAACGCACCGTTCTGTACGTGTCGAACTTGCCCGATCAGCAACTCGTCGATTTTCTGGCGGCGTCTGGCTGGCAAGCCGTGCACGCCAAGAGCACGGCCATCGCCGAGCGCATGATCGAGCGCGGCAATATCAAGGTCGGCCTCGTGCAACTGCCCGACGAGTGCACGTCGCAGCATCTGTCCGCGCTCGCGTCGTGCATGCGGCGCGTCGAAACCAATTGGGTCGCGCAAATCGTCCCCGGCCAGGCTGAAGACGAACTGGTCAGCCGCTTCATCCTCGATTACTGCTTCGACTTCGTCACGCGGCCGTGGCTGAACGACCGGCTCGTGTTCGCGCTCGGCCATGCGCACGGGCTGTCGAGCCTGCGTCACGCGCCCGACGCGCCGGAGCCTTCGCTCGGGCGGCACGGCATGGTCGGACAATGCGAGGCCATGCAGCAGCTCTATCGACGCATCGACAAATGCGGCGTGACCGACGCGCCGGTGTTCGTCGCAGGCGAATCGGGCACCGGCAAGGAATTGACCGCTCGTGCGATTCACGAGCGCTCGCCGCGCGCCGGCCGCGCGTTCGTCGCGATCAATTGCGCGGCGATTCCGCCGAGCCTGCTGCAAGCCGAGCTGTTCGGCCACGAGCGCGGCGCGTTCACCGGCGCGCTGCAACGCAAGATCGGCCGGATCGAAAGCGCGCACGAGGGCACGCTCTTTCTCGACGAAATCGGCGACATGCCGCACGAATGCCAGGCCGTCCTGCTGCGCTTTCTGCAGGAAGGCACGATCGAGCGGCTTGGCGGCAACGGGCCGATCAAGGTCGACGCGCGGGTCATTTCGGCGACCCACGTCGATCTGGACAAGGCGGTCGAAGACGGGCGCTTCCGCTCCGACCTGTATCACCGGCTGTGTGTGCTGCGCCTCGTCGAGCCGCCGTTGCGCGAGCGCGGCGGCGACATCAAGCTGCTCGCCAACTATGCGCTCAGCATGTACCGGCAGGACGGCGCGCGCAAACTGCGCGGGCTGTCGAGCGACGCGATCGTCGCGATGTCGAACTATCCGTGGCCGGGCAATGTGCGCGAGTTGATCAACTGCGTGCGGCGCGCGGTGGTGATGAGCGAGGGCCGCTTCATCACCGCGAGCGACCTCGGTCTGCCGGAAGCGGACAACGGCCCGGCGGTGACGCTTGCTGAAATCCGCAGCAAAGCCGAAAGGGACGCGGTCGAACATGCGCTGCAGCGGCATGGCTACAAGTTGTCCGAAGCGGCGGCCGAGCTGGGCATTTCGCGCGCGACGCTGTACCGGCTGATGCATGCGAACCGGCTGCATCAGGAGCCCGCGGCGGGCCGCGCGTCGAACGCGACCGGCGGCCCGGACGCCGACGACGAAGCCGAGCGGCAAACGTCTTCGGTGGCTTGAGCCGTGACGCTTGCGGCGCTGGACCTTTGCGCTCGACACTTCATCGTGCCGTGAAACATCGCGGGCCGGCGCCCGCCATACTGATCTCCATGCGGTTTCATCCCGCCGCACATCATCCGGAGCTTCACTATGGCGATCACCTGCTTCATCCGCTATCAGATCGACCCTTTCCAGCGCGCCGCTTTCGACGAATACGCCCGCAACTGGGGGCGTATTATTCCGCGCTGCGGCGGTCATCTGACTGGCTACTTTCTGCCGCACGAAGGCACCAACGACATTGCGTGGGGCTTGATCACGTTCGATAGTCTCGCCGCCTACGAAACCTATCGGGCGCGACTGCGAAGCGACGCCGAAGCGCTCGAGAACTTCCGCTTCGCGCAGACGCGGCGCTTCATTCTGCGCGAAGAGCGCAGTTTCACCGAAGTGGTCGACGGGACGTTCGGCCTCGCGCCGGTTTGAGCGACGCGCGCCGTGTGATAAAGATCACGCGGCTGTTTCAGGGTCGGGCGCCAGATCGCTAACCGGTGCTTGCCGCCGCGTTTGGCCCATTTCCTCATTTCCCCATTTGCCCCGCCTCCCCGCTTGCCGCATCCCCGGAAATCCCTCCACTTCGCGACGCAAGCCCAATCTGAAGACACCGTGAAGACACCGGCTCCGTCTAGCGGGCAAGCTTCGTGCTACCCCTATCGGCAGGGCCGTTCGCGCCCGTCCGCCGGGCATGGATGCTGTCATCGGCTATCGTTACGCCTGTCATGCACCTCACGCAGGGCACGCGTTGCGCCCCAGGCCCAGCCGACCGCCTTTACCCAACCACGATTCCCCCGCGGAACTTGTACGCCCCGGCCGGTGTCGGTTCATAGTCACGCCGCCGAACCTATCCCGTGTTTCGGCACAATGTCCGCACCCGGTATCCCGCCTTACACCCTATGCGCAAACTATTTCACGTCTGGCTTCTCCTTTTCTTCGTTATCGGCGCGGCGCCGGCTGTTGCCGCCGCCGCGCAAGCCGTGCCCGCGACACCGGTCTCCGGCAGCGCGGTCAGCCTGACGCCCGAGCAGGCGCGCGACGCCCTCGCCGTGCTCAACGACCCGAAACGCCGCGCGCAAGTCGCCGATACGCTGCAAGCGATCGCCGCAGCCGGCGCGCTGAGCGCGCCGCCCGTGGCCGCCTCGGCACCCGCCGCCGCGTCGGCCCCGACTGCGGCCAGCGGTCCCGCCACCCTCGTCCCGGACGCGTTCAAATCCAACGGACTCGCGTCGCAAATGGCCCGTCAGGGCGCGCATTGGGCGATGCACCTCGGCAAGTCCCTGCGCGGCTCGCTCGCCGCGCTGCTCGACGTCACGTCGGTGCGCGCGTGGTGGAACTGGCAGTTGACGAGCCCGCATGCGCGCGCCTTGCTGGTCAACGTCCTGTGGACGCTGCTGGCCGCGCTCGTGCCCGCACTGGTGGTCGAATGGCTCGCGCGGCGTCTGCTGCGCCGCGCATACCATGCGATCGCCGCGCGCCGCGAACGCAACGAGCAGGACGAATTCAACGACGAAGACGACGACGACGCACAAGCCACACAAGCCACGACGCCCACCGACGCCGCGCCACCCGCAGCCCAAACGCCCGGCGCCGCGCCGACCCTGCCTTTACCGCTGCCCACGGGGCCCGTGCCGCCGGTGCTCGAAGCCGAAGTGCAGGCGGTCAGCACTGCCGCGGTGGCCGATCCGGCTTCCGCCGAAGACCGCGTCATCGAAGCCCAGGGCAAACGCAAAGCCACTCACCACTGGACGCTGCTGCAGCGTCTGCCGCGCGCGCTGTTGATCACGGCGCTGCGCCTGCTGCCGCTCGTGGTGTTCGTCGGCGCGGCGAGCGCGCTGATCTCGGTATTTACCAGCGATGGCACCGCGCAGGACCGCGCGCTCGATTCGTTGATCGACATCTATGCGCTGTGCCGTGTAATCGTGATCATCGGCGACTTCTTTCTGCAACCCACCGCGCCGCGTCTGCGGCTGCTGCGCATGGGCGACGCGTGGGCCGTCTTCGTGCAACGCTGGATCGTGCGGATTGTCGGCGTGGTGGGCGCGGGCGTGGCGCTCGCCGAGGTCGGGCAGTCGCTCGGCCTGAACGACGCCGCGCATCTCGCGCTGTTGAAGATGGTGGCGCTCGCCGGTCACGTGATGATCTCGATCCTGATCCTGCAATGCGCAAGACCGGTCGGCGATCTGATCCGCCAGCGCTTGGCCACGCACGACTCGCTGGAAATGTTCGCCAATGCGTTCGCGGATGCCTGGGCCTGGTTCACGGCCGCCGTAGTGATGGCGCTGTGGTTCGTGTGGGCGTTCGACGTGCAGAACGGCTATCACGCGCTGCTTCACGTCGGCGGCTGGACCGTGGCGATTCTGGTCGGCGCGCGGCTCGCGTCGATCGTGATCTTCGGCGCGCTGGCGCGGCTCTTCCAGGCGCAGGACGAGTCGGCGAAATCACTCGTGCATCAGCACGCTTACCGCTATTACCCGCTGCTGCGGCGGATGATCAGCTGGGTCATCGGCGTCGTCACCGCGTTGGGGCTGTTGCAGGTGTGGGGCGCCGACGTCGTCGATCTGTTCCGCGCCGGCACGATCGGCCATCGGTTCGCGTCGGCGCTCGTCACTATCGGCGTAGCTGCGATCATCGCGCTGATCGTGTGGGAAATCGTCAACGTCTCGGTCGAACGGCGGCTCGAGCGCTGGACCACCAGCGGCGACCTCGTGCGCGCCGCGCGCCTGCGCACGCTGCTGCCGATGCTGCGCAGCGCGCTCTTCTGCGTGATCGCGCTAGTGGTGGTGCTGACCGGCCTGAGCGAACTCGGCGTAAACATCGGGCCGCTGCTCGCGGGCGCGAGCATCTTCGGCGTCGCGCTCGGCTTCGGCTCGCAAAAGCTGGTGCAGGATTTCATCACCGGCATTTTCCTGTTGATGGAGAACGCGATGCAGGTCGGCGACTGGGTCACGCTCGCGGGCGTGTCCGGCACGGTCGAATATCTGTCGATCCGCACCGTGCGGCTGCGCGGCAGCGACGGCTCGCTCTTCACCGTGCCGTTCAGTTCGGTGTCGACGGTGAACAACACGAATCGGGGACTCGGCAATGCGGCGGTGCGCGTGAACATCGTGTTCGGCCAGGACGTCGATCTGGCGATCAACACGCTCAAGGAAATCGGCGCCGCGCTGCGCGAGGACGAGAAATTTCAGGCCGGCATCCTGTCGGACTTCGCGTTCTGGGGCGTCGATGCGGTGGACGGCTCCGCGGTCACGCTGGCCGGTCAGATGCAGTGCCGCGACACCGCGCGCTGGGGCGTGCAGCGCGAATTCAACCGGCGCATCGTCGAGCGCTTCCGCGAACGCGGCATCGAGATCGCGAATCCGCAGCGCAATCTGCTGACGTGGGATGCACAGAGCGTGGCGGCGAAGGTTGAAGGGGGCGGCTCGTCCGGGCCGGCGTTGAAGGATGGACCGGTTGACGATGCGGCGTCGAGCGCGGCGACCCGAAAAGGCGATGCGCCGGTCGAGGACCAGATTCCCGTCGATCCGAAACCGGCAGGTGGTCCGGGAACGCCCGGCAATCCGGGGACGCCGTCGCCGCATGCATGATCCAGCACGTGTGAACGGCGCCTGGTGTTTGGGGCCAACGCGGGTTCGCCCCGGCGCCGGGCCGCTGTGATGCGCCCAGCGCGGGCTGCTGCCCGATGCCAACCCGCCAGGCGGCTCACACAACACCGTGCGCCGCGACGCCCGATCGCCCCTACCGCACCTGCCACCAACGCGGCAACAGGCGGCGCACTTCGGGCCGGCGATACCGGTCGTCGATCAGATGCACGACGCCCTGATCCTGTTCCGTGCGAATCACGCGACCGGCGGCCTGCACCACCTTCCGCAAACCCGGATACAGATACGTGTAGTCGTAGCCGTTGCCGAACCTCGCGTCCATCGTGCGGCGCATCTGCTCGTTGACCTCGTTCATTTGCGGCAAGCCGAGCGTCGCGATGAATGCGCCGATCAACTGCTGACCGGTCAGATCGACGCCTTCTGAAAACGCCCCGCCGAGCACGGCGAAACCCACCCCCTGATTCATGGTGCGAAAGCGCGCGAGAAACGCGTCGCGGGCGGCTTCGTCCATGCCTGGTTCCTGCGCCCAGACCGGCAAGCCCGGATGCCGCTCGCGCATCAGTTCGACCACCCGCTGCAGGTACTCGAAACTGCTCAGGAAGCCCAGGTAATTGCCCGGCTGCGCCGCATACTGCCGCGCGATCAGATCGACGATCGGCACGAGCGAGCGCTCGCGGTCGCGCCAGCGCGTCGACACATTACCCGCCACGTGCACCTGCAATTGCTCCGCGCGAAACGGCCCTTCGACGTCGAGCCATTGAGTCTGCTGCGGCAATCCCAGCGTGTCGCGATAGAAACGCTGCGGATCAAGCGTGCCGGAGAACATCACGGTGGTGCGCGCGGCCGCGTAGCGCGGCGCGAGGAACGGCGCGGGAATCACGTTGCGCACGCAGAGCGTGGCGCCGGTTTTGCCGCGCGGCGCGTAACGGTCCGCGCTGAACGTCACGTCGAAAATCGAGTGCTCGCCGAATTGCTCGGCCAGCGCGACGAAGTGCATCGCGTCGAAGAAAAAACGCAGCGCGGTGTCGTCGATTGAAAGCGGCGCATCGGCAAGCTGATCCGTGACCGCGCCGATCAGATTCTGCGCGGCCGACAGCAGTTTGCCCGGAATCCCGGTATAGACCTGATACGTGCCGCTCTGCGCGCGTTTGACAGCGCTCCACTCGCGCTGCAAGCGTTCGAGCGGCTTGCGCAAACTGGCCGGCGCGGTTTTGCGCGCGTTGCGCAACGCCGCCTGATCGAGCGATGCCGTGTACATGCGCCGCGCGCGGTCGAGCAGATTGTGCGCCTCGTCCACCAGCACGCCGACGCGCCACTGATTGATCTGTGTGAGCGCATACAGCATCGCGTTGCTGTCGTAGTAGTAGTTGTAATCGCCGACCACGACGTCGGCCCAGCGCGCCAGTTCCTGCGCCAGATAGTACGGGCAGACTTCGTGCGCGAGCGCGGCTGCGCGCACCGCCGCGCGATCGAGGCGCGGGCCCGCGAGTGCCGGGTCGAGTGCGCTGTTGAGTGCCGTATCGCGGGCCGCGTCGAGCCGGTCGTAGAAGCCGCGTGCGAGCGGACACGATTCGCCGTTGCACGCTTTGTCGGGATGCTCGCAGGCTTTGTCGCGCGCGACCAGTTCGAGCGTTCGCAACGGCAATCGCGCACCGGACGACGCGGCGCTCTGCTGCAGCGTGTCGATCGCACCGAGTGCGAGTGCCCGGCCCGGTGTCTTCGCGGTCAGAAAGAACACGCGGTCGATCTGCTCCGAGGCACACGCCTTGAGCAATGGAAAAATCGTCGCCAGCGTCTTGCCGATGCCGGTGGGCGCCTGCGCCATCAAGGGCTTACCGTCTCGCGCCGCGCGATATACCGACACTGCCAGCTCGCGCTGCCCGCTGCGAAACTGCTCGTGCGGAAACTGCAGCACGCCGAGCGCGGCGTTGCGTGCCGCGCGATGCGCCTCTTCCTGCACGGCCCAATCGAGAAAACACTCGCACTGCTCGACGAAGAATATCTCCAGCTCGCGCGCCGTATGCGTTTGCGCGAGCAGCGTCTCCTTCTGACTGCCGATGTCGAAGTACACCAGCGCAACCGTCAACTCGGCCAATCCGCGCGCACGGCACAGCAGATGCCCGTACACGAGTGCCTGCGCCCAATGCAGTGTGCGGTGATTGGCGGGCATGCGCTCCAGATCGCCGCGATGCGTCTTGACCTCCTCCAGACGATTCGCCGCCGGATCGTAACCGTCGGCGCGGCCGCGCACGGTGAGGCTGCGATGCGCACCCGTCAGCGTGATCTCGGTTTCGTAGCCGCTTGCGCGCCGCCCTGCCACCGTCGCGTGACCGGCCATGCCTTCGAGCGAGGTGGGTGCGGGTGTGAAGCGCAGGTCCAGATCGCCGCGCCGCGCGGTGAATTCGCACATTGCGCGCACGGCCACCACGTAACTCATGTGGCGGCTCCGTTGTCGAACGTCGCGACGGTCTCCGACGCGGCTGCGCCGTGCATCTGCGCATCATCGTGCCAATCTTCAGCCCAACGTACGTCGAGCACGCGCACCGGCATGCCGTGCTGCGCGCAATACGCGAGCCAGCGAATCTGGTTGTCCTGCAAGCGATCGCCGGGCCCCTTCACCTCGATCAGTTCATAGCGGCGCTCGGCCGGCCAGAAGCGGATCAGGTCCGGCAGGCCCGAACGGTTGCCGCGAATATCGCGCAGCAGGCGCTCGAACCACAGCTTCAGATGCGCGGCGGGCAGACAGTCGAGCGCGAGCGCGACAAGCTCCGGCGTCAGCAGGCCCCAGAACACGAACGGCGATTGCAGCCCCGCCTTACTGTGCAGATGCCGCAGAATCGTCTTGCGATAGGCCTCGCTATCGAGTTGCGCGAGACACGCGGCAAACTGGTCCGCGCGGCGCGCATGGAAATCCGGCGCATACAGATCGGCCGGGCCGCGCTGGAACGGATGAAAAAACGCGCCGGGCAGCGCCGCGAACACCGGCTCCCAGCACAGCAAACCGAATAGCGAATTGATCAGGGCGTTCTCGACGTAATGCACCGGCGCGGTATCGCACGTCAGATGATCGCGCGCGACGTATTCGACCGCTTGCGGCGTCTCGGGCTTCGGCAACACCAGCGTATTGCGCTCGACCGGGCGCGCTGCCGGCGTGCGCGGCGCCGGCTCGCCACGCTTGCGCCGCAAACGCGGCAACATGCGCGCGATGCGCTGCGCCTCCTCTTCGCTTTCCGGCGCGGCCGCGGCATGCGAGGCCAGCGCGAACGCTGCGTCGAAACGCTCGCTGCGTTCGAGCACGCGCATACGCCGATGACGCGCGCCAGGCCACGCGCAACGCTCATACACCGCGAGCGCGGCAGTCCAGTTCTGCTGCCGCTCGCACTCGTAGCCGATACGGAACAGCAGTTTCGCGCGACGCATGTCGAGCCACGGGTTTCCCGTTTCGATCGCGATCACCGTGGCGACGAGTTCGTCGATCGCGCTCGCGCTGTCGACGATGGGCAGCCACTCCAGCGCCTCACGGCATGCATGCAGCGCCAGATAAACATCGACGTCCGCGCGTTGCCGGAATGCGCGCGACGAGGGGCCGAACGCCACCTTTTCGTACTGGAACACGCCGAGATCGGCGAGCACGAACTCCGACCAGTCCTGCTGCAAATTGCCGAAGAACATCAGACGAAGCCGCTCGCACAGCGGTGCGATCGTGACGTGAAGAACGGTGTCCGTGGCGCCGCTGTGCCACGCGGCAAGCGGGCGACGTGCGGGATTTTCCGCGCCGCCGCCGGTTTCATGAAACGGCCCCAGCGTGTCCAGCAGATCGGATTTGCGCAAGCTCTTTGCGCCGGGAATCAAAGCGATGGCTTCGGCGAATATGTCCTGCAACTGGGGGCGCGTGCTGAGCGCGAACAGATCGTCGAGTGAAAGCTGCGGTTCGGTGTCGACCCAGCCGAGCGCCGCCATTGGCGCGGCCGCCTGCAACGGGCAGCCGATCTCGTCATACGCCAGACGGCTCGCGCGAAACAGCGCGCCTTTGCGCATCAGCATGCGCACCAGCAGCGCGCGCGATGCTTGCGGCAAGCCGGCGAACGCGGTGAGGAACGCCAGTTCGTGCGCGTCCATCAGATCGTCGTAACGCGCGGCGAGCCACGCCAGGGCGCGCTCGAAGTTCAGCAGGTAGTAAGGGACGTCAGAGCGGAGTTCTGATCGAGCATCGGTTGCCACGGGTTTTTGCATAACCTGTATGTTTATACAGTGATGATAGCAAAGTCCGTGGCGGGTTCTGCGCGTAGGCGCGCCCGAGCAATGAAACACGCACGCCGCCCCGCTTGGGCTGCACGTCCCCTCGCCAACGAATATTCGACGGAACCGAGTCGATCGCGTTCGATGGATCGTCCCGTCAGGGCGCGACCCACACCACAGTCAGCGAGCGCACGCCCTGCGCGCCGCGAATCAGCACACCTTCGATATCGGCCGTCGCCGACGGTCCCGTGACGAGCGCCGCATAACGCGCGGCACGGAAGTCGTCGCGCCGGTAAACGTCCTGCAAGCCGTCGATCAATTGCGCCGGATCGAGCAGCACGACCAGGTGCTGGACGATATAGCCCAGCGCGTTGACGACATACTCGCGCTCGCTGAACCACACCGAGCCCGTTTCGGCGACCCCAAAGCGCGCCCGCACCACGCCGACGTCGATGTCCTGCAACGAAGCGGGCTCCGTGTCCGCCGCGAGCACGCGCGTGCCCTGCACCTCGGGCGTTGCCGATGCAATCGATGCGTCGGCGCCGAAGCGCTCGCGAATCAGCACGCTCACGTCGCCGGCAGCCGCCACGTCGACGCAGGCGCCGCCCATCATCTGCAATGCCGCTGTAAACCGGGCGCGCAAATCGCCGCCCGGCGCGTCGAACAACGGCACGTCGGGACGCGGCCGCGCCGCTGGTTGCGCCTGCCGTACTTTCGCCAGAAAAGCCTCACGCGTTGCCATCGCCGCCTCCACGATTCTTTTTGTACCAGGCATGGAAGGTGAGCTTCGGCGCCTCCGGCAACTCGCGCTGTTTGCCCCAGATATTGAGCGGGTTGTACAGCATGAAATTCGGCAGATGCCGCAATGCGCCGCCCATCGACGACACCGTTGCGCGATACAGAGTCGGACTCGCGAGCAGACGCCCCGCCATCTTCAACACCTCCTGCTTCACGAACGGCACTTCATGACGCTCGGCGATCACCGTGCGCCATTTGTAAATCTGCTCGTGAATGTTGATCTTCACCGGACACACGTTCGTGCAACTGCCGTTGAGCGTCGACGCGAACGGCAGCGCGCTATAGCGCTTCAGATCGAACGTCGGATTGATGATCGCGCCGATGGGCCCGGAGTAAGTGCCGCCATACGACAGCCCCCCGCTGCGCCGATACACCGGACAGGTATTCATGCACGCGCCGCAGCGGATGCATTTGAGCGAGTACCAGAAGTCCTCCATCGCCAGGCGCTCCGAGCGGCCGTGATCGACGAGGATGTAATGCATCTCGGTACCCGGCCGCGGCGCACGGAAATGCGACGTGTACTGCGTGATCGGCGAACCGAGCGCGCTGCGCGACAGCATGCGCACGAACACGCCGAGGTCCGACACCCTGGGAATGATCTTCTCGATACCGATCGACGCGATATGCAGCGGCGGGACGTTCGCCGACAGATCCGCATTGCCTTCGTTAGTACACACGACGACCGTGCCCGTCTCCGCCACCGCGAAATTGCAGCCGGTCATGCCGGCGGTTTTCTCGCGCACGAAGTAAGGACGCGTGTTCATCCGCTGGCTTTCAGCGAGATAGTGAATGTCGCTGTTCTTCGGATCGGTGCCGATGGTGCGGCCGAACAGTTCGGCGACGTCGGCGCGCAGTTTATGAACCGCGGGCACCACCATATGACTCGGGTCCTGATGATCGAGCTGCTGGATGCGTTCACCGAGATCCGTCTCCATCACCGTGATGCCGCGCGGTTCGAGATACTCGCGCATCTTGCATTCGTCGGTGAGCATCGACTTGCTTTTGACGAGCGTGGTCATGCCGCGCTCCGACATGATCTTGTGCACCAGCGCGTTGTGCTCCTCGGCGGTGGCGGCCCAATGCACCACCACGCCGTTGGCCTCAGCCGCCGCCGCAAACTGTTCGAGATAGTCGGACAGATGCGACAACGCGTGTTCCTTGATGCCCGATGCCAGTTCGCGCAGCGTCTCCCATTCGGCGATGCCGTGCGCCTGCGCGTCGCGCTTCTCACGCAAATCCCACAGACGCTTGTCGTGAAACGCAACGTGCTCGGTCTTCTTGATGAAAGCGCCCGCCGCTTTCGCGTGATCGATCCGACTCATGCGCGTGCTCCGTTGAGAACCTGCGCGATATGGATGAAGCGCGCATCGGCTTTCATGCGTTCCGCGCAGCCTTGTTGGTGCATCAGGCACGACATGTCGCCGGATACGATGTATTCGGCGCCCGCCTGCAGATGGTCGCGCACCTTGTCCTGTCCCATGCGCACCGACACCGGTTCCTCGGTGACCGAGAACGTGCCGCCGAACCCGCAGCATTCGTCAGGCCTTGCCGGCTTGACGAACTCGATGCCCTTCACGCCTTCGAGCAACGCGCGCGGCTTCGAAAATGGCGTGGCCGCGATTTCCGACACCGACGCTTCCTTCAGATGGCGCAACGCGCTGCAACTGTTGTGCAAGCCGACGCGATGCGGAAACTCGGCCCACGGGAATTCACGCGCGCCGACCACGTCATGCAGAAACTCCACCAGTTCATAGGCATTCGCGCGGACCTTCTTCACGTCGCCGGTCTGCTCGATCGCGCTCAGATGCTCGCGCACATGATGAATGCAGCTCGCCGACGGCCCGACGATGTAGTCGTAGCCCGCGAAGTTACGCGCGAACACACGCTCTGCGCCGGCTGCCTCGGCGTGCGCGCCGCTGTTGGCCATCGGTTGGCCGCAGCAGGTTTGCTCCTGCGGATAGTCGACCTCGATGCCGAAGCGTTCGAGCAGTTCGAGCGTGGCGATGCCCACTTCGGGATAGAACGCGTCGATGAAGCAGGGGATGAACAGGGCGACTTTCATACTCTCTTTGGAATGACGAAGCGGCGGCGGGGACTCGCCTACTCTACCGTGGAATCGGGCTGCGAAGCCATGGCGGCTCGGTTTGCGTTCGGTGGAGCGGTACTGGGGTGATTTGTAAGACTGGTCATGTTGGTCTGACCAAGAATATAAGGAAGTCGCCGGTGGGTGTCAATCCGGGGAAAGCGGGGAACAGGAACTGGAAAAGCAGGAGTGAGCGGACTGGCCCGTGCCGCGCGCTCACTCAATCAGGCAATCACGAGATCGCGCTTGCCGAAGGTTTCGCCGCATCGTCCTTATACATCTCGCGCACGTAGGTAAGATGACGCTCGGCCGCCTTGCGCGCCTTCTGCGCGTCGCGCGCCATCACGGCGTCGTAGATAGCCTGATGCTGGTTCATCAACTGCTTTTCCATCGCGTCATCGTAGTCGATCAACCGATGATACTGACGCATACCCTCGCGAATCAGCGTGTGGATGCCGTGCATCACGTGCGCCAGCGCGACGTTGTGCGTCGAGTCGGCAATCGCGAGGTGAAACGCGGCGTCCAGTTCAGCGAGATTCACGCGATCTCCTGACAAGGAGCCCGCCTTCAATGCGTCGAACGCCGCGCTGATCTTCTTGAGGTCCGCGGCGGTGGCGCGTTGCGCGGCATACACCGTCGAAATCGATTCGAGTCCCTGGCGCAACTCGAGAATATCGGCACTGGTGCGCGGATTTTGCAGCAGCAACTCGGCGAGCGGCCTGGAGATGATCGGTGCGGTCACGTCGACCACCGTAAAGCCGCCGCGCCCCGAGGTTTCGATATACCCGTCCGCCTCGAGCCGGATCAGCGCTTCGCGCAACGAAGGGCGCGACACGCCGAGCTGCGTTGCCAGATCACGCTCGGCCGGCAGCCGGTCGCCCGGCATCAAGGTGCCCTCGGAGATCAGCTGCTTGATCTGGTCGGACACCACGTCGGAGAGTCGTTTGCGCGTGAAGGACTGGATCGGGAGGAATGGCATGGGCAGCGATGAGGGAAGCCGGTTCGAAAGACAGCCTGGCAGGCAGCGGACCACCAACGTTCTACACGCAACGTCGAAGCACTACCTCGCAGTGCGTGAATTATACCGTTCAACGGTTTGCGCCGAATGTGCGCGGCGGGGACGACACGCGGCACGACGGGCCACGCGCCTCAATCTCCAGGCGCGGCACATGCCGCAACGTCAACTCCCCCTCACCGCACCCGCAACCCGTCCACGAACGCGGCGATCCGCTCGCACGCATCGATCAGCCGCGCTTCATCCACCACGAAGCCGAGGCGCACGAATCCGTTCGCAGTCTCGCCGAAAGCGCTCGCGTCGAGCACCGACACGCCCTTCGCGCGAAACAGTTGCCAGGTGAAATCGACCGTTTCGAGCCCCGTGCCGCTGACGTCGACCATCATGAACATGCCTGCCTCGGGCAACAGGCAGCGCAGGCCCGGCACGCGATGTAGCCGCTCGAATACGACGTTGCGGCGGCGCCGGTAGATCTCGCGCATTTCGGCGACGATCGCCGCCTTGTTCTGCACGGCCGTCAACGCGGCCTGCTGGATGAAGCCGGGCAGACCGTAGAGCATTGCCAGCGCGAGGCGCCCCATATGCTCGATCAGTTCCGTGGGCCCGACCGCCCAGCCGACGCGCCAACCTGCCATCGCATGCGACTTCGACAGACTGCCGAGCGTCACCGTGCGCTCCGCCATGCCGGGTAGCGACACGATGCTCACGTGTTCGCGCTCGAATGTGAGCTCCGCATAGACCTCGTCGGATAGCACCCACAAGTCGTGCTGACAGGCGAGCTGCGCAATGCGTTCGAGATCGGCACGCGGCATCACCACGCCGGTCGGATTGCATGGCGTGGCGAAGAAAATCGCCTTGGTGCGCGGCGTGAGCGCCGCTTCGAGCGCATCGCAGTCGACGTGAAACGCCCGCGCCGGATCGACCGGCACCGGCACGAGCGTGGCGCCCGCCGCGCGCACGCAAGCCTCATAGGTGAGATACATCGGCTCGGGGACGATCACTTCGTCGCCCGCTTCGAGCAGACACAGCGACACGGCAAACACGCCGTTCTGCGCGCCCGCGGTCAGAATCACGTTGGCGGCGCTCGCGGCGCTTCCGGTCGTGCGCGCATGTTCGACGGCAATCGCCTCGCGCAGCGGCTCGCGGCCCGACACCGCGCTGTAATGCGTATCGCCGCCGCGCAATGCGTCGATCGCGCGCTCGACGATCGGCGCGGGCGTCGCGAAGTCCGGGTCGCCCACGCTCAGCACGATGACGTCATCGCCCGCGGCGGCGGCCAGTTGTGCGACACGATGGATTTCCCACGCCGACGTGCGTCTGCCTTGCAGGCGCCCGACCAGATTCGAGTACTTCATTGCGCTCACCCGTTTCGATTTGAGCCGCCAATGTAATGGCGCGCGCACGAAACGTCCAGATACGAAAAAGGGCCACGCGAGCGGACAGCCTCGCGTGGCCCTCGTGCGCGGCCCTTTCCGACAGGGCGCGGCGCGCTTAAATCTGGCGGCGCAATTCCGCCGGCGGCACCTTCATCAGATGCCGGTACTTCGCGACGGTGCGCCGCGCCACGAGCACACCCTGGTCCGCGAGCATCTTCGCGAGCGTCACGTCGGAGAGCGGGTCACGCGTGTTTTCGGCGGCGATCATTTCCTTGAGCAGCGCGCGCACCGCCGCCGCCGAACACGTGCCGCCGCTTTCAGTGCCCAGCTCGCGCGGGAAGAAGTGTTTGAACTCGAAGATGCCGCGCGGGGTCGCCATATATTTGTTGCCGGTCGCGCGCGAAATCGTCGATTCGTGCAGGCCGAGTTCTTCGGCCACGTCACGCAGTACCATCGGCTTCAGTGCGATTTCGCCGTATTGGAAGAAGGCCTTCTGATGCGCGACGATGCACTCGGCGACGCGTTGAATCGTGTCGAAGCGTTGCTGCGCGTTGCGGATCAGCCAGCGCGCTTCCTGCAGCTGCTGGGCGAGCGGCGAGCGGCTCGCGCCGGCCGACTGCGCAAACAACTCAGCGTACATGCGATGAATCCGCGCGCGCGGCTGCACCGCCGGATTGATCGACACCACCCACTTGTTGCGCACCTGACGCACGATCACGTCCGGCACGACGTAGTTGTCTTCCGTGCGGCCGTAGCAGTTGCCCGGCTTCGGATCGAGCTTGCGCACGAGCGCACAGGCCACGCGCAATTCATCGGCGCTGCAGCCGATCTGCTTTTGCAATTCAGCCTGCTCGCGGCGCGCGAGACGTTCCAGATGATGTTCGACGATCTGCTGTGCGACGTGGCGCCCCGGCGTGTCGGCAGGCAATGCATGGACCTGCAGCAACAGACACTCCGACAACGACCGCGCACCCAGCCCCGGACGATCGAGCGATTGCACGAGACGCAGCGCGACCAGCAACTCTTCTTCGGTCAGTTCCGGTTCGAGATCGACGCTATCGGCGAGATCGGAGAGCTCCTGGCGCAGATAGCCGTCCTCGTCGAGCGCTTCGATGATAAAGCGGGCCACCGCGCGGTCGCGATCGTCGAGACGGTAAAGGCGCAGCGAGTCGTGCAACTGCTCGCGCAAGGTCGGTTGCGAACGGGCCCATTCGGCGGGATCGCTACTATCGGAGTCGCCGTTCTGGCGCGCCGAACTGCGCGTGCTGTAGTCGCCCGAAAAGTCGCCGGGCATGTCGTCCTGGCCTGCGCTTTCCAGCGTGTCGTTACCGGCGGTTTCTGACTGCAGCGCCTCGGGTTCGGCGGCGGCGACCGTGTCCGTCGCGACCGCCTCGCCGGTTTCCTCGCCCGTCGATGCGGTGGCGAGCGCGACATCTTCCGTTTCCGACGAGTCATATTCGAGGAATGGATTGGTGTCGAGCGCGGTGCGCAACTCCTGTTGAAACTCCAGAGACGACAACTGCAACAAACGCACTGATTGCTGCAGACGCGGCGTGAGTGCGAGAGACTGCCTTGTGCGTAGTTCAATTGAAGGCATTGTAGTGAGGTCCCGTAATTGAGCTGGAAAATGACTGTGGCCTCAATAGAGCAACTGTCGTACCAGATCCTCCAACACCCTGTTTCTTATACCCTTTGTTTTTTCAGGCCCGCCAATTGCGCAGTGGTGGCGCGCGCTTTTTACAAATACCCGGCAAATTCCGGTTCCCCTCCCGTGACCTCGCCCAAGCACCGGCCACGCCTGTCGTCCTCCCTATTCATCAGCCTAAATGTATGTGCGGTAACGGCTTTCCGGCGCGGGAGCCGTTCGCCTCGGGCCCCGGGCACATCACTTGCGAATCAGCCTGTGTGGACGGACGTCGGCTCTTTGCACGCAAACGCACTCTCGCAACGCACTGCACGGACCTTCGCCCGGTGTCGATAACGGGGCCCTGACGGAACCGTAGCGGCAACGACCCCACGCGAGTCATCGGCGGTTCCGGCCGCGATCGACCGCAGGCAACAAGACCGCAATTTTCATCAACACCCGAAGGAGAAACCATGAAGACGATCCAGTTTCTGAAGACCGCCGGCAGCATTGCTTGTGTCGCATTCGCACTGAACGCCACCGCGCAAACCGCCGCGCCGGCGCCGGCTGCCGCATCCGAATCGATGGGCCAGCACGTGGACGACACCGCTATCACCACCAAGGCCAAGGCAGATCTGCTGGCTGCGAAAAACGTCAAGTCGACCCACATTCATGTGAAAACCCGCAAGGGTGTCGTGTCGCTGACGGGTTCCGTGCCCTCGGCTGACGACAAGGCCGCAGCCGAAGAAGTTGTGCAGGCCGTGAAGGGCGTGTCGAGCGTGAAGAACCATCTGAAGGTCGCTGCCGAATAAGACCGGTCGCCTGGAGCATGCCGGTTGCGGCCGGCAGCTCCTTGCAGTGGCGTCACCACGCAGCATGAAAAAGCCGTCCGCGATTCAGATCGCGGACGGCTTAATTTATTGGGCTGCTTCGTTTGGCCTTCGTTTGCCTGCTTTTTGCACGCGTAGTCCGTGCTAGTTCGTGCTCAGGGATAGAGACCGGCGCCCCCGCAGACGCCGGCCGCCTACTGGCTTTTAACGACGGCCCGCATATTGATCGCGCAAATCCCGCACGCGATCATGATTTTGCAACACGCCCTGATACTGCCGTTCGACGATCGCGCGCACGTCAACCGGCAAATCCTTTTCGAGCGCGTCGTGATAGCGCTTCTTCGCGACGTCCTCGCCCTTTTCGCATTCAGCCAGGATTTCGTGGTCGCTGCGATCAGTGACCGCCGATTTCACATCGACCCAGCCGCGATGCAGGGCACCGCTCATGCTGCCGCCCGTTTCGGGCTTGCCGCCCAGGCTTTGCACCGCATCCTGCAACTCGCGCGCGCCGCGCGTGCAGTCGTCGGCACGCGACAGGAACATCGTCTTCAGTTGCGCGTCGTGTGCATCCTCGGCTGCCTTGCGAAAGCCCTTCTCGCCATCCTTCGACGTTTCGACCAGATCGTTCAGCACGGAAACAACGTTCGTAGCCATTCAATACCTCCGGGTTTCGTTGATCGCAGAATCCGCTGCCGGCCTTGCGCGAGGCCCGTGTGCGACGCATCGATCGCACACGGGCCACACAAAGGCCTTCAGGCAACGGGGTTCATCCATCTGCTCGCATGCGCCGTGCCCGGCGCTGCGTTCACGCGACGTATGGCGCGGTGCACGATCACACGCCGCCAAACTTGCCAGGCGCGCGTAAATGTTGCGCGGCACACTGCCCCTGCGAGAGCGCGAAAGCCCCATACGACAGGGGTCTTACGCGATGGCATGACGGTTGCTCATTCAAGGCTCGGCCCGCGTCGTGCAGTGCACGCATCGACGCCGGGCAAGACTTGCCGAAGGCATTGAAAACAATGGGCAGGCAATAACGACAGGGAGCATTACATGAAGAAGATCAGAAGCGCGCGATTTCTCGCCGTCGTGGCGATCGTCTCGTCGGCCACCGTCATGCAGATTCGTGAAGGCATGCATGCGCACGAGGCGTCGCCAACGAATGCGCAGGCGACGCTATCCTTATGCGCAGCCACGCGTGACGGGCTCATACCCGCAAGCTGTGAATCGACGCGTGGGGAGCGTAAGCTGGAACGCGACATTCAACCGCAACATGGTGCGCAGCGGCAACTCTGGGTGTAATGGCAACAGGCATTAAAAGCTTCGCGCCGACCACCTCTGCTCGAATCAACCGCACGATTGAACTCCCGACTTTCCCACCAAAGCGGGACGGCCCCGGCAAAAGCCGGGCGGGAGGCGGGGAACCAGGCCAGGCACCCCAACAGGCGGGG
>NZ_JAQQCJ010000014.1:0-208214 GCF_046030495.1 Paraburkholderia strydomiana
TGCGACAGAAAGAACGACTCAGCGAAGTCGCGCGTGCTCCTGTATCCGGTTCGGATACGGGCGGAGACAAAGACGTCACGGTGCCAGGGAATGGATCAGTTCAAGGAGATGCAGCTGTTTGTCGAAGTAGCCGAGTCCGGCAGTATTAGCCGCGCCGCTGAGGTTGTCGACCTGTCTATCTCGGCGGCGAGCCGGTATCTGATTTCGTTGGAGGCGAGACTTGGAGTTCAACTCGTACGCAGGACCACCCGCAATCTCTATCTGACAGAGGCGGGCGCCGAGTTCCACCGGCGCTGCAAATCCATACTCGCGGACCTCGGCGAAGCTGAGGCTGTCATCAAGGAGGCGGTGGTGCGACCCAGCGGCGTGCTGCGCGTCACAGCCTCTTTGTCATTTTGCATGCTGCACATCGCGCCGATGCTTCCTGATTTCACGGCGCGTTATCCCGACATCACGGTGGAGGTGGTGGCGGCTAACCGTTACTACGACATCATCGAGAACGGCATCGACGTTGCCATTCGCACGAAAGTCCTCGAGCCGGACAGCAACATCACGATTAGAAGATTGGCATCGACACGCCGGATTCTGGCTGCTTCACCCGGCTACATCGAAGCGAACGGCCGCCCGCGATTCCCGGCAGAGCTCGCGAAGCACAGGCTGCTGAACTATCAGCTCGCCGACAATCCACGCGAGCTCTCGTTCACGCGTGGGGGCGAGAACGTCGTGGTCAGGGTGAAGCCATTGGTCGAGTCGAATGACGGTCAGATATTGCGCGTCGCCGCGCTCGACAACATGGGCATCCTGGTGCAGCCCAAATACATCATCTACGACGATGTCAAATCCGGTCGCCTTGTGCCGGTGCTCGACGACTGGGATCTTCCCCGCCTGAACATGAACATCGCGTTTCAGACCCGCGCGCATCTTCCCGTGAAAGTGCGGGTGTTCATCGACGCGCTCGTGGAGCGCTTCCAGCAGAACGACTACGAGCGGCATTGGACGGCGTGAGCCTTGTGCTCCTCGTTGTCGCGGCTTCTTCCCACTCAGCGCGAAAGACTTTCCCTTTCTAGCTCTGTTTTGCCAGCCAAGGCGAATATAGACTCGTCTCAAAGCTGCAGAAAAAGATTGATGGAGACACTCGATGCAAAGCGCAACCTCTACAGTTCAGTCCACGTCGCCGTATTTCAGTGAAGCCCGCTCCGCGGAAGTCGTCAACGCGCGTATGGGCGAAGACGCCGATGCTCGCCTGCGCCAGGTGATGTCGGTTCTGGTCAAGCATCTTCATGCAGCGGTCAAGGAAATCGAGCCGACGCATGAAGAGTGGTTCACCGCCATCCGCTTCCTGACCGAGACGGGTCAAATGTGCACGGACTGGCGTCAAGAATACATCCTGCTGTCGGACATTCTCGGCGTTTCGATGCTCGTTGACGCAATCAACCATCGTCGTCCGAGCGGTGCTACGCCGAACACGATTCTGGGTCCCTTCTACATCGCCAACGCACCCGACTATCCGAACGGCGCGAACATTTGCCTGGACGGAAAGGGTGAGCCCCTGGTGGTCGAAGGCCGTGTAACCGATATCGATGGAAACCCGATTCCGAACGCGAAGCTCGAAGTGTGGCAGACCAACGACGACGGCTTCTATGACGTGCAGCAGAAGGGTATTCAACCCGATTCGAATCTGCGCGGCGTCTTCACGTCGGATGCTGAAGGCCGCTACTGGTTCAAGTCCGTCAAGCCGCGTCATTATCCGATTCCGTCGGACGGCCCGGTTGGGAAACTCCTCGGCGCCATGGGCCGGCATCCGAATCGCGCGGCGCACCTGCATTTCATCGTTACCGCACGTGGCTTTGACCCGGTCATCACGCACATCTTTACGCCCGATTGCCCGTATCTGCCTGAAGACGCGGTCTTCGGCGTCAAGCGTGAACTGATCGCCAATTTCAACAAGATCGACGACCCACGAGCCGGTGAGCGCGTTGGATTGTCTTCGCCGTTCTGGTCCGTGTCGTGGGACTTCACGCTCGCGACGGCCGGCCAGCCCACGCGAGAAAGCACGTAATCGCTCGGCGCGCACAGTGCGCCGTCAGATAACCGATCACATTGAGAGACACAGGAGTATACCTATGAGCGCGAAGAAAGAACTACTGGCTGCGTACTGGACCCTCGCTGGCGACGTTTATCCGTGTGCGCCGAACGAAATCAGCCCGTTCCCACTGCGCGATCGTTGCGAAGCGGCGTCGCGTGCGGGCTGGAGTGGCATCGGCCTCATTCTCGATGACCTTGAGTACAGCATCGGGAAGTACGGGGTGTCCGGCGTCAGGAAGATTCTGGACGATACGGGCATGAAGTACTTCGAACTCGAAATCCTGATGGACTGGTACTTCGACGGAGAGGCACGGGCCGCGTCGGACGACTGCCGTCGCCGTTTCATCGACCTGGGCGGCGAACTGGGCATGCGCAATCTGAAGATCGGCGCGAGCCCATTCGACAAAAATCCGGCCGACTTTCCGCGCATGACCGATGAATTCGCGAAACTTTGCCAGGACGTGGCGGCGGTTGACGCGACGGTCGCAATCGAATTCATGCCGTTCTCTCCGATCCGGAACATCGCAGAGGCGCTGAAGGTTGCTGAAGGTGCAAACCAGCCCAACGGCGGCCTGATGGTCGACCACTGGCACGTAGCGCGCGGCGGCAGCCCGTATAGCGAGGTCGCCCGAATTCCGGCGCGCTTCATCAAGGGTGTGGAAATGGACGACGTGGGTACGCAGGTCAAGGGCTCGCTATTCGACGACTCGACCTTCAACCGCCAGCTTTGTGGCGAAGGTGCAGGCGACTGCCCCGCGTTTGTGGATGCACTGGAGCAGGCAGGCTGCACGCTCCCGTACTACGGCGTGGAACTCATCTCCGAAGTGCACCGGAAATTCCCGCTCGACGAGATGGCAAAGCGCGCCTACGACACGACCATTGCGCAGTTCTCTGCAAAAAGTACAGCTTCCGTCTGAACCTCTTGACCTTAACCGACAAAGTATCTCTGGAGACTCACATGATTCGAATCGCCGTACTCGGTGCCGGCCGCATTGGTCGTATTCATGCTGGCAACGTCGCTGCGAGCCCCAACGCACAGCTGGTCGTGGTCGCCGACCCGGTGGAAAGCGCAGCCACGTCGTTGGCTACCCGTCTCGGGTGCGAAGCCTCGACAGACCCTGCAGCCGTTCTCGAGAGAAAGGACATCGACGCAGTCGTCATCGGCACGCCCACGGACACGCACATCACGTTCATGCTCGAAGCGGTCAAGCGTGGCAAGGCTGTGCTGTGCGAAAAGCCGATCGATCTCGACATGGACAAATCACTCGCCGCCGCCAACGAAGTTGAGCGACTCGGTGGGCGCGTCATGCTCGCATTCAATCGACGTTTCGACCCGACGTCGCAAGCGTTCCGCAAAGCGATTGACGCCGGCGACGTAGGCGAAGTGCGCCAGGTGATCATTTCGAGCCGCGACCCGGGCATGCCCCCGCGTGACTATGTCGAGCACTCGGGCGGCATCTTCCGCGACATGGTAATCCACGATCTGGACATGGCTCGCTGGCTGCTCGGCGAAGAGCCGGTCCAAGTAATGGCGATCGCCAGCCGTCTCGTCGATGAGTCACTTGAGAAGCTGACCGACTTCGATACGGTAATGGTGCAGTTGCGGACGGCGTCGGGCAAACAATGCCACATCAACTGTTGTCGCGAAGCCGTGTATGGCTACGACCAGCGGATGGAAGTGTCGGGTTCAAAGGGCATGCTTCTGCAGGAAAATCTTCGCCCTTCGACGATCCGTCGCTGGACCAGGGAAGCAACCGACGTCCGCGAGCCGCTGCTCAATTTTTTCCTCGAACGCTACGAGGCGGCGTACAAGGCCGAACTCGAAGCCTTCGTCGACGCACTGAGCGCGGAGTCGCCTTTGCCGACCTCCGTGCAGGACGGCCTGAAGGCGCTGCACCTCGCCGACTGCGCGCTCGAGTCCGCATTGTCGGGCAAAGCCGTCAAGGTGTAACTGGAAATCCGGAGGAGATAAGTCATGACGCGAAAGATCGGTCGCAACGAAACGCTCGGTGTCGCCTGCCTTGGCATTACGCACCCGCACACATCCGGGCGAGTCAAGGCAATCCAGCGTCGCACCGACGCGAAGATGCTCGGTGCCTGGGATGCAAGCCCGCTGCTCACGCCATTCGTCGACGCGCTCGGTCTCGAGGCCCGCTCGAAGGAAGACATTCTGGCGGACGAGAACGTTCATGTCGTGCTCGTCCACTCCAAGAGCGAGAAGATGGCCGACCTGACCATCGAGGCGCTCGAAGCAGGCAAGGCAGTGTTGTGCGAGAAGCCCGCGGGTCGCAGCTCGGTCGACGCGAAACGCATCGTTGACGCGGTAGAGCGTACCGGCGGCCTCGTGCAAGTCGGTTATTGCTGGCGTTTCGCCCCTTCGGTCGATGCGATGCAGGCCGCGCTCAAGAGCGGTCGTCTCGGGAAAGTCGTGCAGGTGCGGGCTCACGGCGGCTGTTCGCACGACGAGGCAGGCACGCCGCACATGACTCAGCCAGGCGATATCGGCGGTGCGGTGTTCGTGATCGGCTGCCACCTGATCGACCGCATCCTTTTGCACTTCGGCTTACCGCGTTCCGTGAACGCCCGCATCACGAAGTTCCCGAATTTCCACGGCGACGAATCGCGCGAAGACGCAGCAGGCGCGGTGCTGAACTACGAAGACAAGATCGTCACCGTCGACTTCATGTCGTGGGACGTCCTGCCGTGGACAGAAAGCTGGGACATCACCGCCTACGGGACAGAAGGCATCATGTCATCCCGCTCGCTGCCCGCTAGCTACAAGATTTATGACGCAGGCAAAGGTGAGCATCCCGAAGGCTGGACCGAGTGGCAAGAGACCAGCTTCCCGGAAATCTGGGCAACGAAGAAAACCGAGTATTCGCCCGATATCGCTGAAATCGGCAACCCGGTGTACTTCGACCGCGAGTCGAACGCATTCTTCGACGCGTTGCGCAACGGCACACAGTCGGTCGTGCCGGCCACGCAGGCCTACAACATCAGTCGCGTGATCGAGGCCATGTTCGCTTCCTCCAAAGAAGCCGGTTCAGAGGTCGCTATTGGTTAAGAGTTTGAACGGCTGACGCCCTTGGGCGTCGGCCTGGGATTCCGTACGTTGCTCACCGGAATCACAAATACGCATTCCTAAATAGGAGACGAAATCATGAAGATTCTGAAGAGTGTTGCGATCATCCTCGCCGCTTCGGCTGCGTTCTCGGCAATGTCCGATGCTGCTTTTGCCGAGGATAAGGGTGTCATTGGCATTTCGCTGCCCGACAAGACCGAATCCCGCTGGATTACCGACGGGAAAAGCATGGTCGACGCGCTGAAGGCGAAGGGCTATACGGCCGACCTGCAATACGCTAACTACGATGTTCCGACGCAGGTGAACCAGGTCGAGAACATGCTCGCGAAGGGTGTGAAAGCGCTGGTCATCGCGCCTATCGACGGCAAGACGTTTTCCGATGCGCTTGCACTCGCCCACAAGAGAGGCATCAAGGTCATCTCGTACGACCGCCTGATCAGCCAGACCAAAGACGTCGACTACTACGCAACTTTCGACAACTACGGCGTCGGCGTGCTTCAAGGACAAAGCATCGTCAGCGTGTGGCAGAAAGCCGGCAGCAAGGTCCCGCTCAACATCGAAGTATTTGGTGGTTCGTCGGACGATAACAACGCGCATATGGTCTACGCGGGCGGCATGTCGGTGCTCAAGCCTTACATCGACAGCGGCAAGTTCGTGGTGCGGAGCAAACAGATTGCTTTCGATAAAGTCGCGACACGCAACTGGGATGGCGCGACGGCTCAGTCCCGGATGGACAACCTGCTGAGTGCTTTCTACGGCAAGGACCACCTCGACGCGGTCTGGACGCCCAATGACGCGATTGCAATCGGCGTGATCTCGTCGCTAAAGGGCGTGGGATACGGCTCGGCTCAGCAAGTCATGCCGGTTGTCACTGGCCAGGACGCTGACATCCAGAACGTCAAGAACATTATTCGTGGCGACCAGACTTCGACCGTGTTCAAGGATACCCGCAAGCTCGCCGGCGTGACAGCCGAAATGGTCGACAACGCGCTCAGCGGCAAGCAGGTTCCCGTCAACGACACGAAGAGCTACAACAACGGGGCGAAGATCGTTCCGACCTATCTCGTGAAGCCCATCCTCGTCGACAAGGCTAATTACCAGGCGGAGCTGGTCACGAGCGGTTACTACACTCAGGCTCAAGTCAAGTAACGCGTCCGAACGTCAGCGTGGCAGGGCCCTTAACCGAGCCCCGCTTCTCGCAGGCACGCTCCCGAGCGTGACCAACTAGAGGAATTTGACCATGGATACCATTCTGGAGATGCGCGGAATTCAGAAAAGCTTTGGCGCTGTCAAAGCCCTGAATAACGTCAATCTGAGGGTACGTCAGGGAGAGATTCACGCCATCTGCGGAGAAAATGGCGCGGGCAAATCGACCTTGATGAAGATCCTCAGCGGCGTCTATCCGCACGGCTCTTATTCTGGCGACGTCCTTTACGACGGTCAGGAACGGACATTCGCCGATATTTCCGATAGCGAGGCGGTCGGCATCATCATCATTCATCAGGAACTGGCCCTCGTACCGATGCTCTCGATTACCGAGAACATCTTTCTTGGCAACGAGCAGTCGAAGCGCGGCGTCATCGACTGGCAGGTGTCGCGAGCGAAAGCCAAGGGCCTGTTGGCGAAGGTAGGTCTTAATGACTCGCCGGACGCGCCGGTCGGCACGCTCGGGATTGGCAAGCAGCAACTGATTGAAATCGCGAAGGCGCTCTCGAAAGAAGTTCGCCTGCTCATTCTCGACGAGCCGACAGCCAGCCTGAACGAGAAGGACAGCGACACGCTTCTTACGCTGTTGCTGGAACTGAAAGCGCGTGGCGTGACGTCAATCATCATCTCGCACAAGTTGAACGAAATCTCGCGCGTCGCAGATGGTATCACCGTCATTCGCGATGGTTCGACGGTCGACGCGCTCGATTGCAGCATCGACAGTGTGAGCGAAGACCGCATCATCAAGGCGATGGTCGGCCGCGAGATGTCCGACCGTTACCCGCCGCGTACGCCCGATGTCGGCGAAGTGATCTTCGAAGTCAGGGACTGGCGTGTCCAGCATCCGACACAGCGCGACCGTGCAGTGATCAAAGGCGTGAACCTGAAGGCGCGCAAGGGCGAGATCGTTGGAATCGCCGGATTGATGGGATCGGGGCGCACGGAGCTCGCCATGAGCGTGTTCGGCCGCACGTACGGTCAGGACATTACCGGTGAGGTATTGATGCACGGAAAGCAGGTCGATGTTTCATCGGTGCAGAAGGCTATCAACGCGGGCATCGCCTACGTGACCGAAGACCGCAAGGGCAACGGACTGCTACTCGACGACAACATCAAGCGAAACATCACGCTGGCGAACCTGTCCGGCATATCAAAGCTTGGGATCGTGGACGAACACGAGGAAATCACGGTCGCGACCGACTTTCTCAAGAAACTCCGAATTCGCGCTCAAGGTGTGACCCACGTCGTCGGTAATCTCTCGGGTGGGAATCAGCAGAAGGTCGTGCTGAGCAAGTGGTTGTTCTCCGAACCCGAGGTGCTGATTCTCGACGAGCCCACGCGAGGCATCGACGTCGGAGCAAAGTACGAAATTTACAACATCATCAATCATGCGGTTGCAGCAGGCAAGTGTGTGGTCATGATTTCCTCGGAAATGCCTGAACTTCTTGGCATGTGTGACCGCGTTTATGTCATGAACGAAGGCCGGTTTGTCGGCGAATTCACCGCAGAAGACGTCTCGCAGGAAAAAATCATGCGAGCGATCATGCGAAATGGAGGCATCGAAAATGCGTAAGGCACTCTCTCCGGTGGCCGCCGAAGGCGCCGAGGTTAAGAAAAGCGAAGTCTTTGGTGTGGTCAAGCGTATTGGCAGCGAATATGGTCTGCTTCTTTCGCTTGTCATCATCATGGTGTTCTTCCAGATTTCAACGAGCGGCGTACTGATGCAGCCGCTCAACCTGACCAATCTGGTGCTTCAGAACAGCTACATCGTCATCATGGCACTTGGCATGCTCATGGTGATCGTTTCAGGCCACATCGATCTCTCCGTCGGCTCGACGGCCGGCCTGGTGGGCGCGTTGGCGGCAGTACTGATGGTGCAGTTTGAGGTCAATTACGTCTGGGCGACCATCATCTGTATCGCGGCAGGCGCGCTGATGGGCGCTGTGCAAGGCTACTGGATCGCGTTCTGGCGGATGCCATCGTTCATCGTGACGCTGGCCGGCATGCTGGTTTTCCGGGGCATGACAAACCTTGTTCTGCAAGGCCAGTCCATCGGGCCGTTTCCCGACGCATTCGGCGCCGTGAGTTCGGGTTTCATCCCTGACTTCTTTCACGGACAGTCGCTTCACATCACGTCGATTCTCCTCGGCGTGCTTGTCGGCGCGCTTTTCTTTGCGATCGAGCTCCGCCAGCGTGCCGGTGCGGCGAAACATGGAGTCGAGAGCGGTTCGTTTTCGATGTTCGTGACGAAGAATGTCGTTCTGACGGCGTTGATCGTGTTCTTCTGCTACCTGCTCGCATCCTATCGCGGCTTGCCTACCGTGCTCGTCATCATGGGGGTGCTGATTGGCGTGTACACATTCATCATGAATCGCACGACGATCGGTCGTCGTATCTACGCGGTGGGCGGTAATGCGAAGGCAGCGAGATTGTCGGGCGTCAGCGTGCCGGCAGTGAGTTTCCTGACTTTTGTGAACATGGGTGTGCTGGCCGCGCTGGCCGGGCTGATTTTCGCCGCCCGTCTGAATAGCGGAACACCGAAGGCGGGTACCGGATTCGAGCTCGACGTCATCGCAGCATGTTTCATCGGCGGCGCCTCAGCCTCCGGTGGTGTCGGCAAAGTGGTCGGTGCGGTCGTGGGCGCATTCATCATGGGCGTGATGAACAACGGCATGTCCATCATGGGCATCGGCGTGGACTATCAGCAGGTCATCAAAGGCATCGTTCTGCTCGCAGCCGTGTTCGTCGACGTGTACAACAAGAACAAGGCGTAAGCGCTCTTTTCTACGGCAGACCAGATTTAGAAGTCAGTGGGGCATCGCGCGTCGCGGGGCCCCGGCTGACATGCACACTTGAGTCATGAGATTGCATCTCGAACATTTGGCCTGGTCATCAGCATTACTCATGGAAATAAATATGGTCAAGCATATCGTGATGTGGAAAGTTCGCGGCGAGACGCCCCAGCAAAAGAAGGAATCGGCGATGCTCGTAAAAACGGCGTTTGAGAGTCTGAGCGGCAAGATTCCCGGGCTTACCAGGCTAGAGGTCGGGCTGGATGTGAGTGCCGTGGATTACGCCTGCGACGTAGTCCTGTACACGGAGTTCGAAAGCCAAGAGCAGCTCGACGCCTATGCGTCTCACCCTGAGCATCTCCGAGTGAAGGAAATCGTGGGTGACGCTCGTATCGCTCGCCACCAGGTGGACTACATCTAAGCGGGTTCGTACCGTTTGACGACACAGGAAGCCAATCTCATGTACGAGTTCACCTATACCACGCAGGCGTCGAGAGTCGTGTTCGGTGCTGGGAGCATGAAGCTGATTCAACAGGAAGTGGAGGCACTGGGCGCCCGCCGGGCGCTGGTTCTCTGCACCCCCGAGCAAAAGGCTCAGGCCGAAGTCATTTCCGCTCTCCTGGGGCCTTCGAGCGCCGGGGTGTTCGACGGCGCGCAGATGCATGTGCCGATCGAGAACGCGCGCCGCGCACGCGAACACGCGAAGTCGGTCGGCGCCGACTGCGCAGTGGCGATTGGCGGTGGTTCGACTATCGGGCTCGGCAAGGCGATTGCGCTCGAATCCTCGTTGCCGATTATCGCGATCCCGACAACTTATGCTGGGTCCGAGATGACTCCCATTTACGGCATAACCGAAAACGGTCTGAAGAAAACGGGCCGGGATACAAGGGTCATCCCAAAGACAGTCCTGTACGACCCCGAGTTGACCATCGGGCTTCCGGTTCGCCTGTCGATTGTCAGCGGTCTCAACGCGATCGCGCATGCGGCCGAGGGGCTATACGCAAAGGACGGAAATCCCGTCATGTCGATGATGGCGGAGGAGGGCATTCGTTCGCTCGCCAGCGGACTGCGCGGAGTGAAGAGGGACAGCAAGGATAAGGCGGCGCGCAGCGAATGTCTCTATGGTGCGTGGTTGTGCGGAATGGTACTCGGCAATGTTGGCATGGCTCTGCATCACAAGCTGTGCCACACCTTGGGCGGAACATTCAACCTCCCTCATGCCGAAACGCACGCAATCGTTTTGCCTCATTCTCTCGCCTACAACAGCAGCGTTGCGGTTGAGGCCATGGCTCGAATCGCCAGGGCGTTGAATGTGAATTCAGCGCCTGACGGCCTTTACCAGCTCAACGAAGAACTTGGAATTCCGCGAGGTCTTCGCGAAATCGGACTAGGCGAATCCGATCTCGAGCACGCATGCAAGGTGGCATTGTCGAATCCGTACTGGAATCCGCGACCGATCGAGGAAGAGCCTCTCAGGGCACTGCTACAGCGTGCGTGGGAAGGGGCGCGTCCGGCTGCGTAGCCTGTGGAACGTTGGGCCTCTGGTCGGGGTCTGCAGTCGCGGAACGGCCGACGTGGTTATCCGGGCGCAGTGCACTCGAGCTGCCGGCTAGTAACGAGCGAGAACCGGTCCTGTATGCGATTAACTGCTTGAAGTACGGGATTACAGCCTGGTCAGGGGCAGCGCGGCCTTGAACATACGCCCGACGCGACGAGACGCGCCGTCATGAAGTCATTCTGCTGCATGCCAAATTCATTCGCCCAATCGTTCAAAACAACAAGACTGACGCGGCGGATGCTCGAGCGATATGTATCGCCGCACAACAACCGGGCATGCGCTTTGTGGCACAGAAGACGGCGGATCAGCAGGCGAGAACGTCATGAAGAATTCCGTAAAACCAACTGATACGATGATGTCGCAGGCGAAGACGTATCTGCCACAGAGGCATTCCCTCGGTTTCGATCTTAAGATTTCTGGCCCGATCCTGATGGACTTCGCTCGCTTCGCAGATGCCATGACCCATCCTGGCCCGATTACCGAAGAACTCGCTCTTGCCTGGGCCCATTCAACAAAGAGCGAAAGGGCCATTACCTGGGCGCGCCGAATTGAGGTGAAGGGCAACGTCCCGGCTCTGGTGAAAATAGCCGGTGGGGCGGAGATGTCTTCAATAAATATGGATACCTTATTTATTGAAGAGGGCGGCGTTCCAGATGGAGGGCGCAGCGGTATTCTTGATCCCGAGAGCACAGAGGTCGAACTGCCCCTTGCGAATGCGATGCATCAATTCGATGCCTGAAATCGTGGTCGCGGCACTCCTGAAACGTTTGAAGCCGAGCATCACGTTTGTTCTGGACTTGATGTTTCGATGATCCTGTTCGATCAGGTTGTTCAGGTACTTCGAGCTCCGGACCTTCGTGTCCTCAGGCAGCAGGCCATCAGCCTTCATCTCACGCACCGCCCGGTGCGTGGCAGCATACCCATCCAGTGTGATCGTCTCCGGCGGCTGGTCCTGATGCTTGACGGCCCTGGTGAAAAAGGCTTTAGCCGCAGCCACGTCTCGCTTTGCTCTGAGCATGAAGTCCACCGTCTGGCCGGTCCGATCTACCGCCCGGTAAAGATAAACCCACTTGCCCCGAATCTTCAGATAGGTCTCGTCAACCCGCCAGGACCGGCCCGTGGGGATACCAAACCGATTCCAGCGCTTGACGAACTCTGGCGTAAAGCGCTTTACCCAACGCATAATTGTCGTGTGCGCCAGCGACAGGCCGCGTTCGGTCATCATCTCGACCAGATCGCGCAGGCTGAGCTTGTAGCGAAGGTACCAGCGCACACAGAGAACAATTATCTCGCGATCGAAATTCCGTCCATCGAACATCCCCTCCAGACCTTTACGCTTGCTCATCACTGGCCACCAGATTGATTGGATAGCTACTTTAACCAATCCAATGGATCTAGTTGCACCAGAACCATCACAACCGCAGACTACGCCGACGGCTTCGGTATCTAGCTCATCTACGGCACAAAAAACGCAGCAGCCAACTTCAACCGCCGATGGCCGAAGCATCCAGAGGGTCCATGTTGGAAAAGCGGACGGTGAAATTGTCGGTGCACCTGCGAAGAACAGCAAATTTGCAAAACTTCGGATTGGTATGGGGCAGAGGGAAGTCGAAGACTTGATCGGTGTTCCGAATGACACTCACTCTTACACTACAGGCAAGGCATTTATTCCGTTCTATTTTGGAAAGGACGCTTATCGTATTGAAACTTTTTACAAGAAAGAAGGCTCTCTTACCTTCCAGGGCGGCGGTATTACCGGGTCCAGCGGGGTGCTCATCCGCGTGAGTGTCGATACGAAGGCGGACGGCTACGCACATGACGGCCAATAAATATTCATGGTGATTCCGGAGGCGCCCCAGAAAACTCAAGGTTAAATGAAGCGACCTCCAGATAGTTGCAGCCTCTCCCTGAACGACATTCACCAGGGCGCCAAACTCATCCCGTCAGGGCCAAAGCGCAGCCTGCAGCAGCTCGGCCTGCAACACTTTGGGGCGACAGGGGGAAGCGCATCGGGCAGCACGCGGCCAGTAACGGTCCTTTCCCGGTGCGGACAACCGGACATCTCGACGTCGGTTCCGCTCACGAACCCGTCATGCGGTTCCTGAAGAAGTGGGTCACCGGCGTCGCAACCCCGTTCCAAAGTCACGATCATCAGGGCGCCCGAAGCGCCCTTATTGCCTTGGTTTCGATCGACCGAGTCGTGGCGCGTTCGCGGCGGCATTAACCATTTCCTCAACCGGAATGCGGCTTTATTCAACTTGCAGATGGCATCGCGCTGGCAGAATTTGAACACTGCAATAACAAATCGAAAAACTCACAGGCGCGCGGCGGTCTCTACACCGCTTTCTCGCCTCAGTGAGCGACATGACGGAGACACGAGAAATGAAATACCGGACCGCGATGTGCGTCTGTGCCGCACTTCTTGGCGCTTCATCCGCATGGGCGCAAGACATAGAAGAAGACGCACCGCCCCCCAAGCCCGTCGGCGCCAGCTCTGTGACGCTTTACGGTTTGATGGATCAGGGCGTCGAGTTCGTCAACAACGTCGCCACCGGCAAGAACACGACCGCCAACGGATGGCGCACCGGCGACGGAACCGCCACGTCGTACTTCGGAATCAGGGGAAGCGAGGACCTGGGAGACGGAGTGAAGGCAATCTTCGATCTGCAAGGCGGATTCAGTCCGACGACCGGCGCATCACGGCAAGGCGGCCGCCTCTTCGGCCGGCAGTCGTATGTGGGTATCGACGGGAAATACGGCCGCCTGACGTTCGGCCGCCAGTACACGATGCGCTTCTACGGCATCTCTTTCATCAATCCGTTCGGAACGGGTGCACAAGGTCTCACGACACTCGACAACGGGATTGCCAACGCACGCGCCGATAACGCCGTCAGCTATCGCTACTTCCTGGGCGACTTCGAAGGCGGCGTCAACTACAGCTTCGGCCGCGATGCGGTCGCGGGCAACAGCAGCGTCGCCACGAATTGCCCGGGCCAGACGAGCCCTTCGAATCAGTGCAGGGAGTATTCGGCGCTGCTCAAGTACGAAGGGCATACCTGGGGTCTCGCGACTTCCTACGAGCGCAACTATGGCGGTACGTCTGCGACTTGGGGCGGACTGACATCGCCGGATCTCACGGACAGCCGCTTCACGCTAGGTGGTTACTTCATGATTCACAAGGCGAAGTTCGGCGTGGGCTGGATCAGGCGCGTGAACGAAGGCATCGCCACGCCGCGAAGCAACCTGCTGTGGGTCACGGGCACGGTACCGGTGACGCCGTTCTTCCACATCGACGGCATGTTGGCGCAACTCAAATACGAGCATTCCCCCAACAAGGCGCTGATCGAGGTCTTGCGCGGCGAATACCTGCTTTCCAAGCGTACGTTGCTCTATGTGACCGGTGAGCACATCCACAATTCCGGCAATCTGGCGCTCGCAGCGACCACGCTTTCTCCAGTGCCGACGCCTCCCGCAGGCAGTTCGCAGATCTCCGTCATTGCGGGTATCCGTCACACGTTCTGAGCGAGGCAAGGGGGAAGCGCATGCTTCCCCATAAATAGTCTATCGAACCAGTTTCGCGGCGGTGCCTGCCGCCGACATATCGGCCACTGCGCTGAACGCTTGCTTCCGTTTCAGGCTTCCCACGCCGATATCCATATCCTGCAGATATCCAATGTCTTTCTCAGTCAGCGACAGATCCCTCGAATATGGCCGCTGCGTCTGATTGAACTCCCAGATCGCCTGGGCCGATGCAACGTCGAATTTCTTCTGGGCGCGTTTGCGTGCGTCGAAGAACGCGTCATGCGACGCGGGCGACATCAGATAGTCGTAGAGCGCGCCGTAAGCGGCCATGACGGAGACCAATCCTTCGTGCTTTGCGCCGAGCGCCGAATCCGATGCGTACGCCGTTTGAAACACACAGTTCGGCAGCGCCTGCCACAAATTCCCTTCGCCGATAACGTTCGGACCCGCATCGTCGTTGAGATGGGAGATGCTGGCGCAGCAGGCATCGGCTGCACCGCTCGCGACTGCATCGAAGCATTGGTCGTTGCTGCCATGATCGACGAAGTCGATGGTCGAAGCGTCGATGTCTTTTTCCTTCATCAGTTGCAGGATGAGGGTATGCAGCAAGCCGAGCTTCGGCCCGACCGCGACGGTTTTCCCCTTCAGATCGGCGAGTGTTTTCGCGCCTTCGGGCCTGGCGAAAATCGTCAGTGCGCACTTCTTCATGCCAGCGCCGATGATCTTCACCGGCGCGCCCTGCTCGATGCGCGTCAGCACGAGGTTGTAGCCGGACACCATGCAGACGTCGGCGGCGCCACGCGCGATGGCATCGAACGGCCCGGTCGGGCCGGGCACCTGGATGATTCGCGCGTTGACGCCGAAGGTCCTGAAGTAGCCGAGTTCATCCATCAAGGCGTTCAGCGTTGCGTTTTCCAGCCCTGGATTGCTCACGATGCGGATTTCGGTCGAGGCGGCGTTGGCGAGGTGAGGCGCGGCGAGTCCGCCCATCGCCACACTCATGCCGAGGGCTCCCGCTCTGCGCAGAAAGCTGCGGCGGGTCGAGTCGTACGTCATCTGCATGTCTCCGAACGCCGGTCAAGCCGGCAGATAGTTGTGGGATTTGGCGCGGACGAATCGCAACGCATGCTTTGTGGCCAGACTTCGGCGCGGGCGATGAGCCGAAGCGCACAATCGCGGATTTTGCCCGCGCATCTGCAACCGGTCGATTGAGTAAAATGGCCGAAGACTTAACCATTCACTCATACCGGAAGAGGGTGCGACGTGTCGGCGGAACTCGATTGGTATCTGCAGATCAACCTCAAGGCTCGGCACTTGCGGTTGCTGGTGTCCATCGACACGTATCGCAATCTGAGCCAGGTCGCGGAAGTCACGCACGTCACATTGCCCGCTGTCTCGAAGTCGCTAGCCGAACTCGAACGCGGGCTCGGTCTCACGCTTTTTACACGCACAGGGCAAGGGCTGATCCCCACGCCCTACGGCGAATGCCTGACGCGCCATGCGCGAGCAATGCTGCACGTCCTGCATCAGGCGCAAGACGAATTGAAAGCGCTGAGCGCGGGGACCGAGGGCAAGGTCGAGATCGGCGTGTTGCCGGTTTCCGCATCCATTCTCCTGACGAATGCATTGAAGCTGCTCAAGCAGCGCTCGCCGGGCACCAACGTGAAGATCGTCGAAGGATCCACGGCGTCGCTGCTGCCCGATCTGTGGCAAGGTCACCTCGATCTCGTCGTAGGCCGCCTGCCGCCTCCGGATGCGCTCGGAAGCTTCGAGGAGAAAGAACTGCTCGAAGAACCCGTGATGCTCGTGACCGGGCGGCAGCATCCGCTGGCGCGCAAGAAGACCGTGGAATGGTCGGATCTGCTGCCCTATCCGTGGATACTCCCGCCTCCCGGCTCGATCCTGCGCGATCCGCTGGAACGCGCGCTAGAGGCGCACGGCGTGCCGCTGACGAATAACTACATCGAGACGCTGTCACTGCACGTCATCCGCGCGCACTTGCAGGTATCCGACTGCATCGCCATCATGGCCGATACGTCCGCGCGCGAGACCAGCCATTCACAGCCGCTCCATACGCTGCCGCTGAATCTGCCCCGCCTGCTGCGGCCCGCCGGCGTACTCTGGAATCGCGTCCGCACGCTCACGCCGAGCGCGCAACTCATGATCTCGTGCCTCGAAGAGACGGCCCTGCGCCTCGCGCAAGAAGTACAGAAAACGCGCTGACGTCCCCGCTCCAGGCGCGAAAGGGCGAATGCTCGCACCCTAACCATTCGCTCAACCCCGCTGCTGATTTTCTCAATCCGCCTCGTTCGACGCGCTGGCACAATCAAATTGCGCTCACCACTTCAGCAATCACGAGCGACGACGCGAACCGTACGGACGGTTCCGCGCATCTACACGGAGACGAGCACGATGATGAATCTCAGGACCGCGATCTGCACTTGCGCGGCGCTGTTCGGCTTCGCCGCGACGGCCTGTGCGGCCCCGGCGTCGAATCAATCGGTGGAAGACTTCTATCGAGGGAAAGTATTGACGCTCGTGGTCAGCGCGGACGCGGGAACGGTGACGGACATCGTCGCGCGTCAGTTCTCGCGCTACTTCGTCAAGTACGTTCCGGGCCATCCCAAAGCTATCGTGATGAACGTGGTGGGCGCGGGCGGCATGGTCGCGGCGGCGTCGCTCCAGTCGCGGCAGCCGAGCGATGGCACCGTCATCGGGTTCCTTCAGCGAAACAACCTCTATATTCCGTTGCTCGACGAAAGACAAAACCGCTTCGATCCGCGCAAGGTCAGATGGATCGGAAGCCTCAACAAGGTCGAATACTGTCTGGTTTCGATGACGCGATCCGGCGTGACCACGGCGGGTGATCTGAGCAAGAAGAAGATGTATATCGGCGCGACCGGATTTGCCAACGAGGATCGCACCTTGCCCGCGCTTCTCGACGAATATATCGGTGCGAAGATGAGCATCGTGCCGGGCTACACGGGGCGCGGAGAAGTCTATCTTGCGATGCAGCGCGGTGAAGTCGATGGCTGGGCGTCCACCATCGATGGCCTTCAACAAGGCGAGCCGGTGCAGCTATTGAAGAGCGGAAAGATGAAGGTGCTGCTGCATCTCGGCTGGAACAGCCCCGCAGGTTACGTCGATGTCCCGAACCTCTCGTCCTACATCACGCAGCCGGATGTGAAGGCGCTCTTCAATCTGTTCATTCTTCCGTTTCAGGCAGGACGCCCCATCGCCGTGCCGAAGGACGTGCCGCAGGATCGTTTGAACGCGCTTCGCGATGCGTTCGCGAAGACCATCGCCGATCCGGATTTCATCGACGCGATGAAGCAGTCGGGCTATCCGCTCGATGCCATCGATGGAAGCGCAGTGGAGCAGATCGTCGCCAGGCTGTATGCCACGCCCGAGCCGCAGATTGCGGATGCGCGCAAGCTCATCTTCGGTTCGCATTGAGCAGCGCAGGAAAGAACACCATCACCAAACGGTAAAGCCAACATGACGCCCGAAATCATCGACATTCATCCGCACATCATCTCGGCCGACACGGAGCGCTATCCGATCGCGCCTCAGCACGGACATCGGTCCAAGTGGTCGGCGACCCGGCCCATCACCTTCGAGCATCTGATCGCCGAGATGGACGAAGCCGGCGTATCGAAAGCCGCGATCGTGCATTCGTCGACGACTTATGGCACCGACAATTCATACGTCGCCGACTGCGTGGCGCAGCATCCGGACCGCTTCACCGGTGTCTATTCGTTCGACCTGCTGGCGCCGGACGCGTTGACGACCTTCGACGAGTGGCTCGCGCGGGGCATGGGCGGAATCCGGCTCTTCACCGGCGGCGCCACGCATCAAAGCGATGGAAGCTGGCTCGTCAACCCGGCGACGTTCCCGATCTGGGAACGCTGCGCCGAACTCGGCATGACCATGGCGGTTCAGACGACACCGGACGGTTTGTCGATGGTGGCGGAACTGGCCGAGCGTTTCCCGTCGGTGAAGATCGCGCTCGATCACTGCGGTCGGCCGAATCTGGAAGAAGGCCCGCCGTATGCGAGTTGCGCCGGGCTGTTTGCGCTCGCGAAGTACGAGAACGTCTACATGAAGATCACGCCGCGTACGTTCGATCTCGCACAGTCGGCGCCGGGTGGCGCGGAGCCGTTCTTTGCCAGCCTCGTGGAAGTGTTCGGCGCGGATCACCTCGCTTTCGGCTCGAATTATCCGGCGTCGGCGGGACCGTTGAAGACGCTCATCGAGCAAGGCAACGCCTGCTTCGCGGGCTTGAGCGACGAAGAGCGCGCCTGGATCTGGGGGCGTACCGCAAAAGCGCTGTATCCGATGCTGGCTGGGTGAGCGTCCCGCATCCCGCGGAAGTTTAGCGTCGGACCTAAAACAGGTGAGCCTGCGATGCTCGCCATTCCATCAGGATGAGACATGGAGTTCTTCAATGATGCAACGTTGACGGCGGCCGGACATGCGCTGTCGACGCTCTTGCAGTTCAACCGGATCATCTTTCTGGTATTCGGCGTGACGGTTGGACTCGCGATCGGATTGCTGCCGGGAATCGGCGGACTGACGGGTTTCGCGCTGCTGGTGCCGTTCACGTACACCATGGATCCGTATGCCGCGTTCGCGATGCTGCTCGGGATGGCATCGGTCATCACCACATCGGATGTGATTCCGGCCGTGCTCTTCGGCGTACCGGGTCATGCGGCATCTCAGGCAACGGTGCTCGACGGCCTGCCGATGACCAAACGCGGCGAGGCATCGCGAGCGTTGAGCGCATGCTACATGTCGTCGCTAATGGGCGGACTGATCGGCGCGGTCGTTCTGGCGGTGTCGCTGCCGCTGGTGCGCCCGTTCGTGCTGTCGATCGGCACACCGGAGATGTTGTCGCTCACCGTGTTCGGCGTGTCGATGGTGTCGGCGCTGTCGGGCAATGCGCCGCTGCGCGGCGTCGTCGCGGCGTGCTTCGGCATTCTGGTCGGGATGATCGGCACGAACGTCGCCACCGGGCAGATGCGCTGGACCGGCGACATTCTCTACTTGCAGGACGGTATCCCGCTGGTGCCGATCATCCTCGGCATCTTCGCGTTGCCCGAGTTGTGCGAGCTGGCCATCCGGCGCGCGGCTATCGCGGAGAATGTGCAGTTCACCTCGCGGCAGGGCATGGTTCAGGGCGTCAAAGACAGCTTTCGGAACTGGTTCCTGGTTCTGCGTTGCGGCGGCCTCGGCGCGATTCTCGGTGCGGTGCCGGGCATCACCGGCGCGGTGACGGACTGGATCGCGTACGGCCACGCGTTGCAGACGGCCAAGGGCGCGAAGCAATCGTTCACCAAGGGCGACGTGCGCGGCGTGATCGCGCCGGAAGCGGCCAATAACGCCCGAGAGGGCGGCAGCCTCGTGCCGATGCTCTCGTTCGGCGTGCCCGGCGGCGCGGCACAAGCCATTCTGCTCGGCGCGATGATGGTGCACGGCTTCATCCCCGGCCCCGACATGCTGACCAGGCACCTCGACTTCACCTATTCGATGGTCTGGTCGATCGCGCTCGCCAACATCTTCGGCGCGGGGCTTTGCTTTCTCCTTAGCGGACAGTTCGCGAAGGTTTCGACGCTGCGCTACACGCTGATTCTCCCCGTGATCATGCCGGTCATCTATGTCGGCGCGTTTCAGGGATCGCGGAGTTGGGGCGACCTCTTCGTGCTGCTGATTGCAGGCGTCATCGGATGGACGATGAAGCGGCTCAAATGGGCCCGTCCACCGTTGATTCTCGGACTCGTGCTCGGCGTGCTGATGGAGCGGTATATGTCGATTTCGTTCGTGCGCTACGACACCGCCTGGTTGTCGCGCCCGGTAGTCATCGTGCTTTTAAGTCTCGCCGCGCTGGTCTTTTTCAAGCCGCTTTTCACGGCATTGCGTAGTGGCGGAGTCGCACAGTTCAAACCGAGCGGTTCGATCGTCCTCAAACGCGAGGATCTCGTCCATGTCTTTTTCATCAGCGTCGGGCTTTATATGCTGGTGAGTTCGCAAAGCTGGCTTCTCATGGCGAGAATCGGGCCGACGGTCGTGGCGAGCATTCTTGTCATCGCCGGGACGGTCAGTCTCGCGTACAAGGTCTTCGTGATTCCGGCTCACGGCGTGGCGGGTACGACGAGCGGCGTGCACATGGATGTATCGAGCGATCACGACGAGAAGTTGCCCAATAGGACCGTGCTGGCGCGCGCCGCTCGTTTCTTCAGCTGGTTCCTCGCGTTTCTGGCCTGCATGTCGCTGATCGGCATGTTGCCGACCGTGCCGTTGATGATCGCCGGCTATATGCGCGTCGAAGGGCGCGAGCCATGGAAGCTCAGCCTGATTCTCGCCGGGTGCGTGACCGTCTTTCTCTACGTTGTCTTCGATCGGATTCTTCATATTCCCTGGCCGGACAGCTTCCTCGGACAGTGGTTGCCCGGGCTCGGCGGAAATTGATTTTTTAACGGAAGGACATGACGAATGACGCAAGATCGACTGGCGCGCGTCGACGCGCAGCAAGCAACCGAAGAACAGAAGCGAGTCATCGCGCAGTTGGGTGAAGGTCGCGGGCGGATTCCGACCCCGTTCAATATCTGGCTGCATAACCCGCGTCTGGCCGAGGGGATGGAAATCATCGGCACTCATGTCGATCATTCGCCCGTGCTTAGCGAGGCGGAAACCGAAGTCGCGATTCTTGCCACGGCGGTATTCTGGAACGCACCGTACGTGATCGCGAACCATCACCGGCATGCGCTGAAGTCCGGGGTTCCCGAGGCGGTCGTTGCCGCCATCCTGGACAAGCGCAGACCCGAGGGTGAACATGGGCGCTTCGGCGTGGTGTGTGATGCGGTGAGCGACATCCTGGCAGGCGGGTCGATTGACGATGTGCGTTTTGCCAGGTACGACGCAGTGCTGGGCCGGGCGGTCATCGCGGAACTGCTTGTCACGATCGGCTATTTCACCGCGATATCGCTGGGCATGACGTTGCACGCGCTCAAACCGAAGGACTGAAAGCAGGAGACATATCGTGACGGGGCTCGACGGCTATTTGCAGGTAAATCTCAAGGCGAGACATCTTCGCCTGATCGTGACTATCGATATCTATCGCAATCTGACGCAGGTGGCGGAAGTCACCCATGTCACGATGCCGGCGGTATCGAAGTCACTGGCCGAGTTGGAGCGTGGACTCGGGCTCACGCTTTTTTCGCGCACGGCGCAAGGGCTCGTGCCCACGCCGCATGGCGAATGCCTCATACGTCATGCACGGGAGATGCTGACGATCCTGCATCAGGCGCGTGATGAAATGAAAGCGCTGAGTTCGGGCACGGAGGGAAAGGTACACATCGGCATGCTGCCGGCTTCGGCTTCCGCTCTGTTGCCACAGGCGCTCAACCTGTTGAAGATAAAGTCGCCGGGAACGAACGTGAGAGTAGTCGAAGGCACGCGCGGCGCACTGCTGCCCGAGTTGTGGCAAGGACGTCTCGACCTGATAGTCGGGCGCTTGCCCGCGCCGGACACGCTTGGAAGTTTCGAGGAAAAAGCGCTGCTCGAAGAACCCGTCACCTTGATGACCGGGCGGCAACATCCGTTGGCCCGGCGCAAAAACCTGACCTGGTCAGATCTCCATCCTTATCCCTGGATCTTGCCTCCGCAAGGCTCGATTCTGAGGGATTCGCTCGAACGCACACTGAGAGCGCATGACGTACCGCTGACGAACAACTACATCGAGACGCTTTCCGTTCATGTGACCCGAGCTCACCTGCAGATTTCGGATTCCATTGCCGTCATGGTCGGCACACCGGCGAACGATGCCGCGCAACCCTTGCATGCGCTGCCATTGACTTTGCCCCGGCTATTGCGTCCGTCGGGCGTGCTCTGGAACCGAAACCGCGGTCTGACACCGAGCGCGCAACTGATGGTGGCCTGTCTGGAAGAGGCCGCCCAACAGTTGCAGAGCGGCAAAACCTAAGAAGCACCAAAGTTGCGATGCCGCCTTCATTTTTTTATATTCTGGATCATTAGATATCCATATTAAATGTGCTTTCACCTTTACCGAATGGTTGAGCCTCCGGCATGTTAATTCAATAGACGACATAGCACATCTCGAAAGATCATGTCGTCAATGAAACGAACTCGTGTAGCCGCACGATCATTCCTCCAAGGAGACTCAAGTGATTAAGAAGGTCCATCTCAAGCTCGCGATCGCAGAGCATCCGCATACCTCGGCTATTCGCGACGGTTCGATCCCGATCGAGGGTGTCGACGCGGAGTTCATCACCGTTCAGCCGCAGATCGGCGCGTTTCGCCGCATGGTTCGCGATGTCGAATTCGATGTGTGCGAGCTTGCGCCGACCACCTACATCATCGCCCGTGCCTATGGCGCGCCGTTCGTCGCGCTGCCGATCTTCGTCGTGCGCCGCTTTCACCACTCCGGTTTGCTGGTGCGCCCGGACGCGGGCATCAAGACGCCCAAGGATCTCGAAGGCAAGAAGGTCGGCGTGCGCGCCTACTCGGTGACCACTGGCGCGTGGACGCGGCAGGTTCTGATTGATGAATTCGGCCTCGATCCGTCGAAAGTGACCTGGGTCGTCGACGACGAAGAACACGTCACTCAACTCGAACTGCCGCCGAACGTGATCCATGCACCGAAGGGCACGTCGCTCGCGGAGATGATGGCTAACGGCGAGCTGGTCGCGGGTTTCCACGGCAACGCGGGCATTGGCCGCACCGGTGATCCCACCGGCGGCTGGAAGGAAGTCGAAGCGGATTACCCGGACATGTTCCCGAATGCGGCGGAGCTGGAAGCGGAGTACTACGCCCGCACCGGCGTGTATCCCATGCACGGCACGATCGTGGTGAAGGACTCGGTGCTGGCCGAGCATCCGTGGGTCGCGAAGTCGATCTATGACGCTTTTGACAAAGCGAAGAAAGACTGGCTCGCCAAACTCAATGCAGGCGAATTGAACGACAAGAAGAACAAGAAGTACATCGAGCTGCAAAAGATCGTCGGTCGCGATCCGCTGCCCTACGGCATCGAAGAAAACCGCAAGACCATCGAAGCGCTCGAAGCGACTGCGTTCAAGCAGGGCCTCACGCCGCGGCGCATGCCCATGAATGAGCTGTTCGTCGATCCACGCGTCTAAACTTGCACGGAAGCCATAGAACATGATCATCGATTGCCACGGACACTTCACGACCGTCCCCGCTTCCTTCCGCGACTGGCGCGCCAGGCAGATCGCGTCCGCCGACGATCCGGCGAATGCGCCGCCGCTTTCCGGCGCGCACGTCTCCGATGACGAAATCCGCGAAGGCGTCGGCAACGGTCAACTGCGTTTGCAACAGGAACGCGGCGGCGACCTCACGCTGTTTTCGCCGATCGCCGGCCTCATGAGCCATCACCTCGGCAACGAGCGAACGAGCCTGGAATGGGCCGAGGTATCGAACGATCTCGTGCGCCGCGTCTGCGATCTTTATCCGGACAACTTCGTGCCCGTGTGCCAGTTGCCGCAATCGCCGCTGGCGCCGCCGAAGAACTCGGTTCCCGAGTTGCGCCGTTGTGTCGAGGAAATGGGTTTCGTCGGCTGCAATCTGAATCCGGACCCGACCGGCGGCTTCTGGACCGGCAGGCCGATGACGGACCGCGAGTGGTATCCGGTCTACGAAGCACTGTGCGATCTCGATGTGCCCGCGATGATCCATGTGGCGGCATCGTGCAATCCGTGTCATCACGGCACGGGCGCTCACTATCTGAATGCGGACACGTCCGTGTTCATGCAGTTGCTGCAAGGCGATCTGTTCAAGGACTTCCCGACTCTGCGCCTTGTGATTCCGCATGGCGGTGGCGCGGTGCCGTATCACTGGGGACGCTATCGCGGCATGTCGCTGGAGATCGCCAAGCGTCCGCTCGAAGGTTTGTTGAACAACATCTTCTTCGATACCTGCGTCTATCACCATCCGGGCGTGGAACTGCTGACCAAGGTCGTGCCTACGAGCAACGTGCTGTTCGGCTCGGAAATGATCGGCGCGGTGCGTGGTCGCGATCCGAACACCGACCAGTATTTCGACGATACGAAACGCTACATCGATGCATGCGAAGCACTCAGCGATGCGGACCGGCAGGCCATCTTCGAGGGCAACGTGCGGCGCGTCTATCCGCGCCTGGACAAGCACCTCAAGGCGAAAGGACTGTAATGAACATTATCGACATTCATCCTCACATCATCTCGGACGACGAGAAGCGTTATCCGCCCGCGCCGTTATTCGGCAAGCGCTCGGACTGGTCGCAGGAACGCCCGAATACCGTCGAAGCGCTGATCGAGGCGATGGACGAAGCGGGCGTTGCGAAGGCGGCTGTCGTGCATTCGTCGACGACTTACGGCTTCGATAACCGCTACGTAGTGGACGGCTGCAATCAGTACAAGGACCGGCTCATCGCCGTGGGTTCCGTGGACATGCTGGCCGACGACGTCGCCGCCGTCATCAAAGGATGGGCCGACAAAGGCCTGGCGGGATTGCGGATCTTCACCGGCGGTTCCACCAAGGACTTCGATCCGAGCGAACTCGATAACCCCAGCTCGTTCAAGGCGTGGGAAATGCTCGCGGAACTAAAGCTTCCAATGTGCATCCAGACGGGACCGGTCGGCTTGCCGCAGGTGCGCATGCTCGCGGAAAGGTTTCCGACGGTGAACATCATCCTCGATCATCTCGCGCGTCCCGACGTCCTCGACGGCCCGCCGTATGCGAATGCCGCCGGACTCTTCGCGCTGCGCGATCTGCCGAACGTCTACATGAAGCTCACGCCGCGCATCTTCGGCGATGTGAAGAAAGAGAAGGCGAGTGCGGAGACGTTCTTCCCACGCGTGGTCGAGGCATTCGGCGCGCAACGTCTCGCCTGGGGTTCGAACTTCCCGACGTCGACCGGCACATTGAGCGAGATTCTCGCGACCGCTCAGCAAGGCCTTGCCTGCTTAAGCGTTGAAGACCGTGCATGGATCTTCGGCAAGACCGCGCAGAAGCTCTATCCGGCCTTGAGCCAATAAGAGAGGTAGACATGTCAAACACTCGCCTGAACGGCATCATCCGCGCCTTCGAATCGGGTAAGGCGGCCCACGCTGCGTTTGCGAAACTCGACAAACAGACCGCCATCGAAATGAGCGATGCGCCTTATGACGGCCTCGTCTTCGAGATGGAGCACAACCCGTACGACGTGTCCGCTCTCGGCGATGCACTCCAGTACATGTTGAGCCGCAAGCAGATCGCCGAATCCGGCTCGTTCGCGCCGAAAGTGACGCCGCTCGCGCGCATTCCCGCGAACGGTGCGGAGATGAATCAGAGCTTCGCGAAGCAAGTTCTCGATCGCGGCGCTTATGGCGTGATCTGGCCGCACGTGGCGACAGTCGAGCAGGCGTACAACGCCGTCGCTTCATGCCGCTATGCGCGTCCCAGGAACGCACCGCTGTACGAGCCGAAAGGCGCGCGAGGCGATGGCCCTGCCAATGCCGCGCGCTACTGGGGCCTGTCGATGCAGGAATACTACGAGAAAGCCGATGTCTGGCCGCTCGCGCCGCAAGGCGAGATCCTTGTCGGCCTGATGTGCGAAAGCACCCAGGCAATCGAGAACCTCGACGACATGCTCGCCAACGTGCCGGGCATCGGCTTCATCCTGATCGGCGAGGGCGATCTGAGTCAGGAACTGGGGTTTCCGCGTCAGTACGAACATCCCGAAGTAGTTGCCGCGATGCGTCAGATTGTCGAGACCTGCCACAAGCACAACGTGGTAGTCGGCAATCCGCATGTGACCGCGAAGAATCATCGGCGGTTGCAGGAAGAGGGTTATCGCTTCCTGATGTCGGCGCCGGCACGCACCTATGGCGTGGTCGGTCTCGCGCGCGAACTGGCAGGTTACTGATGAACGGCGCCGAAAGTCTCGTCGCGACGCTGGTCGGGCAGGGCGTCGATATCTGCTTCGCCAATCCAGGCACGTCGGAGATGCATTTCCTCGCCGCGCTCGGCAACAATCCGAAGATGCGCAGCGTGCTCTGTCTGTTTGAAGGTGTGGCCACCGGCGCGGCCGACGGCTGGTATCGCATGAAGGACACGCCGGCGTCCACGCTGCTGCATCTCGGTCCTGGACTTGCGAACGGTCTCGCGAACATCCATAACGCGAAGCGCGCGTCGTCGGGCATGGTCAACGTGGTGGGCGAGCATTCGGTGTCGCATCTCAAGTACGATCCGCCGCTGACGTCGGACATCGAAGGTCTCGCGCGGCCGCTGAGTCATTGGGTGCGGCGCGCGGAATCGTCGAACACGATTGCGTGGGATGCGGCTCAGGCCGTCGCCAAGGCGAGCGAACATCCGGGTCAGATCGCCACGCTGATTCTCCCCGGCGACACATCGTGGCAGCAAGTCGATGCATCGCCTGCTTCGGTACCGGCTGGCGTGGAAGCACGCAGAGGGCCGAGCGCCGAACGCATCGAGCACGTTGCGCGCGTGCTTCGCTCGGGCGAGCCGGCGCTCATCGTTCTGGCGAACAAGGCCACGCGCGGCGCAGCGCTCGAGAAGGCGGGCCGCATCGCAGCCGCAACCGGCGCGTTGCTGGGCTCGCAGTTCTTCACGGCGCGCATCGAGCGGGGCGCGGGCCGCGTGCCGCTCGCGCGCATTCCGTATGCGGTCGCACAGGCAGCGGCGTTCCTCAAGGACTTCAAGCACATCATTACCGTAGAGACGCGGGAACCTGTCGCGTTCTTCGCGTATCCGGACAAGCCGAGTCTGCTCAAGGCGGAAGGCACGCTCGTGCATCCGCTCGTCGATGCCGATGAAGACAGTGAACTCGCGTTCGACCTGCTGCTGCAGGCGCTCGGCGCGCCTGACATGACACCGCTCCTGCAGCAGCGGATCGAGACGCCGGTTCCGACGGGCGCGCTCAATCCTGTGAGCATCGCGCATGCGCTGGCGGCGGCGTTGCCGGAGCACTGCATCGTCGTCGATGAATCGCTGACGACAGGGCGCGAGTCGATGAGCCTCACGATGGGCGCGCGTCCACACGATCTCATCAACAACATGGGCGGTTCGATCGGCTATGCGACGCCTGTGGCGACCGGCGCGGCGCTGGCTTGCCCAGACCGTCGCGTGTTCTGCATGGTTGGCGACGGCAGCGCGATGTACACCATCCAGTCGCTCTGGACGCAGGCGCGCGAAGGATTGAACGTCACGACGATCATCTTCGCCAACAACAGTTATGCGATTCTTAAGGCCGAGTACGCCAACATGGGCGCGGGCGCGCCGGGCGAACGCGCGTTATCGATGATCGATATCGACAAGCCGCGTATCGACTGGCTCGCGATGGCGCAGAGCATGGGCGTGCCGGCGGTGGCCGTCGAGACGGCCGAAGGCTTCCACAAGGCGCTGACCGATTCGACGCGCGAAGCCGGTCCTTGCCTGATCGAAGTGCGGCTTTGACATCCAACGACATAAGCAACAAGGAGCACACACCATGACAACGACGCAGACCGAAGCGCCGACGCTGCGCATCAATCTTGCCGAATATGCCGTGACGAAGGCGATGCGGGACGGCCGCGTGAACTCGGAGCTCGTTAACCTCGACTTCTGTGGGCCGACACCTGCGCACAACGGCTTCAAGGCGATGGTGCGCGAGAGCCAGTTCGACGCCGGCGAACTGGCGATCGTCACCTTCCTTCAGGCGAAAGCCTACGGCAAGCCCTATGTCTTGCTGCCTGCGCCGATCTCGGGCCGTTTTCAGCATCACTGCGCCGGCTACAACATCGACTTCGGTCATCTTGATCCTAAGGATATCGAAGGAAAAAAGGTCGGCGTGCGCACCTACACGCAGACGACCGCGCTGTGGATTCGCGGCATTCTGCGCCACGAATACGGCGTCGATCTCGACAAGGTCACGTGGATGACACTCGGCGACGGCCATCTTGCCGAATACAGCGATCCGTCGAATTGCCAGCGCTTGCCAGCGGGTTCATCGATTCCGCAGATGATGCTCGATGGAGAACTGACGGCCGCCTTGCTCGGCGAGGACATGCCGAAGGACGCGCGCGTGCGCACTCTCGTGCCCGATGCGCAAGCCGCCGCGAAAGACTGGTTCGCGCGCTCCGGCGTCGTGCCGATCAACCACATGTTCGTGGTGCATGAAAGGTTGTCGAAGGAGCGGCCGGATATCGTGCGGGAGTTGTATCGCATGGTGGTCGAGAGCCGCGAAGCTGCGGAGACCGTTCCGGCGGCGTTCCCTCCGATCGGGCTGGAGGCGAACCGGAAAGGCCTGCAGCTCGCAGTCGATTGGGCACTCGATCAGAAGATCATTCCGCGACGCTTGTCCGTCGATGAGCTGTTCGATGATGTGACCGGCAGCCTGGGTTGAAGTGCGACGTAAGACGAATATTGGAGACCAGAACATCGTGGCGATCACCCGGCATCAATGCGGCAACCGCTGGGGCGTGCTGGTGCTGCTCGCGCTCGGGCTGATGATCTCGCACGTCGATCGCACAAGCATGTCCGCTGCGTTCGCGGACCATCACTTCGTGCAGGAGTTCGCGCTGACGTATGTCGAGCGTGGCTGGCTCGGCTCTGCGATGTTCTGGTCATACGGCTTGCTTCAGATGCCGATGGGCTGGCTCGTCGATCGCTACGGCGTGAAGTGGCCTTATGCGATCTGCTTTCTGATGTGGTGTCTCGCGGCGACTGCGACGGGCGTCGTCACCACGCTTGCCGCGTTGATCGTGGTACGGCTCATGATCGGCGTCGCGGAATCCGTGGCCGTTCCGGCAACTTATCGCTACCTTGCCGATCACTTCGATGAAACGCAAAAAGGCACGGCGCTCGGGATCTATTCCATCGGCGGAAAGATGGGGCCCGCGCTCGGCGCACCGATCGCAGCTTGGCTCATTTCGGTAAGTTCATGGAAGGCAATGTTCATCGTCACGGGTCTGGCCGGATTGCTCTGGCTGATGCCGTGGCTCGCGATGGTGAGGAGCGACTTCCCATCGAAAGTGGAACTGGCTGCATCGAAGAGAAGGGCGGCTTCGGTGCCGTTGACGAATCTGCTGTCGAGTCCGGTGGTGTGGGGCGGCTTGATCACCAACTTCTGCTACAGCTATTTCGCGTTTTACTGCATGACGTGGATGCCGGCTTATCTCGTCGAGCAGCGTGGATTGACGCTCGGGGAATCGGGGCTTTTCACGTTCGTAAGTTTCGCGGGCATTGCTGTTGTGGCGGCGATTGCCGGTTGGGCCGCCGACCGTTTGATCGCGCGTGGGCACGATGCCGTGTTGGTGCGCAAATCGTTCATGGTGGTCGGGTTCGTGGGCGGCACGACGGTAGTGCTCGGCGCCTATGCGCGCTCGCCGCACATGGCCTTGTTCTGGAACGTCGCTTCGCTTTCGTTGCTAGGCCTGGTTACCGCGAACAATCTTGCGCTGGTCAAGCTGACGCTTATTCCCAAGCAGGCGGTCGGGCTGAACACGGGTTTGCAGCAAGTCGCCACCAGTCTTGCAGGGGGCGTTTCCGCAAGCTTGTCGGGCTGGCTGCTTCATGTCGGGCACAGCTACACGCTGCCCATGCTGGCGATCTTTGCGTTCCTGCTGCTCGGCGCCACCAGCACCATCGTGCTGCTGCGACGAAAGTGGGCGCCCAAGGTCAACGCAAGCGCGCACAACGACGACGCGGCGCAAGCGACGTCAGCAATCTCGTCATGACGCCTTCACGCGATACCCCATCTCCCGCCATGCAGACGGGCGCCGACGACGTGAGTTCCTTGCTGCGTCACGCGCCGCTCACGCGCTTTCTGATCGCGCGCATGGGTTCCATCACCGCTCAGCAGATGTTGATGCTGGCGATCAGCTGGCATATGTACGACCTGACATCGAGTGCGTGGGATCTCGGGCTGGTGGGACTTTTCCAGTTCGTGCCGGGCCTTGCGACGACGCTCATTGCGGGTCATTGCGCCGACCGGTTGCATCGCGGGCGAATGGTCGCTGCATGTCTTGCGCTACAGGCCTTAGCCGCGACACTGCTTTCGATCTCCACCGCCAGTCACAGCATCACGCGAGACGCGCTGCTTGCGCTTTCCCTTGCGCTCGGCGCGATCAGGCCGTTTCAGATGGCCGGCCAGCAGGCGCTCTTGCCGATGCTCGTTCCGCCGAAGCTTCTGGCACGTTCGATGGCGCTGAGCACGGTGGTTCAGCAGATATCCGTCATCGCCGGACCCGCCTTGGGCGGGATCTTGTTCGCTGTCAGCGTGGTCACGGTGTATCTGAGCAGCGCGGTGCTGTTCTGCATGAGCGCCGTGATGTACGCTTTGGTTCGGTATGACCACACGCCGCCGCCGCGTGAGCCCGTCACCGCCGATTCGATACTCGCGGGCTTGCGCTTCATCTGGAGCAATCCTCTGTTGCTTGGGGCCATCTCGCTCGATCTCTTCGCTGTCCTGTTCGGTGGCGCGACCGCGCTGCTGCCCGTCTATGCCAGGCAAGTCCTGCATGTCGGACCGCAAGGACTGGGATTGCTGCGCTCCGCACCGGCAGTGGGCGCGTTGTGCGTCGGGCTGTTCCTCGCCCGACGGGCCATCGTCAGCGGTGTTGGCAGGAAGCTTTTGATCGCGGTGGCGATATATGGCCTGTCCATTGTCGGGTTTGGACTTTCTCGATGGTTTCCGGTGTCGCTGTTCTTGCTGGCGATATCGGGGGGCGCGGACACGATCAGCGTGATCGTGCGGCAAACCCTGATTCAACTCGAAACGCCCGATCGCATGCGAGGACGCGTGGCGGCGGTGAATACGTTGTTCATCGGCGCGAGCAATCAACTCGGGGAATTCGAGTCCGGCGTCACCGCGACGGGTCTGGGCGTCATCGGCTCGGTCGTTGCCGGCGGTCTGGCGACGATCGTGGTCAGTCTTGCGTGGAGTCGCCTGTTCAAGCCGCTCGCAAGGCGCGATGCGCTGCACTGACCGCGTTACACACACTGAACCGTTTTCTAATTGTTCCGTTGGAGATCCGACGCAATTAACTTCTGGTGGTCTTGCCCCGATGGCTGCATTGCATGCAAAGCGCGTCTGATAGATTGGTAAATCCCCTAACTATCGAGTGCTGCTAGACTGTGATTCAAACTACGCGCAAGCCCGTGTCGTAGTGCAATCACGCAATGCTGGGGGAGGTGTTTCCATGAAATCGCTCGTCAGAGTAGTCGGAGCGCTGGCCCTTGCTGTGCCGGTCATCTCGTTCGCGCAAGGAACCCAGCAGACGCTCACCCGCGCGCAAGTCCGCGCGGAACTCGTGCGGGCTGAAAATGCTGGCTACGGCCCGACTGCCTGGGCGGATTTCCCGGATGGCGAGATCCAGGCTGCGGAGTTTCGGGTCGCGGCGCGTAGGGCGGCCGCGGACCCGACTGGCTATGGTGCACGCTGGAATAGAAGCGCTCAGTCCGGCGATATCGCCCGGTAATGCGTGACGGGGAAGGGTGACCGGCCTCGCGCGATGTGCTATGGACTGCGGGGCTTTCCGCCTGACCCGCTGTCAGCGACGGAGATTCCGCGTCGTTTGGTCATCTGCCCGACTGCTCGGTGCCATCGAAGTTGGGGCCGTAGGCGGCACTTGCATCGTTCTGGTGCCGCGTCAGAGTCGCTTCGGCGCGTCGCAGGCTACCGGGGCAATCGCCCGTGCAATTGCTGAGCGGGTTGTAGCCTGCATTTTCGAGCTGCATGAGTTCCTTGCGGACTTGTTCGCGTGTGAGAGGCTCAATCGAATGGGCGAAGGTGATCGCCGGAATCAGGAAGGCGACGATGCTAGCGGCTTTAACTATGAAATACATGGGCGACCCTTGTTGGCGTAAAGTGAGGCGCGCGTTCTCTGCGGCAATGCTTCATATTTCACACTAGGGTAACCACCTAGTCTATTGAATTTCGCGGCGCGCAGGTTGAGGGTTTGGTTAAGGGCACTTTGGTCGAAACTCATGCCATTTGAGATCGCGAATGTGCGTTTCCAGCAAATAGAACATCCGCTTCGTGCCCGCTCTTCAGGCGGAGAGCGCGCATGTGAGGATCGGCGAAGGCATTATCAGTTTGGAAGAGGACGTTCGAAGTGCACGGCAGTGAGCGTCAGCTTCGGGTCGAAAGTACGCATTCGTTGATGTCACAGCGGTCGTTTCGCGATGGCCGCTGTCGAACGACCGCTGTACTGCGGAAGGCGGGCATGCCAGCGTGAACATCCGAACGGCGGCAATGGCCGATCTTGAGACGCCTGGCGTGGAGGTTCTTGCTTGGGAACGGCCACAGACACCCATGGGGCCAGCCGCAACGATGGTTGACGACCTTTTGCGACGATGGAAGACTTATGGTTGAAAGTTGTCGATCTTGGAAGTTATTTCAGTAAAAAGCCCGGCGCCGCGGCCCATTTTTACCTCAGAATCCGGCCAAAGCGGAAGCTATTTGGTTACTTTTCCGGAAGCCAATCGAGTTCCTCCACACGACTGATTTCCTTCAAGCTGTTCTTGCCCCTACATTACCCCGCAGTACCCCGCAAGAATGACACGCTCACGCCACTATTGCGTCGCAGGCGATTCTGTCGCCGGCGTGGTCGGAGTTGAGAACATTGCGACTGCGCGACTGCCTGCACCGCGATCTGCTTCCGGCATCCACGAGTCTGATACGGATTCGATAACGGATTTTTGCCTTACGTGCTACAGACAGCCAACGTCCCAAACTTTTCGTGTGCCCAGCCCACCGCTCGTTGGTGCGCGCGTTGTGGAAAATGGCTTCATTGGCTTGCTAGGTGTGTCGCTTCTGTGCGGCTAGAGCCTCAAGCGCAGGACGCAGTAACTTTACTTCGCGCCGGCCAGCCGTCGTTTTTGTCGTTTCCGCTGCCCTTTGCTCTTTGCCTCGGCTGTCATCGCTTTCCAGACGCGTACGGTCCCGGCTTGCCAGTCGACGTCGCCCCAGTTGAGTGCAACGAGTTCGCTAGTGCGCAAGCCTGTCCAAAGTGCAAACTGTATGTAATTGCGCATTTGAGGTTCGGCGGCATAGATGAGAGTGGTTTGCTCTTCAGTAGAAAATGGATCGACGCGATCTTTAACAGCAAGTGCCTCCAGATCGAACGTGCTGACGCGGACTGAGATCTTTCGAGAGTATGTGTATGACGCCAGTGGATTGACATCAACCAGCTTTCTTTCTACCGCGATCGCGAGCGCTTGTCGCAGAACCGTTTGGATGCTCGCCAGGCGCTTATTCGACATAGGTCTCTTGCGGCCTACGTCGAGAGACCTAAGCCATGAAACGATACTTTCGCGGGTGCGTTCAATGAGCAAAAGGTTTGCAAGCTGCGGTAACAGTAAATTACGAACCGTGCGAGTCCACCCGGCCTCGGTGCTGGCTTTCAGTTCAAGTTTCTTTTCATCAAACCACGCTTCCAAAAAGTCGCCGGCTCGCAAGTGGGTCGACCGGTCAATCAGCTGAGGTAGGGGCTGTCGGATAGAAGCCGGCTCACTTCGCCCTGCAGACTTGGTCCGGCGCCCGGCCCATGAGCCATGGGCGGCCTCCAGGTTACACAAGCTTTGAGACGGCGAGGCACTAAATGCAGCTTTGGTAGTAGCAGCGAACGCAACTGGGGAGCTGCATCAAAATCTGCCGGCCGATAGACGCTCCGGGCGCCAACTCCACGCACCAGGGTAATCGGGAAACTCGCTGCAGGCAGCCTCCGGATGCGCAAATGCATCTGTAGATCACGTTATGGCTGTGTTAGCTTGACGAGTTCAAGCCATATACTTGGCTAAAAGGTCGCTATCCACGTCTTTCCGCTAACGTGAAAGTGCCTGCATATGATTATTCTTCGATCTGCGGCTCGTGCTTCGATTGCGCGAATTCTCTGCCCTTCCTGCGATCAAGGCGGCCAAAAGAAAACAACGCGACGAGCGTGAATGCGCCCATGATGAAGAAGGTAGGCGGGAAGTCGGCGGTCACCAGATTCTGCGGCGAGTGGCCGTGAAAACGTGCCGTGAACGTCATGCACAGTGACGCGAAGGCCACACCAAAACTCATCGACACTTGTTGCAGCATGGTCGAGAGCGCCGTGGCCTTGCCTGAGAAATGCTTGGGAACGTCCGTGAACGTCAGTGTATTTATCGAGATCATCGTCATGGACTGGAATATGCCGCTAAGGCAGAAGATGACGAACATGATCCAATGCGACGTCTGCTTGGTGAACAGACCGTAACCGGCGAACATGCCCGCCATCAGCACGGTTGAAGTTAGCATGATCGAGCGGAATCCAATCGCCTTGGCGGATCGTTCCATCACCATCCGGACCCCGAACAGCCCAGCCGAAAGCGCGGCACCCATCAGTCCCGACTCGACCGGTGACATTCCACATCCAATCTGCATCCACAACGGAATCAGAATCGGCGTAGATCCTACCGCGATTCGGACGGGCATACCGCCCAACGTCATCAGGGAAAACGTTTTGATCTTGAAGATTCCGAGCGGAATGATCGCGTTGGTTGCATCGCGGCGGTTGTGTATCACATAAGCCGCGAAGGAAAGAAAGCCCACGCCAATCATTGCCCATGTAACGGGCGCGGAAACGAAATTGCGACCGACTGTTTCGAGGCCGCATATGATTCCGGCCAAGGACAATCCCATCAGAAGGAATCCCGATATATCGAATTTTTCATCGACATCTTCCTTGATTGGCGGCACATATTTGAGCGACAGCAAAATACCCAGTAAGCCAAACGGGATGTTGAGATAGAAAATCCATCGCCAGGAGGTGAAGGTGGCGAGTATGCCGCCGATCAGTGGTCCGGAGACGCGGCCAGCGGCGCCGGGAATCGTGAACCAGGTCATGGCCGCTACCATTTGAGCCGGAGGGACACTTCGAAGGAGAATCAAACGGCCCACGGGCATCATCATGGCGCCACCCAGGCCTTGCAAGATCCGAAACGCGACGATCTGCTCGAGAGACGTTGCCAGTCCGCACAAGGCGCTGGCCAGAGAAAAGATGCCGATCGCCCAACAGAAGATACGCCGGGCGCCCCAGCGATCTGCCATCCACCCGCTGGCGGGCAAGAAAACGGTTAGGCTCAACAGGTAGGAGGTGACGGCCATGTTGAGGTGGAGAATCTCCGTACGTAGAGATATGGCCATCGAGGGAAGTGCTGTTCCTAGTACCGAGGTATCGACGGCCTGAAGGAACATAGGTACGGCGATGATCATCGGAATTAATTGAATTTTGCTCCGGACCGAACGTGACGTGACGGCATCCATATACGTCCTAGTAATTCATAACAATGAAAACTGCATGCGATGCGTGTCGCCCGATATGTGCATGGACGACGCGGGTCCGGTCGGCGTCTTCACGGCGGATCTCGTCGATCTTATGTTGCGGCTCCGGTGAAAGACTAATTAAAAAAGCCCAGGAAACTACGGGATTTTTTGATGTATTGATCCTGTTGCGACGTTGATGGGAGGCCCCTGAGTCTATGAAGGACCTATTCGCGGTCGCCGCGTGCGTTCTGGCGTCGTCTCCGAGCGTGATCTCGAATCGGCGGCTGGGTTCGGTTTCGAATGCATTGTCGCCACAGTCCGTTTCAACGAGCGTATTGCTGAAATTCGGCATCTCGTCGCCACGCCAACAGATGTGTGAGTCTGGACGAATCAGATAGAAGGTCGGTGGCCGCGTTACATCTTCGGCAGCCTGGAGGCGCGAAGCTGCTTTTCGACGATTAAAACATCGATGCGGTGTCGTCCCAGATCGATTGCCAGCGTCAGGCCATCGGCCCCGGCGTCAAACACGAGTACGCGCACATCAAGCTTCCTGTGTTGTTCGGAAATACTCGTCAATGAGATTTTTTGTTCCTTTGGGACGGGTGGTGACTCACGCAAACGGCAGGCGATCCTGTTTTTCCAGCGTAATAAGACGGTCTAAAAGAACATCCGAACGTCGCTCACCGAGTGAACGCGTCAGGCTCTTGAACTTGATCGAGACATCGTCGAGGGTAACCGGATTGGTCGGCATGCCCTTATATTCCTCGCAATCATTGACCAATACTGATCCATCGAGAAGACGGATCGTCACGCGAGTATGGCGAACCGATTTGGTCGGCATGGTCGTGACCCTGACCTTACGGGTCAGTGCACGGATTTCCGGATCACTAACGGATTCGCTGCTGAACGATCGCGGGTCGTTCGGGTCACGATACAGTGCCAACGCGACACAGAACGGCAGGCTGTACTGCCCCTGCATGATATCGAGCGGTTCCGTATTATCATGCCGGCCGATCAGGCGTTCATTGCCTTCAATAGTAATGTGATGAACCTCTTGCGGTTGGAATTTATCCCGTCTTTGAAGATCGTACGCCGATTGAGTCGCAGTCTGAGCATTCGCGTGGCACGCATATCGCTTCAGACCCGTACGCATTGTTTCCCAATCTTCGCCCAGATTAGCGGTCAATGAACAGACGTCTTGGGGAAGATTTCGGCAGTAGACGTCAAGGAATCCGAATGGTCCGTCAAGAATACTTTCGGGTCCCTCGAACGCGGAATCGGCCAGACGTGCGGCCAGGACGCCGGATTCAGCGGCACGACCAGGATGCAGACGTTTGACCATCGAACCGTGCCTGGCCTTGCTGAACGTCATTAGGCCGCAAGTCAGCGAACCCGCGAGGCCCAACGCGTTGGTGAGTCCTTCGGCATCAAGTCCCATCAACAGGCCGGCGGCAACCGCTGCACCGAAGGGACCGGTCATGCCAGGCGCGTGGAAACCGATCTTTTCGGGACTGTGATGGCTGGCCACGCCAATACGCGACGCGACTTCCGTACCTAGAATGAACGCCTTCAAGACCGAAAGACCATCTGCCTCACATTCTTCGCCCACGGCGAACGCTGCGGGCGCAATGGTAGCCCCTGCATGAACGCCGGCGCTCGGCTCGCGAATGCTATCCATCTCGAACGCGTGCGCCAGTGCCCCGTTGGCCAAAGCAGCCATGGGGGCGTGCACACGCATCGAGGCGTTGCCAAGCACCGTGCTCGTGCCGCCAACTCCATAGCGTGCAGCGTATGCCATCACGGCCTTGCTCCACGAGAATTCAGCCCCGTAAGTGGCGGCGGAGACGGTATCGATCAGGCAATATTTCGCGTAGGTCAATACATGGTCGGGAATCGGTCGATCGCGAAAATTGACAGCGAAAGACGCCAATGTCTGTGAAGCGGTGAGTGCCATTGTGATTTCAGGTCAGGATTCTTGGGTCAAGGGAGTAAGAACGACGTCCTGACCTTCTATTTCGAGTCCTGCGCCAAGCTTTGCGCTTCGGGCACGCAATTCTTCGAGCATCTCCGTTTCGGCCTTCGGATCGCACAGGTAGGTTTCGTTGTCGTCGTTATGACGAACAAACCGGAAACTCGTACGCGGATCGGCGTTTTTATCGACGGTGAAGTTGACCATCATGCCGACCCAATCGCCATGCTTCTTGCCGGCGTGGCCCGTGTGGAACGAAAAACTTCCCAGTCCGTAGAAAATTGGCCGTTCCTGGTAGATTTCCACTGGCAGCGAATAGTGAGGTCCGTGGCCGATAACGAGATCGGCACCCGCATCAATCGATGCATGAGCCAGTTCCGTCATGTACTCGAGGACTTCCTTGTCCAGACCCCAGTGCAGCGAGACGATCACAATATCGACTTGCTTGCGCAGTTTGGCGACTTGATCCTTGAGGATTCGCAGATATTTCGGATCGACCCACGTATGGATGAGCGGAGGCACGCCGGGGCGATTGGGCGTCGGTTGATCCGGTCCAAGACGATGGAAAGCGATCTGATAAGACGTATGGCCTTTCAGGACCGCGACACCCGGCGTCACCGCCGAGGCTTCGTGGTTCGTCGTCCAATAGACGGCAGTGCGTTGAATGACACCAATACGTTGACCGTTACGTTCGACGATCACGGGTGCGCATGCATCGTCTGCATTCCGGCCTGCGCCTGTACGAGGGATGCCGAGTTTTGCGAGGTTGTCGATCGAGGAGAGGATCGCTGAGGCGCCGTAATTGACGTTGTTCGCGATACCCACGGCCTGGACACCGCCTTCGCGCAGAGCGACACCGGTTGCCGGGTTTGCGAAGAAGCCTTCATTGGTGCGATTGAGATCGACGGACACGCCATGATCGGGTGCGTACAGACAGCATTCGAGATTGCTGAAAACGAAATCTGCTGCCTTGAGGTCGGCAGTGACCTGACGAAAGGGAACTGCGGGATCGGCGACATTCATGAGATTGATATCGCCAGTCAGTAGAATCTTTACGGTCATGTCGGGATATCCGATTCGTTGAGCTATTGGAAAAGTGCTCATCGAATGATGCTCTCTTGAGTCAGCCGATGTCGATTGATAATTAGCGAACCGCGGGTACACACATTGGTTAATCGGAGATGCGCGACTACGGGCCATCCGCAGGACGCCGGGTTATAAAACAGATTAACAGGATCATTTAGTGTGGGTACCGTAATACTCAATAGTATTGCGGAAGCTTTGCTGGCACGATCGCACCGTCTCTGTCTCAATAGACCCGTGCTCAAGACACTTCAAGGATTCGACAATAGAATGGCTGATACTACCCACGACAATCCGCAAACGCGCCGAATCGCAGAATTCGTCTCTTCGCTTCAGTATGAGCAGATTCCCGAGGAAGTGATCCGGCGAATCAAGCTCCTGATTCTGGACTCCGCTGGATGTGCGCTCTATGCGGCGTCGCTGCCGTGGAGCCGCATTCTTCAAGATAGTCTGGCGGCCGTCGATACGTCGAAGGGAAGTCGCGTATGGGGTACGAATCAGCGGCTGTCGGCCCCGCATGCTGTCCTCGTCAATGGTTCGCAAGTGCAAGGCTTCGAACTGGACGACGTGCATCGCCAAGGCGTGTTGCACGTGGGCGCCGTCGTTTTGCCAGCATTGATCGCTATCGCCGAAGGCAAGCCCGGCATCACCGGCCGTGGTTTCCTGGCTGCGGCTGTCGCCGGTTACGAAATCGGCCCGCGCGTTGGCATTTGTATGGGCCCGGAGCACATCGCCCAAGGCTGGCACTCGGGGGCGACAGTCGGCGTATTCTCGTCCGCTTCGGGCGCCGCCCGCGCGCTCGGCCTGAGCGCCGACCAGACCGTCCACGCACTCGGCATCGCCGGTACGCAGGCATCCGGTCTGATGGCGGCCCAGTATGGTGCGATGGTCAAGCGGATGCACGCCGGTCGTGCTTCACAAAGCGGTCTCTACGGCGCGCTGTTTGCAGCGAAGGGCTTTACCGGGATCATCAACGTTCTCGAAAGCGAATATGGCGGTTTCTGCACGACGCTCTCGCGCTCGACCGATCGTTTCGACAAGGGGCAACTGACCGCGGGCCTCGGCCAGGTGTGGCAAACGATGGGCATCGCACTGAAATTCTATTCGTGCGTGGCCAGCAATCACACGACGCTCGATGCAATCCGGCTAATGCAGGCGGAGCGTCCGTTTGGTGCAGGAGACGTCGAGAAGGTCATCGTGCACGGTTCGCAAGTGACGATGGATCACGTAGGCTGGAAATACGTGCCACAAGGCCTGACGTCGGCGCAGCTCAACCTGCCGTACTGCGTTGCGACGCTGCTGCTCGACGGCGACGTTTTCGTTGCGCAGTTCACCGAAGACATGGTGGCCGACCCCGATCGTATGCGTATTGCCGAAAAGGTCGAAGTGCGCCACGACGCGGAAATCACGGCGCGCGGTTCGAAGTCCCGTCATATGGTGCACGTCGAAGTGTTGCTCAAGGACGGCACGAGCCTCAAGCGCACGGTTGAAGCGGGCCGGGGTAACGAAAGGGATTTCGCGAGCGAAGAGGAAGTCGTCGCCAAGTTCATGAAGCTTTCGAAGCAGGCGATCCCCGAAGAGCAGGCAAAGCGTCTCGTCGACTTCATTTTGAACCTTGATCAACAGGCTAGCGTCGGCGAGCTGCCGGATCTGCTCGCCGCCAGGTAAGTGCCCTTGGCCTTCGGCCGCCTAAAGCCGGCTATATCATCTCTAGCTGGCTATTGCAGATTGAGAAATACACCGTCGGCGGAAGGCGCGCCGCTGACATTAGATCAAGGAGAAAATTGCAATGTTGCTCCCGCTTGTCGATCGCACGATCAGCTACGATTTCGTTGGCCCAAAAGACGGACAGGTCGTGATGTTCATGCATTCGCTGGCCGCGGACATGGGACTGTGGGCAGAACAGGTGCCGGCGTTGTTGGCCGCGGATTATCGGGTACTTCGTACGGATTTGCGGGGGCATGGTGGCAGTCGTGCAGCCGAAGGGCCCTATACCATGGACGCGCTGGCGGATGATGTGATCGCAGTCGCAGACGCATTGGGTGTCGAGCGGTTTCACTTCGTTGGCCTGTCAATCGGCGGCGCGATCGGCCAGTCGTTGGCGCTGCGCTATCCGAATCGTCTGTATTCGGCATTTCTCTGCGACACGCAAAGCGAAAGCTTCCCAAATGCGGCTACGCATTGGGGCAATCGAATCGAGAAGCTCAAGCAGGCCGGCAGCGTAGAGGGGCTCGCCAATGACACGATGGGCCGCTGGCTGACGGCGGAGTATCGTAACAAGCACCCGCTGCGCTGGAATCAGATTCGCGCGACCGTCGCGGGCTGCACCGTGGCGGGCTATATCGGTTGCGCGCAAGCGCTCGCAAATTTCAACTACACCGAGCGTCTCGGCGAAGTAAAGTTGCCAGTGCTCGTTGGTTGTGGCAGCGAAGATCCTAGCGCGACGCCTGAAGCAAGTCACAAGATCGCGGCACTGTTCGTGAACGGCCGTTTCGAAGAATTTAACGGTGCTAAGCACATTCCGAACGTCGAACAGGCCGATGCATTCAATCAAGTGCTTCTGAACTGGCTTGAGGATGTGCGGAACGCCGCTTAGCGGTCTAAGGGTGAGGTGCACACGTCAATGCGCTTCAGCCGTGTTGATCATTTTAAAGACGGGATAACTCGGGGTAAACCTCTGCGCATCGTCACTGAAGATGCGCAGAGGCTTCCACTTCCATGGCCGAAGCATCGATATATCGCCGGGCATCGTCAATAAAGTCCGGCTTCTGGATCAACTTCCCTTAGCACCCCCCCACGGCCTCCGGCGCAAATCGGATGGTCTCCGACCCGACATATGCGTGTCGGCCGGATAGGACTGCGCAGATGAATCAGCTCGTGCTGAACCATCGCATACATGGTTAACAGGTCCTCTAACCCTGGAAGCGGTATTACTCAATCAAGGGAGTCGTGTTTCGCGGCATCATGTTCGGCATGAAGAATCTCGTTCATGAAGTCATGGGGCGCGATCGACGGACGATCGTCAATGGGAATTGAAACCGGATATAGAGCATGCAATCAACACTACGCACAAATATGGCGGGCTATCCGAACACGCTCGCATTGAAGCAAGGGCGTGTGACTTCGGATATCGTCAATCTGGACTGCAGTACGGCTCCGCAAGCTGCACACAATGGGTTCAAACCGATGGTCCGCAATGGGGCCTTCGACGCTGGTGAGCTTGCGATCGTCACTTATCTTCAGGCGCGCGCCATTGGAAAGCCGTGGGTGATGCTGCCCATGCCGATTCTTGGGCGCCATCAACATCACTGTATCGGCTTCAACGGCGAATTCGGCCACTTGAATCCGAAGGATATCGAAGGCAAGAAGGTCGGCATCCGCAGCTACGCGCAAACAACCGGTCTCTGGGTGCGCGGCATTCTTCAGCACGAATACGGTGTCGATATCGACAAGGTGCAGTGGATGACCGTGGATGAAGGTCATTTTTCCGAGTATCAGGATCCGCCGAACAGCGAACGGTTGCCGGCTGGATCGTCGCTTCCTGAAATGATGCTCAAGGGCGAATTGGCCGCAGCAATCCTCGGTCAGGAAATGCCGAAGGATGATCGCATCAGTACGTTGATTCCCGATCCGCACGCCGCATCACGGCAATGGTGCAACCGCGAAGGGGTCATTCCGATCAATCACGTTTTTGTGGTCCATGAACGGGTTTCGAAGGAGCGGCCGGATATCGTCCGTGAGATCTACCGGATGCTGATGGAAAGCCGGGCACAGGCGCCGGCAGAAGCGCTTCAGACGCTTCCGGCGCCGGGACTGGAGGCCAATCGAAAGGGTCTGCAACTCGCAATCGATTGGGCGTTGGACCAGAAACTCATCAATCGCGGCCTGTCCGTCGATGAGCTATTCGACGAAACAACGGCGCTTGTTGATGCATAAGAGGGGTGCGGATTCTGAATAAGAACATCCCGTTGAAGATAGCGATCGCCGACTACCCGCATACGCTAGCAAATTGCGATGGTTCGATCCCTATCGAAGGCCTCGATGCCGAAATCGTCAGCGTCAAGCCGCAAATCCCTGACCGCTCTTAACACGCTCGAGCTTCGCGCCCGCTTAGGTGATCGCGCAAGCATTGCAAAGATTTTCTCAATGGTCGAGCGCCGTTGCAGTTGGCATACTTCTACTCGTAGATGGACAACTCGCGGCGTCAAGTGAAGCAGTGATGTGATGGGAGCGGCAGGATGGTGGCCGAAACACCGGGCCCGACTCTCGACTTTTACAATGGAGGTAAGACAATGCCAACGAAAACAGGCATCAGCGGTGTTCGTAGTGTGCACTTCGGATTGCCGAATCTCGAAGAAGCTGCACGCTTTTACGAACAGGATTGGGGTCTCAATGTGGTATCGGCCTCGCCCGATAGCGTTTATCTGCGAGGCACAGGGCGGGACATTTATACGCTTGCCCTGCATCGGTTTCGGGAGTCGCAACTGCTGCGCATCGATCTTTCGATCGAATCGAGGGAACAGGCTGATGCGCTCTTCGCATCACTCCGCGATGCGGGCGTGGAAACGACGGATACGGTCGGCCCTCTCGATGACATCGGCGGCGGCTATGGGTTTTCGTTCCGCGACCCGGACGAGGGCCGCGTTTTCCGGGTAGTGGCGGAACCGAAGCAACATGCTGACTGCGAGACCCAGGCCGATCGGCCGGGCAAGGTCTCGCACATTGTGTTGAATAGTCCCGATCGCGAAGCAAAATTCTTTGTTGAGAAGCTCGGCTTCCGCATGATCGACCAAAGCAAAACCATTACGTTTCTGAACTGCAATTCGGACCATCACAGCCTCGCGCTGTTCATTTCGGAGTCGAGCTCGTACAACCACCTGGCTTTCGAAATGCAGGATATCGATTCGGTGATGTCCGCCGCCGGAAGCATGACGGAAGCCGGTCACGCGATCGGCTGGGGCGTTGGTCGCCATGGTCCTTGCGACAACGTCTTCTGTTATTTCGTCGGGCCGGGCGGATTTATCGTCGAATACACGGCTGAAGTCGAGCAGGTTGATGAGAGCTACAAGTTCAAGGGTCCGGATGAGTGGGGTTTTCCGAAAGGGCGTCGCGATCAATGGGGCCTTGCACGACCGACGCCGGCGTTCCATGCCCCTGAAACGAGCGTGCCTTTCTCAACCATGCTGTTCTTAAAATAAAACTGGCTGAGCACCTGCTGCGTTCCAGCCGGTGCAATGATTACCCGGGGCCGGATCCAATGCGTGGTTCGGCCTGTTGAAGTTTCCGGAGACCGGCGTTCAACGCCGAGCCCCTTAAAAAACGGGATTAGCTTGCGATCGCGCCGTCTCACGTATCGCTTCGGCCGCGCCTTCAAGGCAGTCCATCATTAATTCTGTCGCCGCACTAAAAGGGCGATTCCGGTTCCACATGATGCCGGTCGCTCGCAACATCGGAGGAAGCGCCAAGGGCAGGACAGCGAGCGGCTGAAATTTGTCTCGCGCCGCTGTATTCGCTAGCACCGAAATCGCGTCGCTGCCATAGAGGTAGGAACGTGCGATTTGAACCGACATTGTTTCGATATAGTTCTTTGGGAATTCGAGTCCTTGCATCTCAAGGATGCGTTCAAAGGGTTCGCGAATTTGCGAGGCGGGGGAAGGCAGTACCCACGGATACGTTTGTAAATCGGACCATTGAAGATGTTTGCGCTTTGCCAGCGGATGTTGAGGGCCTGTAACGAGAACAAGCCGTTCTTCCAGCAGGGCTTTTTCATCGAAGCCGCTTGACGGTGGAACGGCAGGCAAGCGCCCGACTATCAGATCGATTTTTCCCTCCCACAATTGTGGCAGCAGAAGCGGGCGAGTGCCTTCAATAACCTGGGCGTTCGTGTTCGGCGAGCGCTGCTTCAACAGGTGTAATGCCTTGGGGACAAGCACGGAACTCGATGCCGGGTACACGCCGATATTAATCTTCCCACCCGATCCGTTGTACAGCGAATTGAGTTCGTCGCGTACTTGCTGCACGTCGGTCAGTATGTTGCGTGCATGTCGAACGAGACACTCACCATACTCGGTTGCACGTATGCCTTGGGAGGTACGGACAAATAGCTCGAGACCCAATCCCCTTTCAAGCTCGGCTAGGGCTCTCGATACCGCCGGCAATGTCACATGCGTTGCCTCGGCGACTTTTTTCAAGCTTCCGAGATCGTCCAGCATGACTAATAACCGGAGATGGCGAGTTTTCAGATTGAGATGAAGATACCAGTCGAGCTGTGTCGGCATGATGGTTGACGAGATAGTTAATCGCGCTTGAGTCTACCTTGCGCCGCTCGAAGGTCGCAACATCAATAATTTCCAGTCCTGCGAAGGAATTACGAACAGGCTAGGGACTTGTACTTATATCGGGTATATCCGGATGTGAATCAACAGATAACGCCGTGGCGTCGATTTTCTCTCGGTTTGACGTCATGCGTATAGGGGAAAACGCAAGGAAAAATGGCGTTATAGCTACTTCGGACGAGGTGCGCGGGCCATTTTCCTTCAGTTCTTTATTTCTTATCTGAAAGCATCATCGAAGCTAATGTATTCGGCTGAATTGTTGAATTGTTGTGTCGTCGTTCGCGCCATATAGTCACTTCACATTCTTAACGACGTCTCTTGAAGGAAAAGCCATGGTAACGAAATGCCGAATCGCAATTGTCGGCGGTGGGCTCGCGGGAACAGCAACTGCAAATGCGCTGAAGACCTTCGGCGTCGATGCCGAGCTTTTCGAAGCAGCGCCCGCGTTGGGAGAAATCGGCGCAGCAGTGAGCTGCAGCCCGCAAGCGGTCAAGGCATTGTGGGGTCTAGGCGCCAGGGAAGCGGTGGATGCAGTGGGCCACCGTTCGCCGGGCGAGTACATGCTTCAGATGCAGACGGGCGAGTTCATTCAATCGCGTGACCGCTTCAAGCTCGCCGAAAAGTGGGGCGCGCCTTACTACTCATTTCACCGCGCCGATCTGCTCGACGCACTCGCATCGACCGTGGACAAGTCCCACATCCATCTCGGCCACCGTCTGGTGAGCGCTGACGTGCGTGAAGACTGCGTTGTACTCAAGTTCGAAAATGGCAACGTGGTCGAAGCGAACTATGTGATAGGTGCAGACGGCGTGAAGTCGGTTCTTCGCCAGACGCTCTATGGCGACGACAAGCCGACGTATACCGGCCAGATGGCATGGCGTGCGCTGCTCGACGCGAGCATCGTGCCGGAAGACATCCTGGCGCCGAACGGCCACATCGAATGGGTCGGCCCCGGTGCGCATATTCGCGCGTACTACATCCGCAACAAGACGATGGTCAATATCGTCACGCAGCAGGACACCGGCGACTGGGTTGAAGAAACGTGGAACGGCAAGGGCAATCCGGACGATATGCGTGCCAGCTTCCCGAATCCGGAGCCGCGCCTGAAGCGGTTGCTCGACCTCGTGACCGACTGCATGAAGTGGGGCCTTTTCGCACGCCCGATCAACGACAACTGGGGCTTCGGCCGTGTCCAACTGATCGGCGACGCCGCTCACGCCATGGTGCCGAACGCGGGCCAGGGTGCCTGCCAGGCATTCGAAGATGCCTACATTCTCGGCCGCTGGCTGTCGTCGGGTTGTTCGGTCGAGGAAGCATTCGAGAACTTCCGTCGCGTTCGCGTTCCACGTGTCCACGGCGTGCAGCGTTTCTCGCTGACCAACCTGCGATTCAAGCACATGAAGGACACGCAGGCGCAGAAGGCTCAAGTCGATCAGCACGGCTCCTCGCACCAATACGCCAAGAACGACTGGCTGTACGGCTTCGATCCGGTGACGCAATGGGATCAAACGCCGTACGTCAACGAGTCGTACGCCGATGGCCCGAATGCCGAGATCGAGTGGAAAGTCTGAGCCTAACCTGAACCTGACTACCAAATATGAAAATCTGCCGTTATAACGATGGCCAAGCAGGCCTGATCGAAGGCGACGTCGTTTATCCGCTGAGCAAAGCCCTCGCGATTGCGGGTGTTACGCGCCAAGGTGCATCGATGAGCGAGATCATCGATGCACTTGCGAACAATCCGGAAGCAGAGATTGCACTCGGCGTCGCGCGTCGAGGTGAATCCGTGCCGTTGTCGGCGGTGAAGCTGCTTGCGCCTACGGACAATCCGCCGGCGATCTGGGCGGCTGCAGCGAACTACCGTTCGCACCAAACTGAAATGACCGGCCGCGTGCAGGCCTATGACCGGTCGAAGCTGACGGCCGATGAATTGATGGCCGAAGCGTTTCTGAAGCCGACGTCGTCACTCGTCGGTCCTGGGGGCACGGTGGTCTTGCCGAAAGTCGCCAAACATGTCGATTACGAATGCGAGCTCGCTCTCGTCATCGGCCGCGATGCAAAGAATGTCAGTGCGGAACGCGCACTCGACTACGTGTATGCCTACACGATTTGCTGGGACATCAGCACGCGTGACCCGTGGGGTCATGGCGTTCACAACACGCGCAATATCCGCAAGGGATTCGATACGTTCTGCGGCCTCGGGCCGTGGTTCGTGACCACGGATGAAGTGGGCGAGCCGCAGGATCTGTTCATCGACGTGGATCAGAACGGCAAGCAGGTGATGCATGCGCACACGGCAGACATGATCAACGGTGTCCGCGATCTCATTCGCTTCCTGACCATGGACCGTACGCTGAAGGCAGGCACGGTGATCACGACCGGGACGTCCGCAGGCGTGTCGCAGCTATTCCACGGCGACAAGCTGAAGGGCACGATTTCCAAGGTCGGAACGATGGAACTCGACGTCGTCGACGCCAGCTAACACGCTCTTCAAGGTAAAACGCCATGCTACTTCGTTCGCGCGATCGCGTTACCAGTTATGACCTTGTCGGTCCGGAAGACGGACAGGTGGTCATGCTATGTCACCCGCTTGCGGCCGATATGGGGCTATGGGCAGAGCAAATCCCGGCATTGCTCGCCGCTGGTTATCGCGTATTGCGTACGGATCTCCGTGGTCACGGTGGTAGTTCTCCGACGCCGGCCCCGTATTCAATCGACTTGCTGGCGGATGACGTCGTTGAAGTTCTCGACGAAACTGGAATCGAGCGCATTCATTTCGTCGGGCTGTCGATCGGCGGGATGATTGGACAGTCGCTGGGCCTGCGACATGGAGATCGGTTGCATTCGCTGTTGCTCTCCGATACCCAGTCGCAGTCACCGGCGGATGCAGCCACGTTCTGGGACCCGATGATCGAGGCGATTAATGCGGCCGGCTCACTGGAGCCGATCGGCGACAAAACGATGGCGCGCTGGCTCACTGCCGGTTATCAGGCGGCTAAACCGCGCCGCTGGAAGCAGATTCGCGACACCGTGGCGTGCTGTACACCGATGGGCTATATCGGCTGTGTTCGTGCGATCGGCAATTTCAACTTCACCGACCGATTGCATACCGTGCAGACGCCGGTTCTCGTTGCATGCGGAACTCAAGACCCAAGGGCGACACCGGAAGAAAGTCGTTACATGGCGAGCCTGTTTCCCACGGGGTGTTATGTGGGTTTCGAGGGTGCCAGGCACATTCCTAACGTGGAGCAATCCGAAGCGTTCAATCAGGCGCTCCTCGCCTGGCTCGCACAGGTCAAGCAATAACACATCCCCCTAAACTAAGAGTGCTTCCCATGGACGAGTTGGTTGTGAAAGCCCTTAAAGCGTGGAGATTCCTGTATCGCCACGGTTTCATCGAAGGTTTCGGCCATATCAGCGTCCGGCTGCCGGGTAACCGTTTCATGGTCACAAGGCACTCGCTGGGACTCGAAGCCGGATCGGAAGATTTCGTGGTCATGGATCTGGATGGGAACAAGCTGGAAGGTGCCGGCGACCCTCCGCGCGAATATCCGATTCACCTCGAGATATACGCGGCCAGACCCGATGTGAATTCCGTCGTCCACTATCACGGCATGTACTCGACGGCCTTCACGACCAGTGGTCGTCAGTTGCGTCCGATTCACCTGATGGGCACGCTGTTTCATGAAGGCATTCCGACTTACGACGATCCGCGGCTGATCAACGATCGTGAACGCGGTGCGTACCTGGCGCAGACACTGGGCCGCAATCGGGCAGTCCTGATGTGTGCGCACGGTGCGACAGTGACGGGCGAGAGCATCGAGGAAATGGTGGTCGGCGCATTCCTCTTCGAGGAAAACGCCCAGCGCGCGACGATCAGCGCGACGCTTGGCGAGCCCGTTTGGATCAACGACGAGTTGGCGGCCAACGCTGGGAATGAATTGCTGAAATCACGCGGACCCTTCCGGCGAGTGTGGGCACTGGTTGAACAGGAGCACGAGGAATTCAGCGTGGAGAACCGGAGAGCGGAAGAGGCCGGCACGTTCCGTGTCATGACCTCGGGAATTTTCACTGCAGCCTATCAGGCTCTGGTTCCAAAGCTGGAAAAGCTCATCGGTAAAAAAGTCGTGACGCTGACGACGTCTATCGGAACAGGCGAGAAGTCGATTTCGAATCGTTTAAAGCGGTTCGAAGCCGTGGATCTCGTTATCGCCGCGGAATGCAATATGCGCGAGTTCGTCGACCACGGTCTCATCCTTGAGGATAGCGCCCGACTGGTGGCCAAATCATCGCTCGCGTTGGCTGTGCGCGAAGGACGGCAGGCACCGGATGTCAGTACACCCGACGCTTTGAAGGAAACCTTTCTCGCGGCAGAAAAGATTGCCTACTCGGCGAGCGCCAGCGGCAAGTACCTGACAACGCAGCTTTATCAAAAGCTCGGTATTGCCGATGAATGTCTTCCGAAGAGCCTGTTCGTCGGCGACGGCGAGCGCACCGGTGCTGTCGTTGCCCGTGAAGAGGCTGATCTGGCATTCCAGCAGTTGAGCGAACTGCTACCGGTGCCAGGCATCGCCCACATCACGCCTATTCCGGAAGAGTTCCAGGTGTCGTTCCGCGTAGGTGTTGGGGTGCCGACATGGAGTCGAAATGCCCAACTTTCGCGCTCGGTAATTCGTTATATCGCGTCTGAGGAATCGAGGGACGCCATTGCGGAAAGTGGCCTCAAGTGCCTGATTGATGCATCAGATTGCGAATGGCTCGTTAGCAAATAGGGCCGATCTGGTATTGGACGAAATGTGTTGCAAGAAAATAGGTGGGTCGAATTCGATCCATCACATCAAGGTCTACTAAGCATAGACCGCCAGGAGACATAGATGGCAAGTCTGTCGATAGAGAAGGACAAAAGCGTTACGCGGCTGACTGCGGCGACACGCATGAACTACGTGGAGTTCATCGATGAATCGCCGATGAACCCCGTGCTGTGGATTTTGCTCATCGGTTGTATGGTCGCGCAAATTCTGGATGGCTTCGAGAATCAAACGATCTCGTTTGCGCTTCCGCTGCTCTCCAAAGAGTTTGCCATCGATCATTTGCAGGCCGGCGTGATTGGCTCGGTGACGAATTTCGGGCTGTTTTGCGGCGCGCTGCTGGTCGCGCCGTGGGCGGACAAGATCGGCCGCAAACCGATCCTGCAATGGGCAATCTTTTTCTATGCGTTCGGTACTTTGCTCGCCGCACTTGCTCCGACGTATAACACGCTGCTTTGCGCCCGTTTTATCGCCGGCTTGGGCATGGCCGCCGAATTTCCGGCTGCGTTCGCACTGTTGTCTGAAATGGCACCGCGGCGGCTCCGCCATATTTTCGTTGGTTCCGGATCGATTGCGTATGCATCGGGCTGGACGGTGTGCGCGATCGTAGCGACACTGGTCATTCCGGCATTCGGTTGGCGTGCGCTTTTGTGGGTGGGTGTTCTGCCGGCATTGATGATCTTTTTCGTTCGTCGTTATATCCCGGAATCAGTGCGTTTTCTGCTCTCCCAAGGCCGCACGGAAGAGGCCGGTCTGATCGTTCGCCGACTTGCCGATTCATCGGGCTATCGCGAACTTGAACTCGTGCCGCCGCCTGCCGCGGCCAAGGCAGAAAAAGTTACCTGGCGAAGGCAATTTACGCTGCTGCGTCTTTCGGCCGTCACGATCGGGGCGCTCGCACTGTTCCAGCTTGCAAACAACGTGCAGGTGACCGGCGTTGGCCATTGGCTGCCGTCGATTTTCGTGAAGCAGGGTTTCACGCTGACCACGAGCTTCAGATTCACCATGATCGTGCTGGTCGCTACGCCGATCGGTCAAGTTCTCGGCATGTGGCTTCAGGACAGAATTCCGCGTAAGTGGGCAATCCTGTTGTTCTCGGCGCTGAGTGCAGTCTGCTTCGTTGGCTTTGGCCTGTCGTTCGAATATCGGGCACCAGTCCCGGTAATCCTCGGCTTTGACATCGGCTACTCGTTCTTCTCGGGCGCTGTGATGCCGGTCTTCTTTACGTTGAGCAATGAGTTGTACGACACGCGGATTCGCGCGCTCTCGGCTGCACTCATTCTCGCAGGCGCCCGTTGCGGTTCGATTACGGGGCCGCTCGTTCTGGGTTGGTTGCTGACGCTCGGAACGGAAATTCACCAGATCATCTACTACTTCTCGATGCCGCTGCTGGTTGCGGCAATCATCCTCCTGTTCGTGATCCGGGGTGATAGTCGCCAAAAGTCGCTCGATGATGTGCCCGTTGGACACTAAAAGAAAGGCGTTCAGGGAGGTCTTGCCGCGTCTGCGCAGCACTTTCCGGTTTTCCTTATAAACACAAGCTTGGAGACAAATAATGAATAAAGCCCTGATCGCCCTCTCGGCGGCGTCATTGGCGAGTACCGCTGCGATGGCCCAAAGCAGCGTGACGCTATATGGCATCGTGGATGCAGGTGTTCAATGGACGAATCACAACCTGACGAGTTCGGGCGGTGGTGCATCGACGTTCGCGGCGGAATCGGGCGGGGCTTCAACGTCGCGTTGGGGCATTATTGCTCGTGAGGACCTCGGCGGCGGTCTGGCGGCGGTTGTCAACCTCGAAAACGGATTCGACGCTACGAAAGGCACAGTCAACAACGGGGGGCGTCTTTTCGGTCGCTCTGCATTCGTCGGCCTGAAGTCCTCGACATACGGTCAATTGACATTCGGTCGTATCAAGACTGCGGTTTACGAATTCGGTGTTCTATATGACGCCGTGGGGCCTGCGACCTGGTCGGCTTCCGTTCTCGATTCGGCAATCGTAGGTCGTGCGGACAACTCGGTGAACTATGAGGGTAGCTTCGCAATTGGTGGCGGCAAGCTAGGAATCAAGAACCTGTACAGCTTCGGGTACGATTCGGTCGCGGGTGCGGGTCCAGTCGCTGGCGACTATAAGATCGGCAAGGAAGAAAGCCTGATGCTGACCTACGATTACGGCGCGGCGAACATCGGTCTGCTTTATGACGCACAGAACGGCAATACGGTGGCGGCACGGAACACACGAATCTCGCGTTATGGCGTGGGTGTCTCGTATGATTTCAAGCCGTTTCAACTCATCGCCGCATATCGTCTCTATACGCAGCGGGCGGCGGTCAATACTTCGGAAGCGCTCTACTGGCTGGCTACACGTTATCAGGCGACGCCATTCCTGAACATCAACGCGGCCGTTTATTACGTGGACGATCGCAACACGGGTCACGGGCAGCCGATTATGGTGTCTATCCTCGGAAGCTACCTGCTTTCCAAGCAAACGGACATCTATCTGAACGTGGCCATGGTCGCGAACAAGGCGAATAGCAGCCTCGGCCTTGCGGGGTACAACACCGTTACGGAGGGCGCATTGCAGACGGGTGCGATGATTGGTGTGAGACACCGCTTCTAATAGCGGGTAGCTCCGGTAACGCGTCCGGTCAGTAACGTCCGGACGTGTGAATCGAATTGCGGGTAAGGAGACGATAAATGGTTCGTGCGTTGAAATTCGCGTCAGTCATACTCTTCGGTATTGTCGGAGTCGCCTACGCACGGCAACCGGCTGATCCCGACGACGCTCTGAAGGAGCAGCTCGTTCAGGCGTACAAGGTACTAGTCCACGAGCATGTGCTCGACGGTTTCGGCCACGTCAGTGTGCGTTCAGCCAAAGACCCGAACATATTTCTAATGCCGCGTGCAATGCCGCCTTCGCTGGTCAGCAAGAACGATATTCTTGAAGTGCGCGTGTCTGACAGCCAGCCGGTCGATCCGCGTGGCCGCAAGCTCAATGGCGAGCGCTATATCCACGGCGAGATCTACAAGGCACACCCGAACGTGAACGCGGTGATTCACTCGCACTCGCAAGCGGTCATCCCGGTCAGTCTGACCGATATTCCGCTCAAGCCTGTGATCGCGCAAGCCGGCTTCTTGCCGCTGGAAACCAAAACGTTTGAAATTCGCGATGTCCGAGGCAAGGATGGCATGGGTATGCAAATCACGGACATGAAACGCGGTGCCGCACTAGCGAAAGCGCTCGGCAACGATCCCGTGATCTTGATGCGTGGTCACGGCGATACGATAGTGGGCCGCTCGATCGAGCAGGCCGTCGTGTTCGCAACCTACGTCGATGTCGATGCCCGCATGCAAACGCAAGCGATGCTTTTGTCGAAGAACATCGTCACGATGGACAAGGCGGAACTTTTCTCCGAAAAAGACTTCGATATCAACCGTCCGTGGCAGTACATGCTGTCCAAAACCATGACGCCCGGTGAAATCGCGAAGATCGATCATTCGCAATTCGGCCTCGAACAGACGCAGAAGAAGCAGTAATTTTCGAACACCTCTCCCACCGGAGCAGATACCGGTATGTCTTTGTTCGTGCACCAGGAATCCGATGCGTCGATCACCTTTATTGTGGTGTCCGCTGATTATGTCCTCCCGTCGAAAATGAAGATGCCGGCCGGGGCCGGAATATTTTCAGGCGGCTATGGAAGCGCGTCGCCTCGTTTTGCATGCCGACCGTGATTGTTATATCGGGTTCGGATGTTTCGACAAAGGAACCTAACTGAACATCTTTTCCAAAGAATCGAATAAGTGGCGGGCCAACGGATTGGGAGACGATCCGATATACATCTTGTAGGTAATGTCCGGTAATCGGGGAAGACCGTCGGCCTCGTCCAGGATCCGGAATTCAGGCCCCATGACTTCTTCCGAGCGTGCGGTCACGCCCATGCCGGCTAGCACAGCGGCGCGAATGCCAGGAAGACTAGGTGCGATGTATCTGATGCGGAAGTTAATGCCGGCGTCGTTAAGGTGATCGAGGGCTATCGTTCGGAGAAAACTCGGTTCGTCGGCGACGATGAGATCGAGAGGTTGAGTTCTGTCGAAGTGGTAACTATCGGAGCAAAACCAGACCATACGAGAGGTTCGCAAAATGATACGACGATACTCCGGGTGCTCCTTCGCCGAAATCGTCATGTTGATTTCGCCGCGTTTCATCGCTTGCATCAGAAATGCCGTCCGACGTACATCGATGGAAATTCGGATGTTGGGGAGAGTTTTGGAAAAGCGTTGTAACAAGTCGGGAAGGATCGAATCGGCGACGTCGGCGGGCGCGCCCAATCGAACCTCACCGGTAAGTGTCGATCCTGCGATGGCTGAGCACGCTTCATCGTTCAGTGCTAGCAGACGACGAGAGTATTCGAGCAGCTTTAAACCATCTTCCGTCAGTGTTTTCTTGCGTCCTGATTTATGGAACAAGGTTTTGTCAAGTTGCACTTCCAGTCGTTGCATCTGCTGCGTGACGGCTGACTGGGTCCTGTGTACCGATTCGGCGCCCGCGGCGAAAGAGTCCTGTTCAACGATGGCGACAAACGTCCGTAACAGCTCCAGATCTAGATTCATGACGCTCATTTTTTTGATCTCATAGCCTACCAGATAAAAGGGCTGGGCCCTCAGAGGCCGCAGGCATCGCCGGGAAATTGTAAACGAAGAATTTAAAAATACCTAACAGCGAAGCGCAGGGATGGCTGGAAATTAAATGAAATTGGGATTTTTTGCGCGCAAACTAATTACATTACTTTCGTTTTCTATGAGGCAAACCCTGATGAAATAAACTGTAGGTGGTTTGTAAATTCGGTGAACAAAATTTACTGAGGAGACGAAAGTTGGACGCGATAAAGTTAGCAGTACGGAGTGTAAAAAAGTCTTTTCGTGTCAGAGGGAAAAGTCGCGAAGAAGATATAGTTATCGATGTTCTTGGCGGCGTTGATTTCGGTGTCGAGCAGGGCGAGATAGTCTCTTTGATTGGGGAGAGCGGCTGCGGAAAAACCACGCTTCTGCGTATTATCCAGGGCCTGGTGAGGCAGGATGGCGGCGACGTCCTGATCGACGGTAAGCCCGTCACGCGACCGGGCCGTGATCGCGGTCTCGTATTCCAGCAAGCTAACTTGTTGCCGTGGCGTACGTCACGAAAAAATATTGAGTTCGGGATGGAGTTGAAGGGCGTTCCGAAGGAAGAGCGTCGGATTCAGGTCCAGGCGCTGCTCGAACTCGTTGGTCTCGGACACGCATCGGAGCAATATCCGAATCAGTTATCGGGCGGTATGCAGCAGCGTGTCGGTATTGCTCGTGCGCTTGCGATCGAGCCATCCATTCTATTGATGGATGAGCCATTCTCCGCGCTCGATGCACAAACCCGGGAAGTGCTTCAGTGTGAACTCCTGCGCATTCACGAGGAAACGCACACGACCGTGCTGTTTGTTACACACGATCTCGATGAAGCCATTTATCTATCGGACCGCGTGGTCACCCTTGCAGCTAAGCCGGGCCGCGTGCGAAAAGTGATCGAGATTCCATTTCAACATCCACGTCCACTTCTGCCGGAGTTACGCGGCGATCCCGTATTTCAGGCAATTCGCGCTGAAATTTGGTCTTCGATTCGAGGTCGAGAGGTTAAGCAATGATTCATCAAGAACAGGCAGAGCCGCAGATAGAACTGATGGAGGCTCCGAAGCGCAATTTCGATAAGTCGCAAATCATTCGCATCGTTTCCATTATCGCTGTCTTGATCGCGTGGGAATTTTTTGGGAGGCAGGTCAATCCGCTTTTCATGTCATATCCCACGGCGATCCTGGAGGCGGCGAGGACGCTAATTGCCAATGGCGAGTTGCTCGGTGCGATTCGAAGTAGCTTGACGACACTGTTGGTCGGTTTTGTTGGGGCATCGGTCATTGGTGCTGCGCTGGGCCTGCTGATCGGCCGCTACCGTTATTTCGACGCCGCGACTGACTGGTTCGTCAATGCGCTGTATGCCACGCCGTTGGTCGCGCTTATCCCGCTCGTCGTGCTCTGGTTTGGCCTCGGCGACGCGGCGAAACTCTTCATTGTGACGCTGATGGCCATGTTCCCAGTGCTGATGAACACCGCGGTGGGCGTGCGTAACGTGCCGCGGGCGCTGATTGATGTCAGTACTGCGTTTGCCGCCAACGAACGGCAAGTGTTCCTCAAAATCATCTTGCCGGCGTCGGCACCTTACATGATGACGGGGCTTCGGCTAGGAATCGGCCGTGCAATTATCGCCATGGTGGTTGCAGAGTTTTTTACGTCTTTGACTGGATTGGGCGCACTGATCGTTAAGTATGGCAACCAGTACGACACGGCATCCATGTTTGTGCCGATCCTCGTGTTGATGCTTTTGGGTGTCGGTCTTACCTCGATCGTTCGACGAATGGAAGAGGCACTTGCCCCTTGGCGCAAGGATGGCGAGTAACGACGTCGACTATTCAACGGTTAAGCCATCGGGCAATTCGTGGGGAGACAACATTGCAAAAGCATAATCGAGCGTTTTTGAAGATGGGTGCGGGAGTCATTGCATCCATCGTCATCGGCATTTCATCGATGTCTGCCTCGGCGGGCGAAGGGATGGCGACGGTACGCTACGCCATTCCGTCTTACGGTGCTGCTTTTTGGCCCAACTATGTGGCCGACAAGAAGGACTTTTACAGCCAACAGAGTCTGGATGTGAAGACGATGCAGATCGATCCGAACATCACGGTTACATCGCTGATCGGCGGTTCGATCGATATCGCATTTGCCGATTCCACACAGCTGGTCTATGCGATTCAGAAGAAGTCGGATCTGGTTGCGGTGGGTCTCAGTACGGATAGACATCCTTATAGTCTGATCGGCGGTCAACACATCACATCGATCTCTCAATTGAAAGGAAAAAAGATCGGAGCCGTATCCGAGATCGACGTCTTTACCTATGTGACCAAAAAGATGTTGCGCAATGGCGGCCTCGATCCGGACAAGGATGTGCAGTGGGTGATCGGGGGCAATCAGAATCGCCGCATGGCTGCCATGACCGCAGGTCTGATTGATGCGGGCTTGTTCACGCCGCCGTCGGACTCGCGCTTGGCCGGTCAAGGTTTTCACCGGCTCGCTTTTGCGCCCGATCTGTTTCCTCACCTGATGCTGAGCACGCAGACGGTTCGGCGCGATTGGGCAGAAAAGAATGGCGATGTCCTGCGCCGTATGCTGCGTGCACAGGTCAATGCGCTGCACTGGCTGTACGATCCTGCGAACGCAACCGAAGCACAGCGCATTCTGATGAACGCGACGGGCGCGAAGCAGTCGGATGCCCAGGAAGCGTACGACGCATTCGTCAAGCCGCACGCGTGGCTGGATGGATGCGTGCACCGCGAAGGATTGGTAACGGTGGTAAAGATGCTCCGGGAGATGAAGCAACTGCCCACGCTCACGGAAGCGGATGTGCCGAAATTTTCGGATCCGGCGTGGTGTCCGAAATAGCGGAGGAATTGCGTAAGAGAAAAAGATTTAAGGCGTCTGAGTACCGAAGGGCCGGGTTCTATATTGCACAGGACTCGGCCCTTTGCGTACGCCGAAAATGCCTGGATGCTAAACCTCCGCGGAGGCTGTATCAACTTGACGAGTTCAAGACGTAGACCTGGATGGGGTCGTCTCAGAATTCGGAAAAAATCGTACGCTAGCAGTTGCCGGCATGGCTGGTCGCTCGTCCGTTCAATGCTTTCTCGTCATCGTTCTAGCGCCCGGTAAAGCGTGGCCCGATGGACCCCAAGCAGGCGGGCAACCTCAGCTACAGGCTTTCCGTCTTGCTCGATAAGCTGGCGCGCGTGGACGATACGTCCAGCATCAAGTGTTGGAGTTGGGCCAAAGCGCACGCCGCGCGCTTTGGCGGCAACCCGTCGGGCGCTGGTACGTTCCACGATCAGGGAGCGCTCGAAATCCGCTATACCGGCGAACACGGTGAGGACCATGCGACCGGCCGGGGTGGTCGTGTCTGCCCACGGTTCAGCCAGCGATCGCAGACCCGCCCCGGCGTCCTTGATACGTTCCGCGATGTCCAGCAGGTCGCGCGTAGACCGGGCCAACCGATCAAGGCGGGTGACCGTCACCACGTCGCCGGCGCGGAGATGCTCAAGCAGACGGCCAAGCTCGGGCCTGTCGCGTTTCGCGCCACTGACCTTTTCTTCGAAGATCCGTGTGCAGCCGGCCTCGCGTAATGTGCTTCGCTGCTAGGCGAGTTTGAGCAGGGTGGTGAGGGCCGTGCCGCATACGGCGAGGCACTGATCACGCGTCTGGGCGCCGACCTGTCGCAGCGGGTCGGCCGTGGTTTCGGCTGGCGCAATCTTGCGCAAATGCGGGCCTTTTACCTTGCCTGGCCGACTGAACAGATTTTGTAGACGCTGTCTGCAAAATCGCCGTCTTCCCGGATTGTCCCGGCGCCGTCTGCAATTTCCGCCGGACTTCCGCATTCCGGGCCCCCTGCGCGAAACGGTCCCGAACCGGGTGCCGTCGCGCAGGCTTTTCCTTTGTCCTGGTCGGCCTATGTGCGCCTGCTTTCAGTGAAGACGGCGGCCTTTCGTGCCTTCTATGAAGCCGAAGCGCTGCGCGAAGGCTGGTCGGTGCGCCAGCTGGACCGCCAGATCAGCAGTCAGCTTTACGAACGCCTGGCGCTGTCGCGGAACAAGGCGGCCCTGCTCAGGAAAGCCGCGGATGTCCAGCCGGGTGATCGCCTCACGCCAGAAGAGGCGATTCGCGACCCGTTCGTACTCGAGTTTCTCGACATCAAGGACGAGTACTCGGAGTCGGATCTTGAGGAGGCGTTGATCCAGCATCTGGCGGATTTCCTGCTGGAGCTCGGCGACGACTTCGCTTTTATTGGCCTGCAGCGCCACCTGAGAATCGACGACACGTGGTTCAGGGTCGATCTGGTGTTTTTCCATCGACGTTTGAGATGCCTGGTCATCATCGATCTCAAGGTCGGTCGCTTCAGTTATGCGGATGCCGGGCAGATGCATCTCTATCTGAACTACGCACGCGAGCACTGGATGAAGCCTGGGGAGAATCCACCGGTCGGTCTGATCCTTTGCGCCGAAAAAGGAGCGGCTGAAGCACACTACGCGCTGGACAACCTGCCGAACAAGATTCTCGCTGCGGAATACCAGACGGTGCTCCCAGACGAGGCGACAATCGTACATGAACTGGAGCGCACGACGGCGGAACTGCAGAGGCGTACCGGGGCTTCGTCAAGTTTGAAATGACGGGATGAGAGCGAATACGAAGTTATTCATGCCTTTGGCTAGAGGCCCGTCTTCTATCCGCTCGAAGAACGGGTGGCCTCGTTACCGTTGCGGATCAACCGCGTTGCGATACATGGATGGCGAGGTTGCGCGACGCCACCGCGCCCAAGTTAGAAACTCAGGGTTTCGTGTGCCTTGACGATGTCGCCGGCCACCGTCTCGATCTGTTCGCGTTTGAGCATGGCCTTTGAGCGTAGCAGCTGATACGCATCCTCTTCAGACATGCCGCGCGAGTCCATTACGATCCGCGTGGCCTGCTGGATCACCCGACCTTTCGCCTGCTTCTGCTCGAGCCGCTCGATGTATCGCTCACGTGCGCGGGATGCCTTGAATTGCGTGAGCGCGACAGCGATGGCGGTCAATAAGCCAAACGAGCGGACCGGCGACGGGATCGTAGCGAACGCATTCAATCGCAGCACCGCTTCGATGGTGATCGGATTTTCGTAGGTCACGACGGGAATCACCGGCGGCGACATGCTGCTTCCGAGCCACGGATAGTCGACCGACAGCGCCTCGGGACGCATTGCCATGACGACGAGGCCGGTGTCGGAAGGCAAGCTGTCGAGGCGCGGCCAGCATACCTGCACGTCACAGCCGATGCGCTGAAGCTGCGCGAGCAACTCTTCGCCATCCTGATCCTGCGGATGAATCACAACGACTTTTAGCGAACGCAGGTCGCGCAGGATCGCCGGCGTCTGCGCGGTCCGCTTCATCGAACCGCTCCCGCGCGTGCGAGTTCAGGATGCACTTGCGCGGTCCACGCCGGCGTGCTGTGAGAGACGACGTAGGGGTCCGCCTTCACGCGTTCAGGCGCGCGTCCGATTATGTCGAAGCGGCCATGCGCGTCGACCCGGCCGATCAACGGATGCAGGTATGTATGGTTATTGTGCTCGTCGATACGCACGCGGCCTTGCGGCGCGTCGAACTCGAGTCCGGGCAACACTCGCAGCAACAGCGTCGGGTCGTCGGAGCCGACGCGGCGGATCGCATCCGCGAGCAGATGCATCTGGAAATAGGAGGCTTCCCAGCACATGTTGGTCGGCTGATCATCGCCGAAGCGGGCTTGATAGCGGGCGACGGCGTCGTGGTTCGCTGCTGTATCGACACTCTGGAAGTACGCGGCCGAGGTGATGTGTCCTTGTGCGAGGTCGCTTCCCATGACCGCGATTTCGGCTTCACTGGTCATGTGGCTGGCGATAGGCGTGCGGTACGGATCGAGCCCGACCTGCGCGAACGCGCGGTACAGATGCGGAATGCCTTCACCGACTACGGTGGAGAAAATGAAGTCAGGTGCCAGTTGCTTGATCCGCTTTGCGACGCGCAGATAACTCTCCCACGGTGCATCGAGCGACAGATAGGTTTCGTCCACCTTTTCTCCGCCGCGTTCGAGGATCAGATCGCTCATCACCCGATTCGATTCGTATGGGCACACATAGTCTGAACCGATCATGCTCACGCGTGAGCCGAACTGCGTGAGCATGAACCCGGCGAGCGGCAGTGTGTTCTGATTCGGTGCCGCACCCGTATAGATGACATTACGGCTGTATTCGAAGCCTTCATACGGCGTCGCATAGAACAGCAGCGCATTGTGCCGTTCGACAATCGGAATGACCGCCTTGCGCGTGCTGGACATATAACAGCCGACGATGACCCGAACCCGGTGTTCGAGGATCAGTTGTTCGGCGAGGTCGGCATAACGCCGCGGCTGACATTGCGGATCCAGACAGACGAGCTCGATCTCGCGGCCCGACACCCCGCCTGCGCGATTGATTTCCTCCACCGCAAGCATGGTGGCTTGCAGTTGAGTGAGTTCCGCGGCTGCGGTCACGCCTGAGCGTGAGTAGAGCACGCCAATTCTGATTGGGTCCGAGGTGTGGTCGGCATCAATACGGGTCATTCGTCAGAACCGATGGTCACTACGTTTGGGAAGTGCGCTGTTTGTGCACGCGGCACGCGGCTGGTGCGTATGCGCACTGTCTTTGTGCGGTGCTGAGCCAGTCAGCCGCGTAGACTGCGTTATTTATGATGCCCTCCGCTTTGACAGAAACGCAACTGATCAATTTGCATGCGCTCGCAAAAGGGTTTTGTGGCGCGCATCACGACTGACTGCAAAATCTGGCATGGCCATTGCATAGAGAGATGCGCTGACTCGCCGAGTATCACGGGGGTCTATAGCATCCATTTTGCTGTTCGAGACAAAGGCGTCTTGAGCGGCACCGGCCAAAAAAGCCCGAAACCAGCTTGTCTGGTTTCGGGCTTTTTGCGTTTGCGATTTCTAATCCATGTCGGAGTGAAGCAAATGAAAAGACGTACCTTCCTGTCGGCAGTCGGCTCCGGATTGGTGAGCGCCGCGGGCACTGCGCTACCCAAGGCTGCGTTTGCCGCGGGAGCCAGCGATCCGATCAAGCTCGGCTTGCTGTTTTCGCAATCGGGCACGATGGCCAACGGCGAGTCGCTGCTAAAAGATACGGCACTGATGACGATCGATCAGATCAACGCCAAAGGCGGCGTGCTCGGGCGCAAGCTTCAGGGGGTCGTCGTCGATCCGGCGTCGGATTGGCCGATGTATGCGCAGCTCTCGAAGCAACTGCTCCTGCGCGACAAATGCGCCGCGCTGTTCGGCTGCTGGACGTCGGTGTCGCGCAAGTCGGTGTTGCCGGTGGTCGAGTCGCAGGACAGTCTGCTGTTCTATCCGCTTCATTTCGAAGGCGAAGAGCAATCGAAGAACGTCGTCTATCTGAACTCGCCGCCGAGCAGCTCAGTGCTCCCGGCGATCGATTACCTGATGAGCGAGCAGGGCGGCGGCGCCAGGCGCTTCTATATGATCGGCAGCGACTACGTCTGGCCACGCACGATCAACAAGATGCTCAAGGGCTATCTGAAGACCAAGAACATTTCTGAGTCGGCATGGCGCGAACACTACGTTCCATTCGGGCAGTCGAACTTCCAGACCATCGTGCGCGACATCAAGGACTTCGCCGCGCAACCGGGCGGCCAGGCCATCGTCGTGATGACGGTTGTCGGAGATTCGATTCCGGCGATGTTCAAGGAAGCGATCAATCAGGGCGTGCGCGCAACCGATATTCCGATCCTTGGCCTCGATGTGGTCGACAGCGATCTGGAAGGTCTCGATACGAAGCCGCTGGTCGGCCACCTCAGCTGCTGGTGCTACTTCCAGAACGTCGTTACGCCGCAGAACACCCAATTCAAGAGCGACTGGAAGAACTACGTCAGCGCCCATAACCTGAAGCATCGCCCCGACATGGTGATCGACCCCATGGTGTCGACTTATCTCGGCATCAATCTGTGGGCGCAGGCTGTGGCGAAAGCGCAGTCCACCAGCACGGACGCTGTGCGCAAGGCGCTCGCGGGTCAATCGATGGTCGATCCGGCGGGTTACACGGTGAAGATGGACGCTTCCACGCAGTACTTGTGGCGCGGCGACATGATCGGCTCGATCAACGCGACCCAGGGCTTCGACATTATGTGGAAGTCCAAGGACATCGAGAAGCCGGTGCCATTCAGCCCGTTCATCGGCAAGGCTTGACAGCCCCTGTCGAATAGTCAGGCAGTGGTGGGATCGGCATACGCAGGCATGCCGATCCCCGTAGCAGGATCGAATGGAAACACCCATGATCAATTTCAGGCAGATCTTTTTCGCGATCGCTTGTCTGGCGCTTGTCTGGGCCACTACGGCAAGCGCAGCGCCGGCCCGCGCCGCGATGCTCACGTCGTTCTGCGCGGCCAACGGCGATAAGGCCGCTGCACTGGAGCAACTCGTCGAAGCTGGCGTGTCGGACGATGCGCGTGAGCGTGCGTGGGCGCGTCAGGTCGTCGATGCGATTCGTAACGGCGCGCTGGTGTGCGGCGCAGACGGCCAGACGACGCTGCAGGGAAACCCCGCGCTCGACGCCGCGACCCTTCAGCCGCGCGCTAACGCGCTGGCGGATTCGCCCTATGTGCCGAGCATCGTGATGATGCGCAGGCTCGCGGTGGCGTCGGCGGAAATGGACCTCTTCTCGCCGCAGCAGGACACTCGCGCGACGGCTGCGCGGCAAGTCGACAAGTTCTTTGCGTTGCTCGATCCCGCTGTTGTCGCCCGTGCGGTCAAGGCGCAGCACGACCCGGATATCGCGACCGTTCTCACGCTGGCTCTGGCTAAACGCGGGCTGAACAGCAATGTGAAGGCCGACCGTCTGGCGGCGATCAAGGCCGTCGCCGAGGTGCCGAGCGAAACCGCGCGCACCGCGCTGGCGAACTTTGCGGCGCAGGATTCCGTGCGCTCGGATCCGGATGTGCTGGCCGCAGTGCAGGACGCGATTCGCCATATGGACACGTGGCTGTCGCTCGGCAAGGGCTTGTCGATTCTGTTTAGCGGCTTGAGCTACGCCGGCGTGTTGTTGCTGACGGCGCTCGGCCTGTCGATCGTGTTCGGCCTGATGGGCGTGATCAATCTCGCGCATGGCGAATTCATCATGATCGGCGCGTACGCGACGTACCTCGTCGAACGTTTCATGCAGGCCTATCTGCCGGGCTGGTTCGACGCCTACATTTTCGTTGCGATTCCCGCGGCGTTCATGATCTGCGCAGCGTGCGGCATGTTGCTCGAATTCTTCGTCATCCGGTTTCTGTATCGCCGGCCGCTGGAGACCCTGCTCGCCACCTGGGCGGTCAGCATCGCGTTGATCAAGCTGGTTCAGGTGCTATTTGGCTCGCAGAACGTCGAGTTCATCACGCCCGGCTTTCTCAACGGCGGCATGCAGGTCGCGCCCGGCTTTTTCGTGACCTATAACCGCGTGTTTGCAATCGTGCTCGCCGTGTTGATTTTCCTCGCAACCTTTGCCGTGGTCCGCTTCACGAAGCTCGGATTGCTGATGCGCGCCACCACGCAGCTGCGCGACATGGCGCGCTGCCTCGGCGTGCCCGCCGAGCGCGTCGATCGCATCGCGTTCGGCCTGGGCGCTGGCCTCGCGGGACTGGCCGGCGTGGTGTTGACGCAGATCGCCAGCGTCAATCCGTCGATGGGCGCGGGCTTCGTCGTCGACTCATTCATGGTGGTGGTATTAGGCGGTGCGGGCAGTCTCGCCGGGACAGTCGTCTCGTCGCTCGCGCTCGGCGAAATCAACCAGTTTATCGAGCCGTTCTACGGAGCGGTTGCCGCCAAGGTCGCCGTGCTTCTGCTCATCGTGCTGATTATCCAGAAGCGCCCGCAAGGACTCTTTGCATTGAAGACCCGCGTATGAACACGTTTCCCGATCCGCGTACCAGCAGGAGATTCACCCTGTCGGCATTCGCAACGAAATGGATGGGCCAGACCGTGGAGGTCGGCATCGTTCCGATGCTGGTCCTGGTGGCGCTCTATCTGCCTTTTGCCTATTTTGTGATTCCGGAGTCGAATGCGCTGCATCTGTCGTTGTTCGGCATCAACCTGATCGGACAGATCATGTGTTTCGCGCTGCTCGCGCTGGCGCTCGATCTGGTCTGGGGCTATGCGGGCATCCTGAGCCTCGGGCACGGTATCTTCTTCGGCATAGGCGGCTATATGATGGCCATCTATCTGTTGAACGGCGCCTATGCTGAGACGCACGTATTGCCGGACTTCATGCAATACATGGGCGCGCACGAGTTTCCCGCCGCATGGACGATGCTCTCGCGGCTCGACGTGACAATCCTCGTCACGATCGTCGTCACCGTGCTGGTTGCAGGCGCGTTCGGCTTCGTCACGTTCCGCTCGCGCATCAACGGCGTGTATCTGTCGATCATCACGCAGGCGCTCACGTATGCGCTGATGCTGCTGTTGTTCATCAACGACGTCGGCCTCGGCGGCAACAACGGCATGACCGGATTCACGAGTCTCGCGGGCCGCAAGCTTGCCGATACGTCCACGCAGATCGGCCTCGCGGTATGTTCGTGCCTGCTGCTGGTGGCGGCCTATTGCGGCTTGCGGTTTCTCGCGCGCTCCAGTTTCGGCCGGGCGCTAATCGCGGTGCGCGACGACGAAGCGCGGATGCGCTTCCTGGGCTACCGCACGCATACGCTGAAGCTTTTCGCATGGTGTCTCTCGGCGGTCCTCGCCGCGTTTGCCGGAATGCTGTACGTGCCGCAGGTCGGCATCGTCAACCCGACTATCGTTTCGCCGCAACTGTCCGTCGAGATTGCCGTGTGGGTGGCCATCGGCGGGCGCGGCACCCTGATCGGCGCAATCGTCGGCGCGATCGTGGTCAACGGACTCAAGTTCTGGCTGACCGCGCAACTGCCGGCGGTGTGGCCGTTCATTCTTGCCGCCGTCACGCTCGTGATCGTCGTCTATTTCAGCAACGGCGTGTGGGGCACGCTCAAGGCCGCCGCCAGCGAAAGCAAGGGAGGTGGCCAATGACCACCCCGCAACGGGCTACGGCCATCTATATCAGCGGCCTGTCTGTCACGTTTTCCGGCTTCGCGGCGATCACCAATCTGTCGATGGAGTTCCGTTACGGCGAGATCCGCGCCATCATCGGTCCGAATGGTGCGGGCAAGACGACCTTGATGGACGTCATCACGGGCAAGACCCGCCCGGCCCGCGGCGAGGTCTTTCTGAACAAGGTCACGAACCTCGCGACGCTCGACGAAACGTCCATCGCGCGCCTGGGCATCGGCCGCAAGTTCCAGAAGCCGAGCGTGTTCGAGGCGTTGCGGGTTCGCGAAAACCTCGAACTCGCGATTCGCAACGGTCGCGGATATGCGGCGATGGTTCGCTCGCGCCTCGGTGCACAACAGAACCGGCGCATCGACGAAGTGCTCGAGACGATCGGTCTCGCCTACGAAGGGCAGCGGATGGCCGGCACGCTCTCGCACGGTCAGAAGCAGTGGCTCGAAATCGGCATGCTGCTCGTCGCCGATCCGCAAGTGATCCTGCTCGACGAACCGGTTGCCGGCATGACCGACCACGAAACCGCGCGTACCGCCGAATTGATCGCGCGGCTCAAGTCGCCCGAGCGGGCGGTCGTGGTGATCGAGCACGACATGGATTTTGTCGGCGAGATCGCGGACCTCGTCAGCGTGTTGCATGAGGGGCAGCTGCTCGGTGAGGGATCGATGGAGAGCGTGCGCAACGATCCACGCGTGATTCAGGTTTATCTCGGACGGTGAACATGCTGAAGATTTCCGTACTCAATCAGTTTTACGGCAGCAGCCACACGTTGCGCGACGTGTCGCTGAACGTGGCCGAAGGCGCCTGCACCGTCGTGCTCGGCCGTAACGGTGTGGGCAAGACGACCTTGCTGAAGTGCCTCGTCGGGTTGCTGCCGGTCAAAGGTGGCGAAATCGAACTGGCGGGCCAGCCGCTGACGCGCACGCCGTCGCATCGACGCGCGCTCGCGGGCCTTGGCTACGTACCGCAAGGACGCGAGATCTTTCCGCGACTCAGTGTCGAGGAAAACCTGCGCATCGGCGCCTACACGGGTGAGCGCAATCAGACCGCCAACGGCAAGCAATTTTCCTTCGACGACGTCTTTCATACCTTTCCTGTGCTGAAGACGATGCGCCGGCGCATTGCGGGCAATCTGTCGGGCGGACAGCAACAGCAGCTTGCGATCGGCCGTGCGCTTCTGACCAATCCAAAGCTGCTGATTCTCGACGAACCGACAGAGGGCATCCAGCCGTCGATCGTGATGGAGATCGAAGCGGTGATCCGTTCGCTGAAAGGATCGCTGTCGATCCTGCTGGTAGAGCAGTTTTTCGATTTCGCGCAGGCGGTAGCCGACGACTATGTCGTGCTGGTGCGCGGGCAAGTCGTGTCGGCGGGCTCTGGGGATCAGATGGAAACCAACAACGTCAGAGCGCTAATTTCAGTGTGATGCGGCGCCGGCGTTGCACACATTCACTTCGACAACCCACCTATGAGCGGAAACACCATGATGACATGGCTCGAACAATCGATCATGCACACGCGCGGCGTCGCACGCGGCCAGGTCCGCGAGACGCATGAACTCAGCGAAGCCCGTCAGGGCACATTCCACTACACCGTCGGACCGTACTCGGCGCCGGTGATGAATATCGCGCCGGGCGACCGGGTCGTGGTTCAGACACGCGATGCATTCGACGGCAAGATCCTCACGGAACAGGATCTGCCGAGTCAGAAATTGCGGGTACCGTTCCTGAATCCGCAAAGCGGCCCGATCATGATCGAAGGCGCCGAGAAGGGGGACGTGGTTGCGGTGTACATCGAATCGATGTTGCCGCGCGGCGACAATCCGCGCGGCACCTGCTGCCTGATTCCGCGCTTCGGCGCGCTGACCGGCACGGACTACACCGCAACGCTCAATGAGCCGCTGCCCGAGATCACCCGCAAGATCGACGTGGACGAAGAAGGCGTCTACTGGAGCAAGCGCGTCACGCTGCCGTACAAGCCGCATATCGGCACGCTGAGCCTGTCGCCGGAAATCGACTCGATCAATTCGCTCACCCCGGACAACCATGGCGGAAATATGGACGTGCCCGACATGGGCCCGGGCAGCATCACCTATTTGCCGGTACGGTCTGCCGGTGCGCGGCTCTTTATCGGCGACGCTCACGCCTGCCAGGGCGACGGCGAAGTGTGCGGCACCGCTGTCGAATTCTCCAGCACAACCACGATCCACGTCGATCTGATCAAGGGCTGGCACATCGAATGGCCTCGCCTCGAAACCGATGAGCTGCTGATGGCGATTGGCAGCGCGCGCCCGCTTGAAGACGCGACGCGCATCGCGTACCACGAACTGGTGCTGTGGATGGAAAAGGAATACGGCTTCGACCGCTGGGATGCCTACATGATGCTCAGTCAGTGCGGCAAGGTGCGGCTGGGCAATTTCGTCGATCCGAAATATTCGGTCGGCGCGGCGATCAGCAAGAAATATCTCGCACCGGCTTCCTGAGGAGACACCACCATGGATCTGAAACTCAAAGGTTTGAAGGCACTCGTCACCGGCGGCACCAAGGGTATCGGCCGCGCGATCGCGCAAACGCTGGCAGCCGAAGGCGCGGACATCGCGCTCTGCGCGCGTGACGGCGCCGCCGTCGAACAGACGGTGGCCGGCATCGTGCAGATTACGCGCGGTGCGGTCAAGGTATGCGGCGCCTCGGTCGACGTTTCGAACGGTCCGGCGTTGCAGGTCTGGACGCGCGACGCCGCCGCGCAACTGGGCGGCATCGACATCGTGGTCGCCAATGTGAGCGCGCTTTCGATCGGCAACGACCTCGAATCATGGCGCAAGGAATTCGAAACCGACCTGATGGGCACGGTCAACCTGGTCGACGCCGCGCTGCCGTTTCTGGAAGCGAGCAAGGCCGCCTCGATTATCGCGATATCGAGCGTGTCCGGCCGTGAAATCGACTTTGCCGCCGGCCCTTACGGGACCTTCAAGGCGGCGCTGATCCACTACATGCAAGGCCTCGCGTACCACCTCGCGCCGAAGGGCATTCGCGCGAACGCCGTGTCGCCGGGCAACGTCTATTTCGAAGGCGGCGTGTGGGATCACATCGAACACAACGATCCGAAGCTGTTCGCGGAAGCACTCGCGTTGAATCCCAGCGGACGCATGGCGCGACCGCAGGAGATCGCGAACGCGGTCGCGTTCGTCGCGAGTCCGGCGGCGAGCTTCGTGAGCGGGGCGAATCTTGTAGTGGATGGCGCGCTTACGCGCGGGGTGCAGCTCTAAGTGCGGCGAAGCTGCGTCACTTGAGTTGATTCGAAAAAAACCAAGGAGTCTTGACGATAATGAAAAGAATTGCTTCCCTTCTGGCCGCCGGCCGCTCAGGCGGCGCGGCGGCCGCCCTGCTGGTATCGCTTTCGATGGCGAGCCACGCGGCGATGGCCGCGGATCCGATCAGGATCGGCGTGCCTGTGGGTCTGAGCGGCGCGAATAGCGTGGTTGCTCCGTCGGTGGTTCAGGCGGCGCAACTGGCTGTCGACGAGATCAATGCGAAAGGCGGCATTCTGGGACGCCAGGTCAGCCTGGAAGTGGCCGATGACGGCAGCGGCGCGGCCGGCGCACAAAAGGCGTTCGATTCGCTGATCTTCGAAAAGAAGGTCAACGCGCTCATCTCGATGGAAACGAGTGCCGCGCGCAACGCAGGCCTGCCGATCGTGACGCGCGGCAAGGTGCCGTTCATCTATACGTCGTTTTATGAAGGCCGCTCCTGCAACCGATACATGTACGTTGATGCATGGGTGCCCGACCAGCAGGTCGCGCCGATCGTCGATTACTTCATGAAGCAGCAGAAGGCGAAGACGTTCTTTCTGATCGGCAGCGACTACGCGTTCGGTCGCGGCATGCTCGACTTCACGAAGACCTACATCGAGAAGCACGGCGGCAAGGTAGTCGGCAACGAGTATCTGCCGATGGACGGTTCCGACTGGACATCGATCATCAGCAAGCTGCAGGCGGCCAGGCCCGACGCGATCATCACCTCGACCGCGGGCGGTGCGCCGAACGTCACTCTCACCAAGCAACTGCGTGCGGCGGGTGTGAAGGTTCCGTACGGTAATCTCGCCGTCGACGAGGGCACAGCCAAAAGCATGGGCGCGGACGCGCAGGGCATCTACATCTCCGGTTCGTATGTGACCAACATCGATACGCCGGAGAACCAGACGTTCCTCGCCGCGATGAAAAAACGCTTCGGCGCGGATCTGAAGACGCCGAACGATCTGTCGGTGCCGGAGTACGAGGCGATCTACCTGTACAAGGCCGCGGTGGAGAAAGCCGGTTCGGTCGACACGGCGAAGGTGATTCCGGCGCTCGCCCAGGTTTCGTTCGACGGCCCGCGTGGCCGGATCCAGATGAACAAGCAGCGTCATACGCCGCTCACGATGTATCTGGGTCAGGTGCAGTCGGACGGTTCGGTGAAGGTGATCGAATCTTTCCGCAACGTCGATCCGGGGGCGCAGTGTCCGGCCTTGAATTAAGCCGTGCTAGGGAGTCCCGGCCATGTTGAATCTCGGGCTTGATGTCGTCACCACGGCGGCCATCCTGTTCATCGTTTCGGCGGGGTTGTTGATGGTCTTCGGCGTGATGAAGATCATCAACTTCTCGCATGGGGCGTTTCTGACGACGGGCGGCTATGCGAGCGTGCTCGTCGAGCACGCCGGCCTGAACTGGTGGTGGGGCGTGCCCTGTGCGCTCCTGATCGGCTTCGTGGCGGGGATGGCCGTCGAGCGGTTCATCGTTCGTCCGCTGTACGCGCGCCCGCTCGACGCGATCCTGGCGACCTGGGGGCTGGGCATCATCGTCGGCCAGCTTATCACGCTGGCGTTCGGCCGCGGCGTGCAGATGGTGGCCAGTCCGGTGGACGGCGCGATCTCGCTCGCCGGCACTCAGTACTCGGCCTACCGGCTGATTCTGGTCGGCGTGGCCGTGCTGGTTGCGCTCGCGCTCGGCTGGCTGCTCAACGGCACCCGGCTCGGCTTGCAGACCCGCGCGGTGATCATGAACGAAGCCCTCGCACGCGGGCTCGGCATCAGCAGTTCGCGGGTGCGCTTCATGACCTTCTGCACCGGCGCGGCGCTGGCGTCGGCCGCCGGCTGTCTGATTACGCCGCTTGCGAGCGTCGATCCGAATATGGGCGTGCCGTGGATCGTCGGCGCGTTCATGCTGGTGCTGGTGTCCGGTTCTTCGCTGGTCAGTCTTGCGGTGGCGAGCGTGGTGCTCGGCGGCGCGCAGGTGCTGGTCAGCACCTTCGTCAATCCCGTGCTCGGCGGTCTGACCATCGCGGTATTGGCAGCTTTGTTGTTACGCGTTAGACCGGAGGGCTTCGCACGTGGCTGATCCCGCTTCCACCCTGTCGTTTCGCACCGCGGCGGCGTCGCCATGGAAGGGGCCGGCAGTGCTCGGCGTCGTTGCGCTCGTCGTTCTGGCCATATGCAGCGTCACGTTGCCGACCTTCCTCGTCAACAACCTGATTCGCGCGTTTCTGTATACGGCAGTCGCGTTGACCGTCGATCTGTTGTGGGGGTATACCGGCATCCTCACATTTGGGCAGTCGGCGTTCTTCGGCATCGGCGCTTACGCGGCCGGTCTGATTTTCACGCATGCGGGCTTTTCGTTTCCGCTTGCGGCGGCGGCCCTCGCCGCGGGCGTCGCCGCAGCATGGATCGTGTCGCGCGCGATTGGCTGGCTGGCGTTTTACCACGGCGCATCGCCGCTCTATGCCTCGGTTGTCACGCTCGTATTGCCGATCGTGCTGGTTCAGTGCATCTATTCGGGCGGCGAGTTTACCGGATCGAGTAGCGGCCTGTCCGGCTTCGATAGCTTTGATATTCCGCTCGAAGCCTGGTTCTTCATCGCGGGCGCCTTGCTGGTTTTGCTGGCCGTGGTGGCGTGGATGTTCGTGCGCAGCGATGCGGGGCAACTCCTGGTCGCCATCCGCGAAAACGAAGCGCGGTGCGAGTATCTCGGCATCGATGTGTCGCGCTACAAGGCGCGGCTGATGGACACGTGCGCGGTCATCGCCGCGTTCGCGGGCTTTCTGTTTGCGTGCGTGCAGATGGTGGTGGCGCCGGAATACGCCGGCTTTGTGTTCGGCACCGAGCTGGTCATCTGGGTCGCGCTCGGCGGGCGTGGATCGCTGTTCGGGCCCATTGTCGGCGCCATGCTGATCGACGTCGGCAGTGCCTATCTCAGCGGCAATCTGCCTTATGTCTGGACGCTGCTGGTGGGTGTGGCGTTCGTGGTCGTGATCGTGGCGATGCCGCGCGGGCTCGCGCCGCTCGTAGCCGGCGCAGCGCGCCAGGCGTTGCCGCGCCGCCGCCGAGCGGCGCCAGCACCGGTGACGCTGGTTGCAGCGCCGCCGCGCGCTGAGGGCATGGGGGACGACAGCCGTGTGGCGCTATCGATCAAGCAGGTGCGCAGGCATTTCGGCAGCCTCAAGGTGCTTGACGACATCAGCTTCGACGCGCGTGCCGGAGAGCTGCTCAGTCTGATCGGACCGAACGGCGCGGGCAAGAGCACGCTGATGCGCTGCATTGCGGACGGCGCGGAACGCTCGGGCGGCACGGTCGAGATCGGCGGCAAGGAGATCCGCACGCTCGCCCCGTACGACTGTGTGGCGCTTGGCGTCGGCCGCAAATTTCAGACCGCGACGGTGTTCGAATCGCTAAGCGTCGGTGAGGCGTTGCGCGTGGCGCGCTATCGGGTGGCGCCGCCGTCGAAATGGCAGCGCGACCCGGTGCTCGCGCTGCCGCAGCCGGCCCTCGACGTGCTGCGGCTGACCGGGCTCGACCGGATTCTCGATCGCGAGTGCCGCTACCTGTCGCACGGCCAGAAGCAGGCGCTCGAACTGGCGATGGTGCTCGCGCTCGAGCCGCGCACGGTGCTGCTGGACGAACCCACCGCGGGCTTGACGAAACAGGAGCGCACGCAGATCGGCGAGATTTTCATCGAGCTGTCGTCGCGCTACCGGATGTGTCTGCTGCTGGTGGAGCATGACCTCGATTTCGTCCAGCAGATCAGTTCGCGCATCGTCGTGCTGCACCAGGGGCGCATTGTGATGGACGGCGGTGTCGAGGAAGTCGTGCACTCCGAAATCGTGCGTGCGGTGTATGCGGGCGGTGCGCATGCCGCCGCCAGTCAGCCGGAGGCGGACGCATGAATGCATCGACGATTGTTCAGGTCGACGCGCTGCACAGCGGGTACGGCGAGGCAATGGTGCTCAAGGGCCTGAACCTCACGCTCGGGCGCGGCGAAGTGGTGGCGATTCTCGGCAAGAACGGCATGGGCAAATCGACATTGCTGAAAACGCTGATGGGTTTCATTCGCCCGAAGAGCGGCGACATCGCGCTGTTCGGCGAGCGGACCACGGGCGTGCCGCCGAACCGGATCGCGCGGCGCGACGTCGCGTACATCCCGCAGGAAAAGGCCTTGTTTCAGGACTTGTCCGTCGAAGATAACCTGAAGCTTGCCCTCATGCGCGATCGTGATTTCAAGCCGCTTTTCGAGCGTATCGAGGATCTTTTTCCGTTTCTGAAGGATCGCCTCAAACAGAAAGCCGGCACGCTGTCGGGCGGCGAGCAGAAGATGTTGCTGGTCGCGCGGGCGTTGATTCGCCAGCCGAAGCTGATTCTGGTCGACGAAATCACCGAGGGCATGCAGCCATCGGTGATCGAACGGCTGGTCGGCATTCTCAGCCGGGAGCGGGACACCGCCGGCACGACGATGCTGCTGGTCGAGCAGCACGTGCATTTTGCGTTTGCCGTCGCGAATCGCTATGCGGTGCTCGAACTGGGTGAGATTCCGGCGGCCGGGGACACGGCGGACAAGTCGGCGCAAGCGACGGTTTCGCGTTTCCTGTCGTTGTAACGCCAAGGGGAGAATTTGCCATGACGTTTTCCATCGTCGCGCGCTGTGCGCGGACCGGCGCGTTGGGCGTGGCGGTCAGCACGGCGGTGCCGGCGGTCGGCGCGATGTGCATGTATCTGCGCACCGGCGTGGGCGCGGTGTCGACGCAATCCTGGGTCAATCCGTATCTCGCGCTCGATGCGCTCGATTTGCTCGATCAGGGCGTGAGCGCCGAGCATGCGCTCGCGCGGGTACTGGATGGCGATGCCGCCGCGGATCTGCGGCAGCTCGGCCTGGTCGACCGCAACGGTCAAAGCGCGTGCTGGACCGGTTCGCAATGTACGGGCTGGGCGGGGCAGCGCAGCGGCACGTCCTGTACGATTCAGGGCAACATGCTGGTCGGCGCCGGGACGCTCGATGCGATGCTCACCGCGTATGAGGCGAGCGATGAGCTCGCGCTGGAGGAGCGCCTGATGCGCGCGCTCGAAGCGGGACAAGCCGCTGGCGGAGACAAGCGCGGCCGTCAATCGGCGGCGCTCAAGGTGGTGCGCAACGAGGCGTATGCCCACCTCGATTTGCGGGTCGACGAGCATCACGAGCCGGTTGCCGAATTGCGGCGCGTGTTCGAAGTGGCGCAGCGGCAGTTCGTTCCGTTCGTCGAAGGGATGCCCACACGCGGCGATCCCGGTCGTACGCCGCCAGCCGCCGTGACCGAGTTGTTGTTGACCTCGCCGCAATCGAGGCCGGGCGCAACAGGGCCGTTGGATGCCGACATGCGGGTTGCCGACATGCGGGTGCTCGGCCGGTGGCTCGGCGTCGAGTTCGCTGAGCAGCGCGTGGCGCACAACCTCGCGACCTACGCGCCGATCCTCGCGGAGATTAGCAAGTTGCGAGAACTCGATCTGTCGGAAGTGCACCCGGTGGTCGTGTTCGATCCGGCGCGCGCTTATGCGGGACCTTCCACCACGGGCGAAGCATGAACGACGATCTCACCGCCATCGCCGCGCGTATTGCATCGGGCGACGTCACGCCGGCCGACATCATGGACGCGCTGCTCACGCGCATCGCCGCGCTCGATCCGCAAGTGCTGGCTTATGAATGTCTCAATCCGGCCGCGCGCGCCGAAGCCGGGCAATGCACGGAAGAACTGAAGCGCGGTGTGCGGCGCGGTCCGCTGCATGGCGTGCCGATAGCGGTCAAGGACAACTACCTGACGGCCGGCATGCCGACCACCGCAGGCAGCCGTGCGCCGGGCTATACGTTCGCGAACGAAGACGCAGCCGCCGTTGCGCGCCTGCGGGCGGCCGGCGCGGTAGTGATCGGCAAGACCCGCACGCACGAGTTCGCGTGGGGTACGCAGACGCCGCCCACTCGCAATCCGTGGGACCCGTCGCGCATTCCCGGCGGGTCGAGCGGCGGCTCGGGCGCGGCGCTGGCCGCGCGCATGGCCTACGGCGCGCTCGGCTCGGACACCGGCGGCTCGATTCGCATTCCGGCGAGTCTGTGCGGCGTCGTGGGTCTGAAACCGACGTTCGGTCGCGTCAGCCGCGCGGGAATCGTGCCGCATAGTTGGTCGCTCGATCATGCGGGGCCGTTGACGCTGTCGGTGCGCGACGCGGCACTGCTGCTCAACGTGCTCGCCGGACACGATACGCGCGACCCCGGCAGCGTCGACGTACCGGTGCCGGATTACACCGCGTCGCTGGACGGCGGCATCGCGGGCATGCGCATCGGCGTGTGCCGCAATCACTTCTTCGGCGCCAACGAGGAGGAAGTCGAGGCACAAGTCGAGCGCGCCATTGCGGTGCTCGCCGCGCTCGGTGCGCAGGTCATCGATTTCGAGGTGCCCAATCTGCAATACGGGTTGGGTGCGATCTTCGCAATCGAACTCGCGTCGTCGAGCGCCTATCACGATCGCGGCCTGCAGCGCGGCGCGACCGCCGCGATGGCCGACGACGTGCGTACGCTCGTCGAGATCGGCCGTATGGTGTCGGCGGCGGACTATCTGAAGGCCGAACAGTTGCGCGCGTGCCTGATCGACGATTTCAAGGCGGTATTCGAGCGCGTCGACGTGGTCGTGACGCCCGCGTCGCCGGTTACCGCATGGCAGCGCGGACAGGCAACCGTGGTGACTGGGGGTAGGGAAGAAAGCCCGCTTGCGGCTTCATGGCGTCTTACCTATCCATTCAACCTGACCGGTTTGCCGGCGCTATCCCTGCCATGCGGCTTCGATTCGCGCGGCTTGCCGATCGGCCTGCAGATCGCCGGCAGACCGTTCGACGAAGCTACGATCCTGCGCGTCGCCGCGGCCTATGAAAGCGTGCACCGCTGGGACGCGGTGCGCTCGCCGATTGCAAGGAGTGTGCAGCCATGACGCCAGGTAACGAGAGCAGGGTGACGGTGGCGTGCGTGCAGATGTGCCCCGAAGTAGGGGCCAAGGTGCGTAACGTGGCGCGCTCGATCGAATTGATCGAGCAGGCGCATGCGCGCGGCGCGAACCTGATCGTGCTGCCGGAGCTATGCAATTCAGGTTATGTATTCGAGTCGCGTGAAGAGGCGTTCGCGCTGTCCGAAGCCTTGGCGGACGGCGACACGATTGGGCAATGGAGCGCGCTTGCCGCGCGTCTGGACCTCACGCTGGTGGCCGGGTATGCCGAACGCGACGGCGATTCGCTCTATAACTCGGCGGCTGTGATCGGTCCGGGAGGCGTGCTGGGCGGCTATCGGAAAATGCATTTATGGGGTGACGAGCAACTCTTTTTCGAACCGGGTAACCTCGGCATGCCTGTCTTTCATACGCCGTTTGGCCGGCTGGCTTGCGCGATCTGTTATGACATCTGGTTCCCTGAAGTTTTCCGGATGGCGGCGGCCAGGGGCGCCGATATCCTGTGCGTGCCGACCAACTGGGTACCGATGCCTGCGCAGCCGGCCGAACTGCCCGCTATGGCGAATCTGCTGGCAATGGGCGGCGCGCATTCGAACGGACTGTTCGTGGCCGCGGCGGACCGGGTCGGCGTTGAACGCGAGCAGCCGTTTCTTGGACGCAGCCTGATTGTCGACTCGCAAGGTTGGCCGGTGGCGGGTCCTGCCAGTCCCTCGGACGAAGAGATTCTACTGGCGTCGGTGAATCTGGCCGACGCGCGCCGGCACCGGCAATTGAATGCGTTCAATCACGTATTGCGGGATCGCCGTCCTGATATCTACTGAGAGGGGCGGTCAATCGTGAGCGCTCGCCCCCTCGCTTCGCTTATACGCCCGTATAAGTGGGGTGCGCTAACACGGCCTTGGCGTAGCCTACCTTGAGTAGATTCGCCCTCCGGGTCGACCTGATTCTCTCCCAGTGCCACACGCTCGCAGTTCGGGCCCACGACGACGCGACGCTTCCGGATGCGCGCAGGCGCAGTCAGTATTCAACCCCTGTCGTTTCGCGGACTGTCTGAATGATCTTCGTCTTCATGCGAAAGAACATCTCACTGTCTCTCAGGGCCAGGGAACGAGTTTTTCCCAACTGGGAGGTCACGTCGATGTCCTCGATCACCCGTGCGGGTCTTCGTGAAAACACGATGATCCTGTCAGCAAGGAAGACGGCTTCTTCGACATCGTGAGTGACAAAGATGACGGTACGCGACTCCTCACTCTGAATGCGGCGCAACTCCACCTGCAGCTGCTCGCGCCGCTGCGCGTCAAGAGCGCCAAATGGCTCATCCATCAGAAGCACTTCGGAACCCGCAGCGAGCGTCCGGGCGATCGCGACGCGCTGGCGCATGCCTCCAGAGATCCGGTTCGGGTAAGTGGCGGCGAACTCATGAAGACCGACAAGGCGAAGATAGTGGTCGGTGCGACGGCGCTTTTCGTCCTTGCCAAGGTCGACTCTGTAGCGCATGCCAAAGGCCACGTTCTGGCTGACGGTTAGCCAGGGAAACGACGAGTACGATTGAAACACCATGCCGCGTCGCTGGTCGGGTTTGCCGACCGGCTCGCCCTCAAGCCGGATTTCGCCTGTACTCGGCGTGTCGAGGCCACCCGACATTCGCATCAGCGTCGTCTTGCCGCAACCGGAGGGTCCGAGAAATACGACGAACTGGCCGCGCGGGATTGTCAGGTCGAAGGGCGTTTCCACGACTGGCAATCCGCCAAAGCGCTTGGTAACCCCGTCGAAAACAAGGTACTCGGTGGTTCGAATGTTCATCAATCAGTGCTCTTGAGATAGCGGAACAGGCGCCGATGAAATGCACGAATGAGCTGATCACTGACAAGTCCGATCATGCCGATCACAAACACGCCCGCCATGACCCGGTCTGTCTGCATGTAACGGCGTGCGTTCCAGATGACGAAGCCCAGGCCGCTGTCCGAGGCCACGATTTCAGCAATGATCAGGTAGGTCCAGCACCAGCCGAGCGTAATGCGCAGGTTGTCCACCAGGTTGGGCAGCATCGATCGCCAGGCGATATCGACAAGAATCTGGAACGGGCGGGCGCCGAGCGTACGTGCGATCTCGATGTACTCGTTGGGAACGCGGTTGGCATCGTCGACCACCAGCAAGACGAGCTGAAAGAACGTTCCGAGCCATAGCAGGAAGATCTTCGTTTCCTCTCCGACACCGAACCAGATGATAGAGATCGGCACCAGCGCCGGCGTCGGCAAGTACCGGATGAAATCCACCATCGGTTCGAGCGCGGCGTTCACTGGACGATAGCTGCTCATCAACAGGCCAATGGGAATCGCCATCGCAGCCGATAGCGCGAACGCAGCGAGAATGCGTCCGATCGAGACCAGTGCATTGCCGACGATCTGCCCTTCGAGGGTCATGGACCAAAGGCTTTGCGCGATCTCCATAGGCGAGGGGAGGAAGGTCGGATCGACCCATCCGTCCCATGACGACACCTGCCACACCAGCAAGACCGCGAAACTGGCGCCGAGGCCAATCAGAATGTTGGCTCGGCGGCTGATGCTTCCGCGAAAAGCGAAGGCGTTCGGAAGCGGCTTGTTCACTTGAGGTCGGCAGCGGAGATGGACTGCAACACCGAACGGTCGAACGAGCCGGCTGCCGACAGCGTGTGGTCCGACGCACCGTTCGCCAGATTCAGCTTCATCAGCGTGTCGAAGGTCTTGTAAATGGGGCCTGGCGAGTCGGGGGCACCAAAATAATGCTTCGCGGTATCGATCGATGTGTAGGAAAGGCTTCCATCGATGCTTGCCTTGAAGTCCTTGTCGCTCTGATTGAAGTGAGGGGCGGCAAGATGGATAAACTCAGCCGGCTTGGCGTTGTAATAGGCAATCGCCTTGTACACGCCGATCATGAAGTTCTTGTAGGCGAGCGGGTCGGCCTGGAGTTTTGACTGGTTGACGATGATTGCGTCCACAATCGTACCCGGGTAGGTCGCCGATGAAACCAGAATATGCGCGCCACGTTTCGCGTCGAGCGTAATCGCCTTGTTCATGAACGGCTGGAACGTTCCGATCGCCGCAACGCTGCGGTCTGAGAACACAGAGAGCGCGTCAGATCCCGCAGTCTGCTTGATCGTCATGTCCTTATAACTGAGCCCGGCCTTGCTCAGTTCAAGTTGAAGGAGCAGGTAGGCGGGAATATCCGTTTCCATTGCCACAACCTTTCCTTTCAGGTCGCTGACCTTCTTGATGGAACCGTCCGCTACCACGCCGTCCCCGCCGTTGGACTCGTCAATGGTGCCGATCATGACACCGGGCGTCGAGGGGCTGCGCGGGCGGCGTTGATAGTCGTCGACCGTGCGCATGTCCACTTCGATATCGCCATGGGCAATCCCTGCCAGCGCGTCCGCCTGTTCGTCGTCGAACTTGACGGAGACCTTCAGCCCCAGCTGTTTGAAGTAGCCAAGGTCGCTCGCCACGAAGACCGGCGCGAACCCGGACCAGTTATTGCATATCACGCGGATTGTCTTGTCTTCCGCGTGGGCAGCCTGTGTGGCCGCTACGAAGCCCAACGCAAACAGGGCGGCACGAGCGGCGATCTTGCGTTTGAAATGATACGGCATGCTATGTACCCCTATTTAATTAACAGAGTCAGAAGAAGAGGAGCGAAAATCAGTTGCGCGTTGGATTCGCGTCGCCAACCCAACGGTTCATACGGACATCGATATCGAGCATCTTCTGGTACATGGCGCGGTAGTGCGGCAACCACTCGGCCGCATCCCGCATCAGGGCTTCACGTTGCTCGAAGGCTGCAGCCATGATCGTGTTGGCCTCCTGCCGCAGAGCCCGCTCGTCGATGGTCAGAAGCTTTCCGTCTCGCATAACCACGCGCCCGGCGACCATCGTCATCACGACAGCCCGGCTTGCATCTGCGTATACGAGTTGCCGGGCGAGATCGTTGAGAGGGGTGAACGGCAGCGTATCCAGATCGAGCATGATCAAGTCGGCCTGGAAACCCGGCGCGATGCGCCCGAGCCTATCGGCTTGCCGCATCGCCGTGGCGCCGCCTTCGAACATGCACTTGAGGATTTCGCCGGCGACCGGCCAGCGGTCGGGATCTGGATCCCCGATCGTATGGATGAGCGCGGCGGTCTTCATGACCGACCACATGTTGGCGGAGTCGTCGGCGATGATTTCGTCCGAGCCCAGCGCAATCGAAACGCCAGCTTGCGCAAGCCGTCTGAACGGCATGACGCCGCTGCCCAGCCGAAGGTTGCTGATCGGGTTGTGGATCACCTGCGCTCGAGCCTCGGCCAGCAAACCGATATCGGTGTCGTCGATCCATACGGCATGGATGACATTCATGCGGTCCGACAGAAGCGCCAGGTCGTCGACATACTGGATAAGCGAGCGGCCGTTCAGGCACACTTCGCCGAAGACGCGCTGCAGACGGGTCTCCAGCATATGGATGTAAAACGGCAGATCATGTTGGCGGCTCAATTCGTTTAGGGCGCGAAGATAGTCGACGCTGACGCGTTGCGGGGCCGAGCACGAGACCGCGGCTCGCAGCCGTCCGTCGTCGACCTGATGCCAGTTGTCGATCAGATAGTCGTAGTGGCGCAGCAGTTCGTCCGCCTCCATCGCCGCGGGCGCTTCGAGCCGCGCTCTAAGTTCGGCCGGAACGATTTCGGCGAGGAACGGGAGTTTGGCGATTTCGGGGAGATTGGGCTGGTCGAGAGCAACCGTCGCCCGGATGCCGATATCCCGATACGCACCCATCACCGCATCGATCTCAGCGTGACTCGGGGAGGGCAGGAAGAACGCGTCATCCTGGATGGCTGTCACGCCCAGCTTGAGCATTTCCGCGGCGCCGAGCTGCGTGCGTACGTACGCGGTGCGGGCGGACACTGCGGCATCAGGGGTGCTCGGCACCTCGTAAAGCATGAAGAGTTCGAGGGGCAGGCTGTCCAGTGCGCCCTTGAGAAAATTGGTCGGCGAATGGAAGTGGGCATTGATCAAACCCGGCATCACCAGGTGACCGGCTCCATCGATGACGATGTGCTGACCACTGACGCCTCGGGACGCATCGGGTCCGATAGCGCGGATGGTTCCCCTCTCGATAACGATGTCCGCACATGCCCGTTCAGGGCATGCAGGATCCATCGTCAGCACGCGAGCGTTCTTGATGATGGTCAGTTGTGCTGTACCGTCGCTTGTCTGGGCCGAAGCAAGCTTCGCCGGCCCAACAGGGTTGTCGCGCATCGCGATCACCTTTTGCTGGACGGGCACGCCAACCCGAGATCCTCGATGAATGCGAGGAGCGCTACGTTCAACGGATGCGACGTTAAAGGAAAGTTATTTTGTCGTCAACGCCTCGTAGCTCAGTCAGTGCGTTGGCGTTCGCGCGGTCGATCCGCATCAGCACGAGCGTGCCGACTGCCTTGTCGATCGCCCGATCGATCACGGCGTGGTGCAGCGGATCAGCCGACATCAGGAAGCAGCCGAGGTAATCGGCGGTATTTTTGCTGGGCGTGTGGTGCCGCATGAGCCTGTTTCGGGTGGCAGCTTTGGCTCCCGAAATGGACGCACGGTACCCCCTTTTGCGCAAAGCTGATTTCGACGTCCGGCACTTCTGAGGCCAGCGACCCGCGCCTATAGTCGGTTCAGCTTTCGGGCGCTAACCGCAACCTTTGGGGCCCGCACCAAGCTTTCCGAATCTTAAGGAGCAGTCTATGTTGACCAGGACGTCCCCGGCGCCTCTCGCCGAACCCGCTGCCGCCACCCTCGACGCGCAATACTTCGAATATACGTCGTCAGCCAATCCGATCGGCGCGAAGCTCATCTCGCGCGTGCCGTTCCGCAGTTTCCCGCCCTCGCTCTACGCAACCGGTGCAACCCGCATCGTACCCCTCGACCTTTCCGCGGAGTTGGGTTGCGCCGGTCCCGCGACCGGTCCCGGCCTGTGCGCCAATTTCCTGCGCATCAACGCAGGGGATGCGCTGACGCTCGCCCCGAACGCAACCTCGCAGGTTAGCTACGTCATCAGCGGAACCGGCAGCGTGACTCAGGGCGAGACCCGCTTCCCGTTTGCGCAGGGCGATTTCTTCACTCTGCCAGGGGGCGAGGCTGCCGTGCTGTCCGCGGACACGGCGGCCACGCTCTACTACGTCAACGACGCGCCACTGCTCGCGTACCTCGGCACGACCGGCGTAAAGGCGCGCTTTGCACCGACGCTCTATCCGGCCGCCCAGGCTCAGGCGGAATTGCGCAAGGTCTCGGAAGAAGCCAATGCGGGTCGCCGCAACCGCATCAGCGTGCTGATGGGCAACGCCAATTTCCCCCAAACGCGAACGGTCACGCATGTCTTGTGGGCCATGTTCGGCATTGTGCCGCCCAACTCAATGCAGAAGCCGCACCGCCACCAGTCGATCGCACTCGACTTCATCGCCGGGGGCAGGCCGGGTGTCTATACGCTGGTCGGCACGGAACTGGACGAGAGCGGCAATATCGCGCATCCAACGCGCGTCGATTGGGAAGCCGGGATGGCATTCGTTACGCCGCCGGGATACTGGCATGCGCATTTCAATGAAACAAACGAGAATGCCTATGTGATTCCGATCCAGGATGCCGGCTTGCAGACCTGGTTGCGCACGCTCGATATCCGCTTCGCCCGTTAAGGCTGTAGCGCCAGCGCGAGTCCGTCATCCCAGTACGGCGGCTCGCCAATCGCCTCGGCGTAGAAGTCCACGAATGCGCGCACTTTCGACGATACGATTTTCTTCGGGGGGTAGACCGCCCAGACCGCTGGTTCGGCTCGCCCCGTGCGCGCCTCCCATTCAGGCAGCGCCTGCTGCAGGCGGCCTTCGCGCAGGGCCGTGGCTGCGAGCCATGTCGGCAGAAGAGCGAGCCCGCAGCCGGCCACAGCGAGTTCCAGTACGGCTTCAGAGTCGTCTGCGCGCAAGCGCCCTTGCAATTCCACCACCACATGCTCCGACGGCGCGTGATTATTTGCGGTGTGGATGAAAGACCATTTGTCGTCTGGCTGCAGGGACAAGCGCAGCGCATCGTGCGCGGCCAGATCTTCAGGCACACGTGGCATCCCGCTTCGCTCGAAATACGCCGGGCTGCCGCAGACGATACGGCGATGTGATGCAATGCGTCTGGCCATCAGTGACGAATCGGGCAGCACGCCGATACGGATCGCCACGTCAATCGCGGCGTCGATCATGTTGAGCGTTTCGTCGGTCGACACGATATCGAGGCCGATAGCCGGATAGCGCGTCATGAACGCCGGCAGATGCGGCACGATATGCCGGCGCCCGAATGCCGACGGCATCGTGACGCGGAGCACGCCTTGCGGTGTGCGATTCAGTGATGACGTAACCTGGCGCGCGTCATCGAGCGCCTGCAGGGCAACCACGGCGTGTTCACGAAATAGCCTGCCGCCCTCCGTCAGGACGAGCCCCCGCGTCGACCGGTTAAACAGGGCAATGCCCAGATCCTTTTCCAACTCGCTCACGTAGCGCGAGACGGTCGAGGTCTTGACCGCCATTTCACGAGCCGTCTTACTGAAGCTTTGCAGTTCAGCTGCGCAAACGAAGGCCCTTACCGCCGCAAAGTAATCCATGGTATTTCCGACGCGAATTGCGCGTCCTGCAAGAAAGCCTCTTTCCGAACGGGACTTGGGCCACCGGTGCAGACCCTGACCCGCGTGTGTCCACGCCAGTTACACCGTTACGGTGTTTGATCCGGCTGTTGCTCGATTATGCCGAACCAACCCATGCCGCGATACGTTTCATAGCCGGGTGTCAGCGCATAGCCGACAAGCGATCCTTTCGCCGTACGGTAAGTTCCGATATCAACCGTGTTCGGCGGCAGATCGAAGCGCGTACCGTCGCGCTCCGCGGTCGCGGAAGAAGCGATCACTCGACCACTTGCGTCAACGATCATGCAGCGCGTGCGATCCCGTTCTCCACGGGTCAACCGGACGCCATTTACGACAGTCGACGCCTGCTTGGCCCAATCGAAGAACACGGCCAGAACGCCGACGACCTTTCCGTTACTCGCACCGTCCTGGCGGATCGCCGTCGCATAGGTGGCAACCTGCGCGCCGTTCAATTCCGCGGCTATGTCGACGTTGGAGGTGGCGTACTCATCGCCGGAGCGCGTAGCGAGCGCCGCGGTGAACCAGCCATGTTGGGCAGCGTTCACTTTGTCGGCGACCGGAAACAGCGAAGGTCTTCCATTCGCCACGACGCAACCCTCGGTATCCAGCACCCAGATGTCGAGATATACCGTATAGCTATCCAGGATGACCGACAGCCGCTTTGCCGCATGCGCGGCAGCCGACGCCGATCGAGCCGTCATGCAATCGACAACCGCTGCATCGGTTGCCCACCAACGTACATCGCATGACCGTTCGTAAAGGTTGCGGTCAACCACGTCTATCATGTTCAACGCAAGGTCGGTCAGACGCTGGCCCTGTTGTCGCTCAAGCTCCGTCACCATGCGTTCGCTGATGCTGGCTAATTCCTTACCGAGCTCGCCGGTGAGCTGCCCGATCCGGCCGGACACGTTCTTGACCTGGTTTGCGACGACCGCAAAGCCTCGGCCTGCTTCTCCAGCACGAGCGGCTTCGATCAACGCGTTGATTGCCAGATAGGTCGCCTCGCGATTGATCAGGTCGATATCGGCGATCTTATCCCGGGATATCTTGCGCACTTCGCGGGTCAATCCGGCGATGATCGCGCCTTCGGACGATTGAGAAGCTTTTGCCTGCTCTATGGACATCTTGTGGATCCCAGTTGCGTGCGGGATGGGGAGCGCATGGCTCCTCGCTGCGTCGAAGAACTAATCGGAATTAACGGCAGCCTGAAACGGATACTTGAGGAAAAACGACCGACATAGCGGCGCTTTTGATGCGCCATTTTCGTGCGCACCGACGCCGTGCATGTTTTTGTCACCGATTGCGCTCGTCGCGAGTTCGGCCGCTGGTTTTCCACAAGGCTATGCGGCGTCGTCTGGTGAGTGCAATCGGCCAGCAAGGGACGGTCGTCATGTCGCTCCGGATGGCCGTTCATCGCCACATAGCGGTCCTTTGCATGCCGATATAGCGTCGAAAAAGTGACGTCAGCCCTGCGTGACGCTAACCTTGCGGGCCGTACGTTTTCGACGGGTGTCCGAAGTATCCGTTGCTCGCGGACCGCAACTCGCGCGCGGTTCAAACCACGTTGGAAGATAGACAGGCTCGTTCGTGCCCGGCGTTTCTGATTGCGCGAGCAACAATTCCGCCGCGCGCTTGCCGAGCAGTGCCGAATCTCGCATGACGGTCGCGATAGGAGGCTGATGGAAGCGGCCAAGCGGAACGTCGTCGCAGCACACAAGGGACAGGTCCTTCCCAAGCTGCAAACCGCGACGATGCACCACGCGCAGCGCCCCCTCGAGCAACTGATTGCCCCCGAGAATGACTGCGCTAGGAGGGACGGCGCCAGAAAGCATCTCCTCCAATGCCTCCTCCCCATGTTCCGGCGACAGTGTTCCGCGGTGAACCAGCAGGTCACGCGCGATACCCGACCCATCGTAGGCGTCTTCTACCGCACGGACCCGTTCCCTTGTGGGCCGCACGTCCCGGCCCACAACAAGTCCTATACGCCGATGTCCCGCTGCCAATAGATATCGGCTGGCATCTCCGACGCCACGGTAATGGTCCGACAGCACGTACTGCGCGCGAATGTCTGCGGGTAAGGTTCGATCGATGAGCACTATCGGCGTCTGGGTATTGCGCAGCGCGGCGAGCGTGCCGGGATCATCTTCGAGGGCAGGCAGGACGATCAATCCATCGACCTGGCGCTGCAACAGCACTTCGATGCGCTCCGCGTCCACGCTCGGAATGCCGCCTGAATTGGTCAAGAGAACCGAAAAACCCGCCAGACTCAGCACACTTTCCGCACCGCTCACGATCGAGGCAATCAACGGATTGGTAATGTCCGATCCGACGAAGCCGATTGAGCGTGTAGTGCGACGGCGCAAACCCTGCGCGAGCGCGTTGGGTGCATAACCGAGCTGCCGCGCAGCATCGAGCACGCGCTTAGTCAACTGTGGGCTCGATCCGCGCTGTCCCGATAGTACGCGTGATACCGAGGCAATGCCGACGCCGGCAAGCTCGGCCACTGCCTTGATACCAGATCGTCCACGCGTAGTGCCCGACGTGTCCTTGCTCATTGTTTCCTCGTTGATCTTGACATCACAGTTTACATCACATATCTTAGGAAACGTTTCCCGGAAACGTTTCCTAAGCTTGAGTCTGGTTACTCGACGACGGCAGGACGGCCGGCCCTCGGCGCGAAAATGGAGATTCTGGCGCCGAAGTCCGCGGAGCATCGGCCGCGGCCCTGGGGGAGAAACAGCGCGCTCCGCGTCGTCGCCTTATGGCGTCTCATGCGGCGCAATCAATTAGAAAGAGATGACTCCTGGAAAGTCAGGTGCCAGAGGTGCGGGGTGCTGTTCGCAACGCCATCTTCAGCGCGATCGTCGGCACGACAGTGGAGCAGTGCGACTGCCGCCTGTACGCCACCGCCGTTGCAATGCTGGTCGATGAAGCGCATGGGGAGCGCGAACGGTTGGCAACGGAAGTTGGATCTGCGTTTCATAGCGCGATGTTTTAGCAAAAACATCGGCGTTGACGACTGCGAGAGAAGACCAGTTCGTGGTCCTTATCAAAGGGGTGGTAGCCGATGCGCAGGCGCTTGCGGCCCATCCAATAATTAGAACAGAGGTGACCTTTGCAAAGTGCAGTCCATCAAACGTCCGAAGTCAGCCGCGCCATCCGAAACGCAATATTGAGTGCTATAGTCGGCACCGCCATGGAGTGGTACGACTACTATCTCTACGCGACCGCCGCAGCGACGCTTTTCAACAGACTTTTCTTTCCCTCCTACGATCACCTCACGGGCACGTTGCTAGCCTATGCGAGCTTTGCGATCGGCTTTTTCGTCCGGCCCGCGGGCAGCTTGCTTTTCGGGCGGATGGGGGATCGCCTTGGACGCAAGAAGGTGCTGGTAATGACGCTGCTCCTTATGGGCGGCTCCACCACGCTAATGGGATTGTTGCCCACCTACGCCATGATCGGCGCATGGGCGCCGCTGTTGCTCTGCGTGCTGCGGGCGCTGCAGGGGTTGGGCTCCGGCGCCGAATATGCGGGCGCCGTGCTCATGGTGATAGAAAATGCGCCGCCCAGGCGCCGCGGGTTATATGGGTCGATGCCGTATATCGGCGTCGCGCTCGGGCTGCTCATGTCGCTTGCGACGTTTCACCTTTCCTCGAGTATTTCCAAGGACGCATTCGAAGCGTGGGGATGGCGCATTCCATTCCTGCTGAGCGCCGTGGTGGTGGCCTTAGGCCTCATACTGCGCAGCTCGCTCAAAGAGACGCCCGTGTTCCTGCAGATGCAGAAGAAAAACACGACCATCAAAGCGCCCGTCACCGAAGTCTTCAAAACATCGCTGAGGCCCATGCTGTGCGCTTGGGGCGCGCGTCTGGGCGACAACTCGCTCGCCTACATTTACGAGTCGTTCGTGATCGTCTACTTCACGCAGCAGCTGCACATGGCGCGTGACGTGATCGTGACCGCGCTCATGGTCAGTACGGCGCTGCAGTTCGTCACCGTACCGTTGTTCGGCTGGGTGTCGGACAGGGTCGGCCGCAAACCTGTTTACATGGGCGGCGCGCTGATCTCGGGCCTATCCATTTTTCCGTTCTTCAGCATGCTCCAGACCGGCGAGCTGGTCTGGATCTACGCGGGATTGTTCCTCGTCTCGTCCATCGCGAAGACAATGATGACCTCGGCTCAAAGTCCGTGGTTCGCCGAAATGTTCCCGTCGCGAGTGCGCTACACCGGCTTTTCGCTCGCACGCGAAGTGACCTCGCCTATCTCGGGCGGCATTGCGCCGATGATCGCAGTCGCACTGCTCGCGGCCGGGCATGGGTCGCCACGATACGTAGCCTGGTATGTAGTCGGACTCGGCGTGATCACGGCGTTCTCGGTCTTCATGGGACCCGAGACGCGCGGCCGGCCTCTCGATGACGATCCCGTCGGCGCTGAAGATGTATTGCCTCGCGCGAGAAGCATTCAGGCCACGCATTAGAACCATTTGCTTTATCAGTCAGGAGTATCAATGAAAATCACCAGGGTGGAACCGCTGCACGTCGGTCAGTTCATGTTTGTCCGTGTGGACACAGACGAAGGCATCACAGGATACGGTGAGGCCGGCGCCTGGGGCCATATTGAAGCATCCGGCGCGGCAATTCGGCGTTTCGGCGAATACCTTGTCGGCAAAAACGCGTTTGAAATTGAGCATCACTGGAACGTGATGCATCGCTTTAGCTACTTCCAGGGGCTTGCGATCAACGCGGCCATTTCGGCCATTGACATCGCCTTGTGGGACATTAAGGGCCGCGCGCTGAACGCGCCGATCTACGAGTTGCTGGGTGGGCCGGTCCGTACAAAAGCGCGTATCTACGGGCACATCTACGAGAGCAGTATCGAGAAGATACTCGTGGAGTGCAAGGCGAAAATGGAAGCGGGTTTCACTGCATTCGGTCACCTGAACCCGTTCCTGGACGAAGGCAACGACCAGGTATATTTCAAGACACATATCAAGAAGATGCGCGACGCTATCGATAACGTGCACCGCATGCGCGAAGTGGTAGGCGATCGTGTGGATCTTCTGATCGAGTTGCATCGGCGGTTGACGCCGGCCGAGGCGATCGTGTTTGCACGCGGCATTGAAGACACGCATCCGATGTTCATCGAAGATCCAATTCGCCCGGAAGGCCCGGACGCAATGGCGCGCGTGGCCGAAAAGATCCACATTCCAATCGCAACGGGTGAGCGCTTCTCAACTATTTACGAATTTCAGGCGTTGATGGCTCGTGGTGGCATGGAATACGCGCGCGTGGATCTGTGTCTGTGCGGCGGCATCACCGGCGCACGCAAAGTGGCCGCAATGGCTGAAGCGCATCATGTCCAGGTGGTACCGCATAATCCGTTGTCGCCAATTGGCCTGGCCGCCTGCCTTCAACTCGATGCAGCCATTCCGAACTTTGCAATTCAGGAATACGCGACCGGGTTCGAAGCGGGGATCTTCGAATCGCGTCCAGAGCATTTGGGAACGAACATTGTCGACAAGGTGCCGTTGCCAAAGGATGGTTTTGTCGATATTCCCACGGGTCCGGGTCTCGGCATGGCGCTGTTGCCCGACGCTCAGCGCATTCGGCCACCGCTGTCCAAACCTGTCTCCATGCGGCCGCATTTCGACGGGTTCATTGTCGACCAATAAGGCGGGATTTATTCCGACGGGGCGCGTTTATCGACGAACAGCGCCCCGTTGCGAGATGCAAGCGCGTGGTTAAGGCAACAACAGGAATGCGGCACGTTAGGTGTCGCTGCACGCGTTCGCCCGTCACATCCACATAGCCGGCGCAGCACGTCTAGTTCTTTCGGTTCAAGGCAATGACGGGCAAGAATAGAGATTAAGTTTTTCCTTTAGATGGCCGTTAGTACACGAGCGGGAAAAACTTACGGGGGAATAGGCGATGGGGCGGCTGGGAATTGGTGGAAAACTGTGGACTGCATTGATCATCATGTGGATTGGGCTGTTCGTGCTTGGCGGCTGGGCAGCGCTGCAAAGCCGGCGGTCGATGATGGAAGAGCGCCAGACCGGTGTTCGAAATGTCGTTGAAAGCGCGCTCAGTGTTGTGAAGGCCTACGGAGCGAAGGTCACCGATCACACCATGTCACGTGAACAGGCGCAAAGCGCAGCACTCGCGGAACTGGGATCGATCAGATTTGGAAAGGATGGCTATCTATTCGTGTTTGATTCCCGCCCGGTCGTGTTGGCAATCGGTAATGCATCGGTCAAGTCGCTAATTGGTCAAAACGTTGGCGAGCGCGCTGATCCTAACGGCAAGAAGTATTACCTCGAGTTAGCCAAGGCCGCGGCCGCTGGCGGCGGTTACGTCGACTATTTCGGCGTGGCGCCCAATACGGGCGAACGGGTTCCAAAAGTAAGCTATGCAGGCGTTTATCAGCCGTGGGGCTGGTACGTTGGATCGGGGGTGTTTCTGTCGGATATCGACGCTGCGTTCGAGGCAAACCTGGTCGGTTATCTTTTGATACTCGCGTGCATTGGTGGGGTTGTTTCCACAGTGATGCTGGTGATTATCCGCAACATCAAGCGTAGCCTTGGAGGTGAACCGGCTTATGCGGCAGGAATTGTCGAGCAAATCGCCGCGGGCGACCTGTCGGTTCGCGTGGGCGGTTCGCTTATTCACGACGGTAGTCTGCTCGCGGGTATGAATCGAATGCAGCAGAGCCTCTCAACGGCGGTGGGACTGGTGCGGCAGAGCGCGAACGCAATCGATGTCGCTTCGCGTGAGCTGGCAATCGGCAATAACAACCTATCGGCGCGTACCGAGGAACAAGCAGCCTCGCTGGAGGAAACCGCGTCCAGCATGGAACAACTGACAGCCACGGTGAAACAGAATGCGGGACATGCGCATGAGGCAAGCTTGCTGGCGCAAAATGCATCCGAACTCACGGACCGCAGTAGTGACTTTGTGGCCGACCTCGTCGCGAGCATGCATACAATAGGCGAGCAATCGAAGCATGTTGTCGACATAGTCGGCACGATCGAAAGCATTGCATTCCAGACCAACATTCTGGCTTTGAATGCGGCGGTGGAAGCGGCCCGCGCAGGTGAACAAGGACGCGGTTTCGCGGTTGTGGCAAGTGAAGTACGTATGCTTGCACAGCGCTGCGCAGCCGCTGCCAAAGAGACGCGCACCATCATCGACGCGTCTGCGGGCACGGCTTTGAGCGGCTCGAGCACGGCAGACCGTGCGGCCCATTCCATGGCTGAAGTCGTTGACGCAATCCGCCGGGTGACAGCTGTGATCACCGAAATATCGGCTGCTTCCAGCGAACAGAGCGCGGGCATTGAACAGGTGCGCCTGGCGATCGATCAGATGGACGAGGTCACGCAGCAAAACGCAGCACTGGTGGAGCAGGCGACGGCGGCGACCAATTCGTTGGCGGATCAGACGGGACAGCTACAGGCCGCGGTATCGGTGTTCAAAGTCGTCAACGCGTGACGCGGATCCGTTCCATTGAGGGACTTTTACAGACGCATCGCTGCGAGGTGGAGTGGGAACGTTGCACGGCTTAACTTCCTCGCCAGTTACTCGATCCGGGACGTCAGGAGGATTATTGCCGCGAGCATCGTGGTCGGCATCGTACTCTGGTGGATGCGACCGCGAAAGAATCCCTGCATTGACACGATGTTATTGGGCAATGCAATGGCGTCGGAGAATGCGGAGACAAGGCGACCGTCGGAACCATCGTTCACTGTCGGCCCTTGTGCCGCAAAGTAGCCTCGGGGCACAAGTCAGATTTCCCTAGCTTTTACGACTTTCGGGCCGCGTCTGCGGTTTTTTTTTTGCCGGGCATGCGCGCGACAGCTTGGGGTGCGAGTCGCCTGTGCAACCTGGTGGTGGTGAAGGACTGGCGAAACGCAAGGGCCTCGTCGTGAGGCGGGATCTGAAGGAAGCGCGTGGCACAGTCACGACCTGACGAACAGAAACCAGATAATGGGGCTTACCCGGGCGGACGAGCGAGCGAATGATCGCGAAGCCCATAATCGGCAAAGGACATGAAGGACAGCCACTCGCATCGCCCCACCGGGTGTTGATTTCCACGGAATACTGACCCACCGACTGTGCGGACGAGAACCGCGTCCCCACGCTCGATCTGAAGCAACGTCCGGGGACGAACCAGCAAGCGCTCGATCGCGCGCTGCAAAGACGGTGAAACAAGGTTCCTGTTCGCCACAATGCACGACAGTATGCGCTGCGACTTGTCGATGCACACCCGCGCAGCTGCGAGGAGATCAGCCGGCGACACTCTCCGGATAGACCGTGCCGCTATATCGAGATGACGATGGGTTTTGCTTACGCATCTCGTCAACCGTATTATTACGTATAACTAACGAAAAGTAATCAATGTAGCGGTGCCGCGTGTAGGCAGTGGCGGCTCTTATGCGTCAGATTGACGGCCCCGTGGTTCCGCTTCACAGCATGTAAGCATCGGTGTAAGAGATCCCGCTAAAATGCCGTCGGCCGAGCCGACTACAATGGTTGCTAGCCAAACGATCAATACGACCAGCCATGTATTTTCCCTCGATCCATCGCGCGCGAAAACAAACAGCCCGACCAGTCTGCAGCGCCCTGTGCATTGCGGTCCTTCTGTTGCCGCTAGCCCTCCGCGCTCAGGACCAAAAGCCGGGGATTGTCTTTTCCACGATGGAGCGCGGCGCACCACTGCCATTAGGCTGGAAGAACCTGCCGGTCGTACACGGCAAGCCCGTGACGCAATACACGCTCGTTCACGAAGGCCAGACTGCCGTCCTGCAGGCGGATGCGAACCGCTCTGCGTCTGCGCTGATGCACAATGGCAACATCGACCTCGCCCGCACACCTGTCGTGGCGTGGCGCTGGAAAGCAGAAGGACCGATCGAGGGGGCCGACAACCGCGTCGGATCAAAGGAAGACGCGCCGACGCGACCGGTGTTCTTGTTCGACGGCGACAAAAGCAAGCTATCGTTTTTCGACCGGGCCAAGCTGGATCTGGCGAAGCGCCTGGGCGGCGAAGAGCTGCCTTATGCCACGCTTATGTATATCTGGTCGACCACCGCGGCGTCAGGCACTGTCATAGCCAACCCTCACACCGATCGCGTACAGATGATCGTGGTCTCCGGTCTGCCCGGCGACGCGGGTCAGTGGCAAAGCCTGCGCCGCAATATCGTGCAAGACTACGAACGGGTCTTTCACGAACCGCCAGGACGAATCAACGGCTACGGGCTGTTGACCGACACCGACAATACCGCTACTACGACGCGCGCCTGGTACGGAGACGTCGAGTTCCTGCCCGGGCCTTGATAACGCAATGGCGGCGAACGAACTGAGTCCGTCAGTACGATGCGAGTGGCTCTCTTTCAATGCTTGCGCTGTACGCAAGCATTCTCCCTGTGGCAACGACAGCTTTGCGACGGCATTGCTCATCGAGGGCGACCGGGTAGTCTCGGCCAGTCATGTCGCCGCCCGCTGGCCGGTTCGGCGGCGACATAAGACATCCACCGCAATATCTTGCGTTCGAGGCTTGTCACTTCGGCGCGACCGTGTCCCGTAAATCGAGGATCCTGGCTGATGGGATGCCCAGCATGCATCGGAAATGTGCTCGCACGCGATCGCCGACGTTCTTTCGGATATCCGAGGTGCAGCGCGATGATCGTTACGTCATTGTTGGCGCCGGCATTTCCTGCCCCGCTGCCACCGTCTATCGAGACCCGACTTGCCGCCCGCCCAGTCACCTTCGCGTCTTTAGTCGACGATACAGCGTGCGTTCGCTCATCCCAAGGTGTTGAGCAAGCGCGCCGCGGGTCCCTGAGAACTCCTGTGCGAACCGCGCAAGCTCACGATCGGTAAGCTCGCCGCGCGACGAAAGCGAGGCTGAGCCCGAATTGTTCCTCCGATTCGCCGACTCCCTCTCCATCATGTGATCCGGCAGATGTTCGACCCGGATCACCCCGTCGTCGGCCAGCAGGCACGCCCGGTCGAGCACGTTGCGCAGTTCCCGGATATTGCCGGGCCAGGAATAGGCATGGAGCCTCGCGAGAGCGTCCGGCGTCACGCTGAACTTACGGCCTGACGTGCTGCCTGCCGCGCCTCGGGCTCTACCAATACGCTGCAGTATCGAGTCGACGAGTAGCGCGATGTCGTCGGGGCGCTCGCGCACCGCCGGCAAATGAATCGGAAATGCGCTGATGCGGTAGTAGAGATCCTGGCGGAATCGGCCATCGCCGATCATGTCACGCATGGGTTTGTGCGTCGCCGCCACCAGCCGGAAATCGGCGCGCAAGGTCTCGATTCCGCCGACCCGGCGGAATGTGCCTGATTCGAGCAGACGGAGCAGCTTGACCTGCATCGACAGCGGCACATCGCCGATTTCGTCGAGAAACAGCGTTCCGCCTTGCGCGGTTTCGACCAGACCGGGTTTGCGCGCGGCTGCGCCCGTGAATGCGCCCTTTTCATAGCCGAAGAGTTCGCTTTCGAATAAGGTCTCCGTGATACCCGAGCAGTCGACGACGACAAAAGGGTGTCGCGCGCGCTCGCTTGCCTCGTGTAGGGCGCGCGCGAACAGTTCCTTACCGGTTCCAGATTCGCCAAGCAGCAGGACCGGCAGCATCGAGGGCGCTACGCGATGCAATGCCGAGATTGCGTCGTTAAACGCGATCGAGCGGCCGACCAGACCTTCCGCGCTCGGCTTGGCGGACGCGCTGCGCACAGTGGAGAGTCGCTCGACGTAAGCTACGACCTCCCGCTGCGCATTGAATATCGGCCGCAACTCGACATCGACATGCTCAGGTCCGCGAGGCGTGTGATGAATGTGGAGCACACGGTCGGGGCCGCGCAGTTCAAATGCCCGCTTCATCGGACAGTGCTCACCCGCCTGGTCGCAAGGTACGTCGTAATGGTGAGAGACCTGGTAGCACTTGCGACCAACGTGAGGCTGGTTAGCAACGCCGAACTGACGTTGATAGGCGGTGTTGGCTGCAAGGATGCGATACCGGGGATCGAGGACGATCATCGGTTGAACGTCGTGCTCCAGATAAGACACGAGGGCGTCGACATCCGGCGCCTGAGGTGACTCGTCCGGCATCGTGACGAGGGGCGTAATGGGGATAAATGACTTGGGGGATTTCACGGCAGCGACTCCAGGAAACCTCACTATACCGCTGCACTGCGACTACTGCCACCACTGCCACCGGACTGCCAGAAGTGGCAGTATTCGGTCCCGGTGGTCCGTCTGCGAATCTGCTGCCCAGCATGGCAGATTAAAAATATTGTTAAAAATCAACGTCATATGTGACTCAATATCAAATGGGCGCGTGATGGCCCGGTTCTTGTATCAAAGGGTCGATCCTGGCGCATTGGAAGAACCGTTTGATGGAGGAGATGATGTTGAATACCACGAGCCCCATGCAGGTCGAAGGTTTCTTCGACCCCGGTACCTCGACGATTAGTTACCTTTTGCTCGATGTCCGCACGGGCGACTGTGCACTGATCGATAGCGTTCTCGACTACGACCCGAAGGCAGGCCGTACCTGCACGACGTCAGCCGACAAGCTTGTCGCTCGCGTTCACGAGCTGGGCGCGAAGGTGCAGTGGCTTCTCGAAACTCACGTGCACGCCGACCATCTGTCTGCCGCGCCTTACCTCAAGGAAAGGCTCGGCGGAAAAATCGCGATCGGCGCGCATGTGACGCGCGTGCAGGACGTGTTCGGCAGGCTCTTCAACGTCGGCGCGCGATTTGCACACGATGGCAGCCAGTTCGATCACCTGCTCGCCGATGGGGAAGGATTCGCAGTCGGAGCGTTGCAGGCCTGCGCCATCCATACCCCGGGCCATACGCCGGCTTGCATGACCTATGTGGTCAGCGATGGGGCGCAGACCGCGGCTTTTGTTGGGGACACGCTGTTCGCGCCCGACTACGGCACCGCGCGTTGTGACTTTCCCGGCGGCGACGCCCGTACGCTCTACCGGTCAATCAACAAGGTGTTGAGCCTGCCGGCGGACACGAAGCTGTACATGTGCCACGACTATCAGCTCGGCGGCCGGCCTTTACAGTTTGTCAGCACGGTAGCCGAAGAACGCGAACACAACGTCCATGTACGTAAAGGTATCAGTGAGGAATCCTTCGTTGCGATGCGCACGGCACGCGACGCGACGCTCGACATGCCGGTGCTGATGCTGCCGTCGGTGCAGGTCAACATGCGCGCCGGACATATGCCCGATCCGGAAGATAACGGCGTGCCGTATTTAAAGATTCCCCTCAACGCAATCTGAGCGTTGCACCTGGTTAGCAGAAGCGACTGGAGAAGTCGATGGACATCAAGAAACTGACGGCTGAACTGGCGGTATCACAACAGATTGCCGCATCCGACCTGCATGCGATCGCGGACGCTGGCTTTCGCGCCGTCGTCTGCAATCGCCCCGACGGCGAAGGTTCCGACCAGCCCAACTTTAGCGAGATCGAGGCGGCGGCCCGTGAACAGGGTATCGAGACCCGCTACCTGCCAATCGAGTCCGGGAAGGTCGGCGATGACGAGGCTGCGCAGTTCGGCGAACTGATGCAGGCACTGCCGAAGCCGGTGCTCGCCTATTGCCGCACCGGGATGCGCGCCGCGACGCTGTGGGCGCTGTCCGAAGCGCCCCGCCGGGCGTTGCCGGACATCGTCGCCGCTGCCAATGCAGCAGGCTATGATCTGTCCGCGCTGGCGCGGCGTATCGCCAACGGCGGCAAGGTGCCCGTCGAAGTCGCCGTGGCCAGTCACGACATTGTGATCATCGGCGCAGGCGCCGCCGGCGTGGCGGCAGCCGCGAGCCTGCTCGCGCGCGACCGCAACCTCGACATCGCCATCATCGACCCGGCCGACGTCCACTATTACCAGCCAGGTTGGACCATGGTCGGAGCCGGTGTGTTCGATCCCGAGACCACCGCCCGCGAGATGGCCGCCGTGCTCCCGCGCAAGGTGCACTGGATCAAGGCCGCGGTGGCTGCGTTTGAGCCGGAAAAGAATTCGGTTGTTCTCGAAGGATGCCGGGTGGTGAGCTACAGGCAGCTCATCGTTTGTCCGGGACTGAAGCTGGACTGGCATGCTATCGACGGGTTGCCGGAAACTCTTGGCCAGAACGGCGTGACGTCCAACTATCGCTACGACCTTGCTCCCTATACCTGGCAGCTCGTGCGCGAGCTCAGAGGTGGCCGCGCGCTGTTCACCCAGCCGCCGATGCCGATCAAATGCGCCGGGGCGCCGCAAAAGGCGATGTATCTGTCCTCGGATCACTGGCGGCGTTCAGGCCGGCTCGAGCAGATAGATGTCCAGTTCTTCAATGCCGGGGCTGTGTTGTTCGGCGTGGCCGACTATGTCCCGGCATTGATGGAGTACGTCAGGCGTTACGACATCGCGCTGAACTTCGGTTTCAACCTGAGTGCGATAGACGGGCCGGCCAGGCGCGCGACTTTCAGGCGCACACTCGAGAACGGCAGCGTGGAATCGGTGACCAGTGAGTTTGACATGATCCACGTGGTGCCGCCACAGAAGGCACCGGACTTCATCCGCGTCAGTCCGCTGGCCGATAAGGCTGGCTGGGTCGACGTCGACCAGGCGACGCTGCGCCACAAGACCTTCTCAAACGTCTTCGCGCTCGGCGATGCCGCGAACCCGCCAAATGCGAAAACCGCCGCCGCCGCGCGCAAGCAGGCACCCGTTGTCGCCCACAACGTGCTTGCCGCCCTCGGGAAGGTCCCGGGCGAGGCAGCATACGACGGTTATGGATCATGCCCGCTGACCGTCGAACGCGGCAAGATCGTGCTCGCGGAATTCCTCTATGGCGGCAAGGTCGCGCCGACGCTGCCGACCTGGCTGATCGACGGCAAGCGCCCGTCGCGACTCGCGTGGTTGCTGAAGGAGCGCATCCTGCCGCCGCTTTACTGGCAGGGGATGCTCAAGGGGCGCGAGTGGATGGCGCAGCCTGAACTCGTGGGCTAACGCAGCGGTGGCTCACAACCTATCGGATTCCTCATGCTAACTTCACTTATCCTCGGCGCCATCGTTGGGGCGGTGCTCGGCCTGACCGGCGCTGGTGGCGGCATCCTCGCAGTTCCGGCACTGGTGGCCGGCATGGGCTGGCCGATGCAGCAGGCGACGCCGGTTGCGCTGGTTGCCGTGGCAGGCAGCGCTGCGATCGGTGCGCTCGAAGCATTCCGGCGGCGGCTCGTCCGCTACCGAGCTGCGCTGTTCATGGCCGCAGCGGGTGTGCCGCTGACCTCGGTCGGCGTGCGCCTCGCGCACGCATTACCGCAACGCGTGTTAATTGCGCTGTTTGCCGCCGTCATGCTGGTGGTGGCGGGGAGGCTGCTGTCGCAGGCTTCGCGGCGCGGGCGTCCGGACCACGCGGAGTCACGGTTTTGCGTCGGCCATATCAACCCTGCCACCGGACGGCTGATCTGGTCGTGGACCACCGGGGTCGCACTCGCGGCAACCGGCGCGCTGACCGGATTGATGACCGGGTTCCTCGGCGTGGGCGGCGGCTTCATCATCGTGCCCATGCTGCGCAAAGTGACCAACGTCTCGATGCATGGCATCGTCGCTACATCGCTGATGGTGATTGCGCTGGTCGGCGTCGGCGGTATCGTTGCGACGGTCCTGCACGGCGCGCCGCTGCCGCTCGACCTGACACTGTTGTTCAGCCTGACGACAGCGGCCGGCATGGTGGCCGGGCGGTTGGCCTCGCACCGTCTCTCTGCGCAGCACGTACAGGTAGGGTTCGCAGGCGTGTTGATCTGCGTGGCGCTCGGGCTGATGGCAAAAGCTGCACTGGGTAATTGACCATCGTGCCCGTCCATCGCATACCACTTTGGTAACCGTTGCGCTACAAAATAAGCGTGGTCGCTACCCATTTCCGGATCGCCGCGTCCCGTCACTAACGGTCCGGGCGAGACTTCACCAGTCGCTCCGGTGCTTTTCTTCGGTCTCCCGGTGGCGCTCTTCGTCGGGTGTGTGAAGGTAGGGGTTGGTGCTCGTCAGCGACGCGTGACGCAGGTTGTCGCGAACTGTCCGCAGATCGGTGCCGCCGTCGGCCATGTGGGAGCCTGCGGTGTGGCGCAACCAGTGTGCGGACGCGTGATCGAGCAGATCGGCCTGTCCCTTGAACCCGTCGCCACGCAACCGGAGCCCTTCGGCCGCGCCGGCAAAGATGCCCTTGACGATTGTGTGCAGTGCGGCGCGTGTGAGCGGCTTCATCGATTTGCCCAGCGGCAGCACGAGTGGCGTGTCTTCGTGCCTTGACGGCAGGGCGGACAGGCCGCACTCGAGCCGCTAGCGCCCGAGTTCGACCATCATTTCCGCGGAGACTGGCACGAGCCCTTCCTTGTCGCCTTTGCCCATCACTTCGAGCCACCAGCGCTCATGGCCATCGGCATCGCGCCGGCAGAAGAAGCATCCCATCGTGTTGCCGCTGACCTCGGAGATACGCAGACCGCCGAGATAGAAGAGCGTGAACAGCCACCGTGCGCGCAGGTAACGCTCGCGCTCGCGTGGGTGTCGATATGGAGCTTCACTTCCTGCCATAGCTCGCGGTCGAGATAGCGCGTGATGCGCGGCTTCGTGCGGCGGGTGCGCTGCCGGGACAGCGACAGCGGATTGCCAGCCAGATAGCCTGCTTCGACCAGCCAAGCAAACAGCGCGTTGATTATCACCATCGCCTGACGCTGGCTGCTTGCGGCGAGCGCGCCGTAGAAGGGACGCCAGCGCGGATCATGGCGCGGGAATTTGCGGCCGCCTTCCGCGACCCAGTGTGGGCGCGGCTGCGGGTCCTGCAGGAATTGCCGGAACAGTTGCAGGTCTTCGTGCGTGAGCAACGACAGCGGTTTGCCCAGCTGCACGATCGCCCATAGCAGCAGCCGTTCAGCTTCCTTGCGGTAATTCTCGAAGGTGGTCTTTTTGTCGGCGACCGTAGAGCGAAGTAATATTGTCACTAGCCACTGCCCGCTGGGACGGGGCGTGAGCCTCCGAGTTGACGCATTTACTTCGTCCCGCAGCGAAGAAAAGTTGTCAATTCGCATCAGTGCGCATTAATTTCGTCAACTCACGTTCGTCCTAGACCATGAAATCCTCAGGCAGGAGGCCCGCATGGTCGGCGTTCCGCGAAGTTTCGAGCCGCTCACGCTGACTCGCCCTCGCGGCGCGCACCGTTATGGCGTGTTCAGTCCGAAACTGGGGCGACATCTGACGCTATAAAGGCGCAGCGCTTTCGAAGCATGGCTGATGCTCGAAGCGGATCCTGTTGCAAAGGCATTCTGTGAGCGGCCTGGCCTCATGGCAGTCGACCGGCAACGCTGCGTCGTAGATTTCTGGACAACGTCATGACATCCATGAATGCCTGGCACTACTATCGGAAACAACACCCGCGACGGATCGGCTGTGCGCACACCCTGATCCAGTTGATGAAGGTTGACATAGACCGGTACGAGGGCCTGGAGCCGATGCGCGATGTTTGGGATCTAAGGTGCCTACGACGCAGGCTGCAGATTCCCGCCAAGGTGTTGCGAGAGTCCCTTCTTGAGGGTGCTCCGCGAGGTGGCATCACCCGGCATTCTGATATTGCTGGCATTGCGCGCCCCTTGGTCACCACAGCGTGATACCAAATGTTCAGCGAGAATCGCTGCCATGCGCACCAGCGCACGAGCGGCTTGTCGCGTCGCCCCAATCGCTGATTACCATAGAGCGTGAATTCTCCACGGGCGATCCATCACTCGTCCGGCCGGCCGTTTTCGAACTGCTGCATCGCGGTCGCATCCAGGCGCTAGAGTTACACACTGAAAGCCTGTCGTTTCTGACGCGCTTCGTTGCAATACAGGCCCCATTATGAGCTGCCGCGGAACCGAATTTCAGACGCTGGATCTCACCTCGTGGCCCACAATCGCATGGACAAAGCTCGACGCCGCCGGGCGCAGTCGCGTCCAGAGGCATATCGACGCCATTGAGCGTTATGCCACAGATGAGCCTGTCGGAAGTATTGAGGCCGCAACTGGAGTCAACCGCAGACAGTTCTACCGGCTTCTCAACAGGGCGCTCTCGCTGCATGCCGATGGGCGGCTATACGGCTTCCGTGCCTTCCATGGCATCCGCAATGCCGAAAATGTCGCCACGTGTCTGAACGGGTACGACCAGACAGCCTATCCGGAGGGCACGCAGTGGAGCTTCACGAGGTCTTACCTGCCACAGGCGTTCGATGCAGGTTATCGACTTGTCAGCGATACTGACTCTACTCTGGAATGCCTTCGAGGCCGCGCACCACAAGGCGACCCTGCCTGGCCGTCTCGAAATACCTATGGAATCGTTTGCGCGGGCCGTCGAGATCGTGCTCAAGGATAGCGAACTCAGGGATGCTCCGGGGTATTGTCCGGACGCCTCGTCGTTGGCACCCGACAGCACCGTCGGCTACTACGTTGGCTGGAAGGAACAGTCTCTGAGCGTCTCGCGCGAATGTGCCCATGTGCCATTCTGGTTGTTCCAGCTTCCTATGAAAGAGATGTCTGCGGCGGTCCCAAGCGAATGCTCTTCGCCGTCGACGGTAGCGCTCCATCGCAGCATGCCCTTCAATACGGTTTAAAACTCGCCACGAAACAGACATCCTTGCGCATCGTAAACATTCTTGATCAGGCGGTGTCGATGAGCGATTTCGTGCCGCTTCCTTTGTTTCAAGATGCACTTGTCAAAGAGAGCAACGCAGCGCTTGCGGCGGCAGCGGAGTTGCTTGCCGGATTACGAATCGAGGTGGAATCCGCGATGATCAACACGGAAAGGACCGGCGACGATGTACCCCACGCCATCGTGAGGGAAGCCGATCATTGGAATGCCGATCTGGTCGTGGTGGGCACACACGGTCGACGTGGTCTCTCGCGCTGCTGCTGGGTAGCGTGGCGAGCCGCGTACTGCGTATCACCCATGTACCGGTGTTGCTCGTCCGCCCAATCCAAGCATGAAGCAGGCTTCGGTCGTGGCGCAACATTGGGTGAAATGATTGTACGCATGTTCCGATTCGATAAACTCGTGCCCGACCACCGGCAATCCATTACTTGGGGGTGTCATTGCGTTGAACCGGTTGCCGCAGCTGTTGCCGTGCCGCCTCTGTCTGCCATTCGCGCCACAGCGCCATCAGAACAGCCAGTATCGCGGGCCCAAGGAACAACCCGATCAGACCGAATGCGGCGAGTCCCCCAAGCACCCCAAACATGACGAGCAGAAATGGAATGCGTGCGCTGCTGCTAATGACAAACGGCCTTATCAGATTGTCTACCCAGCTTATGACCAGCATTCCCCATAGCAATAATCCGACTCCGGCCACCGTGCGGCCTGCAAATAGAAGTCCGACTGCCACCGGTACCCATACCAATGGCGTGCCAAAAGGAATCAATGCTACGAGAGCAGTGATCCCTGCCAGAGTGACGGGCGCAGCTACGCCTGCGGCCCAGTAACCCAGCCCCGCCAAGACTGCCTGCGCGATCGCTGTCAGCACAATGCCGTAGACGACGGATCGGGTCATGCTGCCGATCGCGGTGAGATAGTCGTCAAGGCGCTCACCGAGGAAAGGCCGCAAAGCCTGCCGTATCTGATTCAGGAGACTTTCTCCATCGCGGTACGCAAAAAACAGCGTCACGAGAGCAAACCCCAGCTTTGTGGCGTTTCGGGCCGCACTTCCGAGGATGTCACCGATTTCGCTTGTCCAGCGATTCGCCCATCCTGAGAGATGGGAGCGAATGGCAGGGGGATCAATCTCCACATGATCGAGAAACGCCTGCAACGAGGACCCGATCCAGGGGATGCGCGCCAGAAAATCGGGTAAGTCGCGAGGACGATCGGAGAAGTAGGCGACGATAGCCCGGCTGGCGTCCCTTAGATCTTCCGTCAACGGCTTCATCAGCCAGAGGACTGGCAGTATGCACGCACACGTCAGGAGAAGGGTCATCAGCAGCGCGCTAGTCCCCGCGCTTTCGCGGAGCAAGCGTCGCAAACGGCTGTAGGCGGGCCAGGTGACATACGAAATAATCAGCGCCCACGCGACCGGAACTAGAAAAGGGCGCAGAACCAGGAACCCCAAAGCTACCAGACCAGCCAGAAGCAGTGCTAGCACGACATGCTTTCCCGATGGCATTGAACGCTCCCGTTGGTGGATTCGGTCTTTCTGTATCTGGGCAGTGATCGCAGGCCGAAACAATGCTCCAGATGCGAGGCAGGAGACCATATGATTCGCCCCTACCCGCACGTGACTGGTTGACAAAGGTCAATCAGCGAGTCTTACCTTCACCGATACTGGCACTTGCCGCGTACATCTTCCCTGCGACGTTCGTCGACTCTCACAGAAGGATCGGTCCATGTTGACTCCGACGCGCACGATTAGCCCTGAGGCAGAAGGTTTCGACAAATGGCACGCAATGCAGGTCGCGACCGTCGCCATGCAACCGGGCACCGATAGCGATTATGGTCTGACACTGGCAGAGGCGGACCGGCGCCTCGCCAGAGACGGGCCGAACGAAATTCGTGAGCAGCGGCGCCGGAGCGTCCTTGACATGCTGATCTGTCAGTTCAAGGACTTCATGATCGTCGCTCTGTTGGCTGCGGCTCTCGTGTCGGGCCTGATCGGCGAGGCCGCGGACGCGCTCGTGATCATCTCGATCGTATTGCTTAACGCCACAGTCGGCTTCATCCAGGACTATCGCGCCGAGCGCGTGATGGCGTCGCTCGCACAACTCGCCAGGCTGCAGGCGACAGTCATTCGCGAAGGCGAATGTCAAACGGCCCCGGCATCGGGCATTGTGCAGGGCGACGTCGTTTTGCTGGATACCGGTTCTACCGTTCCCGTCGATCTTCGTCTTGCCGAGGCGTCCGGGCTGAAGATCGCCGAAGCGGTTCTCACTGGGGAGTCGGTGCCGGTAGAGAAGGGCACCGCGTCGCTTGACGACGCTTCGCTACAACTCGCCGACCGGACAAACATGGCTTTCAAGGGCACTGTTGTCACCTACGGTCGAGCACGAGGGATTGCCGTTGCTACCGGCATGGCCACCGAACTCGGCAAGATTGCCGGGGTGCTCGAAACGGCACCTGCAGTCCAGACGCCGCTGCAAAAGCGTCTTGCAGAGTTTGGGCGCCGACTGGCTACGATGATTCTTGTGATCTGCGCGATCATCTTTGCGACGGGTGTGCTGCGTGGCGAGCCAGTGCTGCTCATGCTTCTCACGAGCCTGAGTCTTGCTGTCGCCGCTATCCCTGAAGCTTTACCCGCAGTGGTGACCGCGATGCTTGCCCTTGGTGCGCGCAATATGGCACGACACAACGCCCTGGTGCGACGTTTGCCTGCGGTCGAAACCCTGGGATCCGTGAGCTGGATCTGCACCGACAAGACCGGCACATTGACCTTGAACGAGATGCGCACAACTGAACTCTACGCTGATGGCGTGCGGTTTCCAATCGCATCGTTCGATACAAAAAGGCCGCTACGAGATGCTTGCTGGAGGCATTGACGTTATGCAACAACGTTAGCCGTGCTGCGGGCGGGGAGGTCGCTGGCGATCCGACCGAGGTTGCGTTGTGGAGAGCGGCCGATGACGCTGGCTTCGACAAGAGCGCGCTCGAAGTCACGGACCCGCGTTCACTGGAGTTCCCGTTTGACTCCGATCGCAAGCGGATGACGACGATTCACCGCAACGGAACGGGATTCATTGCCTACACGAAGGGCGCACCGGAGACAGTCGTTGAACGTTGCAGCGCATGCCTCTTGGATCACGGTATAGTCGCCGTGGACCACGAACGGGTGCTGGCGGCTGCTGAGGCGATGGCGGAGAGTGGTCTTCGTGTACTCGCCGTTGCGAGCCGGAAGTGGGACAGCCTGCCTGCCGGTCACAATATCGAAGAAGTCGAATGCGGTCTCACTCTGCTTGGCCTGGCTGGCATGCGTGATCCCCCGCGGCCCGACGTCCGGCAGGCGGTTAAGGCCTGCAAATCCGCAGGAATCACTCCCGTAATGGTTACGGGGGATCATCCCGTAACCGCGTGCGCTATCGCTCGCGAACTCGGCATCCTCGTCCCCGAGGACACCGTGTTGACCGGCCGCGAACTCAGTCGCCTCACGCATGAAGCTCTGGTCGCGCAGGTGTATCCGTCAGCGCATCCCGTCTTGAACGCACGCAAGCCCGGTGCGAAGGGGTAGCCATCGTAACAACGGAGCACGGCGATGGACGACGCTACGGGAGAGACGGCTGTACCGACGGGCACCCGACGCCCCCGGCAAGGCGAAGCATTCTGGCGCGAGATGGTCATGGCATGGACCACAAGCGGACTGGGCCTTCGACGTTTCTGTCGTGAGCAGGGGCTCGCCGTCAGTACCTTCGGCCTGTGGCGCAAGAAGCTCTCTGGCGAGGCACGAGCAGGCGCGCACCCGCTCGCGGTCACCCCCGACGCGGCATTTATCGTTTCCCATCCGGACACCGCACCAGCCACTCCTGCGCCACCGTCGACGGCGGACGCTTTGTCATCTTCGCGTGATCGGGTGACGTTGTCGCTCGCCGGTGTTCGCATCGAGCTGACCGGTGCTCATGCCGAGCGCATCGTGCGTTTCGTGCTCGGACAGCTCGGAGGTAGCCGGTGCTGATCGCAGCCGGTGTTCGTGCGTATATCTGCCGTGAGCCGGTCGACATGCGCAAATCCATCGACGGCCTGTCGTATCTGGTCGAGCCACTGCTTGCCCAGAACCCTGTCTCGGGCAATCTGTTCGTGTTCGTCGGCCGGGACCGCTCGAAAGTCAAATGCCTATACTGGGATCGCACCGGTTTCGCGCTCTGGTACAAGCGCCTTGAACGGGGCCGCTTTCCATCCCCGTTGGCGCTCGCGCAACGCGGCTTCACGCTCGCCGAACTCAACGCCTGGCTCGAAGGTATTGAGATCCCGGCACGCGAGCCGCATCGCGCCGTCGCGGTGACGCGCGTGAGCTGAACGCGCTGTCGCCTGCGCAGATACAACGCTCCCCCGAGCTTGTAAACGTAGCGCGAGTTGGGCGTCATGATAGCCATGCCGCCCACCGCCATCACTGTCGCGGAATTGCCGGTCGAGCCCGACGCGCTGCAAGCCTTCGCGCTCGAACAGAACCGGCTGGCATGCGTGCTGTGGGAGCAGCTGGAAGCGCTGCAGCACCGGATTGCCCAGGCGAACCGCGCGCGCTTCGGCGTCAGTTCCGGGCGGCTGATGGGCCAGGCGGAACTGTTCGATGCCGCCACGGAGTTGCCCACTCTTCCTGAGCAGGCGCAGATTCCGGTCGCGGGCCACACCCGCAAGGGCCGTCCAGCGCTGCCGAAGGATCTGCCACGCAAGCGCGTTGAATATGATCTGAGCGACGAACAGAAGGCCGCATTCGATTCGCTCGAGCGTATCGGCGAGGAACGCAGCGAGACGCTGCACTACGAGCCGTCGAGGCTCACCGTCATTGAACATATCCGTTTCAAGTACGCGGCGAAGAAGGATGGTGAGTCGACCATCGTGGCCGCGGGTGCCCAGCCCTCGCCGCTGCCGAAGAGCAATGCGAGCGCGAGCCTGCTGGCTAACATCCTGGTCAACACCTACGTCGATCACCTGCCTTTGAACCGGCAGGAGATGCGCTATGCACGACGAGGTGTGCATCTGCCCCGAGCAACGCTGTGCGAATGGAAGCTGGCGGCAGCCGAACTGCTCGAAGTGCTGCTGCCGCCGCTTCGGGCTCACCAGTTGCAGGCCGCCCGCATGCACCTAGATGACACGACGCTGCCGTTGCTCGAGAAGGGTCGCACGGCGACGCGCACCGCGCGATTATGAGGCTATCCTGGCGCCGGCCAACGCGAGGAGAACGGTGTCTGGGTCGACCACCCGCCGGCGGTCGTGTTCGAGTTCGCGGAATCGCGCTCCGGTTCGCATCCGCTGCGGTACCTGCAGAAGTACAAAGGTTACCTGCAGGCGGACGCGTACAGTGGACATGGCGCACTCTACGAAACCGGAGACATCGTCGAGGTCGGATGTTGGGCCCATTGCCGCCGACGCTTCTTCGAATTCGCGAAGGCGCAGAGCAAACCTGGACTTGCGGCGCAGGCGCTGGAGTGGATCGCCCGACTGTATGCGATCGAGTCGCGGATCCGGGACCAGACACCTGATCTCAAATATGCGGCGCGGCAAGCCGAGGCGCTGCCGGTGCTCGCACAGTTCCGGCAATGGCTGGAAGGCAACGTCATCGGTTTGCCAGCTCAGGCGCCGCTCGCAAAGGCGTTCGGCTATGCGTTACGTCATTGGCCGGCGCTCGTTCGTTACACCGAGAGCGGTATCCTGCTGCCTGATAACAATGCTCTCGAGCGTCAAATTCGCCCTATCGCCCTGGGGAGAGCCAACTGGACATTCGCGGGCTCGCCGCGTGGCGCCAGGGCCGCCGCCACGATGTACTCGCTGCTCGGCACGGCTCGACTGAATGCCTTCGAACCCTATGCATGGCTCAAGGACACACTTGAGAAGTTGCCGTCGTATCCTGTCAATCGCGTGCACGAACTGTTGCCGCTCGCCCGTTAAACGCCTACACATTCATGGACATTCTCGACTCGCTTCGGCAGGCGCCCAGCGCCGAGTTGTATCGCCTCTATCTCGCCATCGGCAAAATGCTGGACGACCCGCGTCGTATTCTCGAAGTACGTCAACGCTTGCACTTGGGAATGGAGGTCAGCTATATCGGGGGCGATCCGCTCGCACCACCTTCGCACGGAACGGTGGTGGAGCTGCGGCAAACCCAGGCGGTGATTCAGGACAACCAGAGCCGTCAGTGTTGGTCGGTACTATACGCGGCGGTTATCCCTGACACTGCGCGCGGTCCGACTCACGCGCCTCCGTCGCCGCCACCGCGAGCACAACGTGAGGAATTCTTCGTTGGCGACACCGTTGGTTTCACCGACAAACATCTGAGCGAGCGAGTCGGCATCATCGTCAGGCTCAACGCAAAAACCGCCTCCATCGCTGTTAATGATTCGGAAGGGCATTGGCGGGTCTCGTACGCCTTGCTGCGAAAGATTGTCGACATCTAACCGCGCGATACCGTCAATACGGGTTCCGCTGACGGATACTGATCTACACGGACTCCGACACACCATCACCATCATGCCCGACGCGCGCGCGAACGCGAAAACGGTCGGGCCGAGTCGCTTACGCAGACTGGCCCATGCGAGGCATTCCGCGTGTCCTGCATCTCGATAACGCAGCTGAGTTCAAGAGCAGGGCGCTCCGCAGCGGGTGTCGTGAATACGGCATTGACCTCATGTATCGTCCAGTCGGTAAGCCTCATTTTGGTGGCCATATTGAACGGTTGAACCGGACGTTGATGGAGCGCGTGCGTGGGTTGCCAGGAGCGATGGGATCGTCCGCAAAAGGACGCAAGGCTCGCCAGGCTATCTTCACCAGGCCCTTTCCCTCGTGGGCTGAATAGTAGTCCAGACCTGCCGAGCCCTGGACAATGGCGTCCACCTTCCCATCCAGCAAAGCTTGATACTCGTCGCTGGTTTGCGAAAACTCCTGCACCACTGCGTTGTGTTCCTGGAGATAAGCAAGCGGAGTGCCACCGAGGAGCGTGGCAACCCGCTTGCCGGGTAAATCTTCCGGTCCATTGATGGCGCCTCGAATCTCCTGCACGGTCAGCGTCGTCGTCAGCTGCGCAGTGTAGAACACCACGTAGACCATGCCGACAAACATCCAGAGAACTGCGAGCATCCGGCCGGGCCATGGACGCGGACTTTCGTCTCCCTGTGTCAGCATGGTCGTGGTGGCCCAGTACATCGTACGGAGGATGCCGGGATAATATTTTCGTCCGGAAATGGTGTCGTCCTTCTGCGCACGTTCGAAGATCCACATCAAGTGGGCAGAGGCTACGATAAGCGCCAGCGCGACGCCAAGCCAGGTGAGGCTCGTGCGCGAAAATAGCAACGCCAGCAAGGTCCGTAACGGGGTCGCCGCCGCGGTCTGCCCGGTATCCCGCACCATGACCTGAAGGCCCACCTCCACGATCGGATAAGAGAAATCGAATTCCCGGTCACGTTCCCTGCTGTAGAACAGACCGGACACGGCGATATCAGCGTTGCCCGAGCGCAACGAATCGAACAAGCCCTTGGTGTCGGGCGTCATCTGATAGCTGGTCTTGACGCCCACCCTTGCCGCGATTTCGTTCCAGAGATCGATGCTGAACCCGGTCAGCGCCCCCCCTTGCTCCATCACGAACGGTGGCAGAACGAATGTGACGACACGCACGGGCGGGTCCAAAGGCTGTGCCCATGCGCCGGAAATCAACATCATCACCAGCGACACCGTCGAGGCCAAGCGGCTGATCATGACTGACATGCCTCTTTTTTTACTTCAACCTCGTCTGCCGGCAACTACTTCGCCCTGTTGGGCATCTTTCCTGCAGGGCATCGTCGCAACGGTCCGGCTGCTTCCGCGTGTTATTTCGTAGGGGGGCCCTGCTTCCAAGCCCCCGCGCGGCGGCTGTGCGACGACTTTCGCTCCGACGTCCCGCAACAGCCGCTGGAACTCCGGCGACGCCTTGATGATTGTTGTTGCAGCGGCCCGCAGGCGGTCGACGGCCTCGGGCGGGAGTGAGAACGACGTAGGCAGTTCGTTCAGATAGTCCTGTTCCGCCTTGTCCGTGAGCCGGTTGAACGACACGTCGATGGTGTAGATTGTAACGTCCGGTGTACGCAAATCGGCGGCCACCTGAGTATCTTTACTCCCGTTAAATGCGGGCGACGCCCGAAGCTGGCGCATGGATTCCCAATGGGCCTCGGTGTCCTTCAACAGTTCAGTTGCTTCGTATGAGTAATGGTCAATCGGAACGCCTGCGGCTTTCAGCAGAATCGGGACCGTTCCCGGCGGGGATTCCGATTTGTCCCATTGGGTCTTGGGCGAGGACAGTGAATTGACGACGAAGACGACAATCCTGTGTATGTGATCGAATGGCGTGGGCTGATCGATTGAATACAGCGTTTCCATGATTTCCAGCGCATCCAGCACGCTGCGCATCCCAAGATTGTCTGAAATGCCGCCGTCCACGAGGTGGATGTATGGCCGGCTGGCGCTGTCTTCGAACGTCGCCTGTTCCGTCATATGGCGAGTGGTGCGTGCGGCAGGCCGTGGCGGGTTGCCAGTACCGACAAACGGCTGCATCCATGCAGGAGGTTCGTAGCCACAAGTGCCGCCATAATTGTTTAGCGTAACAGGCGACAGCACCACGGGTACCGCAGACGATGCGGCCGCGGCACGCGAAAGACGTACCGCGCTCAGATCAGAGCAGAGCACATCGAAGGTGCCCTGTGCAAAAGACACGCTGGTACCTGTAGAAATGTCCGTGGCCGACGCGATGATAAGCGGGCCTTTGCCGCGATTGAGGTCGCCAAACGTCGCGCCTTTGAACAGGATCTCGTCGTATAGGTCGGCGGCCAGCTCAGACCGGCCCCAGCTCCGCGACCAGAGCGACGGCCAGCGAGCTGGGTTAAGCGTGCGCCACGTGATTTCGCCCTGCAGATTGCGCTTTAGAAAGCTCTGCTCGTAATCGTCGAACAGTTTGTCACCGTAGAGCCCGTAGGCCAGCGCTGTAAAGCTTCCACCGGACACGCCAGAAATGATGCTGACATTGTCGAGCAGGCGCGCCCTGTTGCCTCTCGGTCCAACGACTTCAGTATTGCGCAGGAACTCGAGGACGCCATACGAGAACGCCGCAGCGCGTGTGCCGCCACCCGAAAAGGCAAGGATCACGAGGTTCTCGTTGTCCGTCGAATACTGCGGGCGCGTCGCTAACCGATAGCCTGCAGCCGGATCTACGTGGGTAATCGGTGGGTTGACTGCTCGGGTCGCGCAGCCGCCGAACAGGAGCAACAGTAAAAACGCCAGCGATGTCGTGTTTGGCAATCGCATCAAGGGACCTCCTCAGCAATCCATACAGACACACTGGCGCAAGTACCATTCAGAATCTGCACGAGACGACTCTGCGGCGACGTCATCAGTCATTAGACGCCGCACGGACCGGTGGACGTTGACTTGAGTCAACCCGTTCATTCGTACGGGGCGGCCCGGCCGACATACCGCGCAGACGTGGGCGACTCGGGCGGGACTCGCGACGATTGTTCCGTCCAGTCTTTGTTGTGTCATCGGACGTACTTCCGCCACGATGACATCCTCAGCGGCGTAACTCGCGTCGGCGCCGCTCGCACTCGGCGCGATGAATACCGCACTTCAGGACGGCTGCTGACAAGTGCGGTTGCAGCCATCGCGCTTGCGCACTGCACGAACATCATTCTTAACGTGCGCTGAAGGATCGCTAGCCGTTCGGGTTCAGGTGCAGGACCGATTCACCGACTCAAGCGTGGGGCGGATTCCATCGATGAAGGCAGCCGTTTGTTGAAATCGTCCGGGCGCAGCTGATCTGAACCGTGGCTGGGATCGCACCGCCCTGATCTAGATCAAGTACGTTGAGGCCAACGGCGTCGATGCTTCTATCAAGCAGGGAAGTCGCTATTCGATCTATCGAACGACGTCAGGAGATTGGCCATGAAGAATTTGATCGTTGCAATCGCCACCGGACTTGCCTTCACTGGACAGTGGGTGCCGCTAGTAGCGGCGGCTCAGGCTTCGCAGACGAAAGAAGCGAGTTCTGCTGCCGCGCCCAACGTCGCTGAATTTGATCGGCAATTGGCCCACGTCCAGGAACTGATGAAATCGATGCAGGCGCAGATGGCCCTGATCCGCAAGACGCAGGACACGCAGGAGCGACAAAGGCTGTTACAGCAGCACCGTGCAACAATGCAAAGCGCTATGACCGCCATGCATCGACTATGGGGGCCCGGCATGATGGGCGGTCGAGGGATGACGGGCGGGGGTGGAATGATGGGCCCGGGAATGATGGGCGGTGGTTGGGGACGCATGGGCGACTATTATTCGAACCTGACTCCGGAGCAGGTTCGGCGACGCCAATACATGACCGACCAGTACCTGGACATGCAACAGCAGATGATGAACAACATGATGTGGAATCAGCAGTACTGGATGGGACCGCCTGCGCCGACCAAATAAGAGCAAGGCGTGAGAGCGCGGACGTCCCACGCTTCATCCATCGGACACGGCATATGGCGGGCGGATCGTCGGCGCGCGTTTAGCATTGATTCGACGAAGGGATGTTCAAACCAGTAGTTCAGTCACATTGACGATGACGGCTCACGGTGGGCTGAATGCTGATCGGGAGATTTCGATGATTGACCTGACCTCGTGGAGAAGGAGCCGCGTGACGGACATGGCGGGTGCCACAATCGAGCGGCATATACAAAGATTTCGCCATCCGCTGAATCCTCCACCAGATGTTCATGTCGTTCCAGGCATCTCTGACCCGGACTGTAACGGAACCGGTCCATTTCTGCATGCAGTTGGCGGAGCACCGCTACAGTCTGCACATCTGAACGCTGGGTTGCCCTTCAGGCATTCTGTGCCCGGCGAACGTGATCTCGTGGATTCCCCGCCAAAATGGTGGTCACGTGCTGCATGGCTGCGTGGACGTGACCGGGAAAAGCAACGCATGTTCGACATGAGGGTGCAATTACGGGACGCGCTGGAGATACTGCCGCTCCCAGTTATTGTGATTGACCAGCGGGACAGGATCCTCTTTGCAACCTCGATGACTACACAGCTATTCGGGTACAGGACAGAAGAACTGCTCGGCGCATCGTTCGACATTCTGTTTCCGATGCTCGGCGAGTGGGAAGGGTGGCCCGCGGTCAACGAAAGTCGTTCTTCCATCAACGGCCCACCGGGCGCGACGAACAAGTTACTGCTTGCCAGGCGGCGTAATGGCAGCGGCTTTTTCGCGGAAGCCACCATAGTTCGATCCAACGTATGTGGCCAGGTCTTGCGGATCGCGACGATATCGGATCGCAGCGCGTGCGGCGAAGCCGAACAGAACCTGACGGAACTCGCTCATCTCGCGCGCGTTTCATCGTTGGGAGAACTTGGGGGCGCGCTTGCTCATGAAATGAACCAGCCGCTCGCAGCCATTTTGAGCAATGCGCAGGCGGCACAGCGCTTCATCGAATCAGGGATGGCCGATGCGAACGAGTTGCGTGAAGCGTTGAAAGATATCGTCGCGGATAGTTGTCGGGCGAGCGAGGTTATTCAGAAGATCCGTATGTTCATCAGAAAAGGGGATATTGAGCTGAAACTTCTGGACCTCGGAGATGTGGTGCACGATGTCGCCTTGCTGGTACGTAACGATGCGCTGGTCCGTGGTATTCGAATTAGCTTCGACATCGCCAGAAATCTTGCGAACGTTTGCGGCGACAAGATCCAGCTTGAGCAGGTCGTGCTCAACCTGCTGTTGAACGCCTGTGACGCCGTCAAGGAGTGTGGCATAGCCGAACGCGCGGTTGAAACAACCGTGTGCGGAGAACCGGGTGGCGGCGTGCGCATTACCGTGAAGGATTATGGTCAAGGTTTGACGCTTGGCAACATGGACCAGATATTCAGATCGTTTTACACGACGAAACCTCAGGGGCTCGGGCTAGGCCTCTCGATCAGTCGTAGCATCGTGACCGCACATGGCGGGCGTCTTTGGGCAGAAAACAACCCGGGCAAAGGCGCAGCTTTCCACGTCACGTTGCCGTCAGGCGGCACCTCGCAGATAAGCCGCGAGCGACGGACATGATGACCCAGGCAGGGAGCCGGGTTTAAGGCGCGGGCGTCCACGTGAGGTGGCTGTGATTTCGTTTGCTCCAGATCAATCCGGGTTGGCCGACCTTGCCTTATTTATTGTCCATTGAGATATTTTGGCCGGAGTCAAGCGATGGGATTTTTCCATGGATTATTTGGGTGTCATCGGGCGCACACGGTTCCAGATCTGAGGGCCAGGGAAGCGGTTGCTCGTGTTCTTGTCATGAACCCTGGACTAAAGTACGCGCGTCACTACGAAGCGAAGCTCACCCGGGCGGTGGCTCTGTCACTGCGCTATGCAGACGATCTTGTCGCTTCGCTGCAGCCGCTGCACGATGCCAATGCCGACGCATGGTCGTCCGATCCGGCGATTCGCGCCTTCTTTGCCACGCGCGACGATCTGGCTCAAGCCTTTAGCCGGTCGGAAACCTTGCGTGCTTATTTCGAGAGACACGCGAATTTGACCGAAGCATACGCGGTCCTCGGGATGGCGATGACCGAGCGGCACATATTGGGCGTCACGATGGAAGGAAACTCTGTTCGTCATGACGTGCCACAAACTACGCTGTGCTTCAGCGACCATCGCATCAGAATCTGCAGCGATTCCGAGGCGTCGTTACGCGCAGAGATTGCCCGCCGGATGATCGATCAACTGGCCCTGGAAGGCCTTGCAGGTCTAGCCGTGAGGCGACGCGATCTGGTGAAGCAATCGCGAGCCCTGATCGAGGAACGTGTCGCGCTGCTGGAACGTCAAGGAACGGGTCTGCGGGCGGTCATCGGCGCGCCTTTAAATGACGAATCAGCCGAGCTGGATCGGCTCCAGACGCAGATCAACGAGAATACGCAAACTCTGGCCACCCTCAGGGTGCCCGGGACGCAAGCCGAGCTCGAGCTGGAGTGCGTATGCAATGTGTTCTCCACGCCTTCCGATCACCTTTACGTTCAGCGCAGACTTTTGCGGCTCGACATGATGAACGTAGTCCAGCCCGAAGGGGGCGAGGCGGGGCAGGAAATTCAGTTCGACTTCGCACGCATTCCAGGCAATCCAGCCATAGTGCGAGTCTTTGTGCTTGTGCGGTTTCCGCGTCGGGAACTGTTGCCTGGCGGCCTGAACATCGATGCGGCGATGCGAGCGATCTAAGCCGGTCGATACAATTGCAGAAGACGAAACGGTCAGGGCCGGTGTTTAACTGTGCCGGCGGCACATTCCACCTGTCGATCACACCCAGCGAGGCAAAGGGATGATCGTAAGAATCACGTTGTTGCGCCGCATGGATCAGGTCGATTAAGACACACTCCGGTCAAGTCGCTGCATCGCAGTTCACCACGTGGCTAGTTAACCGGATTGAGCACCCGCTGAAGGATCCGTAGGTTGCGGACCCGTCGATCGGAGTATTGCCGCTGGTGCGCGGCCCGTCACTGTTTCAGGAGCGTCAGTGGACATTGAGTGGGATCGATTTTCGAAAGAAAGCGTGATTCGCTGCCCTTTGTACGAGAGCGAATCATGCTGCAGAACCGCTTGAAGAATTTGTCGCTTTCCTAACTGGAAAGCGAGGCGAATCTGTTCTTCCGTGGTGTCGCCCGCGCCGAGCGATTCGCAGATCACTTCATATGAGACCGCGAACGCGCGATAGCCCCACCCGAAACCATATGCCGAAAACCAGACCGTGGATCCGTCGGACAGGTCTGGCGCTGTAATCCAGATCATGGGTTGATTCATAGCGGCACTCTGCTGAATGACTCACGCGCTCAACCGACGATTTGCATGGGAGCAAACACCGTCGATGCATGTCTCGCGACCGACGCATGACTGATTGACAGAATAGGGCTCGCAGTCGGATTCCGCTTGATATAGGTCAATGCCCGGTCGGCGCGGAGAAATCCGGCAGTATGCTGCTGCCGGGGTGAATGTCAGTCAGGACCGGCGGCCATTGTGGGGAGGCGACATCGATCTGATTGACGTGGATCAAGAGGCGGGGGTACATACGCGCGTCTATTAGGGATTAGCACCGTAGGCAGCGGAGAACGGGCCGGAGCGCGGCGATGAATTTCTGCTGCTGGTTCGGCTAGCCCGCTATCCGCACGGATGCGTTCTAAAGAGAGGGGAGAGTTCAAAATGCTGAGCTCGCCAACATCGACACGCGTACTGTCCAGACAATTGCTCGATGTACTGATTCGCGCCGGACTGATCGCGGTGCTCGCCGTATTCTGTTTTCGGATCTTCGTCCCGTTCCTGAATCTGATGGTATGGGCGCTGATTCTTGCCATCACCCTCTATCCGTTGCAGGTTCGGCTGCGCAGCAGGTTGCCGAACAGGGGAGGCTTGATCGCGACGCTGATCGTCGCTGTCGCGTTCGGCATCATTCTCGTCCCGACTTACCTGCTAGGTGTCGCGGTTGCCGATTCGATCGAGCATGCGATCGCCGTGTTCCGCAGCGGCAGTTTCCGGATTCCGCCGCCGGCCGAATCGGTGGCCAATTGGCCGCTGGTGGGCGAACGGGTGCATGAGTTCTGGCAACAGGCTTCGACCGACCTCACGGGCCTCGCGCACAGGTTTGCCCCGCAGCTCAAGGGTGCAGGCCTTGCGGTGCTCGGCATGGTCACGGGTCTCGGTGCCGGGCTGGCGATATTCTTCGTTTCCCTCGTCGTGGCGGGCGTGCTCATGGCGCATGGCGAACATGGTCACGTCAGTGCCGTGCAGATTGCCTCGCGCATCTCCGGCCCGGAAAATGGTCCGAAGATCACCGATCTTTGTACGGCCACGATTCGCGCCGTGGCCCAAGGGGTGGTCGGCATTGCATTCATCCAGATGCTGCTGATCGGCATCGGCTTCGTCGTGATGGGCATTCCCGGTGCTGGATTGCTTGCTCTCGCCATACTGCTGATCGGCATCATGCAACTGCCTGCCACCTTGATCACGATTCCCGTAATCGTCTTCGTGATTGTCACCGAGGGCTTCAGCGCGGCAACGATCGGGTTTGCCGTGTATGTGTTTGTTGCGGGACTGGCGGACAACGTGCTCAAGCCATTGCTGCTCGGCCGCGGCGTTGCGGTACCGATGCCGGTCGTGCTGATTGGCGCGCTTGGAGGCATGGTTTCGGCGGGCGTCATTGGCCTGTTCATCGGGCCCGTGATGCTCGCAGTCGGCTATCAACTGTTCTGGCGATGGGTGAGAGACCAGCCCGTCTCCGAGTTGCCGGGAGAGAAGCTGAATACCGTGGTCAGCAAGACCGGACAACTGGAAGCGAAGTGAAGAGAAAGGACCCCAGGTCAGGTAGTCAGGTACTTCGTCGCTTGCACCGACGCACAGCGAGAGCGGCCGGAGATAACTACAACGCGCAGCGATCGCAGCCATTCTCCGGGCGGAGAACGGCTGCTCCAGATGCTCCAGATTAACCGCCGGTCGGCACGCGGTAGCGGATGCCCGATTCGGCCGTGCTCACGCGGGTGCCGGCCCCGCGTTCTTCGAGGATGGCCTGGATGTCCGACAGTGAGCCGATCACGGCGTCCTTGCCCGTTTGACGGGCAAACTCGATCGCCGCCTGGACTTTCGGGCCCATCGAACCACTGGCGAATCCGAGCCTTTCCAGTTCGTCCGGGTGCGCCTGTGCAATGGCCCGCTTGTTCGGCGAACCCCAGTCGACATACGCCGCATCGACATCGGTCGCGACGATCAGCATGTCGGCGGCCAATTCCTGCGCAAGAAGCGCGGAGCATAGATCCTTGTCGATGACCGCTTCGACGCCGATCAGGTTGTGATTCGCGTCGTAGCAGGTGGGAATACCGCCGCCGCCGGCGCAGATCACGATAGCGCCGCGTTCCAGCAGCCATTTGATCGGTCGGATCTCGAAGATATGTTTCGGTCGTGGGCTTGCGACCACACGACGGAACTTGTCACCGTCCGGGGCAATGTTCCATCCCCGCTCCTTCGCGAGACGCTCGGCTTCTTCTTTCTCGTAGACCGGACCGATTGGTTTGGTCGGATGCTGGAAGGCGGGGTCGTGCGGATCGACCTCGACCTGCGTCAAGATCGTGGCGAACGGCACTTCGTAAGGCAGCAGATTGCCCAGCTCCTGCTCGATGAGATAGCCGATCATCCCTTCGGTCTGCGCACCGAGAACATCGAGCGGATAAGTCGCGACTTCCTTGTATGCCGCACCCTGGAGAGCAAGCAGCCCGACCTGCGGCCCGTTGCCGTGCGCAATCACCAGTTCGTTACCCGTCGCGATTCGCGCGATCTGGCGGGCGGCGAGCCGCACGTTATCGCGCTGATTTTCTGCCGTCAGCGGTTCACCGCGCCGCAGCAAGGCGTTGCCTCCCAATGCAATCACGATACGCATCATGTAACCCCTTCTAATGGACGGCAAATGACGGTGGGCACAAGCGTTGGCGACGCTCGCGCCGCAACGTCCTGAGCGCGGCGAGCTGGCTATTCAAATATCGGCAAGCGTCGAGACAAGGATTGCCTTGATCGTATGCATGCGGTTTTCTGCCTGCTCGAACGCGATATTCAACGGCGACTCGAATACCTCCTCGGTCACTTCGACGCCGCCCGCAAGCTCTGGATATTTCTCCGCAATCTGTTTTCCGAGTTCCGTCTCGCTGTTGTGAAACGCGGGCAGGCAGTGCATGAACTTCACCTGAGGATTCTGCGAGGCTTTGATCAGATTCATGTTGACCTGATAGGGGAGCAGCTGTTGAATACGCTCGCCCCATGCTGCCATCGGTTCACCCATCGACACCCACACATCCGTGTGCACGAAATCGACGCCGTTGACGGCGGCCTTTGCGTCTTCCGTCAGCAGGATGCGCGCGCCGCTTTCCGCGGCGAAGCGCTGACAAGTCTCGATGTGCTCGGGGCTCGGCCAGAGCGCTTTGGGCGCACCGATCCGCACGTCCATTCCCAGCTTCGCGCCGATCAGCAGCAACGAGTTGCCCATGTTGTTGCGAGCGTCGCCAAGGTACGCATAGCTGATTGCCGTCAGCGGCTTGTCGCTGTTTTCCCGCATCGTCAGAACGTCGGCGAACATCTGGGTTGGGTGGTATTCATCGGTCAGGCCATTGAATACGGGCACGCCCGCAAATTTGGCCAGCTCCTCGACGATTTCCTGTTTGAATCCGCGATACTCAATGGCGTCATACATGCGCCCCAGCACGCGCGCTGTGTCCTTCATGCTCTCCTTATGGCCGATCTGGGAAGAGGTCGGATCGATATAGGTGACATTGGCGCCCTGGTCATACGCCGCGACTTCGAACGCGCAACGTGTGCGGGTTGAAGTCTTCTCGAAGATCAGCGCGATGTTCACACCCTTCAGGTGCTGCTGCTCGGTGCCGGTGTACTTGGCGCGCTTGAGATCGCGTGCGAGGTCAAGCAGGTACCTCAGTTCACGCGTGTTGTGATGCATCAGGCTCAGCAGACTCCGGTTACGCAAATTGAAAGCCATGGTTTTCTCCTTTAAGGGCCGATCCGGTGGCAGCCGGCTCCATGCCGGCGATGCCGACCAGTCAGTAGTCGATGGGATCTCGCACGATCGGGCACGTCATGCAGTGGCCGCCGCCGCGACCGCGACCAAGCTCACCCGCGGTGATCGTGATCACCTCGACGCCAGCCTTGCGCAACAAGGTGTTGGTGTAGATGTTGCGGTCGTAGCTGATTACGGCGCCAGGCTCGATGCAGACGACGTTGTTGCCGTCGTCCCATTGCTCACGCTCTGCGGCGAAGCTATTGCCCCCTGTCTCCACGACGCGTAATCTGGCTAGTCCGAGCGCCTCGGCAATGACATCGAGAAACGGCTTATCTTCGCGGCGAATGTTCAGCTTCGTCGCTGACGAATCATCGGCGCGTATTGAGAACGCGACAATTTCCTTCACGACCTCCGGAAACACGGTGACCAGGTCGCGATCACAGAACGTGAATACCGTATCGAGGTGCATGGCAGCGCGAGACTTCGGCAGGCCGGCCACGATAATTCTTTCGACCGCCCCTTTCGAGAAGAGACTCTGAGCGAGTTCGCCGATCGCTTGCCGTGACGTGCGCTCGCCCATGCCGACCACGAGCACCCCATTGCCGATGGGCATCACATCGCCGCCTTCCAGCGTGGACATGCCGTGATCGCGGTCCGGATCGCCGTACCAGACTTCGAACTTGTGATTCACGAAGTCCGGATGAAACTTGTAGATCGCCGTGGCCAACAGGGTTTCCTGTCGCCTTGCGGGCCAGTACATCGGGTTGAGACAGACGCCGCCATAGATCCAGCAGGTGGTGTCGCGCGTGAACAGGGTGTTCGGTAGCGGAGGCAGCACAAAGCCCGAGTAGCCGAGATACTGGCGGAACATCTTGAGCGTATTGGTCTCCGCCGTGTCGGGGATGTCTTCCGCAACCACGCCGCCAATCAGGAATTCGGCCTGCTTGCGAGGCTCGAGACCTTCGATCCACGCGCGAACCTCGTTCGCGAGTCCAATGCCCACGGTATCGGGCCGGACCTTGCGGTCGAGAATCCACTCGAGCGCGTCGGCGTTGCGTACCGTTTCGGTGAGCAGGTTGTGCATCTCCACGACTTCGACGCCGCGCTCTCGCATCTTGGTGGTGAAGTCGAAATGATCGCGTTTGGCCTGGCTGACCCAGATGACGTCGTCGAACAACAGTTCGTCGCAATTGCTTGGCGTCAGGCGCTGGTGCGCAAGTCCGGGCGAGCAGACCAATACCTTGCGCAGTTTTCCCGCTTCGGAATGGACGCCATAATTCAATGTCCCAATGCTCATCATGTGTCTCCCTGGATCAGAGCGTGAGGAAACCTTTGTACAAGCCGAATGCGGCGACCAATGCGCCGATCACGACCGCCACGAAGACGGCTTTTTCGACGGTAGTGAAGACTGGCTGGCCGGCTTCGCGCTTCGCCTTGGCGAACAGCAATGCGCCGGGCGCGTAAAGCAGGGCGGATAGCAGCACATATTTGAGCCCGCCCGCATAGAGCAGCCAGACGGCGTAGATCACTGCAATCGCGGCGATCGCAAGATCCCTGTTGCGCTGCTTCGGCTCGCTTTCGTATGTCTCGCGACGCCACGCGACTTGCAGTGCGTAAGCTGCGGACCAGAAGTAAGGCAACAGGATCATCGACGTTGCCAGATAGATCAGCGACAGGTATGTTCCTTTTGAAAACAGGGTGATGAGCAGGAATATCTGCGTCAGCCCGTTGGTCAGCCAGAGCGCGTTTGCGGGGACCTGCTTCGAGTTTTCCTTGCGCACGAAGCTCGGCATCGTGTTGTCGCGAGCGGCGGAAAAAATGATTTCGGCGCAAAGCAGCACCCACGAAAGCAATGCACCCAGCAGCGAAATCACGAGGCCGACGCTGATCACGACCGCACCCCAGTGGCCGACGACATGTTCGAGGACACCTGCCATCGACGGGTTTGGAAGTGCCGCCAGCTCGGGCCGCTTCATGATCCCGAGCGACAGCATGTTGACGAGCACGAGAACCAGCAGGACACCGGCAAAACCCACGACCGTCGCCTTGCCGACATCAGTGCGCTTCTCAGCGCGCGCTGAGAAGATGCTGGCGCCTTCAATGCCGATGAACACCCAGACGGTGACGAGCATCGTGCCGCGCACCTGATTTGCGACGCTGCCGAGCTTTGGACTGCTCAGACCGAAAAAGTCGCTGGTGAAGACATGCGCTTTGAACGCGAACAGGCAGATCAGGATGAATAGAATAATCGGCACCACCTTGGCGATCGTCGTGATCAGGTTGACGAAGGCGGCTTCCTTGATGCCGCGCAGCACGAGGAAGTGAACGCCCCAGAGCAGCACGGACGCGCAGGCAATCGCAAAGGGCGTATTACCTTCGCCGAAGATGGGAAAGAAGAAACCGAAGGTGGCGAATAGCAGGACGAAGTACCCGACGTTACCAAGCCATGCGCTAATCCAGTAGCCCCAGGCCGATGAAAACCCCATGTAGTCCCCGAAGCCTTGCTTGGCGTAGATATAGACGCCACCATCGAGTTGTGGTTTGCGGTTGGCGAGCGTCTGGAACACAAACGCCAGGGTCAGCATGCCCACAGCGGTGATGGCCCAGCCGATCAGCACGGCGCCGGCGTCAGCGCTAACGGCCATGTTTTGCGGCAAGGAGAAGATGCCGCCGCCGATCATCGATCCAACCACGAGCGCGGTCAGGGCGCCGAGATGAAGCTTCGGGGCGGAGGCGGTGGAAGGCTTCGTTTTTGCGCCAGAGGCAGGATGAGATATGGAATCAGACATGTAACGTCTCCTTTAAACACTTGCCGCGATGCCGGAGAATCTTTGGGTGATGATCTCGGCATACGGCGCTCTCAACTCTTTTGCGTGTGAACATCGGCAAGGCCACCTTTTTTGCGAATGAGTCGATGCCACATACCGATGAATGAAGTGAGCACTCGATATCAATTTTTTGCGGACTAAAAAAACCATTTTTGAACGATCGGCTCGCATCGGATGGGACGTGATCGTTCGGAGCGGCTCTGCCCGCATATGGAGCGTATGAGTTACTGGGATGCGCAGATTGACCTGAATCAACATCTGCTCCGGTATGCATAACGTTGGAAAAACATATGGTTTTCATCTGACGGGAGCAGTGGAACTTCGCATGGGACGCAGCGAGTTGGCCGCATAAATCTTCACGCGGTTGCGCGAGTGTGCTCGACGTAATGCGGTGAGAGATTAAATCGCCAGGCTAACTCGCGCGCGTCGGAGGTGGATTCGCGCTTGCGCTCCCACGGTCGCGCTCAGAGGCGTTTGTCGTTTCCCGGCTCAGCCACCGCGTTGATCTGTATCAAGCCTGTGGGTGGGCCTATTGCGTACTGTGGGATGAAGGACGATCAAGGAACTGCCGCAACCTTGCGGCAATTGCCGGATCACAGCGAGTGCGACGGACCGCGTACTGGAAAAGTGGCCCGCCAGTTCGAAGCTTCTCTAAAAGTCAGGCCTTTGAGACTTTCCCGGAAGGAGACACCGTGAAATCCCTATTGGCAACAGCCGTGGCCGCTGTGTTTCTGGACATGGGCCCGGCTAGTGGTGTCAACGTCGCAACGAATGACGTCTGCGCCCGTCGCTAACGCACGGATCTTCAGAGGCATACGCTCATGCAAGACCAGTCCTCGCCGCACCAAAGTCCCGGCCGTCGGCTTCCCGTTCTCGAATGGGTTCACGGGTATCAGAAGTCGTGGATCAAACCGGACGTTGTCGCGGGAGTCACGGCTGCGGCTGTCGTGTTGCCGAAGGCGATGGCTTACGCTACCGTTGCGGGTCTTCCTGTACAGGTCGGACTGTACACGGCACTTGTCCCTATGGTGATCTATGCGCTCTTCGGTACATCGAGGCCGCTGAGCGTCAGCACCACTGCAACGCTGGCTATTCTGACAGCGACCGCGCTCGGTCAGGTCGCGCCGGGCGGCGGCGCGGCCCAACTGGCCGTTGCCACTGCGACACTCACGCTGCTGGTCGGCGTATTCCTTGTTCTCGCTGCGCTTCTCAGGCTTGGATTCGTGGCGAACTTCATCTCCGAGCCGGTGCTGACAGGCTTCAAGGGCGGCATCGCCATCGTGATCGTGCTCGATCAACTGCCGAAGCTGATTGGCCTGCACATGGTGAAAAGTTCGTTCTTTCATAACGTCTATGCGCTCGTCACGGGACTTCCTCATGCATCGGTGGCCACGGTCGTCGTCGGGGTGGTGACAGTTGTGGTTCTGGTGGCGCTCGAACATTTCTATCCGAAGTCACCGGCCCCGCTCATTGCGGTGGCATGTGGGATCGCGGCTGTCAGCATCCTGGGGCTGCCGAAGTACGGCGTGGGGATCGTGGGCCACATTCCAACGGGGCTTCCATCGATTGTCATGCCTCAGTTCTCGCTCGTCGAGGCGCTCTGGCCCGCGGCGGCGGGCATTGCATTGATGAGCTTTACTGAAACGATCGCTTCAGGCCGGGCGTTCGCCCAAAGCGGCGAATCCGTGCCGCTACCGAATCGCGAGCTAATGGCGACGGGCCTTGGCAATGCAGCGGGCGCGCTGCTGGGTTCGATGCCGTCGGGCGGCGGGACCACCCAGACGGCGGTCAATCGCCTTGTGGGTGCGCATTCACAACTGGCGGAACTCGTGACGGCAGCCGTTACGTTGGGCACCATGCTCCTGCTTGCGCCGCTGATTGGTCTCATGCCGCACGCGACGCTTGCCGCAGTCGTGATCGTCTATTCAATCGGGCTGTTCAAGCCTGCGGATTTTCGCGCGATTCTCGCTGTCAGACGCATGGAGTTCCTCTGGGCTCTGGTTGCCCTCGCGGGCGTCGTGCTGCTCGGTACGTTGAACGGCATTCTGATCGCCATTCTTGTGTCACTCGTGGCGCTTGCGCACCAGGTGTCCGATCCACCCGTCTATGTGCTGCGACGCAAACGTGGCACGAATGTATTCCGGCCAGTATCTGACCAGCACCCCGACGATGAGGAGTTTCCCGGACTGCTGCTTTTGCGGCCCGAGGGGAGAATTTTTTTCGTTAATGCCTCGAACATTGGTCACAAGATTACGCCGCTCGTCGAGCAGACCCGTCCGACTGTGGTGGCGCTCGACATGCGCGCCGTTTTCGACCTGGAGTATACGGCGTTGAAGATGTTGACCGAGGCCGAGGAGAGATGCCGCAAAGTGGGGATTGCCGTATGGCTCGTTGGTTTGAGCCCGGACGTATTTGCCGTCGTGGAGAATGCGCCGCTCGGCAAGGCGCTTGGACATAGGCGCATGTTTCTCAATCTCGAGCAGGCGGTTACTGCGTGGCATGCACTGCGGGAAGAACAAGCCGTTGAGGAAGCCTCAGGTGGAGTCCAGCGTTGAGCCATCCATTAGCACACGACGAGGCAGTTGGCCGAACATGCATTGCAGAATGGACGACGACCATCGCATTTTCGTACATCGCTCCCGGTTGCCGGCCTGAGCGAAAAACATTGCGTCAGAGAGAGCAGCCTCCGACACGGCATACCGCTATAGTGAAAACCACTAGGGGTTGACATGGACAGAGCCGATTCACGCAAAGTTGCGCACGATGCATCCGCAAAGCCTCCGATCTACAGCACGCCTGAAGAGCGAGCGGCACAAGGGCGAGTCATTCGTGATTCGGTCTCCAGATCGTCTCAAGGCGGGTGGAGTTTGCCCACGGGTCGCCGCAGCCCAATCGAACTTCTCAACGAATCGAACGAAGGGCGGCTCCAGAGCCTGATCCCGATCCGCTTCGGTCGAATGTCCGCGTCTCCGTTCGCGTTCTATCGCGGCGCGGCCGCAGTGATGGCGGCTGACCTCGCTACGACGCCAACCAGTGGGCTGCGCGTGCAAGCATGTGGCGATGCGCATCTGATGAACTTCGGCGGGTTCGCGACGCCCGAGCGCAACGTGATTTTCGACATCAACGACCTGGACGAGACGTTACCCGCTCCGTTTGAATGGGATCTGAAGCGGCTCGCAGCGAGCGTCGTGATCGCGGCGCAACATCTGGAGTTGCCTTACAGCGATACGACACGCGTCGCTACGGAACTCGTGCGCGAATACCGCGAGCGTATGCACGACTATGCGTCCATGCGTGCGCTCGACATCTGGTACGACCGAATCGACCTGCAGAAGTATGAGGATCGCTCGGGCGACCCTGTAGTCGTGGAGGCCGCGCGCAAGCGGATTGCACAGCGAATTGAAGTGGAACGCCGCAAGACCGTGCCCGAGCATCTGTATCCGAAACTTGTCTCGGAGGAAGGCGGGCGGCCCAGAATCAAGGATGAGCCGCCGCTTATCTTTCATCCCAGTGAAGATATCGCGCCCGGCCTTCAATCGGGCTACGCAGAGGCAATTGCGACGTATCGGGAAAGCCTCGCCGAACACGTGCGAGTTCTGTTCGACCGCTTCCGTTTCGTCGACCTGGCGCTCAAGGTGGTGGGCGTGGGCAGTGTCGGCACGATGTGCGGGGTAGGCCTGTTCATGGCCTCCGACAACGACCCGTTGTTCCTGCAGGCCAAGGAGGCGAAGGCGTCGGTGCTCGAGCCCTATGCGGGCAAGAGCCTGCACCCCAACCACGGCCAGCGCGTGATTGCGGGCCAACACATCATGCAGGCCGCTAGCGATGTGTTTCTCGGCTGGAGTCGGGGCAAGAATGGGCGCGATTTTTACATTCGTCAGCTCCGCGACATGAAGATTTCCGTCCTCATCGAGGCGCTCGACATCGGGACGCTCCGGCAATATGCGCGCATGTGTGCCCATGCTCTTGCGCGTGCACACGCGCGTTCGGGTGATGCAGCGATGATTGCCGGGTATATGGGCTCGGGTCAAACCTTTGACGACGCCATCACGGAGTTCGCGACGGAATACAGTTCACAGAACCGGCGCGACTACCGCGAGTTTATCCAGGCGATTCGTGAAGGGCGAATTGAGACGGTAACTGAAGTTTAGGTTGGGCGGTGTTGGTGCATCGGGCCGGTCTGATCGAGGCGTGGGCCCGAGCGGGCAAACGGGCATTTGCGGGACATGTAGCCTACGAGTTGCAGGTCACGTGGGGGCACCGCCGCAGGAGAATGAAGTGATCGGATCGGTCTTCCGGAGTACGCAGAAACGCACGCCGTGCTTGACTGGCGGGCTTGCCGTTCTATTGTCATCGACAGCCGGCGCGGCCGTACATCATGACTTCCATTCTCTTGCGCCCGACAACCCGGCTACCTTGAGCGCGCCCGCCTCCGGCCCGGAAGCCACTGCCTTGAATAAGGTATTGCGCCAATACGGAATCGAACAAGGATCGAACAAAGCGAGGATCCTGTCGGCGTGGTTCGACAAGGTATCGCATGACCCCATCATCGCGGCTCGGATACCAGGTGGGGCAGGGGGACTCGAGCGGGTCCTGCTCGATGCGGACAAGCGGGAAGCCCTGATGTCAACAGGACTCGCGCGTCTTACCGTCGAAGACCGGTTGCTTTACCTGCAACTGTTCACCCGTCTGCTCGACGAACTTGTCCCTGTCAACTGTTTCGGGCTTATCGATGTCATCGCGGTGATGAACCGTATTACGGTTGCCGTGATGTCCGACGCGGATGCGGAAATCTATCTTGGGCTGCTCTATAAGGTCCTCGTGAGCAGCGTTTCCGAAATGCCTGAGCGGTCGCTGACGCCGCGTCAATATACGGCGGCTGTCGACAGTCTGTCTCGCGCAATCGTCATCGAGCTGGACGCCGATCCCGTCGACCTCGATCGATACCACTTCTACACGATGCACCCTTTGGCGGCCACACCGTCGGACGTGTGCTGGATGACGAGAGTCACGCTGCATGCTATTGCAAGGATGCCCGAGGGGGAGCGCGACCTGTTTCTTCTGTCGATATTCACGGATTCCAAAGCAGCGTCACATGCAAGCCCGGTTGATGCAGAACCGGCGAAAGCACCACTGCCTTCTTCGACCGCGCCTCCTGACCTGAAGATGCCTTGACGGCGTATGCGAGCGGCCAGGCGAGTCAGGCGTGGATTCCGGGTGCCCGGGACCTGATTGGACGACGTGGTATCGAAGTCCTGCCGCCCCCGGCGGGAAGGTAACGAAACAGGGCGGTACGAAGCCCGGAACCGCGCCTCGCGCGGGGCGGCTGCTTGAGGCGGTTATGGAGGTTGGCATGGCCTGGAACAGAAGATACAGCGTGAGCAGCTATGTGAGATCGTCGCTGTGGACCGTTCCGATTCTTGCCGTGATGGCCGGCATTGCCTTGAAGCGTGTAGCCGAATACACCGGTGCGTGGCTGGCCAACCATCATGCATATGACCTGCAACGCGGATTTCTTGCCGTCAGCGCGGAGGAAGCGCATTCCATTCTCGACCGGATCTTCACTCTCAACTTGTCGTGTCTGGTGTTCAGTTTCGGCTCCCTGCTCGTCGCCATCCAGGTGGCGGGTGGACAATATACGCCTCGCATCATCGCAACCACGCTGTTGCGGGACAACGTAATCCGCTGGATCGTCGGCCTGTTTGTCTTCTCGTTGCTCTGGACTCACAGAACCATGGCGGAACTCGGGCAATCAGTGGTGGTGCCGCAGATGCAGGTGTTCCTTGCGACCCTGATCGGACTCGCTTCACTCATCGCGTTCATCCTGCTGATCGACTATTCTGCGCGGCTGATGCGGCCCGTGAGTTTGATAGGCCGCGTGGCAACTCAGGGTTTAGCGGTCATCGAAAGTATTTATCCCGATGCCTTTAGTGAGGAGGAAATGCACGCGGATTTACCACACGTTCAGGTTTGGGCATCGCTCTCACGGCAGTCGCCCGCAAGCGCAGACGAGGAAAGCGTATCCACTAACCCGATGCCGAGCCCGCGCATTGTCTGTCATGGGGGTGGATCCGGCGTCGTGTTGGCGGTGAATCTGAAGGGCCTCGCACGAGAGGCGCGACGTTGTGGCTGCGTCATCGAGTTCGCCGCTCAGGTCGGTGATTTTCTTGCCACGGACGAACCGCTCTTCTATCTGTACGGTGCAACCACTTCACTCAGCGACGACAGCGAGCAACGTTTGCAAAACTTTGTCGCGCTCGGTTCGGAAAGGACGATGGAGCAGGACCCTATGTTCGCATTCCGGATCGAGGTCGATATTGCGCTGAAGGCACTGTCTCCTGCGATCAATGATCCGACGACGGCCGTGCTGGCCATCGACCAGTTGCACAGGCTGCTCCGCCTGGTCGGCAAGCGCTCCCTTGCCAACTGCGCGGTCAGCGACGAAAGCGGGAAGCCCCGCGTGCTGTTTCGTACGCCGGACTGGGAGGACTATGTGCACATCAGTTTCAGGGAAATACGGCAGTGCGGGGCAGGAAGCTTGCAGATCGAGCGGCGTCTGCGGGCAATGATCGAAAACCTGATGAAGACACTGCCACCTGAGCGTCACGGCGCATTGCGTCGCGAACTGATCCTGCTGGACGCGACGATTTTGCGTGAGCATATGTTCGAGGAGGACATCGCACTGGCTCGCGTTCCGGACACACAGGGGCTGGGCGGCGCATCGGAGGCCAGCTCGCGGCAAACATCCGCGGGGGATCGCGAACATGAACAGGGCGATGGGGTCAGTGCCCATGGCGCGCCGGTGCGAGGATGAAAGTTCGGCGGGACGTCATCAGTACGATCCTGACTACCGCAGCCGTCGTGGTACTCGTGATCGCGCTGCCCTCGGCAATCGTCGATACGTTTGAGACAGGGCGCGTCTATCTGTTCTCCCGTCAGTTTCTTGATGAACTGCCGCAGCGGTTGACGGGTCCGGGGCGCCTGCGATTTGTTATCCAGCCGCTGATTGCTATCGTCTTTGGATGGCGTGGGGGGATCGGCAATGCCAATGCAGATCGGCAGCCCTATTTGTACAGTCTGGTCATTCGAGCTGGGGACCGCAAGGAACTGGCAAGGAGTGGGATAAAGGCGATTCGGGATCTGTTTGCCGTGGGGATTATTCTGGACGCCATCGCTCAGTTTTTCATCTATGGATGAAGTCCATCGGGGCGCGGCGATCGTATTCGGGCCGGTACTCATTTGCCTTCCGTATTCTGTTTCGCGCGCGCTCGGCAATCGGGCAGTGCGGCTTTTGCGAGGCCATAGCGGAGGGCGGTGATTTCCGACAGCTCCTATTCGTGAACCTGGATATCCCAAACGAAAGGAGTCGTCTTTGAGATTGGCGCAGCGCGCAACGTGGTCGCGCCGTTCTCGAAGAGTGGCGAGCCGGTCTGTTGCATGTTTGCCCATCGGACTTTCAGGTGCGTTTTTGCGTCTGCAACGCGTTCAAATAACAGGCTGTTGCGTCGTTGATCTGCGTCAATCGCCCGTGGTTTCGAGGTGCTTGAATGAACGTAGACACCAGGAGCAACGACTATGAATTCACGTTCGGCAGAGGCTCCTGCCATCCCCATCCAGTTTCACAAGCTGCTCAAGATAGTCGCGATCGTCGACGGGAATGATCGTGCAACGAAGGAACTGCTTGATCACATCGCTGCCGGGAACATACGCGTCGAGATCACGAACAGCGCCAGGCGAGATCTCGACGAAGATGCGGACGTCGGTGCCTACATCGTCAGGGTGGACACCGAGCACGTCGGAACGGCGCCACGCTTGCGTTGATTTATCCGCCGAAAATCGGTGTCGTACTTCCGGGTGAGCGTTGGGACGCGCGTGCGCAGTCGATGCTCGCGTATTTCACGGCATTCCAGGAATCGTTGAACCGCTTTCCTGGGTTCAACTTCGAAGTGCAGGATGTGTTCCACGAACGGGAGAACGGTCGCATCCGCTTCTATACCTACGTGGTCCGGGCACAACCGGACCTGAACGCGACCTACCCTGCAGGAGGGTCAACATGTCTAACCAACCCAAAAAGATGAACGTCATCCAGTTGACGTTCATCGTCACGGTGAACATGATGGGCTCCGGCATCATCATGTTGCCCACCAATATGGCGAAGGTGGGTGCGATATCGCTGCTGTCCTGGCTGGTGACGGCCATCGGGTCACTCGCCATTGCATACGGCTTCGCCGAGGCGGGGCTGTTGAACCAGCGCGCCGGGGGGATGGCGGCCTATGCGGAGGATGGTTATGGCAGGGACGGGTACTTTCAGGTGTTCTTCCTGTACTTCCTTTCTATTGCTATTGCGAATGTGGCGGTCGCGAGTTCGGCACTCGGCTATCTGGCAGCGTTCTTTCCGGTGCTCACGTCATCGCCCATTGCCACCTGCGCGGGCGTGATCGGTCTGCTGTGGCTCACCACCCTGGCGAACTTTGGAGGCCCAAAGATCACGGGGCGCATCGGATCCGTCACTGTGTGGGGGGTGATTCTGCCCGTCGGCTTCATTTCGATAGCAGGCTGGTTCTGGTTCCACGGCGCAACGTTCGCCGCCGCGTGGAATCCCAGGGGACTGAGCCTGGGCGAAGGCATGGGCTCGAGCATTCCACTCACCCTGTGGGCGTTTCTCGGCATGGAGTCGGCGGTGCAGAACTCCTCGGCGGTCGAGAATCCAAAGCGCGACGTGCCGCTGGCATGTATGTTTGGCACCTTGGGCGCGGCGGTGATCTATATCCTGTCCACCGCGGTGATCCAGGGCATCGTGCCCGGTGCGGATCTCGCTGCATCGACCGGCCCGTTCGGGCTGGCCTTTGCGCGCATGTTCAACCCGACGGTCGGGTCGATTGTGATGGCGCTGGCTGCGATGGCGTGTGTTGGATCACTGCTCGGCTGGCAGTTCACACTGGCCCAGACGGCCAAGGATGCCGCCGACACCAGAATGTTTCCAGGCATTTTCAGCAAGGCGAACGCGATGGGGGCGCCGATCGCGGGCATGATCATCATGGGCATCATGCAATCGCTCATGGCGCTTTCGACGATCTCGCCAAACCTCAGTGAGCAGTTCGCGGCACTCGTCAATCTCGCGGTCGTCACGAATGTGCTGCCGTATATCATCTCGCTATCGGCTCTGTTCGCGATGATGCGAAATGCCGGCACGCCACCGGCAAAATACCGTCTCAACGCGATTGTGACCGTGATTGCGCTGTCGTATTCCGTCTACGCGATCTATGCGTCCGGCAAGGATGCCGTGCTCGGGGGCATGCTCGTCATGGCGATCGGATATGTGATTTACGGCTTCATGGCTTCACGCTTCACGTTGGCGAAATTGACCGGACGTGCGGCGGCGTCGGCCGCTGCCGCATTGGCTGTCGCGATCGTGGTGCTGGCGGGTTTGATTTCACCGCGGGCACACGCGGACGAAGGGGCACCCGCGCGGACGCTGGCGAGGATCAAACAGGCTGGCCAGATCAACCTGGGTTATCTCAGCGAGGCCCAGCCGTTCGCCTACAAGGACAAAACAGGGCAGATCACAGGATACACGGTCGGACTGTGCCAAAAGATCAGCAATGAGATCAAAAGCGAGTTAAAGCTCGGAAGACTCACGGTAAAGTGGGTGGCCGTCACACCCGATGATCGTCTGCGCGCGATCCAGGAGCGGCGGATAGACCTGTTGTGCGGTGACAGCGACACACTAGCCGCCCGGCAGGGCATGTCGTTCTCGGTTCCGGTCTACCCCGGCGGCATCGGCGCTTTGCTGCGCTCGGATGCGTCGCCGGGGCTCAAGGAGGTCCTGTCCGGGGCGGGGCCGTCGCACCCCACCTGGCGAGCGGCTCCAGCGCAGCTGCTTTCGCGGCAGACCGTTTCCGTCGTCGAGGGGTCGCCCACGCAACGCTGGCTCGGCAGCAAGCTCGGCCAGTTCCAGATTACAGCGTCCGTCGTTCCGGTCCCCGATGTTCAGTCGGGTGTACACAAGGTTCTCGAGCGGCAGACCAACGTCTTCTTTGGCGAACGTTCACTGCTGCTCGCGGTCGCCAGCAATAGCCCGGCTGCCGGTGAGCTGGCCGTGCTGGAGCGTCGATTCACCTATTTGCCGGTGGCGATCGGCATGGCACGCGGCGACGACGATCTGCGCCTGCTCGTCGATCGCACGTTGAGCCGGCTATTTGTTTCGCCGGAGTTTCCCGCGATGTACGCAAGGTGGTTTGGCGAGCCTGATGCGGGCACGCAAGCCTTCTTCCGCGTGAGCGCGCTTCCCGAATAGCAGTCGGCCGATGAGGGGGCCGCCGTCGCGTGGCCGCGCGTTTGTCCAGATCGGCCACATCCTGTTGACACGCATGGCTTGCCTGTGACACGGCTGGGATGTTTCGCTTAGCATACTGAAGAAGCCTAATGAATATCAGACGCAGGGGATCAGAGAGCCATGAAGCCGGTGCATAACCCAGAACCCGCCGGCCACGCTGGCGGCCGCGCCCCTTCCAGATGGACGGCGAGCGTATGTTTCGCGCTGTGCGCACTGATTTCTGGCTGCACGTCGCTCGGCCCCACGACCATCATCGCAGACCGCTTCGACTACAGTGCAGCGATCGCCGATTCCTGGAAACAGCAAACGCTGCTGAACATCGTCAAGCTCCGCTATCTGGACTTGCCGGTGTTCGTGGAGGTGGCATCGGTTGTCAGCGGCTATTCGCTTCAAACGGGTGTGTCGATGAACGGCACCCTTTCGACGGAGAGGGCGGTGCAGGGCAATTTTCTGGCGGCGGGCGTACAGGGTGTCTATACGGACCGGCCAACCATCACCTATGCGCCCGCAACCGGGCAGAAATTCCTGCGGGGGCTGGTGGAGCCGATCGATCCGAAGAACATCTTCTTCATGCTTCAGAGCGGCTATGCGGCCGACTTCCTGTTGGGCATGACGGTAGAGTCGCTTAACGGCGTGCGTAATCGCTCGACGGCTGCAGGGATAATGCAGGAGGCGGATCCAGACTTCCTGCGGGCAATCACACTGCTGCGCGAAGTGCAGGCCACCGGCGCAGTTGGCATGCGTGTGGAAGAGGATAAAGGCAAGGGTTCAACCGCGGTGCTTTTCTTTCGGCGCGAGGATATGCCCGCCGATGTCGTCGAGAAGGTCGGCGAGATACGCCGGCTGCTCAAGATGCCCGTGGGGCCGCAAAAGTTCAAGCTCAAGTACTCGCCGGCGCGCGGTGCAGACGACGAATTGACGGTGAACAGCCGCTCGATGCTGCAAATCATGCAAGCGTTTTCCACCTATATCGACATACCGGCGGAGCATCTCGCAGACCATAGCGCGTTGCCGGTCGTCATCAAGTCCGCCGCCGAAATGCAGCAGGGTACCGTACAGATTCACAGCGGCAAGGAAAGGCCGACGAACGCGTATGTGGCGGTACGCTACCGCGACTATTGGTTCTGGATCGATCATGGCGACTTGCGAACCAAACGTGCGTTGAATGCCGTCATGCTCTTTTTCACGATGGCGGACACCGGTCCTCAGGAGGCTTTGCCACTGATCACGATCCCGGCGCAGTAGCGGTGTCAAACGCAGGGCGCGGCGAATCGCGCCGCTTACGAAGTACGAGCCGACGGATGGTTCAAGGCCCGCGCGCGCTGCTCCTGGCGGGCGTCGTAGAGGTCTCGCGTCGCTGCAGACCACCGTGTCGGACCATCACATGGATAGCCCGCGAGCGCTCATCTCCGGCCGTTATCCGATTCCCTCTCCATTAGGCGGATGCTCTGTAGGCCAACGCCTACAGAGCATCACGTTCGGCTACGTCTTTCTCGGGGCACTCTGATTTCGTTTCGCGAGCGTATCTCCAATAATAATTTTACGGACCTGCGCAACGGCTTTGCGCCGCAGCCCGACCGGACTTCAGGAGCACGCCATGAACAGCAATTGCGTTTCCCTGCGATCGTTAGTGGATAAATGGCTTGCGCCCACGCATTCAATGCCGGCGCGGGTAGCGCTCGTTGGTCGGATGTTCGCGACGCACGGCCGCTATGTGCAAATGGAAGGTTGCACCTCGACCGGACCACTGACGATCATATTTTTCAGGCATGACGACGGTTCATGGTGCGTGTTCCCACCCGTGCCTGCGCTGCCCGCGATGTGCGGGCATGTCTTTGCGAACTGACGCGTCATGTCATGAACCTGCGTCGACCACATGCCGATGCTGATCGGCATATCGCGGCGGGCTGCCAGCGCCTCTAATCGGCTCAAGGCTTGCCCGCGCCTGTCTGTGATGAATTCTCGGGATCGAACCGCTCAAGCCGCAGGGCACCCCAGCCCAGCGGCGCGAATACATGGCCGCCGGCCAGTTCGACCAGTTCGACGAATTTTTCGAGCGAAACGCCCGCAGCGATTCGAACCGGCGCATTGCCGATGAAATTCTGGGTGCGCAGCCACGGCACATCCCCATGATTGACTTCGTTGACGCTATATTCCCGGCCGTCGTACCCGGCGTCGGGCGACAGTAGCGGCCCGTCGAATGCAACGGTCAGGATCTGGTTCGGTGCGTCGTCGTAGGGCCGGCCGGCATGCTGCTCGCAAGGTGCCCGCTCCCATCCGTCGCCCCATTGCTGATCAAGTGGCAAGCGGGTGAAATAGGCCCACGGCGCGCGGACGAAGCACAGTCCGTAAGCATGGCGGACGCCGTCCAGATCGGTGGTGAGTGCCATGACAGTAGCCTCAAGGTTTTGACGACATCGCCGGATCAGGCTTCGTCGTCAGTAGTGAACAGGCCGTGTTCAGGCGAGGCCCGCTCATTGTCGACACATTGCACATGCCAGTGACCGGTCATCAGGGTGCGGCCCCGGTCCGCGCACCACTGGGCGCGCCCGGTCTCGCCTTCGAACGGGCCGTTGAGTTCGTTGAGATCGAGCCCTTCGAGCACACAAACGGGCACCGAATCGTGCGGACCGCACACGAGCGTATGTCCGCAATCCACACGGAGCGTTCCCCATTCGGGCAGCTCCAGCCCGAAGTGGCCTTCACGTGACCATTGCCGCGTTTCCTTGTCGAGCCACAAGATTGCAAATGCCATCGGATGAGCACGATCGAACGTGTCGAGGTGGACAGTCAGACGCATGAAAATTCTCCGGAACGTGCGGTCGCCTCTATCTGATCGAGACAGGCCGCGAAGGCGTGACAAAAACCGGCGTTATTGACTCAGAACCCACTGCACCAGCGTATGCGCATCCTCCGCCGACAGCGGACCGCCGCGATCGGCCGGTAGCGGCATCGACATGTCGCCCCAATGCGCTTTGCCGCCGAGGCGCAACTTGTGTTCGAGCATGAACTGCGCGTCCGGCTTGTCGCGGTAGCGCTCGGCGATCTGCTGGAACGACGGTGCGAGGAACGGTGCGTCGCGCGTGTGGCAAAACATGCAGTGGTGCTGATCGACCAGGGCGACCGGTTCAGGCTCGGCAAGCGCGGCGCCGCTGGCTAGCAGCCAGGCGGAGCAGACCATCAGACTGTGACGGGACAAGGCGTTCACGGCATGCGCTCCTGTGCAAGGGATGAGTTCAGTGTAGAGAGCCCGATCTGGCTGCTGTTGACTTCGGTCAACCAGGACGCAAAACCTGACTTTGATGTACCGCGCGCGGCTCCTATGCTGATGACAGGCGGGCGGCGCACAGGCCGGGCCGCCGCGAAGCGTGGTGCTCGACGCGTGGGCGTGCAGACACGCCCACTCCACGTCACATCCTCGCGGTCAACCAGGTGGTGGTCATGAAGATTCATTTTCCCGAGGAACGCCGGAGTATTGCGCGCGCGATCTCATCGTCGCGTTCGCCGCCGAAGTGGACGGCGCGCGAGTGCAGTGCGCGATCACGGCGGAGGCGCTCGAAGACCATTTCGGCGCCGCCTCGTTACGCGAAGACGACCTGATCGCGGCCTTCAACTCGAACCGGCATCCAATCGAACATGCCGCGCGGCGGCTCCTTCACGAGATTGGTGCCAAGCCGGTGCTCATGCACAGCGGTTACTTTCGCTTTTGCGAGTGAATGCCCTCGAAGCTGGCGGGCGCAGTGCCAGGCGGCGTGCGCCACGCCCGGAGGGCGTCCGCGTCAGGCGGGGAAAGGGAATTCGAGGAGAACGCGACTATGCGTGCGATGGTATTCGACGGCAGCGCGTCATCGCTGCGTGAGCAGGATCTACCCGATCCGGTGGCCGCTCAGGGGCAGATCCTGATTGATGTTCACGCGTGCGGTGTGTGCCGCACGGACCTTCATCTGGTCGACCGTGAGCTCGAGCATCCCAAACAGCCCGTGATTCCGGGCCACGAAATCGTCGGCAGGGTAGCCGGGCTCGGCGCGGGCGTGACCGGATTCGCCGTCGGCGACCGTGTGGGCGTGCCGTGGGTCGGCCATACGTGCGGGCGGTGCCGTTACTGTCTGTCGGCGCGGGAAAATCTTTGTGACGATCCGGGCTTCACCGGCTATACGATCGACGGCGGTTACGCCGAGCGCACCGTCGCCGACAGCCGGTACTGCTTTCATCTGCCGGAGCAATATACGGACATCGAGGCGGCGCCGCTGCTATGCGCCGGTCTCATCGGCTATCGCGCGTTGAGTATGGCGGGCGACGCGCAGCGCATCGGCCTATACGGATTTGGCGCCGCGGCACATATCGTCGCGCAGCTCGCGCGTCATCAGCAGCGCAAGGTGTACGCGTTTACCCGGCGGGGCGATCAGGCAGCGCAGCAGCTCGCGCTGCGTCTGGGCGCCGCGTGGGCTGGCAGCAGTGACGAGGCGCCGCCAGACGGGCTGGATGCGGCTTTGCTTTTCGCGCCAGTTGGCGCGCTCGTTCCGCAAGCACTCCAGGCGGTCGTGAAAGGCGGTGTGGTGGTATGCGGCGGGATTCACATGAGCGATATTCCGTCGTTCCCCTATGCATTGCTGTGGGGCGAACGGCGCGTGGTGTCGGTCGCGAATCTGACGCGTGACGACGGACTGGCCTTCATGCATATCGCGGGCGAAACCCGCCTCGCGATCGAAACGACGACCTATCCGTTGACAGAGGCCAATCGGGCGCTGAACGATCTGCGCGGTGGCAGGCTGACGGGTGCGGCGGTGCTCGCCATCCGATAGCGCGCTCGGGCTCTGTGGTGCGGCTCGGCACGCGGGCGCGGCGTCCGGGGCCCTCGCGCCGACGCGCCGGCCCGGGTACGGCTCAAACGCTTACGAGGCGCTCGTGGTCGAGAATACGGATGTCCTTGCCGTGGATATCGACCAGCCCGTCGCGCTGGAATTTCGAGAGCATCCGGCTCACCGTCTCGAGCTTGATACCCAGATAGCTGCCGATTTCCTCGCGCGTCATGCGCAGGTGAAATTCGGCCGGCGAATACCCGCGCATTCTCAACCGGTCCGACAGATTCAGCAGGAATGTCGCCACGCGCTGTTCGGCGGACATCGTGCCAAGCAGCATCATCTGCGACGACTCGCGCACGATTTCGCCGCCCATTATCCGATGCAGATGTTGCTGGACCGCCTTGACTTCACGGCACATGGCTTCGAGCAGATGGAACGGGATGATGCAGACGTTGCTGTCCTCGATCGCGATCGCATCGCAGCTATGGTGGCCGAAACACACACCGTCCAGCCCCAGCGAATCGCCGGCGAGATGAAATCCGGTCACCTGCTCGCGACCGTCGCGGTGCATGACGACAGTCTTGAATGAGCCCGCGCGCACCGCGTAGATGCTCTGGAACGAGTCGTTTGCGCGATAGATCGTCTCGCCCTGCCTGATGGTCCGCGACGGGCAAATGAACGATTCGATCCTCTGCATTTCCCGGGGTGTCAGGCCTTGTGGCATGCAGATGGAGCGCATGGAGCAGGCCGTGCAGCGCTGTCCGTCCTTTTGAGATGCTCGCGCGATTGCCGGCGAGCGTGCCGCAGCGGGCGGTGCTTGCAAAGGAATGCGCGCGGGCGCGATGACGGGATAGGCTGCAACGTCAGACATGATCTGCTCCTGGTTGAATGAGGGCGCGCGTACGATGCTCGCGGGCGATTCGCTGGATCGTGTTTAACGCGAGATCAAACTCGCGGGTCTTGTCGAAAAAAAGATGAGCGCCACCCGTAAGACATGCGCGCCGAAACCAGGCGCTGGCATGGTTCGTCAGCACGATGACAATCACATGCGGCATGCTCTGCGCGAGCGACGCCAGCAATTCCACGCCGGTGCCGCCGCTCAACTGCCACTCGGTCACAACGAGGTCGGCCGTGCGTGCTTCGATGCCCGCGAGTGCGGCAAGGGGTTCTTCGGCTTCGCCGACTATCTCCACGCCGTCCAGTGTGCCGAACAGCGCTGCCATACGGCGTCGCACTGATACTGCGGCGTCGACGAGAAAAACGCGCAGGGCGGGGCAGTCGGGGATCGAGTTCATGGCTCGAAGTATTGGCCCTGCTGTCCCAAAATAAAATCAGCGCGGAATGAGCTTCGAGTAGGCAGGTGGGAAGGTATGTAGGGCGTTTCCTACATCAGCGGGATGGGGGTCGGGAGAATCCCTGGGTGTGCCCCGTGAGGGCTGCGCGTCAGGTCAGAAGGGCAATACGGGGCTTGACCGTACCCGCTTGCCACGGCGGGGAGGGTAGGTGTTCAGATGTCGTCCTCTTCGTCGCCAACCAGCTTGTGCCGCATCGCGTAGCGCACCAGCGCAGCCTCGTGCGGCATCTGCATCTTCTCGAGAATACGCGTCTTGTAGGTGCTGACGGTTTTGCTGCTCACGCAGAGTTCAGCCGCGATTTCGGTGATCGTCTGGCCGGCGGCGATCCTCCTGAGCACGTCGAACTCCCGGTCGGACAGTCGCTGATGCGGCAGCAGATCGGCCGGTTCATTCAGGCTCTGGGCAAACCGCTCGGCCATCGCCAGGCTGACGTAGACGCCGCCGGCGGCTACTTTGGTCACGGCCGTCACGAGCTCCGCGCTCGCGCTTTCCTTGGTCAGATAGCCGGATGCGCCGGCCTTGAAAGCGCGCACCGCATATTGCTGCTCCGCGTGCATGGTCAGCACGAGAATGCGCAGCGACGGTTTTTCTTCCTTGATCTGTTTGATCAGCTCAACGCCGTTGCGGCCCGGCATCGACAGATCGAGCACCAGCACGTCGGCGGCGCGCTCTCGCATCAAGGCGATGGCGCTCGTGCTGTCGCACGCTTCGCCGACCACTTCGAAGCCGCTTGCCCCTTGCAGGATATGCCGAAGACCATCTCGTACGAGCGCATGGTCATCGGCGATCAAGACACGGGTCATGTTTGCACCTCCTGCAACTGCACGGCCTGTGACGGAACGGTGACGGTCAACACGAAGCCTTCACCGTGCGCGGTGTGAATGTCGACCGCACCGCCGAGCATGTGCGCACGTTCGCGAACGCCGAGCAAGCCGAACGATTTGCCTGCCGCGCCCGCCGCACGATGCGCGCCCTTGCCGTTGTCGGCGACGCGCAGCACAAAGCTCTCGTTCGCGGCGCGCAGGTTCAGCGTGACTATCGTGGCATCGGCATGGCGCGCGACGTTCGTCAACGCTTCCTGGACGATCCTGAACAACGCAGTGCCGCCCGCCGGGCTGAAATGCGCGTCCCCGGTTTCGATGTCGCGCGTCACGTCGATGCCGTAGCGGTTGGTGAAGTCGTTCGCCAGCCATTCTATCGCGGGGATCAGGCCAAGGTCGTCGAGCATGACCGGCCGCAGGTCGGCAGCAATGCGGCGGACCGACGCCACGGTGGCGTCGATCAGCCTGCGCATGCTTTGCAACTGCTCACGCCCCTGCGCGCTTGCCGATGCGTCCAGTGCCTGTTCGAACGCCGAAACGTCCATTTTCAGCGCGGTGAGTTGCTGACCGAGATCATCATGCAGTTCGCGCGCGATGCGGGCTTTCTCCTCTTCGCGCACCTTCTGTAAATTGGCCGAGAGGTCCCGAAGTTCATCACGTGCCTCCTGCTGCGCGCGCTCCGCTTTCACGCGCTCCGTGATATCACGCAGCATCACCGTGTAAAGCCGGGCGCTGCCGTCGCTGATCTGCGAGATCGAGGCCTCCAGCGGGAATTCCTCGCCGTTCGCACGCAAACCCCATAGCACCCGCTGCTTGCCCATTTGCCGGTCCGACACGCGGGTTACCCCGAATTGTTCGACGTGCCTCGCGTGCGCCGTGCGAAACCGCTCGGGGATGAACCGGTCGAGGGGCGCGCCGACGGCATCCATGGCGGGGCAGCCGAACACCTGTTCCGCCATCGGATTGAAGATGATTATGCGCTGATGTTCGTCGATGGTGACGATCGCTTCCATCGAGGACCGGATGATCGCCAACATGCGGGCTTCGCTCACGCCTTGCCCGCTATGGTCGGCGTGACCCCTCGCGCCCGCGAGTCGAGCGTCGCGGGACGAGCGCACCAGCATGTATGTGCTCGCCGCCAGGAAGACGGCGGCGGCGAGGCAAAGGAGCTGCGTTGAATCAAGCCAGCGTTGCATCGCCAGCATCGCGGCGAACGTCAGACCAAAGACCGCCACTGCGGCGAATACGGGCTGCGCCGCAGCAGAGGCGAGCCGCCGATGGGCGCCGGTATGGGGTGGAGGCAGCGTCTTATCGCGAATGGCCATGTGCGCCTCTTCGGAAAACGCGGACAGGCGGACGCGGCACTAACCGCTGGGTCGCCACGGCGGCGCGTAGTGCGAGCATCGCGGTCCGATATGTTGTCATGCCTGCCGTGGCGGCCAGGCGCCGCTGTTATTCCTGAACAGATGCCGTTCGCGCTCATTCTGCGCGAAACGCGGAATGCTTGCCAGTGTCGCACGAGTTGTGCGATTGCCCGCAATGCCAACACCGGAGCGCCACCCGGTATCGCTCGGCCATTCAATGCGACAGCAGAACAGGTAGCGTCATCGATTGCAGCAGGGTACGCGTGACCCCGCCGAGCAGCCGTTCGTGCACCCGGGCGTGGCCATAGGCGCCCATCACCAGCAGATCAATATGGCGGTCCGCCAGCATATTGAGCAGCATGACGCCGGTATCGACGCCGGACAGCCTGGGCGTTGCCGTGAAGCTCGCCTCGATACCGTGACGCGCCAGCCATGCGGCGACATTGATGCCCGCTGGCTCTCCGTCAGTGTGATGACGCTGCACCGTCATCACACTGACGAAACTGGCGCGGCGTATGAGCGGCAGCGCATCGGTCACGGCCCGCGCGCTTTCGCGGCCGCCATCCCATGCAATCATCACGTTCTCCATTTGGGCCCGCACCGGTCCCGCGTGAGGCAGCACGATCGCCGGACGTCCGGAACCCATCACGACGTCGTCGACGAACTGGCGCGCGACATACGCGCCCGGGTCCTCCAGGTCCTCCTGGCCAAGGATCACCAGATCGGCGTGGCGCGAGTGCAGGATCGCCTTCTCGGTGGGGGGGCCGTCCGGTGCTCGCCATTCCGCGCTGCATGCGGCGCGCCCGGTCGCGGCGAGGAAGCGCGCATGCGCGCTCTTCAGATTGGCGTCACGCTGCGCGTCACGGTTGGCGATCCAGATAAAGTCTTCATGCAGAAAGATGGGTTTGGTCAGTTCTTCGCAAACCACATAAAGACCGATCAGATGTGCGTCGTGGTGCGCCGCAAGCTGCAGGGCGTAGTCGAGCCGCGCATCGCTATGCGTGCTGTCGTCAAGATGCACCAGCAGGGTTTTGCAGTTCATGACGGCTCCGTGGCAAGTGTTCCGGCGGTCTGTGTAGGGTTCGCGCGGGGCGATGCGCACTGCCCGGAGATCAGCAACACCGGACAGGCGGCGATGCGCAGAAATCGTTCGGCAACGCTGCCGAGCATCAGCCGCCGCACGCCACGCCGGCCGTGCGTGCCCATCACGACGACGTCGGCGCCGAACTCCTCGGCGGCGCGCTGGATGCAGTGTGCGATGTCTTCGCCGGTCATCAGCTCGGTTTCGGCGAGGCGCGTCGGCCCCGTTACGCCGGCCGTGCCCATGAGCGCGGTAGCGTCGGCCAGCACGCGTCGCCCTTCCTCAGTGAGCGCGTCGCGCACGTATGACGGGTCGTAGCCGGGCGCGTCGTAGGACATCAAGGGCACGTCAACGACGAACAGCGGCTGCAGCCGCGCGCCCGAATCGCGCGCCAGCTCGATGGCGGCATTGAGTGCGCGCGTCGAGGTTTCGCTGCCGTCAACGGCAACCAGAATCTTTTGGTACATGGCGAACTCTCCAGAACAGGATGCGAGCGGGATGCGCTCAGTGCGACATCAGCACCGGCACGGTCATCGAGCGCAGGATCGTGCGCGTGGCACCGCCCAATACCAGTTCACGCCAGCGGGCATGGCCGTAGGCGCCCATCACGAGCAGATCGGCGCCGCTGTCGGCCACATGGGAAAGCAGCACGTCGCCGACCGATGCCCCCGGTCCGGCTTCAATGCAGTCGACTTTTACAGGCACGCCGTGTCGCGCAATCACGGTGGCGATATCCGCGCCAAAAAGGCGCTCGGGCTCGCCTTTGTGCACGCCGTTGATGCTGAGGATCGTGGTGCTTTTCGCGGTCCGCATGAACGGCAGCGCGTCGTGCACGGCGCGCGTGGCTTCGCGGCTGCCGTCCCACGCGACCAGAATCCGGCTGCCTGTCAAGCCTGCATGGCTTGCATTGGGCACCAGCAGCACCGGACGGCCGCACGACAGAATGACGTTTTCGGGAAACAGGTCGCCGACATACGATTCCGGATCCTCCGGGTTATCCTGGCCCGCCACGATGAGATCGGCGCAGCGTCCCTCGCGGGATACGGCGATACTGGCGGAGTCTTCCACAGCGACCCATTCGCCCGCTACGTCGGCACGCCTGAGTTCGGCATGAAAGAGCCGTTCCAGCGCCGCGCGCCGCTCCGCGCGAATCTGTTCATGCGTCGCGTAGTACTCCGCGGTTCCCGCCATCACATACAGCGAGCGGGGATCCGGCGAGAAGACGGCGTATACGCCGGTTAGATGCGCATCGAACTGTTTGGCGAGGCGCAGCGCGACTTCCAGCCGCGGGTGCGCACGCTGGCCGTTGTCGAGATGAACGACGATGGTTTTGTAGCTCATGGCAGGGGCTCCGTGGGAAAAGATGCTGACGCGAGTTGGATGCGCGAATAGGTGAGCTTGAGTCTAGGCATGATCGCGACGGCCCCGTTGACGCAGATCAACGGCGCTGCCGACGCAGCGCGCCGAGAGCGGTGTTTGACTTAGGTCATGCCCAAGGACTGTGCGCGGCCTATGCTCCTCGACATGCGAGGCCGCCGTGCTTGCGCCGGCGCATTCCCCTCTGGAGGAGCGAGTCATGTCTGATCACCGCGTTCTGGTCGTTTTCTTTTCCCGTACGGGCACCACGCGTATGCTGGCATCCACGCTCGCCAGGATGCTGTCCGCAGACCTCGAAGAAATCTGCGATCTGGCCGAGCGGCGCGGTCCTTTCGCCTATCTGCGTTGTCTTGTCGACTCGTGGCGCAAGCGGCCAGCCGAGATTGTTCCGGCTGGGCTCGATGCCGCGCAGTACGACCTGGTGGTGGTGGGCACACCCGTATGGGCCGGCTCGGCGTCCGCGCCGGTCCGCGCCTACCTGCTCGAGAACCGCTCGAAGTTCAGACACGTGGCGTTCTTTTGCAGCTTCGGAGGCCTCGGCAGCCAAGCCGCTTTTGCCGAAATGCGCGCGCTGGCCGGCAAGGCGCCGGTCGCGCAGTGCAATGTGCGCGCCGCTGAAGTACGGCGCGGCGCGGTGGGCGCGTTGCTCGTTCTTTTCGTGAGCGCGCTGAAACGCCATCTCGCCGACCATGAAGCGCTTGAATGGACCTGCTGAGCTCACCTGCGGCTCAGGCCGGCAGCAGCATCAGCACGGCAGCGACGCCCATCACCGCGGTCGCGGCCGCGCCGAGCACAAGCAGCGGCCGGCTCGCGGTGAAGTCCCCCATCACCGAGCGCTTCGACACGAGCAGCAGAATGACCACCATCAACGGCACGGCCACCACGCCGTTGATGACTGCGCTCCAGAACAGCGCTTTCATCGGACTGATCGGCGAAAACTGGATCGCCAGCGCGGCCAGCACACTCACCGCGATAATCCCGTAGAAGCCACGTGCATCGCGCAATTTGCGCTCGAGCCCTTCCTGCCAGCCCATCGCTTCGGCCAATGCATAGGCGCCCGAGCCTGCCAGCACCGGCACCCCGATGCATCCCACGCCAAGTATGCCGAGCGCGAACAGCAGATACGCGAAGTCGCCGGCAAGCGGGCGTAGTGCGCTCGCCGCCTGGGCGGCGCTAGTGATGTCGGTCACCCCGGCGGCGTGCAGCGTCACGGCCGTGGCGAGCATGATGAAGTAGGCGGTGAGATCGGAATAGAGCATGCCGCTCCAGGTGTCCCAACGGATGCGCCGCAGTTCCGTGCGCGCTGCGTCGGCCTCGCGCACGAGCGGCGCCCGGGACGGATCGGCATGCATGTCTTCGACTTCCTCGGCGGCCTGCCAGAAGAACAGATACGGGCTGATCGTGGTGCCAAACACCGCGACGACGACCGCCGCCGCCTTCGCATCCACGGTGAAGCGCGGCCAGAGCGTGCGCAGCGCCACGTCGCGCCACGGGACATGGACAACGAACAGCACGGCCGCATACGCCAGCAGCGAAACGGTCAGCCACTTCAGAACAAACACGTAGCGATGGTACGGCACGAAGATCTGCAGCAACAGCGTGGCGAACACGAAACACACCGTCAGCAGGTGCCGGTCGATACCGCTGACCAGTTGCGCGACTTCGCCCATTGCGGCTACGTCGGCGGCGATATTCAGCGTATTGGCGAGCAACAGCAGCAGGACCACGGCGTACAGCACGACAGGCGGAAACGCTTCCTTGATGTTGGCGGCGAGACCCTTGCCGGTGACGCGGCCCAGATTGGCGCACATGCACTGGATTGCCGCCATGAGCGGGAACGCCAGCGGCATGGTCCAGAGCATGTTCAGACCGAATTGCGCGCCCGCCTGTGAGTAAGTGGCGATACCGCTCGGATCGTCATCGGCGACACCGGTGATGAGTCCGGGTCCGATGCGTGAGAGCGGATGCTCCCTGAGGCGGGCGAACAGCGCGCCGAGGCGTTTGCGCGGTGCTCGGCGAGACGCCTCGCCTGCCGCCCTGGAGCGTGAGGAGCGTGAGGAGGGTGGTAGGCGGCGTGAAAAGGGCATGGCGGCCTATTGGTTACGCAGCGGGTGACGCAGCGCCGACAACGCGCCGTACACCACGCGCAGGTCGTGCTGACCTTTGTAGACCGCCGGGGCTGACCGGTCTAAATCCAGCAACGTGTAGACGGCGGTCTGTGCGGTGCGCACCGAATATTCGACAGTGAACACCACGTCGTTCGGCAACTCGCAAAACTGCCCGACGAATGCGAGATTCGCCCAACCTTCGGGTACCACCTGCGGCCGGTCGCCGGGCTTGCGCCGCAGAAACTGACTGGTGATGAACGGCATCAGGCACGGAATGCAGATCGCGTCGTCGAGAATGCGTGGGGCGTCCTCGTGCACGTGAAGATGACCCAGCAGTTCGGTCATGATTTCGCGGCCGGTGCAATCGGCCATCGGCTTGCCGACAAAATTGCCGGGCCGGTCGACGAAGAGCCCATAGCCCCAGAGCACTTCGACGTCCTTCGGCTGTCCAATGAAATGCGGCTGGTGCGGCAGCACGATCGACGCAAGCCAGTTCGACTGCGGGAAGGTGATGAGGCCGCCTTCGCCAGGCACGTTGCCGGTCAGATCGCGGATCAGGCGGAATAGCGTCGGGTCGTGCAGCGTCGCGGTGAAGGACAGCCAGCGGGATTCGTCGACGTGATCGGCGAAAACGGATGGATGGCCGAATTCGGCTCGTCCCGACGCGATATTTTTCCAGAGCGCCCACGCGCCGCTGCTGTCGCCGTGATCGAACCCGGCAGGCCGGTTCGTGCCGCCGAGGCTCGATCCCGCAGTCATCGAACCGAGCGTGACGATGACCTTGTCCTCTTCATCGACCGGAATCTCGACACGACGGTTCTCGTGTTCGCAGACGATACCCGCGATCCGGTTCAGCTCGCCGCTTTCGTCATAGCGCAGATCGACGACGCGCGTGTTGGCGCGAAATCGCACGCCGTGCTCGTCGAGCCACTTGCGCAACGGCCGCACCATCGAGTCGTGCTGGTTGTAGACCGTACGCATGATGCCGTGCAACTGGTTGAAGCCCGACGTCATATGCGCGAAGCGCAGCAGGTAGCGGCGGAATTCGACCGCGCTATGCCACGGTTGAAACGCAAAGGTCGTGCACCACATGAACCAGAAGTTGGTTTCGAAAAAGTCCGGCTCGAAGTGTTCCGAAATCCGGCTATCGCCAAGCAGGGCTTCCGGTTCGATCGAGAGACGGCCGAGCGTGAGTACATGCCTCTCGGCGAGTTCATAAGGAGGCGCGTTTTCGCGCCGGCCATTACGCACGAGCCGCGCTTTCGACGAGGTGCGGATCGTTTGGTTCCAGTCGAAAATTTCTTTCGTGACGCTGCTGCGCCCGTCCAGTGTCGGAATCGAGTCGAACAGATCGTAGGTGCACAGATATTTGCTTTCGAGCATGCGGCCGCCGCGGACCATGTAGCCCTCGTCCGGAGAGCCGGCACCGTCCAGACTGCCGCCGGGCTTGTCGAGCGCCTCGAAGATCGTGATGTCGCAGCCGGGCACGTCGGCGTCGCGTATGAGGAACGCAGCGGCCGCGAGCGACGCAATGCCGCCGCCGACGAGATGGAAATGGCGGGCTGCCGCAGGGGCGTCCCTGAAGCCATTCCCGGTGGAGCGCGTCGCAAGGTGGTCTGGGTTGTTCATGCTGAGTCCCCCGAAGATAATGGCCATCCAGATGCCAGTGTCCAGACCATACCGGGGCGAAGCGAACGCGTATTGAGTTGGATCAACGGAGCTTGAGTGGTGCCCCCTTCGCAGCGGAGGAATCGCGCGGTGCCTGAAACAGCGGGGCCCGTTTCAAACGAACCACCACGCGAGCACTGCCGTCAGCAACACGACCGCCCACGACGGCACGCGCCACCACGCAAGCAGCACCAGCGCCACGACGAGCAGCGCGAAATCGCGCCCGTTGTGAACAGCGCTGATCCATACGGGGTCATAGAGCGCGGCGAGCAGGATACCGACCACGGCGGCGTTGATGCCGGCCATGGCGCGGCGCATGGGCGCGAGCGCGCGCAGCTCGCCCCACAGGGGCAGCGCAGCGCCGACCAGCAGAAACGACGGCAGGAAAATCGCCACCGTGGCAATCACTGCGCCGACCATGCCCGACGGATGTCCGGTGCTGGTGGCGCCAAGAAACGCGGCGAACGAAAAAAGCGGACCGGGAACCGCCTGCGCCGCGCCGTAGCCCGCCATGAACGCGTTCGCGGCGACCCAGCCACGCGGCACGACGACTGCTTCCAGCAGCGGCAATACGACGTGCCCGCCGCCAAACACCAGAGATCCGACCCGATAGAACGCCGCAAACAGATCGAGCGGGTAGCTGTGCAGAGAGGCCGCTATGGCAGGCAATCCGAACAGCAACAGTGCGAAAGCCGCGAGGCAGCCGAGCGCGCCGGCTTTCGTTCCCGGCATGCCGAGCGGTGCGCCCGGCACCTCCGTCGACGATTTCAGCAATACGGCACCGGTGATTCCCGCCGTGACGATCGACGCGATCTGCCCGTAAGCCGCGCCGAGCAGAATGACGGCGATGGCCGAGAGCGCCGCGATCGTCACGCGCGCGCGGTCTGGACAGAGCATGCGTCCCATCGACCAGACCGCATGGACGACCACCGCCACCGCCGCGATCTTCAGTCCCCGCAGCAGATGAAGCGCGGTCGCATCCCCCAGACGCGTGAACCCATAGGCGAAAGCCACGAGCACTAACACCGATGGCAGCGTAAAGCCGAGCCAGGCCGCCACCGCACCCGCCACGCCGCCGCGCAGACGGCCAATCGCGATGCCGACCTGGCTGCTGCCGGGCCCGGGCAGAAACTGGCACAGCCCAACCAGGTCGCCGAACGTGTGTTCGTCGAGCCAGTGGCGACGCTTGACGAATTCGTCGCGAAAGTAGCCAAGATGGGCCGCCGGGCCGCCGAACGAAGTCAGACCGAGCCGCAGGAATATCCAGAAGAGCGTCCATGGCGAGCTATGCGCCGTTCGGGTGGTGGGCGTCTGTGTATCTGCGTTGCGCATGGAAAAGGTCGTGCATTGAAGTGCCGGGATGGGCTCCGCAAAATAGCACATCCCGGTCCTGTCGAGCGGGTGTCGGCGTCCGCGCGCTGGTTTGTTCGATCGGTCCCGTCAATCGCACGGCACTGTTGCATCACCGTTGATGCAGGTCAACCGGAGCCTGCGAATAGCGCAGATGATCTGCTCATCGGCTCGCTGCCATGCGTGGCTTTCGGTGTCGCACCAGTCGACCGGCAGGACTATACGCGCGGAGGCAGTATGGGAATCGACATGCAGATCGTCTACTTCGGATTTGCGGGGACCGCGCAAATCGAGTCGGAGGCCGCCGCGCAACTGGTGCGGCTCGAGCGGTTTTGCAAAGCCATTTCCGGATGCCATCTTGCAGTCGAGGCCATTCACAGGCGTGCGTCGAGCGGCATGGTCGACGCGCTCGACACGCGACGCGCGGGTCCGGACGCGGCGCCGAATCATCTCCTGTTCGACGTTCGTCTTGATCTGATCCTGCGCACCGGCGAGCTGGTGCCGCTAGAGCATCAGCAGGGCGCTGACGCCGATGGCGCGGTGCGGGCAGCATTCGATGCAGCCGAGCGGATGCTCGCACGAGGCGCCGCGCGCATCTGATTCCGCACGGATGGGCAATGTTTCCCAGGAGGCAGTCATGTACGCAAACATCGTGGTGGCTCTGGACGGCAGCGAAGCATCGAAGCGTGCACTTTCCGAAGCGATCCAGCTTGCAAAGCTCTCGCGCGGCAAGGTGACGGCGGTCTACGTGCTGGATCAGTCGGGGGCTTTCACGTACGCGGGCGCGTGCGATCCTCATCTGTTGACGGACGCGGCGCGTCAGGTCGGCATGACGCTGCTGCAAGGCGCGCTCGCCCAGATGCGCGAGCTTAACGTCGCGGGCGACACGGAGATCGTGGAGACCCTAGGCGTCTGTGAAGACGTCGCTAGTGCGCTTGTGCGCTGTGCGCAACGCCGTGGCGCAGACCTGGTCGTGATGGGCACACATGGGCGCCGCGGCTTGCGGCGCATGGTGATCGGCAGCGTAGCCGAGCGGTTCGTCCGCTTTGCAACGTGTCCGGTGCTGCTGATCCGGGAGGCGGTGGACACGGAGCATGACCCACCGGCCTGACGTGCATCACGCGACGGCTTCCGATGCGTTGAAAGTGATCGTCGACATGCCGTAGCGATCTCCATCTATTGACGGACAGGTGCCAGGAAGGGGCGCGCTCACGGGCGTGCCCCGCGTCCTGGCTCATTTTGCTTCTGCAACTGCATGCGGACTTTCTCCTATGAATACATGCCCGGTTGCCGGCGAGCCAGCGGCAGACGCGTTGCCCGGCATCATCCCGGGCCCGCACGGAGAACCCGCGCCGCTGCTGCGGCTGGCGCTCGCCCGCGGCCCGGTTCGTATCGCGGTCGTCCATCCCTGCGACAGTCCAAGTCTCGCGGCAATGAGCGCGGCATGCCACGCCGGCCTGATCGATCCGGTGGTCATCGCGCCGCGCGAGAGAATTCAGGCGCTGGCCTCAGCGGTGGGAATCGATCTCGCAGGCATCGAAATCGATGACGTGCCGCATAGTCATGCCGCAGCCGCCCGTGCGGTTGAACTTGCGGCGCGTGGACACGTGCAGGCGCTAATGAAAGGCAGTCTGCCGACCGCCGAACTCATGGAAGCCGTGGTTCAGCCGGGAAAGGGTTGGCTGGGTTTGCGGACCGGCAAGCGCATGTCGCACTGTTTTCTGATGCAGATTCCGAGCTATCCACGCCCCTTTATCATCACGGACGCCGCAGTCAATGTGGTCCCGGATCTGGAGCAGAAGCAGGGCATCGTGCAAAACGCGATCGATCTCGCGCACGCGCTCGGCCTCGCGCTGCCCCGTGTCGCGATCCTTGGCGCGGTTGAAACCGTCAATTCGAAGATGCGCGCCACACTTGACGCCGCGGCCTTGTCCAAGATGGCAGACCGAGGCCAGCTAACCGGCGCGTTGGTGGACGGACCGCTCGCCTTCGACGACGCTATTTCGGTCAGAGCCGCGCGGCTGAAGGGAATTGTCTCTCTTGTTGCAGGCCGCGCTGACATCCTGGTGGTGCCCGATCTCGAGGCTGGCAACATGCTCGTCAAGCAACTGGAGTTTCTCGGCGGAGCCGCCAGCGCTGGCATTGTTCTCGGTGCCAGGGTACCCATCGTGCTCACGGGCCGCACCGACGGCGTGCCCACGCGGGTGGCATCATGTGCGCTGGCGGTGCTGCTGGCCGACCCGTGCGGCGGCCAAGCGGGCGGCAGGTGCCGCCCGGAATCTGCCTGATCACGCTTCGCGCAGTTCTTCCTGAATCGTCAGGCTCACGGCAAGTTGAGCGGTTACCGCACCTGTCGGCAACACCACGTGCCCGTGGGTCTCGTTGATGATTTCCGCGGCGGACAGATAAAACGCCAGCAGCGCGGTCAGCATGCCCAGATACCCGCCTGCATGATGCAGCCATTCAAGGCCGGTCCATTCGCTCGCCGCGAGCACGAAGAAGGTCACCCACAGCGAGAGAAACACCAGTTGCAGCACGCGTGCGGCCCGCCATGTCGCGACCCACATGTAAAGCGTAAACACACCCCAAAGAAACAGATACCAGCCGATAAAGGCAGCCGGCACCGTGCCGTGCAGAAACAGCACGAACAGTGCGAGCGACCACCAGAAAGCGCCGTAGCTGAGGAAAGCGGTCGCGCCAAACGTGTTGCCGCGCGGAATCTCCATGAGTCCGGCGAGCGCCTGCGCGGTGCCGCCGTAAGCGAAAGCGACGGCGAGCACCATCCCCATCGCATTGCCGCTGAACCAGCCGGCGTTGATCATGCTGAGCAGCCACGTCGTCAATGCGAAACCCGCGAGACCGAGCGAAGCGGGATTGGGAGCCTTGACATTCATGATGACATCCTCCGTTCCGTGCAGGAACGATGAAATTAGGATAAGCGCGTGTCCACGCTGGGCACGCGCGAGGTCGGATCGTGCTTGAGGCAAATTGGGCGAGCGGTTATCGCTCTCGGGTCAGATGGGAATCAGGTGGCATCGGCGAATTGTGAAATCACCGCGGGGTTTTCGACCGTCGAGGTGTCCTGCACGATGACTTCGCCTTTGGCCACCGAGCGCAACAGCCGGCGCACCACCTTGCCCGAGCGAGTCTTCGGCATCGCGTCGCCGAAGCGGATGTCTTTGGGCTTGGCGATCGGGCCGATCTCTTTGCCCACCCACGCGCGCAGTTCGTCGGCCACGCGCTTCGCGTCGGCTGCGCACGGCCGCGCCGTCTTGAGCACCACGAATGCGACGATTGCCTCGCCGGCGGTGTCGTCCGGGCGGCCGACCACCGCGGCTTCCGCAACCAGCGGATGCGCGGCGAGCGCCGACTCGATTTCCATGGTCCCGAGCCGGTGCCCGGAAACGTTCAGCACGTCGTCGATCCGGCCGGTGATCGTGAAGTAGCCGGTGTCGATGTCGCGGATCGCACCGTCGCCCGCAAGGTACAGCCTGCCGCCAAGCTCGTCGGGAAAATAGCCATGCCGGAAGCGCTCCGGGTTGCCCCATATGGTTCTGATCATCGAGGGCCACGGCTTGCGGATGACGAGCACGCCGCCGTGGCCATTCGGCACTTCGTGACCGGTTTCGTCGACGATCGCCGCGTCGATGCCGGGCATTGGCAACGTGCATGAGCCCGGCACGAGGGGCGTCGCGCCCGGCAGCGGGGAAATCATGTGGCCGCCGGTTTCCGTTTGCCAGAACGTGTCGAGCACAGGGCAACGGCCGCCGCCGACATGCTGGGCATACCACGTCCACGCGCTTGGATTGATCGGCTCGCCGACCGTGCCGAGCAGACGCAGACTGCTCAGGTCGAAGCTGTCCGGATGCACCGAGCTATCGGCCTCCGAGGACTTGATGAGCGAGCGGATCGCCGTCGGCGCCGTATAGAAGATACTGACCCTGTGGCGCTCGATCATGTTCCAGAAGCGGCCCGCGTTCGGGAAAGTGGGCACGCCTTCGAAGATCACCTGCGTCGCGCCAACCGCGGTCGGCCCATAGCAGATGTAGGTGTGGCCGGTGATCCAGCCGATGTCCGCCGTGCACCAGAATACGTCGGCGGGCTTGATGTCGAAGGTCCATTTCATCGTCAGCGCGGCCCACAGCAGATAGCCGCCGGTGCTGTGCTGAACGCCTTTCGGCGTGCCTGTCGAGCCGGACGTGTACAGCACGAACAACGGATGCTCCGCGCCGACCCACTCGGGTTCGCAGGTGTCCGGCTGCGCCGCTTCGAGTTCGTGCAACCATGCGTCGCGGCCTGCGATCCATGGAATCCGGCCGCCCGTGCGCCGGTAAATCGCCACTGTCCCGATGCCGTCCGTGCCGCCCATCGCGAGCGCTTCGTCGACGATCGTTTTGAGCGGCAACGTCTTGCCGCCGCGAACCTGCTCGTCAGCGGTGATGACGGCAGATGCGCCGACGTCGACGATGCGTTCATGCAGCGACTTCGCGGAGAAGCCGCCGAACACCACCGAGTGCGGCGCGCCGATGCGCGCGCAAGCGAGCATGGCGACCACGCCCTCCACCGACATCGGCATGTAAATCACCACGCGGTCACCCTTTTTCACGCCGCGCGCGCGCAGCGCGTTGGCGAACCGGCATACGCGGTGGTACAGCGCCTGATAGGTCACATGCGTGATCTTCCCATCGTCGGACTCGAAGACGATCGCGGTCTTGTCCGCCAGGCCGTTGATCAGGTTGCGATCGAGACAGTTATATGACGCGTTTAGCTCGCCGTCTTCGAACCACCGATAAAACGGTGCATCCGTCTCGTCGAGCACCTTCGTGAATGGGCGGCGCCACGCGAGCTGTTCACGGGCAAGGCGTGCCCAGAATGCCTGGTGGTCCTGGCTTGCCTCGGCAACGAGGGCGCGATAGGCCTGCATGCCGTCGATGCTCGCATCCGGAGCAAGCGGGATGTGCAGCGCGGTGCTGTTGGGGACAACCGATTCGATGGTAGACATAGTCTCCTCACATAAATCATGAAGGGGCAAAGCGTGCAGTACGCAAGAAAAGCGCTTTACCGATGCGGGAAGGCTCTTGTTGGCCATGAGGTGCCTGGGCCGACGCTCCAACATGGTGGAGCCGGCCTCAGATCAGCGTGGGTGCACGGCAACTATGATCCAGCCACGGGCGGCGCTGTTGATGCATATCAACTGAAAGGCGGAGCGCGGCAGGGTTTTCGCGGGCGACACGAATAGCGGGAGCCTTGATGAAAATCAATCGCAACAGCACAACAAGAACGATGATGAACACTTCTTTCATCGTCTGACTATCCCGCGAACAGCATGAAAGGCATCCTCCGGCTCGCGTTCAAGCTTCTCATCAACGACAGCGCGAAATTCTCCGCGTTGCTAGTGGGCATTTCGTTCGCCGTCTTTCTGATGATTCAGATGACCTCGCTCTTCGCCGGCATCCTCAACAAATCGTCATCGACCGTCATCAATATCGGCGCAAAAATATGGGTGATGGACCCGGCGGTGCAGACCATCGCGAGCAGCATCGGCATGCCGAGCTACGTGCTCGATGCGGTGCGCAGTGTCGATGGCGTGAAATACGCTGTACCGCTCTATTCGGGTGCGGCTCTGGTCAAGCTGCGGGACGGCACGTATCAGGCGGTCACGGTGATCGGTCTCGACGACGCGAGCCTGTTCGGCTGGCCGCACATGAAGCAGGGCAAGATCGAAGACATCTATGCGGAAAATGGTTTCATTGCGATCGACGATGCCGAGTTCGTGAAGCTGAAGAACCCGACGCTCGGCACCGACTTCGAGCTCAATGACCATCGGGGCGTGGTGGTCGGCATCGCGACAGTGGCGAGCAGCGGCCTGTTCGGCACGCCCACGCTATACACCACTTATCAACGCGCGGTCACATACATTCCGTCAAGCCGTTACACCACCTCGTACATTCTCGTCGAACCCAAGTCAGATGCCGACATCGCGCACATCAAGCAGGCGGTGCGGGCGATGGGTTACGTGGCATTCACGAAAAACGAGTTCATGTACCGGATATCGCACTTTTACAAGTACGAAACCGGGCTCGGCACCAACATCATGTTGATGACCGTGATCAGTTTCGTGGTCGGTCTGTCCATTTCAGGACAAACGTTCTACACGTTCATTCTTGAGAACCTCGAGAAATTCGGTGCACTGAAGGCAATCGGTGCGAAGCGGTACGAACTCGTCGCGATGATCCTGTTCCAGGCCACGTTCACCGCACTCACAGGTTATGGGCTCGGCGTCGGCCTGTGCGTGGCATTGATCAGCCTCGCACGGCTGCGCATTCCGGATTACGCCGCCATGATCACCTACAGTAATCTGGCGCTGGCGTTCGGCATGGTGATCGTGATTGCCGCGACGTCCAGCTACATGGGTATCCGCCGCGTGCTGCGGATCGAACCCTTCGACATCTTCCGGGGCTAGCCATGGCGAATCTGGCGATCGACGCCCGGGCGGTCACCAAGTGGTTCGGCGAGGGCGACGCGCGCACCTGTGCGTTGCGCGATGTATCGATCGAAGCGAGATTCGGCGAGATGCTGCTGATCGTGGGGCCGTCGGGTAGCGGCAAGACCACCTTGTTGAGTGTCATCTCGGGGATACTGCGGCCGGACAGTGGCGATGTCGTGGTGGACGGCATCGATCTGTGGAAACAGCCGCACGACGCGATTGCGGACTTCCGGCTCAACCGCATCGGTTTCGTGTTCCAGGACTACCACCTGTTCGGGCGGCTGACGACTGCGGAAAACGTGGCCATTCCGCTCATTCTGAAACGGCGGCCGTGGGACGAAGCACTCGGCGACGCGCTCAGGTACCTGAAAATTGTGGGTCTCGAGAACCGCGCGCAACTCCCGCCCGTGAAACTCTCGGGTGGAGAGCAGCAGCGCGTGGCGATCGCGCGCGCCATCGTGAGCCAGCCGGACATCCTTGTCTTCGACGAACCGACCGCATCGCTCGACGGCGACACCGGTCGCAGCATTATCGAATTCGTCAAACATCAGGTGCTCAACGAGCACCGCTGCATCGTCATCGTCACACACGACAGCCGCATCTTCGACTACGCCGATCGTATCCTGCACATGGAAGACGGTCGACTCAAAAGCGTCGACCTCGGGAGTGCGAAATGAAACGCACGCTCGTCTTCGCGTTCGCCATCGCCGGTTTTATCGCGGGCATTGTGGCGGCATTTGTCTACGGCCAGCAACAGGTGCCGCAGCCGCCGGTCTTCAGTCCCGCTGCGAATCCGTACGCGCGCGGCGTGTACGCGCAGGGTATCGTCGAAAGCGATCAGCCGGCCGGGGAAAACATCAACGTTTATCCGAATGTGGCCGGTGCGGTGACCAGGGTGAGCGCACGCGAAGGTGCGGCAGTGAAAGCAGGCGACGTGCTGCTCACGATCGACGATTCGGTGCAGCGCGCAACGGCCGCCCAGCTCGCCGCGCAGGCGGAAGCAGCCGCGGCCATGCTCGATGAACTGAAGTCCCAGCCACGCAAGGAAACGCTGGACGTGGCGAGCGCCCAGGTCAGCGCGGCGGCCGCGAGCCTCAAGATGGCGCAGGATCAGTTCGACAAGCAGCAGAAGGCATTTGCGATCGACACGAAAGCGGTCAGCAAGGACACGCTTGACAACGCGGTGAACGCGCTGAAGGTTGCCCGCGCAAATCTCGACGTGGTCACGCGGCAGTACAACCTCACGCGGGCCGGCGCATGGATCTACGACATCCGGAATCAGCAGAAACAGGTCGACGCGTTGCGCAAGGCCGCGGACTCGGCGGACGCGCTGGTGGCGCAATACACGATACGCGCGCCGGCCGACGGCGTGGTGCTATCAGTCAATGCAGCGCAAGGCTCGTACGTGTCGCCGCTAGGGGTGTACGAGCCCTATGCGAAGGGCCAGGCGCCGGTGCTGGTGATTGGCTCACCCGCTGGGCAACTGGCCGTGCGCTGTTACGTCGATGAAATTCTGATCGACCGCCTGCCCGACCCTCATGCGCTGAAAGCGCGCATGTTCGTGCGTGGCACCCATCTCGAGGCGCCGCTGGAGTTCATGCGAATCCAGCCCTACGTGTCGCCCAAAATTGAACTGAGCGATCAGCGCACCGAACGCGTCGATGTGCGCGTGCTGCCGGTGATTTTCCGTGTCGCGTTGCCAAAGGGCGCGCGTCTATACCCAGGACAGCTCGTCGATGTCTATATCGCCGCCGGATGACACGCGCCGTGTTCCCGCGTGCGCTCGTATGCGCCGCCTGCTGCGGCGGGCGGCGGTATTGCTGCTCGCATTGCCGCTCGATGCCTGCATGATGGGGCCGAACTTCTCACGGCCACCGCCGCCAAAGGTCGATCAGTTTGTGACGGGCGGGCTGCCCGCCGAGCCGATGCAGGCGGCTGGCGCCTCGCAGACGTTCTCCGCGCAAGCTGATCTGCCTTCCGACTGGTGGACGCTGTTCGGCTCCCTGGCGATTGACAACGCTGTCGACGAAGCGCTGACCGGCAATGCGACGATCGACAGCGCCCAGGCCGCGCTGCGTCAAAGTGAAGATGAAATGCGCGCGGGCGCCGGCATATTCTTTCCGCAGATCGATGCGGGTTTCGGCGCGTCCCGCCAGAAATTTTCACCGCTGCGGCTCGGCTCCGATCAGCCGTCGACGCTCTTCAATCTGTTTACGCTCTCTGCCAGCGTGAGCTATGTGCTCGATATCTGGGGGGGCCGGGCGCGCATGGTCGAGGCATTGCGCGCGCGCGAAGACGCGCAGCGCTATAGTGTGCTCGCGACCTATCTCACGCTCACGGCCAACGTGGTCAACACGATGATCGCGCGCGCGGCATATACCGATCAGATTGCCGCAACCAGTGAAATGATCGGGCTATTGCAGGAACAGGTTCGCATCACGCGGGCGCAGTCCGACGCGGGCACCAGTGCGTACTCGGCGGTTCTCACGCTCGAAAACGAACAGGCCACGCTTGAGGCCTCGGTGCCCGCGCTCGCCCAGAAGCGCGCGCAGGCGGAAGATCTGCTTGCGGTGCTGTCGGGCATGGTGCCGGCGCAGTGGCACGCGCCTGAGCTTTCACTCGGCGATATCGCGCTGCCGTCCACCTTGCCCGATACGGTGCCCGCGTCGCTCGTGCGCCGTCGTCCAGACATTCTGCAAGCCGAAGCCGCATTTCACGTGGCGAGCGCAAACATTGGGGTCGCGACGGCCAATCTGTTACCCGGCGTTACCCTCAGTGCTTCCGGCGGCTATGACAATTCGTCCATGAGCACGTTATTGCATCGCAGCGGGCAGATATGGGCAGTGGCTGCCGACATCACTGCGCCCGTGTTTCACGGCGGCACGCTCTGGTTCCAGCGAAAGGCGGCCCTCGATGCGTATGCGCAGGAGCGCGCTGCATACCGGCAGGTCGTGCTGAGCGCTTTCGGCGAGGTGGCGGATGTGCTTCGCGCGCTCGACAACGATGCCCGTGCGCTGGATGCGCAAACGCGGGCGATGGATGCCGCGGCCCAGGCGCTGCACCTGATCAGGATCGACTACGACGCGGGCACGATAGGCTATCTGCAGATACTGGTTGCGGATCAGCAATATCACCAGGCGCGAATCGCGTGGTTGCAAGGCGTGGCGCAAAGACTTCAGGATACCGTGGCGCTGTACGTTGCATTGGGCGGCGGGTGGAACGATCAGAAGTAACGATCGGAAGTAACGGCATCTGGCGGCCTCTGCGCTGCATGTATCACGTCAGGCATGACACTTCCGGCATGACTTCCGCCACAACGCGGCTCGTACCTGCATCAGCCCGCGTCATGCGCATCGGCGAAATCGAAGTGGCCGATGGTTTGCGCGAGGACCGGCACACTGTCGCGCCCAAGGTGCATCTCGACGCCCAATGCGCTGCGGTTGAGCCAGCTGCGGGCGGCAACCGCCAATCCGGCGGCCGCGCAGAATAGGTAGACGTTTTGCATGATCGCCCCAGCACTTGCATACGCAAATGGCTCGCGCTGCGATGGGGCAATGTCGTGCATGCGGGCAAGGTTGGCGACATACACCAGTTCGAGCGGCGCCTCGCCGACAAATTCCTGATACCCCGTCAAACCGCGTAGATCGGCCGCGACCACCAGATCGAGACCATGGTGCAGCGGATCGTAGCGGTAGATGCCGCACGCGAGCGCCGCATAAATGTCGATCTCGTGCAAGGCGAGGACCGACGGCGCCGTGCGTCCGTTGTTGCCGTCGGGTCCGATGCGGTCAATGCCGTCGGCGGCCCAGAGCAACTGGCTCAGTGTCGATTCGTCGAGCCCGGTCGTCGCGAAGCGGCGAGTCGTGCGCCGTTTCGAAAAGGCTTCCATGATCAGCAGGCCGCCGCTCAGCATGGGTAGTGGCAGCGTGATATGCGAAGCCGCGCGGCCGGTGGCCGGGCGTGCACGTGCTGGATCGCGCGGCTCAGTGCCGAGTCTGAACAGATGTCTCATGGCAACCTCATCGAACAGGCGTTGGGCCGGGGCCGGGCCTCATGACACCACCTCGGCAAGCGGGCGGCGCGGCGAATGGGGCACGGGCTCCGCACGGCCGACGCGCAACAGGATCTGGGGTGTCGCGTCCGTCGCCAGCGCCGTGCGCAGCCGCTCACGCAAGGCGCTCAATTCGATCGGTTGATTCAGATAGGACGCCGTCAACCCGGCATTCGCGGCGACCAGCAACAGGCGTTCGAGCGCCTGGCCGGCTGCCAGCCACGCGGAAGCGTCGTCCGTCGGCATCGCCACGCAGATCAGCAGCGGTGAGCCCGCAGCGAGCGCATGATGCGCCGCCGCGAGGCCGCCGCCGAGGTCGAAGGTGCGCATGACCGAGGTGAGCACGGGTGCCGCCAGGTCGAGCAGTGCGCTCAGGCCTGCGGAGAGGGCCGGCATGCCGTCTTCGCGGCGTCGCGGATGGACCCAGCTGGCCAGTTCGCGGCGAAAACGCGGATCCTCGAACTGGAGCCGGTCGGCTTCGGCGACCAGCTCGGCGAGCGTCTCGCGCAGTGACGCGTTGGAGACGCAAATCACGTCCGCGCCTTCCGCTTCTGCGGCTTCCACGAGTTGTCGCTGGATAGCCGGGGGCAGCGGCTCGTCCGCGAAGATCTCGCGGGTGGTGACGCGGCGGGCAATCGCCTGAAACAGGGGGGCAAGACCGGTGTCGCGGTGACCGCCGTCGACGATGCGCAGATGCGCCAGCACGTCGGGATCGGCACGCCACGGGAAGAGGGTGATCGCGTAGGCAAGCCCGAAGTAGCTCAGTGCCACGCGCAGATTGAACAGCGCCGCACCGCAACTCATGATCAGCTCGCGATCGAACGGATCGACCACCGGCAATGCGCGCAACCGGTCGGCGCAGAGGCTCACGCTGTCGCCATTCACGATGAAGTGCCACGGCTGCGCGTTGTGGTTCGACGGCGCCAGCACGGCATAGCGTATTGCGAATCGCAGCTTGTCTTCGACGCTCGCGGCGGGGTCCAGCTGATGTTCGTCGACGGCCCACGCGGCCGTCTGCGGCAATGCGCTCATGTCATGGTCTCCTGCACGAATCCACGTTGCCACTGTGTCAGGCTGCGGCGCACGCAGATTGATCTGGATCAGTTCGAATCGAATGGAGAAGAGCGCTTCTTATGGCGCAGGCCTGTCGCTCCCGTTTGGGGCCGCCGGTAAGCGGTGATCCGTTGGCCAGTCCGCGACGGCGGCGCACGGATCGATCGCTGCATCGTCCACGGCGCCGGGCAAATCGACCGTTTGAGCGTAGAGCGGCACTTCGCAGCGCCAGTGATAAGTCTCTTCGATGTGGCGGCGCATCGCATCCGCGGCGGCCGGTTCGCCGTGCGTGACGAACGTGCGCTGCGGCGGATCGGGTATCGAGCGCAACCACGACAGCACCTCGCCGTAGTCCGCGTGGGCCGACAACGACGAGAGGCTCACGACCGATGCGCGCACCCGCACATAGTCGCCGTGAATCTTGATGGTCGGCGCGCCGGCGGCCAGCGCGGCGCCGCGCGTGCCCGCCGCCTGATAGCCGACCAGCGCGATCGTGTTGCGATGATCGGGAGCAAAGGCTTTCAGGTGGTGCACGACCCGGCCGCCGGTCGCCATGCCGCTGCCCGCGATGATGACCATGGGTCCATGCCGGCCCAGAATTGCCTTGGATTCGTCGACGGTGCGAACCATCTGTGCGGCGTGGCTGATCGCATTGGCTTGAGCCGTGCTCAGCCGATGTTCGCCGACGTGATGCTGGTAAAGCTGGGTGACGCTCGTCGCCATCGGGCTGTCGAGAAAAACAGGCACATTGGCCATCCGGCCGGTGGCTTTCAATTGTGCGATGTAGTGAAGGATCGATTGCGCGCGTCCCACCGCGAAACACGGAATCACGACGATGCCGCCGCGCCGGAAAGTGCTCGCAAAAACTTCCGCCAGTTCGGTGGCGGGATCGGCTTTCTCGTGAAGCCGGTCGCCGTAGGTGGATTCGACGACCAGGTAATCGGCATGCGCCAGCGGCATCGGCGCGCGCATGATGGGGTCCTCCGGCCGGCCGAGGTCGCCCGAGAAGGCAATGACCTTGCCTTCGACGCACAACACCACGCTCGCGGCGCCGAGAATGTGCCCCGCAGGCAGCAGGCGGAAACACCCATGGTCGTTCAATTTTTTAGGCACATCGAAATCGCGCGGGTCGAGCAACTCAAGTGCATTCTCGGCATCTTCCAGCGTGTAAAGCGGCAGCGCTGGATGATGTTTCGACAGGCCGTGACGGTTCGCATAGGCCGCTTCCTCTTCCTGCAGTCTGGCGCTGTCGCGCAGCATGATCTGGCAGAGGTCGCGGGTGCCGCGCGTGCAGTAGACCGGTCCGCGATAGCCCATTCGAACGAGCACGGGTAGATAGCCGCTGTGATCGAGATGCGCGTGAGTCAGAATCACGGCGTCCAGCTTGCCGACATCGATCGGCGACGGGTTCCAGTTGCGTAGACGCAGATTCTTCGTGCCCTGAAACAACCCGCAGTCGATCAGCACCCGCAGCCCCGCACCTTCCAGCAGATATCTCGAACCAGTGACGGTTTCCGCCGCGCCAAGAAAAGTCAGCTTCATCACGCGTACCTCGCAGTCATGAGTGGCCGTACACGGTCCGGGAGCCCCCTCAATGCCTCGGCGGTTGCGCTGACGCATTGGAAAGCGCTTGCGCGAAGCGTCGGAACGCGTTGAGCGAACCGGCGACGCTCTGATACTTCTCGCGGCCGATCTGGCCGTCGAGCGTGATCAGCATGCCTGCCTCGCGGGCAAGCGCGAGAATCCGGTTCAAATCGTCGCCGGTGTCGAGTGCATCGCGCAGCTGGCCACCAGTGGACATCGTCTGAGCGGAGAAAGCGGCGTCGGACATGATGATCTCCTGTTTACATGGGCAGAGGGGGGCGGCTGTGTTTCTGGCGGCACGGATGTTTCGATTGCTGCTTCCGATGAGTTAAGTAAAGGCCATCGAACGGCCCGTATAAATCAGGTGACGCTGAGACACCGGTAGGTATTCCGGCGTCGGTGTCAGCATTTCCCTACACGATGGCGCGCGAAGGGAAATTCGGGAAAATTGGCAGCGCCCGGAATCCGCTCATCACGATGGAGGATGATTTAGGTCAAATCCTCTGCAACGTCCCGCCCGTACTTTCTAAAAGAGGCGAATGGCTTGCGACGGCACTTCGCGCCGTTGAACGTGAAGCGGGCAGGGTCGATATGAAAAACTCGGGGATGGCAGCCGTTGCGCTGCTGACGATCATCGTGGCTGGCTGCAGTACCGAAGCGCGGATTGCGTCACACCGCGACACTGAAATCGCGCTTGAAAAAGCGCGTGACCTGGCATACGTGGACTGTTCCGCTCGCGTCGATTGTGGCCAGTTATGGAAACGCACCCGACTGTACGTGGCGCAGCGCTCCGTGACGCCGATCCGCCATGCGGACGACACGACGATCGAAACCGCCGAGCCGCACCAGTTCGGCGCCGTCTACGTGTGGGCGACGCGGACCAGCGACGCCAGCGGCATGTCGACCATCCGGATCAAGGGGATCTGCCGGGGTATGTATCGCACGGACGGCACTCCCGGCTGGTTGTACGGAACGTGTGCTGAACAGATTCGCGCGGTCGAAACGGATTTTCGCCCGTTCATCGGCGCGCCATCATGATGACGGTGTCGAGATGAAGGAGAGCCTGCGTGTTGCGGGTCTTGCCGGGGTCGACGCCCACGACGGTGCACGCGCCGTGCAGGCGTGGCAATGGATGCAGTGGGCGCTGTTCGCCTTCAGTCTGCTCGCCATTCCGGCGTTCTATTTCGAACTGGCCGCCGCATCCGGACTTCATCCGGCGGGGCGTGCGCTGTATGCCTGCATGTTCACCGGATTCGGGACGGTCCTTGCCCGCGTTGCCTGTCTGAGCCACAAGCCGCAACGGTTTCTCGCGCGCAATGGCTACGATGTGTTGATTACAGCGGGCGCGGTAGCCAGCGTGGCGTGGGGGATATCGCCGTGGTCGTCGGTCGAATGGGTGTTACGCATCCTGTTCGTGGGGCTCGTTGCGGTGCGTATCGTCGTGTCGCTGCGCAGCTTCTTCTCGCCCGGGCGCCTGTTGCCGCTGCTTGTGACAGCTGCACTGCTGGTCGCGTTGGCGGGAGCGGGGTTCTACTGGCTCGAACCGGGCGTGCACACCTACGCTGAGGGTGTCTGGCTCGCATTCGAAAGCAGCGCGACAGTCGGTTATGGCGACATGGCGCCGACCACACCCGCATCGCGAGTGCTTGCCGCGTTCGTGGTGCTACTCGGCTACGGGCTGCTGTCGCTGGTGTTTGCCAGCATCGCCGCAATTTTCGTCGAACAGGAAGAGCGGATCCTGCGCCGCGAAATGCATCGCGACATCAAGGCACTACGCGCTGAGATCGCCGCGCTGAGGAAAGACGTACAGGCGCGCGGCGCCGAAGCAGGCGTGGCGGGCGCTCCGGTCGAAACGGTCAATCCGGCTGGTCCTGATCCGGGCGAATCGCACTGAGCGCGACACGTGCGACGATCCGGAATCCCTTGCCGGGCGCGCTATCGATTGTCAGAACGCCGCGCAGTTGGCGCACCCGCTCCCGCATGCCGAGCAAGCCAAACGAGCCGCGCTCGCTGGCGTCTCCCAACTCGGTGCCATGGCCATTGTCCGCGACGCAGACCGTGCAGGTATCAGCGTCGCTCGATATATCGATCACCACTTCGCTGGCGTGCGCATGTCGGGCCACGTTCGTCAGCGCTTCCTGCACGATGCGGAAAAGAGCAGTGGCCGCGAACGACGTGACGCCCGTGTCGTCGATGCCAACGTGCAGCCTCGTGGCCACCTTGAAGCGATGCGTAAAATCGTCTACCAGCCACTCGAGCGCCGCGGATAGACCGAGATCGTCCAGCAGGGGCGGCCGCAAGTTGGCCGCGATGCGGCGCAGCGAGGCCATCATGCTGTCGATCTGGGCTTGCAGGTCATGCGTGGCGGCAAGCCCCGCGGGGGCCTCGCTGCTCGCCGCGAGCCGCGGCTCCAGTGCGGCGACACCCATCTTGAGCGCGGTGAGCTGCTGGCCGAGATCGTCATGCAACTCGCGGGCAATGTGCCTTTGCTCGTCTTCGCGCGTGAGCTGCATCTGCGTCGACAACTCAATGGCGTGCTCGAGTTCGGCGAGCCGCATGCGCTCGGTCATGTCGCGGGTTATCTTGGCAAAACCGAGCAAGGCGCCGGACGGGTCGTGCACCGCCGTGATCGTCACGTCCGCCCAGAAACGGGAGCCGTCGCGCCGCACGCGCCAGCCCTGGTCTTCCACGCGGCCCTGCGCGCTCGCTTGCGCCAGTTCGCGGCCAGGCTTGTCGGTTGCGATGTCCTCCGGCGTATAGAAGATCGAGAAATGACGGCCGATTATTTCATCGGGCGCGTAGCCCTTTATCTTGCACGCGCCGCCGTTCCAGCTTGCGACGTGTCCCGTCGAATCGAGCATGAAGATCGCATAGTCCTGCACCGCGTCGATCAGCAATTGATAGCGGTCCTCCAACGGTACGTCGGAACCGTTCGCCGCTCCTGCATTACGTTTTGCATCGTTCCAGTTAAAAATCACCTGTATCTCCGACAAAGGGCGTGAAACGCGAACGATCGGTTCAATGCAGGGTAACGCAGAGACACGCCAGTTTACGCCGAATGATGCAGTTTCTGCCGCCTTTGTTCAGCGTTACGCCGAATGATGCGTGTCTGCCGCCTTTGTTCAGCGCGCTTCACGCCGCTTACCACCGCCGCGAACATATGGCGGCGCGGCTCGCGCGGACAGCGCAACGCGCCCGGGTTCGTGGCGGGCCATCTGGCGCTTGACCCAGGTCAACCGGAATCTCGCCGCTGCGTCTACATTGGTCGCACCGCTGCTGCACCTCCCCGTTCGCCGCAGCTTCTCACTTCGCGTATGCGGCCCGCTTCATCACGTCAGGAGATCCCATCATGACAGGCAAACCCGTCACACCCTTCGATCTGTACCGCGCGAACCTTACGTTTGTGCTGCAAATGCTGAGTTTCGGCCTCGAAGCCCGACAGCAGGCCTGCGAATTCGAAACACAGCGCATCCGGCGTGACGTGGCGGCAGTGGACGGTATTCGCACTGCGGCGCTGGCCGCTCACGACCTGAGCAAGCTCACGGCCTCTTGCAATACCGTGGCGCGCGACTACACAGCGACGACGGCCAACCTGTGGCAGCAAACAATGAGTTCCGCCGTGCGGCTGCAAAGCGCGTGCAGTGAGGGCCTGCGCGAGGCGCTGGCGACCTGGCAATCAGCCTGCGGCGGCCCATGGCCCATGCAGGCCCCGAGCAGTCCGGCCATGCTGCTGTGGCAGGAGTGGCTGCAGCGCATTCGGAGCACGGCGGCGCAGACGCCTTACCGGCCAACGGGCGGCGGTGACGCAAGCGAGGATACTGCGGCCGGACCGGCGAATTCGACGCGGCCGCCATCCTCCAGCGGCTACGACCAGCAGGGGGGTCGTCATGTCGGCTAAACGGGTTGCGTTCGTCACCGGCGGCATGGGAGGTTTGGGCGCCGCGATCAGCCGGCGTCTTCACGATGCGGGCATGGTGGTTGCCATGTCGCATTCCGAGCGCAACGATCACGTTGCGACCTGGCTCACGCATGAACGCGATGCCGGCCGGCATTTCGTCGCGTTTGAGGCCGACGTGTCCAGCTTCGATTCCTGCGCGCAATGCGCCGGGCGTGTGCTGGCCGAGTTCGGGACGGTGGACGTTCTGGTGAACAACGCAGGCATCACCCGCGACTCGACCTTCGCAAAGATGAGCAAGGAAGAGTGGGACAGGGTGCTGCGCACCGACCTGGATTCCATGTTCAACATGACCAAGCCGCTGCTTGGCGGGATGCTCGAACAGGGGTTCGGGCGGGTCGTCAATATCAGCTCGGTGAACGGCGCGCGCGGAGCGTTCGGGCAGACCAATTACGCTGCAGCGAAGGCCGGCATTCACGGCTTCACGATGTCGCTCGCGCTGGAGGTGGCCAGACACGGCGTGACCGTCAACTCGGTCTCGCCTGGCTACCTGGCCACGGCGATGACCGCAGACGTCCCGCAGGAGGTGATGGAAACGAAAATCCTGCCGCAGATTCCGGTGGGCCGTTTAGGCCAACCAGACGAGGTCGCAGCCCTCGTGGCCTTTCTTTGCTCGGACGACGCCGGCTTCGTCACCGGCGCGGATTTCGCCATCAACGGTGGCATGCGCATGCGATGAAAAACGACAATTTGGCGAGCGTCACACAATTTCCGGGCAAGGAAGCGGCCTTGCGCGCAACGCACGCTGCGCGATCGCCGGACGAATGCCCACCGCCGGGCACGGATGGCGCTTACGACCAGCTGGACCGTGCCATGCACGCCGCGATCACCAACCTCACGGCCGGACTTTCGCCGGCGGCGCTGTGGCTCGCCGCCCAGGACTGGTTCATCCATCTTGCCATTTCGCCAGGCAAAGGATTGGCGTTGACATCGCACATTTTGCAAGCGCTTACGTCGTGGGCAACGTCGACGGTGATTGGCCCGGCCGTGCTGGACGAAGCGGATTTGCCTGAAGCGGCATCGACGGCGTCGCCTCTATCGCAGGGAGATCCGCGCTTTGCCGCAGCGGTCTGGAACCAATGGCCATTCAGCCAGTACCGCGACGGGTTTCTGGAAATCCAGCAGTGGTGGCACGTGGCGACAACTGATGTATCGGGGGTGCAAGCACATCACGCCCAGATCGTGGAATTTTTCGCACGGCAATGGCTCGATGCCTGCTCGCCCGCCAATTTCGTGCTGACCAACCCGGCTGTGCTGGAAACCGCGTTCCGTACGGGCGGCGCGAACTTCATCGCCGGCGCGAATCATTGGAATGCCGATCTGGAGGAACTCAACCGTCGGCTGCGCGGCGCACCGTGTGTGGCGCGCGGCCCCTTTACGCCGGGCAATGAAGTCGCAATCACGTCCGGTAAGGTGGTCTGGCGCAATGCGTTCTGCGAACTGCTTCAGTATGCGCCGTCGACCCCACGAAGTGCCCGGGAGCCGCTGCTGATTGTGCCCTCGTGGATCATGAAGTACTACATTCTCGATCTTCAGCCGCACAACTCGCTGATCCGCTATCTGGTTGGCGAGGGTTATACGGTGTTCGCGATATCCTGGCGTAATCCGGGCGCGGAATTCCGCAACGCGAGACTGAACGACTATTTGTCGCGCGGCCTGCTGGCGGCGCTCGCCGAAGTCCGAAAGCGTTGCGACGATTCCCCGGTGCATGCGATCGGCTATTGTCTGGGCGGCACGCTGCTGACGATCGCCGCCGCCGCGCTCGCGCGCGACGGTCATGGCGCTCTGTTACGCAGTATCACGCTGCTCGCCGCGCAGACCGACTTCGGCGAACCCGGCGAACTGGGCCTGTTTATCGATGAAAGCGCGCTGGCGGCACTCGATGCGCTGATGTGGAAGCAAGGATTTCTCGACGGAGAGCAGATGGCCGCGGCGTTCCAGTTGCTCAACGCGCGAGACCTGATCTGGTCACGCTCGATGAGCGAATATCTTTTCGGCCGCCGTTCGAAACCCAGTGATCTGATGGCATGGAATGCGGACACCACCCGCATGCCGTACCGGATGCATAGCGAGTACCTGCGGGGGCTGTTCCTGAACAATGACCTGGCGGCGGGGCGCTACTGCGTGGATGGCAAGCCGGTTGCGCTGTCGGACATCGAGACGCCGATGTTCGTGGTTGGCACCGAGCGCGACCATGTATCGCCCTGGCGTTCGGTGTACAAACTGCATCTGCTCACGCACAACCCGCTGACCTTCGTTCTGACTTCTGGGGGGCACAACGCCGGTATCGTGTCCGAACCCGGTCATCCAGGGCGGCACTATCGCTGCGCAAGCCGCGCAGCGGACGCCGCCTATCGCAGCCGGCATGTATTTCTGGAAAGTGCCGAAGTGATCGACGGATCGTGGTGGCCATGCCTGTCGCGCTGGCTGCGCGGGCAGTCGAGCGGCGACATCGATGCGCGCACGATTGGCCACAGTCTTGCCGACGCACCAGGAACCTATGTTCTCGAACCGTGATCCACGTTATTCCGACGTTATTCCGGCTCGCAGCTGGAAGTGACCGCTAGCCGCTAGCCGGTAGCCGCATAGCGGCGCGGAGAAGGCCGCCGTCGGAGCGCCATCCTGTCGCTCCAGTACGCGGCGCTATCCGTGCGCCACTTCCGGCGCCGTGGCTGCTCGCGGCTCGCATAGCCGTCGCAGCAACTTTCGCCAGTAACCCATATGGCCAAAATTGGCGAGCGGCACTTCCGTATCGAAGCTCACCGTTTGCTGCATTTCTTCGGCGGAAAGCGGTTCCTCGTTTGCCAGTTGCCGGATCAGCACGAGCGGCCCCGCATCGGACGCCGCCTGAGACGCGGCGGCACGCGCCTGCACCCGCAGCTTGAGTTGATGCGCGCGCGCATGGAAATCGAGTAACAGCACCGGCACCGCCAGCGAGCGCGCGAGCGCGATGAAGCGGCTACGATGCAGGCTCTTTAAAAAGCTGGCGTCGACCAGTGCAGGATAGCCGGCCAGCAGCACCTGTTGCGCCAGTTGCTGCAGCACATCGTAATGCTGATCGATCGAGTGAGGCGAGTAGGCCGCCGCCGGCAGAGGCCGGGGATCGACGGGGACGAAGGGGCGGGCGCGTTTGCGCTCGACGTCGCTCGACAGCCGCACGGCGCCGATCAGACTCGCGAGCGCTTCGCTCGCCACCGATTTGCCCGATCCGCTGTAGCCGTGGCACAGCAGCAGGCAGGGCCGCTGCGGAGCGATCATGCGCTCCACCACCTTCAGGTATGGCGCGGCCTGCGCAAAGCGGTCATCGCAACGATGAGCGCGCGCTTTCAACAATGCCACGAGGGAGCGCACTAGCGCACGGTAGACCATGTAGTAGCGCAGCGCGGGCAGCGCGGAGAAATCGCCGGTACGTTGCAGCCAGCCGTTGAGCAGGCGCGCCGCGAGATCCGGCCGGCCGTGCGCGTGCAGATCCATCAGGGGGAAGCTCAGGTCGCTGGCGACATCGACCCAGCGCAACGCAGCGTCGAATTCGATGCAATCGAGCATGAGCACGCGCTTACCGCGGCGCACGATGTTATCCAGGTGCAGGTCGCCATGGCATTCGCGTACAAGGCCGCCCGCGCGGCGCGCATCGAAATGGCCTGCGAGACGCTTGCCTTCGCCGTCACACCAGGCGGCGATTCGCTCGGGAAGCCGCGTACCGGCTTCGCGTTCGAGCGCCTGCAGCACAGCTTGCATCTGCTGCTGAACAAACGGTGCTGTGCCGAAGACGCTGCGCGGCGGTGTGCGTGGTGCGCGCCGATGAAATGAGGCGAGCTGCCCCGCGAGTGCATCGATCTCCGCAAAACCGAGTTCGCCGCGCGCGTGCAGCGCTATGAAACTCTCCTGCGCATCGAAGCGTCGCATCCGGACGGCGTGCTCGGTCATACGGCCCGTCCCCCCGATCCGGTACACGCGGCCCCTGCGCGCAATCATCGCGACGCCGCAATAGAGTTCGCGCGCGAACCGCTGGTTTAGTCCGAACTCGGCAGCGCATGCGCGTTCGCGCGCGTCGGCGCGGGTGAAATCCACGAAACCGGGATTGACGCGCTTCTTGAGTTTGTACGCGTAGCGCCCCGCCAGGTAGACCACGGACAGGTGCGTTTCGATACGGCGGATCCGGCCCGCCGGGTGGCGGTACGTGCAGGGACGCTGCATGGCGCGATCGAGCGCACGCCAGCCGCGCTGCGCGAGCCGTTCGCTTTGCCGTGCGTGAGTGGGCAGATGCGGCGCGGGTGCCGGGTGGTCGGCCATGGTCGTCTCCATCGGGAAATCCAGGTCTCAGGATAGAGGCGCAGCGCCGGAGTCATTTGACCGAAATCATGCTTTCTGAAGCATCGGTGTGCGATGCGGGTCGCTTGATACATGTCAATCGGTGCGGCGCCGATGAGCCTAAAGTCAGTGATACAGCGTGTTTGATGCGATCAGCGAACGGCGTGCATCGAAGCACACTGGGATGCGCCGGTCACGGCCTGCAGCTTATGCGTCAAGCAGGGCGGGACAAGGCATGCAACGAGAGTTCGTATCCGTAATGTCATTGACTATTTCAGGAGCAGGACAATGAGCAACTTGACCCGATTTGATCCGTTTGCACTTGAGCCCATGTCGGAACTCTTCCAGGGATTGTTCCGGCCGCTACGCGGCGCGGGCGGCGAAGCGCCGCTCTCCGACATCAAGGTCGACGTGACCGAAAACGATAGCGCCTACACCGTGAAGGCTGAACTGCCAGGTGTCGAGAAGAAGGATATCGACGTGAAGATCGACGGCAACCTCGTTTCGATCAGCGCGAAAGTCGAACGGAATCAGGAAACCAGGGAAGGCGAGCGCGTGCTTCGCCGGGAGCGGTATACCGGCGCGGTCAGCCGTGCATTCTCACTGGCGAGCGAAGTCGATGAAAGCGCTGCGGCGGCCGAGTACAAGGACGGTGTGCTCTCGCTGACGCTGCCGAAGAAGGCGACATCCGAGCGCAAGCGCCTGCAGATCAACTGATCCCGCGTCGCCTGGCGCAAAGCAGGCTTCGTGCGTCATGCGACGCCGCATCACGGTATGCAACCGAGGAGCACGCAATGAAGTCGGACATGGAATTGAAACGGCAGGTCGAAGAAGAGCTTGAGTGGGATCCGTCGGTCGACGCCACGGACATCGGTGTCGAGGTGCATGATCGCGTCGTGACGCTATCGGGCCATCTGGTGAGCTACGCCGAGAAGCTCGCAGCGGAAAAAGCTGCGCAGCGGGTGGCGGGGGTGAAGGCCGTCGTCGTGGAAATGGACGTTCGGCTGCTGCATACGGACGTGAGAACCGACGAGGAGATCGCCAACGCGGTTCGCGCCATTATTCGCTGGACGGTCGGGTTGAGCGAAGAGGCGGTCAAGGTGCAGGTCGAGAAAGGCTGGGTGACGTTGCGCGGCGAGGTTGACTGGGCTTATCAAAGCCATATCGCTAACCGCACAATCTCCAGCATGCGCGGCGTGCTAGGGGTCTCCAACCTCATCGAGGTAGGCGGCGATGCGGCGGCGCTGGATATCGGCGAGCAGATCGGCAAGGCGCTGCAACGACACGCCGAACGCGAAGCGAAGCGCATCGGCGTCAAGGTGCACGAGGGAACGGTCACGCTGACGGGCACCGTCGATTCGCTGGCGGAGCGCTCGGCCGTGCGCGGCGTGGCATGGTCGGCGCCGGGTGTACGCGCGGTTGTCGACAATCTGTCGGTGGGATAGGCACGCTTGCTTGCGGCGGCAGGCGCCGCCGCGCGTGGCGCATCGACGACGCATCTTAAGAAGCAAGGAGCGACTCATGACGATTTCGGGCAACGTGGGCGACGCCGACTGGTCGGTCGCCGCAACGACACATCGCACAGAGGGCGGTTTCGACTGCCATATCCAGTTGAGCCATCGCCAGCGCGAGGGAATGTTCAGGCACGCGTTCATGCACAGCAGTATCTTTCCCACTGAACGCGAAGCCGTACTGGCTGGCTTGCGCGAAGGGATGGACTGGATCCAGCTCAAGATGTCGAACACATTGTCGGTTCAGCCGCCGGAATGTCCTGCCGAGCCTAAGTGATGCGTGTGAGCGGTGGCTGGTTCCGCCCTGATCCATCCCTCGCTTTGCCTTCGTGCGCCCATCTTGACTTGCCGTGGTTCACCTCCGAACGATCCATCCGTACTGCGGGTGAAGAGAGAACGCGAGCCGGGCAGGCGCTCGCGTCCCCCTTAGCTTGTCGAACCTGCCGTTGCGGCACGCGGTCACGGTGGATAAACCGGCGTGTTCACGCGTCGGCCCTCGAGATGATCCATGTCAAACGAGTGCTTCGCGCGCGGGCTTAATCTCAAACTACACGAGGACCCGCCGACGCCCGGATACCGATGGCCGCAGCGGCGAATCCTCCGAATCGAAGGACCCTAACTTTTCAGGAGGCTTACCATGCGCGCATCCGATGTCATGACCAGCAACGTGATATCAGTTACACCCGACATGACCGTTCGTGAGGTCGCCAGAATCTTTGTCGACAACGGCATCAGCGGCGCGCCGGTTCTCGATGCCGACGGGCGAGTCGTCGGGATGATCAGCGAGGGCGATCTGCTTCGCCGCAGCGAAATCGGCACCGACGAGCGCACGCGAGCCTCGTGGCTCGATCTGTGGAGCGCGAGCCATGAAGCACGCGACTACATCAAGACCCATGCGGTGAAGGTACGTGATGTCATGAGCACCGACGTGGTGACCGTCGAGCCCGACACGCCGCTCGGCAAGGTGGCCGGCATGCTCGAAACACGGCGCATCAAACGCGTACCCGTGACGCAAGCGGGGCGGCTCGTGGGCATTCTGAGCCGCGCTAATCTCGTGCAGGCGCTCGCGAGCGTGCCGGACGAGCCGGCGACGGACGTTTCGCTCCCGGACGCCGAGATTCGCGCGATGCTGATGGGTGAACTGGCAGGGCATAAGTGGAGCTTCGCGGGACGCAATATTGTCGTCACCGACGGCGTCGTGCACCTGTGGGGCGTTTTCCAGTCAATGGAGGCCGTCGATGCGGTTCGTGTGGCAGCGGAGAACATCCCCGGCGTGAAGCGCGTGGAGGATCATACGGAGCCCTATCAAATGATGCCCGGCATTTAGCGGGTGGCGAACAGAGCCCTTCGGCAATCGACACATGGGAGGCATGATGGCTCAGATTTTTTCCGGGCAATGGCCTGGTACGGTAGGGGATGGCTTTAACACCCTGTTCGGCGTGACCACCCGGTACTTCGACGCTTTTGAACGGCTGAGCGCGTTGAATTTGCAGGCAATCCGGTTCGGACTCGCTGAAAGCCAGGAGACCCTTGCCCGCCTGTGTGCTGCAAAAAGCCTGCCGGAAATGCTTTCTCTGCCGACCTTGCTCGCCCCGGCGGAATTCGCCCAGACGCTGTCGTACAACCGCCAGTTCTTCGAGATCGTGTCTGATCTTCAGCGGGGTTGCGCGCTTCAGGCGCCGCTCGACGCGGCCGGGGAGCGGCGTCAAGCGGACAACCTGCCTGGCGGCCTGGCCGCCCGGTCGCGCGTGCCCTGCGATGTTCCGGCAACGCCGCAGACCTCTGCGACGAGCGCAGGCGCACACGCGTCACCCGCGACAACGACAACCGAACGCGAGATCGGGCAGGCAGAGAAGCCGGCGATCCTGCCAATGCGTACAGAGTAGCGGTCTCGCGCTGCCAGTCCGGTCGGCGTTCGTTGCTGGGGAAGGTGTCGAAAATGAATCGGCCAGGCGCCTTCTGACGGCCTTCGCGGTTGTTTTTCGATAAGTGCTGAGGTTACCCAACGAGGCCGGCCCGTCGATCTGCATCGTTCGGTTTTGAGGTCGGCTTCGCGTTCGGAGCGATTGGCCACCAATGGGGCGGCCGGCCTGTTCCAACTCGGCATTGCCCGGCCGGATCTCTCAAACAGTTGATCAAAATCACTTCGCCGACGCGTTCCGACGATATCTTTTCGACTGGTCATGAGCGGCCGTGGGAGGCCTGAGTATGTCGACTCGCCCAGCAGCAGCTTTTCCGGTCAGCCCATCGAGCGCGCGCGACGGACACGTTGTCGCCGTGCGGGGTGCGATCGTCGATGTCAGGTTCGGCGGGGACTCGCTCCCCTCGATTGGCGACGCACTCCTCGTCGTGCCCGACGATCTCGCGCCGGTGCTTGCCGAAGTGCAGGCGCACCTGAGCGAAACCGCGGTGCGCGCGCTGGCATTGCAGGGCACCGCTGGCTTGCGGCGCGGCACCCGCGTGCAGGCGCGCGGCGGCCCCATCGACGCGCCGGTCGGCGACGCCGTGCTCGGCAGGTTGATCGACGTGACGGGCGCGACGTGTGACGATGGACCGGCACTGCCGTCCGAGATCGAGCGTCGGCCGATTCACCGCGCAGCGCCGCCACTCGCCACGCAGAAAGGTACGACGGCGCTGTTCTCCACGGGCATCAAGGTGATCGATCTGCTTGCGCCGCTCGCCCAGGGGGGCAAGGCCGCCATGTTCGGCGGCGCCGGCGTCGGCAAGACCGTGCTGGTCATGGAGCTGATACACGCAATGGTCGAGCGTTATGAAGGAATCTCGGTGTTCGCCGGTGTCGGCGAACGCTCGCGCGAAGGCCACGAGATGCTGCTCGACATGCGGACCTCGGGTGTGCTCGCACGCACCGTGCTGGTCTACGGACAGATGAACGAACCGCCCGGCGCACGCTGGCGCGTGCCTTTCACCGCGTTGACGATCGCCGAATATTTCCGCGACGAACGCCGGCAAAACGTCCTGTTGCTGATGGATAACGTGTTTCGCTACGTCCAGGCGGGCGCCGAAGTGTCGGGGCTGCTGGGACGCATGCCGTCGAAAGTCGGTTACCAGCCCACGCTGGCAAGCGAGGTCGCGGGTTTGCAGGAACGCATCGTCTCCGTGGGTGGTGTGGCGGTCACGGCGATCGAGGCGGTGTACGTGCCGGCTGACGATTTCACCGATCCCGCCGTGACCGCGATCGCAGCGCATCTGGACAGCATGGTCGTGCTGTCCCGCGCGATGGCGGCCGAAGGCATGTATCCCGCGGTCGACCCGATCGCGTCGTCGTCGATCCTGCTCGACCCGCTGGTGGTGGGCGAAGAACACGCCGCGGTGGCAACGGAAGTGCGCCGGATCATCGAGCACTACCGCGAGTTGCAGGATGTGATCTCGTTGCTGGGCATCGAAGAACTCGGCGCGGCCGACCGCGCACTGGTAGGACGCGCGCGGCGGCTGCAGCGCTTTCTCACCCAGCCCTTCGCGGTCACCGAGGCTTTCACGGGCGAGGCGGGCCGCTCGGTCGCGCTCGCCGACACGATTGCCGGCTGTCGGGCGATTCTCGCGGGCGAGTGCGATACGTGGCAGGAGAGCTCGCTGTACATGATCGGTGCGCTCGATGAGGGCCGGCGCAAAGAAGAGGCCGCCGAGCACCGCGCCGCCACCACGACCGGGGAGCAGGTGGCATGAGCAAGGGCGCTTTGAGGCTGACCATCGCGACGCCGCCGCAGGTGTGGTTCGACGGCGTGGAAATCGTTTCCTTGCGCGCGGAAGACCCCACCGGTTCGTTCGGCGTCCGAAGCGGCCATGCCGACTTCGTCACGCTACTGACGTCGTCCATCGTCCGCTGGACGGGAGCGGACAACGTGCCACGCTACTGCGCGGTGAGTGGCGGCGTGCTGCTGGTTCTGGGCGGCGCGACGGTGTCCATCGCTTGCCGCGAAGCGATTCCGGGCGAATCGCTGGAAGGGCTCGAGGCAATCGTTCGACACCGCCATGCCGACGAAAGCGATGCAGCGCGGCGCGCCCGTATCGATCAGATGCGGCTCCATGCGCGCGCGGTGCGCCAGATGTTGCGCTACTTGCGGCCGCGCGCCGGCACCGATGGCGCGAATCCCACCGCTGCGGGAGCGTCGCTGCAATGAACAGCCCCCGACACGACGAGCGTCATCCCCATGACGACGGGCTGGCCGACGCGGCCCAGCAGGCTGCGCGGCGGGCGGCGCGCGGGCGCGAGGAGCCGGAGCCGTCGCTCGGCAGCCGGCTCGGTCAGATCGGCATTCTTGGATGGGCCATCGTCGTGCCGACCCTGCTGGGACTGGCACTGGGCCACTGGCTCGACCGCATGTTCGGTACGCGGGTATTTTTTTCGGCGCCGCTTCTGATGGTGGGTGCGGCGTTCGGTTTCTGGTCCGCCTGGAAGTGGATGCATCGGCAACAGGGAGCACACCATGATTAGTGCGTTGACAGGGCCGCCGCCGTCGCTAGCCGCCCAGTTCGCGATTGGACTCGCGGCTGGCATTGTCGTCGGCGCGTGGCATTTCGTTTCGTTGAACTGGAACTGGCCGTTGTTCGCCAACGGCAAAACAGCGGCGGCGCTGGCGTTGCAGTGCACGCGGATCGCGCTGACCTGCTCATGTCTTCTGATCCTCGCGCGCGTCGGCGCGCTGGCGCTGCTCGCCGGCATGGCGGGCGTGCTGCTGGCGCGCAGGCTCGCCATGCTGCGTTATGGAGGCCTGCCATGACCGAGTCACCACTGACGACTACGCCGGTTCTGCAACTCGGCCCGCTTCCGATCACCGGACCCGTGCTGGTCACCTGGGCGATCATGGCTGTCGTCGCTGTCGCGGCGATCCTGCTGAGCCGAAGTCTCACGCTCGCGCCTGGTAAATGGCAAACCGCGCTCGAGTTGCTCGTCGACACGATCGACCAGCAGATTCGCGACACAATGCAAGCGGAGGCCGCGCCCTATCGCGCGCTGATCGGCTCGCTGTTTGTCTTCGTATTGATTGCAAACTGGTGCGCCCTGATACCAGGCGTTACGCCACCCACCGCTCACCTCGAAACCGACGCCGCGCTCGCGTTGATCGTGCTGGGCGCTACTGTCTTCTACGGCATTCGCAGCCGGGGTGCCACGGGCTATCTCGCGTCGTTCGCCCAGCCGAGCTGGGTGATGATTCCGCTGAATGTCGTCGAGCAGATCACACGGACGTTCTCACTGGTCGTGCGTCTGTTCGGCAACGTCATGAGCGGGGTATTCGTGATCGGCATCCTGCTGTCGCTCGCGGGCCTGCTCGTGCCGATTCCGCTGATGGCGCTCGATCTGCTGACGGGCGCCGTGCAGGCCTACATCTTCGCTGTTCTCGCGATGGTCTTCATCGGCGCCGCGATCGGCGATCCCCACCATGCCGCCGTCAAAAAGGGCGAAGCCTCATGAATAATCTCGTCGAAATCGTCAGTATCGCTGCGGCCGCGCTTGCGGTCTCGTTTGGCGCGATCGGGCCCGCACTCGCCGAAGGCCGCGCGGTCGCCGCGGCGATGGATGCGATCGCGCGTCAGCCGGATTCGGCAGGCACTGTCTCGCGCACGCTCTTCGTCGGACTGGCCATGATCGAGACGATGGCGATCTATTGCCTCGTGATCGCCTTGCTGTTGCTGTTTGCCAATCCGTTTGCGAAATAGGCGGACGCCATGCGGATCGACTGGTGGACGCTCGCGCTGCAGACAATCAATGCGTTGGTGTTGATCTGGCTGCTCGCGCACTTTCTGTTCCGTCCGGTGGCGGGCATCATCGCGGATCGGCAGAAAGTGGCTCGGGCCCTGATCGCCGATGCCGAGGCGGCAAAGCTCGCGGCCGTGCAAGAGCGCGACACGGCAGCCCGCGAAACCCAGCAGCTTCTTGCTGAGCGCGGCGAAGCGTTGAAGGCGGTCGCCGTCGAGGCGGCAGCACAAAGGCAGGCGCTTTTGCGCGTTGCGCAAGGCGACGCGGACGCCGTGCGCGCGGCGTCCGCCAGCCAGGCCGCAAGTGCGCGCATCGACCAGGACAAACTCGCGGCCGAACGGGCTTGCCTGCTTGCCGTCGATATCGCCGCGAGGCTGCTCGACCGGCTGCCTGGAAACGCACGCGTGAACGGCTTCATCGACGGGATCGCCGCGGGCGTCGCACAACTCCCGGAGCCTGCTCGGGCGGCGCTGGGCGCTGACGGCGCGGCGCCGGTCCTGGCCGCGCCGCGAGCGTTGAGCCCACAGGAACAGGAACGCTGCCGCACGATGCTGACGACGTGCCTGAAGCGGGATGTGTCCGTCAACTTCGAAGTGGATCCGCAACTGATTGCCGGCCTCGAACTGCGATCGCCGCACGCGCTGGTGCGCAACAGCTTCGGTGCGGAACTCGCCCGGATCAAGGAGGCGCTGCTCCATGACGGCCATGCTTCCGGCTGACTCAGCTGACGACGTCTGGCTCGCCGCGCGGCGCGAGACGCTGTCCCGCACGGCGGGCGCACCTTATGCCGACACGCGGGGCCGGGTGGAACGCGTCGGAGACGATATCGCGTTCGTCTCGGGACTGGCCGACGCGGCGCTCAACGAGCTGCTGCGCTTCGAAAGCGGCGCGAGCGGCTTCGTGCACACCCTGGAAGCCGACCTCATGAGCGTGGTGCTGCTGGACGACGACGCCACGGTCGAAGCCGGCGCATCGGTCACGCGCACCGGCGCGGTGATCGAGGTGCCGGTCGGCGAGGGCCTGCTGGGCCGCGTGATCGATCCGCTCGGCCGGCCGCTCGATCGCGACGAACCGGTCTCCGAGGCGACGCGCATGCCGGTGGAAAGAGCGGCGCCGCCCATCGTCGCACGCGATCTGGTCAGCGAGCCTGTCGAAACCGGCGTGCTGATCGTCGACGCACTTTTTGCCATCGGTCGCGGACAACGGGAACTGATCATCGGCGATCGGGCAACGGGCAAGACCGCATTGGCTCTCGATGCCATCGTCAACCAGAAGCACACTGACATGATCTGTGTCTATGTCGCAATCGGGCAGCGCTCGACTGCCGTGCAACGGGCGATCGACGCCGTGCGCCGCTATGGCGCCCCCGAGCGGTGCGTGTTCGTGGTGGCGGCTGCAGCTTCGGCGGCCGGACTCCAATGGATCGCGCCGTTCGCAGGGGTCACGATCGCCGAATACTTTCGCGACCGGGGGCAGCACGCGCTGGTCGTCATCGACGACCTCACCAAACACGCCGCGACCCACCGCGAGTTGGCGCTGCTGACGCGGGAGCCGCCCGGTCGCGAAGCGTATCCCGGCGACATCTTCTATGTTCACGCGCGTTTGCTGGAGCGCGCGGCGAAACTGTCGGCGAAGCTGGGAGGCGGTTCGTTGACTGCATTGCCGATTGCGGAAACCGACATGGGCAATCTGTCCGCGTATATCCCGACCAATCTGATTTCGATCACGGACGGCCAGATCGTGCTGGACGCCGCGCTATTCGCGGCCAATCAGCGCCCAGCCGTGGATGTCGGGCTGAGTGTAAGCCGCGTCGGGGGCAAGGCGCAGCATCCGGCCCTGCGCAGCGTGTCAGGCCGTTTGCGGCTCGACTACGCACAATTTCTCGAACTGGAAATGTTCAGCCGCTTCGGCGGCCTCACGGATGTGCACGTCGCCGGCAAGATCGCCCGCGGAGAGCGTATCCGGGCATTGATCGCGCAACCGCGGTTCAGCGCACTGCGCACTGTCAACGAAATCGCACTGCTTGCGGCACTGGAGGAGGGCGTGTTCGACGCCGTGCCACCGGCTATCGCGGCCCAGGCTCGCACCCAGCTCGCCGGCCAACAGGCGGACGGGCGCAGCGAAGCCGTCGGTGCGAACGCGGCGTTCGACTCCGATGCCCAGATGGCGCTCGTCACCGAGGTACGCGCGATGGTGCAGCAGCTGTCCCTGGAAGCGACGGATGACCCCGCCCGCAAGGGGAACGAACCATGAGCGGCAAACTCGCCGAGATCGAAATGCGCAGCGCCACCGCGCGCCAGCTGGACGCCGTGATCGGTGCGATGCGCGGCATTGCGGCAGCCCGCTCACGCGAAGCGCAACGGCGGCTGCCCGGCATCCGTTCATCGGCCGCGACGGTGGGGGCCGCGATCGGCGCCGTCCTCTCGCATGGCCGAGGCGAGGATGCGTCCACGACCGCGCCGGATCACGGTGCCCGGATCGTGATTGCGCTGTGCTCGGAGCAGGGCTTTGTCGGCTCGTTCAACGAGCGCATTCTCGACTATGCGCGAACCTGTCTCGAGCGCACGCCGTGCGAACTTCTGCTCGTCGGCACGCGCGGCGAGATGGTGGCCAACGAACGTCGTCTCCCGTTCGTCTGGCGTTCACCTTCGGCTTCCCATGCCGATGACGTCTCGCCGCTGGCGAGCCGCATCACGGATGCGCTGTACGCTCGGCTGGCAAATCGTGCGGCACACCACGTTTCAGTCGTGCATGCGGTCCCCTGCGCTGCATCCTCGAATGAGCTGGTCGAGCACAGCCTGATCCCATTTGATTTCTCGCGTTTTCAGGCGGTCGATCACGCGCAGCCGCCCTTGCTCAACTTGCCCGCCGACAATCTGCTTACGGGGCTGGTGGAAGCTTATGTGTTCGTCGAAATTTGCGAGGCGCTCATGCTCTCGTTCGCAGCGGAAAATGAAGCAAGGGTACGCGCGATGCTGGCCGCGCGAGCGAATGTGAGGGACACGCTCGACGAACTGACGCAAAGCTATCGCCGCGTCCGTCAGGACGAAATCACCGCCGATATCGCGGAACTGGCGACAGCGGGTATGCAGGCGATCTAGTGTGAGGGCGGCGGGCATGGGAACCGGGACGCGTCGGGAGTGGACAATCAGCAAAGCTGTCGCGTCGGCCGTCTTTTGCTCATCGCCGTCGTTTTCCTCGGCGGCTGCCTGCCTCGCTGCGCACCGCTGGACGACGCCGAGGCGAGCGCCGCGCTGCGGGACGTTCTTCAGCAATATCAGAAGCGCGGCGAGCTCGCGAAAGATCTGATCGTGCTGGTGCACCCGCCCGGGCATTCAAGCGATACGCCCAACGCGGAAGTAGCGGCTGCGCAAGCGAGTCTCGACCGTATGGTGGCTACTCGGCAAGCGCGCCCCGACCAGATCGAGTTCGAGCGGTTCAAGGTTGCGCAACGGCAACTGGGCGATGCGATATCACGTCTTCTGATCGAATCGGGCAATGACCGGCGTCTTCGTCAGGATTCACGCTTCCGATCGCTGCGCAGGCAGCTTGCCGCGGCGGACAGGCGAATCGCCACGGCGCAAAAGGCATACGACGAGGCCGCCGACCGCTATAACGCGAGCCTCGCTGTGTTCCCGCACGACGTCGAAGCGCACCTTCTGGCGTTGCATGCGCTGCCTAAGTTCGATGTGCTCGACAGAACCGCGAAGCGGCCGCCGCGCACCGATTTCGGTACGCTGCGCGGCTCGATGCAAGTTTGAGAAAGGATCAGTTCATTGTGGGCGGAGGCGAGCATCGGTCGTTGAACTCGACTAGCCATTAGTCCGGCGTAAGCCCCGAGTTTCGCCGGCTCGCAACGCGATTGCTTGATTCAGGTCACGCGCCCGGAATCATTTGCGCCGATGATCCAGTTACCTGTCGCGACAGCAGTATCAAGAAGTCGAGTGGGGTTGCCGCGACCCAAATGAGGAGCGGTTCATGTATCAGAAAATCGTCGTGGCTCTGGATGGCAGCGATTCGTCCAGATGGGCGCTTTATGAAGCGCTCGAGTTCGCTCAGCTCACACAGGCGCGGCTTCATGCGGTTTATATCGTTCATCCGTGGTGCCTGTCCCGATACGCGGGTTATTTCGACGCGGAGCAGCTTCGTAAAGTGCTCCGTGAAGACGGCCGCATTGCTCTGGATGAAGCGCGCCGGGCCATGGCCGGGCGTGGCGTACGCGGCGACACCGAAATCGAAGAGACGGAGAATGCCGCGGATGACGTCCCTCACTGTCTGGGCCGTTGCGTTCAACGTGAGGGAGCCGGACTGGTGGTGATGGGCACGCAGGGCCGGGACGGCGTGGGGCGGCTATTACTGGGCAGCGTCGCGGAAACGTTCTTGCGGCGTGCGGACGTTCCGGTGCTTCTGGTCAGGTGCCCGCAGGATCAGGACGGGATTCCGTCGGGGCTGTAAGCCACCGTCATCTTGACGTACGTCAAGTCATCAAGCGTCGCCGCGAAGAGAATGAACTATCGATGTCCACGGCGCCGTCTGAAGCGCCCCTGGAGACTGGATCATGAACACGACGAGCACTGCCGCTATCGCCCCCCGCGCAATCAAACGGATACTCATCGCAGTCGACTCTTCACCGGAGTCGGCACGCGCCGCGGCCTACGTGCGTCACCTGACGCTGCCGGGGGCCAGGATCCGTGTGATGAGCGTCGCCGAAAATCCCCGTGCCATCTTGCCACTTGGATCGATGACCGATGCCGAACTGCAGCTTGCGCGTGCCGAGTTGGCTAACGATGCAGCCGAGGCCGTCGCGCGGGCCAGGAAGATATTCACGGATGCTGGAACCGACGTGGAGTCGGGCGTCGTGGAAATCTCGAAGCAGGGCGGCTACACCGCCAATGCATTGATCGATGCCGCGGCTGACTGGAAGGCGGATCTGCTCGTCGTGGGTGCGCGTCAGCATCATGGCTTGCTGCGCTGGGTCGAAGGCACCGTATCGGAATTCGTCACCGCTCAGACGCGGTGTTCGATTCTCATCGTGCCGGCGAGCTACGAAGCGCCGATCGAGGCATCGCCGGGGCGAATACTGTTCGCGCTCGACGGCAGTAAGGCCTCGCTCAACGCATTGCATTTCGGACTGCAGATAGCGACGCCCGAGTCCCGCCTTCGTGCGCTTTATGTGGTCGACCAGGCCGTCCGGCTGACCGATATCGTGCCGATCCACGTTCTCGAGGACGCGTTCATCGAGGAAGGCAAGGTGATTCTCGAGGCGGCTGCGAGAGTCTTCGAAGACTTGCCCAATGCCGCCGAGACCGCGCTCGTCAAGACGGAGCCTGTGAGCGACGACGTGGCGCATGCGATCGTCCGCGACGCCGGACAATGGCGCGCCGACCTGATAGTCGTCGGCACTCACGGACGACGCGGCATCGCGCGCTGGTTCCTCGGCAGCGTCGCCAGCCGCACCGCGCGCCTCGCTCGCACGCCGTTGCTGCTGGCGCGGCCAGCACCCGAGGCTTGAAACGGGCGACAGACATTCAGGTCGATACGCCGAACGAATCCAGTTGCGGGCTGGCCGCGACCGGATAGTCTCAGCCGCTCACGAACCGGGAAGGCCTTTCCGACATGCAAATCGTCAATTCGCGCCTGCTTCGAATCGGTCTCGCATTCGCGCTCGTTGCCGTGAACGCCGTGGCATCCGCGCAATCGTTGCCTGAGGCTGTGAGCCGCGATGGCGTGCTCTACATGACCGGCGGAATCGGCGCCGATGAGGCTAAAGCATTTCTCGCGCTCGCGCCTCGTTACAGTCTGCGCATGATGTTTTCCGCTGCCTCCGGCAACTACCTCTCCGATGTCGACGTGACGATCGCCAATGCGGCGGGGCACGCCATTCTCGACACCCGCACGGAAGGGCCGTTCCTGTTCGTGATGCTGCCGGCCGGGCACTATCGTATCGCCGCGCATGCCGGACGCGCGGAAATGACGAGGACGGTGGACGTTCCGCGCCGTGGCGGCGTGGACCTGCACATCGTCTTGCAGGCGCGCACCAGCGATGCGCAACCGGACTGCGCGACGTGTCGCGCGGCGAAGCGCGCTCAGGGCCAACCCTGATCATGCGGACGCCGGGTCCCGCGTGCGCGGAGCCTGCCGCCTCGGCGCAGGGGCTGACCCACGCTGAGGTGAAGGCGTTGCAGGCGTTGCACGGCCGCAATGTGACCGCGCGCGACAATCCGCACCTCTGGTGGAGCACTGTTCGCGACGCACTCACGGAGCCCATGTTCCTGCTGCTGCTCAGTGCGAGCGGCCTGTATGGTCTCGTCGGCGAGATGGCGGAGGCATTGACGCTGCTCGCTTTCGTCGTTGCCGTGCTGTCGTTCACGATCGTCCAGAGTCATCGCACGGCGAGCGTGCTCGAAGCGCTGCGCGATCTGTCCGCGCCGCAAGCGCAGGTATTGCGCGACGGCAAACGTGAATACGTCCCGGCGACGGAGTTGGTGCCGGGCGACGTCGTCTTTATCGAGGAGGGCGCAAAGGTGCCCGCCGACGGCGCGGTGACGGAAGCCCACGAACTGAGTGTCGACGAATCATTGCTCACTGGCGAGTCGGTCGCCGTCGTGAAGTTCGCCGGCGCGTCAGGCGAAACGCCGCTGGACGTGTCGCAGCGTTGCCTGTATGCGGGTTCGATGGTGGTGCGCGGTCAGGGCCGCATGCGTGTCACCGCGACGGGCGGACAGACCGACCTTGGCCGGCTCGGCACCAGCCTTGCCGCGGTGAGCGAGCCGCCTTCACCGTTGCAAGTGGAGATCCGGCGCTTTGTCAGGCGTTTCGCGACGCTCGCGGTGACCATCTGCGTGCTGCTCGTCTTTGCCTATCGTTGGCGTACAGGTGCATGGATACCCGGCCTGCTGGCCGGCATCACGCTCGCGATGGGCATTCTGCCCGAAGAACTGCCGATGATCTTCACTGTCTTCATGGCGCTCGGCGCGCGCCGGATCGCCAAAGAGGGCGTGCTGACCCGGCGCCTGAGCGCGATCCAGACACTCGGGCAAACCTCGGTGCTGTGCGTCGACAAGACGGGCACGCTGACCCAGAACCGTATGTCGGTGCGCGCGCTCTACGCGAACGGCGAAGAGCAATGGCTGAAGGACGGCGCGCTCGATATCGGCGCGGCGTTTCATGAGCTGCTGGAATACCTTGTGCTCGCGAGCGAAATCGAACCGCTTGACCCCATGGAGCGTGCATTTCATGAGACCGGCCGTTCCAGCCTCGCCGGCACGGAGCGCCTGCACGAACGATGGTCGCTCGTGCAGGAATACGCATTGACGCCTGAACTGCCAGCCATGTCGCATGTATGGGAGACGCCCGAACTCGATCATCGGGCAGTGGCATGCAAGGGCGCGCCCGAGGCAATCTGCTCGTTATGCCACCTCGAGCCGGACGAGGCGCACGCGCTGATGGAGCGCGCCACGCGCATGGCGGAAAGCGGACTGCGTGTGCTCGGCGTGGCGCGGGCTCGGCATCATGGCGACGCATGGCCGGAACAACAGCACGACTTCCCGTTTTCGCTGGTGGGGCTGGTCGGACTGCTCGACCCCGTGCGGCCCGAGGTGGCGGGCGCGGTGACGGCGCTGAAAGCCGCGGGTGTGCGGGTCGTGATGATTACCGGCGACTATCCGTCGACGGCGCGGGCCGTCGCGACCGATGTCGGGATAGACAGTGCCCGCGTCGTGACGGGCGCCGAGCTCGCTGCCATGGACGCCGCCGCGCTGCAACGGGCGATCGACGGCGCGAGCGTGTTCGCCCGCGTCAGGCCGGAGCAGAAGCTGAAGCTCGTCGACGCGTTCAGGCACGCGGGCGAGGTCGTCGCGATGACCGGCGACGGCGTCAACGATGCGCCCGCGTTGAAGGCCGCCCATATCGGCATCGCAATGGGCATGCGGGGTGCCGAGGTCGCTCGCGAGGTCGCGTCCCTCGTGCTGCTGCGCGACGAGCTGACGCCGATCGTGTCGGCGCTGCGGCTCGGCCGGCGCATCTACGACAATCTGAAGCTGGCCGTGGCGTACACCATTGCCGTCCACATTCCGATGATCGCCGCCGCGACCGTTCCTGTTCTGGCCGGCTGGCCGCTCATGCTCGCGCCGGTGCATATCGTGTTCCTCGAAATGATCATCACGCCCGTGTGCTCGATCGTCTTCGAGAACGAACAGGAGAGCCGCTCGATCATGCGCCGGCCGCCGCGGCGAATCGGCGAACGGCTCATGTCGAATCGCACGCTGGCCCTGAGCATCGCGCTGGGATGCGCGGCCGCGCTGATCGTCGTCGGCATGTATGCGTCGCTGGTGAGACACGGGTTCGATCCGGTCGCCGCACGCACCGCTGCCTTCGTGTTGCTAGTGGCGGGCAATATCGGCCTGATGTTTGCCGTGCCCGCGTTGCCGCATGGGCGGGCGGGACGCCGCCCGCACGCGACGAATCCATACGGCTGGGCCGTGGTGCTGGCGGCCACGCTCAGTGTGGGCGCGTTGATGGCGTGGCCGGCACTGGCGCGGCTGTTCGGCCTGCGCCCGCTCCTTGCTGTGTGGGCCTGACAGCGTCCATGTTGGCGGGCGCGAAGCCGTCGCCGCGCTTGACCTCGATCAATCGACCTGCGCGGCGGACCACTAGGCTGAGTGTGTGACGCCGTCTGGCCGGACGCGACTTGCCCTGCCGATGATCGTCGCAGGGGATCAGTCAGCCGTAGCGGTACGAATCGCGCCGCACGGTAATTTTCGGAGGAAACGACGATGAAGCCGGATAGTCAACTGAAGCAGGAAGTCGAAGACGAACTGATGAGCAGTCCGGCCGTCGACGCAAACGGGATAGGCGTTGCCGTAGTCGACGGCATCGTGACGCTCAGCGGACACGTTCCAGACTATGCGACGAAAGTGGCGGCTGAAAAGTGCGCGCTCAGAATCGGCGGCGTCGTCGCGGTGGTCATCGGCATCGACGTGAAACTGCGCGAGTCGGAGCAGCGCACCGACGAGGACGTCGCCTTGAGCGCGCGCGCCGTGCTCGACTGGATCGCGGGCCTCGAAGATCAGGCGATCAAGATCAAGGTCGAGAAGGGCTGGGTGACGTTGAGCGGCGAAGTCGAGGACGGCTATCGCAGCCGCATTGCGGAGAAGAATATCGTTCATATGCGTGGCGTGACGGGCATCACGAACGACATCAGGATCCGAGGCTCGGCATCCCCGCTCGATATCGAACACAACATCCGCAAAGCGATTCAGCGCCATACCGAGCGGGAGTTGAAGCACGTGGGCGTCGAAGTCGATGACGGCAAGGTGACTTTGTCGGGCCGTCTCAGTTCGGCCATCGAGCGCTCCGTCGTGACGGGGGCGGCACGTTCGACGCGCGGCGTGAAGGCTGTCGTCGATCGACTTGTAATCGGCTGACGCGACAGGCGCCGAGGCGGGCAGTTCGAGGGGCGAGCCAGGTCCAGCCGGTTTCAGCATCACTCGAGCGCGAGTCCCCGCCCGGACGGCGACTCACCGTGTTCTTCATGCCACCGGACGATGGTGGACCAGACGTCCGCCGCGGTTTCGCGGAAACAGAACAACGCGGCGTCCTGCGGCGCGATCATGCCTTCGCTGATCAGAAAATCGAAATCGATGGCGCGGCGCCAGAACGACTCGCCGACCAGCACGACGGGCAAGCGCCGGATCTTGTTCGTTTGCAGCAAGGTCAAGACCTCGAACAATTCGTCGCAGGTTCCGAAGCCGCCAGGGAAGAACACGGCGGCTTGCGCGCGTTCCAGCAGATGGAGCTTGCGAACGGCGAAATAGTGGAGCCTGAAACAGAGCGCCGGCGTGAGATACGGATTGGGTTTCTGTTCATGGGGCAACGAGATATTCAGGCCGATGCTCGGCGCATGGCGATCGTGCGCGCCGCGATTCGCCGCTTCCATGATGCCGGGGCCGCCCCCCGTTACAACCGCCAGCGTCGAGAGGGCTCCCGTGCACCGTGCGCTGCCGACAATACGGCCTAATTCGCGGGCGACGCCGTAGTAGCGGCTGTGCTTGAGCAATTTCCTCGCGACTCGCAAGGCGCTTTGGCGCTGCGCATCGTCGGGCCGAGTCTCCAGCGCTTGACGGGCATCCTCAACCCGCCGACGCGCAGCGGCCGGCGCAATGATTCGTGTGCTGCCATAGACCACGATCGTGTGCTGGATCGCGTGTCGCTGCAGCGTTTCTTCGGTCTTCCAGTAATCGAGTTGCAGCCGGATGCCACACATTTCGGGGCGTCGCAGAAAGGCGACGTCTTCGTCCGCCTGCAGATACGTGGGGCTGTCTGTCAGACGGCGCACGCGCTTCGATTGGGCCGAAGTCGTGGCGCCGCCGTGCTCTGGCAAGCTTCGCGCGGGGGCGTGCCGACGCGGGGCGCGCGTGCCATCCGCATGATCCTCGATTGCCACACCGGCCTGCGTGGACGCGTGCTTTTGCATCGTGGTCATCCCCATTCCCGCTCTGTTCGCTGGTGCGCTCTGGCATGGCCAGGTTCGCCGCTCGTCTGTCAAACCTGTCTCGTCCCGAGCTCTATTGGAAACCGGGCCGGCCGATTTGCCCGGCGTCTTGCGCAACCCGGTGGAGCAGCTCCGGGGCGTAGCCCATGGCGGCAAGCCGCGCCAGCATGTCCGAATAGGTGGCCTCGTCCATCGTCGGGGCGCGCGCCAGCAGCCATACCATGTTGCCATCGGCCATGCAGCGGATCGTGTAACGATACCCGGGGTCCACATACGCGGTCACCACCACCACTTCGAATGGCCAGATCAATCCGACCCGCCATGTCGTGTTACCCGTGCCGGACACCACCTTGGCCACAAAATGGCTCCCCGTAACGGGCTGGTCGAAACCGTGGCGACGGCCGAGATACCTGTCTTCGATCTTGCCGTCCGCGCGCAACGTCCATTCGTCGTAACTGCCAACGTAATCGCGCTCGCCGAGATACGGTGTCTCCGCGATCACGAACCATCTGCCCATGTACCGTTGCAAGTCGATCGGCGGACCCGCGACACACGCCGGGCGGCGCGCCTGCTCTTGCGGCGCAGCCGTCGGATCGTGCGCGCAGCCCGTCAGGCAGACGAGCAGCGCGGCGAGGCACGCTATGGACTTGCTCATAAGGGTGATCTGGTTAGGGTCACTGCGTGAAGGCACGCATCACGCCACGAGAAATGTCCGGCCGTATTCCCGAACGGTGCGATTGATGCGAGTCAATCGAATGCCGGCCTCCCGCGTGCTCATACCGGGCGCAGCAGTCTTGTCCGCAATGCCGTGTAGAAATGAACCGTCTTTGTCAACGGACTGGAGAGTCCGCTTTGGCGAACGATCTCCTTGCGAAGTCGCGGATGGATACAGGCCAGTCCGACGATGAGGAATGCGCCCGGCAACATTAAAAGACCAACGAGTACGGTACTTCTCAGCATATCGCCTCCGATCCCTGATTCATTTCGCCATGGACCGAGCATAGGGCTGCTTCGACAGAACGGATTGACGTGCATCAAGCTACCCGAGCGCGGGCCGGATCGAACGCGACAGCCCACGTCCATGTCAGTGCCGGTGTTCCTGGTTGCGCCATGCGTGCGCGGCAATCGTTTCCCGCGGGCTCGCGCATCGGGTCGTCGGAATTCGAAGCACCCTACGAGGCATGAGTCGTCCCGTTCTGGAACCGCGATACAGTTGACTACCGGTGAGCGGGCGCGTTGACCCATGTCAACGTGCAGGATGAGTAAAACAATAGAGTGAATCGGAATCCAGGCGACGCGCGGTGGTCACCAATAAGCCATTGGCACAGGCTGACGTTGTCGCCGAACACACACGACGCATCGAGCACGAATCACAGCACTTCGGCAGTCATGGCCCGGTGACGGTCTATTCACGGCGGGTGACAGGGCATGAAACATTTTGACGTGTTCAATGGCGACGCCGATGGAATCTGCGCGTTGCATCAACTGCGTCTGACGAAGCCACTGAGGTCCGTGCTGGTCACCGGTGTCAAGCGCGACGTTCAACTGCTCGCGCGCGTTCCCGTGCGCTCCGGCGTCACTGTGACCGTGCTCGACATCTCGCTGGACGCCAATCGGGCGGCGCTGCTTGCGTTGCTGAGCCGAGGAGTCGAAGTGGAATACTTCGATCATCATTTTTCCGGCGTCATTCCTGACGATCACAACCTGACGCCACACATCGATACGTCGCCTGAAGTTTGCACGAGCCTGCTTGCGGACCGTCATCTCGGAGGGAAACAGCGGCTCTGGGCAATCGTCGGGGCCTACGGAGACAACCTCTCGCGGGTGGCCCGCACGCTTGCTGAGAACTACGGACTGCATCCGGAGCAAATCGAACAGTTGCGCGAACTGGGGGAATCGCTCAATTACAACGCCTACGGGGAGAACGAGGCGGACCTCCTGATCTCTCCCGCGAGGCTTTATGCCATTTTGCGCCGATACGCCGACCCGTTCAGACTCATGGCAAGCGAGCCGATTGCGCAGTTGCTCTGCGATGCACGACGCCGGGATCTGGCAATGGCACTAGGTCTGCCGCCCGACAAAGTGTTCGCAGGAGGCGTCATCTACGTGTTACCGAACGAACCATGGGCGCGAAGGGTGCGTGGGGCTTTCGGCAATTTCCTCGCGACACGCGCTCCCGATCGTGCCCACGCGGTGCTGAGCCCGAGCGCTCACGCAGATTACACAGTGAGCGTGCGCGCCCCGCTCGCGAATCCCTATGGCGCCATTGACCTGTGCAGGCAGTTTGCCGATGGCGGAGGGAGGGAGGCTGCGGCTGGTATCGATCGACTTCCGCATGATCGTCTGGGCGAATTTGCTCTTGCATTTGAGCGGGCGTTCGTGGGCGGCTCGCGGGCTTAGGCTCGCACCACCTGCATCGTGCGACCCGCTTCGCGCCAAGGGCTGCAGAAGTTATCCCGTGGCGTTGTCGGTCATGGTCAATCTGGAGAGAGCCCACGCCAACGCGGGAAGATTCCCGACAAAGCTGATCGGGCCGTCGTAGTCGATCGCATTGCGCTGCATGCCGCGCGGCTTGTCGTGGGGATCTAGCACCATGGTAATGCCGCCGGCCTCACGGATTGCGGCAAGACCCCGGCTGCCATCGTCGAGAGCGCCGGACAGAACGACCCCGACCGCAGCCGCGCGAGCATCATGTGCGACTGACCTGAAGAGGAGGTCAATCGTCCGATTCCGGAAGCGGTCGCCCTTGCCGTCAAGCAGCAGGGCATGCCTGCCGGGGCCGACCGTAATCGGCTGATCCGGTTTGCCTATGTAGCAGACCCCACGGCACAAACGGTCGCCATTTTCCGCGACGACGACCGGCACTCTGCTTGTTCTCTGCAGCACCTCGCGCAAAAAACTTTGCCGGTCGCTGGGTCTGTGAAGTACCGCGACTATGACTGCGTTCATGGCGGGCGGCCAGATCGAGAGCAGATCTTTCAGATCGGTGAAGCCCTCACTGCCGCTCGCGCCAATCGCAACTGTACGGGCTGTCAGAAAAGAGTCCATTCATGCCTCCGGCTTGCGCTTCGGGCGTGCGCATATTGCGCTGGTTCATCGGGCGGCTTCCGACTCAGTGGCCCCGCAGCGATAGGTATGGATCGCGCAGCGGTACAGCATGCCTTCTCGGGTAACGCCGCTCACGTACGAACCGGGACGCTTCTGTTGTGACTTTGACGAGCATCCGAAGCAAGTCGGTCAAAAGCGTTCTGCTGTCGCCGCGGCTCGCACCCTATGAAACACTATGTCGCTCGACCAGCCAGGTCTGTTTGATCTGCATCATGCGAACGGATTTCGTCTTCACGCATCAGGTGGACGCGCCGATCAGCGTCTCGCGGCGCACTCGTTCGCGCAGTTACCCGTCAACGGGTTGGGGCTTTGCCAGTCTGCGGCAGCGACACCGAAAATGAGGTCTGTGTGTCGTCGGAGCGGGCTTTAATCGCGCCGCCCTCGCGACCGGTGGCGGCGTAGGCGTGAGGCCCGGGACGGCGAGCCGGATGCCGTCACCGTGCTGGAAAGACGGGGCGAGCCGGAGCCGGGGCAGCAAATCCGGAATGCTCAATCCTCACGCCATGCGCGGCATCGAGACATCACGGCGTAGCTTCCACCAGGATCCGCGCTAGCGGGACGTGCGCGGCAATGGTGACGCCATCGCCCGGGGTGCTCTGGACAGACAGGACGCCGCCCAGTTGGAGAATCCGTTCGCGCATGCCGAGCAGACCGAACGCATCGCCTCGCAGCGTGGAGCCCTCCGCTAACCCGACGCCGTCGTCATGAATTCGCAGATGACAGTGCCGCTCATCCGCTGACAGTGTGACCGATACCTCGTTTGCCCGGGCATGGCGCGCTACGTTGGTCAATGCCTCCTGGGCGACGCGATACAAGGAGATGGCCGCCAGATCGTTCAGACGCAACGGCAGGGCCTGGATGTCGCACCGTACAGGGACACTGTAACGTTGCTCGAACGCTTCCGTCATCCATTCGAGCGCGGCTTCGAGCCCCAGGTCGTCGAGGACCGGCGGGCGCAGATCGGCCGCCACGCGCCGCAGAGATTTCGCCATGGTGTCCATCTGGTCGGCAATCTCACGAACTGAACGCAGGAGCCCGGTCGCCTCTTCGCTAACGTGCTGTAGCAGTTCGGTTTCGTGCCGCGCGAGCGCCATTTTCAGCGCCGTGATCTGCTGGCCAAGATCATCATGCAACTCGCGTGCGATGCGCTTCTGCTCATTCTCGCGCGCTTGATGCACGAGTGCCGAAGCCGCAGCGGCACTTTCGAGCTCTCCCAAGCGCTGCCGCTCGCTCAAGTCTCGCGTGATTTTCGCAAATCCTAACAAGATGCCGTTTTCATCATGCACGGCCGTGATGATGACGTTCGCCCAGAACCGGCTCCCGTCTTTACGCACGCGCCACCCCTCGTCCTCCACGCGCCCGCGCAACGCGGCAGCGGCCAGCAGCCGCGCGGGCTTGTCAGTGGCTAGATCGTCGGGCGTGTAGAAAACGGAAAAGTGCCGGCCGATAATTTCTTCTGGAGGGTATCCCTTGGCTCGCTCGGCTCCGGGATTCCAGCTTGTCACGTTCCCGGCCGCGTCAAGCATGTAGATCGCGTAATCTTCCACCGTCTCGACCAGCAGCCGGTAGCGATAGCTGAGTTGGATGTCGCTCAGGTTACATGAGCGGTATAACGCAGAGTTGCTCTTCGGCATGGCGGTCTCCCAGGAATCGGGCTCGACCTGGGCTCGCGATTACCTCATGAATTCAATGCTAGATCAGCAACCCTGTCGATCCAGCACTGTTACATAATTACCGATTCTGAAAGAAATTCGCCTGCTGCGTCGGACAAAATCTTCCGCAGCCGTGAAGTTGGCATACGCCATCGTCATCGCGCGAGGAGACTGGCAGCGGTGCAGCATGGATGGCACCGAACGTTCAGTGCATTGCGGGATAGGCTGACAGCGTGTGGCGAAGCCGGGCTCGATGTCCGGCTCCGCTCACTTGCCGGGCGAACGCCTGGGGCGTGACTTCAATGCCTCAATTTCGTCGAGCAGATCGAGCGCCAGCGCAATGCCCGGTGCGTTGATCTCGAGGTCGCGAGCCAGCCGGAAAGCGGTGCGCACACGAAACAGCGATGCGCCGCTGAAGCGCCATTCCTGCGGCCCGGCGCCCTTCGGCTCGAAGGCGCCTTCAGCAACCCAAAGGGTTATCTCTTCTGTGGATGCACCACTTGCCCGACTCAGTTCGACGAGCGTGAACTCGACGTCTTCATCGACAATCTCTGCTGTCAGATAGGTCGTCCCGGATTCTTTCATGATGAACTACCGATAAAATCGCGCACGCGGATCGAAGTTGAATGCCTGGCGCATCGTGTTGTAGGCGGCTTTGGCAGGTTCGCTGTCTGCTGGCGGCAATACGATGTTCAAGATCACGTACATGTCTCCGGGCGGATTCCCGGGAATTCCCTTACCTTTGAGTCGCATGCGCCTGCCGCCCGCCGAGCCGGCCGGCACTGACATCTCGACCCATCCATCGGGCGTCGGTACCGTTACGCTCGAGCCGAGGGCCGCTTCCCAGGGCGCCACTGGCAAGTCGAGCAGGACGTCAGCCCCGTCCACGCGAAAGTGCGGATGTTCGCGGAACGCAATTTCCAGGTAAAGGTCTCCGGCAGGGGCGCCACCGGCCCCAGTTCCGCCTTGGCCCGCAAGACGCAGGTGCTGCCCGGCGCGCACGCCCTTCGGAATGGAAACGTCCAGGCTACGTGATTGCAGCGATATGCGGCCTTGCGCGTCGACGACAGGCAATTGCAGCGAAATCGAGCGCTGCGCTCCCCGATAGGCATCCTCGATATCGATGAATACCCTGGCATGGTGATCCTGTCCCATCGCATGCGAGGGCCCGCGTCGCGCATGGGCTGCTCGTGCGCCGCCAAACATCGCTTCGAAGAACTCGTTGAGGTCGGCATGCGTGCCGGCCTGATCGCCGGCACCGCTGAATTCGAACCCTTCGTCCCAGTTCGGCGGAGGCTGGAATTCTTCGCCGCTATGCCAATGCGTGCCCATGCGATCGTAGGCTGCACGTTTTTCCGGGTCCTTGAGCACCTCATAGGCCTCGCCCAACTCCTTGAAGCGATCTTCCGCGTCGGTGTGCTTGCTGACATCCGGATGGTATTGGCGCGCAAGCTTGCGATACGCGCGCTTGACTTCGTCCTGAGCCGCCGACCGCTCCACGCCGAGAATCGCGTAATAGTCCTTGTATTTCATCTGGAAGCCGCGCTAATAACGAGTGGGAAAGTCAGCACGCTCGGGCAACACAGCGCTTATGCCGTGAGTCGACTCTACATGAATATGGTGCGGCCGTGACCGCAAGCGTGCGCCGAACGTCTGTTGGCGAATCGTCGCGTATCTTTGCACCGGGCAGGTTGGCGGCTGACGGCGAATGAGCGCCACATTTTCCGCGGACTCCATCCAAGGGGCCGCGAGCCTGTGCTTTCTTCGGGCCAGCGGCGATCCAATGGGATTCGCCCCGTCCCTTCTTACGACCCTGCGCCGAGAGCGGTTTGGCCCAGACAGAGGCCATCGCGATGTCCGGGCGACTTCGGGCTCAAGAAGCTCTTTGAGCAGACGAGGCGATGTCGGGAGCGATCAATCCGCAAGAGACGTCAGCGCCGTACCGAGTGCGCCGACGGTCTGCGCGAGGATAGGCAGTTCATCTTCGTTCAGCTTCAACGCATCGCTTAGCAAGCGGTGATTGATCCAGCCGCGCACGACGCAGCCGAGTCCTTCAGACGCGCAATAAAGTGCTACGTTCTGCGCCATCGCGCCCGCGGCGGCGGCAGAAAAGATATCGCGCTGCTGGGGAGGCATTTCGAGCAGGCGCGACATGTTGACCACATACACGAGATCCAGAGGCGCATCGCCGACGAAGTCCTGATAGCCGGTTAGATTGCGCGCATCGCTTGCGTGTTTGAGTACGAGCCGATGCGTAGGCGCATCGTAGCGATAGACGCCGTTCGGCAGGACGGCGTAGATATCTATTTCATTGAATGCATGCGCGGAGGGAGCCGTGCGGCCCCCTGTGGCGGAGCGATTGATGCCATCGGCAGCCCACATTAGCGCACCGAGCGTCGCAGGCGCAAGCGGCGCCTCGGAGAACTCGCGCGTACTGGCGCGCAGGGCGAGCGCCTTCATCAGCGGCACGCCGGAAGACATGTCGGGCTTGGGCAGCTCGATGAAAGCGGGGCTTGCTCCGCGGGCACGAGACGGTCCACGACCGGGCGTCGGCTCATAGGTCAGCAGTTGCGTGTCGGTCATGGTCAACTTCTCCTCGGACGGTGTGATGCTTTCGCGGGCGCGTCAGGGCAACGTTTCCACGATAGTGGCGACCCGATGCATCGCGTTTGACCTCGGTCAACCCCATCGTGATGCTTCATCGAAAACCAGGAGCCAATCGGCATGACAACGTCGATCGTAGCGTCGAAGCGCGCAATGCCCAGTATGCTTCCCGTAAGGCAGCCGGCAACATCGCGCGCAGTCCGCGGTTGGCGCGCCAAGACCCGGGCGGGTGCCGCCGCGCGCCTGGTGGGCGGGCAGGGGGAAGGCCCGGCGGCGGTTCCGGCAGCCCGATCTTCAGAGGCGGCGGATTGGGCGGCGGCGGCGCGGATGGGGTGGTGAGCGGCATCGAGCAGGTCACGAAGTTGCTCAGCAAACATTTCCCGGCGCAAGCTGGACAGCGTGAGCAATTGCCGGGTAAGGCGGCTATTCTTTGAGCGAAGCACCAGCTTCGGCGGCCGTACAAGGTCTCCGCGAGCCGATTGCCGCTAGTCATGCGATACAGATTGGTTCATTGGTGCCGCTGGCCGTCGACAGCAAGTTTGAGTCAGGGTCCCGGCGTACCGAAAGGGAGAGAACTATGAAGGATGCGTACGAGCGCCGCGCATTGCTGCTGCATCTGGGCGGCGTGCTGCACGCGGTCAATCGTCTCATGATTTGCAGCGCTGACAAACAGACTCTGCACGAAGCAATGGCCGCGAATGCCTCGCTGGAGGGTTTGACACTGCTGATGCACGTCTCGCCATCAATGACCACACGGGATTTCGTTGAGCGTGCCGCCGCGGCCTTTCAGTCGTGGCCCGAGGAACTGCTCGCGTTGGAACTCAATCGCGAGCAACTGGCGCGCACGGTCCGACAGGCGCTTTTTGCCGGCAACGTGCAAGGCTGGCAGGCCTATGTCGCGAGCCTCCGCGAGGCGGTTGCGTGGTTCGGCAAAGGAGTGGATCCCGTTGAAGCGAGCCCGGCTGGCGAGGCCGGCGCGAGTGGCGATCCGGAACAACCCGACCGTGCCGCCCCCGACATAGATGGAACGCGGCCGGACGCTGGCGATATCGAACGCGACGGAGCCGCGCAGAAACAGACTTCGCGTGCGAGCGTCGAAGACGACCGTCGCTTTTATCCGTCATGGCCATGGAAACCGGAAGTCTGAGTCGCTTGAACAACTGACCACGTGAGCCTGAATTGAGTTAGCGCAAAAAATCTCAAGCGGCAGCGGTGTAACGGTCAAGGCGTGGGGCTCCCCCCACAAAGTAGCGTGTTAGGCCCGGTCCCGGGCCTTTTTTTGCACGCCTTCTCCGCACGAGGGCAGGCCAGGTTCCGGCTCAATGGGGCATGGACACGCAGGCGTTGACTTGCATCAAGCAGCTGGCCGCTGGATGAAATAGCCTGAAGTCAGATTTCCGTCGCCGCAAGGGTGAGCGATCGAAAACACTGTCTGACGCGTGCCTGGAGGTGCAAAGTGATCAAGCTATTTCCCCGGAAAACGGGCCTCCTGATCGCACTGCTGTTCGTTCCGTTTTCAGCCGCCGTGGCCAGGGAGTTGGCGACAATCGAAACCCACAGCCAGCGATACGGTTCGCGCATCGCCATCTCGGCTTACGCGGATCCTCTCGTGAAGGGCGTGACCTGCTACGTCTCGAAGTCGCACTCCGATAGCGCGTTGGGAAACTCCCGCATCTCCGGTGCATCCGACGCAACCGCATCCTGCGCGCAGACAGGCACAATTAGCGTCCCTGAAACCATTCCCCGCCAAGCGCAAGTGTTCACGGCTGCCGTCGACCCGACGTTTGACTCACTCCACGTCATCCGTGTAATGGACACCGAACGAAACGCAATCGTTTACTTCTGCTACACGGAGGATGACGTCGCAGGGAATTTGCCAGGCCAGATACACATCATCCCGCTACCCGCCGATCCCAAAGTGCCCGCCGGACTCCAGTAAAAAACCGCGTGCGCACTGCTGAAGGCTCCGGCTAGTCCAGACCCGTTGGTGTTGAGGTGCCGGTAACAGCGCATCCTCTTCCAGCAACTCGGGGTGCCTCGTTCGGGGTGCCTCGTGATAACGAGTGAGTCGAGACGCGGCGCGTGGCGAAAACATCTATCATCCCATCGCGAGCAAGGGAACGACGGCGGTCCTCGCCGTGCTGTATGACCAGTTTTGTACTTTATTCATCCGGGGAGCGCTCATGTCGATCGATATGGCGAATTTCACACCAGGCCTCTCGCTGGCTGGCGGCCTGATGATCGGTGCGGCGGCGGCCGTGCTCGTCTTGTTTAACGGACGTATCGCTGGTATCAGCGGCATATTGGGCGGCTTACTGGCTTCGTCGCGCAACGATGCGGGGTGGCGCGTCGCTTTTCTGACGGGGCTGCTTGGGGCGCCTGTGCTGGCAAGCCTGCTCAGCAAACCTATCTCGATCGTTGTTCAGGCTGGATGGACTGAAGTACTCCTGGCAGGGTTTCTGGTGGGTATCGGCACGCGTTACGCGAGCGGTTGTACGAGCGGTCATGGTGTTTGCGGCATCTCACGCGGCTCCGTCCGTTCGTTTGTAGCCACGGCAACATTCATGGCGAGCGGCGTTCTGACGGCCTATGTCTACAGGCATCTGCTGGGAGGGTGAGATGGGTTGGCTTACGGCATTCTTTTCCGGGCTTCTTTTCGGCGTCGGCCTGATCACCTCCGGTATGGCCAATCCGGCAAAAGTGCTTGGCTTCCTCGACATTGCAGGAAAGTGGGACCCGTCTCTCGCTTTCGTGATGCTCGGGGCGATCGCCATCGGCACTGTCGCGTTTCTGTTTGCAAAGCGTCGAAAAAAGTCGTTGTTGGGCTTACCCATGCAGATTCCGGCCGACTCACCCGTGACGTTGAGATTGGTTCTTGGTAGTGCGGTATTCGGCGTAGGTTGGGGGCTTGCGGGATTTTGCCCGGGTCCGGCGCTGGTCGCGCTGGGCGCCGGGTTCCCGAAGGCGTGGGCGTTCGTGGTCGCCATGCTGGCCGGCATGGCCGTTTTCGAGTGGCTAGGGCGCGCAAAGTTAAACCGACAGCGAGCATGAGTTGGCGCGCACACACGGAGCGTAGGTGTTCATTTCTTTCAGCGAGGAAACTAACCCATTTTTCTTCGCTGCTCTCCGGGCAATGCGGGCTTTGCTATCGAGTCCTGTCGGACACTACCTCGGTGGAAATCCGTAGATAGCATCGTTCAATGTCCGCCCGCTCACAAAGCGCCGTGCCCGGCTGAAGCAGGCTTGCCGATGCCGCGGCCATCCCGTATCGAAACGCCTCGTCGAGATTTGCATCGCGGCTCATCGCCCAGATGAACGCAGCGATGAAGCTGTCGCCTGCGCCAATGGAGCTCGACACTTTGACTGCCAGTCCCATTGCCCTCAGACACCGGTCAGCGCTGACCAACAGTGCACCTTGCTCACCCAACGTCAACGCAACGATCTGGCTGCGCCCGTCCCGTACGATTCCGCGCGCAACCGCAATACACTCTGCTTCGTCGACAAGAGGTCTTCCCGTCAGGTCCCGCAACTCATTCAGGCTGGGCTTGACTGCCCAGACGCCCGCCTGGAGCGCTGCGGCAAGCGCTGGGCCCGACGTGTCCAATACGACCCGGGTTCCTCGCGCACCGGCAACACGGGCAAACTTCGCATAAGTATCAACTGGCGCGCCAGGCGGCAAGCTCCCACTCATGACCAGATAGCGCGAGGGCACTGCCAGCTTATCGATTAAGTCGGTGCAGCGTTGCCACTCGTCATCCGTGAGCGTGGGGCCGGGAAGCACGAAGCGGTATTCGAGTCCAGTGCACTGCTCGAAGATGCAAAAATTCTCGCGCGTTTCCTCCGCGATCTCGATGCACTCGCCGACAAATTCTTCAGCATCCAGCAGTTGCCGCAAAATCCGGCCCGTCACACCGCCCGCGAGATAGACGGCGGTACAGTCCGCACCAAGGCGCTGTATCACGCGCGCGACGTTGATCCCGCCGCCGCCGGGATCGCGCCTCGGCGCAGCGCATCTGAGCTTTCGCGTGTGAATGACCCGGTCGATTATCGTTGCGATGTCGACGGCGGGGTTCATTGTGACCGTTACGATGTCTGCCATGACCAGGGAGCTTCCAGTTCAGTTCTTCACTGCACGCGGCTAGATCGTCGGAACTGATTGCGCGGTCTTTTCTGCGGCCGCAACCCGCCGCTTGACCGCGATGAAGCTATCGGGGCTCACCGACATCGAGTCGATACCGCATTCGACCAGAAACCCGGCGAACTCAGGGTGGTCGCTGGGCGCCTGGCCGCACAAACCGATATGCACGCCCGCCGTGTGCGCTTCTGCGATGACACGCTCGATCATCCACCTGAGCGCGTCGTCCTCTTCGTCGAACAGCCCGGCGAGTTCAACGGAGTCGCGATCCACACCGAGCGTCAGCTGCGTCAGGTCGTTGCTGCCTATTGAGAAGCCGTCGAAGCGGTGCGCGAAAGCCTTCGCCAGAATCACGTTAGACGGGATCTCGCACATCACATACACCTCGAGACCGGCCTCTCCGCGTTTCAGGCCGTTTTCCTCCATGACCTGAAGTACGCGGTCGGCTTCTTTCGTCGAGCGGCAAAATGGGATCATGACAACCACGTTGTCAAATCCCATGTCGTTGCGCAGGCGGCGAATAGCCTGACATTCGAGGGCAAACCCTTCCTGATAGCGTGCCGAGTAGTAGCGCGAAGCGCCGCGGAACCCGAGCATCGGATTTTCTTCTTTCGGCTCGAACTCGGACCCACCGATGAGATTGGCGTACTCGTTCGTTTTAAAGTCGCTCATGCGCACGATGACGGGATGGGGATATTGGACCGCGGCAATCCGCCCCAGACCGCGCGCGAGGCGGTCCACGAAATATTCTGTTCGGGGCTCGTAGCCGGCCGTCATTTCCGCAATGGTCCGTTTTGCGTCCTCGTCCTTCAGCGTGTCGTAGCGGACAAGGGCCATCGGGTGAATCTTGATGTGGTTGCTCACCACGAATTCCATACGCGCCAGTCCGACGCCGTCGGCCGGGAGTCGCCACCAGCGAAACGCCGCAGCCGGATTGGCGAGGTTTAACATGACCTTGATGCGTGTCGTCGGGATGCTGTCGAAATTGATCTCTTCGACCTCGTATTCGGCCGTCCCTTCATAGACGAATCCCTCGCGGCCTTCGGCGCAGGAAACGGTCACGTTCTGCTCATCGTGCAGCACATGCGTCGCATTGCCCGCGCCGACGATAGCGGGAAGACCGAGTTCACGGCTAACGATCGCCGCGTGCGACGTGCGGCCGCCATAATCAGTGACGATTGCGCTGGCACGCCTCATGAGCGGCACCCAGTCGGGGTCTGTCGTTCGTGTCACCAGAATGGCGCCGTCGACGAAGCGATCCATCTCGTGCGGGCTTTCAATCACGCAGACCGCACCGGCCGCGACGGCTTCGCCGATGCTCACACCCGATGCCAGCTGGCGGCCCGTCTTGGTGACCCGATAGGTCTTCACGGCACCGGGCTCCTTGCGAGACTCGACCGTTTCGGGACGCGCCTGGACGATGAAGATTTCGTCGGTATGGCCGTCTTTAGCCCATTCGATGTCCATCGGCTGTCCGTAGTGCTCTTCGATGACGCACGCCCATCTTGCAAGGGTGAGGATTTCGGCATCGCTCAGCACGAAACAGGCGCGCTCGGCTTTCGACGTCGGCACATTCCTCGTGGGCTGCTCGCTGCCGCTCGTGTAAATCATCTTGAATCCCTTGCCGCCTCGCTTCTTGCCGACGATAGGCGAGCACTTCGGGTCGCGGAGCAGGGGTTTGAATACCTCATATTCGTCCGGATCAACCGTGCCTTGCACGACGTTCTCGCCGAGGCCCCAAGCCGCGTTGATCAGGACAATCTTTTCAAATCCGGTTTCAGTGTCGATGGAAAACATCACGCCGGCCCCGCCGAGATCCGAGCGCACCATGCGTTGCACACCGACCGAGAGAGCCACCTTCAGATGGTCGAAACCCTTCGCCTGCCGGTAACTGATCGCGCGATCGGTGAAGAGCGATGCGTAGCAGCGTCTGCAGGCATCGAGCAACGCACGTTCACCTCTGACATTGAGAAAGGTTTCCTGCTGTCCGGCAAAGCTCGCGTCAGGCAGATCCTCTGCCGTCGCGCTCGATCTCACAGCCACATCCACGTCGGTCAACCCCGCACGACTGTTTAGCTCCGCGTAGGCGCGTCGAATGGTCCGCGCCGTCTCTTCAGGCCATTCGCCCCGCAGGATGGCGCGCCGGATCGTATCTCCAGCTTCGGCCAAAGTGACCTTGCCGTCGGCAAGGTCCGCAAGCGTGCGTGAGAGCGTGTGCGTCAGGCCATTCGTTTCGATGAACTGCCGGTATGCGTCGGCTGTGATGGCGAAACCTGGCGGAACCTTGATACCGCAGGTGGCGAGATTGGCCACCATTTCGCCCAACGAAGCATTCTTGCCGCCAACGCGAGGAACATCCGCGCGCCGCAGTTCCTCGAACCAGGCAACGTTGCGTTCGTCCATGTGCTGCTCCTTTTCCGTGGCGACTACCTGCCCAATATCTCGCGACCGGCGAAATACTGGACGCAACCGTCACCGTACGCGGGGTCTGTCGACCATGGCCCCGGTGTCAGATCGTAATAAAGCCCTGGAACGTCCAGGGGAGTTTCAATTGGGAAGGATGCTGCGGCTCATCGAGCGGGCTCATGCACGAGCCGGAGAAACCGGGGCTACCGTCGGACGAAAACGCTGGCACGAATGAATACGCGTCATTGATCGTGACCAGAAAATCAGGATTGAATCCGGACGGCGCGTAAATTGAAACTTTTCTAAAAAACTGTCGTGACTGGTCATCGAGAAGTGCGTCCGACGCGGAGGCGATCAAAGGTTCTTCAGAGTCATAGTGCGCAGGCAACTCGTAGCGAAACTTTCCGTGCGTGATGACTTCCGGCGGCGTGAACGTAAGTTGTACGCCTGGATAGCTCAGCACGTAGGCTGGCGGCGCAGCAGGCCCTTCTGGTCCGACACGAAGGGGCGGGAAGGCCCATAGGCCCAGTGTCAACGGGCCGGTCCGCTGGGCAAAATATTCTGCCAACCAGTTCATGTTGTCTCCTCCTGCCGGAATGGGGTCACCGTCAGCGCAATGCCAGGCCCAATAGCGTCCGGCGTTCCCAACGCGATGGAAGGCGCGGAGCAAGCTGACCACCTGCATGGCTTGCCGCGACTGCTTCCAGAATAGGCGCGCGGTCCTACCGTCACTTGATGTGCATCAATCCTGGGATAACTGCTGCCGCTAACCGGCGCGACATCGCGCAGGCGTGTCATGTGGACTGGTCGCGTTTGACCTGAGTCAATCGGGTGCCGCGATCGCGGGACTAAGGTTCTCGCATCCGTTGTCAGATCCCTCCGCATCGTCGCGCTCATCGCGTGTTGCGACTAAATCTGTGTTCGACGTATATCCCCAGGAGAGATCGATGAAATCAGACCAGGAACTCAAGAATGACGTCGAACAGGAGTTACTTTGGGACCCCGCACTCGATTCCCGGAACGTGACTGCTACGGTGCTCAACCGTGTCGTCACGCTCGAAGGATCCGTCAGGAGCTGCGCCCAGAAACTCGCTTTGCAAAAGGCCGTGCAGAGGGTCGCCGGTAGCCGGGGGGTTGTACTTGACCTCGTGGTTCGTGCGCCGTCCCCGCTCAGGCACTCGGACGAAGAGCTTGCCGCCGCGATTCTCGCGGCTTTGCAGTGGCAGGAAGGTCTCCCGGAGAACGCAATCGGTGTGGTGGTGGAACACGGTTGCGTTACGCTCACCGGGACAGTGGAGTATGGCTATCAGCGCCAGGCCGCCGAAGTATTGGTGTGTCGAATGCGGGGGGTAGTCGGCGTCGCCAACCAGATCGAGGTGCGAATCGATCCGCTGGCGGCCGACGTGAGTCGACAGATTGCCGATGCATTGCAGCGGCGCGCACGGCATGAATCAGGCGATATTTCGGTTGATGCACATGATGGCGTCGTCAGATTGACGGGTGTAGTCGACTCGATACTCGACAAGCGTGTCGCATGCGGCGTCGCGTGGGGGACCAAGGGAGTACGGTGGGTGGTAGACCAACTGAGCGTCGCGTGAATAGCGGCGGGGCGGTCGACGCGCATGGCATGCGCCGGCCGAAGGAATAAGACGCGCACGCGAACCGGAAGGACGTGTGGGACCTTGATCCACGTCAAGGTGTCTGCGGGGCAGAGATTGATGATTCATCAGGTTCGACAACTGCGTCAAGTTACCGACTCATCGACAACACGCAAGTGCATGGACCCTATGTTATCGAGCAACCGGATGCGAGGGTACTATGTCGTGGCTAACGGAAACATTGCGGCGCTATCCCGAGGTTGCCATATTTCTGGCGCTCGGCGTGGGCTATTGGGTTGGCGGCAAGAGCTTCAAGGGGTTTAGTCTGGGCGCCGTGACGGCAACCCTGTTGGCCGCCATTGCGATTGGGCAGCTTCATATTACGGTTTCGCCCAACGTCAAGTCAGTTTTCTTCCTCATGTTCCTGTTCGCCGTGGGCTACGGGGTGGGGCCGCAGTTCGTGCGCGGAATCGCTAAAGACGGTTTGCCACAAGCACTGTTCGCCGTCATCCAGTGCGGCCTTTCGTTGGCCTCGGTTGTCCTCGCCGTCAAGTTGGGTGGATATGACATCGGGTCCGGCGCTGGGCTACTCGCCGGTTCCCAAACCATTTCAGCTTCCATGGGACTCGCGACGGACGCAATCAACCGGCTGGGCCTGCCGCCCGACCAGGCAAAGGCATTGCTGGATGCGATGCCGACCGCCTATGCCATATCCTATATTTTCGGCACGATAGGCTCGGCGGTGATCCTTGCGACATTAGGGCCAAAGCTCCTGCGGATCGACCTGATTGCCGCATGCAAGGAATACGAGGCAAGTTTGGGTGGGGCAAAGGAACTGGGAGGCGCCGCCCAGGCGTGGCATCGGTATGAACTCCGCGCCTATCGCGTAACACCGGAAAGCGTGGTTTGCGGCAAGACGGTCAGCCAGGTTGAAGCGCTTCAGCCGGAGGGAATGCGGTTGTTCATCGAACGCGTGAGGCGGCACGGTGTGATACACGAGGCGACGCTCGATTACGCGTTGCAAGCTGACGATGTGGTGGCGATTGCGGGTCCCCGCGACCAGCTGGTTTCGGTGCTCGGCGCGAGCGGCACGAGTACGCGCGACGATGGCGACCTGGTCGTGTCGGATCGCAAGGTGAGGGCGGTGGAGGTGGACGATCCGGAACTGCTGGCTGTGCCCGCCGAAGGGGTGGACGTGTATGTGACCAGCAAGGCAGTCGATGGAAAGACATTGCAGGAACTCGCCGGCTTGCCAGTTTCGCGCGGCGTCTTCCTCAGGAAGATCAAGCGCGGCCCCACGGAAACGCAAATTCCCGTCCTGCCCAACACAAGACTGCAGCGCGGCGATACCATCACGATCGTCGGGCGCACGCAGGACACAAGCGCTGCCGCGAAAGCAATCGGTGTACTGGACCGGCCAACCAATGTGACTGACGTGGCGTTCGTCAGCCTCGCAATTACCGTTGGCGCGATGCTGGGAGCAATCGTCATCAAGGTCGCAGGCATTCCAATGACGCTGTCGACCGCTGGCGGGTCGCTCCTCGCCGGAATTCTGTTTGGCTGGCTGCGGGCAATACGTCCCACCTTTGGCCGTATCCCGGAGCCAACGGTCTGGTTCATGAGCTCGGTCGGGCTGAACGTGTTCATCGCGGTGGTCGGTCTCACTGCGGGACCGGGTTTCGTCGCCGGTCTACAGCACCTCGGCATCGGTCTGTTCTTATGGGGCATTTTCGCCACGACCGTTCCTCTCATTCTCGGCATGCTGATCGCACGTTACGTGTTTCACTTTCCGCCGGCCATCCTGCTTGGTGTGTGCGCTGGTGCGCGAGCGACGACTGCCGCGTTGGGAATGATCTGCGACGCGGCAAAAAGCCAGATTCCCGGGCTCGGATACACGGTGAGCTATGCGGTAAGCAACACAATCCTGACTATCTGGGGCATGGTGATCGTGATGATCCTGGCTTAGCCCGAAGCGTACTTTGGGCTTTTCGCGGCTGTCGGATCGACGCGGCAGACAATGCGGGTCCGAGCTATGGCAGGCTGGGACTGGTGCGGTCAAGAGCGTCGAACATATAGTGTCGCCGAGCTATCTGTGCGGACAGGGAAACGGGCTGCCCACGTGACACTTCCCTCGCAGTGGCGACTGCTAGCGCGTTCGTTGATACACATCAACTGCGCACTGTTCCATCCGCGCGAGCATTCGCAAGACCGCCCATCAGGTGTGCGGGTTGCATGATAGTCAGTGAGAAACTCGCCGCCGGATTGTTCCCCCCTTTCCTGATCCGCCATCGAAGGGCGCCGATGTTCATCTTCCGACTGACCTCGTCATGAGATTGCTCGACGGCAAATTTGGCGCGGACGCCTTGATCCCGGTCCTAAGCTGGTTTCGACGTTCGTCGCCGGCAGGCGCACACACGACGAGCGCAAGCAGCGAAACGCTCGGCGATTTCGCGCGGATTTCACCTGACGAAGCGCTCCGGAGGCTACACAGCACGGCGAGCGGTCTTGCCACCGACGAGGCGGAACAGCGATCGCGCACAGCCGGTCTCAACCAGGTGGCCCACGAGGCGCGCCACACGATCCTGGGCGAACTGGCCAGCCGATCGATCAACCCTCTGAACCTGCTGCTGTTGTCGCTGGCGACAGCGTCGTACTTTCTCGGTGAGCCACGCGCTGCGATCATGATCGCGGTGATGGTTGTCCTTAGCGTTTCACTCGGCTTTCTTCAGGAGCACCGCTCGAACAAAGCCGCTGACGCACTGCGCCGGATGGTGCGTACGACCGCCACCGTGCGCCGCCCGACAACGGGGGGCGGCCCGGACCATGTGGACATTCCAATCGAACAGCTTGTCCCGGGCGACGTCGTCCTGCTGTCGGCCGGCGATATGATTCCGGCTGACCTGCGGCTGATATCGGCGAGAGATCTGTTCGTCAATCAGTCTGCGTTGACCGGCGAGGCCATGCCACTCGAGAAAGTCGCGCATGCCTGCACTGCGTCGACCGAAACCCATTTCGACCTGCCGAACATCTGCTTTCTGGGCAGCGCTGTCGTGAGCGGCATCGGCTGCGGCGTCGTTGTCCTGACCGGCAGCCGGACGGCTTTCGGCCGACTCGCCGATATGATAGCCGCGCAACGCGTGCAGACAAGCTTCGACAAGGGCATCACACGGTTCACATGGCTGATGATTGGCTTCATTCTGGTGATGGTGCCCCTGGTATTCGTCATCAACGGCCTGACCAAGGGCAACTGGTTCGAAGCGCTGCTTTTTGCCGTAGCTGTGGCGGTAGGGCTCACGCCCGAAATGCTGCCGATGATCGTGACGGTCAATCTCGCCAAGGGCGCCATTGCGATGTCGCGCAAAAGAGTCATCGTGAAACGCCTGAACGCAATCCAGAATTTCGGCGCAATGGATGTTCTTTGCACGGACAAGACGGGCACCCTGACTCAGGACCGCATCATCCTCAAGCGCCACCTGGATCTTCAGGGCAATGAATCGGATCAGGTGCTCGAATATGCTTATCTGAACAGCACCCACCAGTCCGGCCTCAAGAACCTGCTCGATGTCGCCGTGCTGAAGCACGTCGAGCTTCATGAGCAACTCAAGGCCCATGAGCAATTCACCAAAATCGACGAGATGCCGTTCGATTTCGAGCGGCGCCGGATGTCTGTCGTTCTCGCACGGGGAGACGGAGCTCACATCCTGATCTGCAAAGGAGCGGTCGAAGAGATTTTCTCGGTGTGCACCCGTTACGCCATCAACGGCGATACGGGCGTCCTCGACCAGAGCCATTTCGCAGCCGCGAAGGAAACCACCGCTGCGCTCAATTCAGATGGGTTTCGGGTCGTGGCGGTTGCCTACAAGGAGATGCTACCGGAGCAGGGCGCCTATTCGGTCAGTGACGAGGCCGATCTGACACTCCTCGGCTACATTGCGTTTCTCGACCCGCCGAAGGAGACGGCGGCGGCGGCCATTGCTACGTTGAAAGCGCGCGGGGTGCAGGTGAAGATTCTCACCGGGGATAACGACATCGTTACCCGCAAGATCTGCCATGAGGTCGGACTTACGGTAGACCGGGTCGTGCTTGGCAAGGAACTCGAACTACTATCGGCCGCCGGGCTGGCTGAGCTGGTGGAGACCGCTCCCGTCTTCGCGAAGGTATCGCCGTCGCAGAAGGCCTCTATCATCGATGCCTTGCATCGGCGAGGGCATGTCGTCGGCTTCCTGGGCGACGGCATCAATGATGGACCGGCGCTCAAGGCCGCAGACGTCGGCGTTTCCGTCGATAGCGCCGTCGACATCGCGAAAGAGTCGGCCGATATCATTCTGCTCGAGAAGAGCCTCGCCGTACTCGGTGAAGCGGTACTCGAAGGCCGGCGAGTGTTCGGCAACATCACCAAATACATCAAGATGGGAGCAAGCTCGAATTTTGGGAACATGTTCAGCGTGCTGGGTGCCAGCATCATGCTGCCGTTTCTGCCGATGGCACCTATCCAGGTGCTCACCAACAATCTGCTATACGACTTTTCGCAAACCGCCATTCCTACCGACAACGTCGATGAAGAATACCTGCGCGTGCCACGGCGATGGGACATCGGCAACATCGTGAAATTCATGCTTCTGATTGGGCCGATCAGTTCCGTATTTGACTATGCCACGTACTTCATGATGCTTTACGTCTTCAACGCATGGGACAAGCCTGCCCTGTTCCAGACCGGCTGGTTTGTGGAATCGCTCCTCACCCAGACGCTGATCATCCACATCATCCGCACGGCGAAGGTGCCATTCCTGGAAAGTCGTGCAAGCGCGGCGTTGATCACGACGAGCCTGGTCATCGCTGCCGTGGGCATTGCCATACCCTTTACGTGGCTCGGCACGTTTCTGGGCTTTATTCCCTTGCCACCGACTTACTGGCCAGCGCTTCTGCTAATTCTCCTGAGTTATGCGGTGATGACGCATCTGACGAAGACGTGGTTCATCCGACGCTTCGGACTGGATTGAGTCGGCAGGTCATCACATCGGACACGCACCAGCAATCAGGCAGAGTGTCCACAGCTGCGATCGAAAAAGGAAAAATCGCGGCAATCGGGGTGCGGCGATGAAACGGGCGCGGGCGAGGTTGGTTGAATGTACTTTCTCGAATCGAGTGCATGCGGCTTCAACGGTCCAAATAGAGGTCGGGGCGCCGCGGAAAGACCGCGGTTCGGGGCAGATTCAACCGGTGGATGCAACACACTTCTATGGGGCATTGGAAGTCAAGCCCTTGGGTGGTCTGCTTTCCGTGGGTCAGCTGTCTCCAATTGAGGGTGCTGCGAGTTATCCACCGCGGCCAGGGGGTCGTCTGTCATGACCACGTTGCTGGCCGCGGTGGATAACTCGCATGGCGAAGATTCCCTATTTCAGTTTGGAATCCTTTATATAAATCGTCACTTCAACGGGAGTGAGGTCGGAGTGTTTGATGTCCGGGCGTTTGCTGTGGGTTCCCAGCGAAGAGCGTTTATTGATGATGCATGGGAGTAATAGCAAGAAGCCGGCCCGTGACGTTGCCTGCTATGGCGCAAACTGTTCCCGTGATTCAAGCGGAAAACCTCGGCATACCGGTCTTGCCGCCCCTACGTTGGCGGCTGTGCGGAAACAGCAGCGGAGTCGGGCATCCGGATCGCCGTTGCCCAGCGTCAGGTTTCCTTAAGGTAAGGTTGCTAACATCAGTCGGATTTGTGCAGCGCTTTTTTCGGGCGGTCAGTTCAAAATTCGCAGGCTGCGCGCCTCATCAATTCATCAAGTCGTGACAAATTGAGGAGCAAGAATGACTAAGGTCTTCGAAATGAAGCGTCCGGCATATGATGCAGTC
>NZ_JAQQCJ010000015.1:0-205966 GCF_046030495.1 Paraburkholderia strydomiana
GGACATATCTTCGGCGCCGCCACACCAACACGCTGCCAACGGCGCCCATCGTCACCTCAAATCACTGAGTCGCGATATCCCCGTGGCCGCTTCCCGCAACGGGAAACTCAGTATCACCAACCTCCGCTTGCCCAACTTCAGCAAGCAACCCCACATCGCGTGCAATCACCTTCGGCAGATGTGTTCGCAAAAACTCCACCCAGGTCCGAGTCTTTGCATCGATGAATTTGCGCGATGGATACAGCGCATAAACATTCATCTTTTGCAGCGTATATTTCGGCAACACTCGCACTAATGAGCCATCACGCAAGCCGGAAATAGCCGAGTAAAGCGGCACCATGCCGATTCCCATGCCTTCGCGAATCGCCACGATCAGCGATTCCGCGATGTTCACCTGCACAGGACCGTTCACCTCCATCGTCTCGCTGCCATGCGGGCCGTCGAGCACCCATTCGTGCGGCGGAAAGGCCGGCGTATGCAGAATCAGACATTCGTGATGCGCCAGATCGGCCGGTTTTTGCGGGGCGCCGTGCGCGCGTACATAGGCGGGCGACGCGCACAGAATGCTGAAAGTCGTCCCCAGTGGCAGTGATACGAGGTCCGAGTTCGGCAGAGTCGACGCTCCGATCACCGCGACATCGGCGCTACCTTCGAAAAGATCTGGCATGCGTTGCGACAACGACAACTCGACGGTCACCTCCGGATAAAGCGCGCGATAGCGCGAAATAGCCGGCAACACGTAATGCTGACCAATGCTCGCGAAGCTATGCATGCGCAATGCGCCAGCCGGGCGCTCGTGCGCACAACTGGCTTCTTCTTCCGCGGTGTCGATATCCGCAAGTATTTGCTGCGAGCGCTTCAGATAGCGCTCGCCGGCCGTGGTCAGCGCGAGCCGTCGCGTCGAACGGTTCAGCAGGCGCGTACGTAGATGCGCCTCGAGTTCAGAGACCGCACGGGACATGGCGCCCGTCGTCGAATTGAGCGACTGCGCGGCTGCGGTAAAGCTACCAGCCTCAACCACGCGCACGAACACTCGCATATTTTGTAACGTATCCATCGATCCTTCTATTTCACGGCAGAAACCGTATTGTCCGCCTGTCTCGAACCCGCATTGTTGTCCGTTCTGGAAGAGACGTTCCGTGCCGGTGCCCTTAATGCGCACATAGCATGCTCCTAAAATCGGCGCCTTGCCTGCCGGTGTGCGCAGTCTTCGCCGGCGCTTCTTTCAGCGACCAACCGCGGCGCATTGCCTTCAGATGAAACGCCAACATGCGATCAAACCGGCGACGGACTGTTTCCGCTCGTGGAGCATCATGTGGCAAGCGTTTAACCGGCGAACCTTCGGTCCCGCCATTCGCGACTGGGCGAACAGCGATGGCCTGACCTGGCTGCATTTGCTGAAAACAGTCACCGCCGGTTTGCTCGCGCTGGGCATCGCGATGCTGCTCGACCTGCCGCAACCGCGCATCGCGATGACCACGGTGTTCGTGCTGATGCAACCGTTCAGCGGAATGGTACTCGCCAAGAGTTTCTACCGGATCCTCGGGACGGCGGTCGGGACGGTCGCGGCCATCGTGCTTGGTGCGTTGTTCGTCCAGCAACCCGAGTTGTACATGCTCGGCATGATCGGGTGGGTGAGCACGTGCATTGCCGCAGCAGTTCGATATCGGCATTTCAGATGGTACGGTTTTGTGCTCGCGGGTTACACCGCAGCTTTGATTGGCATTCCGAACGTTACCACGCCGGACGCGCTGTTTCTTGCGGCGCTCACACGTGCGGCGGAAGTGGCGGTCGGCATTATCTGCTCGAGTGCGGTGAGTGCACTGATCGTGCCGCAGCGCTCCAGCCTCGCCCTGCGGCACGCCTTGCAGATCCGGTATGCGAATTTTACGGTGTTCGCCGCGCAGGTGCTAGGCTGCGGAATCGAGCGTGGTCAATTTGAGCGCCGCTTTGCGGACATCGTTGATGAAATTGTGGGCTTCGAAGCGACGCGCACATTCGCCGCTTTCGAAGATCCCGCGATGCGTTCCCGCAATCAGCACCTCGGCCGCCTGAACGGCGAATTCATGGATGCATGCGCGCGTTTGCACGCGCTGCATCAACTGCTCAAACGTCTGCGCGCAAATGGATCGGCGCCGACGCTCGCCGCAATCAGGCCGTACTTCGATGAGCTGTCCACGCTGTTGAGACCACAGCTAGAATCAACTCTTGAAGCATCGCGCGTCGCGGCCCGCTTACGCCTCTTCCAGACGACCCTGCCACGCCGCGTTCGCGAAGCGAGACGGCCACTAGAACCTGGGCTCACCGAATCGCTGGCGGACTTCGATACGGCAGCGGAGCTGCTATACCGCTTCGTCGACGAGTGGATTCGCTATTCGGAGACCTACGGGTCGCTGGCGCGGCGCAAGCCGGTCGGCTCGCAGCGCGACTTCAACCGCTATGTGAACCGGACGAACAGCTTCGTCGTCGCGTTTGCGTTTGTTCGCTCCGCGGTGACGATGGCCATCGTCGGCTGGTTCTGGATTGCAACCGACTGGCCGAGCGGCGGCTTTGCCGTGATCGGCGCGGCGCTGGCGTGCGCGCTCACCTCGACCGCGCCGAACGCGGTGAAAATGGCCCTGCAGATGGCGGTCGGCGCCACGTTCGCGACGATGACCGGCTATCTTTTCACGTGCTACGTGTATCCCCACATAGATGGCTTCCCGCTGCTATGCATGGTGCTCACGCCGGTGCTCGCACTAGGCGCGTTCATCGCGACACGCAAGCATGCCGCCGGATACGGTATCGGCTTCTCGGTGTTCTTCTGCCTGCTGGCGGGCCCGGACAATGTCGTCACATATGCGCCGGATCTGCTCATCAACAACGGCATCGCGCTCACTGCGTCGATGCTGCTCGCCGCGATCGTCTTTGCGGTGGTTTTTCCCGCCAACATGCCCTGGCTCATCGCGCGGATCATGGGCGACTTGCGTGCGCAAGCGGTGTCCGCCTGCAAGGGCGAATTGCGCGGACTCAGTCAGCGCTTCCAGTCGGGCACGCATGATCTGACCTCGCAATTACGGATGCTCCTGACGCGACGCTCCCGCCGCCGCCGCGATGCATTGCGCTGGATGCTCGCCACGCTCGAAGCCGGTCGCGCCGTGATCGATCTGCGCAACGAAACGGCGCACGCGGGATACGCGCATGCGCTCCATCCCCGTTGGCGCAGCGCGATCGAGCGCACCTGCGATGATCTCGCGCAACTCTTCGAGCGGCCCGGCACGCGCGCGCTCGAACGTGCGCTCACCTCCGTGCGCTCGGCCACGTGGATTGCCCAGGACATGCTGCAAACGGTGCATGCGGATCGCGACAGACGCCACGACCTGCAGCGCATCCTGAGCTGTCTGCACTTCATCCGTACCGCGCTGCTCGACAAGGACGCGCCGTTTCATACGCGTTGAACGCCGCACTTCCACGACTCGCCGGTGCGCGCCGCTTCGCATTGATCCTTCCGCCAGCTGGAAGGATGACTTTCGGGCAGGCCGCTTTATCCGCGTAGGTGGCGGTCATATAGTTTCATCACTGCCACGCAGTCACCGTAAGTACCGGAGAACGAAATGAAAGTGTTGAAGATTGTCCTGATTGCCTGCTCCTTGTCCGCCACTGTCGCTCATGCGCAAACTGCGCCCGCGGCACCCACGGCACCTGAGCAACAGGTTGCCCAAGCCGACTCGCCGCGCACCCGCAACGTCGTCGCGCCGAAGCGCAGCACCGCGCCGAAGGCCGGGCGTGACGAGTGCGTCGGTCCCATGAGCTTCTGCAACATCTATTTCGGCAGCTAAACCAGGCGTGCGCCGCTGCAACACCTGAAGTATTTGCAAGACCTGTCGCGAGCACGTCGCACGCGATGAAACACCAGCCCGCGGCGCCGTCCCCTCGAGGCGCCGCGGCGGGTGCGGCAATTCAGCTACTGAGCGAAGCACACAGCAGACGTGCGCACCGGTAGACTGAATCGATGACTATGGAGAGACTTGGTTTCATGTACGAAGACCGGATTCGTTGTGCCGCGCTGCGCGGAAAGATCACCTCGGCTGCGCAAGCGGCGTTGCTGATTCAGGACGGCATGCGCGTCGGCGCCAGCGGCTTCACGCGCGCAGGCGATGCGAAGGCCGTGCCGGTTGCGCTTGCGCAACGGGCCCGTCAGGAAGGCAAGCCGCTGCGTATTACGTTGATGACGGGCGCCTCGCTCGGTCACGACGTGGACCGCATGCTCACTGAGGCGCACGTGCTCGCACGCCGTCTGCCGTTCCAGGTGGACAAGACCCTGCGCGACGCGATCAATCGCGGCAAAGTCATGTTCGTCGATCAGCATTTGTCCGAAACCGTGGAGATGCTGCGCGCGAATCAGCTCGGCCAACTCGACGTCGCGATTATCGAAGCGGCCGCGATCACCGAGACCGGCGGCATCGTGCCGACTACCTCGGTTGGCAATTCGGCCAGCTTCGCGATTCTCGCCGACAAGGTGATCGTCGAAATCAATCTCGCGCAGCCGCTCGCGCTCGAAGGGCTGCACGACATCTGGATTCCGGGCCGCAGGCCGAACCGTGAGCCCCTGCCCATCGTCCATGCGCACGATCGCATCGGCACGCCGGCCATCGAGATTCCGTTCGAGAAGATTGCGGCGATCGTCATCACCGATATGGCCGACAGTTCGTCGACGGTGCTGCCGGCGGACGAGGAGACCGAGCTGATCGCCGGTCACCTGATCGAATTCTTCCAGCACGAAGTATCGCGCGCTCGCATGCCCAGGCAGTTGCCGCCGTTGCAGGCCGGCATCGGCACGATCGCGAATGCGGTGCTGGCCAGTTTCGTCGATTCGCCCTTCGACGCCTTCGAGATTTACTCAGAAGTACTGCAGGATTCGACCTTCGATCTGATGGACGCAGGCAAGGTGACGTTCGCCTCGGGTGCGTCGATCACGCTGTCGGCCGCGCGTCAGGCGCAGGTATTCGGTGAACTCGAACGTTACCGCGATCGTCTCGTCCTGCGTCCGCAGGAAGTGAGCAATCATCCCGAAGTGATTCGCCGGCTCGGGCTGATCGCGTTGAACACTGCGCTCGAACTGGACATCTACGGCAACGTGAATTCCACCCATGTGGGCGGCACGCACATGATGAACGGCATCGGCGGCTCGGGCGACTTTGCGCGCAACGCGTCGTGCGCGGTTTTCGCCACCAAATCGACCGCGAAGGACGGCCGCATTTCCAGCATCGTGCCGATGGTGCCGCATTGCGATCACAACGAGCACGACGTCGACGTGGTCGTGACGGAGCAGGGGCTCGCCGATCTGCGCGGCCTGGCGCCGCGCGAGCGGGCGACGTTGATCATCGAAAACTGCGCGCATCCGGTGTATCGCGATCTGCTGCGCGACTACTATCGGGACGCGTTGCAAGGAGGAGGGCAGACGCCGCATCGGTTGGACCAGGCTTTCGCCTGGCATACGCGGCTGCGTGACACCGGCTCGATGTTGCCGGTAATGGAAACAGTGCTTTAAAGCAGCGTGGCGTCAGGTGGCGTTCGCTCCTGACGCCTTCGGGTATCGACTGCTGCGCTCAGCTGCCTCGTCGAACCAGCCGGATAAGAAACAATAGAATGACCGCGCCGATCACAGCGGTAATGATCGAACCGATCCAGCCGCCGCCGAGCGAGATATGCAGCACACCGGCGAGCCAGCCGCCGATGAACGCGCCCACAATCCCGACAATGATGTCGACGATCAGGCCGAAACCGCCACCTTTGACCAGCACGCCGGCCAGCCAGCCCGCGATCGCGCCGATGATGAGCCATGCAATGATGCCGTGTTCCATATTCGAGACTCCAAGGTTGAGTGAGAGAAAATCACGCGGCTAGAGCTTAGTCGAAGGTGATGGGACAGTCCATGTTGCGGACGCGGAATTGACATTGTTTGAATCTATTGCCGTGTAAGTGTAGACGATGCGTGCCAACTTGGGGAGCCGGCGAGTCGCGCGTCACTCCGGCGTCGGCTCGGCTTCACGCGCCGTCCAGCTGACGCTGGACACGCTCTTTTCCATGCTCAGGCGGCTAGCCATCTGTTCGAGCTTCGATTGATCTTTCGGATGCAGCTTGAGCGTCGCCGTCACGCGAATACGGCCGGAATCGCTCTCGACGTCTTCGCTCGTCAGGCTCTGGAACGACAGCGGCGTCGAATACATCGAATTGGAGATGGCGGTGCGAATGTGAATCTCGTCGGCCTCGCGGCAAACTACCGTCAATACGTACTCGCGAATCAGGTCGGCGTTTGAAACCGGCGTTGCATTGATAGTACGGCTAACTTCACGCAGCACCGTATTGGTCAGCAACACGACCGCCGTGCCGGCGAGCGCCGGGCCGTAATGACCCGCGCCGCACAACACGCCCACCGCCGCCGAGCACCATAGCGTCGCGGCGGTGTTGATCCCCTGAATCGAGCCTTTGTCGCGCATGATCACGCCGCCGCCCAGAAAGCCGACGCCGGACACCACATACGCGGCGATCTGGGTGACGCCGGCCGTGCCGGTGCCGGTCAGCACGCCGAGCGTGACGAACAGGCATGCGCCGCTCGCGACCAGCGTAATGGTACGCAGCCCTGCATTGCGCTGACGTATCTGCCGTTCGAGGCCGATGGCGACGCCGCAGGCGAAAGCGGCAAGGAGCCGCCAGACGAATTCGAGTGTCATCGTTCAGTAAGATTGAAGCGCGGATTCGCGCAGTGTGAATACGACGCGTGACAGCAGCGCGTCACCGGTCATGGACGCGCGTGGATCAGTCGTGACGATGCACGCGAGCCAGGGCTCGCGAAGCGTAAAGGCGCGGAGCATCGGCATGGCAAAGCGCCATGCCGGGTTTCACCGCCGCCAATGCGAGGGTATTGAGCGAAGCGCGCCATCAGGCCAGAAGGCAAGACGGCGGCAGATAAGACTGACGCGGAAATCCTGCCGATCAGGCGAGCGGGAGAAGCGAAGCTCGGGGACGACTGCTACTGTCCAAGATCGTTATTCCGGTTAAAAGAAGTGGGCGCATTTTAGGCGGCGGTGCAAAGTCAAGTCAAGCCGGATCGAACGGGACGGCCGAATCCCATGGCACGTCGTTTCGGAAATTTCCGACGACGTCGGAGAACAATCCTCGCTCAAATACGGACTCCGAATATTGACGGACCCTATCCCGGAAAACAAACTGTCTGAATACTTCGGAACGCGTCGTGCTGTCGCGCTGCTCAAATCAAGTTTGCTTTTCGTCGCTCTTTTTCCTGTTCCGCTTGCGCCATTCATCAGCACGACGTCGTCGCTCTCCCGCTGTTCAGCCCAATCGAGGAATGTATGAAAGTTAAAGCTTCCGGTGTGATTGCCGGCGCGTTGCTTGCGGCCGCTCCGCTGGTGTCGTTCGCCGTGGGCCTGCCCGCACCGTTCGAAGGCCGCAGCCTGTTGCAGGCGGACGGCGTCGTCAAATCGATCGACCAGGCGAAACAGTCGCTGACCGTGCTCGACGCGCAAGGTGGCGAAGGCTCGTTCACCGTCACGGATGTTCGCAACCTCGCGCAACTCCGGCCGGGCAGCAAGGTCCATATCCAGATGATCCGCAACGCGGTGATCCGGGTCACGGAGGGCGCGGACGGTAAAGGCAAGCTTGCTCAGGGAACGCCACGCGACACGATACAGAATGTGACTGCCGAAGTCACAGCGGTGGATCGTTCAGCCGGCGTGCTGGCGCTCAGAGGCGCGAATGGCTCGGTATTCCATATCCAGAGCCGTGCGCCGGCCGCGGTCGCCAATCTGGCGGCGGGCATGCAAGTGTCGGTGACCTACGCGCCGCAAGTGAACGTGGCCGTGGAGCCAGCCCAGTAGCGGTCAACGCCGCCACGTTCGGCTCATTCAGATCAGTCCGGCTCGCCGGGCACGAGTCGCAAGCGCGTAATTTCAGAAGGAGCGCCCAGGCGCTTCGGCGGTCCCCAGTAGCCGGTGCCTCGACTCGTGTACACCCACAATCCGTCCAGACGTGCGAGACCGGCCGTGAACGGTTGCTGAAACCGCACGAAGAAATTCCACGGGAAGAACTGGCCGCCGTGCGTATGGCCGGACAACTGTAACGTAAAGCCCGCCGCCGCAGCCGCTTCGGCGGAACGCGGCTGATGGGCGAGCAGCACCTTGATCAGCACGTCGCCGGGCGCGCCTGCGAGCGCCGCGACGGGGTCGCTGCGGTGCAAGGGGTCGTGATGACCCGCCGAATAATCGGTCACACCGGCAATCACTGCGCGTGCGCCGTCGTGATCGACGATCACGTGCTCGTTAAGCAGCACGTTCAATCCCAGCCTGCGGAATTCGTCGATCCACGCATTCGCGCCGGCGTAGTACTCATGGTTGCCCGTCACGAGAAATGCGCCGTGACGCGCGCTGAGCCGTGATAACGGCTGCGTATGTTTGGTCAGTTGCGGCACGCTGCCGTCCACCACGTCGCCGGTCACTGCGATCAGATCCGGCTTCAATCGATTCACCGCGTCGACGATCGCATCCACATAGCGGCCTTTGATAGTCGGGCCGACGTGGATATCGCTGATCTGTACGATCGTGAAGCCGTCGAGCGCCGCGGGCAAATCGTCGATCGGCACCTCGATCGTCACGACTCGCGCCCGGCGACGTGCATTGAACAGACCGATCAGCGTCGAGAGCAGCGCAAGCAACGGCACCGCTGCCGCTGAGCCGGTCCGCCAATGCGCGATCGCGATGGTGTTCGGCCAGATCGCATCCACGGTCAGCAGCGAGGCGAGCGCGAGGTCGCGTGCGAAGGTCAGCACCAGCAGCGACGAAAAGAAGCCCATCGCCAGCAGCCCGACCCATGCGAGCCGGTCACCGAGCGGTTGGCGCTTGATGCTGCGCGCCATCATGCCCAACGGAATCAGGAATATCGACAGCACGAGCCATAACACGCTCAGCCAGCGGCCGGTGGTGTCGATCGGCATGTCTGGAATCAGACGCAAGCCGACGTAGATATGCAGCAGGATGCCAATCAGGATGATGCGAACAAGAAAGGATGAGCGGCGCATAAAGAGGATCAGGGCGGGAAGGGGCCGACACGGAGCAGAAGGGTGGCGGCGAATCGTCGGCGGCGATGCGGTTCGCGGCCGGGCGACCCATTCTACCGGCATGTACCGGCGCTTGCCGGCAGCGCAAAATTAGCGGAAACGACGCGTTCGATCCGGTGCTTGAGGGTGTCCACAGAGTCGTGCATTGCAGCAATTCGCGCGACTCGAGAAAGCGCACCGAAACGCGTTGCGCAACCTAATTAAATGGGCTTTGAATTGTGTTCGCGCGTGGACTATGCTCAAAAGGAACCGGTTCGTTTGACGGTCGCAACGGGGCCGCTGCGGTTCGGTAGCGATGAGTTTGATCGCCGGGAGAGGGCGAGGGGGAGGCACATCATGAAGCTGCTCAGATCGAGCCAACAAATACGCCACGCGCATCATGCGCACCACGTCGGATACGAAGGCAGTCACGTGATGCTGCCGCTCGTCGTCATTTCGCTGATGGCGCTCGGCGTGTACTTCGGCGTGCGCAACATCGACTTCTCCGAGCTCGGCAGGAGCGCGCTATTCGGCGTGGTGATGCTGTGCGTCGCGCTGGGTATCGCGGGACTGTTCGGCGTCGTCGGTGCCTGGTTGCGTTCGACTTCGAATTCGAGTGACGACGACGCCGACGAGGGCTTCTGCTTTATCGGCGCGTTGATCGGCACCGTGGTGTTCTACGTGGCGCTGCTCACCTGAAAACAAGTTGGACGCGCGCGCGGACCGCTCGCCGCGCGTCGGACAGCGTCAGGCAACGTCACACAATCCGGGCGGCTTCGTCGAACGAGAAGCGCGGGCTGCGCGCAAACAGTTTCGACGGGTCGCCGTAACCGAGATTGATGAGAAAGTTCGCCTTCACGGTTGTGCCGGTAAAGAACGCTTCGTCGACTTTGGCCGCGTCGAAGCCCGACATCGGGCCGGTGTCCAGACCGAGCGCGCGGGCGGCGAGAATCAGGTAGCCGCCTTGCAGCGTCGAATTGCGAAATGCCGTATCCGCGATCGCGCGCTCATTGCCGGCGAACCAGTTGCGCGCGTCCGCATGCGGAAACAGTTTCGGCAGCTGCTCGTAGAACGCCATATCCATCCCGACGATTACCGTGACCGGCGCGGCCATCGTCTTGTCGAGATTGCCCGCGGACAACGCCGGACGCAGCTTTTCCTTACCTTGCGCCGTCTTGACGAAGACGAACCGGGCCGGGCTCGAATTGGCCGAGGTCGGGCCGAGCAGCGTCAGTTCGATCAGTTGCCTGAGGAGGGCGTCGTCGATGGGTTTCGGCAGCCAGCCGTTATGCGTGCGCGCCTCACGAAAGAGTTGATCGAGCGCCTGATCGGAAAGAGTCATGATGAAGGTTCGTTAAAATAGAAATGAAAGACGGCGTGATTGACTGGAATGACAGCGCAACGCGCCGCGCCGAGCGTATGCGTCATTGCCACCATAATAGCCAGGGTTTTCACCCGCGCAGGGTTTTGCTCGCGCAATCGCACACAGGTATTCAGGTAACGGTATGAGCGATCTTTTCGACGACCTGCCGACGCCCGACGTCGACTGGTATCCCGATTGGCTCACGCCTGCCACGGCGGGGCAGGCGTTGACGCAGCTGATCGACGAAGTGCAGTGGCGTCAGGACACGATGGGCACGCCCGCGGGGCGTGTCGCGCTGCCGCGTCTGACCGCGTGGCAGGGCGAGCCGGATGCGGTGTACGTCTATTCGGGGATTCGCAACGTGCCGCAGCCGTGGACGCCGGCCGTCGCGCAACTGAAGGCGGCCGCTGAGGCAGTCTGCGGCATGCCTTTCAACAGTGTGCTGCTCAACCGCTATCGCAGCGGCGCCGACAGCATGGGCTGGCATGCGGACCGCGAACCCGAGTTGGGCCCCCGGCCCGTGATCGCGTCGGTCAGCCTGGGCGTCGCGCGCACTTTCGATTTGCGGCACAACAGGACAGGCGTCGTGCAGTCGTTTTCGCTGAAGGGCGGCAGCCTGCTCGTGATGAAGGGCAACACCCAGGCGCAGTGGCGGCATCGGGTGCCGAAGGAGCCGCGCGTGACCGGCGAGCGCATCAATCTGACGTTCCGCTGGGTCACGCCGAAAGTGGCCGCGCGCTAGTTCGTCCGCCAATTCGCCTGACGATCCGCTCTCATGTGCCCAGCGCAAGCCAATCGCGCACGCGATACCAGAATTGATATCGCCGGTGCGAATCATATGATTGGACGGTTAACGCGCCGCACAGTACGCTACATCACGATCCACGCACCGTGAGGGCCGCGAGGGCTGGGCAGGTTCGCTGGGTCGTCTACACAACAACATCAGGAGACAGTCATGGCGAATACACGACGTGCCGCGTGTCGTGCGTTGGGCGCGCTCGCACTTTCCGCAGGCATCGGCGCGCTGACGCTGACCGCGCCCGGCGCTTATGCGCAGGACAAACAGATTACCCTCGGTTTCGCGCAAGTCGGCGCGGAAAGCGCATGGCGAACCGCCAACACCGAGTCGGTCAAATCCGCCGCAGCGGACGCGAAGATCAAGCTCAAATTCTCCGATGCGCAGCAGAAGCAGGAAAACCAGATCAAGGCGATCCGCTCGTATATTGCGCAGAAAGTCGATGTGATCGCATTCTCGCCGGTCGTCGAATCCGGCTGGGAGCCGGTGCTGCGCGAAGCCAAGGCCGCGAAAATTCCGGTGATTCTCACCGACCGTAACATCGACGTCAAAGACACGTCGCTGTACGTGACGATGATCGGCTCCGACTTCCTGGAAGAAGGCCGGCGCGGCGGTCATTGGCTCGAAGAGCACTATAAAGGCAGCCAAGGCCCCGTCAACATCGCCGAACTTCAGGGAACGGTCGGCTCGGCGCCTGCCAATGACCGGCACTCCGGTCTGATGGAAGTGATCAAGAACGATCCCAAATTCAAGATCATCGCGTCGCAAAGCGGCGACTTCACGCTGGCCGGCGGCAAGCAGGTCATGGAAGCGTTTATTAAAACTTATGGAAATAAAATAAATGTAGTTTATGCGCATAACGACGACATGGCGCTCGGCGCCATCCAGGCGATGGAAGAGGCCGGTATGCATCCGGGCAAGGACGTCGTCGTCGTGTCGTTCGACGCAACCAAGGGCGGCTTCCAGGCGATGGCCGCAGGCAAGATGAACGTCGACGTGGAGTGCAGCCCGCTGCTGGGGCCGCAACTGATGTCGGCGGTGAAGGATGTCGTGGCCGGCAAGCCGCTGCCCAAGCGCATCCTCACGGAAGAGACCGTCTTCCCGATGAGCGTCGCGGCGCAGACTCTGCCGACACGTAAGTACTGAAGCGAAGTACTCAGCTATCCTCATGATGTGCGCCGCGTCGCGGCGCAGAGAAGAGGAGACGCGCAGTACGGATAGATCGAACAGGTTTCTCCAGTGGTGCCTGGCCGCCCGGGCTGCTTCGGCAGCGGGCGGTCTCTTTTCAGATGGACGCTGTTGGAGCCTGCCGAACCCACGCATAGCCGATCGAGCGAGGTCCATGACCCATCCCGCTTCCGAACCGAATCAGCCGGCTATCGGTGCCCACGGCACCCACGGCGCGAACGGCGCAACAGGCCCCGCGAACGCGCCCGAACCCATCCTGGCCACCGCCGGCGTCAGCAAGACATTCCCCGGCGTGAAGGCGCTGCAAGGAGTCGATTTTCGTCTCTTTCCCGGCGAGGTTCACACGCTGATGGGGCAGAACGGCGCCGGCAAATCCACCTTGATCAACGTGCTCACCGGCGTGGTCGCGCCGGATGCCGGCACGATCCGCCTCGGCGGCGAAGTGGTGGCGTTCGCCTCGCCGCAGGAGGCCGAAGCGGCTGGTGTGCGCACGCTGTATCAGGAAGTGAACCTGTGTCCGAACCTGTCGGTGGCCGAGAACATTTTCGCGGGCCGGCAGCCGAGGCGCTTCGGCGCGATCGACTGGCCCGACATCAAGCGGCGCGCCCAGGCCGCGCTGGCGCGCCTCGACGTGTCGCTCGACGTCACGCGCTCGCTCGACGCGTATCCGATCGCCGTGCAGCAGATGGTGGCGATCGCGCGAGCGCTATCGGTCGACGCGCGCGTGCTGATTCTCGACGAGCCGACTTCGAGTCTCGACGACAGCGAAGTCGCGCAGCTTTTCAAAATACTTCGGCATCTTAAGCAATCGGGCATCGCGATTCTGTTCGTCACGCATTTCATCGAACAAACCTATGCGATCTCCGACCGCATCACGGTGATGCGCAATGGCGAACGCGAAGGCGAATACCTCGCGCGCGATCTGCCCGCCGATCAACTCGTCTCGAAGATGGTCGGCCACGAGCGCATGAGCGCGCGTTTGCGCGAAGCCGCGCACGAAGCACAGGTGGCGCAAGCGGCGCACGAGTCTGACGAGAGCGTGCCGGCGTCGCAGGGTGCGCAGCCGTTCATGGAACTGCGCGGCGTCGGCCGGCGCGGCACGCTGCAGCCGATCGATCTCGACGTTCAGCCCGGCCGGATTCTCGGCCTCGCCGGCCTGCTCGGCTCCGGCCGCACCGAGACCGCGCGCCTGCTGTTCGGCGCGGACCGCGCGGACAGCGGCACGATTCTCGTCGGCGGCAAGGCGGTGCGGCTGCGCTCGCCGCGCGACGCGGTGCGCCACGGCATCGGCTATTGCGCGGAAGACCGCAAGAAAGAGGGCATCGTCGCCGAACTGTCGATCCGCGAAAACATCCTGCTTGCGCTGCAGGCGCGGCGCGGGTGGTGGCGCAAGATCAGCCGGCAGCGCGCGCGCGAACTGGCCGATCTGTGGATCGAGCGGCTCGGCATCAAGGCCTCGGACGCTGAACAGCCGATCGGCCTGCTGTCCGGCGGCAACCAGCAGAAAGCGCTGCTCGCGCGCTGGCTCGCCACCGACCCCAAGCTGCTGATTCTCGACGAACCCACGCGCGGCATCGACGTCGCCGCCAAGTTCGACATCATGGACCGCCTGTTGGCGCTGTGCGCGAACGGTCTGAGCATCCTGTTCATTTCGTCGGAGATCAGCGAGGTGCTGCGCGTGAGCCATCGCGTCGCGGTGCTGCGCGACCGCCGCAAGATCGCCGAAGTCGCCGGCAAGGCGTCGACCGAAGACAACATCTATCGACTCATCGCGGGGAGCGGCGAATGAAGCTATCGAACTGGTTCGCGCGCGACGGCGTCGAACGTCCTTTGATCTGGCCGTGCGTCACGCTCGCGTTGCTGTGCGGCCTGAATCTGTGGGTGAATCCGCATTTCCTGTCGCTGCGCATGCTCGACGGCCATCTGTTCGGCGCGCCGATCGACGTGCTCAATCGCGCCGCGCCGCTCGTGCTCGTCGCGATCGGCATGACGCTGGTGATCGCGACGCGCGGCATCGACATTTCGGTCGGCGCGGTGGTGGCGATCGCCGGTGCCGCCGCGGCCACGATTCTCGCGACGCAGCCCGTCCCGAGCGCGGGGCTGGTCGCGCAGGCGCTCGTGGCGGCGTTGATCGTCGGCGTGTTGAGCGGCATGTGGAACGGCGTGCTGGTGTCCTTTGTCGGCATGCAGCCGATCATCGCCACGTTGATCCTGATGGTTGCCGGCCGTGGCATCGCGCAGTTGCTGACGGCCGGGCAGATCATTCCGATCGGCGCGCCCGGCTATCTGTTCGTGGGCGGCGGTTACTGGCTCGGCGTGCCGTGTTCGGTGTGGATCGCCACGGTGGTCGTGCTGGCGACCGCGGCGCTCGTCGAAGGCACGGCGCTCGGGCTCTTCATTCGCGCGATCGGCGTCAATCCCGTGGCGACGCGTCTGGTCGGCTTGCGCTCCAAGGCGCTCGTGTTCGCGGTGTACGGCTTCTCGGGCTTGACCGCATCGATGGCGGGCATCCTGATCAGCTCGAATGTGCGCAGCGCCGACGGCAATAACGCCGGCCTGCTGCTCGAACTCGACGCGATTCTCGCGGTGACGCTCGGCGGCACGTCGCTGCTCGGCGGACGCTTCAGCTTTGCGGGTACGGTGCTGGGCGCGCTGATCATCCAGACGCTGACGTACACGACGTATTCGATCGGCGTGCCGCCTGAGGCGACGCTCGTCGTCAAAGCGGCCGTGGTGCTCGCGGTCAGCGTGATCCAGTCGCCGGCGGCGCGCGCTCTCGCGATGTCGGCTGGCGCGTCGGTCTTAAAGCAACGCGGGGTGGCACGATGAGACGACTTCTCGATGCCCTGGCGCATGTCGTCGATCCGCGCACGTTGCCGATCGCCGTCACGATCCTGTTGTTCTGCGCGCTGTTCGGCTTCGGCTCGGTGATGTACACCGGCTTCTTCTCATGGCAGGTGCTGCTCGACCTGCTGGTCGACAACGCATTCCTGCTGATCGTCGCGATCGGCATGACGTTCGTGATCGTGTCGGGCGGGATCGATCTGTCGGTGGGCTCGGTCGTCGCGCTGACGACCATTGTCGAGGCGGTCCTGTCCGAACACATGCATCTGTCGGTGTGGGTGATCATCCCGATCGTGCTGCTGATGGGCACCGTGTTCGGCGCGGTGCAGGGCGCGCTGATTCACTTCTTCCGTCTGCAGGCGTTCATCGTCACGCTGGCCGGCATGTTCTTCGCACGCGGCTTGTGCTTTCTGATCACGACGCAATCGATCACGATCACCGATCCGACGTTCCAGAAGATCTCTGCGTTTCGTCTCGACATCGGCATCGGCTCGGTCACGGCGAACGTGCTGATTGCGATGGTGACGCTGCTGGCCGCGATCTTCGTCGCGCATTTCACGCGCTTTGGCCGCAATGTGTATGCGGTGGGCGGCAATCCGCGTTCGGCGCTGCTGATGGGCCTGCCGGTCGCGCATACGAGGATCGGTGTATATGCGCTGAGCGGTTTCTGTTCCGCGCTGGGCGGCGCGGTGTTCACGTTCTATGTGCTCTCGGGCTATGGCTTGCAGGGGCAGGGCATGGAGCTCGACGCGATCGCGGCGACCGTGATCGGCGGGACCTTGCTGACGGGCGGTGTAGGTTATGTGATCGGCTCGCTGTTCGGCGTCGGCATTCTCGGCACGATCCAGACGCTGATCACGTTCGACGGCACGCTCAGTTCGTGGTGGACCCGCATCGTGATCGGTGCGCTGTTGTGCGCGTTCTGTCTGTTGCAACGATTGATCGAGCGGCACGCGAAGTCGGTGCGGCGGCCGGGCGGCACTGCCGCGGTGACGACGCCGGGGCATGGGCACGGACACGCGCATGGCGAAACGTCGGCCACGGCGTCGGATTCGCAGGTGCTTGGCCGAGGGGCGCCGGAGCAGGCGTGATGCGGGGCTGCGCACGCGTGGCCTGACTCAGGCGCTGAGCTGCCTGCCTCTGGTTTCGGGTAGCGTCAGCGCAGCGAGGACTACCACGCCATGCGCGACTGCGGTAAATACGGCGATTGCATGGCCGGGCGTGATGGTTCGCGATAGGTGGTCAATCGCGAGTCGATGCACGTTGCGGCCACTCGCATCCTCGACGGACAACGGCCGCAATAAGACACAATGCACCCTCAGCTTCAAGGCGATACGAACGACGCTCAACGCGCGCTTTACTCGTTGCCTTGAAGAACCGGTCCACGATTTTCCCTGCCAATACGACGAACTGCCTGAGGCGGCTGTCCAATGGTGCGCAGGAACGCCCGCCTCATTCGTTCGCGGTCCGAAAAGCCGACCTCGGCCGCGATCACGTCCATCGATAGACGCCCTTTTTCCAGCATCAGCCGCGCGGCTTCCACGCGCAGATGTTCGACCGCCTTGGCCGGTGATTGTCCAGTCTCTGTGCTGAATGCGCGACTGAACTGGCGCGGACTCAGCCCGGCCACGTAAGCCAGTTCGTCGACGGTCAACGCGCTACGCAGATTGGCGCTCGCGTAGTCGATCGCCTTCTGGATTCTGTCGGACTTGGGGTCGAGGTCTAGCAGTGTCGAAAACTGCGACTGGCCGCCCGCGCGCCGGTGGTAGATGACAAGCCTGCGCGCCACCGAGCGCGAGACGTCCGGGCCATGATCCTTCTCGATCATCGCGAGCGCCATGTCGATCGTGGCCGTCATGCCTGCGGACGTCCAAACCGGGCCGTCCACGATGAAAATCTGGTCATCCTCGACGGCGACTTTCGGGAAACGGCGCTGCAGTTCGTGGGCGAAGCGCCAGTGGGTGGTGGCGCGCCTGCCGTCCAGAGCACCCGCTTCCGCAAGGATGAAAGCGCCCGTGCAGGGCGCCGCGATTCGTCTCGACGTCGTGAGCGCGCGCCTGACGAACGCGGTCAAGGGGCTGGAAACCATGTCCAGTTCAACGCCCGAGCCGAACATGACCGTATCGAATGTCGCGTCGCTGAAGGCGACCGTCTCGACGCGGATGCCTGCCGAGGACACGACAAGCCCTCCATGCTCGGACAGCACCGCGACGTCGTAAGCCCGCGCTTCCAGAACCACGTTCGCCAGCTCGAACGCGGTGACCGCCGCCAAGCCCAGCAGATAGAAATTCGGAAATACGACGAAGCCGATCGTGTGCATTGCATGTCCTGTGTCATGTCCTGAATCGCCGGTATATATGACATTTGAGACATGGTCAAGCGCGCTTATCCTTTGACTATGCACCGTTCGAGCAGTCCTTGGCCGACCGGGGCAATGCCGTAGATGTGAGCTTTCCGCCGCGCTGTCACGGCGGCTCCGTGAGGCCACCCCTAATCGCGTTTGAAACAACTTTCGTATGGATCGTCGACTACTGATACTCGCTCTGGGCATGTTCGCGATGGGGACGGACAACTTTGTCGTCGCCGGCATTCTTCCGGACGTCGCGGCATCACTGCATACCTCGGTCAGCTTGGCCGGCCTCATGGTGACTTTTTACGCCTTGACCTATGCGGTCGCGGCGCCCGTCATGGCGGCAGTCGCCGGTGGATGGCCGCGCAAGCTTCTGCTGGTGTCGGCGCTCGGCATTTTCGTCGCCGGCAACGCGATCAGTGCGCTCGCCACCGACTTGCACTGGGTACTGCTGAGCCGGGTGATGGCGGGGTTCGGCGCCGCGCTTTTTTCTCCGACGGCACTAGGCGTTGCCGCCGCGCTTGCAACGCCCGAGAAGCGCGGTCGCGCGCTTTCGACGGTAACGGTCGGCCTCACGGGGGCAACCGCGCTGGGTTCGCCGATCGGTACGTTTATCGGCGGATTCGGAAGTTGGAGAACGACGCTCTGGTTTGTCGCCATGCTCGGCATCGTGGCCATGATCGGCGTCTGGACATTGCTGCCGTCTGTTGCACGGCCGGCGACGGTCAAGCTCAGAGAGCGGCTCGTGCCGGTTCGGGACGTGCGGATCGCGCTCACCTTGCTCACTTCGTTGTTCGCTTTCGGCGGCTTCCTGATGGTCTACACCTATGCGGGGGTGGTCCTTGCACGGGTAACGCACGGCGACGAGCGCATCCTCGCGGGCATGCTGCTCCTGTGGGGCGTGGCGGCAACGGTCGGCAATGTGCTGTCCGGGCGGCTCGTCGATCGCTTCGAGAGTCGTAGCATCATCAACGCCATGCTTTGGCTCGCGATCATCAATTTCGGCGCGCTGCCCTGGACCTCCGCGCATGCACTCAGCGCCTTAACCGCGCTGTGCATCTGGGGAATTTGCGGATGGGGATTGATCGTCCCGCAACAACACCGCCTCGTGCAAATCACGCCGAAGGCAGCGCCGCTTTTACTCGCGCTGAACAACACGGCCACTTACGTAGGCCTCGCGGGCTCCAGCGTGGTCGGTGGCACGGTGCTTCAGTCGCTGGGTGTTCGTTATCTTGGCATCGTTGCGGCAGGTCTCATTGCTCTAGCCTTTATCCTGGCGGAGGCCGCGCATCGTTGCATCGAGCGCCCCGTGTCGGGCATCGGCCAACGGCCGGTCGTGAAACCGAGGCCGTCTGAGTTCTTGCGGCGGCCTGTGTTCTCCGTTGACCGCATGAACAGGCTGGCCCGAACAGTTAAACAAGGAGAGCGAGATGACAAGACGTCTCGACCAAACACAAGTCGCACCGGCAGGCATCAAAGCCTTGGGGAACGTTGATGGATACGCGATGCAACGTGGTCTTTCACCCATTCTCGTCGACCCCGCCTAACTGCGGATTTCACAGACTAACAAGTGCGCCTGCTGTCCGGATATGCACACGCGCGATCTGCTGAGCAATGGGCTGAAGGTGGGAAAGCTGGCGCTGGTGCAAAGCGGTTGCGGACCACATCGCGGTTCACGGCCTGGTTAGCCACTCTCCAACCGCCGCCGGGCCGTCGCCACAAGTCTGTCGAACGAAAGCCCGCTGGCCGCCAGCGCGGCGGCACCCGGGAAATGCTCGCGCGTGATGTCGGTCAATACCTGCCCAGGCGGCGTTTCGATCAGCACGCGCGCGCCCATTTCCTGCATCGCGGTGAGCGCGTCGAACCAGCGCACGGTGTAGCGCATGTTGGTCGCGAGATCGTCTCGGATCGCGTCGGCCGTATACAACGGTCGGCCGCCGCGATTGCCGATATAGGTGCTGCGCGGTGCTTGAAAGGGGACCTGGCTGGCGTAGGCGAGCAGTTCGTCGCTGGCTTGCGCGAGCAACTCGCAATGCGACGGCACGCTCACGGCGAGCCGGGTGGCTTTACGCGCACCCGCGGCCAGCGCGCGGACGATGAATGCGTCCAGCGCGTCGTTTGCACCCGCCACGACGATCTGGCGGGGGGCATTCACATTGCCGATGTAGACGTGTTGCCGGTTCTCATCCGCATGCCGCGCGGCGAGTGTTTCCAGTTGATGCTCAGTCAAACCCGAGATCGCCGCGAGGCTATATCCGGATGGATATGCCGCTTCCATCAGTTCGGCACGCCGCCGCACCATTTTCAACGCGTCAGCGAACCGCACTGCGCCGCAGCTGACCGCTGCCGCATACGCACCGACCGACAGCCCCGCGCTGATTTCCGGCGCGAGCTGTTCGTCAGCCAACGCGCGCGTCACGGCCACGCCCGCGATCGTCAAGCCGACCTGCACGGCAACGGTCGAACGGAGCGCGTCCGGCGTGTCCAGGGTCAACGCGTCGACGCCGAGTACGTGCGAGGCTTCTTCCAGTGTGTCACGCACCGCGCGATGCTGCGGCAGACTGTGCAGGAAGCCATCGGTCTGCGCGCCCTGGCCGGGAAAAAGCAGCGCGAGCATCAGACGGCACCGCTTTGACTTGTGCGAGGGACTGCGTGTGCCCACGGATCGGCAATCAATTGCGGCCCGCTTGCATGGCGTGCCATCACGCGCGCTTTGCCCGCAGCCCACTCGGCCAGCGCGACACCGCCCGCCGGCGTTTCGAGTTGCGCATCGACACGGATGCCGATGCGTTTCGCAAGCGCCTGCAGTTGATCGAGTAACGCGTGGGCGCCGTCTCGCGCGAGCGGTTCCGGCGAGCGAATCAGCAGATCGAGATCGCTCGATTCGCTCACTGTCGGTACGCGCGAGGCCAGTTCAAAACCCGCGCTGCCCGTCGGGCCCCAGACAAAACCCGCCAGCGGACTGCCCGTGTCGCTCAGCAAAAAAGCGAGGGCAGCGAAAGGAGGCAACGTATCGCGACCCATCGGCGGCTCGGTTTGCCCCAAGCTCTCCGGCGAGACCACAGTCACGACATCGGCCGCACGCACCCACGTGCCATAGCGCTGCGCCCGCTCGACACCGCGCACGCCGACCGCCACGAACCCCTCGGCAACCGGCGCGCGTCTGACGACCGCATACGGCGCGCGCTCGAATGCCTCACGAACCCATGCCGGCTCGTCATCGAACACACGCAGTTGCTGCAAACCCAGCAAGTCGTGCGGACGCCACCTCGTATCGCACGACAACGCGTGTTCGGCAACGAACGGCGGTGCCGCGCAGACTCGCATCACACGTCATCCCATTGTTGCGCAAGCCGCCGCCGCACCTCAATCGACGCCGCGCGGTTCTTCTGCGCCGCCGCCGATTCCAGCCGATGCGCGAGCGTGTGCCCGCCGTCGCGTGCGCTGCGAATCTGCGCGCACAACACCTGGCGCACACGCTCGATCTGCGCGGCATCCGGCGCATCCGCATCGACACCCTCGATCAGCTGATCGAGCAGCCCGAGCTTCGCGAACGACGCCATCGAATACGACATCGGGACGATCGTTTCGCCGAGCGCGTCGAGTGCTTCGACCGTGCGGCGCGTGACGCGCGCGGCCGCTTCCTTGCCCATCGCGTGGACCATCGTGCCGGGCGCGTCGAGCGCGACGATGCGGTTGGCCTGATAGCCGTGCGCGAGGAACGCGCCCGACATCGCCGGCCCGACGATCAGCGCGATCACCGGATGACCCGCGTCGCGCGCCGACGCATACGCATCGACGGCGGCCGCGCACGCGAGATGGATGCCGAGCATTTCCTCGCGATAGCCATACGCCTGGCTCTTCACATCGACGATCGCGACAATCGGCCGGCGCGTGCCGCTCGCGTCGTCCTGCGCGATGGTTTCGCGCACGGCGCGCGCAAGGTGCCAGCCCTGTTCGAGGCCGACCACGTTGTCGGTTGCACGCGGGAAGCGGTTCGCGGGATCGGGCACGACCGTGATGAAGCGCGCGGTTTCGCCGCCGAGCGGCGCATCGCCGCTCCATACCGGCGCCTGACCGGACGAATCGCCGACGAGTGCGTGGAACCAGCGCGCGCCCCGGCTCAATTGAGTGTCGCTCATGCTTGCTCCTTGCGCGCGGCGTGCTGAACATGGGGGTTGTACACGTCACGCATGCTCTGCGGTGTGACGTCGGCCGGGTCGATCTGCGCGAGCCGGTTCAGAAACACGTCGACCTGTTCGCTGCGATGCGCGGCCGGCACGCCGTGCTTGAACGCCGCATGCACGGCGGCGCGCAGCGCATCGGTATCGTCGTCGACCAGGTGATCGGCGAGCGCGCTCGCTGTGCGCTGTTCACCACCGATCAGTTGCCACACGCGACGGCGATCGCTGGCATCGAGCTCGTCGATGCCGGCTTCCTGCTCGATCACTTCGGGACCGTTCATACCGAGCCGGCCCTGCTTCGTCACGATCAGATACGAGCACAGCGCCGCTGCGAGCGACATGCCGCCGAAGCAGCCGACCATCCCCGCGATCACGCCGACCACCGGCACGTGCCGGCGCAACGCGACGATCGCCGCCTGCATCTCCGCGATCACCGCGAGACCCAGGTTCGCTTCCTGAAGCCGGACGCCGCCGGTTTCGAACAGCACGACGGGACGCACGAGCTTGCCGCGCTCGCAGTCGCGCAGCGCCATCTCGAGCGCGGCGGCGATCTTGCTGCCCGACACTTCGCCGATGCTGCCGCCCTGGAACGCGGACTCGATCGCGGCGACGACGGCGGGCTCGCCGTCGATCGTGCCGCGCGCGATCACGCAGCCGTCGTCGGCCTGGCAGACGACGCCTTGCAGTGGCAGCCACGGCGACTCGATCCTGTCGAACGGGCCGAGCAATTCGCGAAAGCTGCCCGCGTCGAGCAGCGAGCGGGCGCGTTCGCGCGCGGGCAATTCGATGAAGCTGTCGCGCAATAGCGGCGCGCAATGGGCGCTTGCACTCGTGTTCATGCGTCGTCTCCTTCTTCAGCGGCTTCGACCGCTTCCGCGAGCCGCAACGCGACCACGCCGGGCGTCGCGCCGAAGTCGTTGATTTCGATTTGCGCGGCGCCGTCGTAGCGGGTGAAGAAACGGTCGAGCACGCTCTTCCAGATGTGGCTGTAGCCGTCGACGCTGGTGCGCACGACCACATGCGCGGCGAGCGAGCCGCTGGGATCGGTGGGCGAGAGCAGCACCTCCAGATCGCCCGAACCCACCACGCCGACATGCGCGCGGGTCGTGACGGCGCGTTGCGCCGGATAGTCGAAGGTCAGATGTTCCATGGGTCTGGGCTCCGGCCGGCGTGGTGGTGCGCCAGCATGTCGAGAAAAAGGGTGGCGGCGAGCAGATCGGCTGCGCCGCCGGGCGATGCGTTGAGCGACAGCAATTCGTGGTCGAGCGCGGCCAGCGCGGCGCGGCCCGCCGGCGTCGAACTGCCGCCGGCTTGCAGCACGCGGCGCGCGCCGTGCTGTCCGGCGTGCAGACCGGGCAAGCCCGCGCGATGCAGCAGGCAGGTGTCGTCGAGCGAGGCCATGATCGCGAGCAAGGCATCGACGCGCGCGGCGTTTTCGTCGATGCCTTTGGCCCGCGCCGCGAGCAGGGCGGGCAGGCCGACATCGATCACGTGCGGGAAGCCGTCTTGCGCTTCGCGGCGAGCGCCGCCGACCTGGTAGCGCTGTCTTGCGCGTTCGCCGTGACTGTCGGAGGGGGCGGCGAAGCGGTCCGGGAAGCAGGCGATTTGCGCGGCGCGCGTGCAGATCGGCGATGCGTCTGGATGCTCAGTATTGCCAGGGGTGGATGGAGCCTCGGACGACAGTGTGGACGCAACCGCGCATCCGCCCATTGTCGCCCCCGCGACCAGCAAACCGACGATCCAGATCGCGCCACGATGCGCGTTGCTACCGCCGGTGGCCCGCAACATATCCTGCTCGCCGGCGCGGCCGATCTGCGCGAGTTCGGTGCGCAGCAGCGCCGACGGTTCGCCGCGGCGGCGCGCTGTGCGCGCGAGCGCGGCGAAAGTCGGTTCGAGCGCGCGTGCGGAACGCAGCATCATCGCGAGATCCAGGTCGTGATGCGCGCCGCTGCCGCGCCGGTCGACCAGCGCGGGCTTGGGCGTGAGCTGCGCTTCTTCGATCAGCGCGGTGATCGCGTAATAGGCCAGTTGCGCGTCGGACGGCAAGGTGGGCGGCACGGTGCGGCGCGCATCGGCGCGCGTGGCAGGCACACCCGCGCGAGGCGATGCCGCGTTGCCCTCCAGCGCGGACGATCGCTGCTGCGCACGCTTCACCCAGGCAGCGGGCGCCATCGTCACCAGCTCCTGAAGCGCGCCGGCGGCGCGTACAGACCGCCCGACCACGTCACCAGATCGTCGATGCTGCGTGCGGCCAGCAGCGAACGCTTGGCTTCGCCGCGCCGGATGCCGAGATCTTCCGGATACGCGACGATGCCGCGCCGGCGCAGCTCGGCCGTCTTTTCAGGCTTGGCGCGCAAGCCGATCGGCGTGACGCCGGCCACGGCCGCGACTGCCGCGCGCCGCTCGTCGATGCCTTCGGCCTTGTGCAGATGCGCGATGCCTTCCTCGGTGACGACGTGACTTACGTCGTCGCCGTAGATCATCACCGGCGCAACCGGCATGCCGTTTTTCGCGCCGACCGCGACCGCGTCGAGTTCATCGACGAAAGTGGGTTCGCCGCCTTTCTTGTAGGTCTCGGCCAGTTGCACGACCAGCTTCTGGCCGCGCGACACCGGGCCCTGATCCTTCAGCAGCTTGAGCCATGCTTCGCTCGAATGACGCCGGCCGCGCGGATCGTGGCCCATGTTCGGCGCACCGCCGAAGCCGGCGAGACGTCCGCGCGTGACGGTCGACGAATTCGCGTCGGCGTCGATCTGCAAGGTCGAGCCGATGAACAGATCGACGCCGTACTGCCCGGCCAGTTGGCACAGCACGCGATTCGAGCGCAGGCTTCCGTCGTTGCCGGTGAAGAACACGTCGGGACGCGCCTCGATATACGCCTCCATGCCGACTTCGCTGCCGAAGCAATGAATGCTGTCGACCCAGCCCGATTCGATCGCGGGAATCATCGTGGGATGCGGATTGAGCGTCCAGTTGCGGCAAATCTTGCCCTTCAATCGGAGCGATTCGCCGTAGGTCGGCAGCAGCAATTCGATCGCCGCGGTATCGAAGCCGATGCCGTGATTCAGCGACGTCACACCATACGGCTCATAGATGCCGCGAATCACCATCATCGCGGTGAGCACCTGCAGATCGCCGATGTGGCGAGGATCGCGCGTGAACAGCGGTTCGACGGCGAACGGCCGGTCCGCCTGCACGATCACGTCGACCCATGAGCCCGGAATGTCGACGCGCGGCAGTTCGTCGACGATCTCGTTGACCTGCACGATCACGATGCCGTGCCGGAACGCGGCGGCCTCGGCGATGGTCGGCGTGTCCTCGGTATTCGGGCCGGTGTACAGATTGCCGTGGCGGTCGGCCTTTTCCGCGCACAGCAGCGCGACGTGCGGCGTCAGATCGACGAACATGCGTGCGTACAGTTCGACGTACGTATAGATCGCGCCGATTTCCAGCTGGCCGTCTTCGAGCAGTTGCGCGACCCGCAAGCTCTGCGGCCCGGCAAACGAAAAGTCGACCTTGTGCGCGATGCCGCGCTCGAACAGCGTCAGATGCTCAGGACGACTGATGCTTGAAATCAGCAGATGCACGTCATGCAGTTTTTGCGGATCGACCTGGGCGAACGAGCGGGACAGAAAGTCGGCCTGCTTCTGGTTGTCGCCTTCGAGCGCGACGCGGTCGCCGGGCTGGATCAGCGTTTCGAGCGCATCGACGATGCGGTGGGTCGGCAGGATGCCGTCTTCGAGCCATGGAGCAATGGCCGCGAGGCGACGGTTCTTCTCGTCGCGGCGCGTGGTCCATGAACGGGCGGCGGGTAATGACGCAGAGGCTTCGGCGGGGCGGTTCATCGGCTCGGTCAACTCCCGGTGGTAGTGCGCGGGCGTCTGCCGCGCGGCTTCGGTTGATTCGCAAGCGCGGCTTCCGCCTGCGCGCGTTCGGTCAGAAAACGATGAAGCAGCTCGCCGGTGCCGAGCAGATGCGCGACGACGAGCGACTGGGCCATCGGGATGTCGCGGCGCTGCACGGCGTCGAGCAGCGCGGCATGCTCATTGTCGGACTCGCCCTTGTACGCGGGCAAGCCGAATTTCAGGCGCAGATAGCGTTCGCCGCGCCGATGCAGCATGCCGATCATGTCCTCGAGTTGCGGACGCCCGGCGGGCGCATACAGGCTCATGTGAAACGCGACATTGCGCGCGACATACAGCGACGGCTCAGGCTCGCGTTCGGCGGCGTGGCACAGGTTTGCCGCTTCGCGCAGCGTCGCGGCGCTGTGGTTGGGAATCGCAAGGCCGATCGCGAGGCTCTCCAGGGCGGAGCGGATCTCGTAGATCTCGCGCGCTTCGTCCGCCGACAACGGCGCGACCGTTACGCCTTTATGCACCGCGCCTCTCACCCAGCCTTCGCTCTCGATCTGGCGCAGCGCCTCGCGCACCGGAATCGCGCTGACGGAGAAGTGCCGCGCGATCGCGTCCTGGCGCAGTGGCGCGCCAGGCGCCAGCGTGCCGTCGACGATCGCCGTGCGCAGGGCCTCCGCGATCACACGCGAAGTGCTCTCGCGCGGCGCCGCCGCGGGTAAAAGCGGACCGCGTGCCGGGGCGTCCAGGGGAAAACCATCTATTGTGTCGCTCATAGTATCGAATATTATATATAAAAAGACGCGCTTTACACGCGGACAAACCCGAAAAATTTCTGCCGGGTCGACCCGCAGGCCGCTCCTCCGTCGTACGAGGGCGGCCCGTATCCATTCACCTGCGCGCGCCGTTCCATGTCGTTCCCGGTAGTTCCGATTACGTACGCCCGCCATAGGGCCGGAGGAGCATGATGAATTCACTGACCGACGGTACACCGGTCGCGCGGCGCCGCACGCCGCTCAATCGTTCGCAGATCGTAGGTTTCTGGGGAGCATGGGCCGGCTGGACGCTCGACGGGATGGACTCGTTCATCTACGCGCTCGTGCTGACGCCGGCCTTGACCGAGCTGTTGCCGCGCTCCGGCTTTGCGGCCACGCCGGCAAACGTGGGTCTCGCCGGCTCGATCCTGTTTGCGCTGTTCCTCGTGGGGTGGGGGCTGTCGTTCATCTGGGGGCCGCTCGCCGACCGCTTTGGACGCACCAAGGTGCTGGCCGGCACCATCTTCACGTTCGCGATTTTCACGGGGCTCGCCGCGACGTCTTCGAACGTGTGGGAACTCGGCATCTATCGCTTCATTGCGGGCGTCGGCATCGGCGGCGAGTGGGCGCTGGCGGGCACCTATGTAGCCGAGGCGTGGCCGGAGGATCGCCGCAAGATGGGCGCGGGTTATCTGCAAACGGGCTACTACGCGGGCTTCTTTCTCGCGGCGGCGCTCAACTACACGATCGGCGTGCACTTCGGCTGGCGCGCGATGTTCCTCACCGGCGCCGTGCCGGTGGTGGTCGCGATTCTGATCCTGCTGCGCGTGAAAGAGCCGGAGAAGTGGCAGAAGGCCGAAGCCAACGCCGTGCGCAGCAAACCGCTTCGCGAAATCCTCGGACCGGCTTATCGGCGCAGGACCTGGGTAGCGTGCATCCTGTTGACGATTGCGATCATCGGCTTGTGGGCGGGTGCGGTGTACGAGCCGTCCGCGGTGATTCAGCTGGCGACCCGCGCCGGCATGGCGAAGGCCGATTCGATCAGGATGGCGTCGGTGGCGACGGGGCTCCTGTCCATCGCGACGATCATCGGCTGTCTCGCGTTGCCGCCGCTCGCCGAGCGCATCGGCCGCAAGAAGACTCTGGCGATTTACTTCGCCGGCATGGCGGTGTCGATCGCCGGCAGTTTCGGCTGGGCGTTCTATCTGCCGAACGGGCTTGCGCCGTTCATCGCATGGCTCTGCGTGCTGGGCTTTTTTGGCGGCAATTTCGCGTTGTTCAGCCTGTGGCTGCCGGAGCAGTTCGAAACCCGCGTGCGGGCCACGGCGTTCGCATTCTGCACGTCGTTCGGGCGGTTTGTCGGCGCGGGGGTCAACTTTCTGCTCGGTGCTGCGGTGCTGCGCATGCATACGCTCGGCGTGCCGGTCGCGTTGACGGCGCTCGTGTTCGTGATTGGTCTGTTCGTGATTCCGTTCGCGCCTGAGACGAAGGGGGAGGTGTTGCCGCAGTGAGGTTGGCCGGGTGGCGTGAATAGGTCTTCAGCACGAATTATGGCGGCCAGCCTGCGTGAGTGGATTCAGCACAGCGTTGTCTGAATCCATCGCGTTTTATAGAATCGGTTCGGTATCCTGATGACTTTGCGGTCAGCCGGTACCTATGTGCTGTGAGACGGGATCTCAATCCGCGTGCCGCCGCGCCTGCCCACGAGTGCGCAGCAACGACAGCAGCGGCCAGCCCAAATTGACCCCGAGGCTCGCCACCACGATCAGCCCCATGCCCGCGAGTTGCGGCAGCGACAGCGCCCGGCCGTACACCACCGCATCCACCACGATCGCGGTGAGCGGGTAGACGAACAGCAGCACCGCGATCACCGGCGTGCTCAGCCTGGGCAGTGCGCCGTAGATCAGCACATACGCCAACCCCGTATGCAGCACGCCCATGCCGACCAGCCAGAACCACTGCATCGGGCCGATATGCTCCGCGCCGAGCGGCGCAATGAACGGCAGACACACCACGCCGACCGCGCATTGCGCGAGCGTCAGCAGATGCGGCCGCAGATTGCCGAGCCCTTTGGCGATCAGCGTGACGCTCGCATACAGCAGCGACCCCACCAGCGCCTCGCCAATTCCGATCAGATAACCCGTATGACCCTGCAGATTCCCGGTGGCCGCGACGCCCGAGGCGAGCACGAGTCCGATGAAGGCGGTCGCGATCCAGCCGAGCCGATCCATGCCGAGCCGCTCGTTGAACAGCGCCGCGCCGATCAGCACAACCCAGAACGGCTGCACGTGGAACACCACCGTCGCCACGGCAATGCTGGTGCGATGGATCGCGTCGAAGAAGCCGACCCACTGCGTGACCATCAGCACGCCCGAGAGCAACGCGAGTGCGACGGTCCGGCGCGTGAAATGTGAGCGCGTGAAAAAGCCCTTCCACGCGCAATACGCGGCAAGCGACAGAAAGCCGAACAGGCAGCGAAAGAACACGAGCGTCAGCGCGCCGAGCCGCGCCTCTTCGACGAAGACGCCTAGCGTGCCCATCAGCAGGCCACCGCTCGCGAGAGTGATCGCGCCTTGTTGACGTTGGGTGAGGGACATGCGAAGCGGCTCCGAGACGGGATATTCCGAGTATTGCGCGGCTTGCGTGGCACCGACAAACGAATTAAATTGAGTAATTCCATCAGCCGGATTGATAAATCATGCACCCCGAATTCGACGTCGACCTGTTGCGCAGCTTCGTCGCGGTGGTGGAGACAGGCAGCTTCACCAAAGCGGCGACCACCGTGCATCGCTCGCAGGCGGCCGTCAGCATGCAGATCAAACGGCTCGAAACCATGCTCGGCACCACGCTGTTCGCGCGCAATACACGCAATCTGTCGCTCACTCGGCCCGGCAATACGCTGCTGGAATACGCGCGGCGCGTGCTCGCGTTGCACGAGGAGGCGTGGTCGGCGATCGTGCGGCCCGAGGTGACGGGACGCGTGGTGCTCGGCGCGCCGGACGACTACGTCTCGTCGCTGCTGTCGCCGGTGTTGCGGCGGTTCTCGAACCTGTATCCGCATGTGGAGATCGAGATCGTCTGTGCGCAAAGCACGTCGCTCGCGCCGATGCTGGCCGATAACAAGATCGATCTCGCGTTCGTCACGCGCGACCGCAAATTGCGCGGCGAATTCGTGCGCAGCGAGCCGATGGTGTGGGTGGGGGCATCGGTGGATACGCCGGTGCTGGCGGCGTCGCCGTTGCCGGTGGGACTCTATGAGCCCGGTTGCGTCGCGCGCCAGCATACGCTGGCCGCTCTGGACGGCGCGCGGATCCGCTATCGGGCGGCGTTCAGCAGCGCGAGCCTGATGGGTCTGGTGGCGACCGTGGATGCGGGGTTGTCGGTGATCGCGCTCACGCGTTGCAGCGTGCCGGCGCGGCTCGCGATTCTCGGCGAAGCGCAAGGCTTGCCGAAGATCGCGCCATTGGAAATCGTGGTGGCGCGCAGCGCCAAATCGGACCGGCCGACCTGCGATTATCTGGCTGCGCAGATGGTGCAGGATCTGTCGTTGCGGGCGCCGACGCGTGGGGTATAGATCACAAGTGCGATGGGGGCCGTCCGCAACCCGGCCATTCCTAACCCCGCAGATAAGCCGTCACCTTCCCATCCACCGCGAGCCGCACCTGTTCTCCCGGACGCGGACACAGATAACCGGGCACGCGTGCGCGCACCATCGTCCGCGGCGCCGACTGCAATTGCAGCGCCACAGCGGCGTCCTGCCCCTGAAAGATCACATCGGTGACGATGGCCTCATAAGCCATGCCATCGGCTGTGCTCTCATCGGCGCGCAGCAGGCGGATCTGTTCGGGCCGCAGCATCACATCGACCATGCCGTTGCCTATCGGCGCGGCCAGTGTCAGTTCGCCGAGTTCGCAGCTCACGCAATCGCGCTCGGCCAGCCCCGGCAGCAACACCGCCTCGCCGACGAACGACGCCAGTTCGCGCGTCACCGGCCGCTGGTACAGCATCTCCGGCGTCGCGGTCTGGATCAGCCGGCCGTTCCAAAGCACCGCCACTTCGTGCCCGAGCGACAACGCCTCGGATTGATCATGTGTGACCAGCACGGCCGTCGCGCCGGCGGCGGCCAATGCGCTCGCCACCGCTTGCCGGGTTTCGAGCCGCAACGCGGCATCGAGCGACGAAAATGGCTCGTCGAGCATCACCAGCTTTGGTGCTGGCGCCAGCGCCCGGGCCAACGCGACACGCTGCTGCTGACCGCCCGACAACTGCTGCGGCGCGCGCGTGCCGAACTCCGCCGGCAAGCCGACCAGTTCGAGCAACTCGGCCACCCGATGCCGCGCGCGTCGCTGCATGCGCGGCAAGCCGAACACGATATTGTCGGCGACCGACAGATGCGGAAACAGCGCGCCTTCCTGCGGCACGTAACCGATGCGGCGCTGCTCCGACGGCATATGCAGGTTGTCGTCGGCGACCCGGCGTCCGTCGATGTCGACGCTGCCGCCATCGGCGCGTTCGAAACCGCACAGCAGACGCAGCAAGGTGGTCTTGCCGCTGCCTGACGGGCCGAGCAGCGCGAGCAGCGTGCCGCGCTCGACCGACAGGTCGATGCCGTGCAGCACCGGCTGGCCGTCGAACGATTTCCGCAGCCCGCGGATACGAAGTTCGCTCATGAAAATCCGATGTTAAAAGGGCGTGGGTTCAGCGGTATCTTCAGCGACATCGACCACCTCAACCCCGCTCGCCAAGCAGCGCCGACCTGCCCAGCAGCGCGAACAACAGCCCCGACGCAAGCAGCGAAATACCGGTGAGCAATGCCGCATACGGCGCGGCCGCGGCAAAGGCCATCGTCGACGTATCGGCCCACACCTGGGTGGCGAGCGTTTGTGTGTCGAGAGGCGAGAGCAGCAGCGTCGCGTTCAATTCGGTGACGACGGAGATGAACACCATCGCCGCCGCGGCGCCCAGTCCAGGCCCGGCGAGCGGCAGCATCACGCGAAAGAGCGTTTGCGACCAGTTCAGGCCGAGCGCGCGTGCGGTTTCCTCGAGACGCGGCTGCGCCTGCATGAACGCGGCGCGCACGCTCACCAGCGCGATCGGCATGAATAGCATCGCGTAGGCGATCACAAGCAGCGTCGCGCTTTGATAAAGCGGTTGCAGCGCGTGCACCGCGAGCGACACGATCGCCAACGCGATCACCAGACCCGGCACGCCTTGCGCGAGAAACACCGTGCGCTCGAACAGCGTCGCGAAGCGGCCCGGATAACGCACCAGCAGGAACGCGAGCGGGACCACGAGCAAGGTGGTCAGCAGCGCCGCCGCGAGGCCGAAACCGAGCGACGACAGCGTCGCGTTGAACAGCAGTTCGGGCGACACGTCGGCCGGCGTGACAGCCGCCGCGCCCGGCTGCGTGAGCCAGTAGCCGATCATGCCGAGCGGCACGCCGAGCGTGGTGATCGTCAACAGCGCAAAGCCCGCGACGACGACCCAGCGCCATGCGCCGAGGTCATAGCGCAACACCGCGCGCCGCGTGCCGCGATCGACGCGCTCGTAACGCGCCGCGCCGCGCACGCGAAACTCGAACGCCAGCACGATCAGGCAGATCACGATCAGCAGACATGCGAGCAGCGAAGCACCGCCGCCATCGAAACTGGTGCGGAAATCCGCGTAGATCTGCGTGGTGAAGGTGCGAAAGCGCAGTAGCGTGAAGGCGCCGAATTCGGACAGCACGCCGAGCGCCACCAGCAACATGCCGCCGAGCAACGCCGGCCGCAATTGCGGCAGCACCACGCGCACGAAACTGCTCCAGCGATTGCAGCCGAGCGCGCGCGCACTTTCTTCGAGCGCCGGGTCCATGCCGCGCAGCGCGGCGGCGACCGGCAGATAGACGAGCGGGAAATACGCGCAACTCAGCACCAGCAGCGCGCCGTTGAAGTCCTGCAGATCCTCGCTGAGCGAGACCCATGCATAGCTGGAAATGAAAGCGGGCATTGCGAGCGGCGCGGCGCTGAGCACCGCCCACATGCGGCGTCCCGGCAAATGCGTGCGTTCGACGAACCATGCGGCCGCCGTGCCGACCACCGCGCACACGAGCGTCGTCGCCACGGTGATCATCAGCGTGTTGACCAGCAGTTCGCCGACCAGCGGGCGGAACACGAGATCGAGCGCCTCGGCGGCGCCGAAGCTCGCGGCGCGCCAGAACGTAAACGCAATCGGCAGCAGCACCAGCAAAGCGCTGAGCGCGGCCGCCGCGAATAAACCGCGCGGCGCGCGCGAGCGGGTGCGCGCCGGGGCGGGGGAGACAGCCGGTGGCCCGGCTGACAGCGCTTCGCTCATTTACAGCAGACCGGCCTGGCGCAGCAGCTTGCCGGCCTGGCTGTCGTCGCCGAGTTGCTGGATCGTCAGCGCGGGCGGGCTCAATTCGGTGAACGGTTTCAGGATCGGGTCCGGTGCCACACCCGCATGCAGCGGATATTCGAACATCACGTGGCTGTTCGCCATCAACCGTTGCGCGCGTTCGCCGACCAGGTACGCGAGAAACTTCTGCGCACCGTCCGCATTGTGCGCGGTCTTCAGCACCGCCGCACCCGACACGTTCACCAGCGCGCCGGCGTCGCCGTTGCCGAAGTGATGGATCGCGCTGCGGGTCTTCGCGTCGCCGAGTTCGGCATGCAGGCGCGTCCAGTAGTAATTGTTGATCAGACCGGTCGCGACGCCGCCACGGTTCACCGCGGCCACCACGCCTTCGTCGTCGTCGAAAATCTGCGCGTTGGCTTTCAGACCCTTGAGCCATTGCACGGTTTGCTCTTCGCCCTTGAGCGCGAGCACGGCGCTCACGAGCGGCAGGAAGTCGCCGTCGCTCGGCGCGATGCCGATCCTGCCTTTCCACTCCGGCTTGGCGAGATCGAACAGCGATTGCGGCAATTGCGAGGGCTGCAGTTTGGTCGTGTTGTACGCGAGCACGTTTTCACGCGCGGTCACCGCCACCCACACGCCGCCCGGCGAGTTGAAACGCGTCGGCACGGCGGCGAGCGTTTCGCTATCCACCTTGGCGAGCAGGCCTTTTTCTTCGAGCAGCATCAGCTCAGGCGAGTTCTCGGTGAAGTACACGTCGGCGGGCGACGCGGCGCCTTCCGCGACGATCTGCGCGGCCATCGCCGGGCCTTCGCCGTTACGGATCTTCACCGAAATGCCCGACTGCTTCTCGAAGTCTTTCGCGAGCAGATTGACGACCTGCTCGTGTTGCGCGTTGTACAGCGTGATCGAAGCGGCGTGCGCCGCCGACGGCACCGTCGCGAAAGCGGCCAGCGTAAGCGCGGCCACGCTGCCGAGCAGGCGCAGGCGGGTGCCAAATCGAGAATGAGCCATGTTCCAGAAATCCCGTTGTGATGAGGTTGGTTGATCTAAGTGGTGTGCTTCAGGGCTGTGCGTTACGTCTCGAACAACCCCGCGCCGATATACGAACCCGGCTTCGCCCCCGGCGGCACCGCGAAGATCGCGCTGCCGACATGGGTCGTGAACTGGTTCATCATGTCGAACTTCGCGAGCCTGTCGTTGATCGGAATGAAGCCGGCGCGCGGGTCGCTCTGATGCGCGATGAAAATCAGCCCTGCGTCGTATTCGGTTTCCTGGCGCCACGGCGGCCAGCGTTCGATATAGAAGTTCGTGCCGTCGTTATACGAGTACGAGCGGCGCAGAATCTGCGCGCCCTTGTTGCTCGCCTGATTCGACAGACGCACGTGCGAGTTCTCCGGAATCACCGGATTGCCGTCCTTGTCCTCTTCCTTCAGGTCCACCGCGTCGAACTCGTTCTTCTTGCCGATCGGTGCGCCGCTGTACTTGTGTCGCCCGAACACCTGTTCCTGGAAGCCCAGCTCCATGTTGTCCCAGTGTTCGAGCGTGATGCGGATGCGCCGCACGACGGTGTAGGTGCCGCCTTCCATCCACGGCGCGTCGGCGGAAGCGCCGGCCCAGACGAATTCGTTCATCAACTGCGGCTTCGCGATCGACGGGTTGTTAGTACCGTCCTTGAAGCCCATCAGATTGCGCGGCGTCTGCCCGCGCGGGCCCGACAGGAACCCGGCCTGGCCCCAGCGCATCGCTGCGTTGCCGTAGACCATTCGCGTCAACTGGCGGACCGCGTGAAACGCGACCTGTGGGTCGTTCGCGCACGCCTGAATGAAGAGGTCGCCACCGGTTTTCTCGGGGATCAGCTGGTCGCCGTTAAAGCGCGGCAGATCGACGAGCGCGGCGGGGCGGCGCGCGGCGAGGCCGTAGCGGTCCTTGCCGTCTTTCGTGAAGAGGCCCGCGCCGAAGCCGAACGTGATCGTCAGCGCGTTGGGGCCGAGGCCGAGCACGTCGCCGGAATCGGGCGCGGATTTGTTGTCGCCGGCATCGCCCGTCGGCAACGCGGCGGCCGTATTGCCTTGCGTAAGACGCGCGGCGGCATCGGTCCACGCGCGCAGCAGCGCGATCACGTCGTCGCGTTTGTCGGTCGTCAGATCGAGTGCGGCGACGTACGTGTGACTCTGCTGCGGCGTGACGATGCCGCCTTGATGCAGCCCGTAAAACGGCTCGACGGCCATCTGCGGATCGGTGCTGCGCGTCGAGGCTTTCGCGAGCGCGCTCTGGGGCGCGGCGAGGCCTGCGCCGAGACTCGCGCCGGCGGCGACCGCGGCGCCGCCCGCCTTCAGAAAACCGCGCCTTGATGGCCGCGGAGGCCGTGGGGGTTGATCGTCTTTCATGGTTACTTCACCTTCGCCTTCATCGTCGCGAGAGCGCGTGACGCTCACTTCGCGAGCACCAATGTATTCACGTCGTCCTGCACGTAGTAGAAGCCGTCGCCTTCGGGCGTCATCGCGAGGCCGAACAGGTCGCCGTTGCCTGGCGGCGATTGCGCCTTGTCGGTGTCGATCCAGCGTGCGTAGATCTGCTTGCCGGTTGCCGGATCGATCTCGACGATCTGGCCATTCAGCGCATTGGTCACGAGCAGGTGACCGTTGGGCGCGGTGACCATCGCGAGCGGGCGATGCAGCAGGCCGTCGGCGGTGAGCTGCCGGCCTACGCCGGCACTGGTGTCGCGCGTCATCGGATCGTGGATTTCGGTGATGCGGTTGCCGATCGCGTCGGACACGTACAGCACCTTCTGATCGTTCGACAGCGCGAGACCAGTCGGGCCGACGAGGAACACGCCCTTGTCTGCCTGCGCGCCGAAGCCGCTGCCCACCACGGTTTCCTTCTTCACGACGGGCGGCCGGCCGGCCGGCATGTCGAGGTCCAGACGCAGCACGGTGGCCTGCTTGAACACGGGCGGAGTGCCTTGCGCACCGCCCACGCCGAAGCCCGCGTTGCTGAGGAACAGCGTCGCGCTCGTGCCGTTGTCGACGACGGCCATGTTGCCCCACGGGTCGTTGATGTTCGGGCTGGTGATGGTGGACGCGACCTTGCCTTGCGGATCGAGCACGATCAGACAGCCGGCTCCCTTGGTGCCGGTCGTGCCGTCGTTGCTTGGCGTACTGCCGACGATCACGTAGCCCGACTTGAGCATCGTCATCGCGGTCGACAGGCCGATGCCGCCGGGGCATTCCTTCAGATCGCGCGGCACGGTGGCGAACACCGACATCTGTTGGGTGTCCGGACGATAGTTGATGATCGTGCTGCCGGTGCCCTGCAGATTGGTCGAGTTGTTGAAGTTGCCGACCAGCACGTCGCCCTGCTTGATGGTGCCCGCCGTGACCGGCGCGACCACTACCGCGTACGGGTTCTGGTCGCCGTTGTCGGGCACGGTGTTGATCAGCGTCGTGTGGTGCTTGATGGTTTCGAGGAAACCTTGCGGCTCGGCATACGCAGCCGGGGCCGTCGCGAAGGCGGCCGCGCCGGCAGCGGCGGCGATCAGGGCCCGCGCGGCGCGTGGCGAAAATTTGCGCGTGGGATGGTTCACGATTGAGCCTCCGTGCCTGCGCACAAAGCGGTGGTGTCGGTCATGATCGAAAGCATGGGTTCCGGTTTGTCGATAGCGTATGGGTTGGGCGCGAACCGCATCAGAAATTGATGTTGGTCCGTACACCGATGACGAACGTGTTGCGCAGCGGCTGCGTCGGGTCGTTCGGATTCTGGCCGGCGCCGGCATTGAACGTGTATTGCGCGTCGGCTTGCAGTTGCCACCACGGATTGACCTGATACTGATAGGTCGCCTCGAGCGCGGTTTCGCTGGTGCGCACGCCGTAGGGTCCGTTGGTGAAGGTCCGGAAATCCTCATCGAGTCCGTGCACGTGATTGCCGACCTTGATGTAGGTGAGCGCGAGGCCGACGCTGTCGTCGTCGCGGCCGGCGAACGGCGCTTTCAGCACGACGCCGAGGTTGGCCGCGATGCTCACCAGGTTGCGGTCGCCGGGGCCGCCCATCACACGCGCGAACACGCCGAGACTGCGCGGCTCGTCAGGATCAGGACGCCAAACCATCTGGTCGGCTACCGCGTAGATGCTGTAGTTGCCGCGATGATTCGCGGGCACGCCGGTCGAGGCCGGATTCGCCAGCGACAAGCCGTTGTTGTCGTAGCGCTGGTCCGCGAAGCTGTTGTTGTTGTACCAGACACCGATCTTGTAGGTGCCCGGCAACGCCCTGTTGCCCGTGCCGACCATTTCGCCGTCGGCCGGCTGGTTGATCGCGTACTGCAACTCGCCGATCCACAACGTGCCGTTGTGCAGATTGAAGTTGGTGCCGCTCAGGTTGTCCGGGTTGTTGCCGAGCGGGTCGCCGGAGAACACGCCGGCCAACGCCGTCAACGAAGGCGTGATCTGGCCGCGCACGCGCACGCCGAGGCCCGCCAGCGGATACGCCGGACCACCGGACGGCATGTTGTACGAGGGCAGTGCGGGCCAGCCGAACATCGTGTTCAGGAACAGTGCCGAGTACTGGCTGGTGATGAATTCCTGGTCGATACTTTGCTGACCGATCTTCACGTCGACTCGTTTGTTCAGAAACGACTGCTGGTACCACAACTCCCACAGGCGGGTGGTGTCGTCGGCTTCGATGCCGCTTGCCGTATTCAGCGTGCCGAGCTTGTTCGCGCTCAGGTTGGCGCCGTGAATCTGCAGCGCGCTGACGTTGAACAGGCCGCCGGGCAGGCCGAACGCTTTTTGCGTATCCATCTGCACGGTGGCGGTCGTCAGACCGTCGTAGTCCGCGCCGCGCGCGAGGCCGCCGCGCAGATTGGCGAGCACTTCGCTGGTCTCGGTGAGCGTGAATGTCACGCCGTACTTACCGAGCCAGGGACGCAGGCCGCCGATGTCGCCGAGCATCTGCTCACGGTTCCAGAAGCCGGTCCACTGGCTGGTCTGGGCAGCCTTGATGTTCAGATCGGCTTCGGGGGCTTCCGGTGTGGCATCGGGATTGGCTTCGGCCATCGCCGCAGAAGCCGTCAGCGAAGCCCAGGCGAACGCGGCGCAGAGCGCCGCATGCCGCATTGCGGGCAAACGCGTAGGATAAATTGTGACGGCACGCGCCGCGGAGTCGCGAGGCGGGTGCGCCTGAGCGGCGCGTGCCTGGAGTCGGGCGAACTTCATCGAAATCCTTATTCGTATGTTTCGATTGACCAATTCTTCACGGACCGGCGATGTCGCCAACCTGCGATTTGCCGTCACAGTCACAGCCCGCGACGCCGTGCAGCAGATAACGCGAATCGTACTCATGCGTATTGCGGGCGTCAATTTAAATGAGAACGATTCTCATCAATATTACTGACATGTAATTTTGTACGTTACGTATTGGTACTAATTGATATTTGTACGTAATTTGAACCGAATGAAAACGTAATTGAATCGTATGGGTGTGGTCAGATCGAACGTACTCGCGAGTGACGTGTCGAAGCGCACGATCAACCCGAAGCCCAATACAGTAAGGAGAGAGAGATGAAAACCCGCATTCTTTTGATGTCGATGCTGGTCGGCGGCAGTTTGTTTGGGAGCGGCGTTGCAAACGCGCAACTGAATTTGAAGCAGTTCGGCCTTGGCGGCGGCAATAGTTCGGCGGGCGCCGCGCCGGCCTCCGAAGGCAGCATGTCGCAGTTGCTGCAAACCTATGTGGGCGCGAACCAGCAGGTGCTCAGCGGCCAGTCGAGCCTCGCGTCGGCGATGGGCATGAGCAGTGCCGCAGGGCAGGCGCAGCAGGCCGCAGGTCTGCTGAGCGGAGGAACGCCGTCGGTGAGTCAGTTGACGCAGGTGGGCAGCACGCAGCAGTCGCTCTCGCAGAAGCTGACCGATGCGTTCGCGAGTCATGCAAGCGGTGGCGCGTCGGCAGCGCCGGTCAACAAGCAGGCGTTCACGGACGGCTTGTCGTCGCTCGGCAAGGGTGTGAGCCAGTATTCGAGCCTGCAGTCGGGACTCGGCAGCATCGGGCAGATGAGTCCGTCTTCGCTGTTGCAGTCGGGGCTGAATCCGCAGACGGCGCAGAGCGCGTCGTACATCGCGCAATCGGCGCCGGGTCAGTTGCAATCGCTGATGTCGACGCTGAGTTCGGCGGTGCAGTTCGCGTCGAGCAATGGCATTACCGTGCCGTCGATCGCGACCGCGGCATTGAAGGGTATCCAGTAGCACGCGGCAAGTGCTTTGGGCGCCGCTCAGTCGGGCGGCGCCTGACGCAGTGACGGAAAAACGCTCGAGGCGGGCGCATCGGGCAAGCGGCAAGCAAGCGTGGCAAATGCGGCTATGATCTTGTCCCGAAACCGCCGGACCGCGTAGCGGGCGCAAGTGTGCAGGTCCGTCAGCGTCCAGCTCAAAATCCTACCGGGACCACGCCGATGCCACACACCGTCAATCTGGAAAACTACTTCGCCCGCATCGGCTACGAAGGCCCGCGCGCGGCAACGCTGGAAGTTCTTCAGGCGATTCACCGGCTGCAGCCGGCCGCGATCCCGTTCGAGAACCTGAACCCGCTCACGCGGCGTCCTGTCGAGCTGGATCTCGAATCGGTCGAGAGCAAACTCATCACCGCGCGGCGCGGCGGTTACTGCTTCGAGCAGAATGCGCTGTTCGCCAACGTGCTGATGCAACTGGGTTTCGAAGTCACACCGCTGCTTGGGCGCGTGCTATGGGGCCGCGAGTTCGATGCCGTGCCGCCTCGCACGCACATGGTGTTGCGCGTCGACATCGGCACCGATGCGTGGATGGCCGACGTCGGCTTCGGCAGCGTCACGCTGACCGCGCCGCTGCGGTTGACGGCGGGTCTCGCGCAGCAGACGCCGCTCGGCACGTTCCGTCTCGCCGACGCATCGCGCGACGCGCTCTATCTCGAAGTGCGGGCTCACGACGAAAGCTGGGCGCGCGTCTACCGCTTCGACTTGCAGCCGGTGGAGTGGATCGATTACGAAACCTCGAACTGGTACACGTCGACCTCGCCCGATTCGATTTTCGCGGGCAACCTGATCGTGTGCCGCGTGTTGCCGCAAGCACGTCTGACGCTGTTCAACGATCAGCTGAACGAGCGAGCAGCCAACGGACAGATCGTTAGCGAGCGCCAGCTCTTCAGCGCCGACGAACTCGCCGTATGCCTGCGCGAGCGCTTCGGTCTGGACACCGGCGACGTCGATCTCGCCGAGGTGTTCGAACGCGTGCGCACACCGGTGCAAAGCGCGTAACGTGTGGCGTAATACGTGCCACGGCCCGTCGCCATGATCAAGCGCCTCATCCTGCAAACGGTGGTCTGGCTGGCAGCTATGGGCGCGCTGCTGTTCGGCGCGGCGGGCACCTTCGCGTGGCCGGCCGCCTGGTGGTATCTGATCGAACTGGGCGCGTTGAGTCTGTGGATCGGGCTGTGGCTCGCGCGCCATGATCCGGGGCTTCTCGCCGAACGTCTCGCGCCGTTCGTGCAGGCGCAGCAAAGCCGCTGGGACCGTGTCTTCATGATCTGCGTCGCGCTGGTGTGGTGCGCCTGGCTCATCGCGATGGGGTTCGACGCGATGCGCTTCCAATGGTCCGCGCCGCTGCCGGTCTGGCTAGTCAGTCTCGGTTCGCTGGGCGTGTTCCTATGCATCTTCATGTGCCGCTTCGTGTTTCAGGCGAATAGCTATGCCGCGCCGGTCGTGAAGATCCAGACAAGCCGCGGCCATAAGGTGATCGACACCGGTCCTTACGCGCACATCCGGCATCCGATGTATGCCGCCGCGCTGCTGCTGCTCGTCGGCACGCCGTTGCTGCTCGGGTCATGGTGGGGACTCGCGTTCGTGCCCGTGATGGTGTTCGGCATCGGCTGGCGCGCGGTGCGCGAGGAGCGCGTCCTCGCGGAGCAACTCGAGGGTTACAGCGAGTACATGGCGCGCGTGCGTTATCGCTTCGTGCCGTTCATCTGGTAGCGCGCATTCCGCTTCGCATGCGAACCTGTCTAGACAAAGTGATTCGCGCATCATGCGCGCGGCAGCTTCGTCACGCGACATCCGGTCACGAATAACACCTCGCAGAGCCTTATCGTACGGTGATGCATAGGGGTTTGCCCGATGATTCCGGCAATTTCCATTGAATCCACTTGCAGCCGCTTTTTGACTCGTGCAAGCTTGTCTATACAAATCAACGCGAACTACAAAAGCTAAAACACCCAGCTCGACGGTTTCCTCAATCAAAGGAGTTTCGACGTGAAAGTGAAGCGCAGAACGGCAGCAAACGCATTGATGGGCGCCGTTCTCGGCGCCGTGGCGATTTTCGCGGCCCCGGTGCAGGCCAAAGACTGGAAGACGGTGACGATCGCGCTGGAAGGCGGCTACGCGCCGTGGAATCTGACTTTGCCGGGCGGCAAGCTGGGCGGCTTCGAACCCGAACTGGTCGCCAATCTGTGCGAGCGCGCCAAGCTGCAATGCAACCTCGTCGCGCAGGATTGGGACGGCATGATTCCCGGTCTGCAAGCCGGAAAGTTCGACGTCCTGATGGATGCGATCTCGATCACGCCGGAGCGTGAAAAAGTCATCGCGTTCTCGCGGCCCTACGCCGCGACGCCTGCCACGTTCGCCGTGGCCGATGCGAAGATCTTGCCGAAGGCGGCGCCCAGCGCCGCCATCGTCAAGCTCTCGGGCGACCCGAAGGCCGACCAGCCGGCCATCGACGCGCTGCGCAAGCAGTTGAAGGGCAAGACCATCGGCATCCAGTCGGGCACGGTCTACACCAAATTCATCAACGACGGCTTCAAGGACGTCGCCAGCATCCGTGTCTACAAGACTTCGCCCGAGCGCGATCTGGATCTGGCTAACGGCCGCATCGACGCTTCGTTCGACGACGTGACGTACTACGCCGCCAACATCGACAAGAAGGAAACCGCGTCGATCACGATGGCCGGTCCGAAGATCGGCGGCCCGATCTGGGGGCCGGGCGAAGGACTCGCATTTCGCAAGCAGGACGCCGATCTGAGGGCGAAGTTCGACACCGCGATCGGCGCAGCGCTTGCCGACGGCACCGTCAGGAAGCTTTCCGAAAAGTGGTTCAAGACCGACGTCACGCCTTGATGCGCTGAGCGCTTGGTAGAGGCGGCGCGCGCAACGAGCGTGCACACGCCGGCTGGTTCGATCCGCGGTCATGGACGAGGAGTAGGGAATGGCTCTGATAGAAATGCTCGGCTTCGGGCCGGAAGGCTGGGGCGGCGTGCTGCTGCTCGCGGCGTTGATGACGGTCGCGCTCACGCTGGCCGCGCTCGCGGTAGGCGCCGTGCTCGGCGCGCTGGTGGCGGCGGCCAAGCTGTCGCGCTTTCGCACGCTGCGCGTGATCGGCGATATCTACACGACGGTGTTTCGCGGCGTCCCCGAGCTGCTCGTGATCTATCTGTTCTATTTCGGCGGCTCGACGCTCGTGACCACCGTTGGCCAGTGGTTCGGCGCGGAGGGTTTCGTCGGCGTGCCGCCGTTCGTGGTCGGCGCACTGGCGGTCGGCATGATTTCGGGCGCGTATCAGGCCGAGGTGTATCGCGCGGCGGTGCTGGCCGTGTCGCGCGGCGAACTCGAAGCCGCGCGCTCGATCGGCATGCCGACGCTGACGATGGCGCGCCGCATTCTGATTCCGCAAGTCCTGCGTTTCGCGCTGCCGGGCATCGGCAACGTCTGGCAGCTGAGCCTGAAGGATTCGGCGCTGATCTCCGTGACAGGGCTCGCGGAGTTGCTGCGCACGAGCCAGGTGGCGGCCGGCTCCACTCATCAGTACTTCACGTTCTTCGTAGTGGGCGGCGCGCTGTATCTGCTGATGACCAGCATCTCGAACCGGGTCTTCAACCACGCCGAGGCGCGCGTGGGCCGGTCCTTCAAGCGCAACTTCGCGCGCAACTGACGGGAGCGGCCACCATGCATTTCGATTTCGACTTTCTGCTCGACACGCTCAAGCAACTGCTCGCCGCGGTGCCGACCACGCTCGGGCTGTTCTTCTGCTCGCTGATACTCGGCGGTCTGCTGTCGCTCGTGATCGTGACGATGCGCGTCTCGCCGCACTGGCTGCCGAACCGCTTCGCACGCGCTTATATCCTCGTGTTTCGCGGCTCGCCGCTGCTGATCCAGATGTTCCTCGTCTACTACGGCATGGGCCAGTTCGGCGTGATTCGCGAGAGCTTCCTATGGCCGGTGTTGCGCGAGCCGTACCTGTGCGCGGTTTTATCACTCGCGCTGTGTACAGCGGGATACACCGCCGAGATCATTCGCGGCGGCCTGATGGCCGTGCCGGTCGGGCAGATCGAGGCGGGGCATGCGATCGGGCTGTCGGGCTTCGCGCTGCTGCGCCGCGTGATCGGTCCGATTGCCTTGCGCCAGTGTTTGCCCGCGTATTCGACCGAAGCCGTGCTGCTCGTCAAGTCGACCGCGCTCGCGAGCCTCGTCACGGTGTGGGAGGTGACCGGCGTTGCGCAGCAGATCATCCAGCAGAGCTATCGCACGACTGAAGTGTTCATCTGTGCGGCGCTGATCTATCTGTTTCTGAACTTCGTGATCGTGCGTGCGCTCGGGCTGCTCGAAACGCGTCTGTCGCGCCATTTGCGCGCGGCACCCGCGCAGCGCGCGCCGAACCGCCCGGTCTCGGGCTCCACTGAAACACGCCGCGCCGCGTCCTGAATGACCGGCCTGTCTGGCTTGAATCTGGATTGAAACTGGAGAATTCCATGAACGCTACGGCACCCGTCGCACTGTCGGTCAAGAACATTCATAAATCGTTCGGCGAGCATCACGTGCTCAAAGGCATTTCGCTCGATGCGCACCAGGGCGACGTGATCTCGATTCTCGGCGCGAGCGGCTCGGGCAAGAGCACGTTCCTGCGCTGCCTGAACCTGCTCGAAACGCCCGACGACGGTTCGGTCGCGCTCGCCGGCGAAGAACTGAAGATGAAGCGCCGCAGCGACGGCAAGCTGCAACCGAGCGACCGCCGCCAGGTGGACCGTGTGCGCTCGCAACTCGGCATGGTGTTCCAGAACTTCAATCTCTGGTCGCACATGACGGTGCTGGAGAATCTGATCGAAGGGCCGATGCGTGTGCAAAAGCGTAGCCGCGCCGAGTCCGTCGAAGAGGCTGAGGCGTTGCTCGCCAAAGTCGGTCTCGCGGAAAAGCGCGGCCACTATCCGGCGCATCTGTCGGGTGGTCAGCAGCAGCGCGTCGCGATTGCACGCGCGCTCGCGATGCATCCGAAGGTGATGCTGTTCGACGAGCCCACTTCGGCGCTCGACCCCGAACTGGTGGGCGAAGTGCTGCGCGTGATGCGCTCGCTCGCCGAAGAGGGCCGCACGATGCTGGTCGTCACGCACGAGATGGGTTTCGCGCGTCATGTGTCGAACCGCGTGATGTTCCTGCATCAGGGGCAGGTGGAAGCGGACGGCACGCCGGACGAAGTGTTCGTCGAATGCAAGTCCGAGCGCTTCCGGCAATTCGTGTCTAGCCATCAGGACCGCAGCACTCACTGATCAGTATCACCAGGTAATTGACCGAGCAGAGCACTATCATGGCCGTGATCCGTTCCGAACGTCCTCTCGACTGGTCTCAGGTGGCGGCAGTCGCCGCCGGCGAGCCGCTCGAGCTTTGCAGCGATGCCCGCGCGCGCGTGATGGCGGCGCGTGTGCTCGTCGAGCAGATCGTCGCGCGCGGGATTCGCGCGTATGGCGTGAATACCGGTGTGGGCGCGCTGTGCGACGTGATCGTGTCGCCGGCCGAACAGCGCACGCTGTCGCGCAACATTCTGATGAGCCACGCGGTCGGCGTCGGCGCGCCGCTCGGGGCCGCCGAGACGCGCGCGATCATGGCCGCCGCCGTCAACAACTTCGCGCACGGGCATTCTGGAATTCGCCTCGAAGTCGCGGAGCAACTGGTGGCCTTGCTCAATGCCGATTGTTTGCCCGAGGTGCCAGCCTTCGGCTCGGTGGGCTATCTGAGTCACATGGCGCATATCGCCCTGGTCTGTATCGGCGAGGGGCATGTGCGTTATCGCGGCGAGCGGCTCAAGGGACGCGACGCGTTGCAATTGCTCGGCCTCGAACCGCTCGTGCTCGAAGCGAAGGAAGGGCTGAGCCTGATCAACGGCACGCCGTGCGTCACCGGCCTCGCGGCGCTGGCGATGGCGCGCGCCGCACGTCTGCTCGACTGGACCGACATGGTCGCCGCGATGAGCTTCGAGAATCTGCGCGGCCAGCTCGCGGCCTTCGATGAAGACTCGCTTGCGTTGCGCATTTCCGCCGGCCTCAATCTGGTCGGCGAGCGGATGCGCATCACGCTCGCCGACAGCGGCATTCTCGCGGCGGTGGTCGGTCAACGCACGCAAGATCCGCTGAGCATGCGGACCATCCCACACGTGCACGGCGCCGCGCGCGACGTGCTGGCCGCAACCGCCGACGTGGTCAATCGCGAACTCGCGTCCATCACCGACAACCCGATCGTCGCCGGCACGCCGGATGCGCCGCGCGTCTATTCGCAGGCACATGCGGTGGGCGCGTCGATCGCGCTGGCCATGGACAGCCTCGCCACCGCGATCGCCCAGGTCGCCGCGATGGCCGAGCGGCGCCTCGACCGTCTCGTCAATCCGCTGGTCAGCGGCTTGCCGGCGTTTCTCGCGGAGCCGGGCGGCACCTGTTCGGGATTCATGATCGCGCAGTACACGGCGGCCTCGCTGGTGGCGCAGAACCGGCGCCTCGCGATGCCCGCGAGCCTCGACGGCGGCATCACGTCGGGCCTGCAGGAGGATCACCTGTGCCACGCCACGCCGGCCGCGCTCAAGGCACTGGAAATCATCGACAACGCCGGGCGCATCGTCGCGATCGAATTGCTGGCGGCGGCGCAAGCCTACGATCTGCAAAGTATCGACGCGCCGCGCGCGCCGCACACCGAAGCGTTGCGGCAACGCGTGCGGCGCGTCGTGCCGACCTATCGCGACGACCGTCCGCTCGCGGACGACATGAGCATAGCGTTCCGGATGATCGCCGACGAGGCGCCGCCGCCGTTGCCGAACCCGGGTAACATTGGGCCTCGCCCGGCCACCTCCGTGGACGGCGCGCAGCAGTTCGCACGCGTCACGGTGACGAATCTGGCGGCCGCGGGCAACGTCCGTGCAGCCGCGAGCGCCGCGGTCAACGACGGGCAGGCCGCCGCCCACATGGCATGATGGAAAACAATGCCGGTGAGCGGGCTGACCCGCCGGCTAACCGGCTACGGTGCACAACCCTGTACCACCGCGTACCACCCACGAGGTCGGAGTGAACACAACTACAAACGCGCAAACCGCACCGAACGCACCGAACGCACCGAACGCACCTGCAGCGCCGGGCGCGCAGACGCAGAGCCACGCCGGGCGCCACCGCGAGATACCGGTCAGGGCGATGCCTGCCTATGAGCAGATCAAGCGCTACGTGATCAAACGCATCAGCGCAGGCGACTGGAAGCCAAACGGGTTGATCCCATCGGAAATGGAACTGGTCAAGGAGTTCGGCGTCGCGCGCATGACGGTGTCGCGCGCGCTGCGTGAGCTGACCGCCGAGCGCGTGCTCACACGCGTGCAAGGCTCCGGCACGTTCGTCGCGCCGCAGCGTTATGAATCGACGGTGCTGGAAATCCGCAATATCGCCGACGAAATCGCCGCGCGCGGCCATCGTCATGCGGCGCGCGTGCTGACGCTCGAACCGAGCGACGATCCGCAGGCGCTCGAAGCGCTCGGACTCGCGAGCGGCCCGGCGTTTCATTCGTGCATCGTGCACAGCGAGGAAGGCGAGCCGATCCAGTACGAGGACCGCTACGTCAATCCGAAAGTATTCCCCGAATATTTGCAGCAGGACTTCACGGTCGAAACGCCGAATCACTACATGGTGCGGCTTGCACCCATCCAGCGCGCGGAGTTTCGCATCTACGCGCAGAAGCCAGACGCCCATGTGCGCCGGCATCTGACGATGGATATCGGTGAGCCGTGCTTGCAGCTCTGGCGTCGCACGTGGGTCGGCGACGACGTGGCGACGTCGGTGCGCTTATGGCATCCGGCGTCGCGTTTTCATCTGGCGGGGAACGTCTAGCGCGTTTTGCATCGGAGCGCCTCGAGGCAGCGCGCGGGGCGTTACCCCTGGCGCTGCGACATGTCCGGCGAAAAGCGGCAACCCAGCCGATAACGCGAGCCCGGATGCACGAAGCGCGCGAACGTCACCGCCACGCCACTCGTCCACGTGCGGCGCATCAGCGTGAGGCACGGCTCTTCCACGCGAATCTCCAGCAGCTCGGCTTCGGCGCGCGTCGGCAGCGCCGCGTCGACGACATGCTCGACGTCGTGCGCGGGCACGATTTCGAACAGATACTCCGACGGCCTGAGCGCCGAGAAGTCCTGCTGCAGAAAGTCCGGCGCAATCGCCGGATTCACATAGCGGTCTTCCAACTGCACGGGCAGGCCGTTCTCCCGATGCACACAGGTCACATGAAACACCGAGGCGCCGGGCGCGAGTCCCAACGCGTTCGACACGCTCACCGACGCCGTCTCGCGTTGCGACAGCACCGTATCGCAACGGTATTCGTGACCGCGCGAGCGAATCTCATCACCGATATGCGCGATCATCAGCAGGGTGGATTGCGGCTTGCTTTGCGCGACGAAGGTGCCGACACCCGACACACGCGTGACAAGCCCCGCGTCGGCCAGTTCGCGCAGCGCGCGATTGACCGTCATACGCGACACGCCGAGTGTCGCGACGAGATCCAGTTCCGATGGCAAACGATCGCCCGCCTGGCGCGCGCCCGATTCGATGATCTGGCGGATGTGATGTTTGACCTGTTCGTAGCGCGCGGCCGGGATCTCGTCGGCGGCGCGCGCGGTTTTCAGCGCCGCGGCGGCGAGCGGCTTGTCGTGAGCCTTGCTGCGAACCGTGGAGGTCATCGGCGGCGCTCGCTAGCGGTTGTGTGACGCGGGCGTGGGCACGGGCGACGGGTGGCGCGCGTTCATAGCGGCGGCGCGTCGTCGGCATCGCGCGTCCAGAACGCGTTGCGGTCGAAGTAGTTTTGCAGGAATTGCCGCAGACGCGGCTGCCCGGCATCGTGGAACACCTCACGCGGTTTGCCTTGCACGGCGATGCGCCCCTGGTCGATGAACATGACCTTGTCCGCGACCTGCGCGGCAAACCCCATTTCGTGCGTGACGACCGCCATCGTCATGCCGTCGCGTGCGAGCTGTTTCATCACTTGCAGCACTTCGCCGACCAGTTCCGGATCGAGCGCCGAGGTCGGCTCGTCGAACAGCATGATGTGCGGCTCCATCGCGAGCGCTCGCGCAATCGCCACCCGTTGCTGCTGGCCGCCGGAGAGCTTCGCCGGATACGCGTCGCCCTTGTGCGCGAGGCCCACTGTATCGAGCATCGCGTTGGCGCGGCGGCGTGCTTCGTCGCGCGACAGATGCCGCACGCGCAGCAAGGCTTCCATCACATTGCCGAGCGCGCTCATGTGCGGCCACAGATTGAACTGCTGAAACACCATGCCGACATTGCGCCGCACGCGATTGATTTCGCCCTGCGAAGCGCGCACCCGTTTGCCGTTGCGCTCGCTATAGCCGAGCAGTTCGCCTTCGATGCGCACGTCGCCCTGATCGTACGTTTCGAGTGCGGCGAGGCAGCGCAACAGCGTGCTCTTGCCCGAGCCCGACGGGCCGATGATGCACACCACTTCGGAGCGCGCGATCTGCAGATCGACGCCGCGCAGCACCTCGACATCGCCGAAGCGTTTGCGCAGATCGCGTACTTCGATCAGCGGTGCGCCGGGCGGCGTGGCCACGCCGGCGGCGGAGGCGGAGGAGGGCATGTCGGCGATGGCGTTCATAAGGGCTCCGGTTTCATGCGATGAAGCGTGCGATGCGGGTCTCGGCCCACATGCCCGCGCGCGAGGTCAGCTCGACCAGCGCGAGGTAGCACACGCACAGCACCAGCAGCGTTTCGACGAAAGCAAAGGTGGCCGAGCCGATGCCGGTCAGCACAAAGGTCAGCTCCGGCACGGTGACGATGGACAGCACCGCGGTCTCCTTGCTCAGCACGATGATCAGATTGGTCAGCGCGGGCACGATCAGCACCAGCATCTGCGGCACCTGGATGCGCAGCACGGCTTGCCAGCGCGTGAGGCCGAGACACGACGCCGCTTCGAGGTGTCCCGGCGGCACGGACTGGAAGCCGGAGCGGAATGCTTCGGCGAAATACGCGCTGCCGTAGAGGCCGAGGCCGAGCACGCCGGCCGTCATCGGTTCGAGCGTGAGGCCGATGGACGGGCCGCCGTAGTACAGCAGAAACAGCTGCACGAGAAACGGCGTGCCGCGAAACAGTTCGATATAGATGCGCAGGACGCCGCGCACCCAGCGTCCGCAGAACAGTTGCAGCACGGCGATCAGAAAGCCGATGACGAGGCCGATCGCGACGCCCGCGGCCCAGGTGCCGAGCGTCGTCGCGAGACCGGCGGCGATCGGCTGCAGGTTGTGCGTGATGACGGTGGGGTCGAGCGTTTGCATGGCGTGGGTGGCGTGGGCGCGAAATCAGGCGTGCTGCAAACGATATTCGGCGGTATGCGCGACGAGCGCGAGCGCACCGCAGATCACAAAGTAGATCAGCCCGGCCGCGAGATACGCTTCCAGCGGCCGGTACGTGCTGGCGGCGATGTTCTGCGCGGTGCGCGTCAACTCGGCTACGCCGACCACCGAGATCAACGACGAAGCCTTGATCAGCAGCACCATTTCATTGACGAGCGACGGCAGCGTGAGACGAAATGCCTGCGGCACGAGGATGCGCCGCAGCATGTCGAACGGCGAGAGCCCGAGCATGCGCGCGGCTTCGAGATGACCCGGCGGAATGCTGAGAAAGCCGCCGCGCAATATCTCGGCGATATATGACGCGGAACATAGCGACACCGCGCTGATTGCCGCGACGACCGGCGACACGTTGATGCCCGCGAACGGCAGCAGGTAGTACACGAGCAGCAACTGCACCAGCATCGGCACGCCGCGAAAGAAGAACACGTAAGCGCCGCCGGCCATGCGCGCCGCGCGCTTCGGCGAGAGCCGCGCCGCGCACACGCCGATCGCCACGAAGAAGCCGATCACGAGCCCCGTCAGCGAAATGCCGATGGTGGCGAGCGCCGCGTGCAGCAGCAATGGCAAGCCCTGAACGAAGACGGTCGTGCTGAACATAGGCGGAGCACTCGCTGGAACGATGGAGGGCGATGCGTCGCATCGAGGCGCGCATCGCGTGCGTCAGAGGCCGCGTGAGACGGTCAATAGTTCGGAACGGGCATCGTGGTCGGCGCGTCCATCGCGACGCCGAACCATTTCTTCTGCAAGGCCGCGAGGCGCCCGTCGTTGTGCATCTTCACGAGCGCGGCGTTGAACGCGTCGGCGAGCGGCTTGCTGTCCGCATCCTTGCGCAACGCGTAAGCGAAGTACACCTTCGCGCCGAACGGCGGCTGCACGACGGCGAACGTCTCCGGTCGCTGCTTGGCCACGTAGGCGATATTGGTCATCGAGTTCGCGACCGCCGCGATGCGGCCGGCGGCGAGATCGGCATAAGCCTGATTGTTGTCGACGTATTCGCGGATTTCAGGCGGCTTCGGCAACGTGGCCACGTAGGCCTTCAACTGATCGAGCTGCGCCGAGCCCTTGCCCGCGCCGACCGTCTTGCCCGCGATATCCGCCGATTGCTTGAGCGATGCATCGTTCGCGCGTTTGAGCAGCGCGTCGGTGGCGTCCGCGACCGGCAGCGTGTACGTGTAGCGCTCCATGCGCGCCTTCGTGACCGTCAGCGGACCGCCCACCATGTCGAACTTGCCCGCTTCGAGACCCGGCAGCACGCTCGGCCAGGGCAGGTCGATGAAGCGCACCTTCACGCCCATTTCCTTGCCGACCTCGGCGAACAGGTCCTTGTTGAAGCCCGCTTGCTGGCCGTTTTCGAGGAAGTCGAACGGCGCGAACTGCATCTCGGTGCCGACCACCAGTTCGCCGGCTTTCTTCACTTTGGCGAGCTGATCTTCCGCGTGTGCGGCGACGCTTGCCGCGCACAACGCCACCATGACCAGACGACACTTCCAGCCTGCAAGGATACTCATGGGATTCTCCGGTTGGCAAAGCGGTGTCGCGCGAAAGCAGTGCGTTCGACGGGTTCGGCGCGAGTCATGCGAGGCAGTATATACCGCGTTTTTCGCGTAAAACAAATAAACGTTCTGCTAGAGAAAAGCCCTTATATGAACGGACGAAATGCAGCTTGCGAGCACGCTTTTGGCGGTATATACAACGGCAATGCAGTGAGCGCGCGAACGCTTTGGCGCGCTCACTGCGCGGCGCTTCATGCGCGTGTTTCGTCCGTCGATTCAACCGCCCTTCAGGGAGCAACGCGATGCCCGTCACCCGCATTCCGATCATCGATTTCGCCGGCGTGCGCGCGGGCGACCCGCAGGCCTTGCAGCGAGTCGCGGCGCAAATCCGTGAAGCGTGTACGACGATCGGCTTCTTCTACATCGTTAATCACGGCGTGCCGCAAGCGTCGATCGATGCCGCCGCCGACGCGGCGCGCCGGTTCTTCGCGTTCCCCCCGGAGACCAAGCGGCGCGCGGCCGTCAATCATCGGCATCGCGGCTTCAACGCGCTCGGCGATGCCACCATGTATCAGGCGAAACGGCCCGACTATAAAGAGTTTTTCAGCATCGGCCTGGAGTTGCCCGAAGACGATCCCGACGTACTCGCGGGCCAGGCGCTGCGCGGGCCGAACAATTGGCCGGACTTCATGCCGGAGCTGCGTCCCGCGCTGTATGGCTACTATGAGGCCGTAGCGGCGTGCGGCGCCGATCTGCTGCGCGCGGTGGCGCTCAGCCTCGGCGTCGACGAAAATTTCTTCGCGCCGCGTTATACGAAACGGATGCAGCGCACGCAGATGGTCTACTATCCGCCGCAGCCTCCCCAGTCGGACGACGATCAGTTCGGTGTTGCGCCGCATACCGACTATGGCTGCATCACGTTGCTGTGGCAGGATCAGGTAGGCGGCCTGCAGGTACGCGAGATCGCCAACGACACCTGGGTGGAGGCGCCGCCGGTGGAGGGCAGCTTCGTCGTGAACGTCGGCGATCTGCTTGCGCGCTGGACCAACGACCGCTTTCGCTCCACGCTGCATCGCGTGATCAATGCGTCGGGGCGCGAGCGCTATTCGATCGCAACGTTCTATGATCCGACCTACGGCGCGACGGTCGATCCGCGCGAGCTTGGGGCGAGCGACGCCGAACTCAAATATCAGCCTGTCGCCGCGGGCGACTATATCCTCGGGCGCATCAACGATTCGATGGGCTACCGGAAGAAACACGCTGTTCAAGGAACGCAAGGAACCCCTGCATGACAGATCACGGCAGCGCGCATGGCGCAACGCATGAAGACACTCGCGGCGCCGCATCGCTCACATCGACACTCGACGCGTTACGCGCGGCACTGGGCGACGACTCGGTGCGCGTCGGCGAACAGATCGGCGAACGCGCGCTGACCGACTGGACGCGTCACGACCCGACGCGTCCCGCCGCGCTGCTATTGCCGCGCACCACCGAAGAGGTCTCGCGCGCGCTCGCCATCTGTCACGCGGCGCATCAGCCGGTGGTGCCGCAAGGCGGCATGACCGGCCTCGCGGGCGGGGCGATTGCGCGGGCTACGGATATCGCGCTGTCGCTCGAACGGTTGAGCGGCATTGAAGAGATCGACACCGCATCGGCCACGCTAACCTTGCGCGCGGGCACCACGTTGCAGGCCGCGCAGGAAGCCGCCGCCGACGCCGGCTTCGAACTCGCGCTCGATCTCGGCGCACGCGGCTCATGCCAGATCGGCGGCAATCTCGCGACCAACGCGGGCGGCAATCGTGTGATCCAGTCGGGCACCGCGCGCGATCAGGTGCTCGGTCTCGAAGTCGTGCTCGCCAATGGCGACGTGCTGACGTCGCTCGGCAAGATGGTCAAGAACAACACCGGCTACGATCTGAAGCACTGGTTCATCGGCTCGGAAGGCACGCTCGGGGTGATCACGCGCGCGGTGTTGCGGCTGCATCCGCAGCGCGCGGCGCGTCATACGGCGCTCGTCGCGCTCGACCATTACGACGCCGCCGTGAACCTGCTGCGCCGTTTGTCGATGCGCTTCGGCAACGACATCGGTGCGTTCGAGATCATGTGGCCGGACTTCTACGATTTCGGCGTGAAGCTGACCGGCGCGCGTTCGCCGTTCGCCGACGCGCATCCACTCTATGCGCTGATCGAGCACGCGAGCTTCGATGCGAGCGACGACGGCGAACGCTTCTCCGCCGCACTGACCGAAGCGCTTGATGCGGGTGCGATCCGCGACGCGGTGATCGCGCAATCGGTGGCCGACGTGCGCGCACTGTGGGCGATTCGCGAATGCACCGCTGAGTTTCCGGTGCGCCTCGACGCGATCAACTTCGACGTGAGCCTGCCGATCGGCGAGATTGGCGCGTTCGTCGAGCGTTGCCGCGCGGCGCTCGATCGACGCTGGCCCGGCAACGCGTCGTATTTCTTCGGGCATATCGGCGATTCGAATCTGCATGTGACCGTCGACGGCCATTCGATCGCCGGTGTCGATCACCATGCGGTCTACGCGTTCGTCTACGAGATGCTCGGGCCGTTGCACGGCTCGGTGTCGGCGGAACACGGCATCGGTTTGCTCAAGCGCGAGTTTCTGCCGATCTCGCGGTCGCCGGCGGAGTTGGCGGCGATGGCCGCAATCAAGCATGCACTGGACCCGCATGGCATTCTGAATCCGGGGAAGCTGTTCTGAGCGCGGGGGCCTGGTTGACCAGAGAGGCAGGACAGCGCACGGCGCGTTCCGGACACGCCCGAGGCTGCCCGGCACACGCCGCGTGAATCGTCAATGCGTGCTGACGGAGTCGAGTCCGGTCGAGCGGACGGTGGCCTGCGCAGCCGGCGAGGCGAGATAGTCGAGCAACGCTTTCGCTTCCTTCGGGTGCTGCGCGCCGACAGGAATGCCCGCCGCGTATCGCGTAACCGATTGCACCGACTCCGGGATCTTGCCGACGAACGTGGCGCCCTGTACCGGCAGCAATTCGCTGACCTGCTGGAAGCCCACTTCGTAGTCGCCGCTGGCGATGACCGACGCGACCGGGATCTTCGGCACCATCGTCGCCTTGGCCTTCACCTGATCTTCGATACCGAGGCGCTTGAACAATTCGCGCTGGATATACACGCCGCTCGCGCTGTCCGAGTAAGCGATCGATTTCGCGTGCAGCAACGTCTCTTTCAACGCGTCGACCGAACCGATGTCCGGTTTCGGCGCACCGGTGCGCACGGCCATGCCGATGCGCGAATCCGCGAGCTCGACGCGCGAGCCGGGAATCACCTTGCCTTGTTTGATCAGCTCGTCGAGCGCGTAACCGACCATGATGACCACGTCCGCAGCTTCGCCGCGTTCGAGCCGATTGGGAATGGCTTCGGGCGCTTTGCCCATCGACGGCCCGAGGATGGTGTCGAGCGTATTGCCGGTCGACGCCGCGAACTGCGGGCCGAGCAGCTTGTAGGCGGCGGTGAACCCGCCGGAACTCATGACGCGAAGCTCCGCCGCCTGCACGTTCGGGGCGGCGACCGCGCTGCCTAGCAGCCCGGCGGTCAACATGGACAGTAAGAAGATTTTCATCGGAACAGGTAGGGTGGTGCGAAGGTGGTGAAAGCGGAATGAAACGCGGCGCGCATCCTGCGGCGGCTGATGCCGCGCAGGATGAACCATACCTGAATGGAAGCAGCAGGAGAACCCGTGCACGGCGATCAGGCGGCGTGCAGGAACGGAACAGGCAGGGTCGATGCGGCGAAGACGCTTCGCCCGATCGCCGTCAATGCGCGTCGAGATACCGCGCAATCACCGGATAAACATCCACCGACGCGTTCTTGCCGAAGATGCAGTCGATATGCCCATAACCCGCAATCAGATGCCGCTCGTAGGGCTGTTCGGGAAAGTGCTTCACGAGCATATCGAAAGTCAGCTCAGTGCTTTGCGGCAGATAGGTTTCGTTTCTTTCGCCATGGATGAAGCCGATCGGCAGGCGCATGCCCGCGAGCCCCTTCATGCCGTCGGTGCCCGTGAGGTAGACATCCTTGCCGTCGGCATCGACGACCTTGCCCGCGCGCACCATCGTCGCCAGATGTTTGAAGACCTCGACGTCATGCACGCCGAGCAATTCCTGCAGATTCGCATGCAGTGTCTCGTTGAGTTTTTCATGCTCGTAGAGCAGGCCGTACAGGAAGGTCGCGCGATGGCAGATCGGGTTGCCGCAGCCTTCGTCGTGATCGATCGGGTAAAGCCGCAGCGCTTCGTCGAGCAGATTCCCGGGCCACGTGTCGTCCTGCGTGTACGCAGTGAGATCGCGCACCTTCAGATACTGCATGATGTCGGGGATATGCAGGCCGGCCTTGATCTTCTGCAACGTGCCGGGCACCGGATGCGTCGATACCTGCGAGATGACCGCCGAGCGCACGCCTTCGAGTCCGGACAGCAGCGACATGCTCAACGCGAGGCCGCCGAGGCAATGGCCGACCGCCTGTATCTGTTGCGCGCCGGTCAGCTCGCGGATCTTCGCGACGGCAGCGGGGATATCCTCGCGAGCCACCTTGTCGACATTGGTCGGCACCAGCACGCTCGGCATCTCGATGCTGACGCGCAGATCGACGAGCCACACGTCGTAGCCGGCCGCGCAAAGATACTCGACCATGTTGGTCGCGATCAGATCGGTCGAATAGATGCGGCTCGACACGCCCGAGCCGTGAATCAGCAGCACCGGACGCGCCGTTTTACGCGCGGGATCGACATAGCGCGTGAGCCGCAGGGTCGTGCCGTCGGGTGTATCGAAGAAAAAGATCTGCGGCGCCGGCGCGCGCAGCGCCCGTTTCAGACGCGGGGTCGTCTTCGGGTCGAAGTATTGCAACGGCCCGGCCACGCCGCCGTATTCGGTGAACAGCACGCCCGCGAAGAACTTGCCGAACTTCAGCGTCCATTCGAGGCGGGTCTCCAGATCGGGCGCGTGGGTCACTTCGAGCGTGCGTTGCTGCTTGAGGAAGTTCTCCGGCGTGATGATCAACGTGGCTTTGCCGATCACCGGCGCGTCGGCTTGCGGCGCGTCGCGAAGCTCGGCATGGAGCGTGTTGGTCTGCTCCCACAGATTGACCGGCGACGTGCGTGTGATGATCTTCTGACCGGCGAGGTAGTACGTTTTTCCGTCTGCGGCGTTGAGCGTCATGCGATAGTTCATGTCGCGCTCGTCCACGTCCGAACTGTCGACGACGAACAGGTTGAACGTACCGTCCGTGATCGTCATCGGTTGTGCCGAGAGCGCGGGGCAGGTCAGCGTGCCGGCGGTGCGGGCGAGATGCTGCGGATTGCCAAGCATATCGGCGAGGTCGTCCGATTCGACAGTCAGCGTGAACTCAATCGGACTCGTGGCGGGCTCGCCTGTGAGGCCGGGGCCGTTCGGCGTGTATGTGCCGACCATCGTTTCCGTGAAGCGCAGGCCGATTTTTTCGGCAGGCGGCGTCGCCGCGCTGCCCTTGGACTGATAGTCGATCGACCAGCCGTGCGCGGCCGCGAGCAGTGCGCAATTGCGTTCGGCGAGCGCGGAGATGGTCAGAAGCGGATTGACGCCGAGCGACATCGGCATCACCGCGCCGTCCATCACATAGAGGCCGTCATGCACCGCATTGCCCGCCGTGCCGCTGAACACGCGGCCCAGGTGATCGACCACCCCACGTTCGGCGTCCTCGCCCATGCCGCAGCCGCCGAGCGGATGTACGGTGACGGTCCGGTTGCCGACGATCTCCGTGGAAATCGGATTGCGCAGGTACTTGCCGCCGAGCGGCACGGTCGCCTGTTTCAGCGCGTCTTCGATCGTTTGAAAGATCGGCTGGCGGCCCGCGTTGTCCCATGCGATGCGCGCGCGGCCCCGGTCGTCGATGCCGATCTGGCCGCTCTCGTCGTCGTGCGCCATCACCAGGTAGCTTTGCGTATGGTGGAGCGCGCCGTGATACGGGCCACGCAGCAGGCTCCCGATCACGCGCGCGTCGTAGGCGAGCCGCTCATGCAGCGAGCGCGGTCCGCCCACGTCCACGCCTTCGAGCGGCGCAGCTGCGCCGAGCATGCCGACGAGCGCCGCGCCGAGCGGCCCGGCGAGCGAGCCTTCCTCGATCACGTAGCCGTCTTTCACGTTCGCGGTGTTGCGATGGTCGATCAGGCCTGTGATGGTCGGCCCGACCGGCGCAATCTCGCCTTCTTCGTGCGAGCCCCAGCCGACGCCGTTGATCGGATCGTCGGTGTTGTAGGCGAAGGCGAGCACGTCGCCGTTGCCGGTGAAGTGCCGGCCGAGCATGTCCGAACTGCTCAGCCCTTCTTTGCGCGAGCGCAGCAGCAGCGCCGTCGAACCGATCGTGCCGGCCGCCACGATGACGATGTCGGCGCTCACGAACAGTTCGGGCGCGTCGTAGCTTTCGCGTCCGAGCGCGACGAGCTGGAAGCCGACCTTCCATTTCTCGGGGCCCGTCTCGCGCGTCACCGCATGCACCGCGGCGCCCGTGAAGATCTGCGCGCCGTGCGCGACCGCATCGGGCAGATAGTTCATGTGCGTCGAGTTCTTCGCTTCGTAGTTGCAACCCGAATTGCAATCGCCGCAACCCACGCAAGCTTTCTGATCGATGCCCGCGGCGTTCGCCCCTGTTGTGAAGGTCACGGTGATCGGCGGGCGGCTGAAGCGGTCGGCCATGCCGAGCGCCTGGGCCGATTTCTCGAGCGCCTGCAATTTCGGCAGCGTGGGAAAGGTGGCGGGCACCGGCGACGGTTGCAGCATCGCGCGGGCCAATGAATAGCCGTGATCGCGGCCCGTCTTGTCGGCGCGCAGCGCGGCCGGCCAGCGCGGATCGTCCCACAGGCGCGGGTCGGCTTCGAGCGCGACGTTCGCGTTGATCAGCGAGGTGCCGCCCAGACCGCAGCCGACCACCGCGTTCACGTCTTCGTTGACGTGCACTTCGAGCAGCGCGAGCGGCGAGCCGATTTGCGCGGCGGCGGTGTTGTACTGGATCTGCGTGGCGCCCTGAAACGGCGTGCGCGGAAATTCGCCGGCCATGAATTCGCGCCCGCGTTCGAGCACGCACACGCTGCGGCCCGCGCGTGCCATGCGGCTCGCGGCAATCGCGCCGCCGTAGCCCGAACCCACCACGACCACGTCGTAATGGCCTTTCAGCGCCGTCGGCGCGCTCGATAAGCGGTTCATCAGGACCACCTCGTCTGGAATCGAATGCGGGGAAGGGGACGCCGGACTTCGGAAGGAAGACGGTGCGCGGCCGCAGCTTTTTTATCGTAGGTCGTGCGGGGCGACAAAAAAAGCGCGGAGTGCGCAATGCGCGATGTCAAGGGCGCGTCGCGTGCTGCCAACGCCGCGCCCCGTCTCTGTTATGCGGCCACTTCATTCAATTCGCTGTCGCTCGATTCGGCGGCAAGCAGATTCAGCGCGAGCAGAATGACCGCGCGATTGTCGATGTCGATGGCGATCCCCAGCACGTCGGTGAGCCAGCGGCCGATCTTGGTATTGGAAAAATCTTCGGCGCCGGCCGTCTTTTTCATCGTGACGCCGAGTTTGACGGCGCGATAGTGATAGGAGGGCACCCGATGCTGAGCCGCGACGGCCGACAGGCCGCCTTTGCCTTCCGAGCACCAGCCGAGGCTGCCGGCCAGCACGATGCGCTCGGGCTCGTCGAGACCGTCGATGAACTCGCGCGCGGCGAGCCGCACGCGCTGTTCGTCGAGGCCGTATTGCAGCAGCACGCTTTCCACCGGGTCTTCGAGCGCATGGGCGCGCAGATCGATTTCCTGCGCCATGCCTTCGGTTTCCATCGACACGTTGCGTTGATGGCCCGCGCTGCGCAGACAGTCGATCAGATAGCGGCGGAAATACGCGCACACCGCGTAGCCGTTCGACGGCGCGCTGTCGGCGCAGGCATGGGTCTCGGTGTGGCCCGGCGCGAGCCGCAGTACTTTCGCGTAGATGAACTGCGCGACCAGCTCTTCCTTGTCCTCGCCGAGCGCCTGCAATTCCAGCGGGTGATAGGTGCGCAGCGCCCGCTTGACCAGCTCGACCATCGACACCATTTCGTCCGCGGACAGGCGGGTGCGCCGACGCCACAGATCGGGCAGGATCGCATCGTCGAGATTGCGGACGAACTCGTAGCTCGGAACTGCGCCCATGAAAACCTCCGTCAGGGGTAAGGCGAGGAGCGCGGTGAGCCTTGGCTGCGGGCCGGCGGGTGAAGCGTGGAGCGTTGAAGCCGCGCTGGAATGTGAGTTCAGTATGGTTCGCGGCAACTGCTTCGCCTATATGGATTAAGTGGTAGCTGATGGGTAAACTGCCGGGTAAACCTTCTGACGAGAAACCTGCCATTCGTCTGACGAGAGGGCGCTGCGCAGCAGCGGACAATCGCCCCGCGCAACCGCCGCACCGTGTTGCACGACCCTGCCGTGCCCGCAGCGCTCCTGCGGCGCGCCACGCCCGGCCTGTACCGCTGCGGCTGCCCGCGGCGCCGGGCTTGCGCGCCCCTTCACCGAAGTTGCCGTGCCCGACAAGGAGACCGCGCAATGCGGGCCGACCCGATCCAGCGTGCCATCGACGAAGACCTGGTGCGCGTGCTGTACGCGCAAGACCCGATCGCTTTCTTTTCGCACTGGTTTTCGATCGCGGTGCTGGTGGCGATCTATTGGCCGAGAATTCCGTCGCCGTCGCTGTTCGTCGCGTGTTTCGGTTTTTATGCGGCGGCCAATTGCGGCGGCCTCGCGCTGTGGATTCTCAATCGACGTTATCCGCAGTTTTTTTCGCCGCGCGACTGGATCTACCTGCACGCGTTGCGCGGCGTGTTGCTGTACAGCGCGCCCGGCCTCGCGGTGTGGTTCGCGTTCCAGGTCCCGCAGAGCGATTTGCCCTTGCTGCACACGGTCCTGCTCGTGACGCTGGCGGCCGGCGTGTTCATGTCGAACGGTTTCGACCTGCTGAACTTCTCGACCGCGATTCCGTTCCTGCTGTTTCCGTCGATCGTGCTGCACTTCGGCTCGCATACGTTCGACCGCACGATACTCGCGATCGTCCTCGCGTTTTTCTTCTGTGCGATCAACGTCTACGCGATGAGCTATCGCAAGCTGTTCCGCCAGGTCGTGCAGGCGCGGGTCGATCAGCAGTACCTGGCGGAATCGCTGGCAGCGCAGAAACACGTTGCCGAAGAGGCGAGCCTCGCGAAGACGCGCTTTTTCGCGGCCGCGAGCCACGATCTGCGCCAGCCGCTGCACGCGATCGGACTGCTGGCGGCGTCGCTCAACGACACCACGGCGACGCCCGCGCAGCACGCGAAAACCGCTGAGCACATCGTCTACAACGTCGAGGCCTTGAATCAGCTCTTCAATCAGGTGCTCGATCTCGCGCGGCTCGAAAGCGGCGTGACCCAGGTGATCCGGCTGCACTTCCGGCTCTCCGAATTATTCGAACGGGTGGGTAGCCAGTACCGTCCGCAGGCCGCGGCGAAAGGGCTCGCGCTGCGAATCGCGCCGACCACGATGGTCGTATACGACGATCCGGTGCTGCTCGAGCGCGTGCTGAGCAATCTGCTGTCGAACGCGGTGCGTTATACCGAGGACGGCGCGATCTGGCTCGGCTTTCGCCGCGCGGGGCGGCCGACGGGCGGTTATATCGAAGTGCGCGATTCGGGTATCGGCATTCCGGCCGACGAGCACGAGCGCATTTTCGAAGAGTTCTATCAGGTCGCGAATCCACAGCGCGACGCGCGCCAGGGCCACGGCCTCGGCTTGCCGACGGTGAAGCGGCTGGTCGGGATGCTCGGCGGCGAGTTGCAACTGCGTTCCGCGCCCGGACGCGGGTCCGTGTTCCGCTTTCCGGTTCAGGCGGGCGACGCCGGCGGCATTGTCGCGAGCCTGAACGAAGCGGTGGCGGGCGGTCCGTCGGCGCAAGGGCGGCGCGTGCTGTGTATCGACGATGAACCGTCGATCCTCGAAGGGCTCGCGAGTCTGCTGGGGCGCTGGGGTTGCGACGTGCTCGGCGCGCGCGACGAGGCCGAGGCGCTCGCGGCGCTCGCCGGCGGTTTCGTGCCGGACGCGGTGCTGTGCGATTACCAGCTCGCGCATCACCGCACCGGCGCGCAGGCGCTGACGGCGGTGCGCGCTGTGCTCGCGCGCGCGGGGCACGAGAACGTGGTGACCTTGCTGATCACGGGTGATATGGCCTCGGCGGAATTGGCGGCGCTCGCGTTGCAGGGTATTCCGGTGCTGCATAAGCCGGTGACGCCCGCGCGTTTGCGGCGCACGCTGGAAATGCTGTGGCAGCAGGCGGAGCTGGATCGGGGACGGATAGCGGCGACGCCCACGTTGCGCGAGGGTGGAGCGGGTGGCGATGCGGGCGTGGCGCGGGGCGCGGCAGGAGATGCGGCGGGTGATTCATCGCGCGGCGCCGCCGGCGGCTCGCAGACGCGCTCCGAGAGCGAACCGCAGAAGTAGGAACGGCAGGGTGGGCCAGCGTCCGGCCTACAAAGTCTTACCCGCCTCCAGCCAGCCGTTGATCACCGCAATCGCGGTCGACCGGTTGTGCACGCCGAGCGCCCGGAAAATTACCGACAGATGCACCTTGACCGTCCCCTCGGCGACCCCCAGGTCGCGGGCGATCATCTTGTTGGTCCAGCCGCGATGCACAAGCCGCATGATGTCCTGCTGACGCGGCGACAGGTTTTCCAGCAGATGCTGCTGATGCGGCTGCAAGGCCGGCACCTGGGTAATCGGCTCGGTCAGCGTGGCGCCGCCCTGACCGGACGCCGGTTGTGCAGCGGATTGCGCGATCGACCCGGCGCCTGCCGCCGCCCCTTGCGCATCACGCGAGCCGAGCAGGCTGAGCGCTTCCATCGGCACATAAGCGCCGCCCGACAGCACGAGTTCGATCGCCTTGAGCATGACGCTCGCGGGCTGCCGCTTCGGCACGAAGCCGAGCGCGCCCGCGGCCAGCACCGCGCGCATTTCGTCCGGCGATTCCTCGGCGGACAGCACGACCACCGGCAGCGCCGGATTCGCCTTCAGCAGCACTTCGAGCGACGACGCGCCGGTCATGCCCGGCATATGCAGATCGACGATCGCCAGATCGTGATCGGCGTCGGGCCGCGCGGCGGTGGCGAGGGTTTCCCAGCTATCGGCTTCGTCGAACTGGGCGTCGGGATCGAAACCGCGCAGCATGCCCTTGACGCCTTGCCGGATCAGTTCATGGTCGTCGGCCACAAGAAACTTCATGATGTCTCCGCGAGTCGGGCCTGCCCGTTGTGGACTACCGCCGTAGTGGGGTCTCGTTTTACTTCTGTCCTCGTGAACCGCATCATGGCCGGCTACCCCGCGTTTCCTGCGCCGATCGGTGGCGCGGCGCGCCTTCCGGCTGGCCGCGCTGGTGGCGCGTTATGAGTACTCGCCGGCTGGTTCGATGCGCCACGTGATGTGTAAGGCAGGTCTCCCGCGCATAGGTTCCGGCTTGCTACGTAGACGAGCCGCGCGAGCCTTTTTTGAAGCTCTCCGCGCAAGATCGAACAGGTTATGCGCGGAGGATGAAAACGCGTGCCGGCCGCGTCTATTTGACTGCAAATAGCGTCGCATTCATCAGCAGTTTGAAGGCGAAACCGAGCGACATCGCCGAGGCCACGCCGAAGCACCACAGCGCGATGAACCACAGCCAGCCGGGCAGTTTGCGCCGCCGCGGCGGGGAGCCGGCAAGCGCCTCGTTCGAACTGTTCGAGCCGTTGTGCTTAGTGATAGTGATGTTGGTCGTCATGGCGCACCTTGCCCCGGAATACCCAGTAACCCATCGTCGTATAGGCGATGATGATCGGCAGAATCACCGCCGCGCCGACCAGCGTGAAGGTCTGGCTCGAGCGCGGCGCGGCCGCTTCCCACAGCGTCATGCTCGACGGAATCGCATACGGCCACAGGCTCACCAGCAGCCCCGCGTAGCCGAGCAGCACGAGCAGCAGCGCGAGCACGAACGGCGTAGTGTGATGCCGCGCACGCACCGCGCGATGCATGAGGAACGCGCAGACCGCTACGAGAAACGGCACGGGCAACAGGCGATAGAAGAGGTTGTCGTGGAACCAGCGCTGCGCGATCGTCGGGTCCTGCAGCGGCGTCCACAGGCTGACCATCGCGATGAAGCCGAGCAGCACCAGCGTGAGCGGCCATACCACGCGATGCAGCCGTCGTTGCAGATCGCCTTCGGTCTTCGCCACCAGCCAGCAGCAGCCGAGCAGCGCATACGTGACCACGAGCCCGAGGCCCGTGAGCAGGCTGAACGGCGTGAGCCAGCCGAATGCGTCGCCGGCATAGCCGCCGTCGATCACCGGAATACCCTGGAGGAACGCGCCCAGCACGATGCCCTGGAAGAACGTTGCGCCCGCCGAGCCGCCGATGAACGCGAGATCCCACAGATGCTTCGTGCGATTGGCCTTGGCGCGAATCTCGAACGACACGCCGCGAAAGATCAGGCACACCAGCATGAAGATCAGCGGCAGATACAGCGCGGACAGCACGGTCGAATACACCACCGGAAACACCGCGAACAGCGCGGCGCCGCCGAGCACGAGCCAGGTCTCGTTGCCGTCCCAGACCGGCGCAACGGTGTTCATCATCAGGTCGCGCTCCTTCTCGTCTGGGAAGAACGGGAACACGATGCCGATGCCCAGATCGAAGCCGTCCAGCACGACATACATGAAAAGGCCCAACGCGATGATCGCGGCCCACACGACGGTTACATCCATTTTCTTTCTCGCAAGTGGTTGGGTGAAGATGGGGCTTACGCGGCGTCGATCATCTGATCGGCGGCGGACAGCGGGCGGCGCGCGGTCTGATTCGGCTCCTGGCGCGGCACGCCGTGCGGCGTGTGTCCCGGCAACGCCGGACCCGAGCGCATCAGTTTGAGCATGTAGTAGATGCCGGTGCCGAACACGAGGAAGTAGACCACCACGAAGGCCATCAACGAGATGCCCACCTGCTGCGCGGTCAGCGGCGACACGGCTTGCGACGTGCGCATCACGCCGTACACGACCCACGGCTGGCGGCCCGCTTCGGTGGTGACCCAGCCGGCCAGCAGCGTGATGAACCCGGTCGGCCCCATCGCGACGGCAAAGCGCTGGAACCACGTCGATTCGAACAGACGTCCGCGGCGGCGCAGCACCCAGGCGGCGAGCGACATCACGATCATCAGCACGCCGAGCCCGGCCATGATGCGAAAGCTCCAGAACACCACCGTCGAGTTCGGACGATCCTGCGGCGGGAATTCCTTGAGACCGCGAATTTCGCCGTCCCAGCTATGCGTGAGGATCAGGCTGCCCAGGTGCGGAATCGACACCGCGTAGCGCGTCGTCTCCGCCTTCATGTCGGGAATGCCGAACAGGTTCAGCGCGGTGCCGCCTTTCTCGGTCTCCCACAGGCCTTCGATCGCGGCGATCTTCGCCGGCTGATATTCGCGCGTGTTCAGGCCGTGCTGATCGCCGACGAATGCCTGGATCGGCGTGAGGATCAACAGCAGCCACAGCGCCATCGAGAACATTTTCTTCACGGCCGGATCGCGCCGTCCGCGCAGCAGATGCCATGCGCCCACGGCCGCCACCACCAGCCCCGCGACGATGAACGCCGCGAGCGCCATATGCGCGAGCCGGTACGGGAACGACGGATTGAAGATGATCTTGAACCAGTCGAGCGGCACGACGTGGCCGTTCACGACTTCGAAGCCTTGCGGCGTTTGCATCCAGCTATTGGAGGCGAGAATCCAGAAGGTCGAGATCAGCGTGCCGATGGCGACCATCAGCGTGGCGCCGAAGTGCGCACGCGGACTCACGCGCTGCCAGCCGAACAGCATGATGCCGAGAAAGCCCGCTTCGAGAAAGAACGCGGTCATCACTTCGTACATCAGCAACGGCCCGGTGACAGGGCCCGCGAAACTGGAGAAGCCCGACCAGTTGGTGCCGAACTGATAGCTCATCACGACGCCGGAGACGACGCCCATGCCGAAGGCCACTGCGAAGATCTTTGACCAGAAGAGGCAAAGATCTTTGTAGTACGCCTTGCCGGTCTTCAGCCAGCGCCATTCGAGGACGGCGATGAAACTGGCGAGGCCGATGCTGAGCGCCGGAAACACGATGTGAAAAGAGACGGTGAACGCGAATTGAATGCGGGCGAGATCGAATGCCGATATTGCGGAGTTCATGAGCGTGTTGTGCGTGATGGCCGCGGGAGCGGACTACGCGCGTCGACCGGTGTCGGTGCGCACTGCGGCTGGCAGATGGCGCAAGAGTAGGGGATAGGGAACAATTTTGCTGCGCCGCGACGTGCGTCAAAAAACCGCCTTGTTTTAAGCCGTTTTTATGTTTTTTGGCGGCAAACCTTTGATGAGTATCAAGTTTTCCTGATTGTCTTCGTGTGCGAATTCTGCGTGCGCGCGCCGTAACTGCGTCAATAGACCGCGCTGCAGCAATGCACCCCGTCACCTTTGCGCGCGCGGCTCGGCCCTGGTGTTTGCCCGCGAGCCGCTTGACTTCGATATTTCCTGGGCATAAAGTTTTATTCATACACAGGAATTAAAGGCCGCTGCTACTTCAGCCGGCCAACAGGAGACAAGCCTTGCTCAATCTCACGCCAGGTTCGCTCGCGGGCCTTCGCATCGTCGATCTGTCACGCGTACTGGGTGGCCCGTATTGCACGCAGATCCTTGCCGACCACGGTGCCGACGTGATCAAGGTCGAGCCGCCCAACGGCGATGAAACCCGCACCTGGGGCCCGCCGTTCGACGGCGACACGGCGTCGTACTTCCTCGGCGTGAACCGCAACAAGCGGGGTGTGGCGCTCGATCTGACGCAGGAAAGCGAGCGCACGAAGCTGCTGCATCTGCTCGACAGCGCCGATGTGCTGGTCGAAAACTTCAAGATCGGCACGCTGGAGCGCTGGGGGATCGGCTACGACGCCTTGCAGGCGCGCTTTCCGCGGCTCGTGCATTGCCGCGTGTCGGGCTTCGGCGCGGACGGCCCGCTCGGCGCATTGCCGGGCTACGACGCGGCGGTGCAGGCCCTCACCGGGATGATGAGCGTGAACGGTGAAGCGGGCGGTGCGCCGTTGCGCATCGGCGTGCCGATCGTCGACCTGGTCACGGGCCTGAACGCGGCGCTCGGCATCCTGATGGCGCTGCGCGAACGCGAGACGAGTGGGCGCGGCCAGTTCGTCGAATCGACGCTGTTCGATAGCGCGTTGTCGATTCTGCATCCGCATACGCCGAACTGGTTTTACTCGGGCAACGAACCACAGCGCAGCGGCAACGCGCATCCGAACATCACGCCGTACGACATGTTCCATACGGGCAGCGTCGATATTTTTCTGGCGGTCGGCAACAACGCGCAGTTTGCGCAACTGTGTGCGGTGATCGACGCGCCGTCTCTGCCCGCCGATGCGCGCTTCGCCAGCAACCGGGAGCGCAGCGCGCATCGCCGCGAATTGCGCGCGCAACTGGAAGCGCGCTTTGCCCAATGGGAGGGCGAACTGCTTGCCGACACGCTGATCCGGCGCGGCGTGCCGTGCGCGCCGGTGCTCGGCCTCGGCGCGGCGCTGGAGCATCCGCACACGGCGCATCGCGCGATGCGGGTCGAGCTGGGCTCGTACCAAGGCATTGCGTCGCCGATCAAGCTGAGCCGTACGCCTGCCACCTATCGCAGCGCGCCGCCTGCGCTGAACGAGCACGCCGGGCAGGTGTTCGGCACGCCGCCGGCGGACGGCTGACGCCGCCGTCTGTTTGAGCCTGCCTGGAGCGGCTTGCGCTTCACAGGCTTTCCCTCTCGCTACAACACAGCGCGGCGCCATGCCGCGAAGGAGACAGCATGTGCATGAATCGCGCAGGACGGCGCTCGCCGGCAGCTTTCGCAGCACCCGCCGATGACAAAATCGGCCGCACGCAAGGAGCCTTCCGATGCTCGCGCTGATTGGCACGGTCGCGATCGTCGCGTTGTTCGGGTTGATCATCACGAAGCGCCTCTCGCCGCTCGTCGCGCTGATCGTCGTACCGATCGTGGCCGCGCTCGTGGCAGGCTTCGGGCTCACGACGGGCAAGTACATCGTGCACGGGGTGCAGAATATCGGCCCGGTGGCGGGCATGTTCGTATTTGCGATTCTGTTCTTCGGCATCCTGACGGATGCGGGCATGCTCGATCCGATCATCAATGGCGTGCTGCGGGTGGTGGGCTGTCATCCGACGCGCATCGTGATGGGCTCCGCCTTGCTCGCGCTGCTGATTCACCTCGACGGCTCCGGCGCGGTGACCTTCCTCGTGACGCTGCCGGCGATGCTGCCGCTGTACACGCGCCTCGGCATCGACAAGCGGATTCTCGCGTGCGTCACGTCGATGGCCGCAGGCGTGAATTTCCTGCCGTGGGTGGGGCCGATGCTGCGCGCGTCGGCCGCGCTGCACATCCCCGGCACGGTGATTTTCTATCCGATGATTCCGGTGCAGATCGTCGGCCTGATCTTCGTGTTCGGCACCGCGTATATGCTCGGCAAGCGTGAAGAGAAGCGTCTCGGCCTCGACCGTGCGAGTGCCGCGTCGGTCGCGGTGACGCCGCGCGAGTTGAGCGCGGCGGAGCAGGCGTTGCGCCGCCCCGGCCGTTTCTGGATCAACATCGTCTTGACGCTGGTCGTGCTGGTCACGCTGGTGTGGGGCATCGTCGATCCGATGGTGATGTTCATGCTCGGCACGGTCGCGGCGTTGATCATCAACTATCCGGACGTCAGGCAGCAGCGCGAGCGCATCGACGCGCACGCCAAGGCCGCGCTGATGATGGCGAGCGTGCTGCTCGCGGCGGGCGCGTTCACCGGCATCATGTCCGGCACCGGCATGCTCACGGCGATGGCGCAGGTGATGGTGCAGCACGTGCCGGTCGAGCATGCGCGCCATATGCCGTTCGTGCTCGGGCTCGTGTCGATGCCGCTCAGCCTGCTGTTCGATCCCGACTCGTTTTATTTCGGCATCCTGCCGGTTCTCGCGGAAAGCGGCAAGCTGCTCGGCGTGCCGCCGATCCAGATGGCACAAGCTGCCTTGCTCGGGCAGATGACGACCGGTTTTCCGGTCAGCCCGCTGACGCCCGCGACGTTTCTGATCGTCGGGCTGACCGGCGTCGAACTCGCCGAACACCAGAAATTCACGATCCCGTTTCTTTTCGCCGCCACCGTCATCATGGTTTTGACCGCGGTGCTGGTCAGCGTATTTCCGTTATGAGCGCGCAGCGTCGCGTGCCGCGTGCGCTGTGCATGCCGGGCGCGCTCCGCGCCGCGCAGATATTCCACAGGACATTGCCATGAACTTCGAATTCACCGACGACCAGCAGTCGATCCAGGCCGCCATCGAAAAACTTTGCGAACGTTACGACGACGAGTACTGGCTCGCGAAGGATCGCGAAGGCGGTTTTCCGCACGACTTCCACCGCACGCTGGCCGACGCGGGCTGGCTTGGCATTGCGATGTCGCCGGAGTATGGCGGCGCGGGGCTCGGCATGACCGAAGCCGCGCTGATGATGCGCACGATCAGCGGCTCGGGCGCGGGGTTGTCGGGCGCGTCGGCGGTGCATATGAACATCTTCGGCCTGAATCCGGTGCAGGTGTTCGGCAACGACGCGCAGAAGCGGCGCTTTCTGCCGCCGCTGATCGAAGGCCGCGACAAGGCCTGCTTCGCGGTGACCGAACCCGACGCCGGTCTCGACACCACGCATCTGAAAACCCAGGCCGTGCGCGACGGCGACCATTACGTGCTGAGCGGCCGCAAGATCTGGATTTCGACCGCACAGGTCGCCAACAGGATGCTGATCATCGCGCGCACCACGCCGCTCGACCAGTGCACGAAACCGACCGACGGTCTCACGCTGTTCTATACCGATCTCGATCGCGAGCGCGTGGAAGTGCGCGAGATCGAGAAGATGGGCCGCAAGGCGGTCGATTCGAACATGCTGTTCATCGACAATCTGCGCGTGCCGCTCGAAGACCGCATCGGCGACGAAGGCGCCGGTTTCCGTTATCTGCTGCATGGCCTGAATCCGGAGCGGATCCTGATCGCCGCCGAAGCGGTCGGTCTCGGCCAGGCGGCGTTGCGGCGCGCGACGCAGTACGCGAACGAGCGCGTCGTGTTCGGCCGGCCGATCGGCCAGAACCAGGCGATCCAGCATCCGCTCGCGCAGGCGTGGATGCAGCTCGAAGCGGCCAACCTGATGGTGTTCAAGGCGGCCTCGCTGTACGACGCGGGCAAGCCGTGCGGCGCCGAAGCCAACGCCGCCAAATACCTCGCCGCGGAAGCCGCGTTCCAGTCGTGCCAGACCGCGATCGCCACGCTTGGCGGGATGGGCTACGCGAAGGAATATCACGTCGAGCGGTATTTGCGCGAGTGTATGATTCCGAGGCTCGCGCCCGTGAGTCCGCAGATGATTCTGTGTTTCATCGCGGAGAAAGTGCTGGGCTTGCCGAAGTCGTATTGACGTATCTCCCGACCGCCATGGATGTCAAACTCGTTGCCCGCACGCTGGATCTGTTCGAATTGTTCGCCGCCGAGCAACGGCCGCTGCCGCTTACCGAACTCGCGCGTCTGCTGAACGTGCCGGTGTCGAGCTGTCTCGCGCTCGCGCGCACGCTGGTGAGCCGCGGCTATCTGGTCGAGGTGAGGAAGCGCGGCGGCTACTATCCGACGCGGCGCTTGCAGATGGTCGCCAGTGCGATCAATGCGGTCGATCCGGTGGTCGAGATCGTGCATCCGCGCCTGATCGAGTTGCGCGACGCGAGCGGCGAGACCGCGGTGCTCGGCAAGATTCAGGGCGCCGCCGTGGTGTATCTCGACGTGGTGGAGTCGACCAAGGCGATTCGCTACACGCGCGCGCCCGGCGAGTTGCGGCCCTTGTATGCGAACTCGATCGGCAAGGCCATTTTCGGCGAACTGGACGCGGGGGCGCAGCAGGCGCTCGGTGCGCAACTGTCGTTCGAACGGTTTACGGCGGCGACGGTGGCCGATCTGCCCGCGCTCGTCGCGCAAGCGGCGGCGGCGCGAGCCCAGGGCTGGTGCGCGAATCTCGGCGAGAGCGCGCCGGAGCTGTCGGCGATTGCAGTGGCGGTGAGGATCGGTGGCGAGTGGTACGGGCTGTCGGTGGTGGGGCCGACCGAGCGCATCCAGAGAGATCAGAAGACGCATGCCGCGCAATTGCTGCGTGTGAAGCAGGCGATCGAAGTGCAGGAGCAGCAGGAGCAGGCGGACTAGGTTGTCGGGGGTGGGGCCGAGGTTCCGGCGATGGCTTGTCTGCGGACCGCTCGACTGCCCGGTTTCCCACAGCAACACTGCACGCGCGCGACTCGCGCGCAACGCCCGCATTCGGTGCGAGCAACTCCACACAACTCACACCGCAAACGGCCCATAACGACCGCCCCCAACCCGTTATCAACCGACAATCCGCCCATCCGAACCGACTTTCACCGGTTCACCGGCCAGGCAATGAATCAGTCGGCCAGCCTATCCGCGCCGCTCGCCGCAATGCCGAGCGCACCACCATCCGGTGGAACGGCGCGATCGCGAGAATATAGAAGCGCCCGAGCCCGTTGTGGCAATGCACGACCGTGGACAGCACCAGATAGCGCGAACGGCCGTCCCGCGTCTGGCGCGTTTGCTGCAGCACCGACACCCGGAAGTCCAGATGACTGTCGTTCTCGCCGAGGATGATTTCGTGCGCGCTGCGCGTGTAGATCCTGAAGATGTCGACGCGCTCCCGCGAGCCGGCCGCTGCTTCCGTGCGCAACTGCTTCGTCGTCTTGAGCCCGAAGCGTGCGACCAGCGCGTCGCGCAACCCCATCAGTCTGCCGACCCATCCCGCCTGATGCGCGAAAACAAAGCGCGCCAGCAATTCCGGATCGTCGATGGCGTTCTCGGGCAGGCGAACCGCGAACGCGTCGGCGAGATCCGGCGCGTGGTACAGGCGCGTGACCGCGGATTCGGCCGGCATGGCGACGGATTGCACGGAGGAGTGGGCGTTGGGCATGGTGACGTGCGGCGCTGAAAGGAAGCAGGCTCGAAGGCCGCGTCGATGACGTGACGGCGGCGGCGCGGTGATTCGCTGATGCACAAGGGGGCAAGTCTACGCGTGCTTGCGCGTGGCTGCGCCGGCGGCTTAGCGCGCGCGGCGCGAATGACGGCATCGAGAGAAAAAAGTTTAGCGCATGTTATACGACATCTTATAAATAGAGCGCGACTAGCTGCTTGTTTATCAAGGCAAAGCGTTTCTGTTGGCAGTTTGGCTAGGGGTAAATGCCTGGTTGAAATCCGCTCGGGCTTCGTTGATAGTACGTTATCGTACAACTAGCGTGTGTTATGCAGGTGGCATCACCACCGCTTCACCGCTGGCTGCCCCCAAGTTCGATCGCGCGCGGCGCAGTCAACGCAGGAAAGGAACCCCTATGAAAAAGATTGCCCTGAGTGGCGCCGGCGGCCAGCTCGGCTCCGTCGTACGCGCTGCCATGATTGCGCGCGGCACGCCGCTGCGTTCGGCAGCAGGCTCGAAAGCCCTGACACCCCTCGTCGAAGGCGAGGACGTGATGCACGGCGACCTGCGCGATCCGGCGGTGGTCGATCGTCTGCTCGAAGGCGTGGACGTGCTGATCCACTTCGCCGGCACGAGCGTCGAGCGCCCGCTGCCCGAAATCATCGAGAACAATCTGCGCGGTCTGGTCGAGGTGTACGAAGGCGCGCGCCGTCAAGGCGTGAAGCGCATCGTGTTCGCCAGCTCGAATCACGCGATCGGCATGTATCCGGTCACCGAAAAGCTCAGCCTCGACTGCGAACTGCGCCCCGACGGTTTCTACGGCCTGAGCAAGGTGTGGGGCGAAGCGCTCGCCAGAATGTATTGGGACAAGCACGGCATCGAAAGCGTGTGCGTGCGCATCGGCAGCTGCCTCGAACGCCCGACCGAGCCGCGCCACCTGAGCACGTGGTTCGGCCATCGCGATCTGATGCACTTCCTCGACCGCTGCGTCGAGGCCGAAGAGGTCGGCTTCCTGACCATCTGGGGCGTGTCGGCCAACACGCGCAGCTGGTGGGACAACAGCGGCGCCGCGCGTTTCGGCTATCAGCCGACGCAGAACTCCGAAGATTACGCCGCTGAAATTCTGGCGCGCCCGAATCCGCTCGACGCTTTTGGCCAACGCTTCCAGGGCGGCGCTTTTGTCGGCATCGATTATTCGCGCGCAGACGGCGGTCCGGACGCATCGGTCGCCAAGGCGGCACGGCCGGTCTGACTGGCCGGGCATCACGAGGAGACGCAGTCATGAAAGTCAAAGGCATCCGCTGGTGGATGGTCAGCCTGGTCGCGGCCGGGCTCATCATCAATTACCTCGCGCGCAATACGCTGTCGGTCGCCGCGCCGACGCTGATGAAGGACCTCCACATCACCACCGAGCAGTACGCTCACGTGGTCGTCGCGTGGCAGCTTTGCTATGCGTTCATGCAGCCGGTCGCGGGTTTCGTGCTCGACACGGTCGGCACCAAGCTCGGCTTCGCGGCGTTCGCGCTCGCCTGGTCGCTGGCCTGTGCCGCCGCCGCGTGGGCGACGGGCTGGCGCAGTCTCGCGTTCTTCCGCGGCCTGCTCGGCCTCGCTGAAGCGGCGGGCATTCCGGCCGGCGTGAAAGCGACCAGCGAATGGTTTCCGGCGAAAGAGCGGTCGGTGGCGATCGGCTGGTTCAACATCGGCTCCTCGATCGGCGCGTTGCTGGCGCCGCCGCTGGTGGTCTGGGCGCTGTTGCGCGGCCAGTGGCAACTGGCATTCGTGATCGTCGGCGTGGCGGGCATCGTCTGGAGCGCGCTGTGGATGGTGATGTACAAGCATCCGCGCAAGCAGAAGATGTTGAGCGCCACTGAGCGCGACTACATCCTGAGCGGCCAGGAAGCGAAGCACTCCGAGGCCGGCGCGCCCAAGCGCAGCTGGCGCGCGATGCTGGGCAGCCGTGATTTCTGGGCGATCGGCATTCCGCGCATTCTGTCGGAACCGGCGTGGCAGACCTTCAACGCGTGGATTCCGCTGTACATGATGACCGAGCGTCACATGAACCTGAAGGAAGTCGCGATGTTCGCCTGGATGCCGTTCCTCGCCGCCGACATCGGCTGCGTGCTCGGCGGCTATCTGAGCCCGCTGTTCCACAAGTACGCGAAGGTGTCGCTGTTCACGTCGCGCAAGATGGTGTTCGTCGTCGGCGCGCTGTTCATGATCGGACCGGCGTGTGTGGGCCTGGTGCAAAGTCCGTATGTGGCGGTGGCGCTGCTGTGCGTCGGCGGTTTTGCGCACCAGACCTTGTCCGGTGCGTTGTACGCGATCACGTCCGACATGTTCGGCAAGAACGAAGTCGCGACGGCGACCGGCATGGGCGGCATGGCGGGCTATCTGGGCGCCGCGGCGTTCACGATGCTGTTCGGCGTGCTCGTCACGCAGATCGGCTACAGCCCGCTGTTCGTCGTGCTGGCCGTGTTCGATCTGATCGCCGCCGCCGTGGTGTGCCTGCTCGCGAAAAGCAGCGACAAGGCGCCCGAGCCGCGCTGGTCCGGAGCCGGTGATGTGGTCCCCGCCAAGTAAGTGATGGCGAGTTCCGCGGGTTGGACCCGGCGGAACATACAGCTTGATTCGACATGCAGACAACGGCGCTTTCTTCACTGAGGCGCCGTTTTTTTTCGGGCGGGGCCTGCGAGCTTCACCCGGCGTCGGCGACACGAGTCTTCACGAGGCTTCTTTCCGGATGCACGCCGCGTCGCGGCGCGTCGTACGCATTGGCGCGAGGAAAACGAAACAGGTCATCAAAAGGCCATCCCATCCGTCACGCGCACGCGTCGCCCGGCGCCGCCTACGTGGCGCCGCGCGGCACGCTCGAGCCGCACGTCATCAAGTGCTGTGGGATAATTGCGGAGTTTTGCCCGGAGCGCGGCTCACAAGGTTGTTCGCACGGGCGCGCGAGGGGCCTTTATTCCCTTGGCCCGCTTCTTTTCAGCGATATTTCTCCAACAACCACGATGCCCGCATACCGTTCCAAAACCTCCACCGCCGGCCGCAACATGGCGGGGGCGCGCTCCCTGTGGCGTGCCACCGGCATGAAAGACGAAGACTTCTCGAAGCCGATCATTGCGGTGGTCAATTCGTTCACCCAGTTCGTGCCCGGCCACGTGCACCTGAAGGACCTGGGCCAGCTCGTCGCGCGCGAAATCGAAGCCGCCGGCGGCGTCGCCAAGGAATTCAACACCATCGCGGTCGATGACGGCATCGCGATGGGCCACGACGGCATGCTGTATTCGCTGCCGAGCCGCGACATCATCGCGGACTCGGTGGAGTACATGGTCAATGCCCACTGCGCCGACGCGATGGTGTGCATCTCGAACTGCGACAAGATCACCCCCGGCATGCTGATGGCCGCGATGCGCCTGAACATTCCGGTGATCTTCGTGTCCGGCGGCCCGATGGAAGCCGGCAAGACGCGCCTCGCCAATCCCAAAACCGGCACCATCGAGTTCAAGAAGCTCGACCTGGTGGACGCGATGGTGATCGCCGCCGACAAGGCCTATTCCGACGCCGACGTGGCCGAGGTGGAACGCTCCGCCTGCCCGACCTGCGGTTCATGCTCGGGTATGTTCACGGCCAACTCGATGAACTGCCTGACCGAAGCGCTGGGCCTCTCGCTGCCGGGCAACGGCACCGTGGTCGCCACGCACGCCGACCGCGAGCAGCTGTTCAAGCGCGCCGGCCGCCGCATCGTCGAACTGGCCCGCCAGTACTACGAGCAGGAAGAGGCGAGCATTCTGCCGCGCGCGGTGGGCTTCAAGGCATTCGAAAACGCGATGACGCTCGATATCGCGATGGGCGGTTCGACCAACACGATCCTGCACCTGCTGGCGATCGCGCGTGAAGCGGAGATCGACTTCACGATGACCGACATCGACCGTCTGTCGCGCATCGTGCCGCAGTTGTGCAAGGTGGCGCCGAACACCAACAAGTACCACATCGAAGACGTGCATCGCGCGGGCGGCATCATGGCCATCCTCGGCGAGCTCGACCGCGCCGGCAAGCTGCATACCGACGTGCCGACGGTGCATGCGGCCACGCTGAAGGACGCGCTGGATCAGTGGGACATCGTCCGCACCCAGGACGAAGCGGTCCGGACTTTCTACATGGCGGGCCCGGCCGGCGTTCCCACGCAGGTGGCGTTCAGCCAGAACACGCGCTGGCCGAGTCTCGATCTCGATCGCGCCGAGGGCTGCATCCGCTCGTACGAGCATGCGTTCTCGAAGGAAGGCGGCCTCGCGGTGCTGACGGGCAACATCGCGCTCGACGGCTGCGTGGTGAAGACGGCCGGCGTCGACGAGAGCATCCTCGTGTTCGAGGGCTCGGCTCACGTGACCGAATCGCAGGACGAGGCGGTCGAGAACATCCTCGCCGGCAAGGTCAAGGCCGGTGACGTCGTGATCGTGCGCTACGAAGGTCCGAAGGGCGGCCCGGGCATGCAGGAAATGCTCTATCCGACGAGCTATATCAAGTCGCAGGGTCTCGGCAAAGCTTGTGCGCTGCTGACGGATGGCCGCTTCTCGGGCGGCACGTCGGGCCTGTCGATCGGTCACTGCTCGCCGGAAGCGGCGGCGGGCGGCGCGATCGGCCTCGTGCGCGACGGCGACAAGATTCGCATCGACATTCCGAACCGCACGATCAACGTGCTGCTGTCCGACGAGGAACTGGCGAGCCGCCGCGAAGCGCAGAACGCGACAGGGTGGAAGCCCGCCAAGCCGCGTCCGCGCAAGGTGTCGGCTGCACTGAAGGCGTATGCGAAGCTGGTGATGTCGGCCGACAAGGGTGCGGTGCGCGACCTGTCGCTGCTGGAAGACTGATCTTGCGACGGGCTTTGGGCCCTGTCTGCCTGTAAGAAAGCCGCTCCTCGGAGCGGCTTTTTTTGCCCGCGCGTTTTGCGGTTTCACATGCACACGCACGCGCATCCCCCCGGCCTGCGACTGCCTGAGTGGTGCACGCATGAACGCGCATGCGCGGCGTCCACGGCGGCAGGGCAAAGACCGACTGATCGCCGGATCGCCCGCTCTCACCCCGCCGCGTATGCGCTTACCGCTGATCGACGACCGTCGTGTTGTATGTCGTCGAGCCGATCACCACGTTGTTCAACGTGATGCCGTTGACGTTGTACGCGTAGATCGGCCCCGGCGTGCTCGCACTGGCCGGTCCCGCGCTCACCGCCGTGCCCAGATTGCAGTTCGATATCGTGACGCCAGTGATCGCCGGAACCGTCGGCGCCGGTGTCGGGCCGTTGTAGTCGAACGCGACCGGTCCCTGCGCGACGATCGCCTGGAAACACGAACCGGTCACGCCGTTGAGCGTCACGTTGCTCGCCTGCACGTTCGAGATGTTGACGTTCTGCACGACCGCCGGACGGGTGCGGATCGCGTCGTTGGCTGGCTGGTAGTCGCAGTCGAACGTGATCAGGCCGCCTTGCGCCGCCGACGGATTGGCCGCCGTCGCCGTGATCACGCCGAGCGGCACCGTGCCGTTGATCGGACTGCCGGGCAGCAATGCGCTGCCGTAGCCCGAGCCTTTCAGCGCGACGCCGTTGGGCAGCGTGACCGTATCGACATAGAAGTTCTTCACGAAGCCGCCGCGATTCATGTTCGTCTTGATGCGAATCGCGATGTTCAGCGGATTGGTCGCCCAGTTCTGGTTGAGCATCTGCAGATTGCGCGCGTAGATGTTCTGCACGCCGCCACCCATTTCGCTGCCGAGCGTGATGCCGCCGTGGCCGCTGTTCATCGTGCAGTTCTGGATCACGTGGTTTTGCGCGGGGCCGTACTGCGTGTCGAGGTCCTTGCCCGACTTGATTGCGATGCAATCGTCGCCGGTGTTGAACGTCACGTTGTCGCACAGCACGTTGTCGCACGCGTCCGGATCGAAGCCGTCGTTGTTCGGGCCGATGCTGTTGGTCGTCACGCCTCGGATCACGACGTTCTTGCAATCGGTCGGATGATGCTGCCAGAACGGCGTGTTGTTGGTCGTGTAGTTCTCCATCAGCACGTTGGTGCAGCCGAGGAATTCGACCATGCACGGACGCAGGTAATGGCCGACACCGAAGATGCGCTGCGCGATCGGCACGCCCGCCTCGGACAGCGCGGGCAGGTAGTTCGCGTCCTCTTGCCACGGCGTGGTGGGGCTCGTGAGCTGCGCATAGAGCGCGTCGGAAATGCCCGGCGCGGCGGTGCGCAGATCGACGTTGTTCGGATTCAGATAGACCTGCGACGGCGTCGTCGAACCCGCGCAGCCGTAGGCGCCGCTCGACCCCTTGAAGGTCCACCAGCAGGTGGCGGTGTTGCCGGTGCCGGTGAACGGCGTCATCGCCTGGCCGTTGAGCACCGAGGTGGCGTCCTCGCCGGTCAGTGCGATGTTGGTCTGGTTGCGGGCGTAAACCGGCGAGCCGTAGTTGAGGCAATCGTTTGCCTGCCAGCGGCTATAGAACAGGTTGCCGTTGGCGCCGCAGTTCACCGGGCCGTCCTTCGCGTAGTCGGCGGGATTCGGGCTGAAGTAGATCGTGCAGTTCGCGCTCAGGTGGAAGTTCACATTGCTGAGCAGCACGATCGGGCCTGCGCAATACCATGTGCCGGCCGGCACGACCACGCGACCGCCGCCGGCCGCATTGCAGGCCTGGATCGCGGCGAGAAACGCGGGCCGCGAATCGAACGAGTTGGCGGCGTTGGTCTGTTGCGAGCCGGGGCTCGTGAGCGATGCCGAGCCCGTGTACGGATTGCTCGCGGCAATCACGGAGCAGGGCTGCGCGCCATACTGGGTGACCAGATAATCGCGCGCGGGGAACATCGACTGGTTGATGCCTTGCAGCGACGCGATGATCTGCGTGGCCGCGCCCGACGAGCCCCAGATCGGGTCCTGCGCCACGGGCGGTGTGCTCGGCGCAGCGGGCGAATCATTGCTGGAGCTGCCGCAAGCGGACAGGCCGCCCAGCAGGGTCGCGCCCGCGGACGTGCCAGCCAGCACGATGAATGCGCGGCGTGCCGGCGAGTGCGGTTCGCTCTGCTGGCGGTTTCTCGATGCGTTCCGTTGGCCGTTATTTTTATGCCGGGTTGTCACGGATGTCTCCTTGCCCTTTGCGGGCGTTGTCAGTAATCGTGGGTGCTGATGGGACGACCGTCGCCGGTGTCGTTTTGCCACAGCAAGAATCACGATCGGTAGTGATCCTTACTATTTGTAAAGAACGCGCGGCGACGGCAATGGGTTCACACGCACAAGCGTGAGCGCGCGCCGTTCCACGGCTCCATCTGCAAGGAACCGGTGGAAAGGCGAGCAGGAACGTGCGGCGTTAAGCGGGCTGTTGGCCGATTTCGTGATTGGCGAGCACTTCGAGCGCGCGCACCATCGCGGAGTGGTCCCAGGCCTTGCCGCCATGCGCGACGCACGCATTGAACAGCACCTGGCAGGTGGCGGTGTTCGGCAGCGACACGCCGAGCGCTTGCGCGGTCGACAGCGCGAGGTTCAGATCCTTCTGATGCAGTTCGATGCGAAAGCCCGGGTCGAAGGTGCGTTTGGTCATGCGCTCGCCATGCACTTCGAGAATGCGCGACGACGCGAAGCCGCCCATCAGCGCTTCACGCACGCGCGCCGGATCGACGCCGGCCTTCGACGCGAGCAGCAGCGCTTCGCCGACCGCTTCGATCGTCGCGGCGACGATCACCTGATTGGCGACCTTGCACACCTGACCCGCGCCGACCGCGCCGATCAGCGTGACGTTCTTGCCCATCATGTCGAAGAGCGGCTTGACGCTGTCGAAGGTCGCGCTTTCACCGCCCACCATGATGGTCAGCGAGCCGGCCTTGGCGCCGACTTCGCCGCCGGACACCGGCGCGTCCAGATAGTCCGCGCCGCGCTCGCGCACGCGCGCGGCAAATTCGCGGGTGGCCATCGGCGAGATCGAGCTCATGTCGACTACCGTTTGTCCCGCGCGCAAGGCGCTGGCCACGCCCTGTTCGCCGAACAGCACGCGTTCGACGTCCGGCGTGTCCGGCACCATGATGAAGATCACGTCGGCCTGCGCGGCGACCGCGGCAGGGCTGTCGCACGCGACGGCGCCGGCCTGGGTGAGTTCGTCGGGCACGCCGCTGCGCGTGAACGCGGCCAGTGCGACGCCGTTCTTGAGAAGGTTGGCGGCCATGGGCTTGCCCATGATGCCGAGTCCGATAAAGCCTGCTTTTTGCATGGAATACTCCGAAGATGTCGTGGCGGCCGTGCTGCTGCCCGTATCTGGCTTGGCGCCGGGGTTCAGGCCTCGCCCGCCGGTTTCTGCATGAAGTGTTTCTGAACCGTCTGTGCGGCGTTTTTCAGCATGCCCATGTCCGCGCACACCGCAATGATGCGGCAGCCCATCGACAGATAGCGTTCCGCGTCGGCCTGCACCGGCGCGAGAATGCCGCTCGATTTGCCGGCCGCCTGCGCGCGCGCGAAAACATGCGCGATCGCCTGTTGCACGTCGGGATGGCTGGCGTTGCCGAGCCGGCCGTAGCCGGCCGCGAGGTCGGACGGGCCGACGAACACCGCGTCGATGCCGTCCACGGCGAGGATCTCGTCGATCGCGTCGACGGCCTTGCGGCTCTCGATCTGCACAATCACGCAGACGTTGTCGTTGGCGATGTCGAAGTAATCGGGCACGGCCGCATAGCGGTTGCCGCGATGGCTCACCGACACGCCGCGAATGCCCTGCGGCGGATAACGCGTCGCGGCGACCGCGCGGGCCGCGTCGTCGGCGCTTTCGATGAAGGGCACGAGGAAGTTGGAGAAGCCGCTGTCCAGCAGCCGCTTGATGAACACGCTGTCGTTGGCCGGCGGCCGCACGACCGGCGCGCTCGCGCTGTCCTTGAGCGACATCAGCTGGGGGATCAGCGTGAGCACGTCGTTCGGCGCGTGCTCGGCGTCGAGCAGCATCCAGTCGAAACCGATGCCGCCCAGCAGTTCCGTGACGACCGGACTGGCGAGCGACGCCCAGCAGCCGATCTGGGTTTCACCGGCGCAGACCGCGCGGCGGAAGCGGTTGGGTAAGGCCTGGTAGGGCGTGACAGTCGGCATGGGTATCTCCTCGAACGGCAATGGATCGGGCGAGTCCGACGACGCCTATGCGAAGTGTTATAAGTCGTCGTATGTCTTGCTCGCAGGTTAGCATTGACCCCTTGGGTTGTAACGGCCACGTAAACCCGAATTCCCGGCCGGACAAGCGTTTCAGGTTGCGCGGTAGGCCTGCTATGTTGTAGGATGACCTATATCTAAGGCCTTCACTTTAAGGAAAGCGAAAATGTCCATTACCGGCGAAATGCTGATCGGCCGCCAGGCAGTGCGCGGCGAGGAACAACCATTGCACGCGGTCAATCCCGCCACGGGGTCCGAGATCGCCGAGCCGGTTTTCGGCAGCGGCGGCGTTGCTCAGGTCGAGCGCGCGTGCGAACTGGCGCAACAGGCGTTCGACCCGTACCGGGCATTGCCGCTGACGGTGCGCGCCGAGTTTCTCGAGCGCATCGCCGACGGCATCACGGCGCTGGGCGACGCGCTGATCGAGCGTGCGCACCAGGAGTCGGGTTTGCCGAAGGCGCGTCTCGAAGGCGAGCGCGGCCGTACGACCGGCCAGCTCAAGCTGTTCGCACAAGTCGTGCGCGCCGGCCAGTGGCTCGCCGCGACGCTCGATTCGCCGCTGCCGGAGCGCAAGCCGCTGCCGCGCTCGGATCTGCGCATGCAGAAGATTGCGCTCGGCCCGGTCGCAGTGTTCGGCGCCAGCAACTTCCCGCTCGCGTTTTCGGTGGCGGGCGGCGATACGGCGGCAGCGCTCGCGGCCGGTTGCCCGGTCGTCGTGAAGGCGCATCGCGCGCACCTCGGCACGTCGGAAATGGTCGGCCGAGTGATCCAGCGCGTCGCGCAGGAAATGGACTTGCCTGAAGGCGTGTTCTCGATGATCGTCGGCGCGGGCAATCTGGTCGGCGAAGCGCTGGTCGCGCATCCGGCGATCAAGGCGGTCGGTTTCACCGGTTCGCGCGCGGGCGGCATGTCGCTGATGCGCGTCGCGGCGGCGCGTGCCGAGCCGATTCCGGTCTACGCGGAAATGAGCAGCATCAACCCGGTGTTCATTCTGCCGAACGCGCTGGCGCAACGCGGCGAGAGCATCGCGCGCGGTTTCGTCGATTCGCTCGTGCTCGGCGCGGGCCAGTTCTGTACCAACCCGGGTCTCGCCATCGTGCTCGACAGCGACGCGCTGAAGGGCTTCGTCGCGACGGCGTCGGAAGCATTGAGCGGCAAGCCGGCTCAAACCATGCTGACCGCGGGCATTCACGCCGCGTATCAGGACGGCGAAAGCAAGCTGGCGGCGACCAGGGGCGTCGAGGCAGTGGCGCGCGGTGTCGACGCAAGCGGCCCGACGCAGGCTCGCGCGGCACTGTTCGTGACCGATGCGCAAACTTTCCTCGCCAATCCGGCGCTGGAAGACGAAGTGTTCGGCCCGGTGTCGACCATCGTGCGTTGCAAGGACGAGCAGGAAATGCTGAAGGTGGCCGAGCACTTCGCCGGCCAGCTGACCGCGACGCTGCAGATGGACAGCGCCGACATCGCCGCCGCGAAGAAGCTGGTGCCGATTCTCGAGCGCAAGGCAGGACGGATTCTGGTCAACGGCTACCCGACGGGCGTCGAGGTGTCGCACGCGATGGTGCACGGCGGCCCGTTCCCGGCGACGTCGGACAGCCGCGCCACGTCGGTCGGCACGACGTCGATCGAGCGCTTCCTGCGCCCGGTCTGCTACCAGGACTTCCCGGCGGACCTGCTGCCGCAGGCACTGGCCGACGGCAATCCGCTCGACCTGTGGCGTCGTCGCGACGGCGAAATCACGCGCGGTTAAGGATGGACCTCGCTCGTGGCCTGCCGATGAGCGGGCCGCGAGCGTGAGATCAAAGCGAAGCAGGATAAAAAAATGGCCGGGAAATCCCGGCCATTTTGCTTTGTGCGCAGCCTGGTGACTCAGCTATTCGCCTCGCTCACCTCGTTCGCGCGCCGCAGCCGCTCACGGCTATTCGACAGATGCATGCGCATTGCCGCGCGCGCGCCTTCCGCATCGTGCCGCGAGATCGCTTCGAGAATGCTTTCGTGTTCGAGGTTGACGAGCGACAGATACGCGTCCGGCTCCGCGCGCGCAATGCCGGCCGAGTCGAGCCGGTTGCGCGGAATCAGCGCGCTGCCCATTTGCGTGAGGATGTCGACGAAATAGCGGTTGCCCGTGGCGCGCGCGACCGAGATATGGAACTGCAGGTCGGCGTCGACGCTATCGAGCCCGTTGTGGCGGGTGGCTTCGATCGCGTCGAGCGCGGCGCGCATGCGCGCGAGGTCTTCGGTCTTCGCGCGTTGCGCGGCGAGACCGGCGCACTCCGTCTCGAGGCTGATACGCAGTTCGAGAATGGACAGCACGTCGCGCAGCGTGGTGGCCGGCACCATGTCGATGCCTAGCTTTTCGCGCTGCGGTTCCAGCACGAAACTGCCGATACCGTGCCGCGTCTCGATGATCTTGCCCGCCTGCAGACGTGAAATCGCTTCGCGAATCACCGTGCGGCTCACGCTCAGCGTGACCATCAGCTGTGATTCGGTCGGCAGTTTGTCGCCGGGCTTCAGCGCGTTGCTCGCGATCTGCTCGGTGACGTAGTTCACGACGAACTCGGCAAGATTGCGAGCGCGTCGTGGCGGTGCCGCGGATGCCAGTGGAGTAGCCATCGAGAACGCCCCTTGAATCAGATAGTTGCAGATACGCTCTGCAGGTTCATTATACCGTCGTCTGACGACTGATTATAAAAACGCCGGATCATTTTCGGCCCCGTCGTCCGAGGGACGACGAGGCGTGCCGAAAGCGCCTCGCGAAGCAGCAGTGGTGCTCGCGCGAGGCGCCCGGAAGTACGATAACCGCGCGCGCGGCTTCAGGCCTGGCGCAGTTCGACGCGCTTGATGTCCTTGACGATCACGAGGTAGCTGAACACCGTGAGCAGCGCGTTCGCGCCGACGAACACCAGCGCGCCGTTGAACGAGCCGGTGCGCGCGACGAGGTAGCCGATCACGATCGGCGTGACGATGCCCGCGACGTTGCCGAACATGTTGAAGATCGCGCCCGACAGGCCGAGCGCTTCCTTCGGCGACGTATCGGCGACCACTGCCCAGCCGAGCGCACCGATGCCTTTGCCGAAGAAAGCGAGCGACATCAGCGCGACGACGATCCAGTCGGTCGACACATAGTTGCAGCCGATGATGCTCACCGACAGCAGCATGCCGCCGACGATCGGTACCTTGCGCGCCACGGTCAGCGAATGGCCGCGCCGGATCATGCCGTCCGACAGCACGCCGCCGAGCACGCCGCCCGAGAAGCCGCAGATCGCCGGCAGCGACGCCACGAGTCCCGCTTGCAGGATCGTCATGCCGCGCGCCTGCACGAGGTAGATCGGAAACCAGGTCAGGAAGAAGTAGGTCAGCACGTTGATGCAGTACTGCGCCAGGTAGACGCCGAGCAGCATGCGGTTGCCGAGCAGTTGACGCACCAGCGACCAGCCGCCGGTATTTTCGATCCTGTCGGCGCGCGTCGTTTTCTTGTGCCCGGTCACGACGCCGCCGCCTTGCTCGATGTACTCAAGTTCGGCGCGCGATACGCGCGGATGGTCGGCGGGGTTCTTCATCACCTTCAGCCAGGTGAGGGCGAGCGCGAGCCCGATCGCACCCATCACGACATAGACGGCCTGCCAGCCGAACGCGTGGGTGAGCCACGCCATGAGCGGCGTGAACACGACGGCGGCGAAGTATTGCGCCGCGTTGAAAATGGCCGAGGCGGTGCCGCGTTCGCTGGTCGGGAACCAGCTGGCCACCACTTTCGCATTGGCCGGGAACGCGGGCGATTCCGCCGCGCCCATCGCGAAACGCAGCGCGAACAGTGCGACGACAGCGGCGCCCGCGCTGCCGAGCAGACCGATCGAGCTTTGCAGCAGGGTGAAGAGCGACCACAGGAAGATGCTCGCCGCGTACACGCGCCGTGCGCCGAAGCGGTCCAGCAGCCAGCCGGCCGGCAGTTGCGAGAGCACGTAGGCCCAACTGAACGCGGAGAAAATGTAGCCCATGCGGATCGCGTCGAAGCCGAACTCGGTGCGCATCGCGGAGCCGGTCACCGAGAGCGTCGCGCGGTCTGCGTAATTGAGCGTGGTGATCAGAAAGATCAGCAGCAGGATCGCATAGCGCACTTTGGTGCGCGTGGTGGCGTCGGCGGGATTCGCCGTGCGGCTCATCTCCATGGTCATCTCCTGAATTTTTTTTGCAAGGGAGCAGGGCTCCCTGGGAAGCTGGTGTAACCAGCCGTCGTGATGCCGGCCAGTCGGTCCGGCTGCGGAAGGCCGGGCGGCACGGGTTCGTCTGAGGTGTCGCGCGAAGCCGATGCCGCGGCACTGCGGTGCAAAAACGCCCGGCGACGTTGCCGTCCCGGGCGCTCGTGGCTAAAAGCCGTCCAATACGGCCGTGTTCGCACGGCCGCCGGCTCTCTATTCCACTGTTACGCCAACTGCATTACTGCGGTCCGAGCTTCTTGATCAGCGCGTCGAGTTGCGCTATTTCTTCTTCGGTCAGGTCGGTCAGCGGTGCGCGGACCGGGCCTGCGTCGTGGCCGACCAGCTTCGCGCCAGCCTTGACGATGCTGACCGCGTAGCCTGCGCGACGGTTGCGGATCTTCAGGTACGGCAGGAAGAATTCGTCGATCAGCTTGCCGACCGTTGCGTGGTCGTCAGCGGCGATCGCGCGGTAGAAGTCCATCGCGGTCTTCGGAATGAAGTTGAACACCGCCGACGAGTACACCGGCACGCCCAGCGCCTTGTAGGCCGCGGCGTAGACTTCAGCGGTCGGCAGGCCGCCGAGGTACGAGAAGCGGTCGCCCAGACGGCGGCGGATCGTCACCATGTTTTCGATCTCGCCCACGCCGTCCTTGAAGCCGATCAGGTTCGGGCAGCGCTCCGCCAGACCTTCGAGCATGTCGGCGTTGAGCTTCGAGTTCGCACGGTTGTAAATGATCACGCCCATGTTCGGCACGGCCTTGCAGACTTCTTCCGCGTGCGCCGCGATGCCTTCCTGGCAAGCTTCCGTCAGGTAATGCGGCATCAGCAGAATGCCGTTCGCGCCATGGCGCTCGGCTTCCTTCGCGTAGTCGATCGCGACGCGCGTCGGGCCGCCGGCGCCGGCCAGGATCGGTACCTTGCCTTTGCAGACTTCGGTGGCGGTGCGCACCACGTTCGAGTAGTCGTTATGCGTCAGCGAGAAGAATTCGCCCGTGCCGCCGGCGACGAACAGTGCCGACGCGCCGTACGGCGCGAGCCATTCGAGGCGTTCTGCGTACGTGTCGGCGCGGAAATCGCCTTGTGCGTCAAAGTCGGTCACGGGGAAGGAGAGAAGGCCTTCCGAAACGATCTGCTTGAGTTCCTGCGGTGTCGTCATGATGAATATCCAGGTGCCAGTTTTGAGTCGATTGGTAGTCGTTCAGTCGAAATGGAGATTTCTTATACGTCATCGTACAACAACAAAACGGGTAACTCAACGGGGTTTTCACGGCATAATGCACGCTATAGGGTAAATACGGAACGTCCACGCAAACTTTCATGTTGTAGGATGACGTATGAATAGCTGGCGTAGCAGGCGATCGTGCCAAAAGCGCCATAAGGATCGATGCAATGGAACAATCTCCGCTCTACATTCGCGTTCACCCCAATGACAATGTCGCGATCGTCGTCAACGACGGCGGGCTGGGTGAGGGCGCCGTTTTCCCCGATGGTCTGACGCTGCGCGAGCGCGTGCCGCAAGGGCACAAGGTCGCGCTGGCCGATCTGGCCGAGGGCGACGAGGTCATCCGCTATAACGTGGTGATCGGCTACGCGCTCAAGGCGCTGCCCAAGGGCAGCTGGATCAACGAGCACGTGATCCGCATGCCGAGCCCGCCGGGACTCGAAGACCTGCCGATCGCCACGATCAAGGCGCCGGAGATGCCGGCGCTCGAGGGCTACACGTTCGAGGGCTATCGCAACGCGGACGGCTCGGTCGGCTCGCGCAACATCCTCGCGATCACGACCACCGTGCAATGCGTGGCCGACGTGGTCCAGCATGCGGTCACGCGCATCAAGGCCGAACTGCTGCCGAACTACCCGAATGTCGACGACGTGGTGAGCCTCGGCCACACCTACGGCTGCGGCGTCGCGATCGACGCGCCCGATGCGATGGTGCCGATCCGCACCGTGCGCAACATCGCGCTGAACCCGAATTTCGGCGGCGAGGTGATGATGGTCAGCCTCGGCTGCGAGAAGCTGCAGCCCGAGCGCCTGATGCCGCCGGGCACGATTCCGATCGCGGCGGCCGCGAATGTCGCCGAAGTCGCGGACATCGGCGATGTCGAGGCTGAAGCGAACGGCGACGTGGTGGTGTTGCAGGACGAATCGCACGTCGGCTTCCAGTCGATGATCGACTCGATCATGCGCATGGCCGACGGTCATCTGAAGCGCCTGAACAACCGCCGCCGCGAAACCTGCCCCGCCTCCGACCTCGTGATCGGCGTGCAGTGCGGCGGCAGCGACGCGTTCTCCGGCCTGACGGCGAACCCGGCCGTGGGCTTCGCAACCGACCTGCTGGTGCGGGCCGGCGCGACCGTGATGTTCTCCGAAGTCACCGAAGTGCGCGACGGCGTCGATCAGCTGACGGCGCGCGCGGCCAACGCCGACGTCGCCGCGGCGATCATCCGCGAAATGCAGTGGTACGACGATTACCTGAAGCGCGGCGGCGCGGACCGCAGCGCCAACACCACGCCCGGCAACAAGAAGGGCGGCTTGTCGAACATCGTCGAAAAGGCGATGGGCTCGATCATCAAGTCGGGCAACTCGGCGATCTCCGGCGTGTTGTCGCCCGGCGAGAAGGTCCGCCAGAAAGGTTTGATCTATGCGGCCACGCCGGCGAGCGACTTCATCTGCGGCACGCTGCAGGTCGCGGCGGGTATCAACCTGCACGTGTTCACCACCGGCCGCGGCACGCCGTACAGCCTCGCGGAAGTGCCCGTGATCAAGGTCGCGACCCGCTCGGACCTCGCGCGCCGCTGGCACGACCTGATGGACGTCAACGCCGGCACGATCGCGACCGGTGCCGCGACCATCGAAGAGGTGGGCTGGGAACTGTTCGGACTGATGCTCGACGTCGCCAGCGGGCGCAAACAGACCTGCGCCGAAAAGCTCAAGCTGCACAACGCGTTGACGCTGTTCAACCCGGCGCCGGTGACCTGATTTCCGGCGGCGCGGCGTGCCCGCGCCGCGAGGCTGATCCGATCGCAATCACATCAACAGAAACACATGACCGACTCGAACCTTGACCGCTCCGCGGCACAGAAACCTTTCCGCCGTCTGCTCCTGACGGGCGCCGCCGGCAATCTCGGCAAGCAATTGCGCGGCGCGCTCGCCGCGTGGGCCGACGTCGTGCGCGTGTCCGACATCGCGCCGCTCGGCGAAGTGGCGGAGCATGAAGAAGCGTCCGTCGTCGACCTCGCCGATGCAGCAGCGGTGCACGCGCTGCTCGAAGGCGTGGACGCAGTGGTGCATCTCGGCGGCATTTCCGTCGAAGCGCCGTTCGAAGACCTGATCGAAGCGAACATCCGCGGTCTGTACAACCTGTACTCGGCGGCGCAGAAGCAGGGCGTGAAGCGCATCATCTACGCAAGCTCGAACCATGCGGTGGGCTTCCACCCGACGACCTCGGTGATCGATACCGACGCGCCGCTGCGCCCCGACACCCTGTACGGCGTGACCAAGTGCTTCGGCGAATCGCTGTCGCGCTACTACTTCGACCGCTTCGGGCTGGAGACGGTGTGTCTGCGGATCGGCTCGTCGTTCGAGCAGCCGCGCAACCCGCGCATGCTCGTCACGTATCTGAGCTATCGCGACTTCATCGAACTGGTGCGCTGCTCGCTGTTCACGAACCGCGTCGGCCACGCGATCATCTACGGTGTGTCGGACAACCGCATCTCGTGGGTGGACAACAAGAAGGCCGCGTTCCTCGGCTTCCGTGCGCAGGACAGCTCGGCGCAATTCGAGCATCTATTCCCGGCTAGCGCCCCCGACACGCAGTTCGACGATCCGACCCAGCGCTTCCAGGGCGGCCCGTTCGTGCTGGCAGGTCCGATGGAGCCGAAGCGGTGAGCGTCACGATGAATGCGCCCGTCGAGCGGCTCGACGCGGCAGGGCGCGCGTCGGTGGGCGAGAGCCCGGTGTGGCGCGCGGCGGAACAGGCGCTTTACTGGGTGGACATCCCGGCGCAGAAAATCGTGCGGCTGCAGGTCGATTCGGGCCGGCGCGCCGAATGGCTGTTGCCGGAGAAGGTCGCCTGTATCGCGTTCGATCGTCGCGGCACGGTGCTGGCCGGCTGCGAGACGGGACTCTTCGCCGTTACGTTGCCTGAGGCGGCGCAGGCTTGCGGCAGCGAACCGGTCGCGGCGTCGGTGCGCAAGCTCGCCGCGCCGGAGTTCGGCGCCGACGGCATGCGCTTTAACGACGGCCGTTGCGACCGTCAGGGCCGCTTCTGGTCCGGCACGATGGTGATGGACATGGCGGCGGCCGATCCGGCCGGCGCGCTGTACCGCTTCGACGCGAACGGGGTGCTGTCCGCGCCGGTCGTCGCTTCGCTGATCACGCAGAACGGCCTCGGCTGGTCGCCGGACGGCAAGACCATGTATCTGTCCGACTCGCATCCGCTGCATCGACTGATCTGGGCGTTCGACTACGACATCGAGTCGGGCGAGCCGCGCAACCGGCGCGTGTTCGCCGATCTGCATCACTATTCGGGCCGTCCCGACGGCGCGGCGGTCGATGCCGACGGCTGCTACTGGATCTGCGCGAACGACGCGGGCCTGCTGCTGCGCTTCACGCCGGAGGGCAAGCTCGACCGCCAGGTGCCGGTGCCGCCGACCAAGCCGGCCATGTGTGCGTTCGGCGGCAGCAAGCTGGATACGCTATTTGTGACCTCGATTCATCCGGGAGCCAGCGCGAGCGAGCACGACGGGCATCTGTTCGCCGTGAGTCCCGGCGTGACTGGGTTGCCCGAGCCCGAATTCGCGGGCGAACTGTAAGCTGAATCTGCTCGAAAACTGGCGCCGGCAAGCGATTCCGCCCGGCGTCAGTCATCCAACTGGCTTCTGATTCATCACTCGTCGTACAACAATGTGGCGTAGAGACCACGGTTCGGCGCGGATTTCTGAACAAAAACCGGGCGTCCCCAAGCGCCGTCCTTCCCTCCCCATTTCTCCTCCCGCTGGCGCGGGCTCTCGCCGGGACCCCAAATAGGTCATCCGTACCGAGGCTGTCAATTCTGCGGGTAAATACCGTCTGTACAAGTCAAAACGCGTTTTATAGACTTCGTATGTCGTCGTACAACATATAAGCCCAAACAGATTCCTTTCTTTGAATATTGGGATAGCAAGGGGATAGCAAGGCGGTTTCCGCTCACGAGATTCGCGCCGAGGTAATCGAAGTAAAAGAAGCAAGTTGTCTGACAGGAGTGCTGAGTATCTGTGCCGGGGATGTTGCGCAGACCAGTACGGCAACCCGCTCGCCACCCGCAATGGGCGGTGAGTGTCGAGCCAGGAGACGCAGCAAACCATGTCGCATCCGCAATCGATTGGATGGTCAATTTTTCAAGGAATGTCACGATGAACAAGAAGTTTGTCTCTTCCCGTGTTTCGATGATCGTCGCAGCTGCGGCGCTGGCGTTCAGCGCCGCGTCGGCAGAAGCGCGCACGTTCCGCGTTTCGGACGTGCACGGCGATACGTACCCGACCAACATGGCCGTGAAGTACATGGGCGAGGAAATCAACAAGGCGACGGGCGGCAAGGATTCCGTGAAGGTCTTCGGCAACAGCGCGCTGGGTTCGGAAAACGACACGATCGATCAGGTGCGCATCGGCGCGCTCGACATGGCGCGCGCCAACGGTGCCGCGTTCAACGAAATCGTTCCTGAATCGATGATCCCGTCGCTGCCGTTCCTGTTCCGCGACATCGACCATTTCCGCAAAGTGATGTACGGCCCGGAAGGCCAGAAGATTCTCGACGCCTTCTCGGCGAAGGGCATGATCGCGCTGACGTTCTATGAGAGCGGCGCGCGTTCGATCTACACGAAGAAGCCGATCCATACGCCGGCCGACATGAAGGGCCTGAAGGTGCGTGTGCAGCCGTCCGATCTGATGGTCGACGAAATCCGCGCCATGGGCGGCACGCCCACGCCGATGCCGTTCGCCGAGGTGTACACGGGCCTGAAGACGGGTCTCGTGGATGCCGCGGAAAACAACATTCCGTCGTACGAAGAAACCAAGCACTTCGAAGTCGCGCCGGTGTTCTCCGAAACCCAGCATTCGATGACGCCGGAAGTGCTGGTGTTCTCGAAGAAGGTCTGGGACACGCTGACGCCGCAGCAACAGCAGATCATCAAGAAGGCCGCGGCCGACTCGGTGCCGTACTACGAGAAGCTGTGGACCGCGCGCGAAGCCGATGCGAGCAAGACGGTCACCAAGGGTGGCGCGACGATCGTCGCTGCGTCGCAGGTCGATCGCGCGGCTTTCGTGAAGGCGATGCAGCCGGTGTGGGCGAAGTATGAAAAGACCCCGCAAATGAAGCAGCTCGTCGACGAGATCCAGGCAGTCAAATAAGGTTCGCGTGCCGGACAGGCGGCGATAGCGGCGGAAACAGCTTGCAGGAGGTTCTGCGGGCTTTTCCGCCGCGCGCGGCGTCCTGAGCCGGCGCAGTCGAACACAGTTGCAAATATTAAAGACAGATCTGTCGTGAGCAAGGACGGGGTCAATGAGTTTCTTGAAACGCCCAAATGATTTTCTCTTTCGCGTGCTGACTGTCGTGGCCTCGGCAAGTCTGGCCACGCTGTGTCTGCTGGTGATTTATGGCGTCGTGATGCGCTATGTCTTTAACGATGCTCCCGATTTCGTCGAGCCCATCGCGCTGCTGCTGGTGATCGTGATCGCCATGTTCGGCGCCGCGCTCAAGGTGCGCGAACGCGGCCATATCGGCCTCGACTCATTGGTCAACAAGTTGTCGGAGAAAGGCCGGACGGTTGCGACGGGGATTCAGCATGTCTGCCTGATCGCGTTCGCCGTGGCGGTTTTCTTCGGTTGTCTGGAGATGGCGATCACCACGAGGGAAGACCGGATTCCGATTCTCGGTTTGCCGGAAGCACTGCGGTACTGCATTCCGGTCGTTGCCAGCATCTGCATCGCACTGTTCTCGTTCGAGCATCTGCTGGCTCTCTTCGAAAAGAAACACAAATAGAACAATCATGGAACTCGCCCTTCTTAGCGTCAGTTTTCTCGTCTTCCTCTTTCTCGGGGTGCCTGTTTCGTTTGCGTTGGGACTCTCGTGCGTCCTGACGTATCTGTATGAGGGGCTGCCGGCGGCCACCGCCATGCAGTCGATGATCTCGGGCATGAACGCGTTTTCGTTCCTCGCGGTCCCGTTCTTCATCTTCTCCGGCGAGTTGATGTTGCACGGTGGCATCGCCGACCGTATCCTCCGGTTCGCGCAGGCCACGGTGGGGCATTTCCGCGGCGGCCTGGGCATGGCCAACGTGGTGGCGTGCACGCTGTTCGGCGGCGTGTCGGGTTCGCCGACGGCGGACACGTCCGCAATGGGTGGCGTGGTGATTCCGCTGATGAAGCGCGAAGGCTACAGCGCGGCGTATGCGGTCAACGTCACGACGCACTCGTCGCTGGCGGGCGCGCTGATGCCCACGTCGACCAACATGATCATTTACGCGTTCGCGGCGCAAGGCATCACCGGCACCCTGAACGGCGTGAAGATGAGCGGCGTGTCGATCGGCGATCTGCTGTTCTCCGGGCTGCTGCCGGTGTTGTGGGTGATGGGCCTCGTGCTGATCGCCGCGTACTGGCAAGCGGTCAAGTTCGGCTATCCGCGCCGTCCCGACGGCTCGACCGGCGTGCAGCGCTTCCCGGGCTGGATGGCGGTGGCGCGTACGTTCATCGGCGCGGTGCCGGGTCTGATGGTCATCGCGATCATTCTGTTCTGCGTGGCGCGCGGCATCGCCACCGCGACGGAAGCGGCCGCGATCGCCGTGGCGTACTCGCTGGTCCTGACGGTCGTCGTGTACCGCTCCATGACGCTGAGCAAGCTGGGTCATGCACTGTCGAAAGCGGCCAAGACGACGGGCGTGGTGCTGCTGCTGATCGGCGTGTCGAACATGCTGCGCTTCCAGATGGCCTTCCTGGAGATTCCGGACGCGATCGAACGCATGCTCGACGGCGCGACGACGCTGCCCTGGCTGATGTTGCTGTACATCAACGTGATCCAGGTTTTTCTCGGCACGTTCGTCGACATGGCGGCGCACATCCTGATCACGACGCCGCTGTTCCTGCCGATGGCGATGCACAACGGCGTGGGTCCGGTGCAGTTCGGCATCATGATCCTGCTGAACTGCGCATTGGGTCTCGTGCACCCGCCGATCGGTTCGGTGCAATTCATCGGGTGTGCAATTGGCAATGTGTCGATCGGGGAAACCACTAAGGTGGCGTGGCCGTATTACCTGGCTATCTTCAGCGCGATCAACATCGTGACGTACGTGCCGTGGTTCTCGACATGGTTGCCGAGTCTGATTAACGGACACCCGGTGTTCTGATTTAAAAAAACGTATAAGCCCACACTCAGCGGCGCTCGCACAAGGCCGCAAAAAAATAGAATTTTTAACAGGAGTAGAAATGAAAAAGGCACTGGTTGGTTCGGCCATCGGGTTGGTCGCCCTCGGCGCGCATGCACAAAGCAACGTGACGCTGTACGGTATCGTCGATACGGGTATCGGCTATCAGAACAGCTCGACGACGCTGAGCGCGGTGGGTTCGGCGAAGCCGTCTGCGGGTGGCTCCTCGCAAGTCAAGATGATCAACGGCATCTGGGCTGGCAGCCGTTTCGGCCTGAAGGGCTCGGAAGATCTGGGTGGCGGCACGAAGGCGATTTTCCAGTTGGAACAGGGCTTTAACAGCGCAACCGGCGCGCAAGGCGTGTCGGGTCTGGCGTTCAACCGTCAGGCATGGGTGGGTCTGACGAATGGCACGTTCGGTACGCTGACGGCGGGTCGCCAGTACACGTCGTACTACACGCTGCTGTCGCCGTACAGCCCGACTACGTGGCTGACCGGTGCATACGGCGCGCACCCGGGTGATATCGACTCGCTGGATACGCTGTACCGCGCCAACAACTCGCTGGTCTACACGTCGCCGAACATGCGCGGTCTGACGATCAGCGGTTCGTACTCGCTGGGCGGCAACGCGGGCAGCTTCTCCGCTGGCCAGGTCTGGAGCGTGGCGGCACAGTACCTGAACGGCCCGATCGGCATCGCAGCAGGCATCCAGCGCATCGACAATGCCGGGATCGCCACCACCAGCCCGGCCGCTGTGAACTGGAATTCCGCGATGTCGAACAACGGCGCAGAGCCGGCTGTCTCGGCAATCAACAACGGCTTCCAGACCGCGGCGAAGCAGCAGCGCGTTGCAGTGACGGGCGGCTACGCGTTCAACTCGCAGTGGGACGTTTCGTTCGCTTACTCGAACGTTCAATACGCTGCGGGTTCGGGTTCGTTCTTCCACGACACGCAAATCTGGAATACGGGTGGCGCAGTGTTGCACTGGAAGCCGATCACGCCGCTGGACCTGGCCGCTGGCTATAGCTACACGCGTGCGACGTCGTCGAACGGCATTTCGAACACGGCTAGCTACAACCAGTTCAACCTGTCGCAGTACTACAGCCTGTCCAAGCGTACCGGCCTGTATGCGCTGGAAGCGTATCAGCGTGCTAACGGTCAGACGCTTGCAGGCAACGGCAAGACGATCATCGACGCAACGGCAAGCATCGGCGACGGCCAGAACGGTTCGCCGTCCTCGTCGCGCAGCCAGATTGCTGTCGGCGTGGGTATCATCCACAAGTTCTGATCGGGTAGTTTAGTGGCGGCGCAGCCGGCGTTTCGTTACGCCGCCACGGCAACGCTTGAAGAAAAGCGTTGTTCAGCAACAACAGCTGCGCGCGCAACGCGCGCAGCTTTTTGAGCCGTTTGCGACTTTTCGGCATCGCGAGCGGTGGCCTGATCGGCCATTCCCGCACGCATCTGGCGGCGAGCCTTTTCAGCGCTCAGGGCGAGCGCCCCTCGTTACACACATCCACAGCTGACCCGCTGAACCATGCCATTGCATGTTCACGCATCGGCGTCTGACCACAAACGTCCCCCCGTTGCCCAGTTCTCGCGCTTCACGTCAGTGAGGATGATCTCCACCGAATTCGGTTCGACGCCGAGCGAGTCGCAAGTCGCTTGGGTGATCGCTTCGACGAACTGGCGTTTCTGTTCCAGCGAACGGCCTTCGAAGAGTTCGATGTGAAACGTGGGCATGGCATGACTCCGTTGAGCAATGAGATTGAGATGAGCGTGGCGCGGCTTCAGTCGCGATAGCTGCGGTCGAGCCGGTCGAGCTTGCGCAGCAGCGCAGGCCATTCGAGCGTGCCTTCGATTGCGCCGCCGTCATACAGTTGTGCCGCCGTGCGTGCGGCGAGCGCGTCATTCGGTACGACGAGCTCCGTGCCGCATGCTTGCGCCTGCAGTTGAATCTCGCAGGCCTTCAGCAGCGTGGCCATCAGCACATAAGCTTCGGCGACCGTGCGTCCGGCCGTCAGTGTGCCGTGATTGCGCAGCAGCATAGCGGGCTTGTCGGCGAGATTCGCGACGAGACGTTCGCCTTCGGCCAGTGTGAACGCGAGGCCTTCGTAATCGTGATACGCGAGCTGGCCGTAAAAGCGCAGCGCGTGCTGCGAGGCGGGCAGCAGGCCGGCCGGTTGCGCGGAAACCGCGACGCCCGCCGTGTTGTGCAGATGCATGACGCAGAACGCGTCGGCGCGCGCCGCGTGGACGGCGGCGTGCAGCGCGAAGCCGGTTGCGTTCACGGCGTATTCGCTGGCGCCGACGATGTTGCCGGCGATATCGATCTTCACGAGGTTCGACGCGCGCACTTCGTCGAACGCGAGACCAAACGGGTTGATCAGGAAGTGGCCGGGTCCGTCCGGCACGCTCGCCGAGATATGCGTGTAGATCAGGTCGTCCCAGCCGTTGAGCGCCGCGAGGCGATAGGCGGCGGCCAGGTCGACGCGGGTCTGGCGCTCCGCGTCGGAGAGTGGGCCGGAGTCGGCTACGCGGCCGGCCGGGGTGTGGGTGAACGACATGACTGTCTCCTGAGGTTGCCTCGCGTCGGTGCGGTGCAGTCGGTTGTCAGCGCGTGCTGACCTGCGCGCAATGCCGCCGCCATGTGTCAATTCGTGCGCGTGACCGGCGCCGTGACCGGTCGGGCGCTTTCCATGCTTTGCGCCGATCCGTCTGCGATAGCGCCGCGCATGACGCGATGCCTGACCCATTGCACGCACCACGTCGCGAGTACAAAGGGCGCGGCCATCGCCGGCCAGCCGAAGTGGGTGGCCGCCGCTTGCAGCACGATCGAAACGGCGACGCCGCCCACCATCGGCACGACGCCGCAATCGATGAGCGCGAGTGCGGTGAGCGCGCCGTTGAATCCTAACAGGCCGGTGTCGAACGAGTGTGGGGTTGCGCCGAGCAGAAGATGCGCGGCGCTCGCAAGTGTCGCGCCGCCCAGCGCCCATAGTGCATGCCGGCACGATGCCGCCGCGATGCCGGTCAGCACGAGCCAACCCGCTAACGCGCCCGACCCAAAGCCTGTTTGCGCGAATCCGGCGAGTACCGCGCCACTCCATTGGGCGAGGCCTGGCGAGTGCAACGAAGCCGGGCTCACGGGCTGTGCGCCGCTCGTGATCATAGGCAGCCAGCACCATGTCACGATCAGATACGGACTCGACAGGCAGCTCAGTCCGCGTGCGCGCAGCCATCGCGACCACGGCCCCACGGGCCACGCGGTGGCCGTCGCGGCGAGAATCGCGACGGCGGTTGCAGTCGCGGCGTCGCGGATGAAACTGAAGGCGGCGAGTCCTGCGAGCGCGCCGTTGAAGCCGTGCAGTCCGGCGCGGGTGTCGTCGTCGCGACAGCCGGCCAGCATGGCGCTCACGTTGGCCGCGACCGCGCCCATCAGCGCCGCACATGCGAGGCGCGGCTCGGCGACCCACCACGCAGCGAGCAGGCACGCGCCGGTGAACGCGTTCGGTTGCAGCACGATCTGGCCGAGACTGCGCAACAGTGTGCGCAAGGCGGCGGAGGGAGCGTCGGTCGCGGCGGCGTGCATGGATTGACGGTGGTTCGATTGAGTGTCGGAATGTCGCAATGTCGATGAAGCGCGCCGCGCGAGCTTGCGCGGCGGGCGCCAGGCGTGCGTGCAGGTTCGGCCGCAACGCAGCGAGCCCGCCCTGACTACGGCAAACCGCGAGCATAGGCCAGCTATGTGGATTCGGGCATCGTCGCGCGTTGATAGTGGCTATTTCGTAGCCGCCCACGCGCACGACGAACACGCGCACGACGAACACGCGTCGGTGACCCGCTAGCCGGCATTCGCGCTACGATATATGAGCCCGGCGCGCAGGTCGCGCGGCTTTCGCGAGGAGACAGGCTGATGCGTGAACTACGGTGGGCTTCGGAAGAGGGCGACGGCATCGAACATCTGACGTTCGACGCGCGCGACGACAGCTTCGCGGTGGAGAGCGTGGTGGTCGGCCAGCGCTACGGGCGCGCGTATGGGCTGCACTACTCGGTGCGCTGCGACGCGCAATGGCGCACGCGGCATGCGTGGCTGAAGATCGTCGGCGGTGGCGAACTGGAATTGTACGGCGACGGCGCGGGCCATTGGCGCGACGGGCACGGTCTCGTATTGAGCGGGATCGAAGGCTGTATCGACATCGATATCGCGGCCACGCCGTTCACCAATACGCTACCGATCCGCCGGTTGCAACTGGCCGAAGGCGAGCGTCAACCGATTTCGGTCGCCTATATCTCGACGCCGGATTTGCAGGTCACGCGCGTCGAGCAGGCGTATTCGTGCGTCGGTCTGAATCGCGAGTATCGCTACGAAGGTATCTTCCGCAACTTCACCGCGAACATGCAGGTGGACCAGGACGGCCTCGTGATCGACTATCCGACGCTATTCACGCGCCTGCCGCGCGCGCGTTGAGCGGCGCCGCAGCGAGGCCGTCATGTTCCGTTCGATGCCGGCTGACAAAGCGCTCGATGCATGCCGCGATGCGCGCGGGCTCACGCAGCACGACCCAGTGGCCCGCATCGATTTCACTGCGTTCGTAGGCCCCGAGCCAGCCTTCCAGTCCGAGCGATAGCTCCGGTCCGACATAACGGTCGCGCAGCGGCACGATGAATTGCACCGGCGCATGCGCCTGCCGCGCGCGCGGCCGCAGCAGCTTGTCGATGAAGTTGGCGCGATACAGATTCAGTCCGTTGATCGCATTGCGCATTTGCGCTGGATCGCGAGCCGGGTGCACGTGTTCGGTCATGCGCAGCCACAGCGGCCACAGGCGAGCGCCGCTGGCGCGCCACATCAGTTCCGGCAGCCACGGCAGATGAAAGAAAAAGATGTACCAGGATTTGAGCGTTTGCCGCACGCCGCTGCCGAACGGACGTTTTGCCGTTTCGCGTGACGGGCGATTCGCCTCGCCTCCGCGCAAACCGGGCGACGCATGATCAAGGCACGGCCCGGAGATCGACGTATAAGACGCGATACGGCCTTCGAACGCCGGATCGGTGACGGCTTCCCAGCTTTGAATCGAGCCCCAGTCATGCCCGACCAGGTGAAAAGGGCACGTGCCGCAGGTTGCATCGGCGACCGCGGCGAGATCGGCCGCAAGTCGTTCGAGCCGGTACGCGCTGCGCGTGGCCGGTGCGTCGGAGGCGCCCGCGCCGCGCACGTCGTAAGCGATCACGCGATAGCGCGCGTCGAGTTGCGCGCGCACCGGCTCCCATACGGCCGCCGAATCGGGATAACCGTGCACCAGCACGATCGGCGGCGCTTCGCGCGGTCCGCTCACGTAGACCGCGAGCCGTACACCGCCGGACTCGACCGACAGCGCGTCGCGTATCACGCGGCCGCCTGCACGCCGCGCCGCGCGGCCTTGCGCGCGCTCGGCGTGACGGCATTGCTTGCGTCGACTGCGGCCACCAGGTCCTCGATGCGCGCCAGTTGCGCACGATTGTCGTAATCCCACGGATGGAAGCCGGGCCGGAAAAAGCTCAGCCATTCCCCGGCGATACGCGGAAACACGCCATGGCGCGGACCATACAGATATTTGACGATGCGCCACATGCCGCGCAGATGGCCGCCGCGTTTGCGATCGGCGATCAGCAGGCGCACGTGGAAGTCGAACACGATGAGCCAGAACGTCACGGTGGTGGCGAGCATGGTGCCGGTGCGCAGCAGATAGCGGCCGAGGCCGGGCTTGAGCACCGTGTTCCAGACGTCGTATGAAACGGACTTGTGTTCGGTTTCCTCGAGCGCGTGCCAGGTCCACATCTGCGTATAGCCTTCGACCGATCCCTCGATGCGCGTCCCGTCTTCCAGCAGCAGGTTGGCGAGCATTGCCGTGTAGTGTTCGAGGCAGACCGTGATCGCGAGCTGATGCGAAGGCGGCAGCACCTTGCGCAAGAAGTTGAGAATCATCCACAGCCGCTTGTCGAGCTTGTGTGCGGGCAGGCCGGCTTGCTGCAGCAGATCGTTGTATTCGATGTGTTCGCGCGTATGCATCGCTTCCTGGCCGATGAAGCCGAGCACCTGCTTTTTCAGCTCGGGGTCGTCGATCTGGTCGCGGTAGTGGCGCACGCTGTCCATGAAGAAACGCTCTCCGGCCGGAAAGAGCAGCGAAAGCGAATTGAAGAAGTGCGTCACATACGCGCCTTGCGCGTGCCAGTCGCACGCGTGTTGCGGCGGCAGGTTGAAACGGAGGTCGCGGCGAACCGGCATCATGACCTTTCTCCTGGTGATGTTGAGGACACAGTCGGGCGCGCGGGCTGTGTGGAGCGCAGCGCGTTCATCAGGCGCGTGTGCCGTCGAACTGCGCGGCGCGGCGCGCGCGTTTTTCCGCGGCGCGTTTCAGCCGGCGCGTCTGCATCACGACCAGCGCCTGGTACGCCGCCGGCAACGTGCGCGCGAGCCAGTCTGCGGCGCGCGCATCCCGCCCGATCAACACGCGCCGTTTGTTCTTGCGCACGCCGTCGAGAATCACGCGCGCGGCGTCGTCGGCGGTGGTGATGAAGAACTTCTCGAAGTCGTCCTTGCCTTGCTGTTCGGTTTCCAGCATGAAGCCGACCATGTTCGACGAGATCCGGCTCGACTGTGCAATGCCCGTGCGGATGCCGCCCGGATGCACGCAGGTTGCCGACACGCCGCACTTCATCAGATCGAGCTCCTGGCGCAGCGCTTCGGTAAAGCCGCGCACGGCGAATTTGGTCGCGTTGTAGCCGCTCATGCCAGGCTGCGAAAACAGGCCGAATACGCTCGACGTATTGACGATATGTCCCGCGCCGGACGCTTTCAGATACGGCAGGAACGCTTTCGTGCCGTGCACCACGCCCCAGAAGTTGATGCCGACGATCCATTCCAGATCGGCGTAGTCCATGCCTTCGATCGTGCTCGACAGCGCCACGCCCGCATTGTTGAACACGAGATTGACGCGCTCGTGCTGCAGCGCCGTTTCGGCGGCCCACTCGAACATTGCCGCGCGGTCCGCGACGTCGAGCACGCGGGTGGTGATGTGCAACGGCGAGCCGACGATGTGCGGGGCGGCGGTGCGCACAAGCTGCCCGGTTTCGGCGAGGCTCGTCGCATTGCGGTCGGCGAGCGCGAGGTGACAGCCTTCGCGCGCCAGTTGAATAGCGAGTGCGCGGCCCATGCCCGAACCCGCGCCGGTGATCGCGGCCACTCTGCCGGTAAAGTTCTTCATTGGCTTGTCTCCAGTCCTCTCTGAACGGTGCGCTGTCGTTGTCGTCCATGTCTTCGTGATGCGTTGTCAGGACGCTTGCGCCGATGTAGCGGCCGCGTTGCCATGAACGTGCGCGGGCTGCTGCGGACTCGCCTCGGTACCTGCCTGAGTACTTGCTTGCGGTGCGGGCGCATAGGCAAGGTAGTCGTCCATGCTGAAGGTACTCGTGGCCTGGCGAAATTTGTACGCAAACCCCGGCCACAGCGTGGTGTTCCTGCCGGTCTTCGGATCGAGATACCAGCTCTTGCAGCCGCCCGTCGACCAGATCGCGCGGCCGAGTTTCCGCTGGATCTGCTCGTTGTAGCTGCGCTCCACTTGCGCACGCACTTCGATCGCGGCGGCGCGTTCAGCCTGCATCGTCTTCAGCGCGCGCAGGATGTACTCGACCTGCGACTCGATCATGAACACCATCGAGTTATGCCCAAGGCCGGTATTCGGTCCGACGATCATGAAAAAGTTCGGATAGCCAGGCAATGACGTACCGAGGTATGCATGCGCGCCGTCGCGCCACGTATCGACGATATCGATGCCGCCGCGCCCGCGCACCACGCCCGCCGGAAACGGATCGGCCACCTGGAAGCCGGTGCCGAAGATCAGGCAGTCGGCCGGATGGCGCACGCCGTCGGTGGTGATCACCGCGTCTTCTTCGATGCGCGCGATGCCCGTGGTCGTCACCGAGACATTCGGGCGCGACACGGCGGGGAAGTAGTCGTTCGAGATCAGGATGCGCTTGCAGCCCATCGTGTAGTTCGGCGTGAGCGTGGCGCGCAGTTGCGGGTCGGGTACCTGGCGGCGCAGGTGACGCTCGGCGACTTTCTGCGCGGTCTTCATCAGCGACGGATGAATCGCGAAACCGAACGCGCGCGATTCGAGCATGCAGTAAAGCGCCGAACGCATGATCTTCTGCGTGAATGGCAGGTTTCTGAACAGCCACTGTTCGAGCGGGTTCACCGCGCGGTCGGCTTTCGGCATGATCCACGGCGGCGTGCGCTGGAACAGATCCAGATGCGCGACGCGCGGGGCGATCTGCGGCACGAACTGGATCGCGCTCGCGCCGGTGCCGATCACGGCGACGCGTTTGCCGTCGAGCGGATAGTCATGGTCCCAGTGCTGCGAGTGAAACGACTTGCCGCGGAATCGCTCGATGCCGGGAATGTTTGGCACGGCGGCGCGCGAGAGGCCGCCCATTCCCGAGATCAGCACGCGCGCGGAGCATCGCTGGCCGTTCGTGAAGGTCAGTTGCCAGCGGTGGCGTGTGTCGTCGTAGATCGCGCTCGCCAGTTCGTGAGCGAAACGCAGATGCGGCTCGATGCCGAAGCGCCGCGCGCAATCTTCGAGGTAAGCGCGAATTTCCGGCTGGCGCGCAAACATGCGGGACCAGCGCGGATTGGGTGCGAACGAGAACGAATAGACGTGCGATTGGACGTCGCACGCGCAGCCGGGATAGTGGTTGTCGCGCCAGGTGCCGCCGACCGAGCCGGCCTTTTCGGCGACGATGAAATCGGTGATGCCGGCTTGCCGGAGGCGGATCGCCATACCGAGGCCCGCAAAGCCGGAGCCGATGATGGCGATATCGGTGTCGACGGGCGCCGGCGCGTCGGGAGGCGCGGCGTCGTGAGGCATCGTGCGGGCGTTCATCCGATCCGTCTCCATTTTAACCGTCTAAACTGTTACATTGGTTGATGTAACGATAGAGGCTGGAAACGGCTGACGCAAGAAGCCGGTTAGACGCCCGACTCTAGGTGCCCGGCGGCGATGCTCGCCGCGCGCTTCACCGCACGGCCAGCGCTGCCGCGACCACCGGGCTCTGCCAGACGTTGTCTTTCACGGTAATTTTCTGCGGGATCAGGTGGGCGCCATAAAAGGCGTCGGCGACCACCTGCTGCGAGCGCACGATCTCGTCGCTGACGGCCGTGGTGCCGTACGGATAGCGGCGCACCCACGTCTCGACCACCTTCTGGTCGAGGCCGACCTTCGGCGCGATCAGCGCGGCGGTTTCCACCGGATGCGCATTGACCCACGCGCCGGCAAGGCGCAACTGCCCGAGAATCGCCCCGATCACATCGGGATGCTGCTGCGAGAAATCGCGCGTCGCTTCGTAGAAGTTGTACGGACTGTTGAGTTCGGCATAGTCGACCAGCATGCGCGCCTTCAGCGCCTGTTGCGCCGCTGCGTAATAGGGGTCCCAGATCACCCATGCGTCCACGCTGCCGTTTTCGAAGGCGGCGCGCGCGTCGGCGGGTGCCAGATACACCGGGTGAATGTCTTCGTAGTGCAGGCCCGCTTGCTTCAGCGCTTCGAGCAGCAGATAGTTCGAACTCGATCCCTTCTGCAACGCGACACGTTTGCCCTTCAGATCGGCGACGTTGCGCAGCGCCGAATCGCTTCTGACCAGAATGGCTTCGGCATGACGCCCCGAAGGCTCAGCGCCGACGTACACGAAGTGCACGCCGCCCGCTTGCGCGAACACGGCTGGCGGCGCGCCGGTATAGCCGAAGTCGATGCTGTTGGCGTTCAGCGCTTCGAGCAGTTGCGGCCCGGCCGGGAATTCGAACCACTTGACGGCATAGCCGAGCGGCTTGAGTTTGTCGTCGAGCGAGCCTTGCGCTTTGAGCACCGCGAGCAAGCCCGATTTCTGATAGCCGATGCGCAGCACTTTGGCCGGCTCGTTGTTGTTGCCCGTGGTCTGCGCGTTCGCGCCCAGGGTCGTGACAGCCGTCAGCAACGCGGCGGTGAGATGAAGCGTGAAACGAGGGTGACGTGCCATCCGGCGATCTCCATTGCAGTCGATTGACGTGTGCGCCGTTGGTGTCCGCTTGTGTCCCGCGTGGTCCGCCCGGGTCGAGCGACGCATGGCGCGTGTCGGGATGGGCGCTGCGGGGAACACGTTGCGGCGGCATTCGGGGATCGTCGTATGGACGTCTTGCCGGTCAAACGAAGCAATGCAGATTTGAATATGACGTGCGCGCGAAAACGCTGCGCTGTATCGGCGTGTGCATTTCGCGGTGGGAGCGGGCACGAACGCGCGCCACGGGTGCGCGCCACGTATGCGCGCGCCTGCACCGTCTGCCGCGTTACTTCTTCGCGTTGCCTTTTTTCGTCACAGTGCGCGCAGCCGCCGCGCCTTGCGCCGGATGGCCGAGCTTCTTTTCCATGATTGCGGCAACGCGGTCGCCCAGATAATCGCCGGACGCTTCTTCGAGGGCGCGGTTCATTTCGCTTTCGACCAGCACGCTGGCAAGCGGGCGCAAACGCCAGATCGCGTCGACCAGTGCGGGCACGTCGGCGGGCGGCGGCAGTGCATCGGCGTCGTAGCGGTCCAACTGATGCACCACCAGATCGACCAGTGCTTTCGCGACTGCATTGAAATGCGGCCTCGCGATGCTCACGGCGTCGAGCAGATCGGCAAGCGCAATGCCTTCCTTCGCCATGGTCGCGCCGGCAGTCAGCGCGGTGGGGTTGCCCGACACGAACGAGAGGCCGTCGCGTTCGAGCAGGCCGAGATCGACCGCTTTGGCGAGCGCGCCGGGCGACGTCTTGTCGCCGAACATTTGCAGCAGTTCGAGCAGCGAATATTTCTTTGGCCGTTCGCGCGACCAGCGTCCGCCGATCGCGGTTTCGAGACCGAGGATCGAGCGCAGGTCGTGGCCTTCATCGACCGCCATGATCAGGTCCTGGATGTTCGCGAGCGTGTAGCCGCGCGCCAGCAGGTGATTGATCAGCTTGAGACGCGACACGTGCGTGTCGTCATACACGCCGACCCGGCCGCGCTTCTCCGGCGGCGCGAGCAGGCCGCGGTCCTGATAGGCGCGCACGTTGCGCACGGTGGTGTCGGTGACGCGCGCGAGTTCGTCGACGGTGTATTCGTTGCGCGACGTGGCGCTCGCCGGTTCGACGGAACCGGCAGGCGAGGGCGCGACGGGAGGCGGCTTCTTGGGCATGCGGCGATTTTAACGCGGCGGCCTTGCGCGCCACCAGCGCGGCGCTTCAGGCGCGTCGGCTGGTTGGTGCGCCGGCGGTTTCTTTCGTTGCATCATCCGGCATCGTGGAGTCGCCGCGTCCCAGCGTGCGTTGCATCAGCGTCGTGTCGATCCAGCGGCCGTGCTTGAAGCCCACGGCCTTCAACGTGCCGGTCAGTTCGAAGCCCAACTGCGTGTGCAGCGACAGCGAACCGCCGCTGCCGTTATCCGCGATCACGGCGACCATCTGGCGCCACGGTCCGCTTTCGCAGCGTTCGATCAGCGCCTGCAGCAACACGCGTCCGAGGCCGCGTCCGCGATAGGCGTCGCTCACGTAGATCGAATCTTCGATGGTGTTGCGATACGCGGCGCGCGGCCGGTATGGCGTCGCATAGCAATAGCCCGCGACCTCGCCGTCGATCTCGGCGACCATGTACGGCAGCCCATGAGCGCGCACCGATGCGAGCCGGGTGCACAGGTCGTCGACGGAAGGCGGGGTTTCTTCGAACGACGCGACGCCGGTCAGAACGTGATGTGCGTAGATCGCCTGAATCGCGGGGAGATCGGCTTCGGTGGCGTCGCGGATGGACGGGGCGCTTCGTGTATCCGTCGATGCGTCCGCTGACGGTGATGATGAGGGGGCTGTGCGGGTCGTGCTCATACGTGTTCCTGTCGTAGCCGGTAAATCCGCCGAAACGCTTACTATGCTCGCCGCGCGCGCCGATTTGAAGCGGGTCAAAAATCGGCGCGATACGTGGTGGGCGATTGCAGCAAACGCGCGGCGAATCCGCTCTTATTGTTGCCGGTCGAGGCAACGCGCGCCTCACAGATCGAACTGATCGAATTCGCTTTGCAGTTGCCGATTGCGGGCCACACGTTCGTCGATTCCCGCGCCGAGCCGCTCGACGATCGCCGAAATCAGCAGATTGAACAGGCAGGTGAGCGGCGCGAGCGAGTCCCAGAACTGGCCGACATCGGTCTTCACCTGCAGCAGATCGCCGTCGAAATCGCGCGCCCACGGACAGTAAATATCGGTGACGAGCGCGAACGGCAGGCCGCGGCGGGTGGCGGCTTCGCAATAGCGGCGCGCGACCGTCGAATAAGCGCGGGTGTCGGTGACGATCAGATACGGCGACTCGAATTCCGAGTTCAGCGAATCGACGTATGAACCGGACATCCCATCGGAATAGAAGACGCGCGGCCGAATGTATTCGAGGTAGCTGTAGAACGCGTTGCTGATACCGCGCGTGGATTGAATGCCGAGGATGTACACCGCGTCGGCGGTCGAAATGCGCTCCGCGACGCGAGCGAACACCGGGGTTTGCGCGAGCTGGTAGACATGCTGGATCGCGCCGATCTCGAGTTCGAGCGAATGGGCGAGCACGGCATGATGAGCTGTGGCAGTGGCGGCGTCGGGCGCGGCCTCGCCGGTTGCTTCGCCTTGCCCGCTTGGGCTGCTGCTTGGGCTGCCTGGGCTGCCGCTGCGGCGGAACGCGTCGAGCCGGTCGGTGATGAGCCACGGGCGCTCCTGCGCGCCGCGCAATTCGCGCTTCAGGTCGTCGAGGTTCTGGTAGCCGACGCTGCGCAGGAAGCGGCCGACCGAAATGCCGCTCGTGCCGGCTTGCTGGGCGATCTGATCGGCGGTTTCGAGGCCGAGCCGCTCGAGGTTCGCCAGCATGTAGCTGGCGACGCGTTTGGAAGTTGGCGTAAGTTCGGCAAAGCGGGCTTCGACGGTTTGAGCGAAAGCGGTCGGCATCGTGAGTCGCGGCGCGGTGGTGGATCGATCATCGGGATGATGACATATTCAACCGGCGGTTCGCTTCCTTCGATCCGCAAAGGAGGAGGGCCATGATCATGACCCCGACCCTGTCCAACCCGCGGCTCAAACCGCCGGCCGCACCGGCGCGGCCCGCGAGAAACGCCGCGCGCCCGCGACGCACGCCACCACCACGACCGTGACCAGAATCATCGCGGGCGGCACCTGTTCGTGCAGCAGCAGTCCGGCAAGCAGCAGCCCGAAGAACGGCTGCAGCAACTGCAACTGCCCGACGGCCGCGATGCCGCCGAGCGCGAGCCCGCGATACCAGAACACGAAGCCGATCAGCATGCTGAAGAGCGACACGTACGCGAGTCCCCAGAACGCGGCGTGGCTGACGCCCTCGAACGAAGCGGGCCGGGTCCACCAGGCGAGCGGCAGCATCAGCGGCAGCGACAGCACCAGGGCCCACGAAATCACCTGCCAGCCGCCGAGATGCCGCGACAGACGCGCGCCTTCGGCATAGCCCAGGCCGCATACGACGATGGCGCCCAGCATGAGCGCATCGCCGATGGGCGATGCGTCGATGCCGTGGCGCATCGCGAACGCGACCACCGCGCCGCTGCCGAGCGCCGAGAACAGCCAGAACGCCGGTTGCGGACGCTCGCCGCCGCGCAGCACGGCGAAAATCGCGGTGGCAAGCGGCAGCAGGCCGACGAACACGACCGCATGCGCGGAACTGACGTGGCGCAACGCAAGCGCCGTCAACAACGGAAAGCCAACCACCACGCCGAGCGCGACCACGACGAGCGGAATCAGATCGCGGCGCGCGGGGCGCGTCTCACGAAACACCAGCAGCAGCAACAGGCCGAGCGCGCCGGCAATCGTCGCGCGGGCGACGGTCAGAAACACCGGGTCGAGGCCTTGCACGGCAAGCCGCGTGGCCGGCAGCGAGCCGCTGAAAATCAGGACGCCTGCAAGTCCGCTGAGCCAGCCGTTCGTCGTCTTGTCCATCGGAAGAGTCCATATGCCCATGAAATAGAACGCATAGCATCCCGGTTTTAGCCGAAAAGGGTAAGCTACAGATCAGTACAATTCGTACAAACTGTACCGAACGTGGAGCAGTACAGATGGTAGAAAGCGAGAACAACCGGACTGCATCGGGCACGCGTGTCGGCACGGTGATGGACAGTTTGCGCGAGCGCATCGCAAGCCGCTCGCTGATGCCGGGTGCGCGCGTGCCGTCGATCCGCGCGATGACCGAAACACTCGGGGTATCGAAGTCGACCGTCGTGGAAGCATACGACAGGCTGGTCGCGGAAGGCGTGATCGTCGCGCGGCGCAGCTCCGGATTTTTCGTGTCAGGCCATGCGCCGCCGCTCGCGCTCGCCGATCTCGGGCCGCGTCTGGATCGCGAGGTCGATCCGCTGTGGCTCACGCGGCAGTCGCTGGAGGCGGGCTCGAAGGTGCTGAAACCCGGCTGCGGCTGGGTGCCGGCCGCGTGGCTGCCGGAAGACGGCGTGCGCCGCGCGCTGCGCGCGGTGGCGCGCGATCCGCAGTCCGTGCTCGCCGACTACGCGTGCCCGGCCGGTCTGCCCGCGCTGCGCCAGCAGCTGGCATGGCGGCTCTCGCAGCACGGCGTGGATGCGCCGCCCGAGCAGATCGTGCTGACCGACGGCGGTACGCACGCGCTCGATCTGGTGTGCCGCTTCCTGCTCGAACCGGGCGACACCGTGCTGATCGACGATCCGTGCTATTTCAATTTTCAGGCCTTGCTGCGCGCCCATCGCGCGCGCATCGTGAGCGTGCCGTACACGCCTTGCGGGCCCGATCTGGCGGCGTTCGAACGGGCGCTGATCGAGCATCGTCCGCGGCTCTATGTGACCAACTCCGCGATTCACAACCCCACGGGCGCGACGCTCGCGCCGGCTATCGCGCATCGGCTGCTGAAGCTCGCGGGTGAGCACGATCTGCTGATCGTCGAGGACGATATCTTCGCCGACCTCGAGGACGAACCCGCGCCGCGTCTCGCCGCGTTCGACGGGCTCGCGCGGGTGGTGTCGATCGGCAGCTTTTCGAAGACCCTGTCCGCGGCGGTGCGCTGCGGCTACGTCGCCGCGCGCGCCGAATGGATCGAGCCGCTGATCGACCTGAAGCTGGCGACGACGTTCGGCAACGGTCAGCTCGCGGCGAGCGTCGTGCATCGGATGCTGGTGGACGGCACCTACCGGCGGCATCTGGAGTCGATGCGCGCGAAGCTCGCCGACGCAATGGGCGACACCGTCAGGCGGCTCGGCTATGCGGGCCTCGATATCTGGACCCGGCCGCGCGGCGGCCTCTTCGTGTGGGCCCGTTTGCCGGATTCGCTCGACGCCGCCGACGTCGCGCGTCATGCGCTCGCCGACAACGTCGTGTTCGCGCCGGGCAACGTGTTCAGCGCGTCGCAATCGGCGGCGGGCTTTCTGCGCTTTAACGTGTCGCAATGCAATCGTCCGAAGGTGTACGAGGCGTTGCAACGGGCGATGGAGGCATCGGCCGTGGCAGGAGGAAGGGCGCGGGAGCGCGCCTGAACGCGCGCGTCCCGCGAAGCTATTCGCCTTTCAGACGAAGCTATTTGCACAACAGAAGCAGGCGCTCCTGGTCCGTGCAGGTCGAGCGTGGTTTCTGCGCCGCTTGCGTGGCGGTCGCGTTCATCGCGGCGCTCCGGTTCGTCAGGCACGCGCGCAGATGCTTTTCGACCGGCCCGTAATATTTCCAGCCGCGCACGAGGGGCGGCAATTCGAGTTTCACCTGCTTCCATTTGGGATGGCCGTGCTCCTGCAGGGTGTCGAAGTTCGCGCACAGCGAGTCGGCGAAGCGGTTCAGATTGCCGACGGTATCGCGCAGGCCGTAATCGTAGGTGACGAGAAAGGCCTTGACGGTCAGCGCGGGGACATCCTCCTTCAACCAGGTCGGGTAGCTGGCCGTGCGGATCGTGGTGGGGAAGTAGGTCTGTTTGGCGCGCGCGGTTTCGGGCGCGGCGGGATCGACCCGCAAGAGGCGGATCTGTTGCAGCAGCTCGGGGTTCATGTCGTTGAACAGCTTCGCCGGCTGCCCGACCACGATGATCGCGACGTCCACCTTCTTCACGATCAGCGCGGCGAGCGCGTCCTCGTTGCTCAGGTGCTGGACGTTCTGTGGGGGAATCGGCTGGCCGAACATCAGGTGGTAGAGCGTCGTGGCCGTTTGAGCAGTACCGCTGCCCAGCAGGCCGACGCTAATGGTCTTGTCCTTAATGTCCGCGAGGGTTTTCAGCGGCGAATCCGCGCGTACCACGACGTTAATTTCCTCGTCGTAGAGCGGCATGATGAGCCGCAGTGGCCGGATCGTCGTGCCCGCGTCGGAATTGCCCGCGTTTGCCATGTCGATGTAGGCCTGGTACACGTCGGATTGCACCAGCGCGAGTTTGACGCCGGGTTCGAAGCGCATGCGCTGCACGTTCTCCGCGGAGCCCTTCGACGCCACCACGTCCAGGTCGATGCCGACCGGTTGAGCCACCCATTTCGACAGATCCTGGCCGATCTGGATATAGGTGCCGCGCTCGGGGCCGGTGACGATCTTGTAGTGCGCCGGTTCCGCGCCGGCTAGCGAGCATACGAGGATTAGCGCCAGCCCCAGCCATCCCGCGAGAAGTCTCTTCAGCATGGTCTATTCACCTATCGGTCAGGTTGTACAGCCTCGCGCGTCAGTGCGCGTGAAGCGCAAGAGAGCCGGTTGCCATGTCATGCTCGACGCGCTTCGATGGCCGCGTCCGTCTGTTGCCGCTCAAAGCGCATGGATTAATGTGGGCGCTTTGAGCGGATATCTGCTATGTGATTCGGTATCCAAACAAATTTCACTGGCCGGTTGGCGTGCTGGTTGAAGATTTTCCGCCGTTCGGCGGTGCCCGGCTCCAACCGGAGTCCTTGATGGCGCGCTCGCGAGCATCGACGCCATTTGCCGTTCCTCCGGCAGTGCCTGCCGTGCCGGCGCGCGGCGCTGCCGCCGACAACTCGCCGGTTGCCGGTAAGCCTTGCGGCAACGGCGTTTGCAGTTGGGCCTGTTGCGTTGCCGCGGCGGCCTGTGGCGGTGCGAGCGGTTTGCCTTGCGCCAGCGCGGCTGCCGCAGCGCGCGGGTTGAGCGGCGCCCAGCCGGTCTCGCGAATCACGCGCGCGAGGATGCCCCTGGCTGCTTCGTTGCCGGTGTCGATCGTGAGCGCCTCGTTGGCATGCGCGCGCGCGCAGGGCCACGACTGCTGCGCGATGCATGTTTGCGCGGCCTGCAATGCGGCGTCGCGGCGCGCGGTCAAGGGCCGTAATTCGGACGCCAGGTCCTGCGCGGCACTGTTGCCCGGTTGCATCGCCAGCGCGGCGCCGAGTGCGGCTTGCGCGGCGGACAGGTCGTTGGCGCGGAACGCGAGCCGCGCCGCTTGCAGGGCTTGCGAGACATCGCGGAACTGCGGTGCGGGTCTGACAGGCGTCGCGGCAGCGGGTGGTGCGACGACCTGTGGTGCGACGGCGGGTGGCGCTGCGACCGCTGGCGCTACGACCGCTGGCGCTACGACCGCTGGCGCTACGACCGTTGGCGCGACAGGCATGGCGGGAGCGGGTGGCATTATCTTCACCACGTTGACCGGTGCAGAAGGCCTGGTTGCAACGGCCGGAGGATTCGATTGAGCCGGTGCGAATGGCGCGATCGTACCGGTAGTCGTTCTGGCGTCCTGACGAGTGGCGGTAGTCTGATCGCCGATCGTGTCTTCCGAATCACTACCGGCGCTAAATAGCGCAAAAGCGACAAACGCCAGGCCGATGACGACAAGCACGGCAATTGCAATCAGCACGTGGCGAAACGTTAATCCTTCACGCGGCGGATAGTTCGTGTCGTCGTACGGTGGGAGCGGCACGTGCGTCGGCGCTGGCGCGGTACGAGGTGTGACCGCGGAAGGAGCGGCTTCGTCGGGACGCACAGCGTGAACCGTCGCGGTCGCCCCCGACGAAGCTTGCACGTTACTGAATTTGTGGCGGGCCTGATCGCTCGCGCCGGTCCGGCTCTCCGCGAACGGCGTGCGCCTGTACGAGCTCTCTTCGAGCGGATGTGCCGCGCCGCAATATGGACAAGTGTCCACTTGCCGGTACAGTGCACCGCCGCACCGTTTGCAGGGTGTTGGGAAACTGTGGCCGAGTGCTGTCTGGGTGGACATGCCGTGGACCCGCCTGTGGAAAACAATGCCATTACGGCATGCTCCGGATCGTGTTGAGGCTGGAGCCTTGTCCGCGGAATCACGATCCACATGCGCCGGAGAGTCTGAAAACGCAAGCTGCGCTTGCGTTGCCGATGCTTCCAATATGTGGTGTTTCGCTCATAACGTCAATCGCCGTTGGCACCTATCTTGTGTGCGCTACCGCACATTGCCAGGTACGACGAAACAGTGAGGATGCCGGAAGAACGAGCGAACGTTGGATTTTTTCCAGTGGTTCAGGACGAGTGCTCGGCGCGCATGAATTGCGGCGCTTGCGCAACGCAGCAGCGTGACGGCGAAAATGAAAACGAGGTCGACGCGTGTAGCGTTCGACCTCGTCCCGATCCCGTCATTTAAGCGCGCTTGCATCAAGCGCCGAAAGGCAACTCTCCGATGGCAATCAATGCTTGCGCAGAGGATGATCCTTCAGCAACCACGCGAGTGCGAAAGCCAGCACCACCACGCAGGCGGCCGCGAGATACACCGTATGCAGCGCACCGGCGAACGCATGCAGATAGTCGTTGCGCAACGCGTCCGGCAACTGGTGGATCGCAGCGGGTCCCAACGCATGCGGCAGTTCCGTGTCGGGCGGAATCAGCTTTTCGAGTCGGGCGGCGAGTCCGTTCGAGAACACCGCACCGAAGCCGGCCACGCCGATCGAACCGCCGATCGAACGGAACAGCGTCGCACCGGAAGTGGCCACGCCGACGTGTTTGAACTCCACGGCGTTCTGTACGGCGAGAATCAGCACCTGCATCACCATGCCGAGACCGCAACCGAGAACGCCCATGTAGAGATACATCACATGAATGGGCGTGTCGATCTGCAAACGCGAGAGCAGTACCATCGCGATCGCCACGAGCGCGGTGCCCATGATCGGGAACAGGCGGTACTTGCCGATCTTGCTGATCACGCGGCCCGTCACCATCGACATCACGAACAGGCCGCCCATCATCGGTAGCATCTGCATGCCCGCCGCCGTCGGCGTCGAGCCTTTCACCACTTGCAAATAGAGCGGGATGAACGTCACCGAGCCGAACAGCGACACGCCGATGATGAAGCCGATCAGGCTGCTCAGCAAAAACGTGCGCTGCTTGAAGAGTTCGAGCGGCATGATCGGTTCGACCGCGCTGCGTTCTTCATGGATGAAACCCCAGATCGCCACGAGCCCCATGCCCAGCGTGAACCACAGTTGCGGCGACGACCACGGCAGGATCGTGCCGCCCTGGCTTGTAAACAGGATGATGCAGGTGAGCGCGCCGGCCAGAAACGCGGCGCCCATGTAGTCGATGGTGTGCTTCACGTGACGAACGTGCGGCTTGAACACCGCGCCGATCACGACGAGCGACATGATGCCGAGCGGCAGGTTGATGTAGAAAATCCAGCGCCACGTGAGGTGCTCGACGAGAAAGCCGCCGAGCAGCGGCCCGATCACGGTCGCAAGACCGAACACGCCGCCGAACACGCCCTGATAGCGGCCGCGCTCGGCCGGCGGAATCACATCGGCGATCGCTGCCATCGTCACCACCAGCAGGCCGCCGCCGCCGAGCCCTTGCAGCGCGCGCAGCACGATCAGCTGGGTCATGTTCTGCGCGAGGCCGCACAGGGCAGAGCCAACCAGGAACACGATGATCGCCGTCTGCAACACGATCTTGCGGCCGAACAGGTCGCCGAACTTGCCGTACAGCGGCACGACGATAGTCGAGCTGAGCAGGTAGGCGGTCACCACCCAGGACAGGTTGTTGAGCCCGCCGAGTTCGCCGACGATGGTCGGCAGCGCGGTCGAGACGATTGTCTGATCGAGCGCGGCGAGCAGCATGACCAGCAGCAGCGCAGGAAACAGCAGACGGATAGGCGGGTGCGCGGCGGCTGGCGAGTCTGCCCGCACGTCCGGGTGCAAGCCGGGCTGCGCGTCAGGCTTCATACGCTCGGCGAGTTGAGTCGTGGTCGATTGTTCCATGGCACCAGGGCATTGAAATTAATTAATTCAGAGATTAATATATGCGACATCGCGTCACTCGTCAAATTGAATGCAATGGCAAGGATTCCAGCAGATGACCCGGCGGTGAAAAAATCGTCGCGTGGTACGGCCGCCCTCAAGGCGGGCAAGGTGCCGAAGCGCGCAGTGAAAGCCGCGCCGGCAGACTCGACACGTGCCGCAACCGCCGCAACCGCCGCGCCCGCCCGCCGCCCTGGGAGGCCGACGGGCGCCGCACGCGGAGCGGAGCAGCGCAGCCGCCTGCTCGACGCCGCGCTCACGCTGTTCGCGCGGCAGGGCATCGTCGACACTACGCTCGGCGAGATCGCGCGCGAGGCAGGATTCACGCCGGCGATGATGCATTACTACTTCAAGACGCGCGAACAGTTGCTCGACTTACTGGTCGAGGAGCGCTTCGGGCCGTTGCGCGCGGAGCTCGGCATGCCGTTCCAGGAGAATCCCGACGATCCCGTCGCCGCGATCACGCAGCTCACGCAGCGGCTCGTGCTGGTGGCGAGCGAGCATCCGTGGTTTCCGTCGCTGTGGGTGCGCGAAGTGATCAGCGATGGCGGCCTGCTGCGCCAGCGCATTCATGAGCGCTTCGGCAACGCGCATCAGAAGGCGTCGCTGGCGGCCATCGCGCGCTGGCAGAAAGAAGGGCGTCTCAACGCGGGGCTGGAACCCGCGCTGGTGTTCGTCTCGCTGATGGGGTTGACGCTTCTGCCGCTAGCCACGTTGAAGCTGTGGCGCAACGATCCGTTGCGGCGCAATATCGGCGGCGAAGAGATCGCGCGGCATGCGGTCGCGTTGCTGCTTCAGGGGATAGGTCCGAAGAAAGCGGACTGACGCCCCGCTGCGTGTTGAAATGCGCGCAGAGGGGTACACTCGTTCGCCGCTCAGACAGCGCTGCGGCGACCCTAAGCCGCAACGTGCCGCAACTGGCCCACGCGACTCGCGGCATCAGACACCACGTTCCTTTTTCCATTCCGCAAAGGCCGCCATCGTCGTTTCGTTTGGCGGATAAGTGCCCGGCAACGCCGCGCCTTCGCGAATCCGCTCCGTGAGAAACGTTTCGAGCTGCTCCTGTTCGGCGGCGGCTTGCGCGACCTCCGCGGCCATCTTGCGTGGAACTACCACCACGCCGTCCGCATCGCCGACGATCACATCGCCGGGAAACACGGCGACGCCGCCGCAGCCGATCGGCACATTGATATCCACCGCATGATGGCGAATCAGATTCGGCGGCGCGCTCGCGCCCGCGCAGAACACCGGCATGCCGAGCGCGGCGATTGTCGTGCTGTCGCGGACCGGCCCGTCGGACACCATGCCCGCCACGCCGCGCACCTGCAAACGCAGCGAAAGGATCGAACCGAACGACGCGCTGCCGCGCTCGCTGCGGCAGTCCTGCACGAGCACGTGACCGGCCGGAATCGTTTCGACGCATTTGCGCTGCGCGTACTCGGGGTCTGCGAACAGTTCGAGCACGTCGATGTCCTCGCGCGACGGAATGTTGCGCAGCGTGAACGCCGGCCCGACCAGATTCGCGCCGCTGTGCGAAGCGAGTGGCGCGACACCTTGCATGAACGTATTGCGCAAGCCGCGCTTGAACAACTGCGTGGTCAGTGTGGCGGTGCTGACATGGCGGAGCGCGTCGAGCGTCGCGGAGTCGAGATCGGACATGGTGTCGGGTGGCCTCAGGTCAAGGAGCGGTAGTCGGCAAACGCATGCCGCATGGCGCGGCAACGGTGAGGGCGACGGCGCTAACGCGGCCTTCGCGCACACGATGATAGCGCCGCCGCTCACCACACGGCCGGCTCGCTCGCACATCGCGTAAGCGTGATAACAGCGTCAAGCAAGCATCGCCATGCACGGTCGACGCGGACGCGGCACGCCACGTGCTACCAGGGAGATGGATGTGAACGCCGTGCGAGTTGAACCGCCTCGCCGGCGCGGCAAAAAGAATTCAGAAAAGACGCCTGGCGGGAAGGGCCGTGCGAATGGGGTTTGCACGCGCCGCCGTGGCGAATCGGGTGTCGGCATCGGTCTGTCCGAGCGAAGGCCGAAAGCCGTTTTTTCATCGGCGTGCAGTTTTGGCGCGTTACTGTGCGCGGGTTGCGCCAGGGCCATGACCTACAATCTTGGCCCTGTCTGCAACTCGTTGCATGAAATCGAGTCGGAACCATGAACAGCAATTTCGCAGCCGCGCAAACCGGCGGCAAGCAACAGAACGAAACATTGGCCACGTCTGACGGCCTAACTGGTTTTTTAGAGCAGCAACAGAAAATGAACGGAGCATTGAGACTCGATCAGGCAACGATCGTGCTCGTAGAAGACGACCCGGATAGCCGGGAATCGCTGACCTTGTTACTCGAAGCGGAAGGCGCCAAAGTCTGCGCCGTGGCGGATGCGGAGGAAGGTGTCGAAGCGGCGCTGCGGTTGTTACCCGACGCTGTCGTCTGCGATCTCGACCTGCCGGCCATGGATGGCTTCTATCTGATCCAGCGGCTGCGCGACCACGAAATTCGAGGTGATCACTCGCCGTCGGTCGCGGTGGCGCTCACTGGTCACACCGAAGACGCGTACCGCTTGCGCAGTATCGGCGAAGGCTTTCAGCATTTCATGACCAAGCCCGCATTGCCGGAGGAACTGGTGATGCTGCTGCACGACGCGATCGACGCCCGCGCGGCGGGTTGATCTGCCGGGTGGTCCAGTTCTGCGGTTGCTTTGCAACCTGTGTTGCGCAGCAGGCAGGTCGCGAGTTCGTATGCGACGTTTGCGAAGCTGACGCGCGGGAGCCAAAGTGATCCCGCGATGAAGCGGCGCATCGCGCGGCCCGTCAAGCGGGCCGCCGGGCACGCCGTTACTTCGCGGCGGCGACGGGCATCGAGGCGCTCGCGCTCGACGCTTCGGCTGCCTGACAGGCGGCGCACAATCCCTTCAATTCGATTTCATCGCTGGCGAGCCGATAACCCGCGTCCTGGATCTGCGCAACCAGCGCCTGGCGCAGCTTCGGCTGATGCAACTCGGTGACGCTGCCGCATTGCTGGCAGACCACGAGGATGCCGTGCTGGCACTGCGTCAGATCGTGGCAGACGGTGAACGCATTGATCGACTCGATCCGATGCACGAGCCCCGCCGACAGCAGAAAATCCAGCGCGCGATACACCGTGGGTGGCGCCGAGCCAGGATGGATCTGGCGCATCTCGTCGAGCAGCGAATAGGCTTTGGTGGCGCGTCCCGAGTTCAGCAGCAGTTCGAGCACCTTGCGACGAATCGGCGTGAGTTTTTCGCCCCGTTCGCGGCAATATTCATCCGCGAGCGTCAGCGCGGCTTCCTGCGAATCGGCGTGCGCGTGTGCCGGCTCATGAGCATGAGCGGAGCGGGCAGGGGTGGCCTGGTCGGCGGTTGCGGCGGGCTTGGCGGTCTTCATGCGTCGATTATAAAGGTCCGCGGGGCTCGCCGTGGGCCGATGCGGCGCGTCTCGCCGCCACGGTGGTATTGCCGTGGCGGAGCAAGACGTTGACGCCCGCGCTGGCACAGCTGGCACAAACGGCGGAACGCAGACGCGGCCGGTTTGTGCGGTACAGCGTGGCAGGCGTGATTGGCGCGAGGAGCGGGATAAGCGGAACAAGCGCCCGCCCACCGGCTCAAGTCAGCGGAAAGTCGACGTACTTCTTGAAACCCGACCGAGTCGCAATGCGCGAATACCAGCGCTCCAGATTCGGCAACGGCGCGCGCTCCACGCCGTCCAGCCCGAACCAGCGTTTCGCGTAGGCGCCGATCACGATGTCGGCCAGCGTGAACTTCTCGCCTTCGAGAAAAAACCGCCCTTGCAGATGTGTGTCCAGCATGCGCCACAGCAGGCTGACCGCGTCGATATCGGCGGCGAGTCTGGCGGTATCCCGTTGTGCCACCGGTGTGCGCACGAGGGTCCAGAAGACCGGGCGCTCGGCGGGCTGCAAGGTGGACAGCGACCAGTCGAGCCAGCGGTCGATACTCGCGCGCTGTTTCGGCTCGGACGGATAGAGCAGGCTCGCCTCGCCGTATTGCAGCACGAGGTAGCGCAGGATGGAGTTGGATTCCCACAGCACGAAGTCGTCGTCGACCAGGGTCGGCACTTTGCCGGTGGGATTCATCGCGAGATAGTCGGGCTCGTTGTTGCGGCCGAACGCCAGGCCGGCGTCGATGCGTTCGTACGGCAGCACCAGTTCGTCGCAACACCACAAGACTTTTTGGACGTTGACCGAATTGGCCCGTCCCCAGATCGTAATCATCCGGTCAATCCTTTTTCTTACAGTTGGCAAGCCGCGCGTGGTGCGCGGCGTTCAATCCGCAACGATACACGATGCGTGCGGATTGCGCGCCGCATAAGGCCGCTGACGAAGCCGCCAGCGCGTTGCCCGTTGCGTACAATGACCGCACCCGACTACGACGAGGCACCGCATGGCCCGCATTGTCCCCGACGACTGGAAGAGCCTCGCCGCCACCGGCGCGGCGGCCCGCGAACGTGAAACGCTCGCGTTGCTGGAGGAGGCGCTGCCCGCCGACTACACGGTCTATCACGGCGTCCACTGGACGCGTCTGAACCAGAACTTCTCGGTGTTCGGCGAGGCCGACTTCGTGATCGTGAGCCCGGCCGGGCGTGTGATGATCGTCGAACAGAAGACCGGTTTCCTGCGCGAAACGCCGAAGGGGCTCGTCAAGGTCTATCTGCAAACCGAGCGCAATGTGGCGATCGCGCTCGCGCATACCATCGAGGGTTTGCATCGGCGCTTCACCGCGGCGTTCGGCGCGGGCACCTACTTCATCGAGGAACTGCTGTACTGTCCCGACCACATCGTCAAGGATGCGGCGATTGCCGGCGTGAATCCGGCGCGCATCGTCGACGCGACGCGTAAGGACCGGCTCGCGGCCGTCATCCGCGAAGCGTTGCCGGCCGACGAGCCGCACCTTGCGTGCGCATCGAAAATCCATCATTTTCTCGCCGACGAACTCGCGCTCACGCCCGACGCGAGCGCGCTGGTCGGCCAGGCAGGCACGCTCGTCACGCGCCTCGCGGGCGGACTCGCGACGTGGGCGCGGCGGCTCGAATTCTCGCCGTTCCGGCTGCGCGTGATCGGCACGGCCGGCTCCGGCAAGACGCAACTCGCGGTGCAGGTGATGAAGGACGCCGTGGCGCGCGGCCAGCGGCCTTTATACGTGTGCTTCAACCGGCCGCTGGCGGACCACATCGAGCGGGTTGCACCACCCGAGGCGAAGGTCGCGAACTATCACCAGTTGTGCGACTGGATCGCACGCGACGCGGGCCGCGAACCGGATTTCCAGTCCGGCCAGGTGTTCGGGCAACTGGAGACGATGTTTGCCGATACCCCGATCGAGCCGCGCTGGCAATTCGACGTGCTGATCGTCGACGAAGGGCAGGACTTTCAGCAGCCCTGGGTCGCCGCGCTCGAGCGGATGTTGCGTCCCGGCGCCGCGTGGTGGTGGCTCGAAGACCCGCTGCAGAATCTGTACATGCGCGAGCCGGTCGCGTTGCCCGGATGGACCACGCTGAAGGAAACCACCAACTATCGCAGCCCGCGCGATATCCTCGACTATGTGCGCGACGTGGTCGGCGCGTCGGTGCCGGTCGCCGCGGAGTTGGCGTCGGGCAGTCCGTTCGACGGCTCCGATATTTCGCTCTCCGTCTACGACGACACGCACGCGGAGGCCGGCATCGAGGCCACCAAGCGCGCGATCACGCAGGCGTTGTCGCTGGGATTTCGCAAGCAGGATATCGTGGTGCTGTCGTTCCGCGGCCGCGAAGGCTCGGCGATGACCGGGCTGGATCATCTCGGCCCGCATCGGCTGCGCAGTTTCACCGGCAAGTACGACCTGTTCGGCAACCCGCAGTATCGCGAAGGCGACGTGCTGTTCGAGTCGATCTATCGCTTCAAGGGGCAGGCGGCACCGTGCGTGATTTTCACCGAGGTCGACTTCGAAACGTTCGACGAGCGTATCGCGCGCAAGCTATTCGTCGGCGCCACGCGCGCGACGATGAAGCTGATCGTCGTCGCGTCGCAGCGTGCCGCGCGTCACCTGCGGCTGCGCGATGGGAAGGATAGCCGGGAGGCTCGGGAGGGTTAGCAGGTGGGCGGCGTGCTTCGTGCGCCGCGCGACCGTTTTCAGTCAACTCCAGGCACGCGCACCGACCAGCATGCCGGTGCGCGAGAGCGCATCCCACCAGATCACGCGCAACAGCGGTGCTTGCTGGGCGATCAGCAGCGCCTGCACCGGATCGCTCTCGACGAAATGCGTGACGCCGCCGCGCAACGCCGCGCCGGCCTTGTGAGCGGCGGCGCCGGCGGGACTTTCGTCGTGCGCGCCAGGGCTGCGCATCACCAGTGGCAGATGACCGAAGCCGTGCCGCGCGAGCCACGCCTCGGTGCGCGCGCGATCCATCTCGGGACGGCCGGTGATGATCGTGCGAACCCGTTGCAGATCGATGCCGGGCAGCACCTCGAACGGCAGCAGTGCGTCGCGCTCGGCGAGCGCGGCGGCGAGGTCTTCGTCATAGCGGGCGAGCGGCACGTCGGGCAGCAGAATGCCGTCGAGGTCGATCGCGTAGGTCGTGTATTCGTGATCGTCGGCCATCGCGGGTGCGGCGCCGGCTTCGACGCGCTCCCAGTCCTCGCGATAACGCTCGGTGTAAGCCTGGCGCTCCCACGGGAACAACGCGAAGTAGCCGCGCGCATCGATCGCGTAGTCGGGCTGCGTGCGGCTCAGGTCGTCCACCGCGCCGGTCAGCGTTCTGACGTCGAGCCCTTGCTCGCGCAGGAATGCGATGCAATCGGTGAGCGTGAAGCCCCGTCCCGCGATGTCTTCGCACAGCAGCACTTTCGCACCCGCGGGCGGGATCGGCAGCGTCGAATCCCACGCGACCACGCGCGACTGGCGGTCGTAGCGCAGGAACGCCACCGGTGTGCCGACCGCATGCGACACCATCAGCGCGAGCGGCGCGCCGCCGCGCAAAATGCCGATCGCCATCGTGAAGCGCTCCGCGAGCAGCGCAGGTTGCAGCGATTCGATCCAGTGATCGAGTTGTTCGTACGTCAGAGGCAAAACCGGCTTGTTCATAACTCTCGTGGCGTCGCGGCGCGTAGGGCGAGTGTCTGCGGGGCACGCGCGGCTCGCCGCAGTGGCGCGTTCCCGTCTGTGAGACAAAGAATTTTGGCGATATTATGCATGCGGTTCAAAGATCGCGCGTCAGGGGTGACGACGCATCGTCGGCCAGGATGTCGCCAGAGCGAGGCTGGGCCGGATGAATGGGCAGGGGCGGGAAAGGATCGCGTCGGCATGGCGCCGCGCCGCCCGCAAACAAAAGACAACGGATAAGAGCGCAGGTGACCAACCGTGATTGCAATGCTGCATAAAAAAAGGAGCGCGCCCCGGCGCGCACGCTGGGCGACAGGCCTGATCTTCGCGCTGGCCGCATGGGGGGCGCAGGCCCAGACGGGGGCGCCGCTCGCGCTCGACGTACAGGGCAAGATCGGCGTGACGACCGATGCGGCACACCACACCTATCACTTCACCGAGGCCCAGCTGCTCGCACTGCCGGTCCATTCGATCACGACCGCGACCACGTGGACGCCGCGCTCCACCTTCACAGGACCGCTGCTCGCGGATATTCTGAAGAGCGTCGGCGCGTATGGCACCCAGGTCGAGTTCCATACGTTCGATGACTACACCTACACCCTGCCGGTGTCGGATGCCGATCGCTATGGCGTGGTCGTCGCGTACAGCATGAACGGCCAGCGTCTGAAGATCAGCGACTTCGGGCCGCTGTTCCTTATCTACCCGCGCGACGCATACCCCACTGAACTCACGGGCGCGTTGGGCGATTCGAAATTCGTATGGCAGATCAAGGCCCTCATCGTCAAATAGTGCGCCGTTCGTGGCGCCGTGTTCTCTACGTGCTGATCTGGCTGACCGCGCTCGCTGCGCCGGTCGGCGCGATCGGCTATCTGCTGTACGCGAATCTGCTGAATCCGCGCGCCACCGAGCAGTTGACCGGCACCTACGACGGCTTCTACTGGGACGCCGCGCAGTTGCAGATCGCGTATGCGCGCTTCGAAAACCAGTTGCTGCTCTACCAGTCGGGCGTCGACGACGACTATGAGCGGCTGATGCTGCGTTTCCAGTTGCTGCAATCGAAGCTGCACGTGATGGCCGGCTCGACGGGCCGGCTGACCTCGCAAGTTGCGTTGCTGCATCGGCAGCTCGACGAAATCCAGTCACTCGATCGTCTGCTCGCCGACATTCAGCCCGCGGTCGAAGCGTTGCCGCAGGACCGCATGCGTGCCAATGGCATCGTCGCGCAGTTGCGCGAGCACTGGAACCAGGTCAACGATCTCGCGCTGAGCCGCCGGTTCGCCGACGTCGCCGATCGCGAGGCGCTGAACCGCGACTTCATCGACAAGCGACGCATGCTGTTCGCGGGCGGCCTGCTGCTGCTGTTGCTGTCGGCGGCGGCGACGCTGTTGCTGGTGCTCAACGGGCGGCGCCGCACCCGGCTGATGCTGCAGCAGCATGCCGCACTCGCCGCCGAACACCAGGCGAGCCGCGCGGCGCGTGAGGCGAGTCTCGCGAAGGACGCGTTTCTCGGCATGATCAGCCACGAGCTGCGCACGCCGTTGCATGCGATCGTGTCGTCGATCGAATTGCTGGGCTTTAACTATCACTCCGAAGCCGACCGCAAGGTGATCCAGCGGCTCGAAACCGCGGCGCGGCATCTGGAAGCACAGATGAAGGACCTGACCGACTACGCGCGCCTCGGCGCCGGCAAGCTCGAGTTGCGTTACGAGCATTTCGAGCCGCGCGAGTTGCTGGCGTCGATCGTCGACGAACACGCGATGGCGGCCGCCGCGCGCGGTCTGAAGCTCGAGAGCGAGGCGAGCGGGGTGGGCGGTCTGGTCGATTCCGACCCGCACCGGATTCGCCAGATCGTCAACAACCTCGTCACCAACGCGATCCGCTACACCGAGACCGGCACGGTGCGCGTGCAGTTGCGGCAGGAGCCGGCGGTGCTGATCTTCGTCGTCAGCGATACCGGGCCGGGCGTGCCTCAGGCGCAGATTCCGCTGATCTTCCAGGAGTTCACGCAACTGGACGCGTCGCGCACGCGCCGCTTCGAAGGCGCGGGGATGGGGCTGACCATCGTGCAGGGGCTGGTGAAACTGTTCGGCGGCACGGTCGACGTGGCGAGCACGGTCGGCGAGGGCACGCGATTCACCGTGACGATTCCGATCACCCCGGTCGCGGCTGCCGCGCCGGCCGGCGTGGCCGTGCAGACCGCGCCGGGCGGCGTGCGGCCGTGCGTGCTGATCGTCGATGACAACCGGCTGATCCGCGAGTCGCTCAGCGAAATGATCGTGCACATGAATTTCGACGCGCATGCCCTGCCCAATGCAGATGACGCGCTCGCCTGGCTCGATACGCGCCGCTGCGACGTGGTGCTGCTCGACCTGCATATGCCGGAGCGCGACGGATACACCTTTCTCGCGGATTTCGCGCGACGCGGCGGGCCGTCGTCGGGGACGCCGGTGATCGTGGTCAGCGCGTATGCGCCGGAGCCGGAGGCAGCGGGCGGGCGCGGCGCGCAGCCGTTCTTCGAGGCGCTGTCAAAGCCGGTGCACTACGAGGATTTGCGCCGCGCATTGCAGCGGGCGTTGGCTGCGCGGCATGCCGCATGACGGCGGGGTGTGGCAGATAGCGTACGAAGCGCGTGATGATAGGCGGGAGGCGGGAGGCGGGAGGCGGGGGTGAAAGCGGGCATCAACCTGAGCGTACGCCTTCAGCCGCCGGACGGCACGGTTTTCGCCCGCCAGTGCCGCCGTTACGGCCGGTTCAGCCGCTTGGACAGATCGGCGACGAGGATCGCCATACGCGCGGGTTTTTCGTAGCACGCGACGTCGTAATCGCGGATAACCTGGCTGATCTCCGATTCACTGGCTTTGCCGGTCAGCAATTCGCCCGTCAGCACGAAGACCGGCGCGTCCGGATTTTCCGACGCGCGCACCGCGCGGATCGCGGCCGCCGAGGTTTGCGCGCCGAACAGCCAGTCGATCACGACGCCGTCGAACACCTGGGTTTGCAATTGTTCGGCGAAGGCCGTGAGCCCGTAGATCGCCACCGCTGCGAACCCGCTGCGCTCGAGATAGTCGCGCAGATTGTCGGCGCTGGCCTGATCGTCGTCGACCACGGCGATGGTCGGCTTGTCGGTCTCGGCGCGGCGCGGATAGATCTCGATCTTGTGGACTTCGTACGCGCTTTGGTAGAGCGTGCCATCGTGGCGCGCGACGCGCCATTGGCCGAGCTTCGAATACGCGACGAATTCCGGGCGGCTGCCCGGTTCGAGCGCGGCGCCGACCCACGCGGTGCACGCCAGCTCGATCGCGCCGATGCAGAACACGGCTTCCTGGGCGATCGCGCCGACCATGCCCGGATCGAGCGATTGCGCGCCGAACAACTGCGCGGCGGGTTCGCCGAACACTTCGGCGACCTTCTTGATCTGCGACAGGGTCCACGGACTGTTGCCGCGCAGCTTGCGGTGCCCCTGGGAAAAACTCAGATCGAGGATGCGGCAAAGCTCCGTGGTCTGCTGGCGCTTGCCGATTCCATGCCGGCTCATCAACTCGCGCACGCGCTCGGCGACTGCGATGGAGTCAGGTGAGTGTGTTTCGTTGGTCATACTGCGTGAGAATCCGCCGTCTTAAAGAGTACTGGGGAGTGCGATACGACAGGCGCAGTGCGACCCTGCACATTCGGTGCGCATTGACCGGCTATGTGGGGGATCGCAAATGTACCGAAAAGTTTATCGCGATTGGTATGTTGTGAGACCGCCGTCGAGGTCGTCCGTGCGAGCGATAAACCGGCATTCGGGCAATTTGTATCTATTCGGCATAAATGTATTTTACCGAGGAAACAGTGCCGTATCGTAGAGAATGCGTGGGAGGCGGTGTCGGCGCGCGGGATGCACGGGGGCGTTGCGCGCCGTGGCGGCAGGTTGAGCGCCGGTTCGAGGCGCCAAATAGAGCGGTCGTCGACCCCGTCGCCCCTTACGCCGCGGGCATTTTTTCCAGTTTCGCCGCGGAGTTTTTCAGTCCCTTGAAAATCCGCTCGGCGACCTTTCCGGGAAAGCGCTCGGGCAATTCCGCCGACACCCGGGCGATTACCCCAGGCGTCTGCGCGATCAGCCGCTGGATCAGCGGCTCGGCGTCCGCGCCGTGAGAGCATCTGAGCGCCATCGTGTTGAAGTGGCGCCGCTGCACGTCGCGAAACGCGTCGTGTTTGCTGCGCGACCACATCCCCATCGCGAGTCTCGCCTTGAACCATGACCACTGGTTCGGGCCGTTGCCTTCCACCGGCCAGATCGACATCACGTCGTAAAGCGGCGTCATGCGGAACTGGCCGCCCGCGAGCAGGCGGATGCTGAAGTTTTTCGCGTGGCCGTCGGGTGCCGCGAGCATCCAGAACAGAATCTGGCTCGCCAGCAAGGTTTCGATGTCCTGCCGCGCTTGCACCGATTGCTGCAGAATCCGCGCGAGATCGAGCACGCCTGGGCCGCCTTCGTTTTCGTATTTGCGATGCGACGGCACCCCGTACACCTGGCAGAAGTCTTCCTGCGGCAGGCGCAGCAGCCATTGCCCGCTCGAATGCAGTTGCCGGTCGAACCGCTCGACGCTCAAGACCCGCTGCCTGCCGAACGTCATGATTTCCGCGTTCGCGACCGGCAGGCCGTAGGCGCGCAGAATCCGCAGACACAGCCACTCGTTTTCCACCGAGGTGCTGAGGTCGGCGAGCTTGTTGCCGACGAGGCCGAGCGGCAGTTTGAAAATATGCGTGGTGGGGGTGGCGCCGTGCGGGCGCTGCCATGTGTTGTCGTGCCATAGCAGCGCGGTTTTTTCCTGCGCGCCGGCGAGCGAGATGCGGAAGTCGTCGGTGTCGTCGGGCGCGCCGGGCGCGGGATTGCTGACCGTGCGCGCCAGCATGGCCTCGATTTCGTCGTCGGTGAGCGGCGTGCCCTCGATCCGCTCGACGCCGCTCGGCACACCGTCTTCGGCGAGCAACTGGACGGCGCCCACGCAGTCGCGGCCGATGGCCTGCAGCAGGTCGAACGCATCGAGCGTTTCGGTCTGGTAGCGTTGGGCGATGCGTTTTCTGATCGCGTCGCTGTCGGGCAGCAGATTGTCGAAGTAATTGAGCACCCGATGCCCTTTTTGCGCCATGTTGCCCGGCGTGAACGGCAGCGACAGCGACAGCGGCCGGCCGGCGGGCGACGCGGCCCACGCGGGATCGTAGGCGAACTCCATGGGGCCGCGTGCAGGCAGGCGCCAGACGCCGACGCGCTCGCCGTTGGCCCACACCGACAGCGCCCGTGAGTGCGTTTGCCGGGCCATGGTCACCACTCGACGATCGGCGCCTGCTCGGGCACCGGCTGACTCTTGTCGTGCAACTGCAATTGCAGGCCGTAGATGCCGCAAAGCGCCAGCAATTGGGCGAGCGTCAGCGCGCCGGCATCGGTTTCCAGCGCCGAAATGCGGCTCTGGCTGATGCCGAGCCGCGCGGCGGCCTCTGCTTGGGTGAGGCCGGCGTGCCGCCGGCTGGCGGCGAGCAATTGGCCCATCTGATCCGGTGTGGCGATGAGGTGGAGCATACGGATTATCTGTGAGACGAATAAATGTAACTTATGCGTCACACGGATATTTGTCAAATATTCGTCTCGCGAATATTTTGCAAATATCTGCCAGGCGAATAATATGCAAATATCTGCGAGACGAATAAAGAGTGCTGCATCGCGCAGACACCGGCGTCGCGGCCTTCGGCCGCCGCACGGCATTGCGGACAATCCGCCTGCCTGCGAAGATGATGCACACACTTAAAACCAGCCTGCCCGATGACCACGACTTACCCGCTGCACGCGAACTTCACCTCCGCCGACCAACTGTTCCCGAGCCATGCCGATGTGGTGATCGCGGGCGCCGGCATCATGGGCTGCGCGGCCGCCTACTATCTGGCGCGCCGCGGGTTGTCGGTAGTGGTGCTCGACAAATCGCGGATCGCCGGGCAGCAGTCGTCGCGCGCATGGGGTTTCGTGCGCCAGCAGGGCCGCGAAGCCGCCGAAGTGCCGCTGATGATGGCGAGCATCCCGCTGTGGACAGAGCTCGAACGCGAGCTGAATGTCGATCTGGAATGGCGGCAAGGCGGCTGCCTGTACGTTGCGTCGGATGAAGAGGACTGGATTTCGTTCCAGCAATGGATGGACGTGGCGCGTCAGTACGGGCTCGACACGCGCACGCTCGATCGCAGGCAGATCGACACGGTGGTGACCGGCATGCACGGCCCCGCGCTCGGCGGGCTCTATACGCCGAGCGACGGCCAGGCCGAACCGCGCCGCGCCGCAGCCGCCTTCGCGGCGCGGGCTGCCGAAGCCGGCGCGCTGTTCTTCGAAGGCTGCGGGGTGCTCGGCGTCGAACGCGCGGGGGGCGCGATTGCCGGCGTGGTCACGGAGCGCGGCACGGTGCGCACCTCGCGGTTCATCTGCGTGGCGGGCGCGAGCAGTTGGCGGCTGCTCGACACGCTGGGCCTCGAACTGCCGCAGCAGGCGGTGCGCGGCACCTGCATGCGCACCAACCCGCTGCCGCGCATCACCGCATCCACGTTTTGGGGGCACGGTCTCGGCGTGCGCCAGCGCGCGAACGGCGCGATCAATCTCGCCGACGACATGCAAGTCGATGTCGACATGACCCTCGGCCATTTCCGCGCGCTCAAGTGGTTTTTGCCCGAATTGTGGAAGCAGCGCGCGAAGTTCAGCTTCCATCTGAACGGCGCCTGTCTGCGTGATCTGCGCGAGCGCCTGGCCGGCGGCGTGCCGCAGAGCGAGCGCGTCCTGCATCCGCGCGATCCGCATCCGCAGCCGAACGTCGGCCACGCGCCGCGCGCGTTAAAAAAACTGCGCGCGTTGTTCCCGGCGTTGAGAGACGCGCAGGTGGTCGAATCGTGGGCCGGTCTTATCGACGTCCTGCCCGACGGCATTCCGGTGATCGACGCGCCGCCGCAGGTGCCAGGTCTGACGATCGCCACCGGTTTTTGCGGGCACGGCTTCGCGATGGGGCCGATCGTCGGCAAGCTGCTCGCCGAGATGAACGACGGTGGCGCGGCCTCGCTCGATCTATCGGCGTTCCGTTTGCAACGTTTCTTCGACGGCACGATGCAGCGGCCCCGCAGCATGCTGTAAATACCCGCAACCTTGCATCCGACCGATGAGCCATCACGAACCGACTCTGCGCCACGCCAACGTGCCGTACTACACACAATGGGGCAGCCCCGAATGGGTTGCGCACATCGTCGAAGAGCGCTGCGACCCGTGCGACGATCCGCATTGGCAGCGTAGCGGTTTCACCGACCCGCAGCGCTATCGTTTCTGGGCCAAACGCCTGTGCGGCCTGACGTGCCTCGAATCCGCGCTCGACTACTGGCGCATCGGACACGCGCCGCGCGCCGCGCTGCTCGACGACGCCCTGCGGCATGGCGTGTACCGGTTGCGCGAGGACGGCGGCGTCGATGGGATGATCTACCGGCCGTTTGCCGGATGGGCGGGCGACGCATTCGGCATTCAGGTCGAGGTGCTCCCGCAGGCGTCGCTCGAGGAGATCGCCGCGCGGTTGAACGCCGATACGCTGGCGATCGTTTCCGTGAGCCCCGAGATCCGCTATCCCGACCGGCCGAATCAGCGGCGGGGCGGTCATCTGATCCTGCTGCACGGACGCGATCGCGACGGCGTATGGTTTCATAATCCATCGGGTATCGCGCCGCATCAGGCCGATGCGTATCTGCCGTTCGAGACGATGAAGCGGTTCTATGCGGGGCGCGGGATGACGCTTGGCCGGGGCGCGTCAGGGGACGAGCGAGGGCGAGTGTGAGTCGCCAGGGGTGACCGGCTGGTCGTCCGGCAGGCGAGGCAACGCGCGAGATCGCCTCGCGCCGTGATCGGGCCCGCTTTCTGCTGGTGATTTTCGTCGACCTTTGCGAAATCGGAGCTGACATGAAACGAACCTATTGCCTCCTTGCTGCCAGCCTGTTCGCCTTCGCTGCCATCCCGGCGAATGCCGCAAGTCGCGACGAACAGAGCAAAGCTTGCCGTGGCGACGCGATGCATTTCTGTGCAGCCGATATTCCCAACGAAGACAAGATCACCGCCTGCATGAAGCAGCACATCGCTGAACTCAGCCCGGCGTGTCGCGCGATGTTCAAGGGCGGCCAGAAAGCCGACGATAAGGGCGCGTCGCAGTGACGGTCGAAGGGTGTCGCGGATCGGGGCTCCGGCGAAGGGTGTAGCGCACTGGCTCTGAATATGGACTGAAGCGTGGCCTGAAGCGCGGGGGGCGAGCGCGGCACGTTCATGGCGTAGTCGAGATGTGATGGCCGCGTGCGCTGCGTCCGCTCGCCGTGCTTCGTCTCGGACCGACCGCGCCCCTCTGCGTCGCCTTATCGCCAACCCGATCACTGACTCAAACGCCAGGCCGCGGGCATTTTCGGCGTGACTGGTCAATGTCGCCACGGTCGGTTACGGTGACGTCTTGCCGTCACGGCGCGCACGCGGCGCCTCGACGCCTCGACGCCTCGACGCCTCCCGGCGACGCGAATGCGTCCCGCCAGTCGACGACCGCCCATGCACCACGCCCGAAACCGGCCTCAACCCTTCACCAAGGATTGGAACGACCGCTCATGACCCGCCCGACCACGCAGATTTTCGACACCGCCGCGACCGCGCGGCTGATTCCGTATGCGGCGCTCGTCGACGCGCTCAGGCGCGCGAGCATCGACTACGCGCAGCAGCGCATTGCGAGTCCCGAGCGGCTCGTGGTGCCGCTCAACGCGGGCGGCATCATGCTGTCGATGCCCGCCACGGCGCCCGATATCGCGATTCACAAGCTGGTCAACGTGTGCGCGAGCAACGGGCCGCGCAATCTGCCGACCATCCACGGCCAGGTCATGGCCTTCGACGCCGACACCGGCGAAACGCTGTTCATCCTCGACGGCCCGACCGTGACGGGCCGCCGTACCGCGGCGATGTCGATGCTGGGCGTCGAGACCTTCGCCGCGCGCTCCGATGTCCGCAAGCCGCGCGAATTCCTGCTGATCGGCACGGGCACGCAGGCACTCAACCACCTGCAGGCGATCGGCGAACTGTTCCCCGACGCCCGCGTGTTCGTGAAGGGCAGTGCGCCCGCGCGAGCCGAAGCGTTTTGCACCGTGCATCGCGGCAGCGCGCATGACCTGCAGCCGCTCACCGGCCAGGCGATTCCCGAGTCGGTCGACGTGGTGATCGCGCTGACCACCAGCAAGCAGCCGGTCTATGACGAAGCGGCGCGTGCCGGGCGGCTCGTGATCGGGGTCGGCGCGTTCACGCCGGAGATGGTCGAGATCGGCGCGCGCACCATCGCCACCAGCGCGCTTTTCGTCGACGATCCGGCCGGCGCGAAACACGAGGCCGGCGATTTCATCCAGGCCGGCGTGGATTGGGCGACGGTCGGCGGGATTGCCTCGGTGCTGGAGAGTGCGGCGGGGGTTTCACCGGAGACGCCGGTGGTTTTCAAAAGCGTCGGCTGCGCGGCGTGGGATCTGGCGGCGTGCCGGGTGGCGCGCGAGGCGTCGTCAGGCGGCTGAGGGAGCGGAGAAGCGGCTGGATCGGCACGCGCAGCGGGAGGCGCCGGGCGTGCAGGGCAGGCCCGGCGCGAGAGCTTGCCAGCGGGTGAGCCTTGCACGAAAGGCCCGCGAGGAGGACTGGCGGACCAGGCGCGCAGTCAACCTGGCGGAGCGGACTTGCAGCCAGACCCGCAGGAAAGACCCACGCGAGCGGCACATAACAAGATCCCGCACGAAAGACTCCCCGCAAACGACCCGCCTCCACCCGTACAAAAACCATAGGAAACAACCCTCTGTCACCTCGGGTTGGCATCTTGCGCCAACGTGGGGCAGATGTTGCCGTGCAAACAATCCCAAAAAGTTGCACCATAGGCGTTTGCCGGAAAAAAGCGCCGGTTCGCCGGCGCGGGCGTCTCGCCCACGTTTTTCCGCTCCTTGACCGACGCCTCCTCCATCACGACGCTGCGACCGCGCTATGACGACCCAACACGCTTCAGCCACACCCAACCTGCCGCTCGACATGATCATCTTCGGCGGCACCGGCGACCTGTCGTTTCGCAAGCTGCTGCCCGCGCTGTACATGGCGCATCTGCACTGCAATCTGCCGCCGGACACCCGCATTATCACGATCGGCCGCAAGCCCTGGTCGCGTGACGAGTACATCAACGAATTCATGGAGCTGAAGGCCAAGCCCTTCATCGAAAAGAAGGCGTTCGACGCCGCCGCCTGGGACAAATTCCTCGCGCTGTTCGAGTACGTGCGGATGGACGTCGATTCGGCCGACGACTACCAGCGTCTGAAAGAAGCGTCGCGCGAGGGGGTGCGCCGCGTGTTCTATCTCGCGACGTCGCCGGATCTGTTCATGCATATCTGCGATCACCTGTCGTCGGCGGGGCTGGTCGACGACCATTCGCGCGTGGTGCTCGAAAAGCCGCTGGGCCACGATCTGGCGTCCGCGCAGGAAATCAACACGGCGGTCGGCAAGCATTTCAATGAAGCGCAGATCTACCGGATCGACCACTACCTCGGCAAGGAAACCGTGCAGAACCTGATGGTGCTGCGCTTTGGCAACGCGATCTTCGGGCCGCTGTGGCAGGCGCCGTACATCAAGAGCGTGCAGATCACGGTCGCGGAAACGGTCGGCGTGGGCAGCCGCGCGGGCTTTTATGACAAGACCGGCGCATTGCGCGATATGGTGCAGAACCATCTGCTGCAACTGCTGTGTATCGTTGCGATGGAGCCGCCGGTGTCGCTCGACCCGGATGCGGTCCGCGACGAGAAACTCAAGGTGCTGCGCTCGCTGCGTCCGATGACGCCCGAGGACATCGCCCGCGATACCGTGCGCGGCCAGTACACCGCAGGGGCGGTGGACGGCGAGGCGGTCAAGGGCTATCAGGAAGAAGACAACGTGCCGGCGGGCAGCCGCGCCGAGACGTTCGTCGCGTTGCGCGCGCATATCAACAACTGGCGCTGGGCCAACGTGCCGTTTTTCCTGCGCACGGGCAAGCGGATGCAGAAGAAGGTGTCGGAGATCGTCATCGAGTTCTCAGAACTGCCGTTCTCGATCATCCCGAGCGGCGGGCGCAACTATGGCAACCGTCTCGTGATCCAGTTGCAGCCGGAAGAGTCGATCCAGTTGCAGATGCTCGCCAAGGAGCCGGGCAGCGGCATGCACATGCTGCCGGTGAATCTGAATCTGGATTTGCAGCAGGCCTTCACCGAGCGCCGCGCGGAAGCGTACGAGCGTCTGCTGATCGACGTGATTCGCGGGCGCCTCACGCACTTCATGCGCCGCGACGAACTGGAGGCCGCATGGGCGTGGGCCGAACCGATTCTGGCCGGTTGGGCCAAGTCGGGCGACAAGCCGCGCGCTTATACGGCGGGCACGTTCGGGCCGGCGGCATCGACGGCGCTGATGGCGCGTGAGAATGCCGTGTGGGCGGAAGAGTCGCAGTAAATCGACACGTGCATGAAGGCGGGCGCTATAACGTTCTCTGAAGCGTTGTTGTAGCGCCTGTGTGTGTGGCTGCCGGGCTGCCGGGCTGCCGGGCTATCGGGAAAAGGCCCGGCATGTTCAGGTTCATCGCCGCAGACTTGCCTGCGTTAATGCCATCGGGTAGTACGCGTCGCCGTTCTGGTGGCGCGTTTCTTCTATCAGGGTCGCGCGTGAGTGAATTCGCCAACGCGCGTCAAAATCCCCAAGCGGTCTTGCTGTGCCGCGGCTCGATGCTCAATCATTAGTCATCCGTATCATTCGATCTGCAAGCGCTGCACGAGAAAATCGAGCAATGCGCGCACACGTGCGGGCAGATGGCCGCCCTGGCCGAGATAGAGCGCGTTGACCGGTTCCGTGTCGCCGGGATTGAATGCGTCGAGCAGCACGACAAGACGGCCGGCGGCCACGTCGTCCCGCACCTGAAACGCGGCGACCCGCGCGAGCCCCACGCCGGCTACAGCCAGTTGACGCAGCGTCTCGCCATCGCTCACGAGCGCGTTGCCTTCGACGGGCACATCGATTCTGCGGCCGCCTTCGAGGAGCGGCCAGCCGTTGACCGCTCTCGCGAAACCGAAGCCGAGCCGGTTATGCGCGCGCAGATCCGCAGGCGTGCCTGGCGTGCCGTGACGCGCGAGATACGCGGGCGCACCGACGATCACCATGCCGGCGTCGCCGAGCTTGCGCGCGACCAGTTGCGAATCCTTGAGCGGGCCGCTTCGAATGGCGACGTCGGTACGCTGCTCCAGCAGATCGACCACCTGATCGGTCAGCACGATATCGAGCGTGATGTCGGGATGGGCATCGAGAAATGCCGGCACGAGCGGCAGCAGATAATGCCGCCCGAGCGGCACGTTCGCATGCACACGCAGACGGCCGCGCGGCGTCGCGCCGAGAGCCGCGCCGCGCTCGGTTTCGTCGAGCTCCGCCAGTACGCGCACGCCGCGTTCATAGAATACGCAGCCTTCGGGCGTGAGTTGCAGATTGCGCGTGGACCGGTTGAGGAGCCGCGCGCCCAGCCGGGCTTCGAGCCGCGCCACCAGTTTGCTGACGGCCGACGGCGTCATCCCCAACGCGCGCGCGGCCGCGGAGAAGCCGCCTAGTTCGACCGACCGCACGAACACTTCGAGTTCGCCGGAGCGGTTCACGTCCAAACGTGCCATCGTGAGTTCAATTCACAGGTGATGTGCCAGCGGGCAGTCTACCGAAAGCACCGCGGCGCCGATATCTTTCATTGACCGGACGGCGTGCACGACGCGCGCCGTCGCGATGAACGAAACGATCAGGAGCGTCGCAATGAACGCAACGAAGAAAGTGGCTTTGGTGGTGGGCGCGCAAGGCGTGATCGGGCGCAATCTGGTCGAGCATCTCGCCACGCTCGACGATTGGGAGGTGATCGGCCTCGCGCGTCGCGGCGGCGAGACCAGGCCGCAGGTGCGATACATCGCGGCAGATCTGCTCGATCCGGCCGACACGCACGCAAAACTGCGCGGCCTCGATCACGTCACGCACGTGTTCTACGCGGCTTACCAGGACCGCCCGAGCTGGGCCGAACTGGTCCCGCCGAATCTCGCGATGCTGGTCAACACACTCGATGCGATCGAACCGATCGCGGCGGCTTTGCAGCATGTGAGCCTGATGCAGGGCTACAAGGTGTACGGCGGCCATCTCGGTCCCTTCAAGACGCCGGCACGCGAGGACGACGCGCACTTCATGCCGCCCGAGTTCATGTTCGATCAGCAGCGCTTTCTCGAATCGCGTCAGGCGGGCAAGCGTTGGCACTGGTCGGCGATTCGCCCGGCGGTGGTGGGTGGATTCGCGCTCGGCAATCCGATGAATCTGGCGGTGGCGATCGCCGTGTATGCATCGATGTCGAAAGAACTCGGCGTGCCGTTGCGCTTTCCCGGCAAACCGGGCGCCTACGACAAGCTGCTCGAAATGACCGACGCCGGGCTGCTCGCGCGCGCGACGGTGTGGGCCGCGACCGAGCCGCGCGCCGAGAATCAGGCGTTCAACATCAGCAACGGCGACCTGTTCCGCTGGAACGACATGTGGCCGAAGATCGCCCGCTATTTCGAACTCGACGTGGCGCCGCCGCTGCCGCTGTCGCTGGATACGGTCATGGCCGACAAGGCGCCGTTGTGGAATGCGATGACGCACAAGCACGGCTTGCAGCCCGTTGCCTATCAGGACGTATCATCGTGGCGATTTGCCGACTTCGTTTTCTCGTGGGATTACGACATGTTCGGCGACGGTTCGAAAGCGCGGCGTTTCGGCTTTCACGAATTCGTCGAGACAGAAGCGATGCTGTTTCGCCTCTTCGACGATCTGCGCCACCGCAAGCTGATTCCATAAGCGATTCAATTAGCATGACGATTTGATTTCATTCGCTTTACGTCTATGATGGGCCTCCTTATACGCGTGGCACAGCGGCATAAAAAAGGAGACATCAATGAGGCGAGTTCTCGTGGCATTGAAGTGCATGGCAATCCTGGCGGTAGTTCTGGCCATTCCTGCATGTGGCGGCGACAATCTCACGGCCGCCAGTCCACCCAAAGTCATTATCGACAGCGACTACAACACGCTGAGCGACGACGGCCAGCTCGGCGTGATGGCGGCGCAATTGCAGGCGCAGGGTTCGTTGAAAGTACTCGGCATTACCGTAGTGTCCGGAAATCAATGGCTAAAGCAGGGCGTTGCGGATGCGTTGAAATCGGTCGAGCGCCTCGGCGTCGAGAAGCAGATCGGCGTGTATGCGGGCGCCAATTACGCCTTGTCGCACGACTACGCGACGATTCAGGCCGAACTCGCGCAATTCCCCGGAGGCGACGGCTATCTCGGCGCGTGGAGCACGCCCGAGCCGACCTCGGATGGCGACCTCGTCGCACCGCCGGACGGTTTCGCGACCCACACCCAGGTGCAGAGCAGGAGCGCGGTCGATTTCATCGTCGATTCGGTGAAGCAATATCCCGGCGAAGTAACGATCCTCGCGATCGGGCCGCTGACCAACATTGCACTCGCCACTCGCCAGCATCCCGAGATCGTGCCGTTGATCAAGCAGATCATCTACATGGGCGGCGCGGTCGACGTGCCGGGCAACACCACGCCGAGCGCCGAGTTCAACTGGTGGTTCGATCCGGAAGCGGCAAAAGCCGTGCTGCATCTGCCGGTCAAACAGGTGGTGGTGCCGCTCGACGTGACGGACACCGTGAAGATGGACAAGACGCTGTACGACCGCGTCGCGCATGATCCGACGAAGCAGACCATCATCACGCAACTGTTCAAGACCTTGAATGGCTATGGTTTCGACGGCAAGAACGGCTTCGAGACGAACCCGGCCTACACGACGAACATCTGGGACACGTTGACGCTCGCGTATCTGATGCATCCTTCGTTCGCGACGCAAACGGTGGACGAGTGGGTGGACGTGGATACGAGCTTCGGCGCCAATGACGGCAAGGCAACGGGTTATACGGGTTCGCCGCCGGCGGGTTTGCAGAGGATGACGATCGTCAAACGCTTCGACAATCCGAGCTTTTTCAATTTCTACGTCGATCTGCTGACGCGGCCGGTGCCGGTCACGCTATCGAACTGAACGCGCTCGTTCGCGCTGCGCGCGCCTGCCTGTCACCTGCCTGTCACCTGCCTGTCACCCGCCTCAGGCGGGATGCAGGCCGCGCAACAACTGGCGCACACGCGAGAGATCCTGATCGACGTGTTCGGTCTTCTCGAACAACTCCGCGAGCCAGTCGACGAAGGCCCGCACGCGCGGCGACACGCGGCGATTCTTCATGTAGGCGACCGAGACCGGCATCGGCACGGGCTTCCATTGCGGCAGGACTTCGCGCAGCAAGCCCGAATCGAGGTAGGGCTGGGCGGCGATCCGCGCGGGCTGGATCAGGCCGAGGCCTTGCAGTCCGCAGGTGAGATACGCCTGCTCGTCGCTGACCTTGACGAAGCCGTCGACCTTGACGTTTTGCGCCTCGCCGTCCACCTCGAAATCGAAATCCACTTCGCGGCCGTTGTGCGGCGACATGCAATTGACGGCGGCGTGTCCGCGCAGATCGTCGAGCGCGACGGGCGTGCCGTAACGGGCCAGATAGGCCGGACTTGCGCAGGTCACGTGTTCGAGCGTACCGAGCTGGCGCGCGACCAGATTCGAATCCGGCAATTCGCCGAGCTGGATGCTGCAGTCGATCGCTTCGGAGATCAGATCGACCGTGCGGTTGCTCACGCCGATCGCCAGATCGAGATTCGGGTAGCGGGTGTGAAAGTCGTCCAGGGCGGGCAGGACGATGGCGCTTGCCACGGCGCCGGGCATTTCGATGCGCAGACGACCTGTCAGGTTGTCGGTGGTATAGCGGATGCTGGCTTCCATTTCGTCGATGTCGGCGAGGATTTGCGCGCAGCGTTCGTAGTAGACGGCGCCTTCGGGGGTGACGCTCAGACGCCGCGTGGTGCGGGCGAGGAGTGCCGTGCCGAGTAGCGCTTCAAGGTTCTGGACGATGGTGGTCGCCGTCGCGCGGGGAAGGTTTAGTGATTCCGCTGCGCGGGTGAAGCTGTTGGTGTCCACGATTCGGATGAATGTGCGCATTGCAGTTATTCTGTCAATCACGGTGCAGACTCCAGTCGAGGGTAGGGGTGGTTTTTTGCCTGCGCGGCGCTTTGGTTGTGCTCGTATGGTGTTGGCCTTTCCTTGAGTTCACTGTGGTCTATTAGCGTTGCCCCTGTGCGGGGCGGCACTTACTTTCTTTGCATGCCGCAAAGAAAGTAAGCAAAGAAAGCGGCTTCAAACCGCTAACTTTTAAGTGGGTCCCCTGGCTTGGAGGGGGCAGTGGTGCATCTGGAATCGGTGCGCTCGCGCATTCCGCGTGAGTGACAAAGCCGTCATTCGCTCCCACTCCGCACTGCGTGCGTCGCGGACGGGTATGCCGGGGAAACCCGTTGGTGTTTCTTTAGCAGCGAAAAGGCGTCGGCCCGCCCCACCGAGGCGCCGAATACCCAAAGGTTTAGTGAAGTACCGCCGCGGCGCGCGTAGCGCCGCCGGAAGGATGACTGCTTTGTCACCGGGGTGGAATGTGCGAATGCACGGATTCCAGATGCACCACTGCCCCCTCCAAGCCAGGGGACCCACTTAAAAGTTAGCGGTTTGAAGCCGCTTTCTTTGCTTACTTTCTTTGCGGCATGCAAAGAAAGTAAGTGCCGCCCCGCACAGGGGCAACGCTAATAGACCACCATGAACTCAAGGAAAGGCCAACACCATACGAGCACAACCAAAGCGCCGCGCAGGCAAAAAAACAAAACGAGTTCCAACAAAAGCCCGCGCCGCAGGCGCAAAAAACCAACCGCTGCGCGGGCAAAAAAACACTTACTTCCGCAACGAATCCAGATCAATCACAAACCGATACTTAACATCACTCTTCAGCATCCGTTCATAAGCTTCATTGATCTGCTGCATCGGAATCAATTCAATATCCGAAGTAATCCCATGCTCACCGCAGAAGTCCAACATCTCCTGCGTCTCCGCAATCCCCCCAATCAACGACCCCGCCAGTCGGCGGCGCTTCATGATCAGGTTGAACACCTGCGGCGACGGATGATCGTGCTCCGGTGCACCAACCAGCGTCATCGTCCCGTCCCGTTTGAGCAGATTCAAAAACGGATTCAGATCGTGTTGCGCAGCCACCGTATTCACAATCAGATCGAAGCTGTTCGCATGCGCTTCCATCTCTTGCGCATTCTTCGAAATCACCACCTCGTGCGCGCCCAGCCGCTTCGCATCTTCGATCTTCGACGGCGACGTCGTGAACAACACGACATGTGCGCCCATCGCGCGAGCCAGCTTCACGCCCATGTGGCCCAGGCCGCCGAGGCCGACAACGCCGACCTTCTTGCCAGGACCGGCGCCCCACGTGCGCAGCGGCGAGTACGTCGTGATGCCCGCGCACAGCAGCGGTGCGACGCCCGCCGGGTCGAGATTGTCCGGCACGCGCAGCGTGAACGCTTCGTCCACGACGAGCTGAGTGGAGTAGCCGCCGTACGTGATCTGGCCGTCGACGCGGTCCATACCGTTATACGTGCCGACAAAACCGTTTTCGCAATACTGTTCGAGACCTTCCTCGCAACTCGCGCACGTGCGGCACGAATCGACCAGACAGCCGACGCCGACCAGGTCGCCCGCCTTGTACTTCGTCACGTCCGGGCCCACCGCCGTCACGCGGCCAACGATCTCGTGGCCCGGCACCACCGGAAACACCGTGTTCTGCCATTCATTGCGCGCCTGATGCAAGTCCGAGTGGCACACGCCGCAAAACAGGACTTCCATCTGCACGTCATGGGCGCGCAGTTCGCGGCGCTGGATTTCGAACGGGGCGAGCGGCGCGGTAGCGGCGGTCGCTGCATAGGCATAAGTCGTGCTCATGGGTAGCTCCAGCAAAGAGGGTGATGGTGCAAGGCGCCAGCGACGGGCAACGCGTGTTGCCGCTGCGGCTAACCCTGACATGAGACCGGGATCACAGCGCCGGCAGTGGTTGATGAATCCGCCGAAGCATTGAATTGGCAACCAGGCCCGGCACGGCGCGGAAAAGGATGATCCGGCAGGGTTCCCATCATAGGATCCGAGCGGGAGTGCGGGAATACCTGAATGTCTTGAAGATTTGCCTAAAACTCCTGGCAGGAAGCGCAGTAGGCTGTTTGATGCTAAATTTCAAGCATTATTCTCTTGCTCGTCACTATACCGTCATGTCAACCCGTTCTGCTGAAGCCGTCTCGGCCGATCCCGCGCAACAGCGCGTGATCGATTTATTCGACGTGCTCGCGCCCAATCCCGGTATCACGCGTTCGAGTCTGGAAGGCGTCAACCTGATGCGCGCGAACAGTCCCATGCCGCGCATGCCGGTCATGTATGAGCCGAGCATCGTGATTGTTTGTCAGGGCCGCAAGCGCGGCTTTCTCGGCGATCAGGTGTTCCAGTACGACGCGCAGCAGTACCTCGTGCTGTCGGTGCCGCTGCCGTTCGAATGCGAGACCGAGGCGAGCGTGGAAAAGCCGTTTCTCGCGATTTCGATCCGCGTCGATCTGACCATGGTCGCCGAGTTGTTGATGGCGCTGAACGAAACGCAGGGCGCCGCGCAGAACGAACCGGTCGGCATCTATTCGACGCCGCTCGACCCGGCGCTCTGTAATGCGGTGCAGCGTCTGATGGACGCCCTGGCCTCGCCGCTCGATGCGCGCATCCTCGCGCCCGGCGTGGTGCGCGAAATCTGCTATCGCGTGTTGACCGGCGAGCAGGGCGACGCGATTCGGGCGGCGCTCACGCATCAGAATCATTTCGGCCGCATTGCAAAAGCACTGCGCCGCATTCATGCGGACTACCACGGACAACTCGACGTCGATATGCTCGCTTCCGAAGCGGGCATGAGTCTCGCGGTGTTCCATGCGCAGTTCAAAGCCGTCACGGCGACCTCGCCGATGCAGTACGTGAAGACCACGCGTTTGCATCACGCGCGTCTGCTGATGGTGCAGGATGGATTGAATGCGGGCGCGGCGGCAGCGCGTGTGGGTTACGAGAGCGCGTCGCAATTCAGCCGCGAGTTCAAGCGGCTGTTCGGCCTGAGCCCGGTCGACGAAGTCAAACGCATGCGCACCGTCTACGATGCACCGCCGCCGCGCGTGCTGAAGCCGGTCGCGCGCTACGTTACCGCCGTTTAGGCGCATCAGCGTAGTGGTGCGGGCGCGCTCGCTTATAAGCCGCTGAACCAGTTGTACCCCTGATCCTCCCAATAGCCACCGGGATTCGTGTTGGTCACGAAGATCGCCGCGATATGCTTGGGGTTCTTGAAGCCGAGCTTGGTCGGCACGCGCAGCTTCAGCGGATAGCCATATTTGGCCGGCAGCGGCGCGTTGCCGAAATCGAGCGTCAATTGCGTTTGCGGATGCAGCGCCGTCGCCATGTCGAGGCTCGAGTAATAGCGGTCCGCGCATTTGAAGCCGACATAGCGCGCGCTCAGATCGGCGCCGATGCGTTCGAGGAACGTGCGAAACGGCACGCCGCGCCATTGCCCGATCGCACTCCATCCTTCTATGCAGATATGACGCGTGATCTGCGAAGCTTGCGGCAACGCGCGCAACTGATCGAGATTCCAGGTGCGTTTGTCCGCGACAAGCCCCGACACTTCCAGCCGATACGTCGAGCCGTCGATATCCGGCGCGTCGAACTCCGGATAGAACGCGTTGAAGGGAAACGGATCGGTGATCTCGCGGGCCGAATACGTCGGCGCGAGCTTGTTGCGGTCGAAGAGCCACGCCTGCACGCGATCGTTCCAGCGCGACATCGCCCACAGCACCTTGTCGACGGAATCGTTGTCCTGCATGTTGCAGCCCGAAAGCATCGCTAGCGCGCCGATCGACAGCGACGAGCGCAGAAACAGCCGCCGTTGCAGCCGCTCGATGTGCGGCTGATGATCGGCGAGGACGATCCGCGATGTTTGCGCGTCGATGGCGTCGGCGGCGCGGGTAGGTTTGGATGCGCTCATGCCTGAGTCCTTTCATGCGCGGTGCCGTGGGCGCGCCGCGCGCGGCCGGTCAGCATCGGCAGCAGCGTGCGCGGCACCAGCAGCACGAGCGCCAGATGCACGGCGACGAAGCCGACCACACCCGCCATCGAGATGAAATGCACGCGCCGTGCGAAATCGAAGCCGCCGAAGAGCGCGGTTAGCCACGAGAATTGCACCGGCTTCCAGATCGACAGTCCCGACGCGACCAGCAGCACGCCGAGGCACAGCACGAACAGATAGAGCGCGCGCTGCACCGCGTTGTATTTGCCGGTATCGTGCGGCAGTTTGAAACGCAGCGCCAACGCCGCATCATGCACGACTTCGCGCGGATGAACCGGTAGCAGCTTGCGGCGAAAATGCCCGCGGCCAATGCCATACGCGAGATACAGCAGCCCGTTCGCGCACAGCAGCCACATCGCCGCGAAGTGCCAGGCGATCGAGCCGCCCAGCCATCCGCCGACGGTCGCCCATGCCGGAAATCTGAACGGAAAGAACGGCGACGCGTTGTAGATCGCCCAACCGCTCATCACCATGCAGACCATCGCGAACGCATTGATCCAATGCGTCACGCGGACGACGAGCGGGTGAACGATCAGGCGCGCTTGCGATTCGGACATGAGCGAAGAGGACAACGCGAACGGGAACTGGAAAGCCGCGTCGTCAAAGAACGCGGCCGCCTGGGTGCTTGATGGGTCTGCGCCGCGCCCTTACATCGGCGGCGTTACGCCGTGCTCGCCGGCCGAGATGAAGTTCGCGGCCATCGAGCCGTCCGCTTCCTTGTGAGCGAACAGCACGACCTTGGCGCCAGGCACCAGCAGCGAGCGGTCACCCGGTTGCAGGCTGACGATAGGTACGTCTTGCGGAATCACGATTTTCTTTTCGCCGTCCTTGTACTTCACGGTGATCGTGCGGCCGTTGCTGACCACGAGCGAGCCGACCGTGCCGTTGGTCATCGTGCTGTTCGAACCGAGGTCCCACGGACGATGGCCTTCGCCCGAGCCGCGCATGCTGGCCGGAAACACGTGGACTTCGAGCGCTTTCAGCGTGCCGTCGGCTTGCGGAATCGCGGCGGTGCCGACATAGCTGTCCGGCTTGATGTCGTTCACGTTGGCGAGCGTGACGCCGCGAATCGGCGTATCCGCCGCGAGCTTCACGTCGACGTCCTTGCCGTCGCGCGTATGGACCTTGAGGAGATCGCCCGAGAGCGACGTCACCGTGCCGCGCACGCCGGTAGGTGCCGCGTTTTGGGCTTGAGCCGCGCTCGCGGTCGCAAGGAAGGCGGCGGCGACGAGCGCGGGGGCGACGAATGCGCGCAGTGCGTGCGCCGAAACGATCTTCATGAGTCTGCTCCAGGGTGGTGAACGATCCTGGCAGATTAGGCCGTGAATCGGCTCGCGCGCGTGACGCACAGATGACAAAAACGTCATGAACGGCGCGCCGCCGCCACGTAGAATGGCCGCGTAAGCCATGTCCGGCGTTTGTTGTTGCCTGCGCACGCGGGAGCGCGCTGTTGAGTTACCGCTGGAATCGCGGCCTGAATCACGATCCGGGTCAAAGCCTGATCCGGGCCGCGAGCCGTAGCCCGAGTTGGAGCACCGAGCACCATGAGCATTCTCGTCATCGAAGACGATCCGAAAACCGGCGATTATCTGAAGAAGGGCTTGCGCGAGAGCGGCTATGCGGTCGATCTCGCGCGCACCGGCACGGACGGCCTGCACATGGCGCTCGAACACGCGTACGACCTCGTGGTGCTCGACGTGATGCTGCCCGGCATCGACGGCTGGGAAATCATGCGTGCGCTGCGCGCGCGGCGCGATCTGCCGGTAATCTTTCTGACTGCACGCGATCACGTCAGCGACCGCATTCGCGGTCTCGAACTGGGCGCGGACGATTATCTCGTCAAGCCGTTTTCCTTCATCGAGCTGGTGCTGCGCATTCGCACGCTATTGCGCCGTGGCGTGACCCGCGAGAGCGACGTGTTCGAGGTCGCCGATCTCAAGCTCGACGTGCTGCGCCGCAAAGTGACGCGCGAAGGCGTCGACATTCCGCTCACCAACAAGGAATTCATGCTGCTGCATCTGTTGGTGCGCCGCCAGGGCGAGGCCTTGTCGCGCTCGCAGATCGCGTCGGAAGTGTGGGACATGAACTTCGACAGCGACACCAACGTCGTCGATGTCGCGGTCAAACGGCTGCGCGCGAAGATCGATCACCCATTCGAAAAGAAGCTGATCCACACGGTGCGCAGCATCGGCTACACCTTCGGCGACGGCGCATGAAATTCTGGACCGAGCGCTCGTTGACGGCGCGCACCACGGTGCTGTTCGCGCTGATCGCGTGCCTCGTGATCGGCACGCTCGGTGGGTATTTCTATCACTCAGCGCAAGTGTCGCTGCAACGCCGCGCCGACGTCGTGCTCAACGGCCGCGTCGAGCATTTCAGCCGGATCGTGCACGACCTGTATTCAGTCAGCGAATTGAAGACGCGGCCGCTGCTGTTCGAGACCATGCTCGGCGCGGAGCAGGACGTGCTGCTGTTTCGCCGTCCCGGCGAAGCGCCGTTCGTCGACGTGAACCCCGCGAAGGTCGCGGTGCCCGCGCTGCCGGCCGCCGCCGTGGACAGCCCGCCGGGTTTCGCCGACATCCACCAGACCCGCTTGCCGAACGGCGTGCCGGTGCATTGGGCGATCGCCACCGCGACAGCGCGCGAGGACGGCGCCGAAGTCGAAGTGATCGCCGGGCACCCGATGACGCAGGAAGTGCAGATGCTCGCGGCGTACCGCAATCGCATCCTGCTCGCGACGCTGATCGGCATGCTGGCCGCGACGCTGCTCGCCTGGTACGTGCTGCGCCGCGCGCTGCGACCGGTTCGCGCGATTGCCGAGCGGGCCGCGCAGATCAGCCCGGCGAGCCTGTCCGTGCGGCTCGACAGCGACGCCGCGCCGGTCGAATTGCGGCAGCTCACGCACGCATTCAATGCGATGCTCGACCGTCTCGCCGACGGCTATCAACGCCTGTCGCAGTTTTCCGCCGACCTTGCGCACGAGATTCGCACGCCCATTGGCGCGCTGATCGGCCAGACGCAGGTGACGCTCGCCAAGCCGCGCGAGCCGGACGAATATCAGCAGTTGCTCGAATCGAATCTCGAAGAGCTGAACCGTTTGAGCCATATCGCGGAGAACATCCTGTTTCTCGCGCATGCGGATCATGCGGCGCTGTCGGTCGAACGCGAGCCGGTCGATCTGCGCGCGGAACTCATCAGGATCGCAGACTATTTCGAAGGTCCCGCCGACGAACGCGGCATGCGCTTCGAAGTGGACGCGCAAGGCGTAGCGTCGGTCAATCCGCTGTTGTGGCGCCGCGCGATCCACAATCTGGTCGTCAATGCGGTGCGCTACGGCGCAAGCGATACGGTCGTGCATTTACGCGGCACGCAGGACGTAGCGGGCGCCACCGTGGTGGTCGAAAACGAGGGTGAGCCGATTCCCGAGGCGCAGCTGGACCGACTGTTCGATCGCTTTTATCGCGCGGATGCAGCGCGCAGCGCATTCACCGAATCGAACGGATTGGGGCTCGCGATCGTCAAGGCGATCATGCATCTGCATGGCGGTACCGCGTGCGCGAAGTGTCCGGCGCCGGGCGTGGTGCGCTTCGAGTTGCGCTTTCCGGCCGTCTGATGGCCGGCTTACTCAATCGCGGACGTGGCAGGCGCTTCCGGTTCATGGCAGCAGACGCATAGCTTGTTGCAGTCGGGATCGCGGAAGTAGGCACCGTAATAGTTCGCGTGATAGTGCGGACGCAAACCCGGCGGCCCTTCGCAGACGCCGCCGTGCGCGAGCGCGGCGGCATGCGCGCGATCGACCGTCGCGCGATCGGCGGCGAGCAGGGCGATCATCTGGCCATTGCCGGCTACGGCAGGGCGACCGTCGTAGGGCGTGCCGATCAGGAACAACGGACGCGGCGCATCGGTCGCCATCCAGCCGGCCCAGCCCCGGTCTGTCTCGCGGAACTTCAGGGGCAGGCCTAGCGTGTCCATCAGCGCCTGATAAAAATCGAAAGCGCGCTCGAAATCGGTAATGCCGACGAATACGTGGGACAGCATCGTTGTCGCTCCTCGTTGACGCGGCTCGGGCGCGTTCGGTACGGGCCTGCACGCGTTCATCCTGCGGTCCATCCGGTGACCGGCGTGCGCGATGCGCATGCTCTCACCCGGATGCGCTTTCCAGCGTTGTTCGCCTCGGCCTCAGCGCTCGCGCGGCGCGGCCTATACTCACTCATCGGACAGCGAAACGTTCGCGACTGCTTCCGCGCGCTTTGCGCAGTTTCGCAAAGCGATTTCATTGCCAGCGTCTCACCTCAGGAGTCGTGCCATGGTCAAACTCGCTCTGTACGTTCATCTCGAAGCCAAGCCCGGCAAGGAAAAGGAAGTCGAGGCGTTTCTGCTCGGCGGCTTGCCGCTCGTCGAACAGGAGCCGGCCACCACCGCCTGGTTCGCTCTGAGGCTGGGGCCGTCCAGCTTCGGCATTTTCGACGCCTTTCCCGACGAAGCGGGCCGTGACGCGCATCTGAACGGCAAGGTGGCCGCTGCGCTGATGGCCCAGGCGGGCGAGTTGCTCGCATCGCCGCCGAGCATCAACAAGGTGGACGTGTTGGCGGCGAAGTTGCCGGGGTGATCGGTCGGCGTGTCGAGATGCCCATGCGCTGGGAACGCCGCAGACCCACCACGCCGTCAATATCGCCACGCCGCGTCCCAGCGCCGTCAGGGGTTCAAACGCCGGCTCTCAACCGCCGGCTTTAACCACCACTGGCCGCATCCGCAGCCGGCCGGTTTGCATAGTGCGCGCGCTTTTCCTCGTACATCAGCAGGTCGGCGCGCTGCACGCCCGATTCGAGCCGGTCGCCGCGCTGGCAGGTCGCCGCGCCCATCGAGAAGCTCAGCGGCGAGCCCGGATAGAACTGGTTGTTCATCTCCACGAGTTGGCGGATCGCATCGATCATCGCCGCGCCGCCGCGCTCGTCGGTGTCCGGCATCAGAATCGCGAACTCGTCGCCGCCGATGCGCGCCGCGTGAAACGGCGACTCCATCGCTTTCGCGAGCACTTCGCCCGCGCGCCTTAGCAGCGCGTCGCCGGCGGCGTGGCCGAGCTGGTCGTTCACGCGTTTGAGGCCGTTCAGATCGGCCATGATGATCGTCACCGGCCACGGGCCCTTGCGTTCGAGCCGGTTCAGTTCGTCCACGTAGAAGGAGCGGTTGCGCAGCCTGGTCAGCACGTCGTGCTTGCCGAGGAACTCCAGATAGGCTTCGGCCTTCTTGCGCGCCGTGATGTCCGTGAGCGCGACCAGCACCAGGTCCCAGTTCTGCTCGTGGCCCGGCAGCACCGAGAATTGCAGGTGCACGTGCACCTCGCTGCCGTCGAGCGAATAGTTGAGCACCTCGCGTTGCTGGAACAGCTTGTCGTCCCACAGATCGATCAGCTGCTCGCGGAAATGCGGGCGCATGTCGTCGCGGAACACGTCGGGCAGACGCGCGAGCAGGGTCTTCTTGTCCTTCGCGGCGAACATATCGAGCGTGTGCTGGTTCACGTCGAGCACGTGAATCTCCTGCATGCAGCGTTCGACAAACTCGGGATGCACGTCGGTGAACACGCGAAAATCGGCGATGCCGGCCGCCCGCGCGCCCTCGAGCAGACGCTTGACCGCGCTGAAATCCTCGACCCACAACGACACCGGCGAATGCTCGAACAGGCCGCGCACGTACTGCTCGGCGAGCGTCACGCGCCGGCGCGCGCCTTCGAGCTCGGTAATGTCCTCGACCGACACCAGCACGCGGTCCCAGCGCGCCTCGTGACCGGGCAGCACGGCGCCCTTGAGCAGCACGTCGAGCCGGCGCCCGCCGAGCGTGTAGTTGACGGTCTGGCTCGTGAACTGCGCGTGGCCCTCCCACAACTGGCAGAGTTCTTCGAGGTGGGTCTTGAGCATGTCGTCGCGGAACACCGACGCGAGATTGCTGGTCAGCGCGTCGAAATCGGCGGCTTCGAACTGTTCGAGCGTCTTCTGGTTGACCTTGATCACGCGGATGCTATGCGCGCATTCGGCGACCCGCTGCGGGTCGTCGGCGAAATGCGCGCGCAGATCGGTCACGCCTGCGGCCCGCCACGTATCGAACAACGTGCGCACACCGCTGAAGTCTTCGAGCCAGAGCGAGACGGGCGCGAGTTCGAACATTTCGGAATCGTCGCCGTGGGGGGCTGCCGTCGGGTTGTTACCCAAGGAGGCTTCCTTAGGGGCGCTTTCTGGAGGCGCGGAGCCGCGCGGGACAATATCGAGCATGAGGGTCTCGGGATCGAAGTTGCGGCTATTTTAAGACGGGTTCGGCATCTGCTGAAAAGAAAGGCAAGCGGCGCACCGTTTTTGCACAACTCTATCCAACTGGATAACGGCCACGCAGGCAGGGGACTTGAGGCGCGACGCATACGATCCGGCAGTGTGCGCGGTGAAGGATGAAAGGCAAAGGCAAGGGTACCCAGACGCATGACCGCAGCACGCATTGTCGAGCCTTGCTACACTCGGTGCCCACGGATTCCACCCACCCGCGTCGTCAACCATAACGCCGTCATGAAGCCATCCCTGCTGGTGCTGATCCATTTGAACGACGCGAGCCGCGCCGATATCGCGGCGGCGTTCGAGGTCGTCTACGCGCCCGAGACCGCTCAGCACGACGCCGCGATCGCCGCGCACGGCGAGACGATTCGCGCCGTGCTGACCAACGGCACGATCGGCCTGAGCGCCGCCGCAATCGACCGGATGCCGCGACTCGAACTGGTCAGCGCATCGGGCGCCGGCTATGAAAACCTCGCCGTCGACCACGCCCGTTCGCGCGGCATCGTGCTCGTCAATGGCGCGGGCACCAACGATCATTGCGTGGCCGATCATGCGTTCGCCTTGCTGCTCGCGGTCGTGCGCGACGTGCCGCAACTCGATCAGGCCACGCGCAAGGGCGTCTGGCGCGATACGCTGCCGCTGCAGCCGAACGTGTCGCATAAGCGTTTGGGGATCGCCGGGCTCGGCAATATCGGCGAGAAGGTCGCGCGGCGAGGCGCGGGATTCGACATGGAGATCGGCTATTACAATCGTAAGCCGCGTGAAGGCTCGCCGCTGCGTTACTTCGACAGCGTGCAGGCACTCGCGCAATGGTGCGATTTTCTGGTGGTGGCGACGCCCGGTGGAGCGGGCACGCGGCATCTGATCGACGGGAGTGTGCTGGACGCGCTCGGTCCGCAGGGCTTTATCGTCAACGTGTCGCGCGGCAGCGTGGTGGATACGGCCGCGTTGGCGCGCGCGCTGACCTCAGGGGCGATTGCCGGCGCGGGGCTCGACGTCTACGAAGGCGAGCCGCAGCCGCCCGAGGCTTTGCTGACATTGCGCAACGTGGTGCTCACGCCGCATGTGGGCGGCCGTTCGCCGGAGGCGATCACGGCCTCGATCGACAACTTCCTGAGCAATGCGAAGCGCCATTTCGCGGGCGAGCCGGTATTGACGCCGATCTGACCGACGCATGATGCACGGGGCGGGCGCACGGTGAGGGCGCGTTGCCGTCCACCCGCCGCCTATTTCTCTTCATCTCGCCCAGGCCGCGCGCCGATGTACTCGTACTCCGCCGTGTTGAGCCGCGACACCCGCAACTCGACCGCGTTGCGGTGATACGAATAGGCGATCCGGCGGATTTCCAGCAACGGCGCGCCGAGCTCGACGCCGAGCTGCTCACTCTCGATCTCGTTCGCGAGCGCGACGCTCACGCGTTCATCGGTCTCGACCACGTTGATGCCGAACACGTCCTGATAGAAGTTGTACAGCGTGTTCGGCCGGTTGCGCAGCTTCGTTTCGGTAAGGCCCGGAAAGTGCGCTTCCGGCACGGTGATGTGTTCGATCAGCACCGTCTGGCCATGCAGCGCGAGGCCGTTGACGAACTGGAACACCCGCGCGCCGGTCTCGATGCCGAGCGCGGCCGCCACCTCGCGCGACGCCCGTGCCTTCCTGAAGTCGATCAGCGTGACGACCGGATAGGCCTTGTCGCCGTCGCGCCGCACGATCCGGAAGAAGCGGAAAAAATGCCGGTCGCGCTGGTGCATCGACACGAAGGTGCCGAGCCCCTGATGACGGATCAGGATGTTTTCCGCGCAGAGTTCGTCGATTGCCTTGCGCAGCGTGCCGATGGACACGCCGAAGCGTTCGGCGAGGCGCTTTTCCGAAGGAATGCATTCGCCGCCTTTCCATTCGCCGGCCGAGAGCGCGGCGAGGATCGCGCTCTTGACTTCCTTGTACCGCGTGCCGCCCAGCGCGGGCGGATTGATGGCGAGCGTGCTCATGAAAACCTCTGCAAAGCGCGAGTCGCGCGACGCCGCTCGCTAAAGTGGGACCCGCCCCGATTTTAAACGACAAAGTCATCTAGCACATCTAGATGAGATAGATTCTGTCGGTTCGTCGCGACATTGCATCGGGCCGTCCCGCTTGCGCAAGAATCCCTTGTCCTCACGCCAAGAATTACTGGCTTTCAGGCACGCGCACGTGGGCCTAACCTGATGGTCAGCCAGTCGTTCCCCACAGCACCACAGAACTATCAGGCCATCACCCTATGCAGCCATCCGTCAGCGACATGCTGAGCGTGCGCGTCTGGCGCGGAGCCGAAGACGGCGCCTTCGAGCCGTTCGAGGTGCCGCGCCGCGCGAGCCAGACCGTGCTGGACGTCGTCACGCACATTCAGCGCAGCATCGATGCCACGTTGTCCTACCGTTTCGCGTGCCGCGTCGGCATGTGCGGTTCCTGTGCGATGACCGTCAATGGCCGCGCGCGCTGGACCTGCCGCACGCACGTCGCGCAGGTGCTGCGGCGCCCCGGCGAGGTGCTCGAAATCGCGCCGCTGAACCATCTGCCGATCGTCAAGGATCTGGCGGTCGACATGACACGGTTTTTCGACAAGTGGCGCGATGCGAAGGGCTATTTCGCAGGCAACCGCGATCGCTCCGCACCGCTCGAACGGGTCGATCCCGCGTCGCCCGAACGGCGGGCGGTGGATGCGGGCATCGAGTGTATCGGCTGCGGTGTCTGCTATGCCAGTTGCGACGTGGTCGGCTGGAAACCGGACTATCTCGGGCCGGCCGCGCTCAATCGCGCGTGGACGCTCGTCAACGACGTGCGCGACGTGCAGCAGGGCGCCCGCCACGACGCGGTGGCCACCGACGCCGGCTGCCACTCGTGCCATACCCTCGGCTCGTGCACGGAACGCTGCCCGAAAGCGCTGGCGCCCACGGCGAGCATCGCGGGCCTCAAACGCGCGGGGCGTGCGCGGCCGACAGGAGGCGAGCGATGAACCGGACCTTCGACGCGTGGTGGCTGCAACGCCTGTCCGCGATGGTGCTGACGCTGTGCGTCGCGATTCATCTGGCGACCATGATCTGGGTCGTGCATGGCGGACTGCGCGCGGTGGATGTGATCGCGCGTCTGCACGGCAACGTCGCATGGGGCCTGTTTTACGCGGTCTTCGTGATCGCCGCGGCGCTGCACGTTCCGGTAGGCCTGCGCCGTATCGCCGACGAGTGGTTAAACTGGCGCGGCCTCTGGGCGGCGCGCGCGAGCGTGCTGATCGGTGTCGGGCTGGCGCTGGAGGGCTTGCGCGCGGTCTACGCATTGATCGCGGGCGTGCCGGCATGAACTCCACCACCCGCACGACCCAAACCGCTCATCCACGCGCCGTCACGCCGGGCCGCAAGCTCGACTTCCGCGCGCGCAATCATCCGGCGTGGTGGGCTTTTCTCGTGCACCGCCTGTCCGGCCTCGCGCTGGCGTTCTTCCTGCCCGCGCATTTCTGGGCGCTCGGGAGCGCGCTGAACGGCGCCGCGCGTTTCGAATCGTTCCTTGCCGTCACGCGCGCGCCGGGCTTCGTGTTCGCGGAGTGGGGGCTGGTCACGCTGCTCGCCGCGCATCTGATCGGCGGCGTGCGGCTGCTGCTGATCGAGTTCCGGCCGTGGAGCGGCTTGCGCAAGGATCTGATCGCGCTGACCGCGGGCGGCGCGTTCGTGATCGGGATGGCATTTGCGCTTTCGCTGACCTTGTGAACGCGCGCGCCTGAAGAGGCCTCAATGGAAACGACGACGATGGAAACGACACAGGACATGACGGGCTTCACCGTCGACTACGGTTTGATCGAAGAGATCGCCAGCACCTTGTATGTCCGTTCGCTCAAGCAGTTGCCGCCGGACGTGAAGGACGGCATTGCCAAGCTCGAAGCCAGCGAGCGCAACGACACCGCGCGCCGCGTGCTCGGCACGATGCGGCAGAACATCGTGGTAGCTGAGCAAGCCGACAATCTGCTGTGCCAGGACACCGGCCTGCCGATCTACAACGTCACGCTCGGTGAGGGTGTGCGCTTCGACGGCCTGCGGTTGAAGGCCGCGATCCGCAGCGGCTGTGCGCGCGCCACGCATGAGCATCCGCTGCGCTCGTCGGTCGTGCATCCGCTCACGCGTCACAACGAGCAGAATTCGTGCGGCGCCGGGGTGCCCGTGATCCACATCGATTTCGACGCGACGCCGGGCACGCTGTCGATCGAAATGATTCCGAAGGGCAGCGGCTCGGAGAACAACTCGTTTCTGCGCATGGCAATTCCAGCCGAGGGTGTCGACGCGATCCGGCGCTTCGTGATCGACTGCGTGGTCGAGGCCGGTGGCAAGACCTGTCCGCCGACGATCGTCGGCGTGGGCGTCGGCGGCACCTCGGACCTGTGCGTCGCGCTGGCCAAGCGGGCGGCCACGCGGCCGCTCGGCACGCACTGCGGCGACGAGCACGGCGCGGCGCTGGAGCGGCAGATGTCGGCGGCGGTCAATCAGCTGGGCGTCGGGCCGCAGGGGCTCGGCGGCGATGCGACCGCGTTCGCCGTGCATGTCGAGCTCGCGGCGACGCACATCACGATGAACCCGGTCGCCGTGAACATGCAGTGTCATTCGGCGCGGCGCGCGCGCGCCACGCTGAGCGCGCAGGGAGTCGAGTATGGCTACTGAAACGTCCATGAGCACACCGTTAAGCACACCGGCGAACGGCACGCATCACACGCTCGACATGCCCGCGAGCGACGCGCAGATCCGCGCGCTGCGCATCGGCGACACGGTCACGCTGAACCGCACGCTGTTCGGCATTCGCGACGCCACCCAGATTCATATGTTCGATCACGGCCGCGCCACGCGCTTCGATCTGCGCGGCCACGCGGTGATCCATACCGCGCCGAACGTGCGGCGCGTCGACGTCTCGCCGCAGCATCCGGCGGGCTACGAGCCGGTGTGCATCGGCACGACGACGTCGATGCGCATGGAGCGCTTCACCGCGCCGCTGATGCAAACCTGCGGTGTGCGCGCGGTGATCGGCAAGGGTGGGCTCGGCGCGGCGTCGAGCGCGGCGTTCGCGGAGTTCGGCGGCGTGTACCTCGCGATCGTCGGCGGCACGGCGGCGCTCGAAACCACGTGGATCGAGCAGATCGAAGACGTCGATCTCGACGATCTCAATCCGGAGTCGCTGTGGCGTTTGCGCATTCACGGCTTCGGGCCGCTGCTGGTTGCGATGGACAGTCACGGCGGCAGCCTTTACACCGCCGTCCAACAGAACACGCGCACGCAGCGCGACGCGGTGCTCGCGTCGCTCGGCATTCGTGCTTGAGGCATCGGAGAGCGCATCGCGATGAAACAGTTCGATACCGACATCCTCATTCTGGGCAGCGGCGGCGCGGGCCTGTTCGCCGCGTTGCACGCGCAGGCCGCCGCGCCGCACCTGCGCATCACCGTTGCCGTCAAAGGGCTGCTCGGCAAATGCGGCTGTACGCGCATGGTGCAGGGCGGCTACAACGTCGCGCTCGCGCCGGGCGATTCGGTCGAGCGCCATTTCATGGACACGATCGAAGGCGGTAAGTGGCTCTCGAATCAGGACCTCGCGTGGATGCTGGTGACGGGCGCGCTCGAACGGATTCGTGAACTCGAAAACGAACTGGGCTGCTTCTTCGACCGCAACCCGGACGGCTCGGTGCGGCAGAAAGCGTTCGCCGGGCAGACGTTCGACCGTACCGTGCACAAGGGCGACCAGACCGGCATCGAAATCATCAACCGGCTTGCGGAGCAGGTGTGGGCGCGCGGCATCGAGCGGCTCGAAGAGCATCGCGCGGTCGAGTTCATCCGCAGCCGCGACGGCGCGACGCTCGCCGGCGTGCTGATGATCGACATGCGCAGCGGCGAATTCGTGTTCGTGCGCACGCGCGCGGTGCTGCTTGCGACCGGCGGCGGCCCGACCATGTATCGCTATCACACGCCGAGCGGCGACAAGAGCTGCGACGGCATGGCGATGGCGTTGCGCGCCGGCCTCACGCTGCGCGACATGGAGATGGTGCAGTTTCATCCGACCGGATTGCTCGCGGGCGCGGGTACGCGTATGACCGGCACGGTGCTCGAAGAGGGGTTGCGCGGCGCGGGCGGCTATCTGCTGACCGGCGCGGGCGAGCGCTTCATGCAGGCGTACGACCCGCGCGCCGAGCGCGCCACCCGCGACGTGGTGTCGCGCAGCATCTTCCGCGAATTGCGCGCCGGGCACGCGACGCCCAATGGCGGCGTCTATCTGCAGATGCATCATCTCGGCGCGGACAGCGTGCGTCAGAAGTTCAAGGGGATGGTCGAGCGTTGCGCCGATTGCGGTTTCGATCTGGCGGGCGGCCTCGTCGAAGTGGTGCCGACCGCGCACTACATGATGGGCGGCGTCGTGTTCGACGCGCAGTGCGCGACCACGTTGCCGGGCCTGTTCGTCGCCGGCGAGGATGCAGGCGGCGTGCACGGCGCGAACCGGCTGGGCGGCAATGGCGTCGCGAATTCGACGGTGTTCGGCGGCATTGCGGGCGACACACTGGCGGCTTGGGTGCCGCGTCACGGCTATTTCGCCACCGCCGACACGGACGCGCTCAACGCGGCGATGGCGCGTTGCACGCGTCCATTGCATCAGCCGCCGGGCGACCTCGAAGCGATCCGCGACGCGCTCGCCGAAGTGATGTGGAACGACGTCGGCATCCTGCGCGACGCCGAGGGGCTCGAACGCGCGCGCCGCCAGCTCGGCGAACTGGAGACGCAGCTCGAACAGACCGGCGTCGACGGCCGCGACTTACGCTTCAATCTGTCGTGGCACGACTGGATGAATCTGCGCAACCTGATCCTCGTGAGCCGCGCGATCACCGAATCCGCGCTGCTGCGCGAGAACTCGCGCGGCGCGCATTATCGCGAGGACTTTCCGGAAGCGGGCGATCTGGAGACGTCCGAATACATGTGCCTGCGCCTCGAAGGCGAGCGCTTCGCCGCGAGCCGCCAGCGCGTTCAGTTCACGCGGGTGCGGCCGGGCGAGTCGTTGCTTGAAGAGGAAAGCTCGGCGGTGTCGATGAAATGACGCTTGACCGCGTCCGTGAACGCCTCGCGCGGATGATCGCGCCGCTCGAGCAGCCCGACCCGGCGCGGCGTCACCCGCTCCGGCAAGGGCGTCACCTGGAGCCCCGACTCGCGGGTCCAGTTCGCGTTGGCGAGCAGCGGCACGATCGACACGCCGAAGCCGCGCCGCACCATCTCCGAGATCGCTTCGATCGAGTTCAATTCCATGATTTCGTGGCGCGCCGTGCCGAGTTGGCGCAGCGCGTTGTCGACCAGCACGCCGGTCCACGTGTGACGGTCGAAGCGGATGAAGGGCTCTTCGAGCAGCGCGTCGATCGACGCGTGCGGCGCGCCCGCCGGTGAGATGAACACCATCGGCTCGCTATACAGCATGGTCCATTTGAGCGCGGCCGGCAATGCGGACGGCGACTGCGCGACGATCGCCGCATCCAGTTCGCCGCTTTCCACGCGTGCGGCGAAATCGCTCGACAAGCCCGTGAACAGCTTCAGATCGAGACGGGGATAGCGCTGCTTGAGCTTGAGCATCGCATCGGCGAACGCGCCCATCAGCGATGACACCAGCGCGCCCACGCGCACCGTGCCGGACAGTTCACCGGCGTCGCCGGTCGCGAGAATCTGGCGGTAGTTGGCCACCAGCGTTTCCGCGAGCGGCAGCACCGCGCGGCCTTGCGCGCTGAGCGATACCGAACGCGCCGCGCGATCGAACAGCACGAGGTCGAGATCGCGTTCGAGCGAGCGCATCTGCAGGCCGACCGCGGCCTGCGTGAGACACACTTCCTCAGCGGCGGCCGCGAAGGAGCCGTGCCGCGCCACCGACAGAAACGTCACGAAATAGCGGATTGCACTCACGGCGGTCCCGGTTCGGTTCGTTCATCATGTTACCTTCATTGCATGCCCCAGCGCTGCACCGTGTGACGCTCCAGCACGCGGAAAATCAGGTTCTCGACCGCGAGTCCGATCAGGATCACCGTGAACAGTCCGGCAAACACGTTGGCGATGTCGAGCAGGTTCTTGTTCTCGTAGATGAACCAGCCGAGACCACCCGAACCCGAACTCACGCCGAACACCAGCTCCGCTGCGATCAACGTGCGCCACGCGAAGGCCCAGCCGATCTTCAGCCCGGTCAGGATGCTCGGAAACGCGGCGGGCACGAGAATCTGCCACACATAGCGGCCGCCGCGCAGACCGTAGTTGCGCCCGACCATCTTCAGCGTATTGCTCACCGACAGAAATCCCGAGTGCGTATTCAATGCGACCGACCACGTCACCGAATGCACCAGCACGAAGATCAGGCTGCCGTTGCCGAGGCCGAACCAGATCAGCGCGAGCGGCAGTAGTGCGATGGCCGGCAGCGGATTGAGCATCGAGGTCATCGTCTCCAGAAAATCCGTGCCGATGCGCGAGGTAATCGCCGCCGCCGTGAGCAGGGCCGCGAGCACGATCCCGCAGGCGTAGCCGATCAGCAGCACATGGATCGACGCCCATGCCTTGCCCGGCAGTTCGCCGCTCGCGATGCTTTTGAAGAACGCCTCGATGGTCGCGCTGAAGGTCGGAAAAAGCAGCGGATTGTTCAGCACGCGGCCATAGATTTCCCACACGCCCGCGAGCAACAGCAAGATGATCAGCTTGCGGATCCATGCCTGGTTGTAGAGCCGCTCGAACGGCGACAACGGCTTTTCGACGACGCTGAACTCGCGGGTTTCCGCGGGCTCGCGGACCACCTCGGAGCGCCGCACGACCGCGGGCGCGTCGCGCTGACCGGAACCGTCATGAGTAAGCATGTCAGACATTTTCCGCCCTCTCGATCTCGTCTTCGAACAGCATGTGCTGGATGCGCTTTTCGAGCGCAACAGCCTCTTGCGGCGTGCTCGCCGTTTCCAGTTCGGCCTTTACCTGGCCCGGGTGCGGCGACAGCAGCAGAATCCGGCTGCCGACCTTGATCGCCTCCGGAATCGAGTGCGTGACGAACAGCACCGTGAAGCGCGTCTCCTCCCACAGCGCGAGCAGTTCGTCCTGCATCTTGCGGCGCGTGAGCGCGTCGAGCGCGGCGAACGGTTCGTCCATCAGCAGGATGTCGGGCTCCATCGCCATGCCGCGCGCAATCGCGACGCGCTGCTTCATGCCGCCCGAGAGCGTATGCGGATAGCTGTCGGCGAACGAAGCGAGATTGACCTTCTCGATGTAGTGCATCGCGCGCTCTTCGATCTCCTTGCCGTGCAGCCGATGCGAGGCCTGCAGCGCGAACATCACGTTCTGCCGGACCGTTTTCCAGGGCAATAGCTGGTCGAATTCCTGGAACACCATCATCCGGTCGGGGCCCGGCCGCGTGACCGTCTTGCCCTTGAGCGAGATCGTGCCTTCGGTCGGCGCGAGATAGCCGCCGACGCTCTTCAGCAAGGTCGACTTGCCGCAGCCGGACGGCCCCAGCAACACGAAGCGATCGCTCTTGAACACTTCGAAGTCGACGCGGTAGGTCGCCATCACGAGCGTCTTCGGGGTCTTGTATTGCAGCGTCACGCCGCGCACGGCGAGTAGCGGCGCGGAGTCGGGATAAGGCGTGGCTTGAGTCGCGGCGCGCATGTCAGCTTCCTTGCAGGGATTGAGCGGTGGGGAAGAACATGTCCTTCCACGAGGCCGGCTTCTTCTTGATCAGACCGGTGCGCGCCATGAAGTCGGCGTATTTGATCGTGTTCTGCGGGACCGTGGTGAACGACACGTTGGGCGACGTGATCATTTTTTCCACTTCCTCGACGCTGCTCTTCTCCTTCGAGATGCGCAGGTAGGCGACCGCGGCTGCGTGCTTGTCGTGATTGATCCACGCCTGCGATTCATTTAGCGCGTCCATGAAGGCCTTCGTGAGTTTCGGGTTCTCCTGATAGAAGCGCGTCGTGCACCAGACCAGATTGAAACTCGACTTGCCGCCGAGCACGTCGTACGAATTGAGCACCGTATGCACGTTCTGCTTCTGCAATTCCTGCTCCTGGAACGGCGGCGAACCGAAATGCGCGGTGACCTCGCTGTTGCCGGACATCAGCGCCTGCTGCGCATCGGGATGCGAGAGCGACACGGTGTATTTGTCGAGCTGTCCCTGGTTGCCCGCGCCGAATGCTTTTTCGGCGGCCATCTGCAACGTGATCGCCTGGATCGACACTTTGGCCGCCGGCAACGCGATCTTGTCCTGGCCGGTGAAGTCCTTCAGCGTCTTCACTTTCGCGTTGGTCGTATTGAGCAGCAGCGGCATCGAATTGATCGCGGCGAGCGCCTTGACCTCGACCGGCGTGCCGGCGGTGCGCGACCACAGCAGCACGAGCGGCGCGACGCCGCCCGAGGCGATCTGCAACGAGTTGGAGAGCAGCGAGTCGTTCATCACGTTGCCGCCCGCGAACTCGACCCACGACACCTTCAGATCCTTGATGCCCTCCTGCGCCGCGTGTTTCTCGAACAGCTTCTGGTCCTGCATGATCATCAGCGGCAGGTAGCTCACGCCGTATTGCCGCGCGATCTTCACCTCGCTCAGTTCGGCTCGCGCGGCGCCGGCGGCCAGCATGGCCGACAGGACACAGCTCATGCCGATCGTTCGAAACAGTCTCTGCACGTTCATGGCTGGCACACCCTATGTTGGTGGAGCGCCGTGGCGGCGCGCGTGGGGAAGATCGGACGAAAGCGGGGCGAGCAGGGGGAGGGCCGCTAGGGCGTGCGCGTGGGCGCGCGTGCCTGAATGAATGACCGGGGATGCGGCGCCGGCGCGAATAGCGCGAGCGCCGTGAAGAGTGGGGCAAGCATCATGCGTGTCTCCAGTGGCCGGTGGTGCGCGGCGTGACTTTTTCGCGCACGGGCGCCGGCATGCGTTCAGCTTTTTTCGGATGCATCTCGAAGCGCCTGACGCCGCCTCGAGATGATCGGTGTTATTTAGGTCATCTGTATGAGTGTGGAGTCTAGGCGATGATGTAGGCGAAATCAAACTCGGGGAAACGCGAGATCGCGCACCGGGCTCGACGGATCGGCGCGCAGCCGCTCTGGCACGGGCCTCGCAGGCCGCGAGCGGCGCGGCACTAGTGGAAAACACTCCTCTAACACATATAGATGACCTAGTTGACATCCGCTAAGTCGCCGCCTAATATCGATTCACCGCAGCGCGTTTCGAGCGCGTTGCCCCGGCGGCACCCCACCGCATTCATCACACGAACGGAGACGCTAATGAGCAATCCCACGGCAGACATCAACAGCACCCCGGCAGCGGGTGCGTCGCCCGAACGCAAGACGATCCACATCGTTCTGCACGAAGCGAAGGACACAGTCGGCGTGGCGGTCGTCGAGGGCATCAAGGCGGGCACGCAACTGAACGCATGGATCATGGACGACGACGAGATCGTCAGCTTCCCGGCGAAGCAGGACATTCCGATCGGTCACAAGGTGGCGCTCAAAGACATGGCCGTGGGCGACACGGTGTTCAAGTACGGCGTGGACATCGGCAAGGTGGTTGCGCCGATCAAGGCCGGCGAGCACGCGCACGTGCACAACATCAAGACGAAGCGCTGGTAAGCGGCGCTGCCGCACCACGCAGCGAGCACTATCACTTCGCGGAATCGAGCCGCACCAACCCGAACGAGAGAGACACCATGAGCGTGATTGACCTGGATACGACTTTCCGCGGCTATCGTCGCGACAATGGCCGCGTGGGCGTACGCAACCACGTGATCATCCTGCCGGTCGACGATCTGTCGAACGCCGCGGCGCAAGCGGTCGAACACAACATCAAGGGCACCATGGCGCTGCCGCATCCGTATGGGCGGCTGCAGTTCGGCGCCGATCTGGATCTGCACTTCCGCACGCTGATCGGCGCGGGCAGCAATCCGAACGTCGCGGCGGTGATCGTGATCGGCATCGAGGAAGGCTGGACCAAGCGCGTGGTCGGCGGCATCGCGAAAACGGGCAAGCCGGTGATGGGCTTCGGCATCGAACTGCACGGCGATCACGACACGATCATGCGGGCGTCGAAGGCGGCAAAGGAAATGGTGCAGTACGCGACCTCGCTCGATCGCGAGGAGTGTTCGATCTCGGATCTGTGGGTGTCGACCAAATGCGGCGAGTCGGACACCACGTCGGGCTGCGGCGCGAATCCGACCGTCGGCAATGCATTCGACAAACTGTATGGCCTCGGCACCACGCTCGTGTTCGGCGAGACCTCGGAGCTGACCGGCGGCGAGCAGATCGTCGCCGCGCGCTGCGCGAACGACGGCGTGCGCGAGCGCTTCCAGTTCATGTTCGACCGCTATCAGGAGATGATCAACCGCTGGAAAACCGACGACCTCTCCGAGTCGCAGCCGACCAAGGGCAACATCGCGGGCGGCCTGACCACGATCGAAGAGAAGGCGCTCGGCAACATCCAGAAGATCGGCAAGAAGTGCATGGTCGACGGCGTGCTGGACAAAGCCGAGGAGCCGACGCATGCGGGGCTGTGGTTCATGGACTCGTCGTCGGCGGCCGCCGAGATGGTGACGCTGTGCGCGGCATCGGGCTTCGCGGTGCATTTTTTCCCGACGGGGCAGGGCAACGTGATCGGCAATCCGATCGTGCCGGTCATCAAGATCTGCGCGAATCCGCGCACGGTCCGCACGATGGGCGAGCATATCGACGTGGACGTGACCGGCATCCTGCAGCGCGAGCAGAATCTCGACCAGAGCGGCGACAAGCTGCTCAAATGCATGATGGCCACGATCAACGGCCGCTTCACCGCGGCGGAAGCGCTCGGTCATCGCGAGTTCGTGCTGACGCGTCTGTTCGAAAGCGCCTGATTGCGGCGGTCCGGCCGCTGCGTTCATCTGGTAGTCTCGCTTTGCAGGATTAGCAGGCAAGCCCGCCAGCCACGAACGGAGCGGCCCCCACATTCCCGGCGCACGCCGGCACGGAGACCGGCCGCGAAGCCGCCCGTGCCGGCATTTCAGGCGGCAGCGGCGCCGGCTCGACATCTGGCAGCAGCGAGTGGAGGAGACACCATCTTGCGCGTGCTCAAACATCTCTACGTGCAGGTCCTGATCGGACTTGCCGCCGGTATTCTCGTCGGTTATTTCTGGCCTAAGTTCGGTGTGGAAATGAAACCGCTTGGCGATACGTTCATTCGCCTCATCAAGATGCTGATCACGCTCGTGATCTTCTGCACCGTGTCGGTGGGCATCGCGCGCATGGAAAGCCTGAAGCAGGTCGGCCGAGTCGGCTTCAAGACGCTGCTGTACTTCGAGGTCGTGACCACCGTCGCGCTCGTGCTCGGCCTCGTCGTCGCGAACGTGCTGCGCCCGGGCGAGGGACTCAACATCGATCCCGCTTCGCTCGATACCCACGCGATGTCGCATTACGTGGCGGACGCGCACGTGAGCTCGTCGGGCTTCATCGACATGATCGTGCCGAACTCGGTGGTGGGCGCGTTCGCTCGCGGCGATCTGCTGCAGGTGCTGCTGTTCTCGGTGCTGTTCGGCATCGCGCTGTCGATCATGTCGCAACGCAGCCGCTTGCTGATGCGCGGCATCGAGCAGTTCGGCGACACGCTCATGCGCATCGTCGAGATGATCATGCGGCTCGCGCCGCTCGGCGCATTCGGCGCGATTGCGTTCACGGTCGGCAAGTACGGCATCGGCACGTTGCAGCAACTGGGCCTGCTGATCCTGTGCTTCTACATCACCAGTATCCTGTTCATCGCGATCGTGCTCGGCGCGGCCGCGCGCTGGGCCGGCGTGGGGCTGTGGCCGCTTCTGCGCTACTTCCGCGAGGAACTGCTGATCGTGCTCGGCACGTCCACCACGGAATCCGTGCTGCCGCGTCTGATGGAGAAGCTCGAACGCATGGGCTGCCCGCGCGCGATCGTCGGCCTCGTGCTGCCCACCGGCTATTCGTTCAATCTCGACGGCGCGGCGATCTATCTGACGATGACCTCGCTCTTCATCGCGCAGGCCACCAACACGCATCTGACGCTGATGCAGCAGGTCGGGCTGCTGGCGATCCTGATGCTGACCTCCAAAGGCGGCGCGGGGGTGGCGGGCGCGGCGCTGGTCGCGCTGACTGCCACGTTGTCGACCCACAACATCATTCCGGTGGCGGGCATCACGCTGATTCTCGGCGTCGACCGCGTGCTCAACGAAGTCCGCGCGCTGACCAATATGATCGGCAACGTGGTGGCGACGCTGGTGGTCGCGCGCTGGGAAGGCGCATTCGATGCGCGGGCGGCACGCGAATTCCTGGCCGCGCCGCGCGAAGTGCAGGCGCAGGTTCAGGCGCCGCGGCAACCGCAGCCGAAGCCGCAACCGGCGCACCCCGGTCTCGACGAAGCCAGCCGCCTCGCCGCGGGAAAGGGCGGCTAAATGACGACCATCGCGAAGAAGATCGTCATCAGCGAGTTCATGGACGAGGCGGCAATCGACACGTTGCGGCAACGCTTCGACGTGCGCTTCGATCCCACGCTGTTCGGCGAGCCCGAGCGGCTCGCCGCCGAACTGGCCGACGCGCACGCGCTGATCGTGCGAAACCGCACCCGGGTCACGGCGGCGCTGCTCGATGCCGGCGCGAACCTCAGCGTGGTCGGACGGCTCGGCGTCGGTCTGGACAATCTGGATCTCGCCGCCTGTGCCGCGCGTAACGTGGCCGTGTTCCCGGCGACCGGCGCGAACGCGCAGGCCGTCGCCGAATACGTGATCGCTACCACGCTCGTGTTGCTGCGCGGCGCGTATCTGCACAGCGCCGAGGTCGCGGCGGGCGCCTGGCCGCGCGAGGCTTTGTCGAGCGGGCGGGAAGCCGCCGGCAGCGTGCTGGCGGTGATCGGCTTCGGCGGGATCGGCCAGCGGGTCGCCGGGCTGGCGCGCGGACTCGGCATGACGGTGGTCGGCTACGATCCGCAACAGCCCGCCGCCGCGCCGTGCTGGCGCAGCACCGGCGCACGCGGCATGGCGCTCGACGATGCGCTCGCGCTCGCCGATGTCGTCACGCTGCACGTGCCGCTCTCCGACGCGACGCGCCATCTGCTCGATAGCGAGCGCATCGCGCGGCTCAGGCACGGCGCGATCGTGATCAACACGGCGCGCGGCGGCACGCTCGACGAACATGCGCTCGCCGCCGCGTTGCGCGAAGGGCGCCTGGCGGGCGCCGCGCTCGACGTCTTCGCGGACGAACCGTTGCGGCGCGGCTCGCCGCTTGCCGATGCGCCGAACCTGATTCTCACGCCGCATATTGCCGGCTTGACGAGGCAGGCCAACGAGCGGGTGAGTTCGCTCGTCGCCGAACGGGTGGCCGCGGCGTTGACGGACACATCACCGGACGCCAACCCGGATGCGACGCCAAAGGCCATGTCAAACTGACGCCCCCTGAACCACCCAACCAGAGGAATGATCGATGGCCCGACTGCTTCCCGACGCGCTCACCGAGCTTGCCGTCGGCTCACTGCGTCACGCCGGCGCGTTGCCGGCAACCGCTGACTCGACGGCGCGCGCGCTGGTCTATGCCGACCTGCGCGGCTTGTCGTCCCACGGCGTGTCGCGTCTGCCGATGTATTGCGCGCAGTTGCGCAACGGCCGCGTCGATCCCGCCGCGCACGCGGCCATCGTCGCGGATCGCGGCGCGACGGTGCTGATCGACGCCGCGGACGGTCTCGCGTATCCGGCCTGCGATCTCGCGGTGTCGACATTGATCGAACGCGCGCGGCAATTCGGCAGCGCGGTGGCGGGTGTGAAGCGCAGCCATCACTTCGGCGTGGGTGCGGCTCATCTCGCCGCGCTGGGCGCAGCGGGCATGGTCGCGCTCGCGTTCAGCAATTCGCCGGGGGCGATGCCGGCGTGGGGCGGCCGGCGCGCGCTGTTCGGCACCAATCCGATCGCGGCGGTGTTCCCGCGTCGCAACGGCGAGCCGCTCGTGATCGACCTCGCGCTGTCGCAGATCGCGCGCGGCAAGATCGCGATCGCCGCGCGCGACGGCAAGCCGATTCCCGAAGGCTGGGCGACCACCCGCGACGGCTTGCCGACCACCGACGCGCGTGCCGCGCTCGACGGCATGATGCTGCCGTTCGGCGGCGCGAAAGGCGCGATGCTCGCGCTGGTCGTCGAGTTGCTGGCGGCCGCGCTGACCGGCGCGAACTTCGGCTACGAAGCGGGCTCGTTCCTGACCGAGGAAGGCGAGCGCTCGCGCATCGGCCATCTGTTCTGGGCGATCGATCCGGGCGCGCTCGCCGGCGACGACGCTTATCTGTCGCGCGTGGAAGCGTTGATCGGGATCATGCTCGAGGACGACGACGTGCGCTTGCCGGGTTATCGGCGCGAAAGCCTCGCGCGGACGGCGCAGCAGGAGGGCGTCGAGATCCCGGACGCGTTGATCGCGCAACTGCAGGGACGCGGTTGAACGCGCACGGCCAGTCAGCCCGTGGTTGAAACAGCGCCTCACTGAAAGCCCGACGGAAACTATCGGCCACGCGGATAGTTTCCGTCGCGAATCGCGATTTCCCTTCTGACGCCAGCGCGAATAGGATGGTCGGTACTGCACCATCCCGCTGCACCCCCGCAGCAGCGACGGAGATTCCGCATGGAACACCACGCCCGCACGCAGAACGAACGGCTCGACATCAAAACCACCACCTGCTACATGTGCGCCTGCCGCTGCGGCATTCGCGTGCATCTGCGTGACGGCGAGGTGCGTTACATCGACGGCAATCCGGAGCATCCGCTGAATCAGGGGGTGATCTGCGCGAAGGGCGCCTCCGGCATCATGAAGCAGTACTCCCCCGCGCGCCTGACCCAGCCGTTGATGCGCAAGGCCGGTGCGGAGCGGGGCAGCGCACAGTTCGAGCCGGTATCGTGGGAAGTTGCCTTCGACGTGCTTGAAAAGCGCCTTGCCGCGATCCGCGGGACCGATCCGAAGAAATTCGCGCTCTTCACTGGCCGTGACCAGATGCAGGCGCTGACCGGGCTGTTCGCCAAACAGTTTGGTACACCCAACTACGCCGCGCATGGCGGCTTCTGCTCGGCCAACATGGCGGCGGGCATGATCTACACGATAGGCGGCTCGTTCTGGGAATTCGGCGGGCCGGATCTGGACAGCGCGAAACTGTTCTTCATGATCGGCACCGCCGAAGACCATCACTCGAATCCGCTGAAGATCGCGATCTCGAAGTTCAAGCGCGCGGGCGGCCGCTTCATCGCGATCAATCCGATCCGCACCGGCTATGCGGCGATCGCCGACGAGTGGGTGCCGATCAAACCCGGCACCGATGGTGCGCTCTTCATGGCGTTCCTGCATGAACTGATCGCCGCCGACGCGTGGGATCACGAGTTCGTGCGCCGCTATACGAACGCGGCGGAACTCGTCGATCTCGACGAGGCCAGCGAAAACTTCGGCCTGTTCGTGCGTGATCAGGAACGGCCGGCCGGCAATCCGCTGTTTCCGCAGAATCATTTGTGGTGGGATGCAGAAGCCGGGCGCGCGGTGCCGCATCACGCACCTGGCGTGACGCCCGCGCTCGACGGCCGCTATACGCTCGGCGACGGCACGCCGGTCACGCCGTCGTTCGCGTTGCTGCGCGAGCGCGTGGCCGACTGCACGCCCGAGTGGGCCGCCGAAATCACCGGCATCGCGGCGGATACGATTCGCCGCCTCGCGGGCGAGATGATCCAGACGAGCCGCGAGCACCGCATCACATTGCCGATCCGCTGGACCGACGCATGGGGCGAGACGCACGAAACGGTGACCGGCAACCCGGTGGCCTTTCACGCGATGCGCGGACTCGCCGCGCACTCCAATGGCTTCCAGTCGATCCGCGCGCTCGCGGTGCTGATGTCCTTGCTCGGCACGATCGACAGTCCCGGCGGCTTTCGCCACAAGTCGCCGTTTCCGCGCGCGGTGCCGCCCTCGGCCAAACCGCCGAACAGCCCCGACGCCATCAAGCCGAACACGCCGCTCGCGACCGGCCCGCTCGGTTGGCCCGCCGCGCCCGAAGACCTGTTCATCGACGAACACGGCGGCCCGGTGCGCATCGACAAGGCTTTCTCGTGGGAATATCCGCTCGCCGTGCATGGCGTGATGCATAGCGTGATCACCAACGCGTGGCGCGGCGATCCGTATCCGATCGACACGCTGATGATTTTCATGGCCAACATGGCGTGGAATTCGTCGATGAACACGATGAAAGTCCGCGAGATGCTCGCCGACAGGCACGCGAACGGCGAGTACAAGATTCCGTTTCTCGTGGTGTGCGACGCGTTCCAGTCGGAGATGACCGCCTTCGCCGATCTGATCCTGCCGGACACGACCTACCTCGAACGGCACGACGCGATGTCGATGCTCGACAGGCCGATCTCCGAATTCGACGGTCCGGTGGATTCGGTGCGCGTGCCGGTCGTGCCGCCCACGGGCGAGTGCAAACCGTTCCAGGAAGTGCTGATCGAACTCGCGTCGCGGCTGAAGTTTCCCGCGTTCACCACCGCCTATGGCGTGCGGCGCTTTCGCGACTATCCCGACTTCATCATCAATCACACGACCGCGCCGGACTCCGGCGTGGGCTTTCTGATCGGCTGGCGCGGCAAGGATGGCGACAAGGCGCTGGTGGGCGAGCCGAATCCAAAGCAATGGGAACAGTACGCGAAGAACAATTGCGTGTTCCATTACCGGCTGCCCGAGACGCTGCAGTACATGCGCAACTGCAATGGCCCGTATCTAGACTGGGCGGTCAAGAATGGCTTTCGCAAATTCAACGAGCCGATCCTGATCCAGCTTTACTCCGACGTGATGCAGAAGTTCAGGCTCGCCGCGCAAGGGCGCACGAGCGGCAGGCAGCCGCCGGATCATCTGCGCGCGCGCGTAGAAAAGTACTTCGATCCGCTGCCGTTCTGGTACGCGCCGCTCGAAAGCGCGGCCACCGATCTCGCGCGCTTCCCGCTCGCTGCCGTGACACAGCGCCCAATGGCGATGTACCACTCGTGGGACTCGCAGAACGCATGGCTGCGGCAGATTCATGGGGAGAACTATCTGTACATGAACCCGTTGATGGCCGCCGAAAACGGCATCGAGGATGGCAGCTGGATTTACGCGGAATCGCAATGGGGTCGCGTGCGCTGCATGGCGCGCTTCAGCGAGACCGTCGAGCCTGGCACCGTGTGGACGTGGAACGCGATCGGCAAGGCGGCGGGCGCATGGAATCTCGGCCCGGGCGCAAACGAAGCGCGGCGCGGCTTCCTGCTCAATCACCTGATCACCGACGAACTGCCCGGTCGCGACGCAGCGGCCTCGCGGCTGTCGAACTCCGATCCGGTGACCGGCCAGGCCGCGTGGTACGACGTGCGCGTGCGGATCTATCCGGCTGAAGCCGATGCGCGGCACACGCTGCCGCAATTCGACGCGATGCCGGCACTGCCGGGTTCGAACGGCGTGGTCTCGCGGATCGTGCAAACCTACTTCGCGGGACGAGGCGAGTTCGCGGCGCGGCTGCGGGGCGCGAACCGGCGGGAGTAGCGGCGCACTTGCGAGCGCAAGTCGCAACGCAAGTGGCGAGGTCAAGCAGCAAAGCAAGGGCGGTGGCAGCAATGGCGCCACTGAAAGCGGCAAGCACTGTCTAGCTGGCAGGGGCAAGGAGCGTTAGATGACCCAGATGGCGTTGGTGATCGATCTGAATGTGTGCGTGGGATGCCAGGCGTGCGTGACGAGTTGCAAGGAGTGGAACACGTCGGGCGAATCGGGCAGTCTCGCCGACCTGAACCCGTACGACGCGGACCCGTCCGGCACCTTCTTCAACCGCGTGCAGACTTTCGAAGCCGGCAGTTTCCCGAATGCCGAGACGATCCATTTTCCGAAATCGTGTCTGCACTGCGAGGACCCGCCGTGCGTGCCGGTCTGTCCGACCGGGGCGAGCTACAAGCGTAAGGAAGACGGCCTGGTGCTGGTCGATTTCGACCGCTGCATCGGCTGCAAGTACTGCGCGTGGGCGTGTCCGTACGGCGCGCGCGAACTCGACGAAGCGCGCAAGGAGATGACCAAGTGCACGTTGTGCGTCGATCGCATTCACGATGAAAATCTCTCCGAGCGTGATCGGCAGCCGGCCTGTGTGCTCGCGTGCCCGACCTCGGCGCGGCTCTTCGGCGACATTCACGATCCGCAGTCGGTGGTGTCGAAAGCGATCGAGGAGCGGGGCGGCTATCAGCTGATGCCCGAGTGGAACACGCGGCCCGCGAATCATTATCTGCCGCGCGTGCCCACCGCGGCGTCGGGCTGCGGCAGCGACGCGTGCTCGTGCAAAGTGGCCGGCTCGTCCGCTACCGACGCGACGCTCCCACCCGCTTCGCCAGACGCGCAACTGGAGCGCGGCGAACTGCATCTCGCGTCGATGGCGACGCGCATCTAAACGCGCATCTCAACGCCCATCCAACGGAATCCACACAGGACCTCACGATGAATCCGGCATTCTCCGTAGTTTTCCTCACTACTTTAAGCGGCGCGGCCCAAGGCTTGCTGATCGCGCTCGTCGGCGTGGAGAGCGCGGCGCAACTGGGTTTCGTCGCGCCCCCCACGGCTGCGTTCTATGTCATCGGCGCGGCGGTGTCGGTGCTGTTGGGCGGGCTCGGGCTGATCGCGTCGTTCTTCCATCTCGGTCACCCCGAGCGCGCATGGCGGGCGATCGCGATGTGGCGAACCTCGTGGCTCTCGCGTGAATGTCTGTGCCTGCCGGCGTTTCTCGCCTGCGCGTTTTTTTACGGCGTCGCGCACGGGTTCGGTTCGCCGTGGTCGCTCGCGCTGGGCTGGCTCGGCGTGCTGGCGAGCGCGACGCTGTTCGTCTGCACCGCAATGATCTACGCGTGTCTGCGCTTCCTGCAGGAATGGGCGACGCCGCTCACGCTGGTCAACTTCGTGCTGCTCGGCTGCGCGTCGGGCTTCACGCTGGTCACGGCGCTGAGCGCGTGGTGCGCGCCCGCGTTGACCGTGGGGCTCGCCGTCTGCGCATGCGCGCTCACGCTCGCGGGCTGCGCGAGCCGCTCGGCGTCGCTGGTGCGCAATGCGCGTTTGCGGCCGAAGTCGACGGTGCAAAGCGCGACCGGGATCCGCAATCCGAAGCTCGTGCAGGTGTCGCGCGGCTTCACGGCCGGCGCGTTCAATCTGCGCGAGTTCTTTCACGGCAAGTCGGCGGGGACGCTGCGCGGCATCAAGTGGGGTTTTCTCGTCACCGCGTTCGTCGTGCCGGTCGTGCTGATGGCGCTCGGCGCGCGGCTGGATTCGATCGGCGTGTCGCTCGGATTGCTGGCCGCGGCCTGTCTCGTGCAGTACGCGGGTCTCGTCGCGGAGCGCTGGTTCTTCTTCGCCGAAGCGAAGCATCCGCAGAATCTCTATTACGCGAGAGTCGGCTGAAACGCGGCTTCGCAGGATTGCGCGGTGGCGCAGCGGGATGCAGGGGGATCGGATCGAGCAAGGTGATGCTGTTGCGTGCCTCGCAGATTGACGGTTGAGGGCGTCGGCCGGCGCCCTCAACCAAGGTCAACCAACGTCCACGGCTTTACCCGCACGCCCCCACTTCACCGCACGCCGTACAGAAATCACATCCGTCCTTGCGAATCACCGCGTTCGCACCGCAAGACCCGCATTTGCGCCCGAGCATCGTGTGCAGTCCCTGCGCGCCGCCGGGCTGCGCCAACACATCGGCTTCGGCACTGGCGTCAGCGGGTGGCGGGCGCAGCCCGAAGTCCGCCGACAACGCCGTCTCAGCTTTCATCTGGCCACGCGGCAGACGCGCCAGCATGCGCGACGGCACCTGATTGCCCTCGGCATCGAGAAAGCCCCGCCGATGCAGAATCTGCTGGATCGCAAACGCGAGCGCGGCCACTTCCGAATCGTGCCAGCGCGGCGCGCGATGCCCGTCAAGGCGTTGCACGTCGCCGAGCCGGACCTGTCCGCGATCCCACGAGACCTTGCGCATATCCTGCAGGTTGCGCGCGACGAACCCGCCGCGCGCGGCGAGCGACAGCGAGCGCATCGTCGCCGTGATCCATTGCTGCGATTCGTCGCGCTGGCCGGTGGGGATGAAGAATTCGATCGGCCGCTCGATCGTCACGTCCTCACCGCCCAGACGCCCGGTCACCTCGATGAACGACGCCGCCACGTAGAGCGACTTCTTGCCGGCCTGGGTCAGATATTCGACCTTCTCGATGATCGCCGGCAACTCGCCTTTGGGCCGATGATCGATCGCGATACGCAACGGATCGAGATCGTTCTCGGCGAGCGTGTCATCCGCTTGCGGCGGGCTCACGCTGAGCACCGCGCCGAGCGTCTCGTTCGGGCGATACGTGGCGAGGCCCTTGAGGCCGTTTTTCCACGCATCGAAGTAGAGGCTTTCGAACGCTTCGAACGGATAGTCGGCGGGCACGTTGACCGTCTTCGAGATCGACGTGTCCACGTAAGGCTGCACGGCCGCCATCATGTCGAGGTGGTCGCGCGCCGACATCTGCAGCGCGCTGACGAAATAGTCCGGCAGATTCTTCACGTCACCGCCGAGTTCGCGATAGAGCCGGTATGCGTAGTCCTCGACGTCGAACGATTCGCGCCCGCCATCGGCCATCACCTTCATGCGCGTGTAGGTCCACGAGAAGGCCGGCTCGATGCCGTTCGACGCGTTGTCCGCGAACGCGAGGCTCACGGTGCCGGTCGGCGCGATCGACAGCAGATGGCTGTTGCGGATGCCGTCGCGGCGGATCGCCTGCTTGATGTCCTCGGGCAGGCGCGACGCGAAGGTGCCGGCTTCCAGGTAGCGCTCGGCGTCGAACAGCGCAAACGCGCCGCGCTCTTTCGCCAGCTCCACCGACGCGCGGTACGCCTCGTCGCGCATCAACTGCGCGATGCGCACCGCGAAGAAGCGGCCTTCCTGCGAGTCGTAACGCAAGCCGAGCATCACGAGCGTGTCGCCGAGACCGGTGAAGCCGACGCCGATGCGCCGCTTCGCGCGCGACTCGTCGTATTGCTGCGGCAGCGGCCACAGCGTGACGTCGAGCACGTTGTCGAGAAAACGCACCTGCGTGCGGGTGCGCCGCGCGAGACCGTCCCAGTCGAACGAAGGCTTGCCGCCTTTCATCTGCGCGAACGGATCGATCACGAAGCGCGTCAGGTTCAACGGTCCGAGATTGCAGCAGCCGTACGCCGGCAACGGTTGCTCGCCGCACGGGTTGGTCGCGCGGATGGTTTCGACGGCGCGCAGATTGTTGTCCTCGTTCATCCGCGAAATGAACACGATGCCGGGTTCCGCGACGTCATAGGTGGAGCGCATGATGCGGTCCCAGATCTCGCGGGCCGGGCGTTCGCTGTACACCCACTGGCCGTCGTCGCGTTGCCGCACGTCGCCGGCCGCGCGCAGCGCCGGCGACGGCTCGGCGCGGTGCACCAGTTGCCAGGGCTGATCTTCTTCGACGGCGTGCATGAACTCGTCGGTGACGCCGACCGACACGTTGAAGTTGTTCCAACGGCCCTTCGAATGCTTGGCCTCGATGAATTCGAGCAGGTCGGGATGGCTGCAATCGAGCACGGCCATTTGCGCGCCGCGCCGCGAACCAGCGCTTTCGACCGTGCGGCACGACGCGTCGAACACGTCCATATAACTGCACGGCCCCGACGCCGACGAACTCGTGCTGTGAACGCGCGCGCCCTTGGGCCGGATCGCGGAGAAGTTGTAGCCTACGCCGCCGCCGCGGCGCATGGTTTCGGCCGCTTGCAGCAGCGCGACGTAGATGCCGGGCAGGCCCTGCTCGTCGACGCCCTGGATCGCGTCGCCGACCGGCTGCACGAAGCAGTTGATCAGCGTGGCGGCGATGCCGGTGCCCGCTGCGCTCATGATGCGGCCGGCGCCGAGCGCGCCGTGCCGCAGATTGTCGATGAACAGCGCCTCGATCGATTCGCGCAGCGCCGGCGGCTCGGCCTCGGCGACGCCGTGGGCGACGCGTTTGAACACGTCGTCGGCCGATTGCTCGTCGCCTTTCGCGTATTTTTCGAGCAGGACGTCGATGGAGAATTGTTGCGGAGCGACGAGGGGAACGGGGAGCGCTAGTGCCGCGCGGGTGTCCGGCGTGTCTTCTGCCATGGTAGGCCCTCAAACGGCGCCGCAAAGGGCACGGCGCGGTGGGTGGAAATGCGGGTCACTTTACCGTCGCGCAGGAAGCCGGCGGCTGACTTGTCGCAATGAGGTCCACCTTAGCGCACGTGGCGAAGGGCCGCAATCGGAGGTGTTCGGCGCGCGGTGTCACGCGTGTGGCGAATGCCGCCCCGTGCACCAGCCCGTGCGAGGGGCGGTTTGCCGGGCCATCGGCGCGATGCGCGCGACGCCGGCAAAGAACCTGGCAGCAAGAGTGGGGGGCAGGGTGAGCGCGCAGCGGCGGCTCGAAACTTCAGGCTTCCGCCAGCGCGCAGAGGATTTCGGCGCAGATCATCGCGGAAGCATTCGACGGCGCGGGCCGTTCGGCGGGCTTGAATACCGCGTCGCCGCGGCGGATCTTGCGGCGCGATACCGCGCAGGTGCCGGAGGTATGCGCCGACCTGCGGCGCCAGCGTTGCTCGCCGTAATGACATCGCCCCGGTTCTACCCAGCGGATCACCAGCGTCGTGTCGGAGCGCTCGAGAATTTCGATGCGTACGCCATTGGTACCGTCAAGGGGGATGGACTCTAAGGTCATCATCATCGGCTCCGTAGTGTGGTGTGCCGAATGTAGTCCCGTGCGCGCCGGATAGCCATTGTGCCGCGGTTGAAACACTGTTCTCCAAATAGCAACAATGCCGCTTGACATTTGCGATCGCCCGAAATGACGGACGTTACGCGCCGTTGTTATGCAAATTTTTAATAGTGTGAGTTTTTGCAACGGAGTGTTGACTGGAGCGCGACGCAAGCGCCGCCTGCAGAGGGCACCGGTGCTCCTTTAAGATAGGGCTCTTCGATGAGCCGCCGACCGGGCGCTGCCAGTGTAGCGGGTTTGGTTTTTTCCGGTCGGCTCGCGCACACAACTCAAAAGAGCAGAACCCTATGATCTCACGCCCGCCCGACACCTCGTCCGATCGACCGGTCCCGCCGGATCGCCTGAAAAAGCAGAAGGCGGCCTCGCTCGCGTTGTACATCGGACTGGTGCTGCTGGCGGTGTGGGTCGTACGCGACTTCATCGTGGTGGTCGCGTGGGCCGGGGTGGTCGCGATCGCGCTGTGGCCGCTGTTGCGCAAGGTCGAGGGCAACCGCTGGTTCACCGGCCGCACCACGCTGATCGCCGCGGCGCTGACGCTTGCGATTGCGCTGCTGGTGGTGCTGCCGGTCGGCGTCGGCATTGCTCAGGCGCTGCGCGAGGCGCACGACCTGAACGAATGGTTCAGGAGCGCGCGGGAAAACGGCATCGCGCTGCCGGATTTCGTCGCGCGTTTGCCGTTCGGCGTGCAGCAGATTTCCGAGTGGTGGCAGGCCAATCTCGCTCAGCCGCTGCGGGATTCGGCGGCGATGAAGGGCCTGCACAACCCCACGGTAATGACGCTCGGCCGCCGCTTCGGCGTGCGTGCGCTCCATGCGGTGGTGGTGTTCGGCTTCATGCTGGTCACGCTGTTTGTGATTTTCCAGGCGGGGCCGCGCCTCTCCGGAGCGCTGGTCAGAGCCGTGCGGCGCGGCTTCGGCGACGACGGTGCCGAGCTTTTGCAACGGATGGCCGCCGCGGTGCGCGGCACGGTGTCGGGGCTGGTCGTGGTGGGACTCGGGGAGGGAGTCTTGATGGGCGTCGCCTATTTCGTGACCGGCTTGCCGCATGTCGCCTTGCTCGCCTTCATCACCGCGATCGCCGCGATGCTGCCGTTCTGCGCGCCGATCACGTTCGGCCTCGCGGCGCTGTGGCTGCTCGCGCAGGGCTCGGTGGCCGCGGCCATGGGGCTGGTCGTGTTCGGCTCGATCGTGGTGTTCGTCGCCGAGCACTTCGTGCGGCCCGTGCTGATCGGCAATTCGACGCGCCTGCCGTTCCTGCTCGTGCTGTTCGGCATTCTCGGCGGGGCGGAGACGTTCGGGCTGCTCGGCATCTTCATCGGGCCCGCGCTGATGACGGTGCTGATGGTGTTGTGGACCGATCTGGTGCGATAGGGGCAGCGTTTTCCACTGGTATGTCGGCGTGATTTCGCCAGCCTTTTGCCCGCCTTTTTCCCGCTTAGCGCCTGTATTTCGCCTTGATCTCCGGCGCATTCTCACGCGCCCCGGCCCCGCTCACGGCCGCTGATTCGACGGATGCTCGACTGCCGGCGGCTTCACGCAGCCCAGCGTGTATTTCAACGCGGCCGGCAGCAGTGCGCTCCAGACTTCCCACGTGTGGCCGCCGTCGATGATGCGCAGCGCCGCCGGATTGCCCGCCAGCCGCAGACGCGTGTACAGCGAGGACGCGTCGGCCTGGATCGCGAGGTCGTCGTCGCCGGCGGCGATGAACATCGGCAGCCGATACGGCCGGCTCATGTAGCGCTCCCACTGCGCCGGATAATTGAGTTCGTGCCAGATTTCAGGATCGAACTGCCGGTCGCCGAACACGCCGACGCGGCGCGCGGCCGACGCGCGCGGCGGCTCGTTGGCGTAGATCGCGGGGCTCAGCAGCAGCGCGCCGCAGAACAGTTCCGGCTGCGTCAGCGCGTAGCGCAGCGCGCCGAAGCCGCCCATCGACACGCCGCCGATCGCCCGCCCGCCACGCTGCGTCGACACCGCGTAATGCGTTTCTATCTCGGGCAGCAGATCGCCGAAAAACGCGCTTTCCATCTTCTCCTTGCGATCGACGTACCAGTCGGTGCCGCCTTGCGGCATCACGATGACGACCGGCGGGATCTCCTTGCGCGCGATCAGCGCATCGGCGGCGCTTTGCAGGTGGCCCTGGGTGAGCCAGTCGTTGGCGTCGCCGTTGTTGCCGTGCAGGAGGTAGAGCACGGGGATGCGCGCGGCGTCCTGACGATAGCCGCTCGGCAGATAGACCGTATAGCCCCAGTCGCGGCCGAGCGCTTCGGCATAGAAGCTGCGGCTGACGACGGTGCTGGCGGACGCCGGCACGCTGGCGGCGACGGATAGCAGGGCGAGTGCGAGGTGTAGGAGTGGACGCATGTCAGGGTAGGAAACCGGCGCGCAGCTTGCGCGCGGCCGTCATGCTATCAGCATCGGCGGCCGATCTGAGGCCGATTTGAGGCCGATTCGAGCGTAGGCGGTGCAGGCGGGAAGCGGAAGAGGCGCGTCACCCGCGCTGCTGCGCGCGCACGGCTCAGGACGACGTCCCGAGCGCGCCGACGAAGCGTCCGACGAAGCGCTTGAGCGGCGCCACGCCCAGCGCGACGGCGAAGAGGGCGCCGACCGCGATCAGGTCGGCAAGCAGGCCGAGGGGATAGTTCAGATAGCCGTCGGTCGCCGCATACAGCACCGAGTCGACCACCAGCGAGATCACCGCGCCGGCGACAAAGCACAGCAGCCCTTTGCGCCCGATCACGCCGACCCACGGCAGCCACTGGGCGAGCTTCTTCGCCCAGCCGAGCTCGATCAGATTGGCGACGAGCCAGGCGATGGCGAGGAAGTTGCCTGCCCGCAGCCAGGACAGATTCTGCTTGAGGCTGGCGTCGAGCGGCTCGAGATGGATGAAGAGCTTGAAATAGGCCGCGCCGGCCACCACCGCGAACGCGCTCAGGCTGACGATCCAGCTGAGGTGATGCGCGCTGACGCGCTGATAAACCGGCTGGCATCGCGCGAGCACGCCGAGCACGAACAGCAGCTGCCACGCGAACGGGTTGAAGTCCCAATGCATGTCCGGCGCGGCGGGCAGGTAGGCGTCGATCGCGGGTGCGCCGGCCCACAGCGCGACGCTGCCGGCCAGCAGCAGCCATGGCTTGCTGCGCGCGAGCGGCAGGATCATCGGCACCAGCAGCGCGAAGAACGCGTACATCGGCAGTACTGAAGCCAGATAGGGCTGGCGGCGCAACAGCAGGATGTCGCGCAGCGCGCCGACGGGCGTGGCGATCAGATCGTCGAGATCGGTGGTGGCGAGATTCGGCCCGTCGATGCTGAACGCGCTCAGCACTGCGCTGACCAGCAGCATCAACCCCGCGGTGACGAGGAACGCACGATAGATTTCCAGCGAACGCCGCAGGAAGCGGCTACGCGCGATCGTCTCGTTGCGCCGTTCGGCGAGCGTCACGTAGGCCGTGGCGGTAGCGAAGCCGCCGAGGAACACGAAGACTTCGGCGGCATCGCACAACGCGTAGGCGTGCAGCGTGAAGCGCGACAGGATGCTGCCGCCGATGTGGTCGACGACGATGATCAGCAGGACCAGGCCGCGGAAAAAGTCCAGCTCGATCAGGCGTGAGGATGAAGGTTGCATTGTTTGCGCCGAAGGCAGCCCCGTGCGACGGCGCGCTGATGCAGCGCGGCGGGCGTCTCACAAGGCTTTGGAATTGGATTGATTCAGTGCTGCGGCGGGTATCGACCCATGTCGGGCTTTACATCGTGACCCACGTCGCCGCGTTCGACCGGCCTCGCAAGGCGCGGTGTCAGGGGCACTAAAAAGACCCCGGAGGACGGCGCGGAGTTCCGCTGCGCCGCCGCAAGAACCCGCCATTATATTTCTTTCCGTGACAAAGCCGCAGCGGACGGCGCAAGGCGCGAGCTCGGCCAGCGTTGGCGACTTCGCGCGGACCGTGCTGTGCCGCCTACCTGAACGGGGGCCGGGAAAAAAGTGGCAGCCGCACACAGTGGAGATTTCGCAACATTTTGAGATATCGAAGCGACCCCCAATGGACGGCCAGCAAACGGCGTGTGAGGATTTCCCAAAAGCGCGGCGGGGTCGTGAGCAGCACTGTCGAAGTGCCCGGAAGCGCCAGCAGAAAAAGCGGCCGGATCGAGTTGTCCGATTACTCGAGTGCAGGGAGATCATCATGAACAAGCAAGTGTTCGCGCTGGCTGTCTCCACCGCTGTGTCCGCCACTTTTGCCGCGTCCGCCGACGCACAGACCAGCGTCACGCTGTATGGCGTGATCGACGAGGGGATCAACTACACCAACAATGTCGGCCGGGGCCACGTCTACGAACTGTCGAGCGGTTTCGCGCAAGGCAGCCGCTGGGGCCTGAGAGGCGCCGAGGAACTCGGCGGCGGCCTCAAAGCCGTGTTCCAGCTCGAGAACGGTTTCGACCTGAATTCCGGGCGGCTCGCGCAGGGCGGCCGGATGTTCGGCCGTCAGGCCTACGTCGGCTTGAGTTCGGCGCCGTACGGCACGCTGACCTTGGGCCGCCAGTACGATTCGGTGGTCGACTATCTGGCGCAGACCACCGCCAACGGCAACTGGGCCGGCACGCTGTTTTCGCACCCGCTCGACAACGACAACACCGACAACACATTCCGTCTCGACAACACGGTCAAGTACGCCAGCCCGTCGATCTCCGGCTTCCAGTTCGGCGGCACCTACAGCTTCAGCAACGACACCGGCTTCGCGAACAATCGCGCATACAGCATTGGCGGCCAGTATGCATATGCCGGCTTGCTGGTTGCTGCGGCGTATCTCCAGGCCGACAACCCTGGCAATGGCGCGAGTGGTGCGATCACCGCGAACGACGCCGGTTTCATCGCGGCCCGCATGCGCGTGTTCGGCGGCGGCATTACCTATACCTTCGGTCCGGCGACGGCGGGCTTCGTCTACACCAACTCGAACTATCTGAATCCGACCGGCAACGGCTATCTCGGCACCACGCCGCTCGTGCCGCCGGGCGTGCTGCTGAACTCGCTGAAGTATCAGAACTTCGAGGTGAACGGCAAGTATCAGATTTCGCCGATGCTGTTCGTCGGCGCGCAGTACGTGTACACGATGGAGACCTACGACGCGTCGAACGGCGGCGTGAAGCCGCGCATTCACTCGTTCGGCCTGATGGCGGATTACAACCTGTCCAAACGCACCGATGTCTATATTCAGGGCGAGTATCAGCAGGTCACGGGCGACCAGACCTATTCGATTCTCGACTACGCGTTCATTCCCGGCACCCAGTCGCCTTCGTCGACGTCGAAGCAGGTCGTGGTGCGCGCGGCGATCCGGCATAAATTCTAGGCAAGCCGCTGCGGTGATTCATCTCGGTGTTTCATGACGCGATGCGCTCGTGCCTTAGTCGGGCAGCGCTGACGTCAAAAGAGCCGTAAGCCTATTTTCTTTGGCTTTCTTCGCCATCTCGGATGCTTCCTGAAATCGCTTGGGCCGGCTCGTCAAAGGCGTGCGGTTCGTTTGCTCGCGTTCAACCGGCGAGCGTGCTGCCGGCTTCGCGCAATGGTCCCGCGCAATGGTCCCGCGCGATGAACTCGCGCGGCACAGCTCGCTCAAACAGTATCGCGCGGTCGCCGCCCGGCAGCCGCGCGTTTCGTTTGTCGTAGACAAGCCCGCTTTTTTTGCACGGAGACTTCATGAGTAATCGCGCGACACAGATACTTCCGCATCATCGTTATGTGCATTCGCTGGGCGCGCCGCTCGCGTGCGTTCAAGGCACGATCGCCAAGGTGTTCGACAGCCCTGATAATCACCACGGCGCCAATCACCAGCATTTCGTCATCAGGGTCGACAAGGTGCTGAAGTTCGAGGGCGGGACGCAAAATCTGGTGGGCACGGAGGTCTTCGTCGCCGTGCGTTTCGGCGACAACGAGGGACTGGCGCAGGAAATCCCCGGCCTCCAGGCGGGGCAGCCGATCGAAGCGCAAGGCGAATATATCTCCGAAGCCAGCGCTTATCCGACCGCCGACAATTCGAATCCCGTCCTGCCGGTGCTTCACTTCACGCATCATCCGGTGGGGTATGTGAAGTACGCGGGAGAGTACTACAGCTAGTGCCCACGTTTCATCATCGAAGTCAGGCGAGTTCGTCGATGCCGACGGCCGCCTCTCCACTTGCGGACGCATTCTGCGCTCCGCGCTCGCCGCTGCGACTCACGGCGATTCAAGTTCCGGCGGCGACCTGCCGTTAAGGCAAAGGTGATCGTCGGATCACGGGACACGACGCGCGATGGCGCGATTGCCGCGCATCGCGATGCGCGCTCCGGTGGTCATTCCCACGAGCGAGGCAAATCGGACGTGTTCGGTCCGCGCATACCCGCGCGCAACCCGTCGCCGGCGACCGCGGACGCGACGCCGCCGTGTACTCGAAAGGAGTTCGCCGCTGCACACACCATGGCGGGTGCCAACGCGTCCCGGAAATACGTGAGTAATGTTTGTATCAGAGTGTTCGTGAAGAGACGTTTTTGTTAAAGCGCCCTTTACAATTCCGCTGGAATTTTGATCAGCAATCTGGCCCTTCGCGCTCGAGACCGGCTGTTCCGGTCAGCGTCAAGGTGGGGTTGGTCGGCAGGGCACAGGATGAGCGTCGCACGAGGCGGCCTCGCCGTGTCGCGAAGCAGGCCGCGCAGCGTAAGACCGCGCGCATTGCAGGCGACATGGCGGCATCCGGCCCGCCCATGAATAAGGCAGGAGTCGAACAAAGATGACGAGGCGTTTCGACAGAACGATGATGGCCAGCCTGGCCGGCGTGTGGGTCGCGCTGGCAGTGAGTGGTTGTGCGAATGTGGGGCAGCAGGACGCGCAGAACGGCGTGGCGGTGAGCCCGGCGGCTGCGTCCGGCGTGCCGGCTGGCGTAGCCGCGTCGGCTTCCAATGCCGCGTCAGCGGGCACGCCTGTCGCGATGAGCGGCGACGAGGGTGCGTCGCTCAGGAAGTCGCCGCCGCTAGTCTATCGGGTCAAGCGTGGCGATACGCTGTCGCGCATCGCGCAGCATCATCATTGCAGCGTCAAACAGTTGCAGACGTGGAACGGATTGAAGGCATCGTCGCGGCTGAAGCTGGGGCAGGTGCTGCATGTCGCGTCGCCGGAAACGGTGCGGGCGGTGAATGCGGCCAATGCGGCCAATGCGGCCAATGCGGCCAATGCGAAGGCGGCGTTGGCTGCGAAAGCCGCCGCGGTTTCCGCTTCGAGTTCCGCACCGGCTGCTTCGGCTTCGGCGGCGCAGCAAGCAGCGGCGCCGGGCTCGGCGCAGTCCACCGCGAACCCGTCCACGGCAGGCTCGCCCACCGCCGAACAGGCGCGCGAAGTCATGCAGCAAACCACCCGGCACGCGAATGGTGTCGCGCTGGCGTGGCCCGCGGGCGGCCGCGTGGTCGAAGCATTCCAGCCGGGCGAAACGCGCGGGATCGAGATCGGCGGCAAGCCGGGTGACCCTGTGCGCGCCGCCGCCGACGGCCGCGTGATGTACGCCGGCACAGGCTTGAACAGCTATGGCAGCTTGATCATCGTCCAGCACAACAAGGACTTTCTGACCGCGTACTCGCATAACCGCAAGCTGCTGGTCAAGATCGGCGACATCGTGCGGCAAGGACAACAGATCGCGGAGATGGGCGACGAAAACAACTCGCGCGTGTCCGTCGGTTTCGAGTTGCGCCACGACGGCAAGCCGATCGATCCGCTGCCGTATCTCCCACAAGGGCGCGGCTAACGGGCACGGACCGCTCGCGCGCCGTCAGACGAACCAGCGCAGCGCCGCGGCGACGATCGCCTCCGGCGCGTCTTCCTGCATCAGGTGGCCGGCGTTCGGCACCGTCTGAAAGCGCGCGGACGGAATCGCGGCGGCCAGCTGGCGGCCGCGTTCGAGCGGTATCCACTGGTCTTTCTCGCCCCACAGAATCTGCACCGGACAGCGCAGTTGCGCATAACGCGCTTCGACTTCGTCGGTGTAGCGCTGGTCCATCTGCGCGATCTGCCTGTAGAAGGCCGCTTGTCCCGTGGCGCCGAGCCACGGCGTCACATAAGGCGCGAGTTCATCGTCCGGGATCTCGCGGGCGATCGCGCCGCGCACATACGCTTTCACCACCGCTTCGTGAATATAAGGCGGCAGCCCGGCGAACGCGTCGCCGTGTTCGCGCACATGCCGCACGAACGGCGAACCCCATGGCGCAACCGCGACCGGATCGATCAGCGTGAGACTACGGTACTCGCAGCCGTTCAGCAGATGCGCGCGTAGCGAAGTCGCGCCGCCGAAATCATGTGCGACGACGTCCGGCTTCTCCAGCTTCCAATGCGCGAGCAGTTCCGCGAGCAACACGTTCTGGATTCCGAGCGACACGTCCTGTGCGTCGCGCTGCTCCGATTGTCCATAGCCGAGCAGATCGTAGTAATGGACCGTGCGCGTCAGCGCGAGATGCGCGGCAATGCGATGCCACACATACGAAGAGAACGGCGTGCCGTGAACCAGCACCAGCGGCGGACCGTTGCCGGTGACGCCATAGCGCACGGTTTGATCGCGGAACGTATAGCTTTCGGGGAGCGGCCAGGTTTGCATGGCGATGGGCGTCGCAAAGAAGGTCTGCTTACCTTAGCAGGGGAACGTCGAACGTGCAGCGCGCCTTTTCGTAGGCGGCAGCGAATGGCTCCCGCAGAAGCTCACCTTTGTTTTGTTCAGCAAAACCAGGCAAATTCGCAGATGGTGCGATTACGGCAATGTTTGAATGATCGGCCAACGGCGTTTGCAACCCGCACTCTTACGAATCGGGCAGAAATTGGCTTGAAACGGGGGGTATTTTTAAGGCCGGGGACCGAAGCACGAAGTAATCGATCGGGTGCAAGCGCAGGCCGTGTTCGAATGGACAGCATTGCGTCGTTCGAAAGGCCGCTTTTCAACGGTGAGGAAATTCGGGAGTCGGCGGCGCGATCATCGTGAGTCGAGTCGATGTGATGCGCCGCCGTACTGCCGCCTCGTGTCTCTTACTTCGCCTGAACGCCGCGCAACAGCTGCGACACCTGGCCGTGGTGATGCAGGATCGCCGGATCGGCCTGCAACAGCGGCAGGTAGCGCGGCAGGAACTGGTTGTTCGGCTGATCGGGCGAGAACAGGCCGGTCACCGCTTCCGCTGCGGCGAGCCGATCGGTCGCGTCGGCTTCCTTGTCGTCGAGAATTTCGTCGACGCTGGCAATGACCGTCGACAACGGCGTGAGCCAGCGAAACCCCGAGCCGTTGATCAGCACTTGCAGAAAGGCCGCGGGCGTCACCGGGCCGAATTCCTTCTCATATGCCGCGCGTTCGTGATCGAGAATGGCCTTGTGCAGCGAGAGGAGGGGTCGGCGAATGTCCGAGAGGAATTGAGTGCATTGCTGGTCGTTCATCGTGCTGCTCCTTCGGAGGGTCTGGCCGGATCGCGCCGGCAATCGGCTCATGCTAACAAAATCGTCCGCCGTTGATTGAGCGGCGCACCGCATGTTCGTGCAAGACGCGTCCGCTCGTGTGGATGCGCCGATACTAACGCATCGATTCCACTCCCGTTTCAAGTACGCATTCTGCGCCGGCGAAGGCCGCATGCCGCATGCCGCAACGCAGCGTGGCCGGCTACACGGCGAACTTCTTTTTACGCGGCTACAATTTACCGGTCCGTTCCGGCGCATGCGCGCCGCATCATCTGCCGTTCGCATCCGCAGGCCGATTGCCAGGCGAGTCACATCGCATATTAGTTTGGCTCGTCGAATAACCACGACAATTCTTTACGTTTTGGTTCGCCGCCTCTGTCTAAATAGCCTCACAAACAATAAACCCCACTCGGAGCCGTACATGACAACGTTCAACATCAACGGTGAGACCCATACCGTCGACGCGCCACCCGACATGCCCTTGCTGTGGGTGCTGCGCGATCTCGTCGGCCTGACCGGCACCAAGTTCGGTTGCGGCATCGCTCAATGCGGCGCGTGCACCGTGCATCTCGACGGCGTCGCGGTGCGCTCGTGCGTGTTCCCGGCGGCGGCGGTCGGCGAGCGCAAAGTCGTCACGATCGAAGCGGTCGGCAACACGCCCGCGGGGCAGAAGGTGCAGCAGGCATGGCGGCAACTGGACGTCGTGCAATGCGGCTACTGCCAGTCGGGGCAGGTGATGTCGGCGGCTTCGCTGCTCGCGAGCAACCCCAATCCCTCCGACGCGGATATCGACGCCGCAATGGCCGGCAACATCTGCCGCTGTGGGACGTACAACCGCATCCGCGCGGCGATCAAGCAAGCCGCGAAGGGGGTGTGAGATGTCTCAGGGATTGCTCGATGCACAGAACGGCGCGGGGGCCTCGCAAAGTGGCGCGGGTGGCATTTCGCGCCGCACGTTTCTGAAATTTGGCGTGACGGTCGGCGCGGCGGCCGGCGGCGGCTTGCTGCTCGGCTTCAGCCTGCCGGCCGCGAGCCAGGATCAGAAGGGCGGTAAATCGGTGGTCGGCGGCGATGCGGTCGAAACGCCGCAAAGCGGCGTGTTCGCGCCGAACGCCTTCATCCAGATCGATACGGCGGGCAAGGTCACGCTCGTGATTCCAAAAGTCGAGATGGGCCAGGGCGTTTATACGTCGATCCCGATGCTGATCGCCGAAGAACTCGAAACGCCGCTCGATGCGGTCACGCTCGATCACGCGCCGCCCAACGAAAAGCTCTTCATGGACCCGCTGCTCGGCGGCCAGCTCACCGGCGGTTCGACGTCGATCCGCTTTGCCTGGGAGCCGATGCGCCGCGCCGGCGCGACCGCGCGCGTCATGCTGGTCGACGCGGCCGCGCAGCAGTGGCAGGTCGAGCCTGCGAGCTGCCACGCGCAGGGCGGCCAGGTGATCCATTCGGCCAGCAATCGCAGCATCGGCTACGGCCAGCTCGTGGAAGCCGCGGCCAAACTGCCCGTGCCGCAGAACGTGCCGCTCAAAGACCCGAAGGATTTCAAGCTGATCGGCACACCGGTGAAGCGCCTCGATTCGCCAGAGAAAGTGGACGGCACCGCGCTGTTCGGGCTGGATGTGCGGGTGCCCGACATGGTCTATGCGGCGATCGCGAATTGCCCGGTATTCGGCGGCACGCTGGCGAGCGTCGACGATACCAACGCGAGGAAAATCCCCGGCGTGCGGCAGGTCGTCAAGATCGACAACGCGGTCGCGGTGATCGGCGATCACACATGGGCGGCGCGGCGCGGTCTGCAGGCGCTCGACATCAAGTGGAACGAAGGCGCGGGCGCGAACATTTCGATGAAGCAGATCGTCGGCGATCTCGCCGACGCATCGCAGCGCAACGGCGCGGTCGCGCGTAAGGAGGGCGACGTCGGCCAGGCCTTCTCCAACGCGAAGTCGCGCGTCGATGCCGTGTATCAGCAACCGTTCCTCGCCCACGCGACGATGGAGCCGATCAACTGCACGGTGCACGTGCGCGCCGACGGCTGCGATGTGTGGCTCGGCTCGCAGGTGCCGACGCGCGTGGTGGACGCGGCGGTCGCGGTCACCGGTCTGCCCGCCGACAAGATCGTCGTGCACAACCATCTGATCGGCGGCGGTTTCGGGCGGCGGCTCGAGTTCGACATGGTCACGCAGGCGGTCAAGGTCGGCAAGCAGGTCTCGACGCCGGTGAAGGTGCTGTGGACGCGCGAAGAAGACATCCAGCACGACATGTACCGGCCGTACTACTACGACAAGATCTCGGCCGGGCTCGACGCGAACGGCAAGCCGGTCGCGTGGCAGCACCGCATCGTCGGTTCGTCGATCATGGCGCGTTTCGCGCCGCCCGCGTTCAAGAACGGGCTCGACCCCGACGCCGTCGAAGTGGCGTCGGACCTGCCGTACGATTTGCCGAATCAGCTGGTCGACTATGTGCGCCAGGAACCGCACGCGGTGCCCACCGCCTTCTGGCGCGGCGTGGGGCCGACGCGCGGCACCTTCGTGGTGGAGAGCTTCATCGACGAACTCGCCGCGCAGGCGAAGATCGATCCGGTCAAGTACCGTCAGGACCTGCTCGGTAAAACACCGCGCGCGTTGAACGTGCTCAACGTCGCGACTCAGGCGGCGGGTTGGGGCAGCGCGCTGCCGAAGGGGCAAGGACGCGGCGTGTCCGTGATGCACGCGTTCGGCAGCTTCTTTGCGATCGTCGTCGACGTCGCGGTCGATCAGGGCGAAGTCGCGGTCAAACGCGTCGTGTGCGCGGTGGACTGCGGGATGGTGGTCAATCCGAACACGATCGAAGCACAGGTGCAGGGCGGCATCATTTTCGGCATCACGGCGGCGCTCTATAGCGAGATCACGATCAAGGACGGCCGTGTCGAGCAGAACAACTTCACGGACTACCGCATGCTGCGTATCGACCAGACGCCGCCGATCGACGTGCATATCGTGAAGAGTGGCGAGGCGCCCGGCGGCATCGGCGAACCCGGTACGGCGGCGCTCGCGCCCGCGTTGACCAATGCGATTTTCGCGGCTACGGGCAAGCGGCTGCGGCAATTGCCGGTCGGCAGCCAACTGCAAACCGCCTGACCGGAGCCGACCATGAAAAACACACTGAAGGGTTTCAGCGCGGCGCTGTGCGTGGCGCTGCCGTTCATCGCCCAAGCGCCGGCTCATGCGGCCGCGCCCACGCCCGCGCATGCGGCGGACCCGGCGCTGCTGCAACGCGGCGCCTATCTGGCGAAGATCGGCGATTGCGTGGCCTGTCACACGGCGCCGAAGGGCCAGCCATTCGCGGGCGGCTTGCCGATGACGACGCCGATGGGGCAGATCTACACCACCAACATCACGCCCGATCCGCAGACCGGCATCGGCGGCTATACGCAGGAGGACTTTACGCGGGCGATGCGCGAAGGCGTCGCGAAAGACGGCCACAACCTGTACCCGGCCATGCCGTATCCGTCGTACGCGAAGATCAACGACGAGGACATGAAAGCGCTCTACACGTTCTTCATGAGCGGCGTGACGCCGGTGCAGCAGGCGAACCGCGAGCCCGACATCAAATGGCCGTTGAACATGCGCTGGCCGCTGAAGTTCTGGAACATGGCGTTCCTGGAGAAGGGCGCCTATCAGGACAAGCCGGGCAAGGACGCCGCATGGAATCGCGGCGCGTATCTGATTCAGGGCCTCGGGCACTGCGGCTCGTGCCATACGCGGCGCGGCGTCGCGTTCCAGGAGAAGGCGCTCGATGAAAGCGGCAGCGCGTTCCTGACCGGCGGTCTGCTCGACGGCTGGTTCGCGTCGAACCTGACCGGCGAGCACAACGTCGGGCTGGGCCGCTGGAACGATGAGGACGTGCACGCATTCCTGAAGACCGGTGCGAATCGCCACGCGTCGGCGTTCGGTTCGATGACCAGCGTGATCAACAACAGCACGCAGCATATGAGCGACGCCGACATCGCCGCGATGACGAGCTACCTGAAGTCGCTACCGCCGGCGGGCGGCAGCGGCGCGGTGCCGTATGCGTATGATCCGCAGAAGACGAAGGTGTCGTTGAACCGTCCCGCGAACGATGCCGGCGCGCGTGTCTATACGGCGTATTGCATGCACTGTCACGGCGCCGACGGACGCGGCTTCGCACCGATGATGGCGCCGTTGGCCGGCAATCCGAACGTGCTGGAGAAGGACGCGTCGTCGTTGATCAATGTCACGTTGAACGGCACCGGCGACCTCGTGATCGGCGGCGTGCCCGCGGCGTTCCCGATGCCGAAGTTCGCGCCGGTGCTCAACGACCAGCAGATCGCCGACGTGCTGAGCTTCGTGCGGGCCGGCTGGAACAACGACGCGCCGGCGGTGAGTGCGGCCGAAGTGGCGAAGCTGCGCAAGTCGACGCAAGCGGCGCGTTAAGCCTTTGCGGCGGGGCGATAACCCGCCGCGATCGACGAAAAAAGCGGCAACCGTGTTCTGCACGGTTGCCGCTTTTCTATTGGCAGGGGGCGGAGCGCTCCGCCAATGTCAGCGATGCTGCCCGATCTTCTGCCGCTTTTCGAGCACGCGTGCGTACCACGTCAACGGGAAGCACATCGCGAAGTAAATCATCGCGACCATGCCGTAGATCGGGAACGGACGGAATGCCGCGTTGGTGATCATCGTGCCGGTCTTGGTCAGCTCGGTGAAGCCGATGATCGACGCGAGCGCGGTGCTCTTCACCACCTGCACGAGAAAACCGACCGTCGGTGCGACGGCGATCTTGCGCGCCTGCGGCCACACGATATAGCGCAACTGCTGGCTGAACGTCATGCCGAGACTCGCGCCCGCGGCCCACTGGCCGCGCGGCACCGCTTCGACGCAGCCGCGCCAGATGTCGACCAGATACGCGCTCGTGTAAAGCGTCAACGTGACGGTCGCCGCGACCCAGGGCGATACATCGACGCCGAGCAGCGGCAAGCCGAAGAACGCCAGAAACAGCTGCATCAGCAGCGGCGTGCCCTGAAACACTTCCACGTACAGCACGACGATGCGGCGCAGCCACGCGATCGGCGACACGCGCATCGCGAGCAACAGCAGCCCGACCACGCCGCCGCCGACGAACGCGATCAACGACAGCAGCACGGTCCAGCGGGCGGCGAGCAACAGATTGCGGGCAATGTCCCACAGCGTGAATTCGATCATGATCAGCGCTCCGTCGGCAGGGTGCGGGTGCCGCGCCACATCAGGCGGCTGCGCCAGCTACGCGGTGCAGTGTCGTTGCCGCGCGCGGTGCGGCCCGCGAACAGGCCGCGTCCAAAGCGGTTGATGAGTTGCCGCAACAGGATCGACATCAGCAGATAGACCGCGGTGATGATCACGTAGCTCTCGAACGAGCGGAAGTTGCGCGACTGGATGAAGTTGGCCGCATAGGTCAGGTCGGGCACCGAGATCTGCGATACCACCGCGGAGCCGAGCATCACGATCAGCACCTGGCTCAGCAGCGCGGGGAACACGTTGGCGATCGCCTGCGGCAGCACGACATGGCGGAACACCTGCCGTCCGTGCAGGCCGAGCGCCTGGGCCGCCTGCACCTGGCCGCGCGGAATCGAATCGATGCCGGCGCGCACGATCTCGATCGCGTACGCGCCGAGGTTGACGGTCATCGCCAGAATCGCGGCCTGGATTTCGTCGATGTGAATGCCGAGACTCGGCAAGCCAAAGAACACGAAGAACAACTGCACGATGAACGGCGTGTTGCGGATCAGTTCGACGTAGCTTGCCACCAGCCAGCGCGCCCACTTCGGCCCGGCCACCGCGATGCTCGCCCCGCCGATCCCGACGACGCCGCCGAGCACGGTCGAAACGGCGGTGAGCCCCAAGGTGACGGCGGCGCCGCGCACGAGCATCCCCGCATAGAGGTCGAAGCCGCTGAAATCGAACGCATAGGTCATGAGGTGCCGCTCATCGTGAGGTCGAAACTCCGCGGAAATGGTTTAAAGGTCGGCGGGCAGCGGCGCGCGCAGCCATTTCTGCGAAATCGCATTCATCGTGCCGTCCTTGCGCGCCTTGGCAATCGTTTCGTCGACTTTCGCTTTCAGACGCGGCTCGTTCTTGTTCAGGCCGACGTGATCCGGCGAGCTGAACAGCGAGAACTTCTGCTCCGGATCATTCGCCGGGTGACGCGCGAGAATCGTCGCGCCGACGTCGTTGCCGACCACCATCAACTGTACCTGACCAGAAAGAAACGCCGAAATTGCGCCGTTCGGATCGTCGAAACGTTTGATGTTGGCGCTGGGCGGCGCGATCTTCGTCACGCTCAGGTCTTCGAGCGTGCCGCGCGCAACCGAGATCGACTTGCCGGCGAGGTCCGCGGCGCTCTTCACCGGCAGCGACTTCGGGCCGAACACGGCGAGGTAGTAAGGCGCGTACGGCTGCGAGAAGTCGATCACCTTTTCGCGCTCCGGCGTCTGGCCGACCGACAGCAGCATGTCGGCCTTATGGTCGGCGAGGTACGCCATGCGATTGTCGCCGGTCACCGGCACGAGTTCGACCTTGGCGTTGAGCGTCTTGCCGATCAGGTTCGCGACGTCGATGTCGTAGCCCATCGGCTTCATGTCCGGACCGATCGAGCCGAACGGCGGATAGTCCATGAACACGCCGACGCGCACCGTGCCCGACTTCGCGATGTTGTCGAGGGCGTCGGCATGCGCGGCCGACGGCAACGCGCACAGTGCGCCGGCGGCGGTGAAGGCGAGCGTCGCGGCGAGCGTGGCGAACACGCGGCGGGTGGTCGAGTGGGCAACGGGGCGCTGGTTCATGATGTGTCCTCTGTCGAAAGCGTGTGAAGCGTTGGTGTTGGAATGGGTGGCGGCAAGCGGCCCGGCGCGAGTGTACTCAGTGCGCGGCGATCAGCTTGCACGCGTGCGGTGGCAACTGCGCGACCACCGGCAAGCCGGGCGCGAGCCCCGGCGTTTCGCGCGGCGTGGTCGCGGCGGTCAGTGTGAAGCCTGCGCAGTCGATGGTCGCTTCGAGCGACGCACCCACGTCGCGAATGAACGTAACGGTGCCGGCGAGCCGGTTCGGGGCGTCGTCGGCGGCTGCCGGCGTGGTCTTCACGCAGATGTCTTCCGGCCGGATCAGCAAACGCAGGCCGGTGCCGGACTCCGGCACGCGCGCGCCCGGCGCGAGCGCGATGCGCCGGCCGCCCGGCAGGCTCACGCCGCCGGCGCCATCGTATGTGACCGGCAGGATATTGCCGAGCCCGATGAAGTCGGCCACGAACTCGCTGACCGGCTCGCGATAGATGTCGAGCGGCTTGCCGACCTGCGCGATGCGGCCTTTTTCCATCACGACGATTTCATCGGCCATCGTCATCGCTTCGCGCTGATCGTGCGTGACCATGATCGTCGTGATGCCGAGGCGCTGTTGCAGCAGGCGGATTTCCACCTGCATCGCCTCGCGCAGCTTGGCGTCGAGTGCGGAGAGCGGCTCGTCGAGCAGCAGCAGTTTCGGCTGCGAGGCGATCGCGCGCGCAATTGCCACGCGCTGGCGCTGGCCGCCCGAGAGTTGCGTGACCGGGCGGTTCGCCATATGCGGCAACTGGATCAGCTCCAGCAGTTCGGCGACGCGGCGCGTCTGCTGATCCTTCCCGGTCTTGCGCAGCTTCAGCGGATACGCGACGTTCTGCGCGACCGTCATGTGCGGAAACAGCGCGAGCGACTGGAACACCATGCCGAAGTCGCGCTGGTTGGCCGGCAGCCGCGTGATGTCGCGGCCGGCGAACTGGATGCTGCCCGAGCTCGGCGTTTCGAGGCCCGCGATCATCCGCAGCAGCGTGGTCTTGCCGCAACCGGACGGGCCGAGAAAACACACCAGCTTGCCGTCGGGCACGCTCAGATCGACGTTGTCGACGGCGTGCGCCGCGCCGAAGCGGCGGGTCACGGCCTGCAAGGTCAGATGGGTCATCGGAGGCTCCAGCAAAGTGATGTCGGGCGCGCGTTCACAGTGCGACCCCTTCGTCGCCGATCAGCTTTTCGAGCAGCCAGATCAGCGCGAAGTCGATCGCGACGATGACGACGGCGAAACAGAACACGGTCGGATCGAGCGACGACACCGTGCGGCTGTAGAGCCACACGGGCAGCGTCATCGTATCGATGCCGTACAGGAAGAAGGTCACCGTGAACTCGTTGAACGAGACGATGAACGCGAACAGCATGCCGGCGAGAATGCCGGGGCGCATCAGCGGCAGGATCACGTCGACGAGCGCACGGCTGGGGCTTGCGCCCATCACGCAGGCGGCCTCTTCGAACTCCGGGCCGATCGACGCGACCGACGCCGCGCAATTTTTCACGGTGAACGGCAGGGCCAGAATCACGTGCGCGATGATCAGGCGGAACACGCCGAGTTCGACCGGCAGCACGTTGAACACCAGCAGCAGCGACAGCCCGAGCATCACCAGCGGATAGACGAGCGGCAGCGCGACCAGCTGTTCGACCGCGGGCTTGCCGCGAAAGCGGTAGCGGCTCAGCGCGTAGGCGGCCGGCACCGAGACGAGCGTGGCGATCAGCATCGTCGAGAGCGCGACGACGAGGCTCGTGGTCAACGCGGCGCCCATCGACAGCGAGTCGCTCGCATCCGGCGACACGAAGCTGTGCCACGCGGCGCGATACCAGTGCAGGCTGAACGCGTGCGGCGGAAATTCGAGCGTGTCGGCCGCGCTGAACGACATCGTGATCATCGTGAGGATCGGCAGCGCGGCGAGGAACAGCACGAGCGCGGCGAGCAGGGCGGTGGCGCGGCCGAGCTGGCCGGGCATCGTGTCCGGCAGACGCGGCAGGAACGGAAAACGCGGCGAGTGCGCCGGCAAACGCGGAGTGGGCAGCGGCGTGCTCATGCTTGAGACTCCCCTGAGAGACGCTGGGTGCGGCGCACGAGGCGCTGCGACAGCGCCATCACCGCGAGCGTGGCGATCATCAGCACGACACCCGAGGCGGACGCCGCTGGCCAGTTGAGCAACGGCGCGACCTGGTCGTGGACCAGCACGGCGAGCATCGGCACGCGCCGTCCGCCGAGCAGCAGCGGCACGGCGAACGCGCTCGCGTTGTAGGCGAACACCAGCAGCGCACCCGACACGAGGCCGGGCATCGCCAGCGGCAAAAGCACGTGACGCAGCGTTTGCCAGCGCGTCGCGCCGAGCGTCGCGGCGGCTTCCTCATAGGAGATCGAGACCGCGCGCATGGCGCTCGACAGCGGCAGCACGGCAAGCGGAAACGCGGTCTGGATCAGGCCGAGCAACACGCCATGCTCGCGATACAGCCACATCACCGGACGTTCGACGAGGCCGCTCGCGAGCAGCGCGTGATTGAGCAGACCCGCCGGCCCGAGAATGATCAGCCAGCCATAGCCTTGCAGCAGCAGATTGACGAGCAGCGGCAGCAGCACGCCGGCGAGCAGCAGCCGGCGCGCGAGCCGCGACTTCGTGCGCGCCATGGCCAGCGCGACCGGAATCGCCAGCGCGACCGCACAGATCATGCTTTGAAACGCGAGCCGCAATGTGAGCCAGAGCGACTTCATGAAATAGCCGTCGAGCAGGTCCGCGTAATTTTGCAGCGTGAAGCCGCGCCATTCGTGGCCCGGCGTGCCGAAACTCATGCGCAGCACGACCAGCGCGGCCGCGCCGAGCAGCGCGAGAAACAGCAGGATCGGCGTAAGCAGCAGCCACGGCCGCGCCTTCGCCATGGCGGTGGCGGCGGGCTGCTCGGGACCGCTGAAGCCGGCGCCGGGCGTCGGCTCCAAAGCCGGCCCCGATGCCGCCGAAGCACGCCGCGAAAAGCGCGCGAGCATCGCTGTCATGCCGAGAAGATTTCGGTGTAGCGCTTGATCCAGGCGGGCTGCACCACGGCGAGCGCCTTGTCGTCGTGCAGTACGGCTTTCTCGGCGATCTGCTGCGGGCTCGGCACGAACGCGCGGCTCGCGGCGGGAATCACCGCCTTCGAATTGACCGGGCCGTTCAGCACGTCAGCGGCCATGCGGCCTTGCACGCCCGCGTCGAGCGAATGATTGATGAACGCGTGGATCAGGTCGCTGTCGCCCGGATGCGATTTCGGAATCACCGTGAACATCAGTTGCGTGGCGAAGCCTTCCTTCATCCCGTAGGTCACGCCCATCTTGTACTCGGGCTTGCGGATCTGGTCGGGGAAAAAGGCCGGCGAATAGATGCCGCCGATGTCGAGCGAGCCGGTGCGGAACAGGTCGGCCACCTGGTTCGGGTTCTCGCCGAGCGTCATCACGCGGTCTTTCAGCAGCATCAGCTTCTTGAAGCCCGGCTCGATGTTCTGCTGCGAGCCGCCGTTCATCTTCGCGGCGATGATCGCGAGGTCCACCGCTTCGGCCCATTCAGGCGGCGGCAGGAAAATGCGGCCGGCGTACTTCGGGTCCCACAGCGCTTCATACGAGGTCGGCGCGGTCTTGACCGTCGCCGTGTTGTAGATCAGCCCGTCCGACCACAACAGATAGCCGACGCCGAAGCCGTTCGCGCCGGTGCGATATTGTGGCGCGACTTCCTTGAGGTTCGGCAGCTTGTCGAGATCGGGCTTCATCAGCAGGCCTGCGTCGCCGAGACCCGCCGCGCCGACGCCGGCGAGCGTGATGACGTCGTAAGTGGGGCGCTCGCCCGCGGCCTTGACTTTGGCGACCATGCCGGAGGTGCCGTCGGCGCGATCGGCAATCACCTTGGCGCCGGTCTTGGCCGTGAAGCTCGCGGCGATGTTGCGCAGCGCGGCCGCGCCGGTGTCGTCCGACCAGGTCAGCAGGCGCAGCGTCTTGCCGCTGAAGTTCTGCTCCTGGGCGCGCAGGTTGACGAACGGCATCGGCAATGTGGACGCGGCTAACGCCGCGCCGATCGTTTTGATGACCTGCCTTCTGGCCCGTTTGATCTCTTGCATGGCGGTCTCCTGTGATGAACGCCTGTTGCTGGTGATAGTCGCTGTGACCGCTGCGGTTTGGAGCGCCGCTTGTTGGCGTTGCCCGTTTGCATTCTCGTCGGCACACGCTGCGTGTCTGATGCGTTGTGTGTCCTGTGTGGATGCACTCTAGGTTTGCCAAAATCCCCCGCCAAACGAAATATGCGCATGGGCGGTATGACGTAAGCTCATGCGAAGGCGCTTGCGTGATCGTGGTGCGGATATCGGCTCAACCTCTGGCGGAGCCGCGACAGCGGCGCATGCGGGTTAACGTCCATGCTTTGCGCGATGCTCCGACTCGCGCGGAGGTATGAGGAAAGCTCGGTTCTGGTGCGGCCGGTGCGGCGCGTTGCCCCGTGCCGGTGCAGAATGCGCGGTGGATCGCGCGCAGCCGGGTGCGCCATGCATCGAACGCATGCGGGTTTGCCTGCCGGCCTCTCGTGCGGCGAGTGCCGATCGCGTATCCTGTGGGCTTGACGGACACGCCGGCGGCCCGCGCCGCGACGCCCGAGCAATGACTTTTTCTGATTCCGGATATCACGATGCGACGTCTTCCGCCGCTCAACGCGCTGCAGATTTTCGAAACCGTCGCGCGCCACCGCAGTTTCACGCGCGCCGCCGACCACCTGTGCCTCACGCAAGGCGCAGTTAGCCGGCAGATCATCGCGCTCGAGGACTACTACAAGTTTCCGCTCTTCAAGCGCCACGCGAAAGGCCTGACGCTGACCGCCGAAGGCGAAATGCTGCTGCCGGCCGTGAAGGAGAGCTTTGCCCGCATCGAGGAGATTTCGCTGCGCCTCACGCGGCAACGCACGGATCTCGCGCTGAAAGTGCCGACCTGCGTGATGCGCTGGATGCTGCCGAAGATCATGCGCTTCCAGGCCGAGTACCCCGATCTGCATGTGCAGATCACCACGACCTGGCAGCACGCGGTCGACTTCCAGAGCGAGCCGTTCGACGCCGCGATCATCTATGCGTCGTCGCCCGGTGCGGACGTGCAGGCGGTGCCGTTGTTCGAGGAGCGTCTGACGCCGGTCTGCGCGCCCGACCTGCTCAAGGACAAGCCGCTCGCGCAGGTGGCCGACCTCGCGCGGCACACGCTGCTGCATCCCACCCGCGATCATCGCGACTGGAAGATGTGGCTCGCCAGGATAGCCGAGACAGAGGCCGCGGATGCCCAGGTGGTCGACGCCGAACACGGCCCGAGTTTCGATACGCTCGACATGGCGACCAACGCCGCCTTGCAGGGCTTCGGGGTTGCGATCAGCGATCTCGCGCTAATCGACGAGGACGTCGCCGCGCGGCGCCTCGTGCGTCCGTTCGAGATGGTGCTCAAGACCGGCTGGCGTTACTACTTCGTTTATCCGGATTCTGTTGCGCATCAGCAGAAGCTGAACCTGTTTCGCGACTGGATCGCCGCGCATTGGGAAGAGTAGGACGGCGGCCCGTCGGCCGCTGCCTGCCTGTCGCTGCCTCAAGGTGCGAACGATAGGAACAGATACGCCGCGAACAGCGACAGGTGCACGGCGCCTTGCAGAATCGTCGTGCGGCCGGTGCTCAGCGTGAGGGTGCCGACCACCAGCGTCAGCGCGAGCAGCACGGTTTCCTTGCCGTTGATGCCGAGCACGAGCGGCTGACCGGTGTACAGAAACACGCCGGCCACAGTCGGAATGGTCAGCCCGATACTCGCCAGCGCTGAGCCGAGCGCGAGATTCAGACTGTTCTGCAAGCGGTCGGCGCGCGCCGCGCGCACGGCGGCAAGCCCTTCGGGCAGCAGCACCAGCGCGGCGATGATGATACCCACCACGGCCGGCGGCGCCCCCGCGTTCTGCACCGCGGTCTCGACGACCGGCGACAGCACCTTCGCCAGCAGCACCACGGCGACGAGGCACACCAGCAGGAGGCCGCCGCTCACCAGCGCGAGGCCGACGCTCGGCGGCGCGGCGTGAACGTCTTCGTCGGGCACGCCGGCGAGGAAATAATCGCGGTGACGCACGGTTTGCACGAACACGAACACGCAATACAGCACCAGCGACGAGATGCCGGCGAACGCCAGTTGCGACGACGACAGGATCGGGCCGACGTTGGTTGTCGTGAAGTTCGGCATGACCAGCGTCAGCACGGACAGCGACGCGAGCACCGCCAGCGCGGCGGCCGCGCCGCGGCTTTGAAAGTCCTGCTCCAGATGGCGGATGCCACCCACCAGCAGGCAGAGGCCGACGATCCCGTTACACACGATCATCACCGCGGCGAACACCGTGTCGCGCGCCAGACCGGCTTTCTCGGGGCCGGAGGTCAGCATCACCGAAACGATCAGTGCCACCTCGATCACGGTGACGGCCACCGCCAGCACCAGCGTGCCGAACGGCTCGCCGACGCGATGGGCGACCACTTCCGCATGATGGACCGCGGTAAAGACCGCCGCGCACAGCGCCACGCCCACGAGTGCGAGCAGCAGCGCATTGCCCGGCATCGCATACGCGGCGCCGAGCACGATCCACGCGATGAAGGGCGCGGCAATGGTCCAGCGAGGCAAAACGGTCGAGGGCTTGGTCATTCGTGCGTCCTGTCATGCGTGTTCGTGGCTGGGCGATCCACGTCGCCCGGAGCTGGCAAAGCTGGCGAAGCTGGTAAAAGGCTAAACCAATTGATCAACAATGCGCGCTAACGTATTAAATTATAAAGGATAATCTAAACGGACCGGCTGATGTTGTGTCAGACAGCGTCAACCCATTGCAGATGCTCGCCGCATTGCCCAAGGGTCGGGCTGCCAGCGCGCAAACGGGGCTTCTCTCTTGCAGCAGGATTTTGTTACGCAAGACCGCGTAGTGGGGATGTCGCGTGCGCAGCGGCTGCGCAAGATACGGGGCGCCGGGCGAATCGCACCTGCGCGGCACGGACGGATAGGGGTTCGAGCCAGGCGCGGGGCCAATATCATGCGAAGTGATACTGGCGCCCGCTCGTTGCGTTACCGCAGATCGATCTGCTTATTGTCCTTCAGCACGGATCGTCAGCGCGTTCTTCACCGACGTCACGCCAGCCACCGACTTCGCAGCGTTCGTGGCGATGTCGAGTTGCGCTGCTTCCGGCACCGAACCGGCCAGCGTCACGTCGCCGCCGCGCGCGCGCACGGTGATGTTCGAGACGCTCAGGCCTTTCGTCTTGGACAACGCGCTGCGGACCTTGCGTTGCAGCGCGCGATTAGCCTGCTTCGTCTGCTTGGCGGTCGGCGCCGCAGACGCGGGGGACGCGGCATCGGCGGTTTGCGCGTAGGCATTGATGGACGCCAGAACGATCAGCGCGCCGCCGATCACCTTGATTGCCGGAAATGCTTTCATTCAACTTTCTCCTATTGTCATAAGTACGCAGTCCCCGGACGGGGACGATTTGCTACACCAACGAGTGAATCGGAATCAAATCTGAATGGAACCGAACTGCAGGTCCTGCGGAAGCTTTCAATCTGTATGCCGATTTTGCGCGAACCGAAGACAAGCGCGTCCACGCCAGCAAAAAGGCTGTGCAACAGGCCGGAGAGAACGATACAGCAATTAGTGCCATGTTGAAGGAGGGCTATCCCGAAATGAGGCTTTGCTACAACGAATCGGTTGATGGAAACAGTTCGATGGCGTTGTATCGCTGATTAACCAGGCCGTTTTGCGTGTGATCTCGCTATTCTTCTCAAGTGGCGGCGGTTTTATCCCAACCTTTGGGAATAAACCGGGAATCGCGCTTTGTGAACGCTTAAATGCTGTTATGCCGCCTGCTTCAAAATCAGGAATCGAATGCATGCGAAATGAGTTGCTGCCCATCCGGCCATTAACGCGTGACGATCTTCCGGTCGATACGATCGAACTGGCGCGCTTCATGATCGGCAAATATCTCGTCCATGATCTGCCGGAGGGGCGTATCAGCGGACGGATTGTCGAAACGGAGGCCTACCCGGTCGGCGATTCGACCAGCCATGCGTTTATCGGTCGCCGTCCGCATAACGGCGCGATGTTCCTCGCGCCCGGCCACGCCTATGTGCGTCTGACCTACGGTCTGTCGTACATGCTCAACATGTCGGCGGAAGAGCCCGAGGTCGGCGCCGGCATCCTGTTTCGCGCGATCGAACCGCTCGAAGGCCTGCCGCAGATGGAAGCGCGGCGTCCCGGCGTGCCGTTGCGCGATCTCGCGCGTGGCCCCGGCCGGCTCACGATGGCGCTCGGCATCGGCCAGTCGTTCGACGGCCGCGACCTGTGTACGGGAAGTGGTCTGTGGATCGGCGTGATAGAGACAGTGGAGACACCTATCGGCGTGACGACGCGCATCGGCTTGTCACGCGAGATGCATCGGCCGCTGCGATTTTTCGAACCCGGCAGTGCGTTCGTCAGTGGCCCGAGAAAGCTGCTTCTGATGCCACATTCCGGTGCATGAAAGGCACGCGTCAATTCGACTGATGGCGCGGCGCGTCGTGGCAAAAACTGCTCAGATCAGACGTTATTTTGAAAACGTCAAACACCTCCATTAAGGCCCGGACAATTATTACCGTAACGCGGGAATGTAAATCGCATCGTCCTGCAATTTTCGGCGCTCTTTTGCGAATCCAGCAATTATGTATCTCTAAATTAAGGGTTTTCCCTCGACGATCTGGTGACTAGACTGAAATCACTCGCTTCTCACATGGTGTGGCAAGCGATGCAATTAAAACAAGTCTGGAGGTAGTCATCATGAAATCGCTCATCAAGGCAGTCGCCATGGCAGCCGTTCTTGCCGCCCCGGTCGTTTCGTTCGCTCAATCGAGTCAGGAACCCGTGACCCGCGCGGATGTTCGCAACGAATTGATTCAGTTGGAGCGCGCAGGCTACAACCCCGCGACCACCAACGACACAAACTATCCGGCCAACATTCAGGCTGCCGAACGCCGTATACAGGCTGAGAACCCGGCCGTCGCGCAGACCCAGCCGGTCGCCGACACGAGCGGTTACGGTGCACCGATGAGCGGTTCGTCGCAAGCGGGCGGCGTGCTCCAGCCGACGACCGGACCGAAGTCGGTGTATTTCGGCAACTAAGGTCAAGTAGCCGCGTTGAAGGGCCGGCCGGCATGGCCGGCCGATAGCGGGGCGAAGCGGGGCAGGTGCAATCGCAGGCCCCGCTGCCGTGGCCAGGCCGTTTGGCGTCGCAGCGGAGTGCGTCCTGTCGAGGTTCATGGGCCGCACACCATCGCGAAGTGATTCAGTTGCCGCGCGATTCACCTTTGCCGCGCTGCGCGCACCCATCGGCATCGAAGCGCGCGTGGCGCGTTTCCCCGTTCAAAGAACCTCCGCTGCCGCAAGGTAGCTTCGCCCAACCGTTGCAACGATTGGGCTTTTTTTGCGTTGTTTTACGCAACAGGAAGTGCAGTCGGAGCGTCGCGGCATTCAGCATGCCGCATGCATCAGGGCCGTTCGCCGTGAATATAGAACTCGAGCTGCTGAATGGTGAATTGCTGCTCGGCGATGATGTTCTTCACCAGGTCGCCGATCGACACCATGCCGACCAGCCGGTCATTCTCGATCACCGGCAGGTGGCGCATGCGGCGCTCGGTCATCAAGGCCATGCAGTCTTCGGTGGTCTGGTCGGGGCGCACGAAGCGCACTGCCTTGCTCATGATGTCGCGCACCGGCGTGGCCTTCGACGAACGATCCATCAGCACCACTTTGCGCGCGTAGTCGCGCTCCGTGATGATGCCGGCGATGCTGTCGCCGTCCGTCACGACCAGTGCGCCGATGCTTTTTTCGGCCATCAACCGGATCGCCTCGTAGACGGAATCGTCGACGCCGATCGTGATGACACCGGTGTTGTTCGGTTTCGTTTTAAGAAGCTGGGCAACGCTTGTCATGGAGCGGCTCCGTTTCGCAGTGCAGCGCGCCGGTGCGGCGCGCTGTCGTGAGGGACAGGCCATTCCAGTATAGGCGCGACGCGGCGGCGCGGTACTCCGGGAATACCTGGGGCGCGTCGCGCGTTCAATTCGGGTAGCGTCGGCGCAGTCCGTGTTTGGCCGCGCGCCTTGCACCGCGCACGGACATCCGGGTGCGCCGTGCGGATTAGCGGTAAACTCCCAGTCCAACCCTTATCCCCGGTTTGATCGGGTTCATGTCAGCAATACTGTCCAACGCCATGCTCACGTCTCACGATCCATCGCCCGCAGCAGACGGCGCCATCAACGGCGAGTGCGTCGTTCTCGACGCCACCGCCACGCTTCCCACGCGCTACGGCACGTTCACCTCGTACGTGTTTCGCGTGTGCGAAAGCGGCGCCGAACATCTCGCGCTCGTGATGGGCGATGTCGCCAATCAGTCGTCCGTGTTGACGCGCCTGCATTCCGAGTGCCTCACGGGCGACGTGCTCGGCTCGTATCGTTGTGATTGCGGCGAGCAACTCGACCTCGCGCTGCGCTACATCGCGGCTGAAGGCTGCGGCGTGCTGCTGTATCTGCGCGGGCATGAAGGGCGGGGTATCGGCCTGTCGAACAAGATTCGCGCGTATGCGTTGCAGGAGCAGGGGCGCGACACCGTCGAGGCCAATCTCGACCTCGGCTTGCCGGACGATTCGCGCGAATACGATTCGGCCGCGGGCATTCTGCGCACGCTGAAAGTCACGTCGGTGCGCTTGATGAGCAACAATCCGGAGAAGTTCGACACGCTGTCGAAGCACGGCATTCCGGTGTGCGAGCGGGTCGCGTTGGCGATTCCGATGCGCGAGGAAAACGAGCGTTATATCCGTACGAAGCAGCTCAAGTTCGGGCATTACTTCGACGAGAATGAATAAGTGAAGGATGGTTGGCGGTTGTCTTAGGACGCTGGCCGCCGGTGTTGTAGCAGCGGATTCGTCGGGATGTTGCGTGGGTCAGATGCAATGCATTGGAGTGCGTGCCGCCGGCCGTGCGTAGCGTTTGCATTTGCGTGTGCATCGCCTGATGCAATAAGGAGCGGCACCACGCGTATCGCGCCGCCGCGCTTCAGAACAGAGCGAAATCGTCATTGCTATCGGGAATCGCGTTGAGCAGGTCTCGCAACGCGCGCCCGCCAATCCATCCGGCAAGCGTCGTCGCTATCGTCAGCCAGGGGGGGGCGGCTGGGCTCACTCGCGTCGATGAAGTGCGGCAGGCCGCCGCCTCATGCGATGCGTCGCGCAGTGATGCGCGCAGCAAAGGGCAGTTTTGCATGCTGTCTCTCCTTCAGTGGCGGTGACCGCTCAGCGCGCCGCCGCCGCGCTCGCGCCCGGCAGCAGCGCCGCCAACACCTGAGCGAGCGGCGTCGCGCCAAAGCGCCGCTCGCTAACCTCCGCTTCGACATCGATGCGGCCCGCGTTGTGCGCGTCGTACAGATCGGTGATCAGGCGCGCGTGATGATCGCCGAGCCCGGCGTGCCGCAGCACCGTGGCCCATTCGCCACGTGGCACTTCCTGCGCGACAACCGGCCGGCCCGACACTTCAGCAAGCGTGCGCGCCACGTCCAGCGCGCTGACGCGCCGATCGCCTTCAACACTCACGACACGCGGAGATGTTTGCGGAGCGGAAGTATCGAGCAGCAGTTCGGCGGCGAGCACACCCACATCCTCTGCGGCGACAGTCGGAAACAGCTTGTCCAGCGGATGATGCAAGCTCGGCAGCACGCCGTTGGCGAGCGCCATCGGCAACATGCGGGCCCAGTTGTGCATGTGCTCGGCGGCACGTAGAAACGTCAGTTGCGCGTCGATGGTGCGCAGTTGCGTTTCGAGGTAATGGAACAGTGTCGTGATGCCCGTGCGGTCGGGATGTTCCGCGCCGTAGTCGGAAAGCGCGAGCACGCGCGGCGGCGCAGCGGCCCGCAAGGCGGCGACACTTGCATCGATCATCTTCCGCATCGCCGCCGCAGGATCGGCATGCGCTCGAGGCAGGGGACATAGCATCTGCACGGCATGCGCACCCTCGATCGCACGCGCCACCGACACGGCGTCGTTCAGATCGGCGACGGCGATCTCGCAGCCGATCGCCGCGAGCGGCCCGCCTTGTTCTTCGTGACGAACCACTGCGCGCACTTCGCGGCCCGCGCGACGCAAGGCCGCCGCACTCATCCAGCCCACGTGGCCGGCTGCTCCAAAAATCACGAACACGTCGCACTCCCTGAAAGATCGATCGGTATGCGGTGATCTTAGGGACGCGGCACCCGGCCTGCGCGCAGGCAAGGATGGATCCGCGCAGATTCGGATGATTGTTTTTTCCAGAAGCACGGCGCGCAACGCCTATCGAATTTCGTAGCGCGGGGCGAGACCACGAAAAACGCAGCACAATGCACGTTCGTTGTGCCGCTATCCACGAGGGACGCCATGAACGCTGTGACACCGATACCGCAACTTCGACCCCACAGTGGCTCCCGCATCGCCTTGCGCTCCAGCAAGACCCTCGGCTGGCAGGGCTTCGGCGCGGAACTGCTCAACGTGTCGGCCGGCCTGCACCGCATACCGGCGTTCAAACATCATCGGGTGGGCGTGCATGTCGGCGCACCGGTGAGGGCGCGCTGCCTGTGCAACGAACGCCGTCACGTGCGAATTCAGGCACACGGTGACGCGGATGTGATTCCGGCAGGGCTCGACGGGCAATGGAGCGACGACGCCGCCTGCACGATTCTCAGCGTGTGGATCGGCGAAGAGTTTGCGCAGCGAACCGTCGAACAACTGGCGTTGAAGCCGGGCAGCGCACAACTGCGTCCACAGTTCCAGATGCGCGACCCGCGTTTCCAGCATCTCGCATGGGCGTTACGCGCGGAGCTCGAAGCAGACGACGCTTCCGATCCGCTTTACGCCGAGAGCCTGTGCACCGCGATGGTAGTGCGTCTGATCGGCGGCGCGCCGACGCTCGACGACAGGCGGCGCACGCTCGCGCCGGGGACGGCCGCACGCGTGATCGAGTTTATCGACGCGCACCTGGACCAGCGTCTCACGCTGAGCGAACTGGCCGCGCTGGCTGATCTGAGTGTGCCGCATTTCAAGGTGCTGTTCCGCGAAACGCTTGGCATGCCGGTGCATCGGTACGTGGTGCAGCGGCGGGTGGAGCGCGCGAAAACGCTACTGCTTCAGGGCAAGCTCAACGCGAGTCAGATCGCGCTGGACACGGGCTTCGCGCATCAGAGTCATATGGCGCATTGGATGGGGCGCCTGCTCGGCGTCACACCGCGCGAACTGCTGTTCGCATCGCGCGACCGGACGACGTGACGCGCGCCGCGTCGTCCGAACGTGGCGGCGGACAGGCAGACTAACGACAGGCCAGGAGCACGGCACGCCGGGCTCAACTGGGCTCAACCTGGCTCAACGGGCTCAACGGCCTCAACCGGGCGCCGCCCCCGTCAACTGCGAGTACACGTCGTGCGAGAGCTGCAACAACTGCTTGCGATCGATCCCGCCCGACACCGCGTAGCCAAAATCGCCGTCGACCCAGTAAAACACGTTCACCGGCCCGGACTGATACAACTGGAACGCGGTGGTGTTCGAGTTCACCTTGCGATGCGAGATGCACAGCGTGACGCGCTCACCGTTCGGTCCGCGATACATGAATTGCGCGGTGGGCCCATCGGCGCCGGGCAACAGGCGGCCGCCCGACAGGTTGAAGCCGCTCTTCGACAGCACCGGCGGATGCACGTTGGTGCCGAGCCGGTCGGCGAGCCACTGCACGAAATCCTGTTCGTGATCGGCGCTCATTTCGCTCGGCCGGTCGATCGCCGGCATGTAGACCACGTGCGCGAGCGCCGCTTGCCGCGCGAACATTTCGGTGCTGTCCGCGCTCACCGGACGCGTGTCCGAGCGACCCATCGCCACCGGCCCGACGACGTCCTGCCCCATGTGCGTGCCGAAGCCGATGCCGATTCCCAACACCAGCGCCGCCGCCATGCCGGCGAACTGCGGCCAGTTGGCGGCAATGCGCGAGCGGCGCGGCGCGCTCGCTTGCAGGCGCTTCGGCACGGGCTCGCTGAGTACGCGGTCATAGCGCTCATGGAACATGTTGTTCAGCGAAAAATAATCGCTGACGCGCGCGGTCAGCTCGGGGTTCTGTTCGAGCGCGCGCTCCACGTCGGCACGGCGTTCGTCGGACAGCGTGCCGTCCACGTACGCGTGCAGGTCTTCTTCGCCAATCGGCATCTGTTGGTCGCTCATCGCACCACCTGTAATTTCGCACCGGGCTGCGCGCCCGCCATCAATGCCCGAAGCCGCTCGCGTCCGCGTGACAGCCGCGACATCACCGTGCCGATCGGGATGTTCAGCGCGAGCGCGACGTCGGCATAGCTCATTTCCTCCAGACCGACCAGCAGCACGACTTCGCGCTGCTCCATCGGCAGACGCTGCAATGCGTAGTCGAGGTCGCGCATTTCCAGCGAACGGGTCTGCTCGGACGGCACCGCGAATTCGCTTTCGGCGACGCTGTCGTCATCGACGGCCACGTGCACGGCGCGCGCCGACGCCTTGCGCGCCTGATTGGCGAACACGTTGTGCATGATCGTGAAGAGCCACGCGCGCAGGTCGGTGCCGGGCTGGAACATGCCGGTGCGGCCGAGCGCGCGTTCGAGCGTGTCCTGCACGAGGTCGTCGGCGAGATCGCGATTGTTGATCAGCGCTCGCGCATAGCGTCGCAAGCGCGGCACATGCTCCATCAACTCGTCACGCACATCCATTTTTGATCCCGATGGTGGGTCCGATCGCGGTTCCGGTGAAGGGGCTTCGATCGGGCAGAGGGCCGGCGGCTGTCGCGTGGACTGCCAGGCGCATTCGAATGGCAAACACGGGTGAGTGCATTTTATTCCCCTACAGTGCGCGAAAGTCGTGGCGCGCCGCCGGAATCATCGCGCGGTCATCACGTCGGCGGCGCGCATCAGTCCGTGGGTGCGGGCGTCGCCCGCCACCACGAAGCGCTGGCGCTGCGCGGTCCAGCTCAGCAGCCGGATCTCGCCGATGCGGCGCGCGGACCACTGCGGCTGCGCCGGTGCGAGCAGCGCGAGCGTCGATACCACCACCACCGGCTGGTTGTCGCCGTTCAGATAGATGAACTCGCTGGCGCGCTGCAACGGGCCAAGCGAGAGCACGCGCTGCCCGACCAGCCGCAGGCCGATCGCGCCGAGGTCGGGCGCGGCCGGGTCCGCGCGGGTCGGCGCCGCCGCGGAAAACGGCGTCGCCGCCGTTTCGGCCAGGGCCATCACCGCGGCGTTGTCGAGCGACTGGGCGGATACCTGGGTCGCAGCGAGCCAGCCGCTCGCGGCCGCCAGCGTCAGCGCGAACGCCACCAGTGCGTCGACCAGTTTGCGCCGGCGTCCCGCAGGGTTCACGCGCCCGAACGCGCGGCGCGATCCGTCGGCCGGGCGCGGCGCGGGCTCGTCGGGGGTGGGGAAGGTCTGCTGGATCTGCGCGTTCAGCCGGCCGTAAAACGCCACCCGCCGCGCTTCCGCCGGGTCTTTGCCGAGATAGTCGCGCAGGGAGGCCGCGCGCTCCGGCGTCAGGGTGCCGTCGGCGTAGGCCTGGATGTCGGCTTCGGAAAGCGGCGAGTCGGGAGGGACGTCGGTGGAGGTCATGGTGTCGGTGGTGGTCGGAGTGCTGCTAACGAGGGCGAACACCGGCAGGCGTGGGTTTATTCCACGCAAGCATGCCGTGTGTCATTTTTCGATGCCGTGGCGCCCGCGATGAGCGAACGGTGCGACGTCCTTTGCGCTTTCCTGCGGCCGCCGGATCGCGACTCAACGCGCGTGCAAACCCCGATGCGCAGGCCTTTATTCCGCTTTGCAGATATGTTTTTCTCGCGCTGTCGATGCAGGAATAAAAGCCGCCACGCCGTGGTTCTCCCTGATGCGAACCCGCACAACACTCATTGGAGTCCATCATGAAGAAGCTCGCATTTGCCGCCTTGTCCGTCGTCGTTCTCGCTGCTTCGTCGAGCGCTTTTGCGCAAGGCAAGACACGCGCCGAGGTGTACCAGGAATTGATCGAGGCGCAGCAGAACGGCCTCGACTACATCACCGACGCATCGTATCCGGACGTCAATCCGATCTTTGCGCAACAGGTTCAGCAGCGCAAGGAAGCGCTCGCCGCGAAAGCGGCGGCGGCCAGCAGCGTGGCAAGCGGTGGCGGCGCGTCGGCAGGCAGCGCCAATTGACGTATCGGCAGCCGGCGCGCGGCTGGAACGGGCGCGCCGGTGTCGAGCGGAATAGATCGCCGCTGCGCGTGTTAGCCGGTAGGTGCATCTATCCGACAAGGAGTCCTCGTGACACAACCTCCCGTTCCCCACTCCGGGCCTGGCTGCGTGCCATGCCGGCTAGCCGCGATCGGCGCGGTCGTGCTGGCGCTGGCCGGCGGCTTCGCCTACACGGCCGGCTGGCTCACGCCGGCACGTTTGACCGCGGCGCGCGTCATCAATACGTTCGAAATGGTGGCCGGGCAGCCGCATCCGGGCTACCGGCGCAATCATGCGAAGGGCCTGTGCGTCGAAGGGTATTTCGACAGCAACGGCAACGGCGCGGCGCTGTCGCGCGCAGCCGTGTTCGCGCCGGGGCGCACGCCGGTCACAGGACGCTTCGCGGTGCCAGGCGGCAACCCGTCCGCGCCCGACACCAGTTCGCCCGTGCGCAGCCTCGCGTTGGAGTTCCAGTTGACGAATGGCGAGCAATGGCGCACCGGCATGAATTCGACGCCCGTTTTCGCGGTGCATACGCCCGCGCAGTTCTATCAGCAGCTGCTCGCCGCGCGGCCCGACCCGGCGACCGGCAAACCGGACCCGGCGAAACTCAAGGCGTTCTACGCGGCCAATCCCGAGACCGCGCCGTTCCAGAACTGGGTGAAGGCGCATCCGCCTTCGTCGAGCCTCGCGAATGCGGCGTACTACGGTATCAACGCATTCCGCTTCACCGACGGTTCCAGCACGACGCGCGCCGTGCGCTGGGCGATGGTGCCCGAGACGCCGTACGCGCCGATCACCGATGCGCAAAAGGCCGCGAAGAATTTCCTCCAGGCCGATCTCGATGAGCGTCTTGAGAACGGGCCGCTGCGCTGGCATCTGATCCTGAGCGTCGCACAGCCGGGTGACCCCACCGACGACGCCACGCTGCAATGGCCCGACGATCGGCAGCAGGTCGATGCGGGCACACTGGTGCTCGAGCGTGCCAGCTCGCAGGAAGACGGCGCGTGCCGCGACATCAATTTCGATCCGACGATCCTGCCGGCAGGCATCGCGCCATCGGACGATCCGTTGCTCGCCGCGCGCTCGGCCGCGTACGCGCTGTCGTACCAGCGGCGCACGCGTGAAGAGACGTTGCATCCCGCCGTTCATCAAACCCAGACCCACGGAGATCGCTCATGAGCCCGACGCCTACCCATTTCAGTCCGCTCGCACGGCTGCTGCATTGGACGATGGCGCCGCTGATCGTCGCGATGCTGTTCATCGGCGTGGGGATGGTGGCGAGCGTCTCGCGCGCGCACAACACGCTGATCGCCATTCACAAGCCGCTCGGCATTGCGTTGCTGCTGCTGGTGGTGCTGCGCGTGGGCGTGCGTCTCACTCGCGGCAGCCCGCCGCTGCCCGCCGACATGGCGACGCCGCAGCGTGTCGCGGCCAAGGCCTCGCATCTCGTGCTGTATGCGCTGATGGCGGCGATGCCGTTGATCGGCTGGGCGATGCTGTCCGCGGCGGGGTATCCGGTCACGCTATACGGACCGCTGCATTTGCCGCCGATCGCGCCACATAACGTCGAGTTGTTCGCGGTGCTGCGTGCGTTGCATACGTGGCTGGCGTTCGCGCTGTTTGCGACTGTGTTGCTGCATCTGGCCGCTGCGCTGTTTCATGGGTTGATTCGGCGGGATGGGGTGTTTTCGAGTATGGCGCGTGGGGGGCGATAGTGGTTTGTGGCAGGGGCTTGCGGATGCGTGGGGCCTGGCTGCTGGAAGATGGCGGGTGATATGGGGCGCGCCGGGTATGGCGCTTTGAGATACGGCCTTCGCTACGCGTTGCGGGTTGGCTCGCCGGGCAATTCCGGCGTGCCCCGGGCGATGGCCTGATGCTCCGCACCTCCGAGGTCCCGGGCGGGAAGCCGGAACCCGGAATCTGAACGCCTCTTGTCCGAAGCCTTGAGCCCGAAGCCCGAAGCCCGCAGCCCGCAGCCCGCAGCCCGCAGCCCGCAGCCCGCAGCCCGCAGCCCGCAGCCCGCA
>NZ_JAQQCJ010000016.1:0-188921 GCF_046030495.1 Paraburkholderia strydomiana
CGGGGGCCGCGGGCCCGGGGGGGCGCCCGCGCCCGCGGGCCCCCCCCCGGCGGGGGCGCGGCCGCTGCCGGGGCGCTTACGCGGACGTCGTCGGGACCGCGGTCGAACACGGGCATGTAGTCGTCGTCGGGCGGGCCGAAATAGCCATCGTCCGATGCCGAGATCGGCATGTAATCGTCGGGCGGCATGTCATCCCACGGCGGCATCGACGCGCCGTTCTGCTCTGCGCCACCGCGCTGAGCCGGCGACGACGGCGCACGGGCGGCCGGCGCGGCATCCTGCTGCTGCGCGCGGCGCGGCGCGCCAGGCGTCGGCACCGGGACGACCACGCGCGGCGCGGCCGGCTTCGGCGCGGCCGGCGCTGCGGGCTTCGCAGCCGCTGCCGAAGTGGCGCGGCCACGGTCCGACGATACTTTCAGACCGGCGCTGCGCAAGACGTCGAGTGCGGCACTCGCACCGCCGGCGCGGCGCGGCGCGGATTCGGCTACGGCCGCTGTTCGTTCGGAGGGCTCTTGTCGTGCGGTTGCGGCTTGCTCCGTGCGGGCGAGCGCGGCAGTTGCCGGTGCCGTGAGCGCGGAGGCTGGCGTCGGGTCGTTGAGAGCGGGCGCGACGGACGCTTCGTTTGAACTCGCGTGGTTGAGGGTGACACTTGCCGCGGCGGCTTCGTTTGCGTTTGCGTTTGCGTCGTCGAAGCGAGCGTTCGTGGCGGGTGGATTGCCCGCTGCGTCGGCGAGGCTCGCATTGGCGGAACCCTTGTTAGAAGCCGCATCGGCAGGCGCGTCGTCCCACGGAGCTAACGCGGGTGGCGCGCTCGCAACAGTGGTGGCGGGTGTAACGCTCGGCGCCGCAACCGCTTCTCCGTGAACCTTGATCGGCTCGGCAACGACTCCCGCCTCGGCGTTAGGTGATTGCAGCGTCGCGGTGTCTTGCGCAGTATTTTCCGACACCGACCGCGCGCTGATTGCATGCGTGGTCTGCTCCCCTGGAGCCGCCGCGGATTCGGCCGCGGCACGCGACATCGCGCCGTTGTCCGCCATCGCGCCACCAGCCTGCGAACCACGAACCGCCGGATTGGCGCCTGCCGCTTCATGCGCGTTCGCTGGCGCACTCATCGGCATCGTCGCAGCCGCCACCGGCGAACCCGACAAGGCTCGCAAAGCCGCCACCGTCGATGCCCCCGCGCGCTTCGCACCGCCAGAATTCGCCGGACCAGCCGCACTCGCCCCACCCGCCGCGCCACCGCCACCGGTAGGCGCGGGCTCGAACGCCAGCATCCGCAGCAGTGTCATCGTGAAGCCGGCGTATTCGTCCGGCGCGAGGCCCAGCTCGTTCCGGCCGATCGTCGCGATCTGATAGAACAATTGCACCTGCTCGGCGCTCAACGCGTCGGCAAAGCGGCGCAGATCGCCGGCCTCGGGCCATTCGTCCAGCACCGACGACGGTGCGAACTGCGCCCACGCGATCCGATGCAGCAAGCTCGCCAGATCCTGCAAGGCTGTCGAAAACGACAGGCTGCGCAATGCCATCTCGTCGGCGACTGCTAGCACCGCTGCGCCGTCGCCGTCCGCGAGCGCGTCGAGCAAGCGGATCAGATAGCTCTGATCAAGCGCGCCGAGCATGCCGCGCACCGCCTCTTCATTCACCTGATTGGCCGAGTAGGCGATGGCCTGATCGGTCAGCGACAACGCATCGCGCATCGAACCGTCGGCGGCACGCGCGAGCAGGCGCAGCGCCTGGGCGTCGTACGGTACTTTTTCCTCGCCGAGAATGTGCTCGAGATGCGAGACGATATGACCCGCGGGCATCTGCTTCAGATTGAACTGCAGACAGCGCGACAGCACCGTGACCGGAATCTTCTGCGGGTCGGTGGTGGCGAGAATGAACTTGACGTGTGACGGCGGCTCTTCCAGCGTCTTCAGCATCGCGTTGAAGGCGTGGTTGGTGAGCATGTGCACTTCGTCGATCATGTAGACCTTGAAGCGCGCGTCGACCGGCGCATACACCGCGCGCTCCAGCAGCGCCGCCATTTCGTCGACACCGCGATTGCTCGCCGCGTCCATCTCGACATAATCGACAAAGCGCCCCTCGTCGATCTCACGGCATGCACGGCACACGCCGCACGGCGTGGAAGTCACGCCGGTTTCGCAATTCAGCGCCTTGGCGAAGATACGCGACAGCGTAGTCTTGCCGACGCCGCGCGTGCCGGTGAACAGATAGGCATGGTGCAGACGGCCGCCGTCGAGCGCATGCGTGAGCGCGCGCACCACGTGCTCCTGTCCGACGAGCGACGCGAAATCCTTCGGCCGCCATTTGCGTGCGAGAACTTGATAGGTCATCCGGAAATTGTATCAGTAACGATGCCGCTCAAAACCAGCACATGAAGGCGCCTCGCCGCTTCATCGAAACCGGCTAACGGACTGATAGAAAAAAATAGATGGGGCGCGCGAAATACAACCGCGACATGACCGCATGCACCTGAAATGGCGACGCTAAGGGTAAATCACGAGTTCGAAGAGGGTGCGGAGAAACCCGCGGAGACACAAACAGAAGAAACAGACAATGCAAAGAAAAGGAAGGTGACGAGCCCGACCCTCGGCACTGGTGGAAAACGGCTGTGGCTGCTTCGTTCCCGACCTGACCAGATTGACCATCCCTCCATGCGAGGAGGCCCGTCACGAAACATTCTATCACCGCCGGGCCCATCGTGCGACTGTTAATACGAGCAAATCGACCTCGATGCGCGAATCAGGCTCTTTGCTCCTTATAGCAGTCGCCCGGCGCGGGCGTCTGCGCAGACACTTGAGTTCGCCGCGCCAGCCACCAGATACAGTGCATCGCAGTGATTGGAACGTCGTGGCACTTCACCGGCAGCCGTTGGCCCCACTGCCCCTGATGAGTACTATCGCCCCCGGCAACGCATAGCGAATTAAGCTAAACTGCCGTACGGATGACCCGCATGCGCGTGCCTTGCGCACATTCCAGGAGAAGGCATCATGTTTTCCTGGCGTGTCGACAAGGCTCCGGGTGCGGCAAAGCGAACAGAAGTTTCCTTAGGTTTTGACGTATCGTGGCGAGCAATTCAGGCGGGCCTCGAACCGATAGAGGTATTCATACAATGAGCGAACAAATCAAGCATATTAGCGACGCATCGTTCGAACAGGACGTCGTGAAATCCGACAAACCCGTGCTGCTCGATTTCTGGGCCGAATGGTGCGGTCCGTGCAAGATGATCGCGCCGATCCTCGACGAAGTCGCGAAGGATTACGCTGATCGCCTGCAAATCGCCAAGATCAATGTCGACGAGCATCAATCGACGCCGGTCAAGTTTGGCGTGCGCGGTATCCCCACGCTGATCCTGTTCAAGAACGGCGCGGTCGCCGCGCAGAAGGTCGGCGCATTGTCGAAGTCGCAACTGACCGCGTTCCTCGACGGCAACCTGTAAAGCAAGCGGCGCATAGCGGCGCGCCCGCAGTCCGCGAGACTTGCGAGCGCGTCGAGATGAGCATGTTGTCAGCCGGCAACACGCTCGACAAGAAAGATGCCATGCCGCCACACTGGCGGAAATTGGCCTGTGCTATGCTAGAATCCGCAAAACGTCGAAAAGACGTGTAAGTCCTTGAGCGGTTCCGCTCACTCTCCTCCCAGATTTCATTTCGTCGCACCTTCTCCTGCGGGTTCTCCGTATGCATTTATCCGAGCTTAAGACTCTGCACGTGTCCGAATTGATCGAGATGGCCAATGGCCTCGAGATCGAAAGTGCGAACCGCCTGCGCAAGCAGGAACTGATGTTCGCCATTCTAAAAAAACGAGCCAAAACGGGCGACACGATCTTCGGCGACGGCACGCTTGAAGTGCTGCCGGACGGCTTCGGCTTCCTGCGTTCGCCGGAAACCTCGTACCTCGCCAGCACGGATGATATTTACATCAGCCCGTCGCAAATCCGCCGCTTCAATCTGCATACGGGCGACACGATCGAAGGCGAAGTGCGTACGCCGAAAGACGGCGAACGCTATTTCGCGCTGGTGAAGGTGGACAAGGTCAACGGCCAGCCGCCGGAAGCCTCGAAGCACAAGATCATGTTCGAAAACCTGACGCCGCTGCACCCGAACAAGGTGCTGCTGCTCGAGCGCGAAATGCGCGGCGAGGAAAACGTCACGGGCCGCATCATCGACATGATCGCGCCGATCGGCAAAGGCCAGCGCGGCTTGTTGGTCGCCTCGCCGAAGTCCGGCAAGACCGTGATGCTTCAGCACATCGCTCATGCGATCAAGCAGAACCATCCCGACGTCGTGCTGTTCGTGCTGCTGATCGACGAACGCCCTGAAGAAGTGACCGAAATGCAGCGTTCGGTGGCCGGCGAAGTGATCGCCTCCACGTTCGACGAACCCGCTGCGCGTCACGTGCAGGTCGCAGAAATGGTGATCGAAAAAGCCAAGCGCCTCGTCGAAATGAAGAACGACGTGGTGATTCTGCTCGACTCGATCACGCGTCTCGCGCGCGCCTACAACACCGTCGTGCCGGCCTCGGGCAAGGTGCTCACGGGTGGTGTCGACGCCAACGCGCTGCAACGCCCGAAGCGCTTCTTCGGCGCGGCGCGCAATATCGAGGAAGGCGGTTCGCTCACCATCATCGGTACGGCGCTGATCGAAACCGGCAGCCGCATGGACGACGTGATCTACGAAGAATTCAAGGGCACCGGCAACATGGAAGTGCACCTGGAACGTCGTCTCGCCGAGAAGCGCGTCTACCCGTCGATCAACCTGAACAAGTCCGGCACGCGCCGTGAAGAACTGCTGATCAAGCCCGAGGTCCTGCAAAAGATCTGGGTGCTGCGCAAATTCATTCACGACATGGACGAAGTCGAGTCGATGGAATTCCTGCTCGACAAGATCCGCCAGACGAAGAGCAACTCCGAGTTCTTCGACATGATGCGTCGCGGTGGCGGCAGCTAAGGCCTTGCGCCGGCATAGCTGCATCGACCGTACTGCATGAAAAAAACCGCTCGTCATCGACGAGCGGTTTTTTTTTCGTCCGCAGAGTTTGCACCCTGAGTCCCGCCTGCGCCCACAACATGAACGTGAACGTACACGTTAGAGTACAATGCGGCCGGTCCGCCCTACCTGTCCATTACTCATGTCGAAGGACTCACCCACCCTGCTGACCGTGCGCGATGCAGCCGAACGCCTCGGGGTCACGCCGCGCACGCTGAAGTACTACGAGGAACGCGGCCTCGTCTCGCCCACCCGCAGTGAAGGCCGCTACCGGCTGTACGACGAAGAGGACCTGAAGCGCTTCGGCCGCATCCTCCGTCTGCGCTCGCTCGGCTTTTCGCTGCAGGGCATCACCGAAATGCTCAAGCGGCCGCTTGAAGCGGTCGACGGTGGCCATCGCTTTTCAACCGAATCGTTGCAGCAGATTCGCGACGCCATCGCACAGCAGGTCGAAGCGCTCGACGCCCATATCGAAACGATGCGCCGCGAACTCAAGGAAGCGCAGAAGCAGCGCGCCGAACTGAGCCCCGATCTCGACTATCTCGAACGACGCCTCGCCGGCGAGAACGCCGACGCGCTGCTCGAGCAACGCCGCCACGCGCTGGTCAAAGCGGCCGGCGCATCGCCTGCCAGGCGCACCAGAAAATCACGCACGTCGGCGCCGGACGAATCGTCATGAACGCCGCGTCATCCCGCGTCGCGCTGTTCAGCGTCGACAAGCTGCGCGGCGATTTTTTCCCATGGGTGCTGGCGGTCGTGACCGGCCTCGACTATTTCGACAACGCGATCTTCTCCTTTTTCACCAGCTATATCGCCGGCGGCATCAACGCGTCGCCCGACGAACTGGTGTGGGCCTCGAGCGCCTACGCGGTGGCTGCGGTACTCGGCATCCTTCAGCAACAGTGGTGGGTCGAGCGCGTCGGCTACCGGCGCTATGTAGCCGGCTGCATGCTGCTCTATTCCGCCGGCGCGGTGGCCGCCGCACTCTGCGAATCGTCGATCGAACTCGCGTTGACGCGCGGCTTTCAAGGCTACTTCATCGGTCCGATGATGGGCACCTGCCGCATCCTGATCCAGATGAGTTTCACGCCGCAGCAGCGGCCGGCGGCCACGCGCGCGTTTCTTTTGCTGATCGTGTTGAGCAGCGCGCTCGCGCCGTTGATCGGCGGCCAACTGGTCGCGCATTTCGACTGGCGCGCGTTATTCGCGTGCACGGCGCCCGTGGGTGTGCTGTTCGCCGTGCTGGCTCTGCTCGCGTTGCCCGACTCCGGCAACCGTCTGCCCGAAGAGCGCGGGTCGGCGCATTTCTGGCCCTATCTGATTTTCGCGTTCGCCCAGGGCGCGCTGCAGATCGTGATGCAACAGGTACGCTTCCAGCTGTTCAGCGCATCGCCGGGGTTGATCCTGCTGACGCTCGCCGGCCTGGTCGCGCTGGGCTGGTTCATCTATCAGCAGTGGCACCATCCCGCGCCGCTGATGCGCCTGCATGCGCTGCGCGAAAAGGTCTTCCAGGTCGGGCTCGTGCTGTACATGTTCTACTACTACGTCTCAACGGTATTCAGCTACCTGATCTCGCGCTTTCTCGAGAGCGGCCTCGGTTTCCCGGTCGAGAACACCGGGCGGCTGGTCGGCACGACGTCGCTGATTTCCGCGAGCGCGCTGTTCGTCTATCTGCGCTATGCGAAGCTGCTGCCGCGCAAGAAGTGGATCATCGTGCCCGGTTTCGCTGTGGCCGCGTTCGCCGCCGCATGGATGACACGTATGTCGCCGGGCGTCGGCGAAGCGGCGCTGATCGTGCCACTGCTGCTGCGCGGACTGTTGTTGCTGTTCATCGTGTTGCCGGTCGCCAACCTGACCTTCAGAATTTTTGCGATCGAAGAGTTTACGCATGGCTACCGGTTGAAGAACATCGTGCGGCAGTTGACGATCTCGTTCGCCACGGCCTCGGTGATCATCGTCGAACAGCATCGGCAGGCACTGCATCAAACTCGCCTCGCGGAGTTCGTGAATCCGTACAATCCAGTGTTCCAGAACTCGCTCACCGCGCTGACGAATAGCCTCGCCGCCGCGGGCCGCACCGCGTCCGACGCGCACTCGCTGGCGATGGTCGAAATCAGCCGGTCGCTCGCGCAGCAGGCAAGCTTTCTGGCCTCGCTGGACGGCTTCTATTTTCTGATCGGCGTAGCGATATGCGGCGGCCTTTTCGCCGCGTGGCAAAAACAGATCGACTAAAGGTTGCATCAGGCCATGCTCTCGAAACTCACTCAATGGTTGGGCACGCGCCGCCGCGACCGCGCGCTGCGCGACTACGCGATCGACGACGCGCTGTGGCAAGCCACGCTCGACGGCCTGCCCTTTCTCGCGCACCTGGACGCCCCGGACCTCGCGCGTCTGCGCGAACTGACCAGCCTGTTCATCGCGCAAAAGGAATTCTCGACCGCGCACGAGTTGGAGCTGACCGACGCGATGACCGTGGCGATCGCCGCTCAGGCGTGTCTGCCGGTGCTGAACCTGAGCCTCGATCTGTATCGGCGCTGGGTCGGCGTGATCGTTTATCCGGGCGAATTCGTGATCCGCAAGACGGTCGAGGACGAAGACGGCGTCGTGCACGAGGTCGAACACGACGCGAGCGGCGAAGCGTGGGAAGGCGGCCCGGTGGTGCTGTCGTGGGAAGACGCGCAAATGACCGAAGGCCCGGACGCCTACAACGTCGTGATCCACGAATTCGCGCACAAGATCGACATGCTCAACGGTGAAGCAGACGGCCACCCGCCCCTGATGCGCCGCTGGCACGCGCCGCTCGATTCGCAGGCCTGGGCCGACGTGTTCGACCACGCGTACGACCACTTCTGCGCGCAGGTCGACGCGGTGCCGGAGCGCCGCTGGGCGCGTTTCGAGCGCGAATCGTTGATCGATCCATATGCGGCGGACCATCCGTCGGAATTTTTTGCCGTGTGCAGCGAGGCGCTGTTCGTGCAGCCGCACGCGTTCGAGGCGGAGTATCCGGAGTTGTACCGGCTGCTGGCGCGCTATTATCGGCAGGATCCGGCGCGCGTCGGGATGAGCTTCGCGCCGGCCTGACGCGTCGGGCACTTGAGGCCCGGCACCCGCTGGCGAAGGCGTTGCGAGTCGGATTGCCGGCACCGCGCGGCCCCGGAAGTTCCGGCACACGGTGCCCGCGATCGCCCTGGACCGCGGCCACCGCCGGCCAAGGCCACGGCAAACGCGAACGAGCTGCCAGAAAGCTGGCAGAAAAGTCGTCAAGCGACTGATTTTCTGGCATAATCACCGTTTTTCGACCATAGGCAAGTGGCTCGCGCCTAGATGCGTTTCGCGCTCATTGCGGCTCGCACGCGGGTTGGCTACCGCCAGATTAAAGGAAAGATCATGAAAGAAGGCATTCACCCGAATTACCGCGAAGTCCTGTTCGTCGATATGTCGAACGACTTCAAGTTCGTGACGCGCTCGACCATCCAGACGCGTGAAACTGCCGAATTCAACGGCAACACCTACCCGCTCGCCAAGATCGAAGTGTCGTCGGAATCGCATCCGTTCTACACCGGCCAACAAAAGATCATGGACACGGCAGGCCGCGTCGAGAAGTTCAACAAGAAGTTCGGCACGCGCGCTACCGGCAAGGCAGCAGCGAAGTAATACCCGCGTCGTCGCCGGCTTTGGCCGACAGCGAAGCAGCGAAAAAGGGCAGCGTGAGCTGCCCTTTTTTGTCGCCTCGACCGGCACATTGCCTGCGCCCGGTTTGAAGTCCCGCGCGAAGCCGCGTTGATCGCTTCGTGCGTCAGCGCTGGCCTGGGCGGGGATCAACCCTCCGGCGTTCCCCTGCGGGGCCGTGTTACAGCATTCACCACGACGTTGCGGGCCGTTACCGGTCGTGACGCGCATCGCACGGCACGACTACAATGCCGGATGCTTCAGAAGGGCCATGCCGGCCGGACCCGCCGTCCGGTCCTGGCCGCACCGCTTATCCAATTTCCACACACCGCATGAGACCTGTCGTTCGCCTCACTGCCTCTGCGACCAGCGCGCTGCCGCGCTGGCTGCTGCTAGCCATCTGTATCGTCTACGCGTCGTTCGGACTATTCGGCCGCGATCCGTGGAAGAACGAGGACGCAGCCGGCTTCGGTGTCATGTGGACCATGGCGAACGGCGGCGCACACGACTGGCTGCTGCCGAATCTGGTCGGCAAGTACCTGACCGAGGACGGCCCGCTCGGCTACTGGCTCGGCGCCAGTGCGATCCGCGTGCTCGCGCCGTGGGTCGACGCGAGCAACGCGTCGCGCGTGTTCACCGGCCTGCTGTTCTGCGCGGGTTGCGCGTTCGTCTGGTATGCCGCCTACCTGCTCGGCCGGCGCGCTGAAGTGCAGCCGTTCAAGTACGCGTTCGGCGGCGAGCCGGAACCGCGCGACTACGGCCGCACGCTCGCCGACGGCGCCCTGCTGATCCTGCTCGCCTGCTTCGGTCTCGCCGAACGCGGCCACGAGACCACGCCGCAACTCGCGCAGTTCGTCTGTATCGCGATGCTCGTGTACGGCCTGGTGCGCATGATCGACAAGCCGATTCAAGGCGCGGCGATCTGGGGCCTCGCAATCGGCCTCGTTACCTTGGCAAGCAGCCCGGTGCTGGTCGGCGCGCTGCTGCTCGGCACCCTGGCGATGACTCTGATCGTGCGCGAAACGCGCTGCCGCTGGCTGCTGCTGGCCGGTTTGCCGATCGCGCTCGTGGTGGCGGTATCGTGGCCGATCGCGGCGCTCGCCGCCTTCCCCGACGACGCCGTCTGGTATCTGAATCAATGGCTGCACGTCAGCCTGAGTTCGTTCGCCGGGCCGCCCGGCTCGGTCGCCGCGTATGCGCTAAAGAACCTGCCGCTCTTCACATGGCCGGCGTGGCCGCTCGCGGTGTGGTCGTGGTTCAGCTGGAAGGGCCTGCGGCGCGGGCCGCACGTGGCGATCCCACTGTCGGTGATCGGGCCGCTGCTGGTGCTGGTGATCCTGCAGAGCCACCAGTCGAACCGGCTCTACATGCTGTTGCTGCCGCCGCTCGCGGTGTTGGCCACGTTTGCGCTGCCCACGCTCAAACGCGGCGCGATCAACGCGATCGACTGGTTCGCGCTGCTGAGCTTCACGATCCTCGGCAGCTTCGTCTGGCTGGTGTATCTGGCCGGGTTGACCGGTTTCCCGCATCCGCTCGCGCGCAACCTCGCGCGTCTCGCGCCCGGCTTCGCGCCGCAGTTCAAGATCTTGTCGTTCGTGTGCGCGGTCGCGGTGACCCTGTGCTGGTTCATGCTGGTGCGCTGGCGTCTTGCGCGTCATCCGAAGGTCCTGTGGCGCAGCGTGGTGCTCTCGAGCGCCGGCACGACGCTGATGTGGGTGCTGCTGATGACGCTGTGGCTGCCGGTCGTCAACTACAGCCGGACCTACAAGGACGTCGCGCAACAGATCGCCAGCCACCTGCCTGACGACTACACGTGCATCTCGCCAGTGCGCCTGGGTAATGCGCAGATAGCGACCTTCGCCTATTTCGGCGACATGCACTTCTCATTCGACCAGGATTGCGACGTGATCCTGCGTCAGGACTCGCAGGAATACGGCGACCCGAGCGCGCTGCCGGACTACATCTGGAAACTGGTGTGGGAAGGCCGCCGCGTGGCCGACCGCGATGAACGCTTCCGCCTGTACGTGCGGATCGACCGGCCCAAGCCGCCGGTCGTCAAACGCCGCAGCTGGCACAAGAAGCTCGACTGACCATGTTCGCCGACGTACGGAAAATCGCCGCGCTGGCATGGCCCGTATTGATCGGCCAACTGGCGATCATCGCGTTCGGCGTGATCGATACGGCGATGGTCGGCCGTTACTCGGCGATCGATCTGGCCGCGCTCGGCCTCGGTTCGTCGATCTATATCTCCGTCTACATCGGGCTGACCGGCATTCTCACCGCGCTGCAGCCGATCGCCGCGCAACTGTACGGCGCGCGCCGCTATGCCGAGATCGGCGAGGAAGTGCGTCAATCCTTGTGGCTCGCGCTCGCGCTGACCGTCATCGGCTTTCTGATTCTGTTTTTCCCCGGGCCGGTGCTGCATCTGGCGCGCGTGCCCGACGCGCTGCACGAACGCACGGTCGCCTATTTGCGGATTCTGGCCTTCGGCTTGCCGGCGGGCCTCGCGTTTCGCGTCTACAGTTCGATCACCAATGCGGTCGGCCAACCGCGGCTCGTGATGATCCTGCAGATCGGCGCGCTGCTGCTCAAGTTTCCGCTCAACACCTGGTTCATCTTCGGCGGGCTCGGCGTGCCGGCGCTCGGTGGCCCGGGCTGCGCGCTCGCCAGCACGGCGATCAACTGGGGACTCGCGGTGCTCGGCATGGTGCTGCTCACGCGCGTCGACGTGTTCAGGCCGTTCGCGATCTTCGCCCACTTCTGCTGGCCGGTCTGGCGGCGTCAGACGGCGCAGTTGCGGCTCGGCATTCCGATGGGCCTGTCGTATCTGATCGAAGTCACGTCCTACACGTTCATGGCGCTCTTCATCGCGCGCTTCGGCACGACGACGCTCGCGGGTCATCAGATCGCCGGCAACATCGGCGCGGTGCTGTACATGACGCCGCTGTCGATCGGCATCGCTTCGTCGACGCTGGTCGCGCAGGCGCTCGGCGCGCATCGGCCGGAAGCGGCGCGCACGCTGTCGCGTCACGGCATCATGATGGCGGTCGCGATCGCCTGTTGTTACGGTGCGATCGTGCTGGTGCTGCGGCCGTACATCATCGAAGGCTATACGCCGAATGCGCAGGTCGTGGCGGCAGCGCTGCCGCTGGTGCTGATCGTCGTGTGCTACCACCTGTTCGATGCGTTGCAGATCACCACCGCGTTCGTGCTGCGCGCGTACAAGGTGGCAGTCGTGCCGACCGTCATCTATGCGGTTGCGTTGTGGGGCGTGGGGCTGGGTGGCGGATATCTGCTCGGCTTCAACGTAAGCGGCGTCACGCCGGAATGGCTGACCGGCGCGCGCGGCTTCTGGGTCGCGAATACGGCGAGTCTCGCGATTGCCGGTTTTGGTTTGCTGGCGTACTGGCGGGTGGTGAGCAAGCGGTATTTGCGGGCGGAGCTGGTGGGCGTGGTGGACTCGGCGAGCTGAGGGTCTAGCTGGCGGCCGCGCCTCGCTGACCAGTACTTCGCGGCTTAGCCGCTCGCGTCCCGTCGACGACACTATCAGAAGCAGACGGTTAGTTGCTTTTTAGCCCACAGAAAAAGCGGCCCCTACAGGCACCGCTTGTCCCACCGACGTCACATCGGTTACCCCGCCTCCACTTCCTCAGCCATCTCCCGCAGCCCCGCCTCCCCCGCCCGATCGTGTCGCTCGAAAACCTCACGCGCGGCGAACAGCGCGTTCAGCGCCGCCGGGAAACCCGCATAGAGCGCCATCTGCATGAACACCTCGACGATCTCCTCGCGTGTACAACCGACGTTCAACGCCGCCTCGATATGCACTTTGAGTTGCGGCTGCGCACACCCGAGCGTCGCGAGCGACGCAATCGTCGCAATTTCACGCGCCCGCAGATCGAGCTGCGGCCGGCTGTAGATATCGCCGAAACCAAACTCGATCAGTAGCCGCCCGAAATCCGGCGCGATCGGCGCGAGCGCGGCGATCACCTGTTCGCCGGCCGCGCCGTCGATCTCCTTCAGCTTGTCCCAGCCCCGGGTGTAGCGGTCGTTTTGTGCGTAGTCCATGGTGAGTCCTTTTCCGAATGTGAAAACGATGCGGTCGCACCGCCCTGTCGTGTCGGCTCATCAACCGCGCCGCCGTTGCGCCCGGCCGTCTCGTAGTACGCGATCTTGTCGACGATCGCGCCCAGATTGCTCTGCAATTCGGCGATCCGCGCCAAAACCGCATCCCGGTGCGCCACCAGTTGGTCGCGGCGCGCGCCCATCGTCGGCTGGCCTTGTGCACGCAGCGCCGCGAACGCCTGCATACCGGCGATCGGCATGCCGGTCGCTTTCAGACGCATCACGAAGCGCAGCCAGTCGAGATCGGCCGGCGAATACAGGCGATGCCCCGCCTGCGTGCGCCCGACCTCGCGGATCAGCCCGGCCTGTTCGTAATAGCGCAGCGTATGCGTCGAGACGCCGATCGTTTCGGCCACCTGACCGATGGTGAGTGCGGTTGAGATTTTCGACATGACGGACTCAGGTTAGGACTTCGAGTGCACTCTAAGTCAAGCGCTCACCGCTGTCATGTGTCTGCGGTGTGATTTTTTATAGCGGACAGCATTGAATGGATAAACTCAGAACAGCCTAATGGCTAAGCAAAAGGTTTAAATATTGTGCGGCCTGATTTACTTGTCACGAATCGATCGGTATAAATCGGCGGCGTTCACAAATAAGGGCGCGCGATTTGTTCTATGCTTAGACGCAGCGCCTGCTGACAGGATGCGTCGTCCGTTCCCGGCTTACTTACTTGCCCTCAATGGAGTGCTTGCCATGCTGAAGAAGCTTTTAATGCTTTGCGTTGCTGTGGCTTTGTCGCTGTCGGCCGGATTTGCGGCGGCCGTCGAAGTGAATTCCGCCGATCAGGCGGCGCTCGAATCGGTCAAGGGCATCGGCCCCGTTCACGCCAAGGCGATCATCGACGAACGCACCAAAAACGGCCCGTTCAAGGACGCCGACGATCTCGCCACCCGCGTCAAGGGCATCGGCGCCAAGTCCGTCACCAACCTCGAAGCGGCCGGCCTGACGATCAACGGCTCGGGCGCGCCCCCGACCGGCGCCAAGCCTGCGACGAAGTCGACCAGCAGCACGAAGGCGGCACCGGCAGCAGCGCCCGCGGCGACCACCCCGGCTCCGGCCACGACCGCAGCCCCGGCTCCCGCGGAAGCGTCGGGCGCGAAAGCATCGAAGTCGAAGAAGAAGAAGAGCAAGGCCGCGGCATCCGAAGCAGCAGCGGCTTCCGCACCGGCCGCCGCACCTGCGGCCACCGCGCCGGCCGACGCGTCCGGCACCAAGGCATCGAAGAAGAAGGCAAAGAAGAGCAAGGCCGCCTCGGCCGCGGCGGCCTCTGGCGCGTAACGCAACGATGCGCAAAGTGGTGGCGACGGCATCGCGAGGACTCCCAGGTGCGCGCATGATCTGCATGATCTCCATGGCATGCGCGCACCGAAACCGTCCCGCTGCCGACCGTCCGCCTTTTCCACCGCGCCGCGCAACCGCGCGGCGTTTTCACCCGCTGACCCGTCACGCACGTGTCGGCATTCAAGAGAGACCGTCATGAGCCTACTCGACACTATCGGTTCCCTGCTTGGCAAATCGCCCGAAGGCGGCGGTGGCCAGCAAGCGCTGATCACAGCCGCACTCGAATTCGTCAATAACCAGCCGGGCGGCCTGAATGGGCTGATCGATCGCTTCAAGGAAAAGGGCCTCGGCGACGTGGTTTCGTCATGGGTCAGCAATGGCGAGAATCAGCCGATCGCACCCGATGCGCTGCATAGCGTACTCGGCTCGGAAACCGTGACTAACCTCGCGGCGAAAGCCGGCGTGGAACCGGACCAGGTCACAGGCCTGCTGTCGCAGATTCTGCCGCATGTCGTCAACGCGGCGACCCCCGAAGGCGAAGTGCCGGCCGAGGGCAAGCTCAATGCCACCACCGTGCTCGGCGCGCTCGGCGGGCTGTCGGCGCTGTTCGGCAACAAGAACGCATAAAAGCACGCCTCAGCAAGCGGGCGGCCTCGCCTGAGCGGCTGGCTAGTCGATCAGACAAAAAAAAGCGGCAACGAAGTCACCTTCGTTGCCGCTTTTGCATGTGGGCGGTGCGAGGCGGCTCGACCACCGCCGCACCCGCGCCTCACTGGTCAATGCACGACGCGTTCGAACACCAGCTTGCCGTCTTCCACTTCGACCGGAATCACATCCTTCGGACCGAACTTGCCGGCCAGAATCAGCTTGGCGACCGGGTTCTCGATCTCCTGCTGGATCGCGCGCTTCAACGGCCGCGCGCCGAACAGCGGATCGTAGCCGACCTTGCCGACGTGTTCGAGCGCCTCGTCGGACACCACGAGTTGCATGTCGAGCTTGGCAAGCCGTTCATGCAGACGCTGGAGCTGGATACGCGCGATCGACTGAATGTTCGAGCGGTCGAGCGCGTGGAACACCACGACGTCGTCGATCCGGTTCAGGAACTCGGGCCGGAAGTGCAGCTTCACCTCTTCCCACACCGCATCCTTGACCGCTTCCTGCGGCTCGCCGACCATCGCCTGGATCACCTGCGAACCAAGGTTCGAAGTCATCACGATCACCGTGTTCTTGAAGTCCACGGTACGGCCCTGACCATCGGTCATGCGGCCGTCGTCGAGCACTTGCAGCAGCACGTTGAACACGTCCGGATGCGCCTTCTCGATTTCGTCGAGCAGGATCACGCTATACGGCTTGCGGCGCACGGCTTCGGTCAGATAACCGCCTTCCTCGTAACCGACATAGCCGGGCGGCGCACCGATCAAGCGCGCGACGCTGTGCTTCTCCATGAATTCGCTCATGTCGATACGGATCAGATGATCTTCCGAATCGAACAGGAACGAAGCCAGCGCCTTGCACAGTTCGGTCTTGCCCACACCGGTCGGCCCGAGGAACAGGAACGAACCATACGGACGGTTCGGGTCTGACAGACCCGCGCGCGAGCGGCGGATCGCATCGGCCACCGCAGTGATCGCTTCGTCCTGACCGACCACGCGGTCGTGCAGTTTCTCCTCGATCTGCAGCAGCTTTTCGCGCTCGCCCTGCATCATGCGCGAGACCGGAATGCCCGTAGAACGCGACACGACTTCCGCGATTTCTTCCGCCCCGACCTGCGTGCGCAACAGCCGCCGACGCTGCGGGCTGTTCTGCTCTTCCGCCTCGGCCCGCGTCACTTCCTTCAGTTGCGCTTCGAGTCCCGGCAGCTTGCCGTACTGCAACTCGGCGACTTTTTCGAGCTTGCCCTCACGCTGCAGGCGCGTGATTTCCGCACGCGTTTTCTCGATCTCTTCCTTCAATTGCGCACTGCCCTGTACCGCGGCTTTTTCGGCAGTCCAGATTTCGTCGAGATCCGAGTATTCGCGATTCAAACGCTCGATTTCTTCCTCGATCAATTGCAGACGCTTTTGCGACGCTTCGTCCTTCTCCTTCTTCACGGCTTCGCGTTCGATCTTCAACTGGATCAAACGACGGTCGAGCCGGTCCATCTCTTCCGGCTTCGAGTCGATTTCCATCTTGATCTTCGACGCGGCTTCGTCGATCAGATCGATCGCCTTGTCCGGCAGGAAACGATCCGTGATGTAGCGATGCGACAGTTCCGCGGCCGCGACGATCGCCGGGTCGGTGATGTCGACGCCGTGATGCAGTTCGTACTTTTCCTGCAAACCGCGCAGAATCGCGATGGTCGCCTCCACCGACGGCTCGTCGACGAGCACCTTCTGGAAGCGGCGTTCGAGCGCGGCATCCTTCTCGATGTACTTGCGGTATTCATCCAGTGTGGTGGCGCCGACGCAATGCAGTTCGCCGCGCGAAAGCGCCGGCTTGAGCATGTTGCCCGCGTCCATCGCGCCTTCGGCCTTGCCCGCGCCGACCATCGTGTGAATTTCGTCGATGAAGACGATGGTCTGGCCTTCGTCTTTCGCGATGTCGCTGAGCACGGCTTTAAGCCGCTCTTCGAACTCGCCGCGATACTTCGCGCCGGCCAGCAACGCGGCCATGTCGAGCGACAGCACGCGCTTGCCCTTGAGCGTCTCCGGCACTTCGCCGTTGACGATGCGCTGCGCGAGCCCTTCGACGATCGCGGTCTTACCCACGCCCGGTTCGCCGATCAGCACCGGATTGTTCTTGGTGCGACGTTGCAGGATCTGGATCGAGCGACGGATTTCGTCGTCACGGCCGATCACCGGGTCGAGCTTGCCGGCCCGCGCACGCTCGGTCAGGTCGACCGTGTACTTCTTCAGCGCTTCGCGCTGGCTTTCGGCGTCCTGGCTATGCACCTGCGAGCCGCCGCGCACCGCCGCGATCGCGCTTTCCAGCGACTTGCGCGACAAGCCATGCTGACGCGCGAGGCGCCCTGCTTCGCCTTTGTCGTCCGCGACCGCGAGCAGAAACATCTCGCTCGCGATGAACGTGTCGTTGAGCTTTTGCGCTTCCTTGTCCGCCTGATTCAACAAGCCGGTCAGTTCGCGGCCGATCTGCACGTTGCCGTCGGTGCCTTGCACCTGCGGCAGCCGCGTCATTGCGTCGCCGAGTGCCGTTTGCAGCGCCTGCACGTGCACGCCGGCACGCGAGAGCAGCGAGCGCGCCGAACCATCCTGCTGGGCGACGAGCGCCGACAACAGATGAACCGGCTCGATGTATTGATTGTCGTGACCGACGGCCAGACTCTGCGCATCCGCGAGCGCTTCCTGGAATTTAGTGGTGAGTTTGTCGACTCTCATCAAGAGACCTCCAATTTCGATTACCACCAAAATGAGGCGTTTTATTCAGGATTCAAGCGCTTTTTTGCGTCCAACGGCAACTATTTAACATTTGAACGAAACAACTGTCTGCGCCCCGTTTCAGGTCGCCGACGCGCCGCCGTCGGCCGGCGCGACCGGCACGACCGGCATGATCGGGATCGCACCGTTCATGCCGAGCAGCGCGGCCAGTGCACCTCGCGGCTGCGTGACCTCGCCGATCGTATGCCGGTCGAGCTCGGCAAGAAAGGCATCGCGCGCCGCCTGGAGCGCCGCGCGCAGACGGCATTGCGGCGAGATCACGCACGGACGGTGTTCGCCACGCTGGTCGGGCAAGCAGGCGACCAGCGCGAAGTCGCTTTCCGTCGCGCGCACCACCTCGCCTACGGTCAATTCGCGGGTGTGCTCGACAAACCGCAGACCGCCGTTGCGCCCGCGTACGGTTTCGACCCAGCCACGTTCCGCGAGTTGCTGCACAACCTTCATCAGATGGTTCCGGGATATTCCGTAGGCTTGCGAAATGTCCTGAATCGTCGACAACGCGTCCCCCTGGACCGCGAGGTACAGCAGGACGCGTAGTGAGTAATCCGTATAATCCGTCAGTCTCATAGGGCAGGTATCACGATGGACGCAAGCCGCGATCGTGGAGATAACCGCGTCGATGCAAGGGTTGCCGGTGGCCGCCGCTTCACCCTAAGATGCAGACAATAGGCATGTTTGGTAATTTTTCCTCGACAGGCGGCGTTAATGTACCGGTAGCAATGGTAACGTTTCCCGCCTCGGTCATTTGTAAGAAAAGCAGGGTATTCGCCGTCCTCTTCCTTTCTTCGCAAACGGTTTCACTTCGCGCCCGGTCGCCTGTCGCGCCGAGTGACGCGCCGCCATTCGAAGCCGCCTTTTTCTGGAATCAGCATGAACCCGTCTTTCCCCGCCGCGCCGGTGGTCGAGCGCGCCGCCGAGCCAACCGAAGCGAACATCCGCGAACTCGTTTATGGCTTTTATGACCGCGTGCGCGCCGATCCGCTGCTCGGCCCCGTGTTCGACGCCACGCTGGCGGGCCGTTGGGACGATCATCTGCCGAAGATGTGCACGTTCTGGGGCAGTCTCGTGCTGGGTGCGAAGCAGTACCGCGGCAACGTGCAGCAAGCGCATCAGCCGCTCGACGGGGTCGAACCGCAGCACTTCAGCCGCTGGCTGTATCTGTTTCTGGACACCGTGGAGTCCCGCTATCAGCCAGCTGCGGCAGTGCGCTTCATGGAGCCGGCGCTGCGTATCGCGCAGAGCCTGCAGTTGAGCCGCTTCGGTTGGGATTACAAGATTCCGGCGGAGCAGCAGGCGCTGCTCGAACGCGTGGCGCCGAAGCGGCGGCCGCATGATGACGACGCCCATGCCGCACGTCCGGCGGGCGAGCCGTTTCCGACGCGGATCATCGGGCAGCCGCGCGACGAGTGAATGACAAGGTTCGGGGCGTCGTGGGTGGTCGGGGCGCCCGGTGCACATTGAGCACCTGCTGGCACCGCCGCCCGTCCAGTCCAGCCGTGCCCCGGCGCGCGACTACTCCCGCGTTTGATTCGCCGAGTCGCTGTCCCACCGCGCGAGCGCGGCGTCGTCGGTGACGCGGGCGTCTACCCAGCGCTCGCCGCTCCCGGTCTTCTCTTTCTTCCAGAACGGCGCCTGGGTCTTCAGATAATCCATCACGAATTCACACGACGCGAACGCGTCGCCGCGATGCGCGGCCGTCGTCGCCACCAGCACGATCTGGTCGAGCGGATAGAGCTTGCCGACCCGGTGCACGATCAGCACCTCGATGCCCGGCCAGCGCTCGCGCGCACTCACGACGATCGCCTCCAGCGACTTCTCCGTCATGCCGGGGTAATGCTCGAGCTCCATGGTCTCGACCGCGCTCCCGTCGTTCAGATCACGTACGGTGCCGACGAAACAGGCAACCGCGCCGATCTTCGGATTGCGCGCGCGCAACGCGGCCACCTCGGTGCTGAGGTCGAAGTCTTCGGTCTGAACGCGAACGGGCATCGGCGGCTCCTGGGGGGTGTGGGCAGGCGAGCGGCGGCGCGCCTAGCCGCCGGTGACGGGCGGGAAGAACGCGACTTCGCAGCCGTCGGTGACGCGGGTGCCGGCGCCCGTCATCACGTGGTTGCAGGCCATGCGCAGCGCGCGGCCTTCGGCGAGCGTCTCGGCCCAGATGCCGCCGCGCACGCGCAGCCAGGCGCGCACGTCGCCGACGGTCGCGATGCCGTCGGGCAGCTCGACGGTTTCGTCGGCCAGGTTGAGCGCTTCGCGCACGCTCGCAAAATAGCGGAGTTCAATTTTCATCGGAATGTTACCGGTCTGCGATGCATGGCCGGCCTCAGTTCAGCAATTCGGAAAAGGGAATGAAGCGCACGGTCTCGCCGGCGCTGATCGCGTGATTCGGTGGATTGTCGATCAGGCCGTCGCCCCACACCGTCGAAGTCAGCACGGCCGAGCTCTGATTCGGAAACAGATCGAGGCCGCCGGTTTCGTTGACCCGCGCGCGCAGGAATTCGTTGCGGCGGTCGGCCTTGCTCTGCGTGAAGTCCGCGCGCAGCGACAGCGCACGCGGCGCGACGCTCCGGGCACCGGCAAGGCTCAGCACGAACGGACGCACGAACAGCAGGAAGGTCGCGAAGCTGGACACCGGGTTGCCCGGCAGGCCAATGAAGAAGGTTTCGGCCGATGCCGATGCCCCCGCACTCTCGCGCGATGCGGCACGGCGCACCGCGCCGAATGCGAGCGGCTTACCCGGCTTCATCGCGATCTGCCACATCGAAAGACGTCCTTCCGCCTCGACAGCCGGCTTCACGTGATCCTCCTCGCCGACCGACACGCCGCCGCACGTCAGGATCAGATCGTGAGCCTGGGCAGCCTCGCGCAGCGTCGCGCGGGTCGCGTCGAGCTTGTCGGCGACGATGCCGTAATCGGTTATCTCGCAGCCGAGCTTTTCCAGCAGACCACGCAGCGTGAAGCGATTCGAGTTGTAGATCGCACCGGGCTCGAGCGGCTCGCCCGGCATGGTCAGCTCATCGCCGGTGAAAAACACGGCGACTTTGACGCGCCGGCGCACCGCCAGCTCCGCGCAGCCGACCGACGCCGCCAGCCCGAGCGCCTGCGGCGAGAGCCGTGTGCCGGCCGGCAGGATAACCGAGCCGCTGCGGATGTCCGCGCCCTGCGCCGTGATCCATTCGCCGGGTTGCGGGGCGTGGAGAATCGTGACTTGATCGCCGGCGGCTTCGGTTTGCTCCTGCATCACGACCGCGTCCGCGCCGGGCGGCACCGTCGCGCCGGTGAAGATGCGCGCCGCGGTGCCGGGCTGCAACGGCGTGGGCGCGTGTCCTGCGGGAATGCGTTGCGACACCGGCAGGCGGCTCGCGCCTTCGCCGGCAAGGTCCGCGATACGGATCGCGTAGCCGTCCATCGCGCTGGTGTTCATCGGCGGGACGTCGAGCGGCGACGTGACGTCGGCCGACAGCACGCGGTTCAGCGCCTCGAGCGTGGGAATGGATTCAGTGCCGTCGATCGGGCGCGCGGCGCCAAGCAGGGTCGCCAACGCTTCGGCAGTGGCGAGCATGGGAGCGCGGGGCGTTGGTGTGGACATCTCAGGTGTCGAAGCCGCAGATTAAAAGAACATTGTAGCGGTCGATGCGATCGGCCTGGGCGGCCGGGTGTGAGGTGGGGGTTCGGCCTGGTGTGATGCGGGGCTGTGCGGCGTGAGCCGTGAGCTTCGCGGCACGCGGCGCCGCGAACTGCGCGGCAAGTACTGTCGTATGACGGGCCAGTCGACGCTTCCCGACGCGCGTCGCCATGAATCCAGCCGCCTTGGCCCGGCCACGCCACCTGTGCCGCGCGAGCCGCCTGGACTCACGCAGCACGACAACCACCCAGGTTACTCGCCCGTGTTCGCCACGACGAAGTCCTTCACGCGCTGCGCATCAGCCGGCAGCACTTCGAAGCGCTGCGGCAACGATTCCAGCCCCGAGAACGCAGCCGGCCGCTCCGGTTCGCGTAACAGCGCCTCACGGATCGTTTCGCCGAACTTGATCGGTTGCGCGGTCTCCAGCACGATCATCGGAATGCCCGGTTGCAGATGCTCGCGCGCCACCTTCAGACCATCGGCCGTGTGCGTGTCGATCATCGTGTCGTAACGCTCGAACACGTCACGGATCGTCTCCACGCGAGTATCGTGGCTGCTGCGGCCCGACACGAAACCGAACTCCTTCACGCGCACGAAATCGCCGCTCGCCGCGAGGTCGAAACCGCCCTTCTCCTCGACGTCGCGGAACAGTTGCAGCACGCGAGCCGGATCGCGGCCCAGCAGATCGAACACGAAGCGCTCGAAGTTCGACGCCTTCGAAATGTCCATGCTCGGGCTGCTCGTGTGATACGTCTCCGCCGCCTTGCGCACGCGGTAGATACCGGTGCGGAAGAACTCGTCGAGCACGTCGTTTTCGTTGGTCGCGACCACCAGCTTCTCGATCGGCAGCCCCATCATCCGCGCGATGTGACCCGCGCAGACGTTGCCGAAATTGCCCGACGGCACCGTGAACGACACGCGCTCGTCGTTCGACTTCGTCGCCGCGAAGTAGCCCTTGAAGTAATACACGACCTGCGCGACGACACGCGCCCAGTTGATCGAATTGACCGTGCCGATCTTGTACTTCGCCTTGAACTCGTGATCGTTCGACACCGCCTTGACGATGTCCTGCGCGTCGTCGAACACGCCTTCAACGGCGATGTTGAAGATGTTCGGGTCCTGCAGGCTGTACATCTGCGCGGTCTGGAACGCGCTCATCTTCCTGTGCGGCGACAGCATGAACACGCGAATGCCCTTCTTGCCGCGCATCGCGTATTCGGCGGCGCTGCCGGTGTCGCCCGAGGTCGCGCCGAGAATGTTCAGCGTCTCGCCATGTTTGGCCAGCGCGTACTCGAACAGGTTGCCGATCAGCTGCATCGCCATGTCCTTGAACGCGAGCGTCGGACCGTTCGACAGTTCCAGCAGCGACAGCGGCGCGCCGTTCTCGACGCCCAGCGTTTTCAGCGGCGTGATCTGCGCGGCGCTTTCGTCGTCGCGCACGTTGCAGTACGTCGCGGCCGTATAGGTCTTGCGCGTGAGTGCGCGCAGATCTTCGGCGGGAATGTCGTCGCTGAACTTCGACAGGATCTCGAAGGCGAGGTCCGCGTAAGGCAGCGTGCGCCAGCGCGTCAGTTCGTCGGCGCTGACGCGCGGGTATTCGGCCGGCAGGTACAGGCCGCCGTCTTTCGCGAGACCGCCCAGCAGGATGTCCGAAAAGGTATGGCGCTCGCCGGCTCCGGCGCCGCGCGTGGAGAGGTAGTTCATAGTGGGCCTAGTTCAGCGCTTCCATGCGCAGCTTCGTGACTTGCGAGACGACGGTCTTCAGCGCTTCGATCGTTCTGATCGCGGCGTTGACGTGCTTTTCGACCGTTTCGTGCGTGATCAGGATGATGTCGGTTTCGCCCTTGCCGTTCGCGTCGACCTGCTCCGATTCCTTCTGCAGCAGCGCATCGATCGAAATGCCGGTGTCGGCCAGAATGCGCGTGATGTCCGCCAGCACGCCGGTCACGTCCGCCACCCGCAGACGCAGGTAGTAGCCGCTCGTCACTTCGTCGATCGGCAGAATCGGCGTGTTCGACAGGCTGTCCGGCTGGAACGCCAGATGCGGCACGCGATGCTCCGGGTCAGCCGTATGCAGGCGCGTCACGTCGACCAGATCGGCCACCACGGCCGAGGCCGTCGGCTCCGCGCCCGCGCCCTTGCCGTAGTACAGCGTGGTGCCGACCGCGTCGCCATGCACGACGACCGCGTTCATCGCGCCTTCCACGTTCGCCAGCAGGCGCTTTTCCGGAATCAGCGTGGGGTGCACGCGCAGTTCGATGCCCTTGTCGGTGCGGCGCGCGATGCCGAGCAGCTTGATGCGGTAGCCGAGTTCCTCGGCGTACTTGATGTCGATCGCGGCAAGCTTGCTGATGCCTTCGACGTACGCCTTGTCGAACTGCACCGGCACGCCGAACGCGATCGCGCTCATGATCGTCGCCTTGTGCGCGGCGTCCACGCCTTCGATGTCGAAGGTCGGATCGGCTTCGGCATAGCCCAGTTCCTGCGCGGCCTTCAGTGCGGTCGCGAAGTCGAGCCCGCGGTCGCGCATTTCCGAGAGGATGTAGTTCGTGGTGCCGTTGATGATGCCCGCGATGTACTGGATGCGGTTGGCCGTCAGCCCTTCGCGCAGCGCCTTGATGATCGGAATGCCGCCCGCCACCGCCGCCTCGAACGACACCATCACGCCATTGGCGCGCGCCGCTTCGAAAATCTCGGTGCCGTGCACCGCGAGCAGCGCCTTGTTGGCGGTGACCACGTGCTTGCCATTCTTGATCGCGCGCAGTACGAGCTCGCGCGCCACGCCGGTGCCGCCGATCATTTCGGCCACGATATCGATCGACGGATCGTCGACCACCGCGTTGAAGTCATCGGTCAGCGCCACGGTGCCCGCTTGTGTGCCGAGCGCCGCCGTCGCCTTCGCGGGATTGCGCACGGCGATGCGCGCAATCTCGATGCCGCGGCCCGCGCGGCGTTTGATTTCTTCCTGATTGCGACGCAGTACCGTGAAGGTGCCGCTGCCTACCGTGCCGAAGCCCAGCAGTCCAACTTTGATCGGTTCCATGCAGCGTGTGTTTTCGAGTAGGTGATTAAAAAGAGACGAGTGCCGGTGGCGGGCGCAGCAGTGCTTGCCGCGCCGTGCGCCACATTGTGCGCTAGGCCGTGTGACGTTTGCGGTAGCCGTCGAGGAAACGCGCGATCCGGTTGATCGAATCCGCGAGGTCGTCCACGTTCGGCAGGAACACGACGCGGAAGTGATCCGGCGACTTCCAGTTGAAACCGGTGCCCTGCACGAGCAGCACGCGCTCTTCGAGCAGCAGATCGAGGATGAACTGCTGGTCGTCCTTGATCGGGTACACCTTCGGATCGAGGCGCGGGAACATGTACAGCGCCGCTTCGGGCTTCACGCAGCTCACGCCGGGGATGGCCGTCAGCATGTCATACGCGAGTTCGCGCTGCTTGTACAGGCGCCCGCTCGGCACGATCAGGTCGTTGATGCTCTGATAGCCGCCGAGCGCGGTCTGGATCGCGTACTGGCCGGGCACGTTCGGGCACAGCCGCATCGACGCGAGGATGCCGAGACCTTCGAAATAATCGCGGCCGTTGCGGCGGTTCTCGCCGGTCAGGCCCGAGATAAACATCCAGCCGGCGCGGTAGCCGCACGAGCGGTAGCTCTTCGACAGGCTGTTGAACGTGACCGTGAGCACGTCTTCGGAGAGCGCGGCCATCGACGTGTGCGTCTTGCCGTCGTAGACGATCTTGTCGTAGACCTCGTCGGCGAAGATCACGAGGCCGTGCTGGCGCGCGATTTCGATGAGGCCGAGCAGCAGTTCGTCCGAGTACAGCGCGCCGGTCGGGTTGTTCGGGTTGATGACGACGAGCGCGCGCGTGTTCGGCGTGATTTTCGCGCGGATGTCATCGAGGTCGGGCATCCAGCTGTTCGACTCGTCGCAGATGTAGTGCACCGGCGTGCCGCCCGCGAGGCTCACGCCCGCCGTCCACAGCGGGTAGTCGGGCGCGGGCAGCAGCACTTCGTCGCCGTCGTTCAGCAGGCCCTGCAGCGCCATCACGATCAGCTCGGACGCGCCGTTGCCGATGTAGATGTCGTCCAGCTCGACGCCGTGCACGCCCTTTTGCTGCGTGTAATGCATGATCGCCTTGCGCGCGGCGAACACACCCTTGGAGTCCGAGTAGCCGGACGAGCCCGGCAGGTTCAGGATCATGTCCTGAATGATTTCGTCGGGCGCCTCGAAGCCGAACGGCGCGAGATTGCCGATGTTCAGCTTGATGATGCGGTGGCCCTCTTCTTCGAGCCGCTTCGCGTGTTCGAGGACGGGCCCGCGAATGTCATAGCAGACATTCAACAACTTATTGGATTTGAGAATCGGTTTCACGGCGGGCACTTCATCCTGGTTGATAGCTTGGGCGGACAGACACGGGCTAAAAAACGCCAGGCCGGGCAAGTTCGCCGTACGGGGTTCGGAACGCGCAGGGCCGGCGAAGGCTGCCAAACGCGGATTGGGCCGCTTTGTCGAGCCGCCGCTGCTCACCCCAGCCGGCGCGATTTCCTGAGCACGCCTGCGTGCCGCTTTTCGGCGTTCGACTGCAGTTTCACCCACGCCCGTTGGTCGCGCCTGCGGCAGATTGCGCCGGCAGAGCCACGAAACGGACAAAAATCGGACAAAATTCGGGCAAAACAGCCAAAAAACGGACAAAAATCCGGTGACAGCGGACAAAACCAGGGCAGGTAGCCGGTGGGTCGCGCCGATGAACTCAGTGCCGCTTATGGCGGCATATGAGCGAGAGGCGCCGCAAAGCGGCTAAAAAGTTATAATTTAGCGGATTTTGGCCGACTTCCGCAATGCACCAACCGCAACGGCAAGCCTTTTCGGCCCCTTCTTCTTTTTGGCCCCTTGTGTCCAATCGCGTCGAACCGCCTTGCTGGTTCCGGCCAACAGGCCGCCAACACGCATGATGTCTCACGACGACTTCGGAAAACCAATTTGAAATTACATCAGGATTCCAGCGGCTCCCTCAACACCGTCACCGGCTACGGCGCCGACTATGTCGAAATCAATGCGGTCCGCCATTCGGGCAGCCTCCTCGTGCTGCCGGAGGCGCCGGTCATCCCCTGGCCCGTCTCGTCTTTCGACCAGCTGAGCGCCGAGCACTTTGCGATGCTGATCGACGCCGCGCCCGAAGTAGTCATATTCGGCAGCGGCGAGCGGCTGCGCTTTCCGCACCCGCGCCTGACGGCCGCGCTCACCGCGAAGCGCATCGGCGTCGAAACGATGGACTTCAAGGCCGCCTGCCGCACCTACAACATTCTGATGGCCGAGGGCCGCAAGGTCGCCGCCGCGTTGCTGATCGAGGCGTAGCGCGCTGCGATCACGCGCCGGTACGGTCGCGGTGTGGCCGCAGTGCCATCCCGTCGGGCTTCGCAAGGGCGGCACGCTGCCCGCTGCCGTCCCGCGAAAGCACGCTCACGGCGCCGCGCCGCCCTCGCGCCCTCGCCGCATCACGGCCGATAACGTACACTGCGCGCCATCGGTGTGGAGCCGGCAAATCGCGCCTGGTCATGCGCAGCGTCGTAGCGCCGCGCACACGGCAGCCGACGCCCGAGCGCCCACCGCCGAAGCCGACTGCGGCCGGCGTGTCGCCGCAGCTCCGCGCGCAGTACTCCGCGAATGGCCGCTCCGCGAACGACCGGTCGCCATTTCCAGACAACATCGCTTCGCCGCCCACGCGGCGTCGCCATAAAGGTTGAAACTCATGAACGATACGCCGTCGAGGCTACCGCTCAACCGCACCACGATCCTGCTGCTGGTGCTGGCTCTAGCCGTGATCTGGTTTGTGCCGCTCGGCTGGCGCCATCTGCTGCCTAGCGACGAAGGCCGCTATGCCGAAATGGCGCGCGAGATGTTCGTCACCGGCGACTGGATCACGCCACGCTACAACGCCTACAAGTACTTCGAGAAGCCGCCGCTGCAAACCTGGGCGAACGCGCTCACGTTCGCGTGGTTCGGCATCGGCGAGTGGCAGGCGCGTCTGTACACCGCGCTGACGGGCTTCGCCGGCGTGCTGCTGATCGGCTTCACCGGCGCGCGTGTGTTCAACACGGCAACCGGCGTTTTCGCCGCGATCGTGCTGGCGTGCTCGCCGTACTGGAACCTGATGGGCCACTTCAACACGCTCGACATGGGCCTGTCGTTCTGGATGGCGCTGACGCTCTGTGCGCTGATGCTCGCGCAACGCCCCAACCTGCCGGGCTCGTGCGTGCGCGGCTGGATGTGGGTGTGCTGGGGGTCGATGGCGCTGGCGGTGCTATCCAAGGGGCTCGTCGGCGTGATCCTGCCGGGCGCCGTGCTGGTGCTCTACACGCTGATCGCGCGCGACTGGGCGCTGTGGAAACGCCTGCATCTGATCGGCGGCCTGATCGTGTTCTTCGTGATCGTCACGCCGTGGTTCGTGCTGGTGCAGCAACGCAATCCGGAATTCCTGAACTTCTTCTTCATCGTCCAGCAGTTCAAGCGCTACCTGACGCCCGAGCAGAACCGCCCCGGCGCGTTCTACTACTTCGTGCCGGTGCTGCTGGTGGGCTTTCTACCGTGGCTGTCGGTGACGCTGCAAAGCGTGCGCCACGCGTGGCGCCAGCCGCGCCAGCCGAACGGCTTCGCGCCGGTCACGCTGATGCTCGTGTGGATCGCCTTCATTTTCCTGTTCTTCAGCGCGTCGCATTCGAAGCTGCTCTCCTACACGCTGCCGATCGCCCCGCCGATCGCGCTCCTGATCGGCATGTATCTGCCGCTCCTCACGCGCGATCAGTTGCGCCGGCATCTGGCGGGCTATGCGCTGTTTCTCGTCGTCGCCGCGTTTGCCGCGCTGTTCATGACGCGTCTGGGCAGCGCGCGCAACCCGGCCGAGCTGTACGCCGAGTACCGCGGCTGGGTGCTGGGCGCGCTCGGCGTCGCGTTCGCGCTGACGCTCGGCGCGCTGTGGCTGAACCGCCGCAGCCGGGCCGGCAGCCTCGGTGCGATCGCCTGCTTCGGCGCGGCGTGGCTGCTGCTCGGGACGATCGCCGGCACCGGTCACGACGTGTTCGGCCGCCTCAGCTCAGGCGCGCCGCTCGCCCCCGCGATCAAGGCCGAACTCGCGAAGCTGCCTGCGGATACGCCGTTCTACTCGGTCGGCGTGCTCGACCACACGCTGCCGTTCTATATCGACCACACGATGATCATGGTCGAGCATCCCGACGAACTGGCGTTCGGCGTGTCCGTCGAACCGCAGAAGTGGGTGCCGTCCATCGACGCGTGGATCCAACGCTGGAAGGCCGAGCGCTACGCGCTCGCGCTGATCCCGCCGCCGACCTACGAGCGCCTGCTCAAGGAAGGCCTGCCGATGCAGGTGATCGCGCGCGATTCGCGCCGCGTGGTGGTGATGAAGCCGCTCGCGGCCGCCGACGCGCCGGCGGCCGTGGAAAAACCACAACAATGACCCCATCTCAACATTCACTCGTTCGATGAACCCGATTTCCCTCTTTTGCATCCTCGCCGGCGTGACGTTGAACGCCGCCGCCCAGTTGCTGCTCAAAGCCGGCACGAATGCCGTTGGACACTTCGAATTCACCCGTGCGAACATCCTGCCCATCGGCTGGCGGCTCGCAACCCAGCCGCCGCTCATCGCCGGGCTCGCGTGCTATGTCGTGAGCCTGGTAGTCTGGGTGGTGGGGCTGTCACGAGTGGACGTGTCGATCGCCTATCCGATGCTGTCACTCGGCTATGTCGTCAACGCGTTCGCGGCGTGGTACCTGTTCGGCGAAGTGTTGTCGGTGCAGAAGCTGGTCGGGATCGGCATCATCCTGATCGGCGTAATCATCGTCGCGCGCAGCTAGACGCGAACACCGCGGCTGCGTGCTGGCGGAAACGTTTTTATTACCGTTTATCGTCCGCGCCGGGCCGGCGCGGGCCGGCCGGGAGCAAGATGCCGTAAGCGCAGCCTGTGGACGGACTAAGCATGACCTAAGGTTGATCCCAGTATCCTTTGCGGTTGCGCATTTTTCGCCGCCACCTTGGGTTTGCGCGTAGTTTGTGGTTTACTTCGCGCCCTTCGGGTAGCGCCCTTTTCAATCGAGCGAAGCATTCATGAGCCAGTCAACAGTCCCGTTTTTGCCGTTTGTCAAACCTGAAATCGATGAAGAAACGATTCAGGGCGTCGCCGACGTGCTGCGCTCCGGCTGGATCACCACCGGTCCGCAGAACCAGAAGTTCGAGGCGGCGCTCTCCGAGTTCTGCGGTGGCCGTCCGGTGCGCACGTTCAACTCCGGCACGGCGACGCTGGAGATCGGGCTGCGCATTGCCGGCGTGGGCGCGGGCGACGAAGTCATCACGACGCCCGCCTCGTGGGTCTCGACCAGCAACGTGATCCTCGAAACCGGCGCTACGCCGGTGTTCGTCGACATCGATCCGGTGACGCGCAACATCGACCTCGATCTGCTCGAAAAGGCCATCACGCCGCGCACCAAGGCGCTGCTGCCGGTGTTTCTGTCCGGCCTGCCGGTCGACATGGACCGCCTCTACGCGATCGCCCGCGCGCACAAGCTGCGCGTAATCGAAGACGCCGCGCAGGCCTTCGGCTCGACGTGGAACGGCGAGCGTATCGGCAAGCTCGGCGACATCGTGTCGTTCAGCTTCCACGCGAACAAGAACCTGACCTCGATCGAAGGCGGCGCGCTGGTGCTGAACAACGAAGAAGAAGCCGTGCTGGCCCAGAAATACCGCCTGCAAGGCATCACCCGCACGGGCTTCGACGGCATGGACTGCGACGTGCTCGGCGGCAAATACAATCTGACGGACGTCGCCGCGCGCGTCGGCCTCGGCCAGCTGCCGCATCTCGCGCGCTTTCTCGAACAGCGCAAAAAACTCGTGCGCGCGTATTTCGCGGGCTTCGAAGGCGGCGCGGCGGCGAAACTGGGCGTCGGCCTGCCGTTTGCCGACTTCGAGAACAGCAACTGGCACATGTTCCAGATCACGCTGCCGCTGGAAAAACTCTCGCTGGACCGCGCCGGTTTCATGGCGCAACTGAAGGAACGCGGCATCGGGTCGGGCGTGCATTACCCGGCGATCCATCTGTTCACGCTGTATCGCGCGCTCGGCTTCAAGGAAGGCATGTTCCCGCATGCGGAGCGCTTCGGCGCGAGCACCGTCACGCTGCCGCTCTTCACGTTGATGAACGAAAACGACGTGGAGCGCGTCTGCCGCGCGGTCAATGAAATTTGCGAACAATACGGAAAATAAGCGGAAATGATTTATTCGGAACATCGCGCCGCCGCACCGGAAGTGTCGATCATCATCCCGGTGTACAACGAGGAAGCCGGGCTGGCCGCGCTGTTCGCGCGCCTCTACCCGGCGCTCGACGCGCTCGGCACCGGTTACGAAGTGATCTTCATCAATGACGGCAGCCGCGACAAATCCGCCGCCCTGCTCGCCGAGCAGTTCCGCGCGCGGCCGGACACGACCCGCGTGATCCTGCTGAACGGCAATTACGGCCAGCACATGGCGATTCTCGCGGGCTTCGAGCAATCGCGCGGCGAAATCGTCATCACGCTCGACGCCGACCTGCAGAATCCGCCGGAGGAAATCGGCAAGCTGGTGTCGAAGATGCGCGAAGGCTTCGACTACGTCGGCACGATCCGTCTGCAACGCCAGGACAGCCTGTGGCGCCGCAAGGCTTCGCGCGCGATGAACCGGCTGCGCGAGCGCATCACCCGCATCAAGATGACCGACCAGGGCTGCATGCTGCGCGCGTACAGCCGGCACATCATCGACACGATCAATCGCTGCGGCGAAATCAACACGTTCATTCCGGCACTCGCGTACACGTTCGCGCAGAATCCGGTCGAAATCGAAGTCGCTCACGAAGAGCGTTTTGCCGGCGAATCGAAATACTCGCTGTACTCGCTGATCCGCCTGAATTTCGATCTCGTCACCGGCTTCTCGGTGGTGCCGCTGCAATGGCTGTCGTTCATCGGCGTGATCCTGTCGCTCGGGTCCGCCGCGCTGTTCGTGCTGCTGCTGATTCGCCGCTTCATCATCGGCGCGGAAGTGCAAGGTGTGTTCACGCTGTTCGCTATCACCTTCTTCCTGCTCGGCGTGATCATCTTCGCGCTCGGCCTGCTCGGCGAGTACATCGGCCGGATCTATCAGCAGGTGCGCGCGCGGCCGCGCTATCTGGTGCAAACCATACTTGAGGAGCGCGACGGCGCGGCCGTCGCCGAAGTACCGCGCCAGGCCGTCGTGCAGGCGGTGCAAGCCGCGCCGCTGACCGATCAGGGGCCGACGCCATGAAGCCGCGCGCCGTCGTATTCGCGTATCACAACGTCGGCGTGCGCTGCCTGCAGGTGCTGCTCGCGCGCGGCGTCGACGTGGCGCTGGTCGTCACCCACGAAGACAACCCGAGCGAAAACATCTGGTTCGGCAGCGTGGCCTCGGTCGCGGCCGAGCACGGCATTGCGGTCCTCACGCCGGCCGATCCGAAGAGCGCGGAGTTGCGCGCCGCGGTGAGCGCCGCGCGCCCGGACTTCATCTTTTCGTTCTACTACCGCCACATGTTGCCGGTCGACCTGCTCGCGCTCGCCGCACGGGGCGCTTACAACATGCACGGCTCGCTGCTGCCGAAATACCGCGGCCGCGTGCCGACCAATTGGGCGGTGATCCACGGCGAAACCGAAACCGGCGCGACGCTGCACGAAATGGCGGCCAAGCCCGACGCGGGCGCGATCATCGCGCAGACGCCTGTGCCGATCCTGCCCGACGACACCGCCGCGCAAGTGTTCGACAAGGTCACGGTCGCCGCCGAGCAAACCCTGTGGCGCGTGCTGCCGGCACTGCTGGCAGGCGAAGCGCCGCATCTGCCGAACGATCTCGCGCACGGCAGCTACTACGGCGGACGCAAGCCGGAAGACGGCCGGCTCGATTGGAGCCAGCCCGCGCAGCAGGTCTACAACCTGATTCGCGCGGTCGCGCCGCCCTATCCCGGCGCGTTCACCGATCTGGACGGCCACCGCTTTATCGTCGCCCGCGCACGGCTGGCCGCGCCCGGCGCGCTCCGTCCGGATTTGCCGCCGGGCCTGCACGTAAGCGATAATGCCGTTTTTGCGATCTGCGGCGACGGCCGCTCGATCATCATCCACGAATTGCGGCACCAGCACGACGGCGGCGAAACTGTCGTCAGTCCGGCGGAATTCGCCCAGCTCATCCAAACTCCCCGACCTTCATGAAAAAAGTCCTGATTCTGGGTGTGAACGGCTTCATCGGCCATCACCTGTCCAAACGCATTCTCGAAACGACCGATTGGGAAGTCTTCGGGATGGACATGCAGACCGAACGTCTGGGCGACCTCATCAATCATGAGCGGATGCACTTCTTCGAAGGCGACATCACGATCAACAAGGAGTGGGTCGAGTATCACGTCAAGAAGTGCGATGTGATCCTGCCGCTGGTCGCGATCGCGACGCCCGCCACCTACGTGAAGCAGCCGCTGCGCGTGTTCGAACTGGACTTCGAGGCGAACCTGCCGATCGTGCGTTCGGCCGTCAAGTACGGCAAGCACCTCGTGTTTCCGTCGACCTCCGAGGTCTACGGCATGTGCACGGACGAGCAGTTCGATCCGGAAGAATCGCAACTGTCGTACGGCCCGATCAACAAGCCGCGCTGGATCTATGCGTGCTCGAAGCAGTTGATGGACCGCGTGATCTGGGGCTACGGCATGGAAGGCCTGAACTTCACGCTGTTCCGTCCGTTCAACTGGATCGGCCCGGGCCTCGACTCGATCTACACGCCGAAGGAAGGCAGCTCGCGCGTGGTCACGCAGTTCCTCGGCCACATCGTGCGCGGCGAGAACATCAGCCTCGTCGACGGCGGTGCGCAAAAACGCGCGTTCACCGATATCGACGACGGCATCGGCGCGCTGATGAAGATCATCGAGAACAAGGACGGCGTCGCCACCGGCAAGATCTACAACATCGGCAACCCGACCAACAATTTCTCGGTGCGGGAACTCGCGCACAAGATGCTGACGCTCGCCGCCGAATTCCCCGAATACGCGGACACGGCCAAGCAGGTGCAGCTGATCGAAACGTCGTCGGGCGCGTACTACGGCGCAGGCTATCAGGATGTGCAGAACCGCGTGCCGAAAATCGAGAACACGATGCAGGAACTCGGCTGGGCGCCGAAGTCGACTTTCGACGAAGCGCTGCGCAAGATTTTCGAAGCGTATCGCGGCCATGTCGGCGAAGCCCGCGCGCTCGTCGAACAGCAATAAGGGCGGATCGCCTTGGCTCGTATCGTCCTGAAGATCGACGTCGACACGCTGCGCGGCACCCGCGAAGGCGTGCCGAATCTCGCGCGCATCTTTGATCGTTTCAAGGCGCGCGCCACCTTCCTCTTCAGCCTCGGCCCCGACCACACCGGTTGGGCGATGCGCCGTGTGCTGCGGCCGGGCTTTCTGAAGAAGGTGTCGCGCACCTCGGTGGTCGAGCACTACGGCGTCAAGCAATTGATGTACGGCGTGCTGCTGCCCGGTCCGGACATTGGCGCCAAGGCAGCCGCCGAGATGCGCGCGATCCACGAAGCCGGTTTCGAATGCGGCATCCACACGTGGGATCACGTGTACTGGCAGGACAACGTGCGCTCGAAAGACCGCGCGTGGACCAGCGCGCAGATGCAGAAAAGCCATGACCGTTTCGTCGAGGTGTTCGGCGGCCCGCCGGCCACGCACGGCGCGGCGGGCTGGCAGATGAACGGCCATGCGTTCGAGCAGATCGACGCGTGGGGCATGCAGTACGCGTCCGACGGGCGCGGCCACTCGCCGTATCTGCCGGTGGTCGGCGGCAGGACGCTCAGCCACGTACAGATGCCCACGACGCTGCCCACGCTCGATGAAGTGCTCGGCGTGGACGGGGTCGACGAGCACAACGTCGCGCAATGGATGCTGAAGCACACGGCCAACAATCCGCACGACCAGGTGTTCACGTTGCACGCGGAACTCGAAGGACAAAAGCTGGCGCCGATTTTCGAACAGTTGCTGCGAGGGTGGCGCGCGCAAGGCCATACCTTCGCGACGATGGGTGATTACTACGCCACGCTAGACCGCAGCACGCTGCCATCGTACCCTGTTACGTGGGGCGAAATTCCAGGGCGTTCCGGCGAGCTGATCGTCCAGCCCTGAGCGACCAATCGGCGGCCAACCCTGACCGCCGGCCGCCGCGCGAGACGGAACCACAACCGGAACCACCACCGCGCGCGCAGGCGCCGACCTCCCCATAAGCCTCGATGCCAGGCCGACGCCGCAGCAGCAAAACGGCGCCGGCCATAACAAACCGGAGAACCTCGTGTCCATCGCAGTCGACCAACCCATCCCCGACTTCACCGCCCCCGCTACCGGTGGTGAGATCACGCTGTCCAAGCTGCGGGGCAAGAAGGTGGTGCTGTATTTTTACCCGAAGGACAACACGCCGGGCTGCACGACCGAAGGTCTGCAATTCCGCGATCTGTATCCGAAGTTCAGGAAGGCCGGCGCGGAAATCATCGGCGTGTCGCGCGACAGCCTGCGCTCGCATGACAATTTCAAGGCCAAGCTCGAACTGCCCTTCCCGCTGATCTCCGATCCGGAAGAAAACCTGTGCGCCCTCTTCAATGTCATCAAAATGAAGAAAATGTATGGCAAAGAAGTACGGGGAATCGAGCGCTCCACGTTCCTCATCGACGCCGAAGGGGTGCTGCGCGAGGAGTGGCGCGGCGTGAAAGTGCCCGGCCATGTCGACGATATTCTGGTGGCTGTACAAGCGCTTTGAGGCGCGTTATATTGGGTTGCAATGAGTGCCTGTCCACCCCACATTTTCCTGCGCTGCACCCGACTTGACGGCCCTTCCGCCCGGACCGTCGGAGTCGTGAGCCGCAACGCGAGCACCGTAGGCGAGCCGCTTGCCCCGTACGCCGGGGCGGCGGCTTTTTTAATTGCGCGCAACCGTTCGCTCACTCGGCCGCGCGCTTGCATCAAGGAGCCGATCGAAGACCAGGCGAACCGGCATCTCTAGACCGAATGCGCGCCTCCGGGCGCAAACTGCGTGCGCATCCACTGGCACCGGCAGAATGCGACAGGCGGCGCACGATATGTGACCCGATTAATTCGAGGGAAACCATGCCTTTGCCTACTCCCCCCAGCAAGCTCGGCAATCTCCTGCCGCCTGACGAATACAAGGCCAAAGCCGCCACGCCGGCGCGCTCCGCCGCGAAGAAACAGGCTGGCGCCGGGGAAGCCGCAGAGCCGGCCGATTACGGCCGCGCGAACGTCGCCGCACCGATGGCGCAGGCGGCCAACGCCGCAACCACACTGCGGCCTGTGCCCGCAGCATCCGCGTCGCCTGCCACGGCCGAAACCGCCGCGCCGGCACGCAGCCGCAAATCGAAGCAGACCGCCGCGCTGCTGCAGCCGGTGCCGGCCCCCCGTCCGCAAGCCGAACCGGTTACGCCCGCGGCTCATCCGCAGCCGGTGGTCGCGCGCGCGCCGAGCGCGAAACAGCCCGCGGCCGATACGCCGGCCGCCGCGCCCAGCACCCGTGGCACCAGCAAGAAACGCGGCGTGGGCGCCGAACCGCTCGAAGTCCAGAAACTCTTCGTGCTCGACACCAATGTGCTGATGCACGATCCGAGCTGTCTGTTCCGTTTCGAGGAACACGACGTCTATCTGCCGATGATGACGTTGGAAGAACTCGACAATCACAAGAAGGGCATGTCGGAAGTCGCGCGCAACGCCCGCCAGGTGAGCCGCACGCTGGACGCGCTGGTAGCGAACGCCGGCAACATGTCCGACGGCATTTCGCTCGCCCGTCTGGGCAGCCGCGAGGCGTCGGGGCGCCTGTACTTCCAGACCAAGCTCACCGCGATCGAGCCGGTCGAAGGTCTGCCGGAAGGCAAGGCCGACAACCAGATTCTCGGCGTGGTGCGCGCGCTGCAGCGCGATCGCGCGGATCGCCAGGTCGTACTGGTGTCGAAAGACATCAACATGCGCATCAAGGCGCACGCGCTCGGGCTGCCGGCCGAAGACTACTTCAACGACCAGGTGCTCGAAGACAGCGATCTGCTGTACTCGGGCATCCGCGCGCTGCCGCAGGATTTCTGGACGAAGCACGCGAAGGGCATGGAAAGCTGGCAGGACACCAAGACAGGCACCACGTATTACCGGGTGACGGGTCCGCTGTGCGCGTCGATGCTGGTCAACGAGTTCGTCTATCTGGAGCCGCAAAACGGCGAGCCGGCGTTCCATGCGCTGGTGCGCGAGCTGAACGGCAAGACGGCGCTGCTGCAAACGCTGCGTGACTACGGCCACCACAAGAACAACGTGTGGGGCATCACGGCGCGCAATCGCGAGCAGAATTTCGCGCTTAACCTGCTGATGAATCCGGAAATCGACTTCGTCACGCTGCTCGGCCAGGCCGGTACCGGCAAGACGCTGGTCGCGCTCGCGGCCGGCCTCGCGCAGGTGCTCGACGACAAGCGCTACAACGAGATCATCGTGACGCGCGCGACGGTGCCGGTCGGCGAAGACATCGGCTTCCTGCCGGGCACGGAAGAGGAAAAGATGCAGCCGTGGATGGGCGCATTCGACGACAACCTCGAAGTCCTGCAGAAAACCGACGACGCCGCCGGCGAATGGGGCCGCGCCGCGACGCAGGAGCTGATCCGCTCGCGTCTGAAGGTCAAGAGCATGAACTTCATGCGCGGCCGTACGTTCGTGGACAAGTATCTGATCATCGACGAAGCGCAGAACCTGACGCCTAAGCAGATGAAGACGCTGGTCACGCGCGCGGGTCCGGGCACGAAGATCATCTGTCTGGGCAATATCGCGCAGATCGATACGCCTTACCTGACTGAAGGCAGTTCGGGGCTCACGTATGTGGTCGACCGCTTCAAGGGCTGGGCGCACAGCGGGCACGTGACGCTGGCGCGCGGCGAGCGCTCCCGTCTGGCCGATTACGCGTCGGAAATCCTCTAGATTTCAGTCAGTTAGCTTTACCTCGAAGCCGCGTCCGGAACCTTCCTGACGCGGCTTTTTTACTTCCTCGTGCTGAACGGGCAACACTTAGCGCACGATCTTCAAGTAATTTATCAACAATTCTTGCCCGCGCCATGTGCGGCGGGCTACCATCCGGACATCGTCCGTCAGTCAACGAGCGTTTAACGCTCGCCTCGCTTCCCATGCGCCGTCTCGCCTTTTCGCTGCTGACCCTCCTGCTGCTCGCCGCCTGTGCCGGCGCGCCGCAGAAGACATCGCGCGGGTCCGGCGGCTCGGTCGTGGTGACGAACGGCGCGTATCATGCGCCGCCGCCCGGTTTTCCCCATTTCGTCGATCACAGCATCGGCCGCGAAGAAATCTCGATTCAGGCGATGGGTCTGGTGGGCGTGCCCTACCGCTGGGGCGGCAATACGCCGGACAGCGGCTTCGATTGCAGCGGGCTGGTTCGCTATGTGGTCCTGCGCGCCGCGTCGGTGAATCTGCCGCGCACCACGGCGGACATGAGCGGACGTGGCGAATCGATCGAACCGGACGAGATCGCGCCGGGAGATCTGATCTTCTTCAACACGACCGGCCGCGCCCATTCGCATGTCGGCATTTACGTGGGCAAGCTGCGCTTCGTCAATGCGCCATCGACTGGCGGCACGGTGCGGCTCGACTATCTGACCAATCCTTATTGGGCGAAGCGCTTCGACGGCATTCGCCGGGTGGCCGCCCCGGCTGCGACACCCACGCCGTTCGATACGCCGAGTTATCAGGCTGCGGCGCCGCAGCCGGAGAGCGGCGCGCCGGTGACGCAGGTCGCGCCGGCGTATGCGGGCTCGACTGCGGGCTCGACTGCGGGCTCGACTGCGGCGCCGGGCGCAGGCGCGGGAGCCGCGGTTGCGCGATCGGGCTATGTTGCCGCGTCGCCGGCGTTGCAACCAGGGGGACAGCCGCAGCAAGCGGCCCGCGTTGCGGCCATGCCGCGCGCCCCGTCGACAGAGGCGGCTCAGCCGGCCGGGACAATCACCACGGCCGGAGCTGCGGCCGCAGCGCAAGCTGACCCGTTCGAGCCACCGCCGCCGGGCATGAGCGCGGCGCAGATTCAGGCGCGCGCGGCGGGCGCCGTGGCGCCGACAACAATTCCGGCTACCCAGGCAAGCGCGTATGAGGCTCCCGCCGGCTCACCGGTTCAAGCGGCGCCAGGCGCGCAGACGATCCCGCAAACCACGGCTACTCGCGCACCGGACGCCATCGACGCCGCCGCCGATGCGTTCGAGCCCCCGCCACCCGCTTCGGTGGCCACGCGCCAGGCCCGGCAGGCACAGCAAGCCGATGCGAATGGCAGCGTGCAGATCATGCGAGCGTCCACATCCTCGCGTGGCGTACCCGCCCCCAACCAGACAAACGACGATCCGATCGCCCGCTTCGCCAACGGCAACTTCTGACTCGTAACCGTCGCTGCACCATCGAAGCCATCCCCCGCGGTATCGCAGCGCCGGGGGGACACAGCAACGCCGCCGATCTGCTATCGTCATCGATATTCTTCCGACAGCGGGTGGTGACGATGGATCTCGGGCTGAAAGACAAGGTGGTGTTGATCACGGGCGGCAGCAAGGGAATCGGCTTCGCCTGCGCCCGAGCCTTCGCTCAGGAGGGCGCCAAAGTCGCGATCGTGTCACGCGACCCCGCCAACCTCGCGCGCGCGTACGAGCAATTGAAGCAGGAAGGCTTGCACGTACATCGGACTCGCGCTGATCTGCACGAACCGCACGGCGCCGCCGATATCGTCGAGGAAGTCAGCTCCGCAGTGGGCCCGATCGACGTGCTGATCAACAGCGCTGGCGCGGCGCGCCGCTATGACCCGGAAACGCTCGATGCCGACGCGTTCAGAGCGACGATGGAAGCCAAGTATTTCCCCTACATCTATCCGCAACAGGAAGTTCTGCGCCGCATGGCGGAGCGCGCGAAAACCGGCGGCGGCGCGGAACCGGGCACGATCGTCAACATCATCGGCATGGGCGGCAAGATCGCGAGCGACATCCATATTGCCGGCGGCGCCGCGAATGCCGCGCTGATGCTCGCCACCGTCGGCCTCGCCCACTACTACGCGCGCTACGGCATCCGCATCAATGCGATCAACCCGGGGGCGACCCTGACCGAGCGCGTCGAGGAAGCGGTCAAACTGGAAGCGGCGCAACAAGGCATCGAGAACGCGGACGCGCTGGCGCGCGGACAGGCCAAGGTGCCGCTCGGACGCTATGCGAAACCGGAGGAGATTGCCGACGTCGCGCTGTTTCTGGCGAGTCGCCGCGCGAGCTATGTAACGGGCGCGATTGTCCCGATGGATGGGGGCAGCGCGCCGCTCATCTGAGCGACGCGCGGCTAAGACTGGCTGCGTGCGTGAAAACGTGTGAGGAGGATTGCCTACTGAGGGCGCGAGCGGCGCTTGTGCCTCACAAGCCGCGGCGAGCGCCCGACGTGCTGTCAGCGCCGCACGCATCACGCCACGCGCAGGCCCGCGCGCCCACAGCCGCTCGAGGAATTACAGAAAATGGTGGCCGAACCACCAGCCCGCCGCGGACAGCACCGCCGAGGCAGGAATCGTCAAAATCCACGCCCAGACGATGTTGCCGGCCACACCCCAACGCACCGCGCTGAGCTTCTGCGTCGCGCCCACGCCGACGATCGCGCCGGTGATCGTATGGGTGGTGGACACCGGAATGCCGAGCCACGACGCAGTAAACAGCGTGATCGCCCCGCCCGATTCCGCGCAAAAACCGCCGACCGGCTTGAGCTTGGTAATTTTCTGGCCCATCGTGCGGACGATCCGCCAGCCGCCGAACAGCGTGCCAAGCCCCATCGACAGATAACACCCGCCGATCACCCACAGCGGTGGCGCGTCCGCGGACGTCGACGCAAAACCGGTCGCGATCAGCAGCATCCAGATAATGCCGATGGTTTTCTGCGCGTCGTTGCCGCCGTGGCCGAGGCTATACAAACCTGCGGACACCAGTTGCAGACGCCGGAAGCGCCGGTCGACCTTGCTTGGCGGCGTGCGGAAATACATCCACGACACCGCCAGCATGAAAAACGAGCCGAGCACGAAGCCCAGCAGCGGCGAAATGAAAATGAAGGCCACCGTCTTCAGCAGGCCGTCCATGTTGAGCGAGCCCCAGCCCGACTTGGCGAGCGCGGCACCCACCAGCCCGCCGATCAGCGCATGCGACGAGCTGGAAGGAATGCCGTAAATCCAGGTGATGACGTTCCAGCCGATCGCGCCAACCAGCGCGCCGAAGATCACGTAGTGGTCGACGATGTTGGGATCGATCGTGCCCCGGCCGACGGTCGCGGCCACTTTCAGGTGAAACACGAAGTACGCGATGACGTTGAACGCTGCCGCGAAGGCCACCGCCTGCTGCGGCTTCAGCACGCCGGTGGAAACGACCGTGGCGATCGAATTCGCCGCGTCGTGAAAGCCGTTCATGAAGTCGAAAATCAGGGCGACAGCGACCAGGCCGGCAACGACCCAGATGGCGAGTTGTATCGATTGCATTATGCGTTTTCCAGCACGATGCCTTCGATGATGTTCGCTACATCCTCACATTTGTCCGTGATCGTTTCGAGCAATTCGTAAATTGCCTTCAGCTTGATCAGGGTCTTGACGTTGTCTTCCTCGCGGAAGAGCTTGGACATTGCCGAGCGCAGCACACGGTCGGCTTCCGATTCCAGACGGTCGATTTCCTCGCACGCTTTCAGGATCTGGCTGGCCTGCTTCATGTCCGACAGCAGGCTGACGGCGAACTGCACGCGCTCCGAAGTTGCCGTGCAGATGTGCGCGAGCTGGCTGGCTTCCGAGGTCACCGCCTGCACGTCGTACAGCGAGATAGCGGTGGCGACGTCCTCCATCAGGTCGAGGATGTCGTCCATCGTGGTGATCAGCTTGTGGATCTCATCGCGGTCGAGCGGCGTGATGAATGTCTTGTGAAGCAGGTCGATGGTTTCGTGCGTGAGCTTGTCAGCGGCCTTCTCGGCTTTTTGCACGTTTTGCTTGTGGGTTTCCGCGTCTTGCAGATTGTCGATCAGCAGCTCGAGTTCGCGGCTCGCCGAGACGATGCACGTTGCGTGTGCATTGAAAATTTCAAAGAACTTGCCCTCGGTGGGCATGAATCGACCGAACATTGGGTCTCCGAAATGCCGACATTTATCAGCAAAATCAAATAGTTACGAAAATCGATACGCAACCCGCCCGAGGCAATACGAAAACGGTACGAAATTGCGTTTTTGAGCAATACACTGTGACACACTCATGACAGACCGCGATTCTATCGGAAAGCGCCCGCTCACTGGCGGCTTGTCCGATCCCCGCAACCCAACATTGCGCCTACCTTGATCGGTACAACGGCTACTACCTCTCGCGCTAGCTATTTTCTTTAGTCCTCTCTATGCGCAAACAGACTCGTCAAGAACAGCCGCGACCCCGTATGATCGAGCAGGCGGCTCGCCGCATCTCTCAACAAGAGACAAAGGGGTTTCGCATGACGCCTGCCGAAAGAATCAACGCAATCGAGCAAGCCGGAACATACGACGAGATAAATGACGCGATGGCCGGATACTATGAGGATGCTGTTGTGACGCACACGGAGCTTGCCAACTGCTACCCCCTGAAAGTCTGCATCGAGGGCGGCACGTTCGAGCACGCGCTAATAGACCTCGAAGAATTTGCCAAGAAAACCAGTGGCGATTACCCGGACGTAAAGCAAATTCTCACGGTTGCGGCGATCAAACAAAGAAGCCTCAGGGGATAGGTGATGCCGTTCTTTGGGCAATTCTTTGGGGTTTTCCATAGTCCGCTAGGAGAGACGTCGCCTCAGGAAGCGCATTTCGTATTTAACGTCGATAGAAACCGTACTGATCGAGGCCGTGTTCTTGTCGCCCAACCAATGTCTGGCGGTACTCCGTTCGGTATGGTCGTGAAGATCGCATCGGTTCAACCTGAGTTCGTTGCACAGGCCGAGGCGATTTACCATCGCGACGCAATCGGGCGTCCGTTCCTGACATCGTTCCCCATCCAAGACTATCAGCCGCTGAGTTTCGAAGTCCGTGGCCGCTTCGATGAGAACAGCCGAACCTTTCTCGGCATGTGGTCGGCGAGCAACGGGGTGACGGGTCGCGCCGGGTTCGGCCGTGTCTTGACTTCGCATGGCTTAGCGGACGTGCAAGTGTGCGGTTCGTGGAGTGACTACAAGACATGGGCTGCTGAAATCCGTCAGAGTAACAACCCCGCAGCAGCGTTTCGCGGCCATGCTGACAGGCGCTGGAAACTTGAAACGTCATATCACCGAACTGATAGGAGCGACCTCTGGTACTACAACGCTCTCTCGATCACAGACCTTCACCAGCATCTAGAAGCAGCAGGAATCGTGCTCCAGCGCGACAATCCCGCCGACTTTGCCCGACTAGTTGCGATTGCACAGCACCACGGGTTCCCAACACCACTGCTTGATTGGACGCAATCTCCCTACATTGCGGCCTACTTCGCCTTTTCCGACGCGCTGGAGCGAAGACAGACGTCGGACGCCACCCATGTGCGCATCTACGCGCTAACGGAGAAATTCGCGAGCAAATACTCCCCCGCTATTGTGGGTCTTACCGAAATCGAACCTGGCATTGCATTCTTAAAAGTATCCGCGCGCGACAATCCGCGATTGCTCGCACAGCAGGGAGTTTTCACCCTATCTACGGTCAAAGACATTGAGCACTATTTAACTGCGCGCGTTGTCACGCCAAACAATGATTTTTTGCTTGCCGTGGACATTCCGATAACGGAAGCTGAGAAGGCCATGAGTGACTTGTCTTACATGGGAATTACCGCCGCGACGCTGTTTCCCGGTATTGACGGAATCTGCCGAAAACTCAAACATGACATGTTGATAGGGCGAATCTAGACAAGCCCCTGAGTACGGTTTGCGTATCGTTTTCGTACGACGCCAGCAGTGAAAGCGGCTAGCCTTTCCAGTGCTGGCGTTGCGCTCGCCTCGTATGCTGAAAACGTGCCCTTAGATGGCATCACGATCATATGGCAGGGCTGAGAACTGCTCATTAGACTTGGCAGCATACGACATACACCCGCCCCAAAGCGGAACGCGTTGGCTTGACGCTCACTACTTTACTCGACAGGTGGCAAGTTAGAAATCGGTCGAGCTTCCGCCCATTCCTCCAATTCCCGCACCAACCACGCCACTCGCCGCCCTGTCAGTAGCCGCGATTTTGGAAAGTCTCCATGATTGATTAGCGTGCGAACGCTTGACTCCGACAAGGCGAGCGCTTCGGCAACGCCTTGTATATCAAGGAAGATGGGTTTGACGCTCATGATTTGCCTACCGGTAGGATGCTCGATATTGGTCGCGCTTCGGCCCATTCGTCAAGCTCGCGCACCAACCAGGCGACACGCTTCGCGGATAGCTGGCGGGATTTAGGAAACTCGCCAATGGCCGATAGTTTCTCAACCTGTCGAGTTGATAGCGCGACATATTCAGCGGTCTGCTTCAGGTCCAAAAAAACGGGATTCATACCGGTCCTTGCCTGCGCAAAAAAACAGCATAGCGAAACCTTTAGGAATTTTGGGCGATTGCTACCTGTGCGGTATCGGATAACAGTGAAAATGCAAAGGAATGCTACCTTTCTGGTAGTCACTCGAAGCTCACGCTTGGATACGGCGATGAATCGAGATATTGTGCTTGTGGAAACACCGCCAACAATAACCAACGGGATTCGACATGAAACGCGCCGCCATTGCTGGTCTGTTCGCTATCGCATCGTTTGCCGTGCACGCGTCATGCATGAGCGTCGCCAGCGAAGCGACCACAATCGCAGAGTTCCGTGACTCGGGCAGCACGGCAAATCAAACGAAAGCCGTCTTGGCGCAATCGAACCAATACGCGCCAGAGGATCGGCAATGGGAGAGCGCTATCACGGACAAGGTGTACTCGTCCAAGGTAAAGCCGTGGAACGCCAATTCCGTAGCTTTGGCCGTGTGCGATCCGCAACGGGGCGCAAATGATGGCTTGTCGGATAAGGATCGCGAAACGAATTACCGCAACTCGTTCGACCGAATCCAGAACATTCCCGGCATATGCACAGGTGACGACTGCAACCATGTTGTCAAAATTCAGCGCTGGGACGCCAACACAGGCGCAATGCTGAACTAGCCATTCTCCGCGCAAAGCATGCTCTCTTGCGCGTCAGCCTTCCGCTTTTCGCGCCACGCAACGGAAAAAGCCCCGCACACTGGCGAGGCGTTTACTGTTGCGTGCAACGATCTATCATGACGCGGGTTTATCTCCTAGCCCAAACAAGCGGTTTGAAAGTTGCATCGTGAAGCTTTCCAACATTGCCGCCATATCCTCGGCCTTGACGGTGCTAAGCATCCATTCAAAGTCGCGCTTCGCGCTCAAGATTTTTTCGCCGTATACGGGTGATTGTGTCGGTTCTTGGTAGGTCATTTTCGTCGGTTCCATTGTGAGATACAGGGGAATCGCCCTATGAGTTTTGCCGCGATACGTTACGTGGCCGGAGTGCCGTTCACTGCCCTGTCCATCTGAACAAGCACAGCGGCTCGTTCATCCGGTCGGAACATCGTGAGCATTTTCACGAACTCTGCTTCAGTAAGCATTACTGATTTCTCTTGTTGTGCGTTTATGGCGCCATACCCTGTGTTGTAAGTAGCCGGAAGTCCGTCCCGGCGTCGGTCCTACATGTGCGTTATGCCTTGTCGCGAATGCGCTGTATCGTCGTTCTGCTTGTTTTGTGCGTCCGAGCAAGCTCCGACACTGACACGCCATGCGCAAGCTTCGCCAGTACATCCGCTTGCTGTTCGTCAGTCAGCGCGGACGGCCTACCCATCTGCACTCCCTCCGCCTTTGCCCGCTCTATGCCTGCGTTGGTGCGCTCAATCAGCAAGTCGCGCTCAAATTCGGCGACGGCGTTTAGTACCTGCATCGTCATGCGGCCCGCTGGCGAGGTTAGATCAACCCCGCCTAGGGCTAGACAGTGGACGCGAACACCAAGCCCGTCCAGGCGCTCTACCGTCGCGCGCACGTCCATTGCATTGCGGCCCAACCGGTCAAGCTTTGTCACTATCAGCACATCGCCAGATTCAAGCCGGTCTAGCAACTTGGCGAACGCTGGACGCTGCGACGCTGCAACGCTGCCGGATATGCTCTCAGTGATGGCGCGCTTGGCATCTACGGCGAACCCTGCCGCGCGAATCTCGCGTAGCTGGTTTTCCGTCGATTGGTCTGCTGTCGAGACGCGGGCATAAGCGAATGTGCGGGACATGGTGTTTTCTCGGTCGGGGTGCACGAAATCTATGAACGGAATATACACCCTGCACGAAACAATGCAAGGCTTATTTTCGTGCAGATCGAATTCAAATGCACGAAACCGTTCGGTTTCGCCCGCAATGCCTTACAGCCAAGTCTAGGTACGCACCAATCTGATGTTCGCTCGACTTATTCGCCGGACGGCAAAAAGACGGCTACTGCCTGAAACAGAAAGCTAAGACACAAGAGAGCAAGCCCGACTCTCTGAGTGACTATCCTCGCGTTGTTTTTACACTTGATTCGTGCATTGTATTTTTCTACCTGCGGGCTATTGAAAACCGCGCCCTCAAGCGGCTGTATGGCATAGCTGCCAACAAACAAAACAATAGTTCCTACAGCCCCGTTGGCAGCAGAAAGAAGGTTCACAATTTGCCCAGGTGTCATGGTCGTCCGTGTCCTGTAAAAGCGTGTATTGGATGTTACCTGCTGCAACTCCGATCCGTCACTCTAGGGACTGGCGGCGCAGCGTCATGGCTCGCATCTAACAGAGCTACGCGTGCGCATCTTGGGATTCGTTTTGCAAACGGTCATCACGCGCGCTCAGCCGAATACAGTATGGCTTTACGACGGGCAAGCCAACAGCGAAATACGATTTGCGCTGTTTGATCGCCTCGCGTGCGCGCGCGTCATAGGCTCGTCTATAGAAAATCTTCCCCGAACCTTTTGCGCGGCGCGCGGTGTCAATCTGCGCCCAAACGCCTCGCATAGATACTCCCCTTCGCAGCCTCCCGCATCTCATCAAGGTCACCGACCATCTCGCGCGCGTAGGCCATGCGCAACACGTTTATTTCCGCCTCAAACACGGCTATTGCGGCCAGAATCTCTGCTGGGTCCGCTCCAAGCATAGATTTACCCGATTCGAGCGCACGTATCTTCCTGCGAACGCGCTCAATCTTCAGGGACCAACTCGGATCAGCAATAGGTGCCGTCATGTTCTTGTCTCTATGATGTTGACCGGGAGCATTCGAATTTTTCGTCACTATTCGCTGCGTCCAATGAAAAAAATCGCAGCACCGTTACAACCCCGCAAATTTCCCTCGATAGTCTCAGCTTCCCGTTCGCCTCCATTAGCAATACCAGGGCACTGCTCAGCTATTATGTCTGCACCGTCATCCCCCAATAACGCAAATATGGCCGCGGACGAGTCGAAGTATCACCAAGATGTGACGCCCAGGAACGAACTTCGCGGCGCACCGAACGCAGACGCACCGGGCAGCTATAGTCCGGTCGTGCGCTTAGAAACCCAAATAGTGGACCCAGGAGAGACGGTTACCGGTGCTATGTTCTTTACCGGCTACGGAACGATCGGTGGCGCGAAGATGGTTTTTTATCCAGCCACACAAATCTTCGATGTAGACGGGTGCACCATCGAATTTCGCACGCTTCAGTTACGCGAGGGATCAAACACCAGCGAATTCGCCATTCACAAGTTCGTAGGAAACGATCAAGGTATAACGATTTTGTTTCCACAATGGCAGCAACTAGACGGGTCGATAGCCGACTACTTTTTTCAGATTCCGTCCAATGGCCCGCCAACGCTTCAGTTGACTACAGAGGGCATCACCCAAACGGAGCCCGATCAAGCCCTTAGCCCTCCCATCACCTTCAGATTAAAAACCAGCAAGGACGCGCGACCGGGAACATATCCGCTGACCTTCGTTTTCACATACTTCAACGGAGCAAGTTGGCTGACCGTTACGCTAGCTTCGACATTTACCGTCCGCAACATCCTACAGCGACACGAGACACGCTTCGGTATAGCAGCCGTTGTTGCGGCGGTCACCACTATCGTGGCCGCGCTGCTAACTGCTATCGATACTTGGGACAAAACTGTAAGTTTTGCATCATCGTTATGGCATTACTTTTTGCCGCCTTTATGACGCTCGGCTGAGCGTTCGTCCTCATAGAATTCGCAGGCGTTAGTACCGCCCTCTTTTGGTCTTGGGTCAAATCGGGTTCCACGAGAGAACGGGACGCCATACAGCACGCCCCGTCCAATGTCCTACAGCCCGTCTGTCTCCGTTACGCTCCGGTCTCCTGGGAGTCGGGCGCGTGATTCTTTGAATCGACTTTTAGCCGGTAGCCGTCATCAATGCTAAGACTGCGTTTCAATGAGTCGGGGAAGTAATTTTGATCCCACGCCGTGCCAGTTCCGTTCAGGCGGATAACGCTCATTACATCAAGCTCGCTATTGCCTGGAATGTCGAAGCACGCCAGCATTTCATGCTGAATAATTTCCGCATGCTTCGCCTTTGCAAACTGCAAAACTTTTTCTTGCGTCAGGTTGGCGACGTTGTAGAAATAGTTTTGCGCGTTGCCAGTCGGGGCCGACTGACCCGGCGTTGTAGCTTTGGGCTTACTCACCGGATACGTAGCAGTGAATACCTTCTGCGCGGCATCGTTGAACGAGCGTACTGTGACGATGATCCCGCGCGAAACCGTAAGCGCCCGGTCGAGCTTCAGACCGGTAACGTTGCATGTCGGGTATCCAGTTGTAGCGTTGGGCGGCGTCCACTTAATCTCGTATGGCTTCGTCGTAGCCGGGTCCGTCTTTGGCTGAAAGAATAGGATCTTGCCGCGCACGCGGACAACGTACTGTTCAACGCGCGCAAGGTGGTTAAGCAAATCCCATTCTGTTTTTGCATCGTGCATGAATTCGTGGTCTATCTCGTAATACTTGCCGACCGGCGTAGTCGTCGCCGCTACATTAGCCGTGAGTCCTCGACGTAGAGCGAGCATCGTTGCAATCTGCGATGCCGTCTTATTCTGAAATTTTTCGGTCGTCTTGTTGTCAATGAACAGGCGGGTAAGGTCGCGGCCAGACACGTTGATTACCGCGTTTTCCGGGTCATAGCTAACTTTGTCTACATGCCCATAAATCCAGCTTGGCAACTCGTCGGCGGTGAATCGGTTACGGTCAGGCGGGAACCCGACAAACAACTCAACGAACATGTCTTTCTGTTCTGAAAACCATCTAGCGTTCCGGTCGTCGGTCAGGGCGTTGGCCGCGAAAGTACAATTGAATGTATCGGCGCTCGAATAGGAGCTATTGTTAACCTCGAACTCCGTCCACCCTTGAATCAGAGTACCGTTTACTTTCACAGCACCGCGAACCGCCTGGGCCTTACTTATTGATTGATTCATTTAATCCGTTCCTCTGCGCCCGATTTGGCGGCGATGTTGCGGTGATTGGTCGAGCGGCGCGCGTATTACGTACGGATTGCATATGGTGCCGCTGCGCGCTCGCTAGAACCTTTGTGTGTTGGGTATAGTGCGGCGGATATGCACTGTGCGGGCAAACCGCGTCATTGCGCTGTCAAGCGGTGACAATGCTCAACAATCAAAGGCGAATTCATGTTGAGCCTGAATTGCACGTTTTGATTACCAGACAACATTTTGAACGGCGGCAAAAGTCGTAGCGCTTCGAAAAGCTCAATGGGTTGGTGACGTAATCAGTTCGTCAGTCTGCATACAGTGCCTAGAAACGATCCCTTCCGTTCAGGTAGGTTTCTCCTGTACGTAAGTGAGGGTTTTAGGTTTCGTGCGCGCAAAAACATTCGTTCATCACTTTCGTTCGGTGAGAAAACGCTGGATCGCCCCGCATCTGAAGTTCTCGCGCACGTTTCATAACCAGTTCCACGCGCTGCGCGCTAATGCCGTACGTGCGAGCGAGCGCGGCCAGCCCGGCGCCTACCTTGCCAGGTTTGTACACGGCCAGCATTGCAGCGCCGATGCGTCGAGCTTCGCGCGTAATTTCGTGTTCGTCGCTATCCATCGTCAGCACAGCGGAGCGCGGCCACGAATACGCGTATGCAGGACGGTAGGCGTCCGGCTGCGAGTGCCAGTCATCAATGCTAGAGCCAAGCGGGAATGCGCAAGCGAGCGCCGCGCACAACCGGTTCCAGCAATCCCAATTCCCTGCGGCGTTCGTTTGCGTGTTCATTTTTAACCCCTTGCGCTAGCCAGATAATCGCGCTTCCATTGCGCATAAACCGTGTCCGACATATCCCGCGCATTCGTCGGCGTTGTGACGCCCGGTTTAGGCTTCTGCGCCGTGTTCGACGTGTTGCCGGTCGCTTCCGTTACCGCCGCGAACTTCGGCCCGCCCGCCTCGATAGCTGCAATGTCGGCGTCGATAAGCGCGCGTCGCTGCTCAGGTGTGTATTCCTGCGGCGTGGTCGCCGAAACCTTGCCGCTGCTCGCGTCTTTCAGATATGCCGCCTTCGATGCGGCGTACTCGTCGGCACTGAGCGTGCGCGCATTCGTTGGTGTGGTCATTTTGTGCCCGTAGTGGTGAGCGCCGCCAGCGGGGCCAGCGGCGCGCTGTTAGGTAGTGCCGGATTAGGACTTGCGAACTCCGCTCAACAACTCCGCGTCGGTCAAAAGGTGTCCTGCACCGGCATCCATCGATGCCACGCGAAGCCGTTCCGCCACAGCAAGTAACGGTGTGATCGCGTCCACCCACGCGGCACGTGCCGCAGTCAGTTCATCAACGAGCCGACCAGAGCGCGCGATAGCCTCGCCATGTGAATAATTGGCGGCATTCATATGAAGCTGCGTAAGCGAGTCCTTAAGCCCGATCCGCTCCGCCTTTGCTGCATCAAGTTCGGCGCTTTGATCTGCGATTAGCGTTTCCAACTGCTTGCGCGATGAAGCATCCGTATCTGCGATGAAAAGCAGACTGTTCTTCAGGTTTAAAATGCTCTTGCTTCGCTCCGCTTCGATACCTTCCAGCTTGACAATGCGGTACTCGGCGGTGCGAAGTTCGGTGTGCGCTGCTGCTGCCTTGTCGGCGGCGGTGATTGCATTGTGTTGTTCAGACATTGTGCGAAGCCCTTACGTGATGCGCGTTTGTATGCGCGGAGGTGTGGTGAAACGTGAATAGCGTGCCTTTGGCGGCTCGCGTGTACGATTGATGCGTGGGGATTGGTGAGGCGGTGCGGATGGTGCGGCGGGTTACGGCGGTTATGCCGTCTATGCTGCTTTGGTTTAAAGGGATACTCGGCGCGAGTCAATCCACGCGTTTAATTCGGCTTCGTCAAAATGGCTCTTTCCGGCACTGACGCGATATTCAGGGGCGAAGTCTCCGGACTTAACAAGTCGCCATACGGTTGTGCGCGATACGCCCAAGCGCTTGATTACTTCGCCAAGAGTGATTAGAACCCGCTTAGGCGCGATGCTTTCAACTTCTGTCATGCTTGTTACTCCAATATATGGCCGCGCCGTATAGCGAGCCGGTTAACGAAATGAAGGGTTAGAGCCTGTCGCCAAGCGCTAACCCTTCCTTCCGTCCGTCCGTCCGTTCAAATAGTCATCAGCACATTTCGAATGCGCCACCGTCGAGCAAAAAAATAGGCCGCTGAATCTTTCGACTCAAACGGCCTACAGTCCCAAGCAGGGGCAAAACCAATGCACTTCACGCCAAACACGCGCTAGCCGTCTTGATGCCGTCTAACGCTTTCCAACAAATTTTCCCCGTAAACGAAAAAAGCCGCGCCCTCTCGGGTTCGGCTTTGCTTTGCGGCACTACTGCTTTCGCAATAATCCACCAATACAGAAATTGTACCTTCCACATGCAACACCGTCAAGCGCGATTTCCGCGCATTTCTAGCGTTTGTACCGTCCGGTTAATCTGCCGAGCGTTTACTGCATTGTCTTGTGGCGATTTTGTTAGCTTAATTTGGTAAATCCCTCTACTTCCTAGACCTCGTTAAACTTGCCGTACGTGGGCAAGTTGGGTGAGCGTCAGCGCCTTATCTGGCCGTGATCGTGCCGCGCGATACTGACGCGGTACGTAAAAAACGCTCACGCCGCCCCGGCATCCACATGCGACCACGTGCGCCCGATCAACACATCGCGCACTGTCGAGCGAGAAAAGCCCAGCGTGTTAGCTATCGCTTTCGCGCTATGCGTGCGGCTTCTCGGAACGTACATAGCCCGTATGGTGCGCACTAAGTCAGCGGTCAGGACGGCTAGACCATGCCGCTCGCCTATCGCCGTGTGCCCTGCGTTATCCCTGTCCGCCATGTTATCGGTGGTCGTGCCTGCCGCTAGGTGCGTGAATTCGTGGCAGTTCGGGTTATCGCAAACGAAGTGCCGGATAATCAGCCCGTCTAGAGCTTCAGTCGGTACGCAACGGCTCATGGCATAAATCTCGCGCGTCATACGGCGGGTGGAACCGTTGCGCCATCCCATCGGATAGCCATCTGAAAAGCTCGCTCCCTTCCATGGTAGGCAAGGCGTGGTCCGGTCAACTATCGGCATGTCAGGGTCAAAATCCAGTGCGCGGAGCTTTTCGAGCATTGCGGCTTGCCCTGCGGTAAGTGTCTGTTTCGTTGTCATGGTGTGTTTGTCGTTTGCGCGAAAGCGCGTATAGCTCTGTAGCGGGCTTCGCGTCGGTCGGTCGCCACTCGGGTAGCCAGATGGAGACGCGGTGACTATGGCGGCACGTCAGGTAAACCCAGCACGCCGCGCAAAGACGGTATCGAACCATCAACGGCGGCTCGACAGGGACAATCGGTTCACGCTACTGTGGTTTGCGTCTGCGCTTGCACGTACACCCAAGGTCTTGACCTTCTGGCCCACTCCCTACGCCCCTTGAGCCAGCTACTAAACGCTGTGCTGGTGGCTACGCTGTACGGCTCCGCTAAAAGTTCTTCGCGTTGAAATAGAACCATGTTGCAAAATTCTTCCCATCGGTCGCGGGGTTCGGATACGCCGTGCGTTCGGCAGTAATCCAGGCAACGCACATTAATTCCTAGATCGCTTCCATCTATCATCGTCGGAGCGTCGGATTTTCCGACCGTAGACGATTCATGAGCGATAGCGAATGAATGGGTTGTGACTTCTGCAATGCCAACAACATTGCTTTCAACCCTTCTAGCAATATTAGAGGGACTTTGTGACCCTATCTCTGGACTCAATGTCCCTATCTCTTGGACACAATGTCCCTTACTAAGGGTCACAAAGTCCCTTTCTCCCATTTCGCTATCCGCTTCATCATCATCGGTTTTATCCGGCACCTTTACCCCTTTCGGAATCATCAGCCTGTATTCTGTGGTGCTTTTTGGGTTGTTCGGATTTTTCGGCCAATAGTCGAGCCAGCCCGCCTCTTTCGCTTCTGCGGCGCAACGGTCCACCGTCTTTTCAACGCATCCCGCGTCAGCCGCAATTGTTTCGCGGCCTGCAAACCCTAGGCGCTTGTATTTCTCATTCTGAAAATCGGAAATGATTCGCAGAATATGCCGCTGCGTCGCATTGAACGGCGAGCGTTTGAGCGCTTGGGCGTATGCCCAACGTGTTACCCATTCATCAGTCATGCGCGAACCCCTCTGGAATCATCAGCGAAAATTCGCGCTCTTTGCCGATCATCTTGCTAACGGCCAACCATCCGGATCTTTCCGCCTTAGCAATGCAGCGCTCAACGGTTTTTGTGCTAGTCCCCGCGTCCCGCGCGATTTGCTCTATAGTCGCCCGCACCTTTACCGGTTCGCGCGTCACTAGCGGCGAATTCGTTTTCTTCGTCATGCTCTACCCCGTAAACTGAAAAACCCGCATTAGGCGGGTTCGTGTACTTTCATGCCAACCAGCCTTTAGCCTGGAAAGCGTCTTTTAGTCTTGCCAACGTTTCGACACGCAGCGCGCTAACGGCAACGCGTACGCGCTCGCCGACCTTGCCTACCGTCACGTGCGATAGCCCTGTGCGCTTCGCAATCTCGCGGAAGCTTTCACACCATGTCTCGCCGTGATCGAACTCGCGCACGATGACGGCTCGCAACAGGTCCGCATTCTTGTGCAAGCTGGCGAATGCCGCGCATAGTGTGTCTGTAGCCTGCTCGCGGGCCTTACCAGCACCATCGTATGCGCTCACAGCCCATGCGTGTTGGACCTCACTTAGCGCCGCCTGAGTAGCTAGAGTGACGTGTACCGCGTCCATTACGCGGTCTTGCATCGATACCTTGTTAATCACAGTGCAACGGCTCGTAGACTCGCCGTATCCCGGAACGTTGATCGCATCGCAAAGCGCCATCGTTTCGAACATATTTTCCAAGCCCCGCTCCACCGTCGCGAACAACCTATCGCCCCGCCCCGCCCTGCATCCACCCGTTGCCGTATTCGTCATCGTTTCTCACTACTTTTCAGTAGTCCTTATCTGCTCATAGTTTCATTTACCGTCCCTCAACGGTTCTCTTTGCTCTTTGTTGCCGGTGGAAAAACGAACCACAGGGCTAATTTTCGTCTAGTCGGACGCTTTGACCCTGGCATTAGCTTCTGCCTAGCACCGCCAAATTCCCCCCATCCCGTTACTGGCGGGCTTTCGCGGGATATAAAAAAGTGTCCGAGTGATCGTGCAAAGCGGACTTCGTCATATCGACGCGCTTAGCCAGACGCGCTTGCAACCGCTTTGACGGCATAAAAAAACCCGCACTAGGCGGGTTCTGTGTGTGGGTGCTGCGTGCTCTGTTTTGCGCCCGTAAACGACGAAGGGCGGCAACCTTTCGGCCCCGCCCTTCCGTACGAATCTCCCAATGTACAAGATATTAGCGCCTTGACCGCCACACTGCAACGCTCTGAAACGCGATTTGAGCGTAGAAAATGTACAGCAACGCTCTACAACCCTGACTGTTAAAGGTTACAGCGCAATACCTATGACAAACCCTAATATTTAGTGTGCATCAGAACTACGCGACTCCTTCTCGCGGCGATGCCAATACGTACAGAGCGCCACAGCAATGACGACAGACCCGATGAACGTCAGCCACACGAACGGCAAAGCCGACCGCGACGGATGCGAAGGCAGCAAGAAGAAAGTTAGAAACGGGATATGGAAGCAGGTTACGATTTTGCCAAGCATGGTTGTTCTTGGTGAGTGCGTTGTGCAGATACGAAAAGCCCGCACGCGGACGGCTGTTTTGGTCGAGCAAGCGTCGAGCGTCAGAGGAACGCGGATACCTGGTTAAGCCGCTCGGTGATGTTGTCCGTAATCGCGCCATAGTTCGATTGGATAATCGCAACGCTAGTGCCGGTGAGCTTGGCCACGGTAAAGACGTCCAGACCGCGCGCTATGGCTTCGCTTATGTAGGTATGGCGCATGCAGTAGAGAACCGCATCGGGGAGCTTAGCGGCCTCTCTCGCCTCTCTGAATGCCACGCCCCACGCGGGAGCCGTCCAGCGCTGCCCGTCAGCTTGCGTCAACAGGGGGGCATTTCCGATTTTGTCTTTCGTCAACGCCGCAAAGAACTCCAGCGCCGCTGACGATAGATAGACTTTGCGTGGCCCCGTCTTGCCGGTCAAGTTCAGTACTCCCGCACTCCGGTCAAAATCGGCCGCGTCGGCGTTCGCCAATTCACCGGGCCGTGCGCCAATGTGCAGCAGCGCGAGCGACAGCGTTCGCAAATCGTTCTGCATGGCATCAAGTAGGCGCTTGCGCTCCTCCGCGTGGAGCCAGCCGTTGCGCCGCGCGCCTACTTGCTTGTGCTTGTTTACTTCCTTCCAGCCTATGTCCGTAGAGACTAGCCGGTGTTTCTTCGCATAGTTGAGGGCGGCTTTCAGTGCCGTAAGGTTTCGGTTAGCCGAATCCTTTGCGCGCTTCTCGCTTTCCTCGTCGGCTGCTTCGTCGTCCATTGCGGATTGCTCGTCGCGCCACTTCTCAACGTCGAGCGTGCGGAGCTTGGACAGGTCGATTGAGCCTATGCGGTGGCCGTACACCAGCCGCTTAAAGCGCCCCTCCGCGTCGTTCGCGTTCGCTGCGCCTTTTTCGCTCCGCCGGTTCGCCACGTACAGACGACAGGCGTCAGATACGGTCGTGCTTTTGTGCTGCACGCCGCTTTTCAGTCCGTTCGCCCATTCCGTTACCGCCTTACTGGCGGCATCAAAAGTATCGAACTGACCGAATGAATTGAATTCCTGCTTTCCGGCATCGTTGCGCCGCCGCCCTATCCACGTACCAGCCCCGGAGTCTAGCCTCCGGAAACCGCAGTAGACGCCAGCCGATAGACGGACAAAGTACGGCTCCCGGCGCGGCGCGAGTTTGTCGCGGGCCGTCTTGCTGTCGATCTTGATTTTGGTCGTCATGAATGACCCTAGCCGGGTATTTGGACCGGGCCATCATATAGGAAAAATTGGGCCGTACGAATTTTGTACGAAAAGACACTCAGAAAAGTACTGAAACAGGTAGAGACAGTAAATTCAGCGTTTACAAGCACTTACCGGATTTTTTGACATCGATCGAAACAGCCTGCAACCCCATTTTTTGCCCTCGGTGGGCATGAATCGACCGAACATTGGGATCCCGAAAATTGGTCACATAATGGCTGACATAAAACCGCCATATTGTACCGTTGCGGGGCTTATGTCGCACTTTTGAAAGCGCCGTTACAACAGGCGCGTATTTGTGTGTTTACTCGCTGTAGAAATTCTGCGCGCCGGCAAAATTGTCGAACTTCGTAAATTGGCCGTGGAACGTGAGCCGAACAGGTCCGATCGGGCCATTCCGCTGTTTACCGATGATGATTTCGGCCGTGCCCTTGTCCGGACTGTCCGGGTTATAGACTTCGTCGCGGTAAATGAACAGGATCACGTCCGCATCCTGTTCGATAGCGCCGGATTCACGCAGATCCGACATGATGGGCCGCTTGTTCGGGCGTTGTTCGAGACCCCGGTTGAGCTGCGACAATGCAATCACCGGTACGTCGAGTTCTTTGGCGAGACTCTTGAGCGAACGCGAGATTTCGGAAATTTCGGTCGCGCGGTTTTCGCCGGACGACGACCCGCTCATCAGCTGCAGGTAGTCGATGATGATCAGACCCAGCTTGCCGCACTGGCGCGACAGCCGGCGTGCGCGTGAGCGCAATTCCATCGGGTTCAACCCACCGGTTTCGTCGATGAAGATCTGCGCTTCGCTCATTTTCTGCACCGCGTGCGTGAGCTTTGGCCAATCCTCGTCGGTCAGACGGCCGGTTCGCATACGGTGCTGATCGAGCCGGCCGACCGAGCCGAGCATACGCATCGTGAGCTGCGACCCCGGCATTTCCATCGAGAACACGGCGACCGGCAGACCATACTCGACCGCCACGTATTCGCCGACGTTCATCGAAAACGCCGTTTTACCCATCGACGGACGCCCCGCGACGATGATCAGCTCGCCGCCGTGCATGCCCGACGTCATGCGATCCAGATCGACGAAGCCGGTCGGCGTGCCGGTCACGTCGCTCGGGTTCGCGGTGTGATACAGCGTGTCGATCCGCTCGACCACTTGGGTCAGCAGCGGCCCGATTTCCAGGAAGCCTTGGGTCCCGCGCGCGCCGTCTTCGGCGATCGAGAACACCTTCGATTCGGCTTCGTCCAGTAACTGCCGGACTTCCTTGCCTTGCGGATTGAACGCATCGGCCGAGATTTCATCAGCGACCGACACCAGCCGGCGCAATACCGCGCGATCGCGCACGATTTCCGCGTAGCGCCGAATATTGGCCGCGCTCGGTGTGTTCTGCGCCAGTGCGTTCAGGTAGGCGAGACCGCCGACCTCTTCCGCCTTGCCCGAGGTGCCAAGCGCCTCGTACACGGTGATCACGTCGGCCGGACGCGTTGCCGCGATCAGCTTGCCGATGTGCTCGAAGATGATGCGGTGGTCGTAGCGGTAAAAGTCGCTCTGCGACAGGAAGTCGGCGATGCGGTCCCATGCCGCGTTGTCGAGCAGCAGGCCGCCCAGCACCGATTGCTCGGCCTCGATCGAATGCGGCGGGACTTTCAGCGACTCGAGTTGGGGATCTTTGGACGGTGCGTTCATGGAGTGGAATTATCGGGTAATCGGGCGGCGGGGGCGAGCGCAAAAAATGAAAACGGCCACAAAAAAGGCAGGGGCCGGTTTCCCGGCCCCTGCCTTTCGCCAGCTACATCCTGGCAAATGCTATTTGGTGCTTAGACGCGGTCGGCTAGACGCGGTCGGCTTAGACGTGTTCGCCGATCACAGCCACCGTCACATCGACCAGAACGTCGGTGTGCAGCGAAACTTGAACTGCGTGGTCGCCGACCGTCTTCAGCGGGCCTTCCGGCAGACGCACTTGCGCCTTTTCCACTGCGAAGCCTTGCTTGACCAGTGCGTCAGCGATGTCGGCGTTCGTCACCGATCCGAACAGACGGCCGTCGACGCCAGCCTTCTGGCCGATCTGAACCGTCGAGCCTGCCAGCTTTTCGCCTTGAGCCGAAGCGGCCGCCAGCTTTTCAGCGGCGATCTTTTCGAGTTCTGCACGGCGCACTTCGAATTCAGCCAGGGCTTCCTTCGTTGCACGGCGAGCTTGCTTGTTCGGGATCAGGAAGTTACGTGCGTAACCGTCCTTGACCTTCACGATATCGCCCAGGTTGCCCAGATTGACGACTTTTTCCAGAAGAATGATTTGCATTCGGATGCTCCTTATCGCGTCGTCGGGTTAGGCCTTGTGCTGGTCGGTGTACGGCACCAGCGCGAGGAAACGTGCGCGCTTGATTGCCGTATCCAGCTGGCGTTGATAGTGCGACTTCGTACCCGTGAGACGCGCCGGCGTGATCTTGCCGTTTTCGCCGATGAAGTCCTTCAGCGTTTCGAGGTCCTTGTAGTCGATGTGATCGACGCCAGCGGCCGTGAAACGGCAGAACTTCTTGCGCTTGAAGAGCGGATTTTGTTGCTGACGACGCTTGTCGAATTTCTTACCAGTCGGGCGGGGCATGTTCAGTCCTTTCCAATGTCCTGCAATGCTGTGATGTGAAATACCAGAGTTCTTGCGTTGCGGTGCTTTTTCGCCAGAAAGCCTGTGAAGAGCGTTTCCACGCCCATCGGACAGCTTTCCAGCCTGCCGCTCGCTTCGCCTGCGGCGACTGCCTGCATGGTCAGTTCGACCTGGCGGGCAATGCCCGCTTCGACGACTTCCGTGCGATGCTGCAACGTGCATCCTGCGATCGGAACGCCGGCGGGGGTGTACCGCACCGGTTCGCGTTCGACGACGCTGGCCGTGAGTTGCAGCCGGTTCATGAAGCCTTTGGCGAAAGCGACGCTTGGGTCTGGTAGCTTAAATAGTGTGTCTTAAGCCTGCGCTTCGGACGGTTGCGTAGCAGCCGACTTCTTGGCTTCTTCGCGCTGCACTTCCTTCATCATCGGCGACGGGCCGATTTCGGCCTTCTTCATCTTGACGATCAGGTGACGCAGAACAGCGTCGTTGAACTTGAATGCGTGCTCCAGCTCGTCGAGCGTGGTTTGGTCGCATTCGATGTTCATGCAGACGTAGTGAGCCTTCGCGAGTTTCTCGATCATGTAGGCCAGTTGGCGACGGCCCCAGTCTTCGATACGGTGGATCTGGCCACCGTGCGAGGTGATCGTGGACTTGTAACGCTCGATCATGGCGGGCACTTGCTCGCTCTGATCCGGGTGCACGATAAATACGATTTCGTAATGACGCATATTCACTCCTTGTGGATTAAAGCCACCCGGGCGTCGGAACCGGTGCGGCAAGTGAGAAGCCAAAGAGTGTAACCCGAATGGGGCCGGGTTGCAAGATATCTCATTAGTGCGGCGCACGAATCGGGTGTGTTTTCAAAGGTTTAGGGGCGCACGGGAAGATGGTGCGAGGAAGGCCGGAGTGCCTTTGGACACCTGCAACCTGCCTGGCGGCGTCAGGTTGCTGTCCGCCAGCCCGAGAGGCCCGCTGGCCGGCTTTCTGTGCCCCTGCCCAGCCCGCCCCTCGCAGCCACTGCACCGCCCTCCGACACCGCTCCCCCCACCCTCAACCGCCTTCGGTTCGCCCGCTACCGCCTTGCAAACGCGCCTTGAGCGCCGCTTCGAGACCGCTCAACGCATCCGGCGCGGCGTCGGTGATCGCCCACCAGGTCATGCCTTCCGCGTCCCAGTGGGCGATCGAATAGCCTTCGTGGCCGAGTGCCGCGGGCGCCCCGCCGTCCGCGCCACGGCCTGCCCCCGCGCCCGCCTGCGGGAACACATACACGTCGATCACGTGCTTGCGGTAGCGATACACCAGCACGGCCACCCGCTGATGCGCGATGTAGTCGAGCCGGCCGCCCTCCAGCGCGAAGCCGCTGGCCGCGAGATCCTCGACGGGCGGCGAATAGTCGAGCCGGCCGTTGAACCATGGCTTGACCGTATGCCGGTCCGTCGAAATCACGTCGATGTCGCGTCCCGAGACCTGCGCCCGCACGTGACTTTCCACCAGTTCGTCGGCGAACGGCGTGAAATCGGCTGGGCGCCGCACATTCAGCGTGACGACCGCCGCCACCGCGCACAGCGCGACAGCGAGCGCCGCCAGCCAGCCCGGCGCGAAGAGACGCTGCGCGCCGCCCGTGGCGAGCGGCTGTCCGACGCCGCCGGGCGAGCCGCCCCAGCCATCCCGCTTGCCCTGACCCGGCCCCTGAAACCAGCCCTTCAGCCAGCCGCCAAGCCGCTCCGGCCACACGGACTGGCGTCGAGGCTTCTCGTCCTTCGCGGCCGTCCCCGGCGTCGCGGCAGCCCCGGCTCCTCCAGACGCCGCAGACGCCACCGCCTCATCCACTTCCGGCAACCCGGCGACGATCCGCGCGTGCAGCGACGGCGGCGCGCGATGATAAGGCGCCGCGCGCAGCGCGCCGCCCAGCGCCCGCAGGTGTTCGCTTTCACGCCGGCAGGCCTCGCAGCTCTCGATATGCTGCTGGACGCGCCGTGCATCCGGCGCGGGCAATTCGTGATCGGCATTCGCATCGAGGAGCGGCCGTGCTTCGTTACAGTCCATCCGGCGTCTCCCTGGCGGGGCCGGCGGCGTTGCCGCCGGGGAGGTTGAGGGGCCGGCCGTTCGCAGACGCCCGGAGTGGCGTAACCGTGGCGCCAGGCGGCTTGCCGGCGACGGGTATCGCGGCGCGAGGGTCGTTGTCGTCGCCCGGCTCGACGGCGCGTGTGCCTGCCGCGCGACCGGTCTCACGCGGATCGGCGCAACCCTCTCGCGAGAGCGCAGATGCGGTGGATCGCAAATGTCCGGAAGATGGCGCGCCGTTATGCGCGCCAGCCGTGCCCCCCGCCGACGCTCCGCCCATCGCCCCGCCACCGCCCGCCACGCCCTGCGTGTCCACCAGCAGCGCGGCCAGCTTGCGACGCCCGCGCGCGAGCCGCGACATGACCGTGCCGATCGGCACATCGGCCACCGCCGCAATCTCCCGATAACCCATCTCTTCGAGTTCCCGCAGAATCAGCACCTCCCGATACTCGACCGGCAGCAGCGCCAGTGCCTCATGCACTCGCCTCGCATCCTCGTCGCGGATCAGGAGCGCCTGCGGATCGGTGCCGCCCGCGCTCCAGCCGTCGAAAGTGGCCTCGTCCATGGTGTCGTCGAATTCGAGCATTTCATGCGGCGACGCGCGGCGGCGCCACTCGGTGTACCAGGTGCGGCGCACGATCGCCAGCAGCCACGGCCGCGCGGAATCGCCCCGGAACGTATCGAAAAAGCGGAACGCACGCATGAAGGCTTCCTGAACCACGTCCTCCGCGTCGCTGGCGTTGCCGCACAGCCAGCGCGCGAGGTTGTACGCGGCGTCGAGGTGCGGCAGCGCGAGCTGCTGGAAACGGCGGCTCCTCGCTGCTTCGGTTTCGCCGCGCCCGGGGGCGTCGGCATCGGTTTCGGTCTGGACCACCTCGGCCCTCCAGGGCATTGCGGCTAGGCTGTGCGGCTCGTCGTCACGTTCCTCTCATCGCATAACCGGCCACACGCCGAGTTTATTCCCGCCACCGCCGCGAATCCGCCAAAAGATCGGTGCGCACGCTCCGCGCCGCCTCCCGCTCATTGCCCGCGCCGCCTGCCATCACCCGCTAATAAGCCGGCCGGTTCCAGTAATCCTCGCTCGCGTACACCTCTTTCAGATAATCGATGAAATAGCGCACCCTGGCCGGCACATAGCGCTGCTGCGGGTAGACCGCGAGAATGTCGTAGTCGGGCAGCGCGAAGTCGTCGAGCACGGTTTCGAGTTCGCCGCGCGCGAGTTGCTGCTGGATTTCCCACGTGGAGCGCCAGCCGAGCCCAAGTCCTTCGGATACCCAACGATGCAGCAGTTCGCCGTCGTTGCAGTCGAGCGTGCCGCCCACGCGCACCGTCGCCAGCTTGCCGTTGCGGCGAAAATACCAGCCGCGGTTCTGCCCGCCTTGCAGGTTGAACGCGAGACAGTTGTGGTGCGGCAGATCTTCGAGCGATTTCGGCTTGCCGTGACGGCGAAAGTAGGCGGGCGTGCCGCACACCACACGCCGGTTCGATGCCAGCTTCACCGCGACAAAGTTCGGATCGACCGTGCCGCCGATGCGGATCGACAGGTCGTAGCCCTCGCGCACCAGATCCACGACCCGGTCGGTCAGATTGAACGACACCTGCAACTCCGGCTTGTCGGCGAGAAACGCCGGCGCGAGCGGCGCGACGTGCTTGCGCCCGAACGCGGCCGGCGCCGACACGATCAGATGGCCGTTCACCGCGCGGCGTCCGGCGCTCAGTTCGTTTTCCGCCTGGTCCCACTCGGTCAAGAGGCCGCGACAGCGTTCCAGAAACGCGGCGCCCTCTTCGCTGACCACCAGCCGCCGCGTCGAGCGGTACATCAGCTTCACGCCGAGGCGCCTTTCGAGCGCGTCGATGCGGCGCCCGAGAATCACCGGCGACACGCCCTCCTCCAGCGCGGCGGCCGCGAGGCTGCCCGCGTCCGCGACCCGCACGAACGTTTCGATCTGTTTGAAGCGGTCCATCGCTGTCTCCTCCTCTGCAGAACCGGTCACCGCCGGGTCCACGCCTATTCAATACTTTTTGTTTCGGAATAAGCGACCCGCACTGATCTTATCAAACCTTTAGGTCAGGCCTACAGTGGCTTTCAACACGCTTGAGTTCGCCCCAATCCCAGACATTCAGGAGACATTCATGGCCAAGATGAGAGCCGTCGACGCAGCCGTGCTGGTGCTCGAAAAAGAAGGCATCGACACCGCGTTCGGCGTGCCGGGCGCCGCGATCAACCCGTTCTACTCGGCGATGCGCAAGGCCGGCAACATCAGCCACGTGCTGGCGCGCCACGTCGAAGGCGCGTCGCACATGGCCGAGGGCTATACGCGGGCGCAGCCGGGCAACATCGGCGTGTGTATCGGCACATCGGGCCCCGCCGGCACCGACATGATCACCGGTTTGTACTCCGCGCAGGCCGACTCGATCCCTATTCTCGCTATCACGGGTCAGGCGCCGCGCGCGCGTCTGTACAAGGAAGACTTCCAGGCCGTGGACATCGAATCGATCGCCAAGCCGGTCACCAAGTGGGCCGTGACGGTGCGCGAGCCGGCGCTGGTGCCGCGCGTGTTCCAGCAGGCGTTCCATCTGATGCGCTCGGGCCGTCCGGGTCCGGTGCTGGTCGACCTGCCGATCGACGTGCAGCTCGCGGAAATCGAATTCGATATCGACACGTACGAGCCGCTGCCGGTCTACAAGCCGAAGGCGACGCGCAAGCAGATCGAAGCCGCGCTGACCATGCTCAACGATGCCGAAAAACCGTTGATCGTCTCCGGTGGCGGTGTGCTGAACGCAGCCGCCGAGGATCTGCTGGTGACGTTCGCCGAAACTCTCGGCGTACCGGTGATCCCGACGCTGATGTCATGGGGCGCGATTCCCGACGACCATCCGCTGATGGCCGGCATGGTCGGCCTGCAAACCTCGCACCGCTATGGCAACGCAACGATGCTCGCATCCGACTTCGTGCTCGGCATCGGCAACCGCTGGGCGAACCGTCACACGGGCAGCATCGACGTCTACACGAAGGGCCGCAAATTCGTGCACGTGGACATCGAACCGACGCAGATCGGCCGCGTGTTCGGCCCGGATCTCGGCATCGTGTCGGACGCGAAAGCCGCGCTCGAACTGTTCGTCGAAGTGGCTCGGGAATGGAAGGCCGCGGGCAAGCTCAAAGACCGCAGCGCATGGGTCGCCGATTGCCAGCAGCGCAAGCGCACGATGTTGCGCAAGACGCACTTCGACAACGTGCCGATGAAGCCGCAGCGCGTCTATGAAGAGATGAACCAGGTGTTCGGCCGCGACACGTGCTACGTGAGCACGATCGGTTTGTCGCAGATCGCCGGCGCGCAGTTCCTGCACGTGTACAAGGCGCGCAACTGGATCAACTGCGGCCAGGCGGGCCCGCTCGGCTGGACGATTCCCGCGGCGCTCGGCGTGCGCGCAGCCGATCCGCAACGGCCGATCGTCGCGCTTTCGGGCGACTACGACTTCCAGTTCATGATCGAGGAACTCGCGGCCGGTGCGCAATTCAAGCTGCCGTACGTGCATGTGGTGGTGAACAACTCATACCTCGGCCTGATCCGCCAGGCACAGCGCGCGTTCGAGATGGACTTCTGCGTGCAGCTCGGCTTCGAGAACATCAATTCGCCGGAGACCAACGGTTATGGCGTGGATCACGTCGCGGTGGCCGAAGGCCTGGGCTGCAAGGCGATCCGCGTGTTCAAGCCGGAAGAGCTGAAGCCCGCGTTGCAAAGAGCGCAGTCGATGCTCGCGGAGTTCAACGTGCCGGTGATCGTCGAAGTGATACTCGAGCGCGTGACCAACATCTCGATGGGCACCGAGATCGACGCGATCAACGAGTTCGAGGAGCTCGCAGCGACGCGCGAAGATGCGCCGACCGCGATCAGCTTGCTCGACTGAGCGCCGCCGGTTGCGCATTATTGAGCGATGAAATGCGACGGGCAGCGTCGCCATGCCGAGCTGCCCGTCGCTTTCGCCAGAAGCCTCAACACCTATTCCACTGACCGACCAGAGAGACCCACGCACCATGCCGAAATTCGCAGCGAATCTCACCATGCTGTTCAACGAAGTCCCGTTCCTCGACCGCTTCGCGGCGGCGGCGGACGCAGGCTTTCACGCCGTCGAATTCCTGTTTCCGTATCCGTATCAGATCGCCGAGTTGAGCGAGCGCTTGCAGCAGAACCGCCTGAAGCTGGTGCTGCATAATTTGCCGGCTGGCAACTGGGAAGCGGGCGAACGCGGCATCGCGTGTCTGCCGGATCGCGTGGCCGAGTTTCAGGAAGGCGTGGGACGCGCGATCGAATACGCGAGTGCGCTGAAGGTGCCGCAACTGAATTGTCTCGTCGGCATTCCGACGGCGGGTGTCGATGCGGACAAGGCGCGCACGACGATCGTCGACAACCTGCGCTTCGCCGCCGGCGAACTGAAGAAGGCCGGCATCAAACTGCTGGTCGAGCCGTGCAATGCATACGACATTCCCGGCTTCGCGCTGAACCGCTCGAGCGAAGGCCTCGAGGTGATTCGCGCGGTCGGCTCGGACAACCTGTTCCTGCAATACGACATCTATCACATGCAACGGATGGAAGGCGAACTCGCGGCGACCATCAGGAAGAACCTGGCGCAGATCGCACACATCCAGCTCGCCGACAACCCGGGCCGCAATGAACCGGGCACCGGCGAAATCAACTACCCCTATCTGTTCTCGCTGCTCGATTCGATTGGCTATGACGGCTACGTCGGCTGCGAGTACAAGCCGCGCACGACCACCGCCGCCGGCCTTTGCTGGGTGCAGAGCGTGGCCGGGCAAACGCGCGGCGCGGCGCACGTGGCGGCTTGAGCGGCAAATCGGGCGCGTCACGCGTCACGCACCGAAGAAGTGCCGCCAGCACATCAAACAACTCTGGAGATTCAGACACATGGCAAAGATCGGTTTCATCGGCCTCGGCATCATGGGCGCGCACATGGCGCGCAACCTCATCAGGGGCGGTCACTCGCTGTTCGTGAACGGCGCCTATCCCGTGCCGGAGGACCTCGCGAGGACGACCAGCGTGGTCGCGGATTCGACCGCCGTCGCGCAGGCCGCCGACATCGTCATCATCATGGTGCCGGACACGCCTGACGTCGCCAACGTGCTGTTCGCCGACGACGGCGTCGCCGCCGGTCTCACGAAGGGCAAGCTCGTGATCGACATGAGTTCGATCTCCCCGCTCGACACGCAAGCCTTTGCGAAAAAGATCAACGCGCTGGGCGTCGACTATCTCGACGCGCCGGTGTCGGGCGGCGAAGTCGGCGCACGCGAAGCAACGCTGACGATCATGGTGGGCGGCCCGGAAAAAGCCTTCGCGCAGGCAAAGCCGCTGTTCGAACTGATGGGCAAGAACATCTCGCTGATTGGCGAAAACGGCGCGGGTCAGACCTGCAAGGTCGCGAACCAGATCATCGTCGCGCTGAACATCGAGGCGGTGGCCGAAGCGCTGCTGTTCGCGTCGCGTTCGGGCGCCGATCCGGAACGGGTGCGCAAGGCGCTGATGGGCGGCTTCGCGTCGTCGCGGATTCTGGAAGTGCATGGCGAGCGCATGACCAAACGCACGTTCGATCCGGGTTTCCGTATCGAGCTGCATCAGAAGGATCTGAACCTCGCACTCGACGGCGCACGCAAGCTCGGCATCGCGCTGCCGCACACCGCGAGCGCGCAGCAGTTGTTCAGCGTGTGCGCAGCGAACGGCGGCAAGGCCTGGGATCACTCGGCGATGGTGCGCGCGCTGGAAATCATGGCGAACTACGAAGTCGCACAGGCGCCGGGCAGCGAAGCCAAGGCGGCTTGAGGCGGTTCGCTGGGAGGCGCGTGAGCAGCGCCTTTTGCAGAGGGGCTATGTTGCATGTGCCGCTGCTGCATGAGAGCCGCACCGACGCACAGCAGCGCAGTGCAACCGGTCATGCAATGAAGCGGCAGGCCAATCGGGGAGGCACGCCGCCAGCGTCGTCAGCGTGACAGGCGGCGCATACGCAAAAAAAAACCATCAAACCGTCATACCGATTGCCATGATCCGCGCATCGTCGAGATCACGGCAATCACAGGTGGGGCGCCCGTTCGTCGCGCAGCATGCGCGGCGCGGCGGGCAAATCGTGCCGCTCTGGGCTGAGAGCGGCAAGTGGGGTCCGCAGCGGCGCCCGGCGATGCCGGGGAAGCCTTGGTCGGTCAGACGTCGTCGTCGGGTGTCCGGCTGTCGGATTCATCATCATGCTTTTTCCGCCACGCGCGAGTCGCTGCGCCAATCACGCGCGGCAATGGCAATCACGGCTCGCGCCCGCTTGCACGTCCGTTTGCATTTGCTTGCAACTCCCCGTCTTCCCCCGAACCTTTTTTGACACATCATCGCGCGCTTTTCTCCTACACTCGTTGAGTCCGGCTGCACGCGTGACGGACACCACGCGCCCTGAATTGTTTCTGGTGATGGCGCCTGGGCACGGCGTCCTGCCTGTCGCAGCGCGTGTCGTCCTTAGCGTTTGCCTGATTTCTCAACCAGTGCCTAACCCGTGCGTAAATTGTTTTTTGCGCCACCACGTCAGGAGAGTGATCAATGGGTATTCTCAGTTTCATCAAGGAAGCCGGCGAAAAGCTGTTCGGTGCCGCCTCCACGCCTGCGCAAGCCGCACCCGCCGCGCCCGATCTGGCCGCCCTGAATAAAACCGCGGGCGACGCGATCGCCACGTATATCCGCAGCCAGGGCCTCGACGCCACCAATCTTCAGGTCACGTACGACGGCACGAACCATACCGTCACAGTCGCCGGTGAAGCGGCGGATCAGCCGACCAAGGACAAGATCCTCGTCGCCGCGGGCAACGTGCAGAACGTCGACAAGGTCGACGATCAACTGACCGTCACCAGGCCCGCCGCCGCGCCGACGCAGTTCCATACGGTCGTGTCCGGCGACAATCTGTGGAAGATCGCAGAGAAGTACTACGGCAGCGGCGCGAAGAACGATGTGATCTTCCAGGCGAACACACCGATGCTGAAGAGCCCGGACAAGATCTATCCGGGTCAGGTGCTGGTGATTCCGCCGCAGTGATAAGGCCGGCGTGACACGCCCTTCCGTATCGGCGTAAAAAACGCACGCGGAAAACGACAACGCGGCGCTTGGGTCATCGACCCGAGCGCCGCGTTTTTCATTGGGCGTTCACGATATGCAGGACCGGCGCGAGCCGCCGGTCAGCAGAGCTAGCTCCGCATCGTCAGTACGTGTCGAACACCTTCTGCAATGCGACCGGCCCCGTGCCGCCCGCGGCCAGTGCCAGCATCAGCAACACCCGCGCCTTGTACGGATTCAGCGAACCCGCGCTGATGAAACCGAGCGCATCGTCGGCGGCGGCGCCGTTGTGCATCACGTGCCCCGAACCCACGCGCGACGCGCGCACGATCGCCACGCCTTGCGACACGGCATCGGCGAGCGCCTGCAGCATCGACTGGTGAATCGAGCCATTGCCCGTGCCCGCGACGACGATCCCGCGCACCCCGGCGGCCACCAGCGCATCGACGGCGATCCGCGACACGCCCGCGTAGCTCGTGACGATCTCCACATGCGGCCACTTCGAACCGATCACGAACCCGGTGGCGAGCGTATGCGCGCGCACCACGGCGCGCTGGAATTCCACGCGGCCGTCCTGCACCCAGCCGAGCGCGCCGATCTCCGGCGACTGGAATGCGTCGACCGCGTACGTGCTCGTCTTGACCACGTCGCGTGCGCTGTGAATGCGGTTGTTGAACGCGACCAGCACGCCCTGCCCGCGCGAGTCTGCATGCGCGGCGACGGTCACTGCGTTCAGCAGATTCAGCGGACCATCGGCGGACAGCGCGGAGGCCGGGCGCATCGCCGCGGTGAGCACCACCGGCTTGTCGGACTTGATGGTCAGATGCAGCAGATACGCGGTTTCTTCGAGCGTGTCGGTGCCGTGCGTGACCACTACACCATCGACGTCGTCGGTGGCGAGCAGCGTATTGATGCGTTGCGCGAGCGTGGTCCAGAGCGACATCGCCATGTCTTTGCTGTCGACGCTGGCAATCTGTTCGGGCGCGATCCGCGCCACCGTCGACAGGGCGGGTACGACGGCCAGCAATTGATCGACGCCGACGACGCCCGCCTGGTAGCCGGACGTATTGGTCGCGTCCGCGGCCGCGCCGGCGATCGTGCCGCCGGTCGCCAGCACGGCGATGCGCGGCAGCGCGCAAGAGGATGTCAAAGTATTCATGGCGGCGATTGTAAGCGATGCGTCGCGCGCCGCCACGCGGGATTAAGCGGATGCCCGTTCGTTTCGGGCCGGGCCCGCAGTTCGCGCCGCGCTACGAGTGACAGGCGCGCATCGCGTCACGCGCCATACCCACGCCGGAGCTCGACGGCCCGGCGCCTTCCTCAAACCGCCTCGCGCAACTGCGCGGCGATGTCCGCTTCGTTCAGCTGCGGCGCGAACATCTCGATCAACCGGTAAGCGTAGGCCCGCAGGAACGCGCCCTTGCGCAGACCGACGCGCGTCGTGCTCGCTTCGAACAGATGCTGCGTATCGAGCGCGACCAGTTCGGTGTCGCGCTTCGGATCGTAGGCCATGGCCGCGACCACGCCGATGCCCATGCCGAGTTCGACGTAGGTCTTGATCACGTCGGCGTCGATCGCGGTCAGCACGACGTCGGGCAACGCCCCCGCTTTCGCGAACGCCTGGTCGATGTGCGAGCGGCCCGTGAAGTCCTGGTCGTACGTGACGATCGGGAATTCGGCGATCTCGTCGAGCGTCAGATTCGGCCGCCCCACCAACGGGTGATCCTTCGGCACCACCACGACGTGATGCCACGAATAGCACGGGAACGTGACGATATCCGGGAAGCGATCGAGCGCTTCGGTCGAAATGCCGATATCCGCTTCGCCGTTGATGATCATCTGCGCGATCTGCTGCGGACTGCCCTGGCGCAGCGCCAGATGCACCTTCGGAAATACTTCGGTGAACTGGCGAATCACCTTGGGCAGAGCGTAACGCGCCTGCGTGTGCGTGGTCGCCACGACGAGATGGCCGCTGTCCTGATCGGCGAACTGGCGCGCGACGCGGCGCAGATTCTCCGCATCGAGCAGCATCCGCTCGATCAGCTGATGCACCGCCTTGCCCGGCTCGGTCAGGCCCGTCAGGCGCTTGCCGCGCCGGATGAAAATATCGACGCCGAGTTCGTCCTCCAGATCCTTGATCTGTTTCGATACGCCCGACTGCGACGTGTAAAGCACGTTCGCCACTTCCGTCAGATTCATGTTCTGACGCACGGCCTCGCGCACGAAGCGCAATTGCTGGAAATTCATCTGTATGTCTCCGGTTCAGCCAGAGTGGAGTTATTCGTGTTCTATCGAAACACCGGTCGACGCAGCGCTATCCGCTTTGGTCTCCCGGTGTGTTGCCGTGTGATGCGCGCGGTCTGTCGCTGCGCGCCTGCCTCACTGCGCCGGAAAAACGCGCAGTGCGCGCGGCACCGCCGTCACCCCGTCGCCGACCGCCAGTTGCAGATCACGCCACGATTCGCGATCGAGTTCGGCTTCGAGCAGATTGCCTTCACGGCCCGCGAGTTCGACGCGCACCGAGCCGCCCAGCGTCACCACGCGCCGCACGTCGACGACGATGCCTTCACGATGACCCGCTGCCTGCGGATACAACTGCAGATCGTGCGGCCGCACGTAGGCGAAAGCCGGACCGCTGAAACCGGCGGTGATCGCGACCGGCAGCGCGGCGCCGTCGACCACGAAGCCGCTCGCGTCGACCTTGCCGTGCAGACGGTTCGCCGCGCCGAGAAACTCGTAGACGAACGAGGTCTGCGGATGGTCGTACACGTCCTGCGGACTGCCCACCTGCTCCACATGACCGCGGTTGAGCACGACGATGCGGTCGGCCACTTCGAGCGCTTCTTCCTGATCGTGCGTCACGAAGATCGTCGAGATATGCAGATCGTCGTGCAGGCGCCGCAGCCAGCTACGCAGCTCCTTGCGCACCTTCGCGTCGAGCGCGCCGAACGGCTCGTCGAGCAGCAGCACTTTCGGCTCGACCGCCAGCGCGCGCGCCAATGCGATCCGTTGCCGCTGACCGCCCGACAGTTCCGACGGATAGCGTTGCGCAAGCCAGTCGAGCTGCACGAGCTTCAGCAGTTCATGCACTTTCTCGCGGATCACCGCTTCCGACGGCCGCTCCTTGCGCGGCTTCACGCGCAGGCCGAACGCCACGTTCTCGAATACCGTCATATGGCGAAACAGCGCGTAATGCTGGAACACGAAACCCACTTCACGCTCGCGCGCGCCGACCGTCGCGACGTCCTGCCCTTGCAGCACGACCTGGCCGCCGTCCGCGTATTCGAGTCCGGCGATCACGCGCAGCAACGTGGTCTTGCCACAACCCGACGGCCCGAGCAGCGCAACCAGTTCGCCCGGCGGAAAATCGAGCGAGACGTTGTCGAGCGCGACGAAATCGCCGAAGCGCTTTTGCAGGTTACGAACAGTGATACCCATTACAGCTCTCCTTGCTTGAGCGGGTGTTGCTGCGATGCATGCGTCGTATTGACGGACTGCTGGAAAGAAGACGAAACGGAACGCGGCGCGGCGTGCGATCCCGATGCCGCGGCGGTGGACTGCGTGGGCGGCCCCGCATAGGCGGGCACATCGCGCGCGGCCGACAGTTCCGCCGACATATGGCGCTCGGCGAGCAGCTTGAGCCCCAGCGTCACGAGTGCGAGCAGGGCCAGCACCGACGCCACGGCGAACGCCGCCGAGAAGTTGTATTCGTTGTAGAGAATCTCGACGTGCAGCGGCATTGTGTCGGTCTGGCCGCGAATATGGCCCGACACCACCGAGACCGCGCCGAACTCGCCCATCGCCCGCGCATTGCACAGAATCACGCCGTACAGCAGACCCCACTTGATGTTCGGCAGCGTGACGCGGCGGAAGATCTGCCAGCCCGAGGCGCCCAGCACGTGCGCGGCTTCCTCTTCGTCATTGCCTTGCGCCTGCATCAGCGGGATCAGCTCGCGCGCGACGAACGGGAACGTGACGAAGATCGTCGCCATCACGATGCCGGGCACCGCGAAGATGATCTGCACGTCATGCGCCTGTAGCCACGGACCGAACCAGCCCTGCGCGCCGAACATCAGCACGTAGATCAAACCCGAAATCACCGGCGACACCGAGAACGGCAGATCGATCAGCGTGGTCAGCAGCGCCTTGCCGCGGAACTCGAACTTCGCGATACACCACGAGGCGACCAGACCGAACACGAGATTCAACGGCACCGCGATCGCGGCGGTAATCACGGTCAGCTTGATGGCCGCGAGCGCATCCGGATCGGCGAGCGCTTCGAAATAGAAAGCCAGGCCCTTATTCAGCGCCTGATAGAACACGGCCACCAGCGGCACGACCAGGAACAGCGCAAGAAACAGCAGCGCGATGCCGGTCAGCAGCCAGCGCACCACCGGCCGCTCGGTCACCGGATCGGGCCGGCGCGCGACGTTCAGCGGCGCACGCGGGGCCACGGCCGCGACGGCCGCCGTCGCGGTCTGCTCCGCGCGGTTCACGTCATGCCCGGGACGGCGGCTCATTGCACACCCCCACCGATCGCCGCCACACTCGTTGCTGTGCCAGGCGCCGGGCCCGCGCTGCCGCGGCTCGTGCGGCGCTGCAAGTACCACTGCACGGTATTGATGAACAACAGCATGAGGAACGACACCACCAGCATCACCACCGCCAGCGCGGTCGCGCCGGCGTAGTCGTATTGCTCGAGCTTGGTGATGATCAGGAGCGAGGTGATTTCCGATTTCATCGGCACGTTGCCGGCGATGAAGATCACCGAGCCGTACTCGCCGAGCGCACGTGCGAACGCGAGCGCGAAGCCCGTCAGCAGCGCCGGGAACACCGCCGGCAGCACGACCCGGCGAAACGTCAGCCAGCGCGTCGCGCCGAGGCACGCGGCAGCCTCTTCCTGTTCGCGCTCGAACTCTTCGAGCACCGGCTGCACCGTGCGCACGACGAACGGCAAGCCGATGAAGGTCAGCGCGACCAGCACGCCCGCCGGCGTGAACGCGATCTTGATGCCGAGCGGTTCGAGAAACTGCCCGATCCAGCCGTTGCCCGAGTACACCGCCGCGAGCGAAATGCCCGCGACCGACGTGGGCAGCGCAAACGGCAGATCGACCACCGCATCGACGATGCGCTTGAACGGGAACGTGTAGCGCACCAGCACCCACGCGACCAGGAAGCCGAACACCGCGTTGATCAGCGCGCCGCCGAGCGCCGAGAAGAACGTCAGCCGGTACGACGCGAGCACCCGCGGCGACGTGACGGCGCGCACGAACTGGTCCCAGTCGAGCGTCGCGGTCTTGAGAAAGGTCGCCGCAAGCGGAATCAGCACCACGAGGCTCAGATAAGCCACCGTGATGCCGAGTGTCAGGCCAAAGCCGGGCAATGCGCTCGGCTTTCGGAAGGTCAACGTCGTCATGCTGGATACTCGTTCAGGTTGATGCTGGCGGTTTGATCACCGATCTTCGGCCGCCGGATCCGGATTCCGGTTGGCCAAAAGCGCGCCCACTGGGCGCGCTCGGAAGTGGCGCGTTGCCGCGCCGGTGTGTCGATGCCGGTTAGGACATCGACAGCGTTATTGAGGCTGGTAGATCGAGTCGAACACACCACCGTCGGCAAAGTGCGTCTTCTGCGCGTTCGCCCAGCCGCCGAACGAATCGTCCACCGTGTACAGCTTCAGCTTCGGAAACTTCGCGGTCAGGTCGGCCGGCACCTTGTTCGAACGCGGACGGTAGAAGTTGCGCGCGGCGATCTCCTGGCCTTCCTCGCTGTACAGGAAGTTCAGATACGCCTCGGCCAGCTTGCGCGTGCCGCGCTTGTCGACGACCTTGTCCACCACCGCGACCGGCGGCTCGGCCAGAATGCTCACCGACGGCACGACGATTTCAAACTTGTCCGGACCGAACTCCTTGAGCGACAGGAACGCTTCGTTTTCCCACGCGATCAGCACGTCGCCGATGCCGCGCTGCACGAAGCTGGTGGTTGCGCCACGCGCGCCCGAGTCCAGCACGCCGGCGTTCTTATACAGCTTGCCGACGAATTCCTTCGCCTTCTGCGCATTGCCGCCCGGCTGATGTTCCGCGTACGCCCACGCCGCGAGGTAGTTCCAGCGCGCGCCGCCCGAGGTCTTCGGATTCGGCGTGACGATCGACACACCCGGCTTGATCAGATCGTCCCAGTCCTTGATGTGCTTCGGGTTGCCCTTGCGCACGAGAAACACGATCGTCGACGTGTACGGCGACGCGTTGTCCGGCAGGCGCTTTTGCCAGCCCTTGTCGAGCAGACCCTTGCCGGCGAGCGCGTCGATGTCGTAGGCGAGCGCGAGCGTGACGACGTCCGCCTGCAGGCCGTCGAGCACCGAGCGCGCCTGTGCGCCGGAGCCGCCGTGCGACTGCTTGAAGGTGATCGTCTCGCCGGTCTTCGCTTTCCATTCCTTGCCGAACGCCTGGTTGACGTCCTGATACAGCTCGCGCGTCGGGTCGTAGGAGACGTTCAGCAGCGTGGTGTCGGCCGCGTGCGCCGAGGCAATCGCGCCGAGCGCGCCGGCCGCGCCGAACGCGAGCGCCGCGATGAGTTGCTTCGTTTTGCGAGCCAGCCCCGTGTGTCGATGATTCATGTCAACTTTCTCCGCGTGTAGTGCGCTGAAACCAGCGTGATTTGTTCTGTGTCGCGGTCACGTGCACATGAGCGCCAACTGGAAGGCAGTCTATCGAAGCGCTTTCATCATTAAAAATAATGTTTCTTCATTCTTTAATACGCAAAAGTGGTAATGACAGCTGGATAAGGCGTTGCGGCACGAAAACGGATGTTTTGACGCCGATGAGCGACGCCGTAACGGCCCCCAGGGTCACGAACTTAAAGTAAAGCTTGAATTGCGCCGAATACTGTATAAAAATACAGTCACCTGTTCATACATACAGTGGCCATGACAAAACTCACCGCACGACAGCAGCAGGTTTTCGATCTGATTCGCCGGGCGATCGAACGCACCGGTTTTCCGCCCACCCGCGCGGAAATTGCCGCCGAGCTGGGCTTCAGCTCGGCCAATTCGGCAGAAGAACATCTGCGCGCGCTCGCTCGCAAGGGTGTGATCGAACTCGCCGCCGGCGCGTCACGCGGTATTCGCCTGCTGGCGGGTCCGGAAGATTCACCGCATCAGTTCACGCTGCCGCACGCGAGCATCATGCAGCTGTCGCTGCCGCTGATCGGCCGGGTGGCCGCGGGCAGTCCGATCCTCGCGCAGGAACATATCTCGCAGCACTTCGCGTGCGACCCGGCGCTGTTCTCGAGCAAGCCCGACTACTTGTTGAAGGTGCGCGGGTTGTCCATGCGCGACGCGGGCATCTTCGACGGCGACCTGCTCGCGGTGCAAAAGAAGAGCGAGGCGAAAGACGGTCAGATCATCATCGCCCGGCTTGGCGACGACGTCACGGTCAAGCGTCTGAAGCGCCGGCCTAACGGCCTCGAGCTGATCGCGGAGAACCCCGATTACGAGAACATCTTCGTTGAAACCGGCAGTGCGGAATTCGCGCTGGAGGGTATCGCCGTGGGGCTGATCCGCCCTGGCGAGTTCTAAACCACCGCGCCTGTTCGCTTAATCCCACGCTGCCTCAACGCTGCCTCAACGCTGCATCGCCTGGAGAGACTCATGGAACGCCTTGCCCGCCTGTTGCCCTTTCGCCAGTTCGGTCGTTTGCGCCATTTGCGCAATCTGGTGCCTTGCTCATTGATCGAAGCACCGGCTCAGGACTGCGCCTCGCTGTTCGACGCGCCCGCTGATGGAGCGAGCCTGCCGTCGTCATTGCCGGCGTTTGCCCGTGTGTCGTTGAACTCGGGGTTGAATACGGCGGAACCCGCACGGCGCGCGCCGGTGCGCGTCTATCACGGGCCGTCGCGGCTGATCATGGTGGGCACGGTCGAGGCGGTGTGCCGCATGATCGACCGTTGCATTGCCGATGAAGCCAATGTGCACGGTGCAGTCTTCGAGTCGTGAGCGTGTCCTGTGCAGGCAAGAGGCTGCACCATGCCTCGCGCATCGCTGTTGTCGTGCTCGCTTTTCAGACCTGCTGTTCGGATATTTGCATAGAATGGGATTGTTTTTGCGGGGCCGTAGTCCACGTTAAATCCAATCTGATCGGGAGTTCCATTCGATGACAGGTCCGACACGAACCAAGGGCGCCGCCACCCGGCCGCTGCTCATCACGCTGGTTGTAGTCGTAGTGATTGCGGCACTCGGGTTTGCTTACGCGTCACCCTATATCGCGCTGAATAATCTCAAACGCGCGGCAGATGCACGCGACGCGCAAACCGTGAATCAATACGTCGATTTTCCCGCGTTGCGCGAGAGCCTGAAGGAGCAGATCGCAGGCATGCTGACGCGCCGACTGGACGCGGATAACGACAGCAAAATGGCCACCATCGGCGCGATGATCGGCGTGACGCTGATCGGTCCGCTGGTGGATTCCTATGCGACACCGGACGGCGTCGCGGCCTTGTTGAACGGCATGCCGCCGCATGGCGATCCTGGCGAACATCCGCCTGCCGCAGCCACAGAAACGCCTGCCTCACCCGCCGCCGACACCCCCACCACTGCAACGACCCCACCATCGCGGCAAACCACGGCAGGCTATCGCGGCCTCAACGAGTTCGTCGTCACCTACCGGCGCGGCGAAGCCAACGCGCACTACTCGGCGGTCTTTCGGCGCGAAGGTCTGTTCACGTGGAAGCTCGCCGCGATCAATCTGAACGAATGACCGGCCGGCCGTCACGGCCAGCCACTCGCTCCATGCGCGGCGTCCCTACGCAGCAAGCCGCATCAAGCCGCGGCTTGCTGCTGCTCCTGCGCGGAAGAACACGCCACCAGAATGCTGCACGACACGCGATCGAGCAGCGGCGTGTTGCCCGCCCCCATCCACCATCGCGACAAGCCGGTGCGGCAGCGATGCCCGACCACCACGAGATCGACATGCAGGTCGTTGGCGAGGTTCGCAATCTCGTCGATCGGATGACCGAACGCGAAGTGCCCTTGTGCGCTCACACCACGCTCGGTGAGCCAGTCCACCCCTTCCTGCAGGATGTCGCGCGCGGTTTTTTCGAAGCTGCCGCACGCCACATCGGTCAGCAGGCCCGCGCTTTGCGCAATGCTTGAGCGCATGTCCACCACGGACAGCAGATGCGTTTCGGCCTTCAGGTCCAACGCGAGGTCAGCGCCGCAACGCAGCGCCTTGCGCCCTTCGCGCGAGCCGTCATAACACAGCAGAATTTTTTGGTAGCTCGCCATGGTTTTCTCCCTTCGCGCGGGAAGCGCGGTCTGAATGAATCATGGTGCGCCGCAATTCAGGTTGCAAGGGATGGAAAACGCTAAGTGCGCGGACCATGCGCCCTAAACCGGTGCGCGCGGGCTTGCGCCGGCTTCACAGCAGTTTGGCAAATGGATGCGGCAGTGCAAAACCCGGTCTTCGAATCGCCATCTGCCTGCCAACGTCTACCTGCCGATGCCCTAGAATAGGCGGCCTTCCCGGCCATTCGCGTCGTTTCCCGGAGCCTCGATCGAGTTATGCCTGAAGCCGCCATTGAATTCCACCAGGTCAAAAAAAGCTACGGCGAAAAAATCGTCGTCGATGGACTGTCGTTTCATGTCAACGCCGGCGAATGCTTCGGCCTGCTCGGCCCGAACGGCGCGGGCAAGACGACCACCTTGCGCATGCTGCTCGGCATCGCGGCACCCGACGCCGGCGCGATCCGTCTGTGCGGCGAGCCGATCCCGGGCCGCGCGCGCGTCGCACGGGCGCGCGTCGGCGTCGTGCCGCAATTCGACAATCTCGACCCGGACTTCACCGTGCGCGAGAACCTGCTGGTGTTCGGCCGCTACTTCGGCCTGAGCGCCGCGCAATGCCGCGCGATGGTGCCGTCGCTGCTCGAATTCGCGCGGCTCGAAAGCAAGGCCGATGCGCGCGTGAGCGAGCTGTCGGGTGGCATGAAACGGCGTCTGACGCTAGCACGCGCGCTCGTCAACGATCCCGACGTGCTGATCATGGACGAGCCGACCACCGGCCTCGATCCGCAGGCGCGCCATCTGATCTGGGAACGGCTGCGCTCGTTGCTCACGCGCGGCAAAACGATCCTGCTGACCACCCACTTCATGGAAGAAGCCGAGCGGCTCTGTCACCGGCTATGTGTGATCGAAGAAGGCCGCAAGATCGCCGAAGGCGCGCCGAGCGAGCTGATCGCATCCGAGATCGGCTGCGACGTGATCGAGATCTTCGGTCCCGATCCGATTGCATTGCGCGATGAACTGGCGCCGCTCGTCGAACGAACCGAGATCAGCGGCGAGACGCTGTTCTGCTACGTGAACGACGCGCAACCGGTGCATGCGCGGCTCAAGCAGCGCGCCGATCTGCGCTATCTGCATCGGCCGGCGAATCTGGAGGACGTGTTTTTGCGGCTCACGGGCCGCGAGATGCAGGATTGAAGAGACCGCCGCACGCCGAAGCCATCACGACACCGCACGAGACACGCAATGGACGCACGCACTTACGACCCCCCTGGCGACACACCGTCGAAGCAGGAGCCCTTCGCCGCCTTCCCTGCCAACGCCGTCAACTGGATTTCGGTATGGCGCCGCAACTATCTGGTCTGGAAGAAGCTCGCGCTCGCGTCGATGTTCGGCAATCTCGCCGATCCGATGATCTACCTGTTCGGCCTCGGCTTCGGGCTGGGGCTGATGGTCGGACACGTCGACGGCGTGTCGTACATCGCGTTTCTGGCAGCGGGCACCGTGGCGTCGAGCGTGACGATGTCGGCGAGTTTCGAGTCGATGTATTCGGGCTTCTCGCGCATGCACGTGCAGCGCACGTGGGAGGCGATCATGCATACGCCGCTGACGCTCGGTGACATCGTGCTCGGCGAGGTGATCTGGGCGGCCAGCAAGTCGGTGCTGTCGGGTGCGGCGATCATGCTGGTGGCGGGCGCGCTCGGCTACGCGAATTTCCCGTCGATGCTGCTGGCGTTGCCGGTGATCGTGCTGACCGGCCTCGCGTTCGCGAGCATCGCAATGGTGGTGACAGCGCTCGCGCCGTCGTACGACTTCTTCATGTTTTACCAGACGCTGGTATTGACGCCGATGCTGCTGCTCTCCGGCGTGTTCTTTCCCGCGTCGCAACTGCCCGCGGCCGCGCGAGCGGTGACCAGCGTGCTGCCGCTCGCGCATGCGGTCGATCTGATGCGCCCTCCGATGCTCGGACGGCCCCTCGACAACGCGCTCCTGCATCTGGCCGTGCTGGCGGCTTATGCGGTGGGCGGATTTATTGTGTCGGCGATTCTGTTTCGGCGGCGGATGATGAAATAGCCCACGCTTGTCGAATACGTTGAATACGCCGAATGTCCTGGATAGCCGCAGGTGACCGGCGCGCGGCAGTCCTGCGGCAACTTGAGTTGCGTCGGTGCGGGCCTGTGCGTCCGAAGCGCGATTCGCCTCAGTCCTCTTCGTCCGTCCACGGAATGTCGACGTCGGAGATGAACGCCACCGTCGCGAACGGGCCGCCATCCTGGCGTCCGATCTTGCCATCGGCGCGCTGCCATTCGACCCGAAACACCGTGGCCGGATCGTCGGCAATCAGGCGCACGGTCCGAACCTCATCGGGATCGGCTTCCTCGACGGGACCATCGAGCGAAACCTGCAGTTCCTGCGGCCACAGTCCATCGGCGGGATCGTAAATCTTGTCGCCGTCGGGAATCAGCGTGAACGCTTCCACTCCGATGGTCGCCGAAGCGTCGACGATCATCTTGCCCAGCGCGCGCAGCAAGGCAGTCGCCCGTGCCGAATTGGCCTGACGGATTGCCAGATCCCCGCGCGTGAGCGCCTGCTCGAGTTTTGGGTTTGTTTTTTGTTGCGCCATTCGATGTCCTGAGTCCTATCGCTCTGTTGTACGCGGCGCGCACGTCGATAGCGTGCCGCGCTCGATTTTTCGGGCTGAATCCTACCACTGGTGCCCCTCAAGGGGACTGCCTTCGGGCGTGCGCTGCAGTATTGCAGCGCCACAGCCGGTTCTTCCCGGTCGCCTCCGTCCCCCTCAGTTTAGGTCGTGAATCGGTTTCCGGGAGGGACATTTGCCTGCCAGCTGACGAACGCGGTCTTTTCAGATGTGAGCGCGCGACCGCTCCGCCGGTCAGCTACCTCTACCGGCGTGGCGATGATTAGCGCAGGAGTTGGCGTCGTTCGTGACGAGCCGGCTGATCGATGCAAACGCGCATCGCGTTCGCGACCGGCTTGTGCAGGATGTTTTATGCGGTGGAAAGTTGGCACGCGCCTTAAGCACCGGTGTGGGCGAAGCCAACCAAACGAGATCGCGGCCGCTCCGGCGACCACGCCGGAGCAATCCGCAACGCGGGTTCATGCCTGGCTCGAAACCACTTCGAACCAGGCTTGTCGACCCACGCCCGGCGAGCCCATCAAGGCGCCGGGTTCGGCTGCAACTCATGCAGCGCGTCGATCTCCGCGAGCACTTCCGGCGAAAGCTTCACCTCGGCGCTGGCGATGTTTTCCTTCAACTGATCGAGCGAGGTCGCGCCGATCAGATTGCTGGTCACGAACGGCCGGCTATTGACGAACGCGAGCGCGAACTGCGCGGGCGACAGGCCATGACGTTTCGCGAGTTCCACGTAACGCGTGGTCGCCTGAACCGCTTGCGGCTTGCTGTAACGCGCGAAGCGCTCGAACAGCGAGATGCGCGCGCCGGCCGGACGCGCGCCGCCTTCATACTTGCCCGACAGCCAGCCGAACGCGAGCGGCGAATAGGCGAGCAAGCCGATGCTGTCGCGATGCGCGTACTCGGACAGACCCGCTTCATACGTGCGGTTCAGCAGGCTATACGGATTCTGGATGCTGACGATGCGCGGCAAGCCGAGCTTTTCGGCCGCGCGCAGGAACTGCGCGACACCCCACGGCGTTTCGTTCGACACGCCGATGTGGCGTACCTTGCCCGCCTTGACGAACTCGGCGAGCACCGACAGCGTTTCTTCGATCGGCACCGTGTACGCGTCGTCGACCCACGGATAAGCGGGACGACCGAACGTCATCGTGCTGCGATCCGGCCAGTGCAGTTGATACAGATCGACGTAGTCGGTTTGCAGACGCTTCAGGCTGCCGTCGAGCGCTTCGGTCAGGTTCTTGCGATCGAACTGATTGCCCTCGCCGCGAATATGGCGCGGATTGTGCGGCTGACGCGCCGGTCCGGCGATCTTGGTGGCGAGCACGATTTTCTCGCGCGCGCTGCGATGCCCGGCGAGCCACGTGCCGATGTAGCGTTCCGTCGAGCCCTGCGTTTCGGCGCGCGGCGGCACCGGGTACATTTCGGCGGTGTCGATCAGGTTGACGCCATGATCGAGCGCGTAATCGATCTGCGCATGCGCTTCCTGCTCGGTGTTCTGCTCGCCCCACGTCATGGTGCCGAGACCGATCAGGCTAACCTGCACATCGGAGTCGCCGAGTCTGCGGTGTTCCATCTATCTTGTCCTGTTGAATAGGTGAACGGAAAGCGCTGACGTTACCACGCCGGCGCAATGCCTGCATCGAGGCTAGAATGCCAACCGGGCGGGCATCGCCTGCTTTTTCGTACTCAACAGCCAGGCGTCGATCCTTCTGCGATGAATCCCGAACACCTCGAACTGCTGGTCACGCGCGTGATGCCCTACGGAAAATATAAAGGCCGCGTGATTGCGGACCTGCCGGGCCATTATCTAAACTGGTTCGCGAGCCAGGGCTTTCCGCCGGGTGAAATCGGCCGCCTGCTCGCCTTGATGCAGGAGATCGATCACAACGGTTTGAAGCCGCTGCTGGAGCCCTTGCGTAAGCGCTGATACCCGCGCGATGCAAGCCGGTTCGATTAACGCGAAGCCGAATGAAAGTATCGGCGCAGGCAACGTGCAAGCCATATAGGCCGGTACAAATTTATACAGTCTTTTTCTTGCGCCGCGCACTCGCGTGGACTTAAATCGGCATAAGTCATCGCGTCGTCGCGGATGGTCCGATGGCGCGCTCGACGCTTCGCATCCGATGCTGTTTACCCGTCTGTCCATGCCCGAATTCAGTCTGCCCGCCCTGCTGGAATTTATCGGTCACGACCTGTCGCCCGTGCGTGCCGTCGTCGTCTTTTTTCTGATCGGCTATCTGGTCGTCGGACTGCCCTTGCATTTTCGCCGGGGCGCTGCGTCGCGCGACATCTGGGGCACGGCCGCCGGCGTGACGATGGCCGCGATCTACGCGGCGTTCATCATCGGCGTGTACCCTGCGCTGCATCATTCGGGGCTCGCGCTGCGGTAGTGCGCCTGACGTTGCGGGCTTCGCACTTTCAATAGCGTACGCACCAGCACGTCGGCACGACTGTCACGACAAATGTCGTGCGCCGAAACTCCGATACTCATACTCAGGCCAACTCATCCGAAGCATCAGCCGCCGTCAATGCCGGCCCCAGCCCCTCGAACAGCGGTTCGAGTAACGCCCGCCGCGGCTGCCAGCGACGCAGCGAAGTCCGGTAAAGCGGACGCCGCACCTGGGCCGAACTCGCCGTGGTGACCTGACGCGTCGTCTGATGAAACGCGAGACAGCGGTCGTCCCAGTCGAGCCCGCAATGCACGAGCATCCGTCGCACGGTCGCTTCGAAATCGTCGACCAGCCGCTCATACCGGACCTCGATCATCACGCCTTCGGGCAGCGCGCTTCGCCAATGCGCCATCAACGCATCGTAGGCACGATAGTAGCGGCCGAGTTCGGCGAGATCGTAACCGAATGGCACGTCTTGAAAAAGCCGGGAAAAAATCGACAGACAAGTTTGCAACGGCGAACGGCGGCTATGGATGAAGCGCGCGTTCGGCAACGCCAGATGGATCAGCCCGACGTTGATGAAATTGAACGGATATTTGTCGGTGAAACGGAGGGGATGCGGCGCTGTACGTTGCGCGTCGTTGTCCACCGAATCATGCATGCGATCTCGCGCCGCATTCTGCCTATCGCTCTGGCATTCAGGCAGCGCTCGGCGCATGAGTTCCAGATAGTCGGCGCCGAGCGTGCGCAACTGCCGTGCGCCCACGCCATGCAGTGCTGCAATGTCGATTCTCAGCGGATCGTCGGCGTTTCTGCGTAGGCACTGCATCAGCGCTGCGCCGAATTCCGTGCGCTCGCCCGCGCCGACCACCTGTGGATGGCTCGCCAGGATCTGCTCAATCAAGGTCGAGCCGGAGCGTGGCATGCCGACGATAAAAATCGGCGCGGCGGACGGATCGCCGAGACCTCGCGCCGCCGCGAACACGTCCGCGCTTTGCATCTGCGGCAACTGAGCGAACAGCCCAAGCGTTTCGGCTTCGTTGAAACGCACGCTGGCGCGATGCAACGCGTTGGCCTTCAGGATGTGATCGAACGACGCGTCGTGACGGCCCACGCCGGACAATGCCTCGCCGTACGCGAAGTGAAGCTCCGCCTGATCGGGCGGGCTCAGCGAAGCGGCGTCGCCGGCGAGCTGTTCGAGCGATGCGAACACGGGATCGTCTGCGGCGAGACGGCTCGTCTGCACGAAGTTGCGGTAGTAGAGCGGCACGCGCGGCGCGCCGTCGATCGCGCGACGGTACGCATCATGCGCTTCGTCGAACCTGCCGAGCGCCTGCAGACAGTTGCCCATGTTGTTGTTCGAGCCGTCGGCGCCCGGGTTCAGCCGCACCGCTTCGCGGTACGCGTCCACCGCCTGTTCGAGCCGATGCATCTGCTCGAGCGTCCAGCCGAGTCCGTGATGCAAATCCGCGTTGGACGGATTGCGCATGAGCGCGTCGCGATAACGGTCGACGGCTTCGGGAAAGCGCTGCAACGCGGCCAGCGTCGCGGCAAGGCGTTCGTAGTTGACGGCGTCGGATGGATCGAGCGCGCACGCGGCTTCGAAACAGGCCAGCGCGGCGTCGAGTTCGCCACGCGCGATGCACGCCGCGCCTTCGGCGCGTTTTGCCGACGCGGTAGTCGGCGATGGATCGTGATTCATCGGCGGCCGGGTGTTTGCCGGTCTCGCGTCGGGCGATCCTGGCGATGGGCGTGTCGTTCTTTTTTGTTCGGCTTCAACGCGAGCATGGGATGCGGATTCGAAGGCAATTGTCTGAGCGGAAAGTTAGCAGGCGTCCCCTACAGTTACTTTGCGAATAGTTAACCAACTGTTACCGAAGCGCGTATTGGTAAGGTGGTGGAAGATTGTCGCGATGGCTGATCGCCATGGATTCGATCGCCGTATGTCCGTCACGAACGCGAGCTCGCTCGCGACGCGTCGTAATGTGCGGACACAAATGCCGCTGAACTCCATCGCAGGCGATTTTTCTCATGCTTATACAAAGGAGAAAATCGTGAGCAGGCTCGTTGCATCGATCGCGCTGTTAGCGCTGGCGACAGGTCTTACCGGATGCGCGGTTGCGCCCGGATATGACTATGGTTACGCGCAGCCCTATTACCCCGGCTATGGATATGCGTACGGGCCGCCGTATGTACCGGCTTATGGCACGGTAGGTATTTGGGGAGGCTGGGGGGGCGGCCCGTGCTGTTATCACGGTGACCATTGGCATGGGGGCGGTGGTTGGCACGGCGGTGGGGGCTGGCATGGCGGGGGCGGGGGCTGGCACGGCGGCGGGTATGGCGGACCGCATGGTGGTGGCACATGGAGCCGCGGCGGCGGCGGCGGGCATGGGGGACACGGCCATTGACGCGCGACGCAACGGTTGACCGCGCGACTAAAGCCAAATCGCCGAACGACCGCCAAAAACAAAAACGGCGTTGTGATTTCTCACAACGCCGTTTGCAAAAACTTTACCGCTTGAATTCTTTGGGGTGGCTGATGGGGCTCGAACCCACGACAACAGGAATCACAATCCTGGACTCTACCAACTGAGCTACAGCCACCACTGACATCTGCTTGACTTGCCGGAAAAATCTGGCTCGTCGATGAAGAAACGAGATTATACGAACAAGATTTCCGTTTGCCTAGTCCTTTATTCAAAAATTTCGTTCGGCTCACGCAGATGCTGTCTTGCCTCGTCGAAGATGCTCAGATCGCGCGCGGCCAGCCGTTTGCTATCGGACAGAACGCGACGCCAGCCACGCGCGCCCGCCTCACCGCGATAAAGACCGAGCGCATGGCGCGTGATCGCGCCGAGATAGGTGCCGCGCGCCATTTCGGCGGCGCAATAGTCGATCAGCTTCGCTTCGACCTGCTCGCGCGTCAGCGGCGTTTGCGTCGAACCATAGAAGCGTGCGTCGACCTCGGCGAGCAGATACGGGTTGTGATAGGCCTCGCGCCCGAGCATCACGCCATCGACGTGTTGAAGATGCAGTTCGACTTCATCAAGCGTCTTGATGCCGCCGTTGATGATGATCTCCAACTCCGGGAAGTCGCGCTTCAACTGATACGCGTAGTCGTACTTGAGCGGCGGAATCTCACGATTTTCCTTCGGGCTCAGGCCCTTCAGGATCGCATTGCGCGCATGCACGACGAAGACGTTGCAACCGGCATCCGCAATCGTGCCGACGAAATCGCGCACGAAGCCGTATTCCTCGACCGCGTCGACGCCGATACGGTGCTTGACCGTCACCGGCACCGAGACCACGTCGCGCATCGCCTTCACGCAGTCGGCCACGAGTTGCGGCTCGTTCATCAGGCACGCGCCGAACGCGCCGCGTTGCACGCGCTCCGACGGGCATCCGCAGTTCAGATTGATTTCGTCGTAACCCCATTGCTCGCCGAGTTTGGCCGAACGGGCGAGGTCGTCGGGTTCGCTGCCGCCGAGTTGCAGCGCAACCGGCGCTTCGTTGGGGGTGAACGCGAGATGACGCGGCACATCGCCGTGCAGCAGCGCACCGGTCGTCACCATCTCCGTGTAAAGCCATGTATGGCGCGAGATGACGCGATGCAGCGAGCGACAGTGGCGATCGGTCCAGTCCATCATCGGCGCCACTGACACGCGGCGCGGGCTGGGAGTTTGAGGTGAAGACATGGGGCAGCCGAACGGCGTGAATCAAAACGCTAATTTTACCGCAACGCGGGAAAGCACCTGATCGAGGTGGATATCCGGTCGTCGCCGCGCCAATGTTTCCTGCATTCCCCGAGCTCACCTGGCGCGCTAAGGCGGCCGTCTCGTTTATTCCCAATAACCTGCCTACCGCTAGGCCTTTGACTGTCCGAACCTCCCTGTCACCAGGGCCGGATCACCGCCAAGGCTTATGCCGCGTGCCTCCGCCCAATTATTCCGAAATCAGGAATAGTAATTTCGGTTTATCGACACAAATTTTCAATAGTAGGGGTATACACTGCTTTCCATCGACGTTGCAGCTACACCTCACCGGCCTGCGACGCCTTCCTGAAATGAAGTCGAAACGTTATCGGAGTCACACCATGAAGACCAAGTTCATCGCCGCCCTGCTGGTTGCCGCTTCTGCCTCGATCGCCGCTCCCGCCTTTGCCAGCGGCTACGGCCCGGCACCGTTCTATCGTCCGTCGGTCGGCGCACCGGCTTCGCAGCAAGGTCAGAACGCGCAAACCGTTGCGGCTGAACACGCTAACACCGAAGCGAATGCATACGGCGGCGTGAAGAACGTGTCGTCGCAATCGGGTACGCGTGAGCCGGTTTCGGGCCCGCAATCGGTGTTCTTCGGCCACTAAGCAGTCGCCGTCGAATTCGCTGCCCGCGAGGGCAGCAGCCTGGCTGGGCGCCGAGCATGCAGGACTGATGCCGGCGCCCAGTGGCGTTTACGCAGCGCGCGAGGCGCGACACCTGTGGGCGTGAACCATGCGCCCGCAATCCCGAGCCGATGATTCGTCGAATCGATGGTCCTCTGGCGACAGGAATGACCTGAGCGTCCACCAGGTCCACTGCGCTCCGTGCGCTTCACGAAGCGTGGCTCGGCAGCAAGCCGAACATCCGAGCTTGCGGTATCTCCCTGCGCTACTTTGCCAGGCCCGCATCGATCAATTCACGCGCCGCGTGAAAGCCGGCCTCCGCGGCGGCACGTTCGGTCGACCACAAGCTGTCGATATGCACGAGCCGCCAATCGACCACCACGGCGGCATCCCGCAGCACCCGAAAATGCGCCTTGACGCCCGTCAGCACCTGCTCGACCGCGACCTCGATGTCGTAGTCCTGATAACGCTCCTCGTAGTCCCCCATGTCGAGGCCCTTCGGCTCCATGTCCGCCTCCGTCAGTGCTGTATGAGTGCTGCGTGCCGCCGGTGAAAGGTCGACGGCGGACCGGTGTCCGCCGACGAGCGCGCACACCACTCCGCGGCACCCCGCGGTGCCGCCCGGACTGCCTTGTCCGGCGATCAATCGCAATCGCCGGACAGATACTGCCGTCCGCTACAGGTGATCTGGACTTCCCCGCTGCCTGCTTCGGCAGCGAGGCCGCCCGCCAGCAATTCCGCGGCGACAGACTGCGCCAGCTGCGGCGCCGGTTGACCGATGCCGACGTCGTTCAGACGCCGCAACGCTTCAACCGCTTCGGGACTCAATGACTTCGACATGGCCGTCTCCGTCGGGATGTTCAATTCATCCTAGCAACTTTCGGGGGCCAATGCAGGTGCTCGTCGGCGCATAGACGTTGCGCGGCAGGCGGTGGGCAGAGGTATGGAGCTTGCTCGCGTGCTGCATGCCTACTCACCTTCATGACCGAAGCCCGGCAAGCGGTCTCGGCGATACAGGTACCGGCAAGCCCTCATTACGCGAGCCGCCGACGCCTGGCGAACTTGTCGGGGAAACGCTTCCCCCGCAAGCATTGCTGGCCGCGCGGGCGCAAATGTCGGCATATCAGAGGGATGGCCGCCGAAGGGCGAAACGGAAGGCATGCGCCGCCACCGTCCCCCGCCCAGTCCATGGCCACAATCGGCGCCAGGGTACAACCGGCGGCCAACCCGCATCGCAACGGAGGATCGAATGAAACGAAACAGATGGACAACGCTGGCCGCTGGCCTCACGCTCGTAGCGGGCACCGCAAGCAGCATCGCCACCGTGGCACTCGCACAAGCCGCGAAAACAGCGCCACCGGACAGTAGCGCGTCGATGGCAAAACCGCCCGAAGCCGCTTCCGGCTCGGGCGGTTCGAGCAATCCGGACAACATGCCGATCAAACGTCCGCGCCAGCCGACCAACGACCGCATGATGCACGAGCCGCCCGCCAGCGGCGCGAACGCGAAATAGCGGCGGCTTTACAGGCTCAGGCCAGGCTACAGGCGCGCGATCGACACCTCCGTCGACTTCACCAGCGCGACCACTTCCGAACCGACCTTCAGTTCGAGTTCGTCGACCGAGCGCGTCGTGATCACCGAGGTGACGATACCGAACGGCGTCTCCACATCGACCTCGGACACCACCGAACCACGGATGATTTCCTTGACCTTGCCTTTGAACTGATTGCGTACGTTGATTGCGGAAATGCTCATAACGAGTGACTCCAGAGATGCGGTTAAAAAGCAGTGGCCAGCCAAACTCAGACGGCCCAACGGACGTCTGTCGGCCGCGTGAGGCGGCCTGCGTCACGCGCCTCGTAAGGGCGATCGGAGAGCGCGTCGTCGTTCGGCGCGTTCTTTAGTACGCGTTGCAACACGTGGTCTTCGAGCGCGGCGAAGCCGGCCGACGCGCGTGCCCGCGGACGATCGAGCGCGACCGGCTGATCGAGCGCGATGCGCCCTTCTTCGATCAGCAGAATCCGGTCGCCGAGCGCCACGGCTTCATGCACGTCGTGCGTGACGAGCAGCGCAGTGAACCGATGCTCGCGCCACAGACGTTCGATCAACGCGTGCATTTCGATCCGCGTCAGCGCATCGAGCGCGCCGAGCGGCTCATCGAGCAACAGCAATTGCGGACGATGCACGAGTGCCCGCGCCAGCGCCACGCGCTGCCGCTGGCCGCCGGAGAGCTGCGCCGGCCAATCGTTGGCGCGTTCGAGCAGGCCGACTTCGGCGAGCACGGCGCGCGCATCTTCACGCGCGCTGCGGCCGAGACCGAGCATCACGTTTTGCAACACGCTCTTCCACGGCAGCAGGCGCGCGTCCTGAAACATGATGCGGGTGTCGAGCGGCCCGCCGTCTTCGGCGCGCTTTTCGAGCACGCCCGCGCTGGTCTTTTCGAGGCCCGCGACGAGCCGCAGCAAGGTTGACTTACCGCAACCGCTGCGGCCGACAATGGCGACGAAACTGCCGCGCTCGATCGACAGATCGAAATCGGACAGCACCTTGCGTGCGCCGTACTGCTTGCCCACGCCGCGCAACTGCACCGAGTAATCTGACGACGCACGGGACACACCGGGTGCGCCGTGGCGCGCGAGCGCGCCGTCGACTTTGAGCGTGTCGCCCCGTGTCGTCACTCGCGGCTTGCCGTGGGTCGAGTCGGCATGCTCGAAGCCCGCGGCTTGATCCGCGTCGTGGTCGGCGATCCGCGGCTGCGCGACTTCGGCTTCGAGATCGCTGCCCGCTATTGCGCCGAACGACGCCGACAATGTCGTTGCGTTCATGCTTTCGCTCCTCGTTGATAGGCCGGATGCCAGCGCAGCGACACGCGCTCCAGGCTCTTCGCGAGCACGTCGGCGAGTTTGCCGAGCGCCGCGTACAGCAGAATGCCGACCACCACCACGTCCGTTTGCAGGAATTCGCGCGCATTCATCGTCATGTAGCCGATGCCCGATTGCGCGGAAATGGTCTCGGCGACGATCAGCGTGACCCACATCAGCCCCAACGCGAAACGCACGCCGACGAGAATCGACGGCAACGCGCCCGGCAAAATCACATGACGGTATAGCGCGAAGCCCTTCACGCCGTAACTGCGCGCCATTTCGATCAGGTTGGCGTCGACCGAACGGATGCCGTGAAACGTGTTCACGTAGACCGGGAAAAACACGCCGAGCGCGACAAGAAACACCTTCGCCTGCTCCTCGATGCCGAACCACAGAATCACGAGCGGGATCATCGCGAGCGATGGGATGTTGCGGATCATCTGTACGGTCGAATCGAGCGCGACTTCGGCGGGCTTGAACAGGCCCGTCGCGAGTCCGAGCACGAGACCGATGCCCCCGCCGATCGCGAATCCCGACACCGCGCGCCACGTGCTGACCTTCACGTCCGCCCACATTTCGCCGGACTGGATCAGCGACCACGCCGCCTTCACGACCGCGAGCGGTTCGGGCAGCACGCGCGTCGACAGCATGCCGCTGCGCGCGGCGAATTCCCACGCGAGCAGAATCACGAGCGGCGCGATCCATGGCGCCAGATGTGCGCCGATGCGGCGCAGCGCGCCCGTGTGTCTGTTGGCGTCCGCCCCCGCGTCCGCGTTTGTATCGCCGCGGGGCGCACCCAGAGTGGCTTGAGTCATGATTGCTTTCCTCATTGCTTGTCGAAGCTCGTCCGTGCCGGAGGCACCCGTGCGCTCAGCTCGCGCTCGCCGCCTTCGGCAGATAGTTGTTGCCGACGATTTCGCCGAACGGCCCCGACAACGGGCCATTCGAAACCTTGTTGCGCCGGTTCGGCAGCAGCGGGAATACCAGCTCGGCGAAGCGATACGACTCTTCGAGATGCGGGTAGCCGGACAGGATGAAAGTGTCGATGCCGAGCTCGGCGTACTCCTTCATGCGCGCGGCCACCTGCTCCGGATTGCCGACCAGCGCTGTGCCCGCGCCGCCCCGCACGAGGCCCACGCCCGCCCACAGATTCGGATAAACCTCGAGTTCGGCGCGCCCGCCGCGCTTGCCGCCATGCAGCGCGGCCATGCGGCGCTGCCCCTCGGAGTCCATCTTCGAGAACGAGGCCTGCGCGCGTGCGATGGTGTCGTCGTCGAGCTTGCTGATCAGCTTGTCGGCAGCGGCCCAGGCTTCTTCTTCGGTCTCGCGCACGATCACGTGCAGGCGAATGCCGAACTTGATCTCACGACCATGCGCCGCGGCGCGCGCGCGAATGTCGGCGATCTTCTTCGCCACCGCCTCGGGCGGCTCGCCCCACGTCAGATAGGTGTCGATGTGCTGGGCCGCCATGTCGTGCGCAGCCGGCGACGAACCGCCGAACCACAGCGGCGGATGCGGATTCTGCACCGGCGGATATAACACCTTGCCGCGTTTCGAACTCAGATGCTTGCCCTCGAAGTCGATCGCGTCTTTGGTGTGCGACGCGCTGAGCAGCTTGCGCCAGATGTGCAGGAACTCATCGGTGATCTCATAGCGCGTGTCGTGATCGACGAACACGCCGTCGCCTTCCAGTTCGGCAGCATCGCCACCGGTCACGACGTTGATCAGCAGACGCCCGTTCGACAGACGGTCGAAGGTCGCCGCCATCCGCGCGGCCAGACCTGGCGACGAGAGGCCCGGACGGATCGCCACCAGGAACTTCAAGCGTTTGGTCGCGGCGATCAGACTCGACGCGACGACCCAGGCGTCTTCGCACGAACGGCCCGTGGGCAGCAGCACGCCTTCGTAGCCGAGCGTATCGGCGGCGACAGCGACCTGCTGGAAGTAGTCGTAGTCCGCTGCGCGTGCGCCTTGGGACGTACCGAGATAGCGGCTGTCGCCGTGAGTCGGAATGAACCAGAACACATTCATTTTGCTGCTCCTGCTTGTTCCAAATCAGGTTGAACGGGGACGGTGCGGGAAGTGTCCGCGCACACGCCGGCCGCGCGCATCCGTGCGGCACGCGGCCGGGCGATGCGACGAAAAAGAGTGAGAAATGGGCGTGGTGACGCGGGCTACGGGCGACAGCGCCGACGCGCTTGCACCATGCAGCGGGTGAAGATCGGCATCAGGCAGGACATCGCGACGGCTTCCCTCGACCAGACGTGCGCATGACGCGCTCGATTAACGGACGACGGCGCCAAACGCCGTCTGCATGAAGAAGCAGTCTATGGATCGAGGGGCGGCTTTTGAACGATTTTTTTTAGCTTAGGTTTTCCACTTTCGTGATTAGCCCGACGTTAAAGCATACGGGTGTTGCGCTATATGCACGCGGAAAACGGGGTGCCCCTATATATAATGGCGCACGTTTCCAATAATCCGGTACCGGCCGCGCGAATGACGCCACCCGTACCCTGGCGGTGCAATGCATGCAAAAACTCATCCTGCCGTTCGTCGCCGGTTTTCTGGCATCCCTGTTCTTTCACGAATCGACGCTGGCGCTGATGCACGCAGCGGGCATGATCGACCCGACCGGTTTTTCGACAGCGCCGTTCTTACCGCTCGGGCTGCCTGAGTTCATCGCGAATGCAATCTGGAGCGCGTTCTGGGCCGTACTGATGGCGTGGCTGCTGCGCGTCGCGCCGCACCGGCGTGCGCCGTGGGTGCCGGCCTTCGTGTTCGGCGGTGTCGTGTTGACCGCGGCGAGCGTGTTCGTGATCGATCCGCTGCGCGGCATCTGGCCGAGCGGCAACATGCTGCCGCGCCTCGCGGTGGGGTTCGCGGCGAACGCGATGTGGGGCTGGGGCGCGCTGGTGTTCATGCGCGCGTTTATGGCGAGTGAAGACGAAGATTGAGGGGTCTGGCGGTGAGTCGGCTGCGGTGCACGCGCTGACACGCTGAAGGCTCGCCTTGTTGCTTTACAGGCTTTACACCAGCGTAGCTGCAGGTCTATGCCGGCGACTATGCCCACATCAACCCGTTCACTTCACGCCCCCTGCTCAACCGCGCAAATCACGCAACGGATGTTCGTCCGCCGGCCACGGGCTCTCGAACATTTTCTCCACGTCGGCGGCACTCACGTCTTCAATGCGCGCAAAGCGCCAGCGCGGCGCGTTGTCCTTATCGATGATGCGCGCCCGAATCCCTTCGAGCGCGTCGCCCGCGAGAAAGCTCGAACGCGTCAGATCGAGATCGCGGCGCAGCACATCGGCCATCGAGCCCTCCCCACGCGTCACCACTTCCAGCGACACGGCCATCGACAGCGGCGAGCGCTCGCGCAACACGCCGATCGTCTGTTCGGCCCACTCCGCTGCATCGCCCTCATGTGCGCGCTCCTGTTCGAGCGACGCGAGAATCCGCGCGACATCGGGCAACGCGAAATGCCGGTCGATCAACGCACGCGCGCGCGCCAGCGACGAAGCCTCCGGCGCCGGCACGACCTGCTGGGCGAGCGCCGCTCGCTCGATGCATGCAACCACGTCCGCGCCGCGCTCGAACAGTTCGCTGCGCAGCGTGTCGAGCAGCGCAGGCAAAGCCGCATCGTCGAAATAGACATCGGCGAGGCCTGCGTAGAGCGCATCGGCCGCGCCGATCGTTTCGCCGGTCACCGCCAGATAGCGGCCGATCGCGCCCGGTGTGCGCGTCAGAAACCAGCTCGCGCCGACATCGGGAAAGAGCCCGATGCGCGTTTCGGGCATGGCCATCATCGTCGAGCCGGTGACCACGCGCAGACCGCCGGTGCGGTGCGCGCCTTGCGAGATGCCCATGCCGCCGCCCATCACGACGCCATTCATCAACGCGATGTACGGCTTCGGATAAGTGAAGATCGCGTGATTGAGACGGTATTCCTCGGTGAAGAACACGTCGCGCGCGTCATGCTCGCCGCGTTGCGCCGACTCATACAGAAACCGGACATCGCCGCCCGCGCAGAACGCGCGGGGGTGCTGGCTGCGCACGACGACGGCGAGCACGTCGGGATTGTCGCCCCACTGATCGAGCGCCGCGTGGATCGCGCGAATCATGCCGGTGGACAGTGCGTTGAGCGCCTTCGGCCTTTCCAGTTCGATGAAGCCGATGCGGTTGGCTACGTAAGTCGCGACTTCGTCGCTGACGGCGGGCGAGGCGGAGATGGACATGGAGAACGAGGCGCAACGGCGTTGAGTGAAGTGGAACTGAACGTTATCACGTGCCCGTGGTTTTGCGTTTCGTGCCCGGACTGCGGGTCTTGCCGGGCGGCGCTTTGGCCGGCTTGCCGCCCGAGGCCGGCGACGACGGCGCACTGCCGCGATCGGCGGACGATGTGGTCTGCATGCCCGCGCCGGCGGTACTCGCGACGCGGCGCGCTGGCGCGGCGCGTCGTGTGGCGGGTGGCGCGGTGTGTGGTGCCGCTTGTGATGCGCCGAGCCAGGCGTCGAGTGCGACGTCCACCACCGTATCGAGCGGTGCGGTTGGAAACACCGGGCACGTGAGGTTCAGCGCGACGATTCCGTGCAGGGTCGCCCAGAACGCCTCGGCCCACACGGCGGTATCCGTCGAAGCCGGCAGGCGCCCCGCCGCTTTGAGTGCCTCGAGCGCCGCCATCGTCAGGTGCAATGCGGCCGCGCCGGGGTCGTCATCGGCTGCGGCGGCGGCTGCGTCGTTCACCTCGGTAGCCGGTGTCGTCGCCGTTGCCGATGCCATCGGGTCGGTCGCGGTGAGCGCGGCTTTGTCGTCAGCGAGCGCCTTGGCCTTTCCTGCAACCGAAGTTCCGGCGCCGGCCAGCGCCGCTCCCATATAACTCTGATCCTCCATGAAGATCAGCCGATACGTCTCCCGATGGGTGACGCCGAACGCAACGTAAGCGCGCCCGAGCGCCTTCAACCGCTCAGCCGGATCGACGATCCCCGCGAGCGGCACCAAGGTCTCCAGCAATTGCGCATAGCCCTCCGCGCACAACGCATGCGCGATCTCGTCGCGGCTCGCGAAATGCAGATACAGCGTGGCGGGCGAATATTCGATGGCGTCGGCGATCTTGCGCATCGAGAGCGCAGCGAAACCTTCACGCATGACGATGCGCCGCGCGGCATCGAGGATGCGTTCGCGCAGCGCCTGTTTCTGGCGGTTTTTCCGTTCGGCGATTCCCATGACGACCATTTTCAGATTGACAAACTGAAAAGTCAATTTAAACTGAACACCGTTTACTGAACAGTGTTCAGTAAATTTTCAATCGTCATCTGAATGTGCGAGCGCAATACGACGCCGCCTGCGAGGAGTCGTCATGGAAGAGGCTGGAAAAGTGGGTTTGTTCGGCGCCGCGGGTGCGGCCGGTCGGATCATCGCGGCGGCGCTGAGCGCGGCGGGTCGTGACTACCGCGTGGTCGGCCGCTCGCTCGAGCCGCTCGAGGCGGCGTTCGGCCACGACCCGCACGCCGAAATCGTCACGTGGAGTCCCGACGACGCCGCGTCGATTCGCGCGGCGGCCGCCGGTTTGCAGGCCGTGATCTACCTGGTCGGCGTGCCGTACGACCAGTTCGCCGCCCATCCGCCGTTGATGGAGAAAACGCTTGCCGGCGTCGTGGCGGCGGGCGTCGAGCGCTTCATTCTGCTCGGCACGGTGTATCCGTACGGGCGCGCGCGCGGCAATCCGATCAGCGAGGATCATCCGCGCGAGCCTCACACGTTCAAAGGCCGGATGCGGCTCGCGCAGGAAAATCTCGTGCTGGCGGCGCACGGCCAGCACGGCCTCTCGACGCTGGTGCTGCGCCTGCCCGACTTCTACGGTCCCTGCATCGAGCGCAGCCTGCTGAACGGTGTGTTCGAGGGCGCCGCCGCCGGCAAGCGCGCGCAGATGATCGGCCCGCTGGACGTGCCGCACGAATTCATCTACCTGCCGGACATCGGGCCCGTGGTCGAGACGCTCACCCGCACGCCCGAAGCCTATGGACGCTGGTGGCACCTCGCGGGCACCGGCACGCTCACGCAGCGCGAAGTGGCGCGGCAGGCTTACGCGCTGGCGGGCCGCGCACCGAAGCTGATGGTGGCCGGCAAGACCCTGCTGCGCGTGTTGGGCCTCGTCAATCCGCTGATGCGCGAGTTGGTGGAGATGAACTACCTGATGACCGAGCCGGTCGTGCTCGACGATTCCGCGCTGAGGAGGCTGATCGGCCCGATCGTCAAAACCCCCTACGAGGAAGGGATCCGGCGCTGCGTCGAAGCCGCCCGCGACGCCGCATCGGCTCACGGCCCGACGCAGCGAAGCGCCGCGAAAACGCCCTGAATGACGAAGCCCTCGCTGGTGCGGCGGATGCCGCACAACTGGCGCGGAGTCGATGGGATCTTATCGTTGCCGCACGCTCGCACGAATGTGTCGAACGTATGCGGCAAGCAGGAGCCGGACTAGCCCGCCACCTTACCGGGCGGGAAATGGCCGCTCTTGAGCAGGACGGGCGTGCCGTTGCTGATCTGCAAGTGCTCGCGCGCCACGGCCTCGATGCGCGGGCGGCCGGCATCGAACGCGCGCAGCCAGCCTTCGCGGTCCTCGGTGTAGGCGCCGAAGTGGTCTTCGAGCGCTTCGACCGAAATCGCGCACGGCACCGGCTCGCCGTCCACCAGTGCGGGAAAGACTACGGTCAGATTGGAGCCGCGGTAGGCAGGCGCGTCCGCGGGAAACCGAATTTCCATGGTCGCCTCATCAGAAGGTTCCGGCAGGAAGGCGGCGCCGGCCAGAACTAGCCGCACGCCGCCAACCCCGCTATGGTACTCGCGCGGCCGCAGCGCGGTCCAGCGGGCCGCGGGGCTTTGTTCTGAGTTTTCGGGCGCGTTTTCAAGTGCACTTTTGGGCGCGCCCGAGGTGGCGAGTTTTCCCGTATCCCGTGCCGCCATCAGTGCCCACCCAACAGACGGTCGACATAATCGCGCGCCGCCTGCTCGACGAAAACCAGCGCGTCCGCCTCGCTGCCGAAGCGTTGCTCGCCGCCGAGATCCAGCAGCGTTTCCATCCGGTGCGGATCGTCCGGACCGTGTTCGGCGAGACTCACCGAGCCGACATAGGTGCCGCCCGCTTCCGGCGTATCGGTGGCCGGCACGAAGCGCGCGGCGGCGCTGATGTAATAGCCGCGATAAGGTCCGCTGACCCGTTCAGCCATAGTCTTCCTCCTCGTTGCGATTGATGGAGAACGCCGCGCGCGGCGCGTCGGCCTGCGTTTCGCCGCAGGTCCGCGCAGATCCCGTCGCACGCATGCGCTTCTGGCAAACAGCCAGTAAGTAAGGCGCCTCGCGCACCGATAAGTTCTACCGGATGCGTATCGGCCCGGCTGCGCATTGCACTTGTTCGACCCGGGCGGGTCGAACTTCGACATCGGCACGATCCGTGCTGTTGCAGGACGCGATTTCGAGGGCGACGAGCGCAATATGGGAAAATATTTTCTAAAGAACCAGGAACTGCCCGAACCGGATGCGGCGAACAAGTGGTTTGCGTATGCCGAAAGCCATGACATCGACATTCCGAAAGCCATCAGCATCTGGGAAGACGCGGCCACCGAAAGCGGCACTGAAAGCCGCCGGCTGGTCGGCGCGGCGGGCATCACGATCGAGACGCCCTAGCCGTCGGCGCGCACGTCGCGTGGCGACAGCAAGCCCACGAACCACCCGAACACCAGAAAGGAAATCATCACGATGCATTTTTTGACGCAACTGCGGACTCAATCGTGCCGCGCCGGCCGCTTCCGATCCACTACCGCGCTCGCGCTGGTCCGCCGGGCTGCGCTGTCGGCCGCCCTGCCCGCCGCCGTGCTGCTGGGCGCGGGCCTCGCCGGTTGCGCATCGTCGAACACGACCTCGTTGATCAACCTGCCGAACGGCCAGACCGGTTTCGCGGTGAATTGCAGCGGCGCCGACGCCGCTTCCAGCTGGGCCTCCTGCTACGTGCAGGCCGGCAACGCATGCGGCGCCACCGGCTACGAGATCGTGTCGAAAGATAACGACGAAGGCGGCACCGCGGGCGGCAGCGTCACCAACGTCGTATCGGCCAACGTGAAAAACCGCTCGATGATAGTGCGCTGCAAGTAAGCGCCATCCACAACGTCGGGCGCCATTGAACGCCCGGGCGCCGACGTCACGCTCGACTTCGACCATTGCAATGCGGCGAACGAGATCCCCATCACCCGCGAACGCGGCGCCGCTTGGCCGTATCAATGCGCCTGCATCTTCGAGAAGATGTTCAACACCGCGACGCCGGCAACGATCAGCCCGAGCCCGATGATCGCCGGCACGTCGGGCACCTGGCGATACAGCACCAGCGCGACCAGCGTAATCAGCACGATACCCGCGCCCGACCACACCGCGTAGACGATGCCGACCGGAATGCTGCGGAGCGTCAGCGACAGGCAATAGAACGCCACGCCATAGCCGAGCACGACGATCGCCGACGGCAACAGCCGCGAGAAGCCTTCCGAGGCTCGCATCGCGGAAGTCGCCACCACTTCGGCGACGATCGCGATGCCCAGCAATGCATAGGGAGGCACCCGCATTGCATCAGACCTTGGCAAGCGCCAGCTTGCTGTAATCGTGGCTGAGATGCGCGCAGAGCGCCTCCACCACCAGTTCGTGGTCGGCACGCTGCGGCAGGCCGGACACGGTGATCGAACCGATCACGCCCGCGCCCGCCACGGTCAACGGAAACGCGCCGCCGTGCGAGGCGTATTCCGTGTTCGGCAAGCCGTGCTTGTCGGCGAGCGTGCTGCCCGCCAGTTGCATCTTCAGACCGATCGCATACGAGCTGCGGCGAAAATGCGCGACCGTATTGCCCTTGCGGCGCGCCCAATCCACGTTGTCCGGCGTCGCGCCGCCGAGCAGGCTGAAGAACAGCGGCTGACCGAAGGTGCGCACGTCGATCGCGGCGGCGATGCCGCGCGCCTTCGCAACCTCGTGCAGATAGGCGCCGATTTGCCAGGCGCGGTCGGCATCGAATTGAGGGAACACAAGGGCGTGTTCCTGAGCGGCAATCACCTGCAGATCGTGAGCGATATCCATGGGGTTCAGAGCAAGGTAGGAGTTGAGGCGCTCGCCGTCGTTCGTGGTCCGGCGCGAACGCCTGGCAAGCCGCGCAAAGAGAACCTGATTCTAGCGCAGCGTTCGTGACGGGCTTTGCGGCATGCGACGTGACCGATGCGTGCCGCGACTTCGGATCCGCGCAAGCGGCATATCGTGCGGTACCCGGCGGCACGCCATGCGCGAAGCGAAGGCGATTCTTAAATAGCTGTTGCACTAGCGTAAGCTTTGCCTTATAATCTTTTCTTCGACGGACGCGGGGTGGAGCAGTCTGGCAGCTCGTCGGGCTCATAACCCGAAGGTCGTAGGTTCAAATCCTACCCCCGCAACCAAGAGCATCAATCGGTTGGAAACGTCGAAAAAACATTGAAGGCTTGCCCAACCGGCAGGCCTTTTTTGTTTTGTGCTGTCGCCGGGTTCTGCGCTGCGCGTCCCGCACGTTCCCCTCGCCTGTCTCTTTGCGCGATCTGCTTCAGATCCTCCACGCGCTACGCATCAAATTTCCACACGGCACTCGTCCCAGCGACCATGGCCATCTCGTCACGCGCCTGTCCATCTGGACTCCGAAGCGAAAAGGTGCAGGCTGCACCGGCCATTCCGACGCCCGCATCGCCACAAGCCTTCGTCCCAATTAAACCGCCGCCCCAGTGATAAACTCCCATCACTCCTTCTCGTCCCCTTCCTATGAAATTCTGTTCTGTCTGCGGCCACGGCGTCAGTCTGAGCATCCCGCCGGGCGATAACCGCGAGCGCTTCGTCTGTGTCAGTTGCGGCACGGTGCATTACCAGAATCCGCGCAACGTGGTCGGCACCGTCCCGGTCTGGGACGACAAGGTGCTGCTGTGCCGCCGCGCGATCGAACCGCGCTACGGCTACTGGACGCTGCCCGCAGGCTTCATGGAGATGGGTGAAACGACTGCCGAGGCGGCGTCGCGCGAAACACAGGAAGAAGCCGGCGCGCGTGTCGAAGTGCAAAGCCTGTTCTCCCTGCTGAACGTGCCGCACGTGCATCAGGTGCATCTGTTCTACATGGCGCGCCTGCTCGATCTCGATATCGCCGCCGGCGAGGAAAGTCTCGAAGTCAGGCTCTTCGAGGAACACGAGATCCCGTGGGACGAGATCGCCTTCCCCACCGTCGGCCAGACGCTGCGGTTCTTTTTCGCCGACCGCGCCACCGGCAGCTTTGGCCTGCACACGGGCGACATCTTCCGCTCGCTGCGCGAAGGTTGAGCGGCGCGCATGGTTCCCTGGCTCGGAGCTGACGATCCGTTCCCGTCCGTCGAGCGCGCACTGGGCGCGACGAGCGGTGCGCCCGGCCTGCTCGCGGCGAGCGGCGATCTGTTGCCGTCGCGGTTGATCGACGCTTATCGGCGCGGCATCTTCCCGTGGTATTCGGATGGCCAGCCGGTGTTGTGGTGGAGCCCCGACCCGCGCATGATCCTGCGTCCCGCCGAATTCAAACTGTCGCCCTCGCTGCGCAAGACGCTCAGGCGCGTGCTGCGCGACGACGCGTGGGAAATCCGCGTCGACGATGATTTCGCCGCCGTGATGCGCGCCTGCGCGCACGCGCCGCGACGCGGACAGCGCGGCACATGGATCACCGCCGACGTGGTCGAAGCGTATTCGTCGCTGCATCGGGTGGGCGATGCGCACAGCATCGAAAGCTGGTTCGAAGGCAAGCGCGTGGGCGGTCTGTATGGCGTGTCGTTCGGCAAGATGTTCTTCGGCGAATCGATGTTCGCGGAGGTCACCGACGCGTCGAAAATCGCGCTGGCCGCGCTGGTCGGCCACTTGCGCCGTCACGAAATAGAAATGATAGACTGCCAGCAGAACACGTCGCATCTGGCATCGCTGGGCGGTCGCGAGATAGCGCGCAAGGCGTTCGTCGCGCACGTTCGCGCGTCTGTCGACGCAGCGCCCATTCCCTGGCGCTTCGACAAGACCGCGTTGCTCGAGATCGTCACGCGGGCGGCGTAGGAAGGAAGAATCAGGCCGAATCCGGACCCGCCGTCCACCGAGCTGCGGGTGACAAAACTGCAGGGCGCCGGGTTCGCATTACCAGAGACGCTTCGCGAGCTGCCAACGTGACTCATCCCAACGAGCTGCCTCTTTCTCCGCTTTCAGCGCTGCAGTTTTATGCAACGGCGCCCTATCCCTGCAGTTATCTGGATGGCCGCATCGCGCGCTCGCAAGTCGCCACACCCAGTCACCTGATCAACTCCGACGTCTATACCGACCTCGTCAAGGCGGGCTTCCGGCGCTCGGGCGTCTTCACGTACCGGCCGTATTGCGACGGCTGCCGCGCCTGCGTGCCGGTGCGCGTGCCGGTCGAGCAGTTCGAGCCGAACCGCACGCAGCGGCGCGTGTGGAAGAAGCACGGCGAGATGGTCGCCACTGTCGCGCCGCTCCATTACGACGAAGAACACTACGCGCTCTACATGCGCTACCAGTCGGCACGGCATGCGGGCGGCGGCATGGACCGCGACAGCCGCGACCAGTACGAGCAGTTCCTGTTGCAGAGCCGGATCAATTCGCGCCTCGTCGAATTCCGCGAGCCGCTGCCGGATCGGCCGGACGCGCCCGGCATCCTGCGCATGATCAGCATGATCGACATTCTCGGCGACGGGCTCTCGTCCGTGTACACCTTCTTCGAGCCGGGGCTCACGCAAACCAGCTTCGGCACCTACAACATCTACTGGCAGATCGAACAGGCGCGCAGCCTGAAGCTGCCGTATGTGTACCTCGGCTACTGGATCCGCGAGAGCCCGAAGATGGCGTACAAGGCGAATTTCCGCCCGCTCGAAGGGTTGATCGACGGCGCGTGGCGCGTGCTCGATCCCGCGAGCATCGATCTGCCGCCGGTCGATCCGGCGATTCACGGCAAGCGCGGACCGCTCAGGCCATAACGCAACGCACCGCTCGCCTCGTTGCTGATTCCACGCTGGAGTCGTGCACCGGCGGCGCCGATTTCGTCAATCGGTCTCATTAAAACGCAAACCCGGTAAAATGGCGGGTTCTCATTTTCCGGCCGCCCGGCTTCGTCCCGTGTTCAGTTCCCTCTACCCGCTTGTTCGCGCCCAACTCTTTCGCATGGACGCGGAAGACGCTCACCACCTGACTTTGCGCATGCTCGGCGCCGCCGGCCGCACCGGCCTTGCCCGCGCGCTCGCGCCGCATGTGCCGGACGCGCCGCGTACCGTGATGGGGCTCACGTTCCGCAATCCGGTCGGGCTCGCGGCGGGTCTCGACAAGGACGGCGCGTGCATCGACGGACTGGCCGCGCTCGGCTTCGGCTTCATCGAAGTGGGCACCGTGACGCCGCGCGCGCAGCCGGGCAACCCGCGCCCGCGCATGTTCCGTCTGCCAGAGGCAAACGCGGTCATCAACCGGATGGGCTTTAACAACGCGGGTGTCGACCAGTTCGTGAAGAACGTGCAGGCCGCGCGCTATCGCGGCATTCTCGGGCTGAACATCGGCAAGAACGCCGACACGCCGATCGAGCGCGCCGCCGACGACTACCTGTACTGCCTCGAGCGCGTGTACCCGTTCGCGAGCTACGTGACGGTCAACATCTCGTCGCCGAATACGAAAAATCTGCGCCAGTTGCAAGGCGCGGGCGAACTCGACGCCCTGCTCGCGGCGCTCAAGGACAAACAGCAGCGCCTCGCCGACATGCACGGCAAACTGGTGCCGCTCGCGCTGAAGATCGCGCCGGACCTCGACGACGAACAGGTCAAATCGATTGCCGACACCCTCCTGCGCCACCGCTTCGAAGGCGTGATCGCGACCAACACGACGCTCTCGCGCACCGCCGTCGCCGGCATGCAATACGGCGACGAAGCCGGCGGCCTGTCGGGCAAGCCGGTGTTCGACGCGTCGAACGAAGTGATCCGCAAGCTGCGCGCCGAAGTCGGCGAGACGGTGCCGATCATCGGCGTCGGCGGGATTTTCTCGGGCGAGGATGCACGCGCGAAGCTGGCGGCCGGCGCGTCGCTGGTGCAGCTCTATACCGGCTTCATCTATCGCGGACCCGCGCTAGTGGCAGAATGCGCGCAGGCGCTGCACTGAGCCACCTGCGGTTACCCGCCCGCCGCGAACGCGCGGCGGCCGTTGCCCCGAGCCGGCCTCAGCCTTCGGCCGCGCCAGTAATATAGACATAAACAAACGATATTTTGGTTTCGATAGCCTTTTAGTTAAGCTCTCGTCCGTTAAAACGCCAGACGTACAAAAAGGAACACAATGAAATTTGGCCTGCTGAAAAAGCTGCTGGTCGCCGGTCTGATCGGCGCGTCGTTCACCGCCGTCGCCGCGCACGCGGAAGACCTGCTCGATCAGGTCAAGCAGCGCGGCACGCTGCGCATCGGCCTGGAAGGCACCTTCCCCCCGTTCAACTCGAAAGCGCCGTCGGGAGAACTGGTCGGCTACGACGTCGACATCGCCAAGGCGGTCGCCGCGAAACTCGGCGTGAAGCCGGAATTCGTCACGACCGAATGGAGCGGCATCATCGCCGGCCTGCAGGCGGGCAAGTTCGACGTGATCGTCAACCAGGTCGGCATCACCGACGCGCGCAAGCAGGCTCTCGACTTCTCGCCGGCTTACACGTACTCGGCCGCGCAGCTGATCCAGCGTAAAGACGACACGCGCGAGTTCAAAACGCTCGAAGACCTGAAGGGCAAAAAGCTCGGCGTCGGATTGGGCACGAACTACATGGACATGGCGAAGGCGGTGCCGGGTATCGACGTGAAGACGTATCCGGGCGCGCCCGAGTATCTGCGCGATCTGGCCGCCGGCCGGCTGGATGCGGCGCTCAACGACCGTCTGATGCTGGCGTACCTGCTGAAGAACTCGCAGTTGCCGCTGCGTACCGGCGCGAACGTCGGCGCGGGCAATCCGTCGGGCATTCCGTTCAGGAAGGGCAACCCGAAGTTCGCCAAGGCGATCGCCGACGCGATGACCCAGCTCGAAGCGGACGGCACGTTCGCGAAGATCTCGGACAAGTGGTTCGGTATCGACGTCAGCAAGCCGATCAAGTAAGACACGCGGTGTAAAACGAAGGGCGGCATCGTCGGCGATGCCGCCCTTCGCGTTTTTGCGGCATGGCGCCCGTGCGTGAGTGCTGCGCGAGGCAGCATCGCCGCTGAGTTGCCGCCGCTGGACCGATGCATTGCCCGCACACTGCTGCGTGGTGTGACGCCTCGAAGCGCATGAAGCAGCGCATGAAGCAGCACATGAAGCGAGCCGCGCAGCGCAACAGTGAAGACGTATGGAGGACCGCGTTCCCGGTCGCGCCACCGCGTCTGTCTCGATACGCGCGGCCCCACGCATTCAAATCCCCCACCGCAGCCGCGCCTGATCGCCCGCCAAAAGTTTATGATGTGCGCTTTGTGCGCCAACCAGACCACCGCTCATGTCCACCACCTCCCTGCTCGTCCAATCGCTTCCTGTGCTCGCACAGGGCGCCGTCCTGACGGTCAAGTTCGCGGTTCTGTCGATGATCTTCGGCCTGATTGCCGGCGCCATGCTCGCGTTGATGGGCATCAGCCACAACCGGCTGCTGAACTGGATCGCGCGCATCTACGTGAGCGTGATGCGCGGCACGCCGCTGCTCGTGCAGATCTTCGTGATCTACTACGGCCTGCCGAGCTTCGGCATTTCGCTCGATCCGACGCCGGCCGGCGTGATCGCGCTGTCGGCGAACGTGGCGGCGTATCTGTCGGAGAGCATGCGCGGCGCGATTCTCGGCATTCCCAGCGGCCAATGGCTGGCCGCGTATAGCCTCGGACTCTCGCGCCGCCAGACGCTGCGCTACGTGATCGCACCGCAAGCGTTGCGCATTGCGGTGCCGAGCCTGTCGAACAGTCTGATCAGCCTGATCAAGGACACCTCGCTGGTGTCGGTGATCACCGTGACCGAACTGCTGCGCAGCGCGCAGGAAATGATCGCGTCGACCTATCAACCGCTGCCGCTCTATCTCGCCGCCGCCGCGGTGTACTGGGTGCTGTGCCAGGTGCTCGAATGGGCGCAGCGCTGGTACGAACGGCGCCTTGCGCTGCCGTCGCGCCACTGAGCGCCCGGCTCTCGCTCGCCCGGCCCGGTCTACCGGCCGGCGAGCGGTGACGCCGCGTCCAGCGGTGCGCCGAAGCGCTCGAAGCGCGGCTCGTAGTAGTGCTCCGGATCGAGCGAGAACGCGACGCGCCGCGTGCGGCCCATCAGTTCCGTGCGCGGGAAAAAGCCGAAGTAACGCGAGTCGGCGCTGTCGTCGCGATTGTCGCCGAGCATCAGATACTTGCCAGGCGGCACGATGACCGGACCGAACGAATCGCGCGGGCTCGGCGCGTCGGGCGCGAGCCGCACCGTATGCGCGACGCCGTCGAAACGCTCGGTCAGATAATCGCCGTGAGACACGGCGTCGCCCGACAGCGGTGCGAGTTTCAGCGGCTGGTAATCGGCGCGCACACCGTTCACATACAGCACGTTCTCACGCATCGCGACGCTGTCGCCGGGCAAGCCGATCAGGCGCTTGACCATCAACTCGTGCGCGGCCGACGAATCGATCGTGACGATGTCGCCGCGCTGCGGATCGTGCAGATGCATGAGCGCGATATGCGTGAGCGGCACGCGCAGATCGTAGGCCATCTTGTCGACGAAGATCCGGTCACCCACGCGGATCGTCGGCAGCATCGAGCCGCTCGGCACGACGTTCCAGTCAGCCACGGCGCTGCGAAACAGCACCATCAGGAAGAGAAACGCGACGAGGCTCCTGCTGTCGCGCCACAGTTTGCCGAGCATGCGCATGGCGAGGCTCCAGTGGAAGGAATTCGAAAGCGGCGTCCGCGCGCGCAGCGTGGCGCAGCGGCGGGTCCGCGGGCATCGTACCACCGGAGCGCTCGGCGGCGCGTCTTCGGCGCCGCCCCGCTACGCTCACTCCCCCGCGAACTTCAGCCCCAGCGTCGCACGTGCCGCATCGGCCATCGCGATCATCTGCAACGATCTGGCATGCGGCATCACCGGGCTCTCAAGCAACCCTGCGCGGATCAGCTCGCAGAAGTGCGCGGTCTCGTAGTTCAGACCGCCGCCTTCGAACGGCGCCTCCAGTTCGACCACGCGCCCGTCGGCGTAACGGATCGTCGCGCGCGACGGATTCCACCACGGCTCGTGAATCGTCACGTGGCCGCTGGGTGCCATCAGGAGCGCATCGCCCTTGCCATGCAGATCGAGCCCGCAGAAAAGCTGCGCGATGCCGCGCTCGTGCCGGCTGTTCAGACTCGCGAACGTATCGACGCCAGTCGAGCCGAGCCGTCCGAGCGTTTGCACTTCGTGCGGCGCGCCGAGCCAGTCCACCGCGAGAAACATTTCGTAGATGCCGATGTCGAGCAGCGCGCCGCCCGCATGCTCGAACGACAGCGACGGATGATCATCCGGCACACCCGGCACCGAACAGCCCGCACGCACGAGCCCGACGTCGCCGATCGGTTCGGCCGCGAGATGCTCGCGCAGTTGTCTATAGAGCGGGTAGAACGGCGGCTTCATCGCTTCCATGAAGAGCCGTTGCGCGGCGCGCGCGGCATCGAGCACGCGCTCGAGTTGCGGCCGGTTGATGGCGGCGGGTTTTTCGCACAACACGTGCAGGCCGGCTTGCAGCGCGGCGATCGCATAGTCGGCGTGACTGTCCTGGACGGTGGCGATATAGAGCGCGTCGATACCGCTCGCGAGCAGCGCGTCGAAACTCACGCACGCCTTGCCGCCGAATTCTTCGGCAAAGGCCTGCGCCGGTTCCGCGCGACGCGACCACAGCGCGCCGATCTGCGCATGCGGCACATGCGCGAGACTCTGGGCGAAGCGCCGGGCAATCCGGCCCGCGCCGACAATCCCCCAGCGAATCACGCGGTTCGAGGGCGTTTCCTGCGTTGCAATCGTCATCGTTTCTTCGAGTCCATGCGGTTCAGAAAGGCGCTATTGTCGCGCATGCCGAACGTGGACGCGTAGAGATCGGATCGCGTCTGCCGTGATCCGCTGTATTCCGCAGGAGAGTTCGAAGTAAAACCAGGCCGCTGTATCCGCGCTCAGACGCGCGTGGGCGGCTCCGCTGAAAATCTGCCGCCGACTTCGCCGGCCGTAAAGTCGATCAAGGCCAGTGAGGCAATTTCGGCTTCGTTCGGATCGCGCCGCTCGATCGCTTCGAGCACGCGCTGATGCGAACTCACCGCGCCTTCCCACAGGCCGTCCTTGTCGGTGAGGATCGGGTTCACCGTCGATAGCGCGCCGCGCACGATCGCCGCCATCTGCTTGAAGAACTGATTGCCGCTCGCCACCACGATGCGGGTATGGAACAGCTCGTCGGCTTCCTGATAGCCGGGCTCGCCCGGGCGGATCACGCGAAACGCCTCGAACGCCTCGCGAATCCCCGCGATGTCCGCGGCGCTGCCACGCGCGGCCGCCTGCGCCGACGCCCGCGGTTCGATCAGGATGCGAAACTCGATCACGTCACGCAGAAACAGCGGATCGGGCTTCGCGCGAAAACGCCAGTTCACGACGTCCTCGTCGATCATGCGCCAGTCGCTCATCGGCCGGATGCGCGTGCCGATTTTCGGCCGCACGTCCAGCATGTCGCGCGCGAGCAGCATCGACAGCGCCTCGCGCATGACGGTGCGGCTGACGTCGAACTCTTTGGACAGCACATCCTGCGGTGGCAGGATCGCGCCGTACTTCTCCTCGACGATGCCGGTGACGAGTCCGTCCATCACCTTGCTGACCAGCGATCGATCTTTATTTGCCTGTTCCATGGCACTCTCCCCGAAGCGGTGTTCTCCCCGCGTAGCCTGTTGAATTGGGCGGCCCTGGCGTATCGTTTTTTGTGTGTGCAGCAGTTCTTGACGATACGTTGCTAGCTTCAAAACATCTGCGCCAGTTGGGACACTTCCTGACAGGGTTATCCCTCTGAAGAATTGTTTCGTTCGTGTAACGCAAAACGTTTCGATGGGCCATAAGCTTGCGCCTCAAGCGTGCCTGTGTTGAGAAATGTTCATAGTGCGAATACGCACGTAGCGGCGCGAATTGTCTGATTTGGGAGAACTCACGGTTAGCTCACGGCGGGTTGAAGAGATGAGATGCGCGCGGGTCCGGGGACGCCGGCTGACGTGACCGCAAGCGCTCACGCAAGTCGCAAACGAAGGCCACGTCCGGGTGACAAGTGGCAGCGGCACACGCTCGGCGAATTCGACGACGCCGCCGCGCCTGCCCACGCCCGCCGTGCACGTCAAAGCGAAGCGCCCTTACCCGACTCCGTGCCGGCCTGATCGTCGCCGTATTGATCGTCGATGCGCACGATGTCGTCCTCGCCGAGATAGCCGCCCGATTGCACCTCGATCATTTCGAGCGATGTCTTGCCCGGATTCTCGAGCCGGTGCGTGACGCCGAGCGGAATGTACGTCGACTGGTTCTCAGTCAGCAGGAAGCGTTCCTCGCCGCGTGTGATGAACGCCGTGCCGCGCACGACGATCCAGTGTTCGGCGCGATGATGATGCATCTGCAACGACAGGCGCCCCCCCGGTTTGACGACGATGCGCTTCACCTGGAAGCGTTCGCCGCGGTCGAGCGAATCATAAAAGCCCCACGGCCGCCCGACCTTGCGATGCTCCTGCGCTTCAGCGCTGCGCTGCGCCTTCAGGCGGCCGACGATCGCCTTGACGTCCTGCACGCGATCCTTCGCGGCGACCAGCACCGCATCGGCGGTTTCGACCACCACCACGCCGCTCACACCGACACACGCGACGAGCCGCCCCTCCGAATGCGCGAAGCTGTCGGTCGAGCCGTCGAACATCACACGGCCGCGCGCGACATTGCCCGCGCCATCCTTGGCCGACGCGTCCCACACCGAGTCCCACGCACCCACGTCCGACCATCCCGCCACTAGCGGCACCGCGACGCCGACAAGCCGCGCATCGGTGGCGACGCGCTCCATCACCGCGTAGTCGATCGAATCGCACGGACACGCGGCGAACGCGTCGCGCCCGAGATGCAACGCGCCGTCGCCGTCGGCGGTGGCCTGCTGGAATGCGTGCGCGCACGCCGCCGCGATCACGGGGGCACACAGCTCGATGGCCGCCAGCCACACCGATGCGCGCACCACGAACATGCCGCTGTTCCACCAGTACTCGCCGGACGCCACATAACGTTCGGCGAGTTCTTCGGCATCGGGCTTCTCGACGAAGCGTTCGATCGCGCGCGCGCCGTGCGTGCCGAGCGCCATACCCGTGCGGATATAGCCGTACCCGGTTGCCGCGTAACGCGGCGGCACGCCGAGCGTGACGATCGCGCCGCGCGCCGCGTGCGTGAGCGCTTCGGCGAGCGCCACGCCGAACGCCGCGTGATCGGCGATCAGATGGTCCGCAGGCAGCGCGACGATGATCGGATCGTCGCCAGCGGCGGCTGCCGCACGCGCGGCAAGCGCCGCGACGGTCAGTGCGGGCGCGGTATCGCGTGGCACGGGCTCGAGCACCATGCGCACCGGCCGGCCACAGTGTTCGAGGCGCTCGCGCGTTTGCACGTGCAGCTCCTCGCAGCAGACCACCAGCGGTGTGGTCATCGCGAGCGCTTCGAAAAGCGGCGTGCTGGTGTGCGCGGCCACCACGAAGGCCTCGTCGAGGCGGCGCAGCGTAGCTTCGAGCAGCGATTCGTCGCCGATCAGATCGATCAGCTGCTTAGGATTGCGTTCGCGCGACAACGGCCAAAGCCGTGTGCCTGACCCACCGGCGAGAATCGCCGCTTGCACGGGAAAACGCGTTTGTGTTTCGGAGACGCCCACACCTGGAGCGGATGAATTGCCTGGTTCTACGATACGATTCATGAACGATTCCCGTCGATGTCAGGTCAGGTCCGATTCGTGATCAAGCAATGCCCCCGTTACAGCAGCTCGAATGTGTCGACGAGCGATTCACCGTCACGTGCACGGCGCCGCGCACCAAAGCGCGGCTGACTGCTGCGAACCTGGCGCGTGAGGCCGATGAACGGCACGCCATGTTCGAGATACGGCCCCTCCGTCTTGCGAAAACCGAATTGCTCATAGAAGCCGCGCAGGTTGAGCGGCGCGCTCACGCGCGCGGCGTGTCCGGGCCAACGCTCGGCGATCGCTTCCAGCACACGGTCGAGCAGCAGCTCCGCGGTGCCGTCGCCGCGCCGCAGCGGACTCGTCAGCACCTTGTCGATGGTGATTTCCGGATCTTCCGCGTCGCCGGGTTGCACACGTGCGTAAGCAAGAATCGGCATCGGCCTTCCCATATCCTCCACCGCGAACACGTGCAGCGCACTTTCATCCCGACCGTCCGCATCGAGGCAGACATGCGATTGCTCGACCACGAACACCGCGCTGCGCGCCCGCAGGATCAGATACAACTCGCGGGCCGAAAGCTGATCGAATTCCAGCGTCTTCCAGTTCATCACGTTCCCCACCGGTCAGAAAGTTCAACGAGGGTGACGGTGCTCACCACCCTCGACGGCCTGGCTCGACATGCCGGCTCGTTGTCATGGTCACACGGTACGTCCGCGAAACTCGTGCTTCCGTGCGCCATCGCACTGACGCTCCGCTTTCTCAATCCTTAAATACGTTTCGGAGCCTGGCGACGATGTCGACCGGGCAGATAAACGCGGAAAGCGCACACGTCTCACGCGCTTTTCGTCGACACCTTTTCAGGGCCGTTGGACCACCAAGGGGGCACCGCATCATGAAGACTACATTGCGACGCATCATTTCCGAATCCGCCCGTCTCGACGTGCCGGTCGACAGTCTCGCGGACGACGCCGATCTCTATGCCGCAGGCTTGTCGTCGCTGGCGACCGTGCATCTGATGCTGGCCATCGAAGATGAATTCGACATCGAAATCCCGGACCGCCTGCTGACACGCCGGCTCTTCTCCAGCATCGATTCGATGGCCGCCGCGATCACCGAGTTGCAGCAGGGCAAGGCCGCAGCATGAGCGCCCCACAGCCGGATGCGGCCAGTGCCGCAACGCCAGCGCACGACAGCGCTGAAGCGGCCGTCACGTTGACGACGGTCGAAGCCGAGCCCGGCTGGCGCGCGGCCGCGCACCGCTGCGCCGCAGTGGCTGCGCAATTCGCCGACGCCGTCGACCGCGACGCCCGCTTTCCCAGCGAAGCATTCGACGCGCTCAAACGCGAACGCCTGCTGTCCGCGATGGTGCCGACCGCGTGCGGCGGCGCGGGATTGTCGCTCGCGGACATCGGCGCGATCTGCGAGACGCTCGCGCAAGGCTGCGCGTCGACCGCGATGGTCTATGCAATGCATCAGATCCAGGTCGCGTGCATCGAGGCGCATGGCGGCGAGTCGGCGTGGCATCGGCGCCTGCTCGCGCAACTGGTCGAGCATCAATGGCTGCTGGCGTCGGCGACGTCCGAGGAAACCATCGGCGGCAACATGCGCACGAGCGCCTGCTCGGTCGAGCTCGACGGCCCGCGGTTCCGGATCGAAAAGCTCGCACCGACGATCTCCTACGGCGCGCACGCCGACGGCATTCTCGTTACCGCGCGCCGCACCGCGGAATCGGCCGCGGCCGACCAGGTGCTGATCGTCGCGTTGCGCGATGACACGCAACTCGAAAAGCGTGGCGGCTGGGACGCGCTGGGCATGCGCGGCACCTGCAGCGAGGGCTTCCGGCTGGTCGCGACGGGCGTTGCCGAACAGATCCTCGCGACGCCCTTCGCCGAGATCGCCGACCAGACCATGCTGCCGGTCTCGCACACGCTGTGGGCCTCCGTCTGGACCGGCATCTCGATCGACGCGGTGAATCGCGCGAAGGCATTTTTCCGCGCCCAGGCACGCGCGACCCCGGGCTCGGTTCCGCCGGCGGGCGTGCGCCTGGCTGAAGCGGTCGGCCTGCTGCAGATGATGCAGGCGCGCCTGTCGGTCGCGCTGGAAGCGGCACGCGCCGCGCATCAGGCGCGGCACGACGGCCCGCAGGCCGATGCGCCACTCGCGGCGCTGCTCGGCTTCGCGTCCGACATGAACACGCTGAAGACCAGCATCTCGACCACCGCGCTGCAAGTCGTCCAGCAAGTGCTGATGATCTGCGGCATGGCGGGCTACAAGAACGGCACGCCGTACAGCGTGGGACGCCACTTGCGCGACCTGCACTCCGCGCCGCTGATGATCAACAACGACCGCATTGCGCAAAACACCGCGAGTCTGTTGCTCGCGCAGCGTCCTGCCGCACCGGGGAAAGCCTGAATGAACACGATGACCGATACCGCCGCGGCCGCGGCTGCGGACGCGAGCACCGCACCGGACTTTCGCGACGAACTGCTGGCCGCGGGCCTGCTGATCGATACCGGCGAAAACGGCCTGTACGGCCGCAGCCAGATTTTCGAAGACGTGCTGGATCGCCTGAACGTGGCGATCACGCACCTGGGCGCGGACCAGCAGCCGGAAGTGCTGCGCTTTCCACCGGCAATGCGCCGCACCGACTTCGAAGACAGCGAATATCTGAAGAGCTTCCCGAATCTCGCGGGCACGATCCATTCGTTCTGCGGCGACGACCTCGGTCACCGCCGCCTGCTGCGCGCGCTCGACGACGCGCTGACCGATAGCGACAGCGACAGCGAGCGCAGCGACGCCTGGATGGCGCAGCAAAAGCCCACGCGCGTGGTGCTGACGCCCGCCGCCTGCTATCCGATCTATCCGGTGATGGCGCGGCGCGGAGCACTGCCTGCCGAAGGCCGCACGGTCGACGTGCTGTCGTACTGCTTCCGCCATGAACCGTCGCTCGATCCGGGCCGCATGCAGATGTTCCGGCAGCGCGAATACGTGCGCCTCGGCAGCGCCGACCAGGTGATGGCGTTCCGGCAGATGTGGATCGATCGCGGTTCGCTGCTGGTGACGATGCTGCAACTGCCGGTCGAAGTGGATCTCGCCAACGACCCGTTCTTCGGCCGCGGCGGCAAGATCGTCGCCGACAGTCAGCGCGCCCAGGCACTGAAGTTCGAACTGCTGATTCCCATCGCCGATCCGCGCGGCAAGACTGCCTGCCTGTCGTTCAACTATCACATGGAGCATTTCGGCGCGATCTGGAAGATCGCCTGCGCAGACGGCGCGGTGGCGCATACGGGCTGCGTCGGCTTCGGCATGGAACGCATCACACTCGCACTGTTCCGTCATCATGGCCTCGACGTGAACGGCTGGCCTGACGAGGTGCGCGCGCTGCTGTGGGGCGACACCGAAGGGCGCGTTGCGCAAGGCATGCGGACCTTGCAGGCGAGCGCGGCACACACCGGAGGCGGCGCATGAACCCATCTCTGACATCCACGCCAATGAGCACGTCCAGCGCTTTGCCGATGCCCCGGCGCGTCGACCTGTCCGCGCGTGACAGCGCCGCCGCGCCGGGATCCGGCATGCGCCTGCGCGAACACGTACCCCACGCGCTGCATCAGGGCGAGCGCGTGTGGCAGGAGACCAACTGCTACGTCGATCTGTGGATCGAGTTGCTGCATGGCTTCGGGCTCGACCCGCGCGCGGCGTTCGCGTTTACCGTCACACAGGACTTCGAAGGCGACCAGTTCACGTTCTTCAAATTCCCGCTCGACGATATCGAGCGGCTGTACGGCACCCAGGTGCAGGAACTGGCCATCTACGATTCGCTCGAAGCCCGCGTGCTCGCGCAGACCACGCGAGGCCATACGGTGCTGGTCGAAGTGGACGGCTATTACCTGCCGAACACGCGCGCCACGTCGTATCGCCGCGAGCATCCGAAGACCACGGTGGGCATCGACTTCATCGATCCCGCGGCGCGCCGCCTCGGCTATTTCCACAACACCGGCTATCACCTGCTCGACGGCGAGGACTACGACGGCGTGTTCCGCAAGCTCCCGCAATTCGCGCAGCAACCCGATCTGCTGTTTCCGTATGTGGAATTCGCCAAGCAGGCGCGGCCCGCGCTCGAAGGCGCCGCGCTCGCGGAGACGTCGGCGGAATTGCTGTGCGCGCATCTGCAGCGAAGGCCGCTCGCCAATCCGATTTCGTCGTGGCGTGCCGCGTTTCCCGCGCATCTCGACATGCTGCTCGAACGCGGCGAGGCGTTCTTCCATCCGTACTCGTTCAACCTGATGCGGCAACTGGGTGCGAACTTCGAGTTTCTGTCGAAGTATCTGCTCTGGCTGTCCGGGCAAGGCTTCGAGATGCCCGCGTCGATCCCGGCCGCGGCGCAGCGCATCGCGTCGGAGTCGATGGTGATGCAGTTCCGGCTCGTGCGAGCCATCGCGCGCGGACGGCGCGATGCGTGCGAAGACTGCTTCGACATGCTCGAAAGCGCCTATGAAGCGACGTTGCCGCCGCTTGCCGCGCTGGTGCGATGACACGCGCGTCTCGCGCCGAATAGCGTTTTTTGGGGGTTCGCTTTGGATGTACTGACGCACGATCCGGCGGCCGATGACGCACGCGGCGATGGTTCGATTGCGCATGTAGTCGCAACCACCACCGTCGCCGCCTCCGCCGATGAAGCCGCGCAGGTTAACCGAACCGAGCATGCGGGCACATGCATGGCCGCACCGGACCCGATGGCGACGCCATCACTCTGGCCGCAACGGCTCGACACCGGCTGGCAGTGCGTCAGCACGCCGGCGGGCGCGTGCGGGTCGCCTGCGCAGTTGCCGGCGCATGGCTGGCTCGCAGCGCCGGTGCCTGGCACCGTCGCAAGCGCACGCCGGGCCGCGGGTCTGCTCGACCTCGCGCACCCGCCGCCGCTCGCGTTCGACGACCACTGGTATCGCATCACGCTCAACGGCATGGGCAAACGCCGCTTGCGGCTGCACGGCCTCGCCACGCTCGCGGAAATCTGGCTCGACGGCGTGAAGCGTCTCGATTCCGACTCGATGTTCGTCGCACATGATCTGGACATCGAACTGAATGGCAGCACGACACTGGCGCTGTGCTTTCGCGCCCTGACACCCGCGCTGGCCGCAAAACGCCCGCGCGCGCGCTGGCGGCCGCGACTCGTCTCGCCGCCGACGCTGCGTAACGTGCGCACCACACTGCTCGGCCATATGCCGGGCTGGTGCCCGTCGATTCACGCGGTCGGTCCCTGGCGTCCGGTCGACCTGCTGGGCGATGCGCCGCACGCATTCGACTCGATCGACCTGACGAGCCGCGTCGATGGCGAAGACGGGCTCGTTTCGCTCACGCTACGTTTCGCGTATCCACACGAAGCCGCGACTTGCGACGCGACGCTCAAATGCGGCACTGCCATTTCGTCTTTGCAATGGCGCGACGCTTATACGTTGACCGGCGTCGTGCGCGTGCCGCACGCCGAGCGCTGGTGGCCGCACACGCACGGCGAGCCGACTTTATATCCTCTGACGTTGCAACTCGATGACGGTCGGCCAAATTCTTACTCTCTAGGCTCGATCGGCTTTCGCAGCCTCGACGTGGAACGCGGCGCCGACGGCACGGGCTTCGCACTCCGCGTGAATGGCGTGCCCGTGTTCTGCCGCGGCGCGTGCTGGACCAGCGCGGACCTCGTGACGCTCGCCGGCACTGAAGCGCAACTGCGTCACACGTTCGAACTGGCCCGCGCCGCCGGCATGAATATGCTGCGCGTGGGCGGCACGATGGTGTACGAGTCCGACGCGTTCTACGCACTCGCCGACGAATACGGCCTGCTCGTCTGGCAAGACTTCGCGCTGGCCAATTTCGACTACCCGAACGATGCCGCCTTCCGCGCATCGATCGAACGGGAAGCCACGCAGTTTCTGACCCGCACACGACGCTTCGCGGCGCTCGCCGTATTGTGCGGCGGCAGCGAAGCCGACCAGCAGGCGGCCATGTTCGGCCTGCCGCTTTCGATGCGCGCGCAAGCCGTGTTCACGGAACTGTTACCCACGATCGTCGCATGCGAACGGCCGGACGTGCCGTATGTCCCCAACTCGCCTGCGGGCGGAACATGGCCGTTTTCGACCGACGAAGGCGTGACGCACTACTACGGGGTAGGCGCGTACCAGCGCCCGCTTCACGACGCACGTCGCGCGCAGGTGCGCTTCGCCGCCGAATGCCTCGCCTTCGCCAACGTACCCGACGACGCGACCTTGCACGACGCGCTCGGCACGATCCATTCGCACGATCCGCGCTGGAAGGCCGCCGTGCCGCGCGATCCTGGCGCGGGTTGGGATTTCGACGACGTGCGCGACCACTATCTGCGCACGCTGTACGGCGTCGAGCCGGCGCAGCTGCGCTATGAAGACCCCGAGCGTTATCTGGATCTGTCGCGCGCGGTGGTGGCGGAGGTGATGAGCGAGGTGTTCGCCGAATGGCGACGCGCGGACTCGACCTGCGCGGGTGGATTGGTCTGGCAATTGCAGGATCTGCGCGCGGGCGCCGGCTGGGGTGTGATCGACGCCACAGGGCGGCCCAAAAGCGCGCTACACGGCCTCGCGCACACCCTGCAACCCATCCAGATCACGCTGACCGACGAAGGGCTCAACGGCCTCGATATTCACCTGATCAACGAGCGCGCGCAAACGTTTAGCGGACGACTGGATCTGGTCTGCCTGCGCGACGGCAGCGTGAAGGTCGTGTCAGCGAGTTGCCCCGTCGAGTTGCCGCCGCGCAGCGCGCAACGTCTTGGCGCGGCCGCGTGCCTCGGCCAGTTCTTCGATTTTACGCACGCCTACCGATTCGGCCCGCGTGCACATGATGTCACGCTGGCGACACTGCGCGACGCGGCGAGCGAGGAAATCGTTTGCGAGGCGTTCCATCTGCCCGAGCGGCGCATAAGCGAGCGTCACGACCTCGGTCTGACAGCGTTCACGCAGCGCAGTGGCGACGGCTGGCAGCTCGTCATCGAAACGAAACGCTTTGCACGCTTTGTTCATATCATCGACCCACACTATCGTGCCGCGCGCGACTGGTTCCACCTCGCGCCGCATCGCCCCGTCATCGTGCCGCTGATTCCTCTGACATCACTCGCGTCGCAAGAACGAATCGTTGCGCACGCATCCAGCTCCGTGGTTAACGCTGATGCAACATGCGCGACACCCGCGGGTGAAGTGCGCGCGATCAATGCGATATCCGCCACGTTCTACCGCTAGATGTCGCGCTGATCTAGGTATGGCGTGCGAGGCGCATAAAACCTCACACTTCGCGAACCCATGTGTTTGTCTGGGCGAATCACTGTTGGTTTTTTTGCGACTTCCGGACCTGCGGATAAGCACTCCGTGCGGCAGCGCACGCAGCGTGTTGAACACATCTGAATCAATTCCGGCACATCGCGGACATCGCATCACAACGCGCGTGGTGGGGCGACTTCAACTCTGAGACACCTGCTCCGGGAACCCCGTCAACACGCTCCAGGCCAATACCATCAACGGCTTCGGTCGTTTGAAAGGAGCCCGCGAAACGCGGACCTCCAGGCGATGCGTTGTACAGATTTGAAACAAAAAGTCACATTTGGCTTCGCGCGCCGCTAAGGTTTGGTTCGCTGCGCCGCACCAGCGCTCGCTTTGCGTAGCGTTGGCACACTCCTCGCTAATAGCTAAGCGCAACGCAGCGTCACCGCAGCAGGGTCCACAAAAACGGCGGCGACGCACCAGGCCAATACGGGGCCGAGTCTGTCCATCCTTCACTGCTCGCCAGGCAGTGTGTGATTTCATCACGGATGCGGACATCGGATCAAAAACAGAAAGCCGCCCTCAACGCGACTTTCACGCGAGGACCGATCATGTTGACACTTCAATCCGATCTGCACGGTAACCACTTGCTTGGAGCATTGCCGTCGCACGAATGGCAAGCGCTAGCTCCCCATCTCGAACTGGTTCATCTGCGCACAGAGCAGTTGCTGTGCGACTCGGGTCAACGCATTCATCACGTCTACTTCCCGACCACCGCGATCATCTCGATGCTCTCGACGATGGAAGACGGCAGCTCGGTCGAAATCGCCGCGGTCGGCCGCGAAGGCATGACCGGCGTACCGGTGCTCACCGGCGGCGAAACCATGCCGAACCGTGTGCAGGTGCAATGCGCCGGCTTCGCCTACCGGATGAGCGCACAGGCGCTCAAACAGCAATTCGCCCGCTCGGACTTCCTGCGCCGCCTGATGCTGCTGTATATGCACGCTCTGCTCACGCAAGTCGCGCAAACTGCCGCCTGCAATCGCCACCACGCGCTGAACAAGCAACTGTGCCGCTGGCTGCTGATCGAAGTGGATCGCGTCGCGTCGAATGATCTGACGGTCACCCAGCAACTGATCGCCGACATGCTCGGCGTGCGCCGCGAAGGCATTACCGAAGCCGCCGGCAAGCTGCACGATGAAGGCCTGATTCATCACAGCCGCGGCCACATCAAGGTGCTCGATCGCAAGGGCCTCGAAGCGCGTGCATGCGAATGCTACGGCCTCGTCAAGCGCGAATTCGACCGTCTGCTGCCGCGCCTGCGCCAGGCCGAAACCGTCGAATAAGCAAGGTGCCGCCCGATCACCAGAATAAAGAAAAATATGTTCAGGAATACTACACGGGTTCTCGATGCGATTTTCGTGATTGCCGGAAGCGTGCTCGGGCATTGGCTGCGCTTCTCGACGCCGATCGAGTTGTCGGACACCGAGCGTCTTCTGATCGCCTTCAACTGTCTGCTCGTGTTGCTGTTGTTTCCGGGCTTCGGCGTGTATGAAACGTGGCGCGGCAAGGCTTTGGCGCCAGTGCTGGCGAGAATCTCGGCGGCGTGGCTGGTGGTGGTCGCCACCGGCCTCGTGCTGGTGTTCACGCTGCATCGCATGGATGCGGTGTCGCGGCTGTGGTTCGGTTACTCGACGCTGATCTCCGGCGCGATGATCATCGCCACCCGCTGCATCACGCACCTGGTGTTGCGCAGCGTGCGGCGACGCGGGATGAATTTCCGCACCGTCGCGATCGTCGGCGCGCCCGGCTTCTCGCGTACGCTGCTCGCGCATCTCGAACATGCGCCGCAAGCCGGCTTCAAACCGGTGTGCGTCTTCGATACCAGCATCGAAGGCGCCGCCAACTATGGCACGCGCCTGAAGCGCTTGCCGGTGCTGACCGATCTCGATGCGTTCGTCAGCAAGGTGCGCAACGAACGCGTCAGCGAAGTGTGGCTCGCGCTGCCGCTTTCCGAAGAACATACGATCTATCGCTTCACGCATATCTTCAGACACGACTTCGTGAATCTGCGCTTCATTCCCGATGTACGCAGCCTCTCGCTGTTCAACCACGCGCTCGTCGACGTCGTCGGACTACCCACGCTCAATCTGAGCGCGACGCCCTTCTCGCCGCCGCAGATGTGGCCCAAGCTGATGTTCGACCGTCTGTTCGCGGCGCTCGCGCTGCTCGTGCTCGCGCCGGTGTTCATCGTGCTCGCGATCGGCATCAAGCTCGGCTCGCCGGGGCCCGTGTTCTTTCGCCAGACGCGCAAGGGTGTCGACGGCGAGCCGTTCGGGATCTACAAGTTCCGCTCGATGACCGTTCACCACGAAACGCACGGCCAGGTCACCCAGGCTTCGCGCAACGATGCGCGCGTGACGAAACTCGGCGGCTTCATGCGCCGCACCAGTCTCGACGAGCTGCCGCAGTTCCTCAACGTGCTGCTCGGCCAGATGTCGGTGGTCGGCCCGCGCCCGCATGCGGTCGAACACGACGATCTCTATAAGGATCAGGTGTACGGCTACATGCACCGCTACCGGATCAAGCCGGGCATCACCGGCTGGGCTCAGGTGAACGGCTATCGCGGCGCCACCACCAAAGTGGAAAAGATGGAAGCGCGTGTCAAGTTCGACCTCTTCTACATTCAGAACTGGTCGTTCTGGTTCGACATGAAGATCGTGTTCATCACCATCTTCAAGGGCTTCGTCGGCCGCAACGCATTCTGACCATGCCAGTGCGGCAACCGTTCGTGAAAGTGTCGGTGATCGTGCCGACGCATCGGCGCACGGCCGACCTGGCCCGCTGCCTCGCCGCACTCGACGCGCAGGAGCGCCGCGCGGACGAAGTGATCGTGGTGGCGCGCCACGACGACTACGCCACACTCGACTGGCTGCGCACACGCGAAGCCAACCGGCCCGATCCGCGCCGCTTCGTCGTGCTGATGCGCAAGCCGGGAATGGTTGCCGCGTACAACCTCGGCATCGAAAGCGCGAGCGGCGATGTGCTCTGCTTCACCGAAGACGACGCCGCGCCGCACAGCGACTGGATCGCGCGCATCGCTCGCGCGTTCAACGACGATCCCACGCTCGGCGGCCTGGGCGGCCGTGACATCGTGCATGAACGCCACGGCATCCTGCAGGGTCACACGCCGCGTGTGGGCCTCGTGCGCTGGTATGGCCGGATCATCGGCAACCACCATATCGGCCATGGCGAAGCGCGCCGGGTCCAGGTACTCAAAGGCGTCAACATGGCGTTTCGCCGTGAGGCGATCGGCGCGCTGCGGTTCGACTCGCGCTTACGCGGCCACGGCGCGCAAGCTCACTGCGAGATGGCGTTCAGTCTGGACGTGCAACGGCGCGGCTGGACTCTGATCTATGACCCGTCGCTGCTGGTCGAGCACTTCCCCGTGCAGCGCAGCGACGAAGGCCCGCGCTCCGCTTTCAACGACGCGGCCTTCTACAACGCGTCATTCAATCTCCGGCTCATCATGTGCGAATACCTGAGCCCGCACGGGCGATGGGCGTTCGTCGCTTACTCGACGCTGATTGGCGAGCGCGCTGACCCGGGCTTTCTGCGTGCATTGTCGCTGGCGTTCGAACACGGCGGCGTGGCGCTTGCGCTTCGTAAATGGCGAGTGGGCCTGCGCGCAATGCGCGGCGCGTGGCAGGAAGCGATACGCTGATTGAGCGAAGCATCCGCTTCGCGCGAGTGCCCCCACCTATCATTTTCAATCCGAGCCGGTACCAGCGGCATGTCCGCCGTGCCGCCACGAACCTGTTCCGCGACGTGGGCCGGCATAGGCGACACAAGCGGTGACACAAGCGGTGACACAAGCGGTGACACAAGCGGCTGCGCCGGCGTGAGCCACGGCGCACTCATCCACGCTCTCAAACGGTCGCCGCGTCATTGCCGTTGCGCCGATGCCAAAGGCACGATTGCAAGCCCGCCGACGACCGCGCGGATGGAACGGGTCGAAGAGCGAGCCGGCCGGCTAATCCTCCACAGCGCGCCCGGCACGAAGCCGGCATTGCGCGATCTTCACAGAAACGCGCTGACGTCGATATGAAAACGCAAGGCAAGTGCCTTCGCCACCTTCTTGCTGATGGCGCGCCGCCCCGCGAGAATATCGCTCACGACGGTGGGCGACGCGATTCCTATCAGATCCTTCTGCTTGAGTCCGTGGGTCTCCAGCAGATGCCGCAATACTTCGCGTGGCTCTGCCTTGGGAATCGTCACATTGTGCGTTTCCCAGCTTGCGACCAGCTCCTTGACGATCGCGAACAGATCGGCCAGCGGATCTTCCTCGTTGCCGTTCAGCTGATCGGCGAGCGAGTTGGCGAGCCGCACCATCTGCTGATAATCCTCTTCGGTACGAATAGGCGTGATCGGCAACTGGTTTTGCAGCGCGACCCAAGTTTGGGCAACGTCGGGAAAAGGTCCCGGAAGGCGATCGGCGTTCATGAGTTTAGATTCTTCCTCGTCCAAAGGTCGTACTCCGCACGCGTCATACATGACGAACGAATAACGACAGCCTGTTGTAGTGAATCGCCGCGACGATCCTGAACCGGTTGGCGCCTACATCGAAAAAGATGTATTGCGGCGGCACATGGTCCACACTGGCGAACGTCTGCTTCAGGTCGTTATAGCCACACGCAAGGTAAGCCTGCGCCAGCGACTACCACGTCAATAGCGCACTGCGCGCACCCCGGATGTCGCTTTATAAAGTCCAGCAACGCCTTCTTTGAAATGACCCACATCGTCTTCCCCCGCACGTACCCGCGCGTCGAAGATGCGCGTTCACCTGCAAGGCCAAACGGAGCGGATTGACAGCGATAGCCGGTCGGACGGCATAGTCCGGACGGCCATGTGCGGCCTACTGCGGTACGACGAAAGTCTATTTATTCGCATATTGCGAATTTCTCAATATGCGAATAAATAGATACCCCTAGCCAGCTGTGGATCGTGCCGAACCACCCGGCACAATCCGCCCAGGCGCATCACGGCCCCCAGTTACTTCTGGATGTAGGCTTCTCGGACCATCCAAGGTCTTCGGTCTCCAGATCGTGCTCGCCCACCTCCACCGTTCCCACGCGCTGACGCATGCCGGCGGCGGCAATCGTGCGGGTGACCTCGGCCATGAACGCGCGCCGGAACACCGCTGCCGAAAACCGTTCGGCATTCGCGCGGCAAGCGGCCGGTGTGATGCCTTCACGCAGCCGTTCGAAGCGATCGATCGCCTCGCGCATCGACACGACCGTTTGGGATCCGAAATATATGCCGGTGGGATGCGCGTCGCCGAGCGGCGTCAGCATGTCCAGCGCGTCGCCCTTGCCGAAGGCAATCACCGGCGTGCCGCAAGCCTGCGCTTCGAGCGGAACGATGCCGAAATCTTCCTCGGCTGCGAATACGAAGGCCCGCGCGCGTTGCAGATAATCCCTCAGAACCTCGAACGGCTGATGCCCGAGGATCGTCACGTTCGGCCCGGCTTTCGCGCGCAGCGCCGCTATCTGCGGCCCGTCGCCGATGACGACCAGCTTGCGCTGCGGCGTCGCATTGAAGGTCTCGACGATCAGATCGAGTCGCTTGTCCGACGCCATGCGCGACACGCTCAGATAGAAATCTTCCTTTTGCGCACGCACTTCGAATTCGTTCACGTCGACGGGCGGCGGAATCACCGCGGCCTCGCGCCGGTACGTTTTCATCATGCGCCGTGCCGCACAATGCGAGTTCGCAATCAGGCTGTCGACACCGCTCGTCGAACGCGTATCCCAACTGCGCAGATAATGCAGCCACGTGCGGGCTGCCCACGACTTCGGCCCGTGCGTCAGCTTCGCTTCACGCAGATACTGGTGCTGCAGATCCCACGCATAGCTCATCGGCGAATGCACGTAACTCACATGCGTCTGACCCGGGCCCACCGGCACACCCTTGGCGAGCATGCGCGAACTCGTAATAATCAGGTCGTAATCTGAGAGATCGAACTGCCCGATGGCGCGCAGCATCAACGGCAAATACGCGCGATAGCGGCGCCGTGCGAATGGCAGGTGCTGAATGAACGACGTCGTGACGGACTTGCCGCGCAGCGGCCGGCGGTCATCGAGAAAATCGACCAGACTGAAAAGGTCCGCGTCGGGAAAGCACTCGATGATCTGCTCGAGCACTTTCTCCGCACTGCCGGTTGCGACGAGCCAGTCGTGCACGATCGCCACTTTCATGACCTCTCCTAGCTGTCGGGAAAAAAGCACCTCTTGGGCCTAGCAACGAGTGTATGTGCCGCATTAATTACTGTGCGTGCGCGCGCCCACATTCGACGCGCGACAGTGCGCGAATAATCGGCTGGATGTTCGTATGCCAATGCGAAGCCGGGGATGTTGCATACGGCGGCGAAGGACGCGGCTGGCCTCGGGCCATGGGTTCGCGCGGACGGGAAGGATGATGGCGGTGCGCCTGCGTACGCCGACTGGGCAGAGCCGGTTCGAGGCGTTGGTCGCTGAAGAGATGGGTGTGACAGAGGCGCGGTGCTCGCCGCAATGATCAGGACATTGCGCACCGATCGGACACTCACATAGCGTCTCACGGAGCGACGCGCGAAACGATGCGCGGCTTACGTCTGCGGCAACGCAATGTCGGCAGCGGACGGCACGGCAACCAGCCAGGCCGCGCGCCAGAGCCAACGGTGCTTACAAAAGCGAATCGCGCGCAAACCCGCAAAATGCAGGTTCACGCGCGATGTCAGAACGACCGTCGATCAGCCCTTGCGGTACTCGATCGTCTCGACGCCGGTATCCGTGCCGAGCAGGCACAGGTTCGCGCCACGGCCCGCGAACAGGCCCACGGTGACCACACCCGGCCACGCATTGATGTGCGTTTCCAGCGTGCGCGGGTCGCTGATGCGCAGCCCCTTGACGTCGATGATCTCATTGCCGTTGTCGGTGATGAACGGCACGCCCTCTTTCGTCACACGCACCACCGGCACGCCGCCGAGCGCGGTGACGCGGCGGCCGATCGCGGTGCGCGCCATCGGCACCACTTCGATCGGCAGCGGGAAGGTGCCCAGCGTGTCGACCAGCTTGCTCGCATCCGCGATGCAGACGAACACGTCCGACACCGACGCCACGATCTTTTCGCGCGTCAGCGCGCCGCCCCCGCCCTTGATCATGGCGCCGCTGCCGTCGATTTCGTCGGCGCCGTCCACGTATACCGGCAGCGAATCGATTTCGTTCAGGTCGAGCACCTTGAAGCCGTGCGATTGCAAACGCGCGGTCGTGGCGAGCGAACTCGACACCGCGCCGCGATAGCGCGCCTTGTTCGCGGCCAGCGCGTCGATGAAGCAGTTCGCGGTCGAGCCGGTGCCGACGCCGATCACCGCGCCTTCGGGCACGTTGGCGTTCACGTAGTCGGCGGCGGCCTGGCCGACCAGTTGTTTGAGTTCGTCTTGGGTCATGGGAGAGGCTGGCGAGCAGTTAAAGCGATAAAAACCGCTAGTTTACCGGAGTGATGCGCGAGCGCCGGGCGATTACTTCTTCACCGCCCGCTGCCGCACCGCTTCGAACAGGCACACGCCCGACGCCACGGAGACGTTCAGGCTTTCGACCGTGCCCGCCATCGGAATCTGCATGACCACGTCGCAGGTGTCGCGCGTGAGGCGGCGCATGCCCTCGCCTTCGGCCCCCATCACGAGCGCCACCGGACCGTCGAGTTCGGTGTCGTAGAGGCTCTTGGTGGCCTCGCCCGCCGTGCCGACGACCCATACGCCCGCGTCCTTCAGTTCGCGCAGCGCGCGCGCCAGATTCGTCACCGTGATGTAAGGCACGGTGTCGGCCGCGCCGCTCGCGACCTTCGCGGCGGTCGCATTCAAACCGACCGCGCGATCACGCGGCGCGATCACCGCATGCGCACCGGCCGCATCGGCCACGCGCAGGCAGGCGCCGAGATTGTGCGGATCGGTCACGCCGTCCAGCACCAGGATCAGCGGCGAACCGTTGATGCCGTCGAGCAGTTCGGCCAGGTTCTGCGCGAGCGGCATGTCGCCCGCGCGGGCCACCACGCCCTGGTGACGCTCGGTGTGCGCGAGGCCCCACAGACGCGTTTCGTCGGCGGCGATCAGACGCACGCCCGCTTCCTTCGCCGAGTGCAGGAATTCGGTCATGCGACGGTCTTTGCGCGTCGCGTCGTAATAGACATCTTCGACCGTCGACGCATCGTGCCGGATACGCGCGGTCACTGCGTGGAAACCGTATAAAACCTTGAGACGTGCCATGACTGAACAACCTTTGATTGAGCGCGATTGCAACGCGCGCTGCTGTGATGAATACGAGTCTGAGTACTTCGCGTGAATACTTTGCCTGCCTGGCGCGCTCGTGCGCTTACCTGCGTGCCACGATAAAACGCAGACCGCGCGCAACCGGCACGTATGAACGTACCCGATGCGCGCGGTTCAGGCGGTGAAACCGCTTCAGCGCTTCTTGCGTGCCTGCGGTTTCGACGCCGCTTTGGCCGCGGCGCCATGCTTCTTCGCCGCACCACGCGCCGCGCGCGCTTCCTTGACCGCGACGGTTTGCGCGGGCGCGGCCTTCTTGCGCCGCGCGCCGCCCGGCGCCGTCGCACCGGCTTCGGCTGGCGGCAGCGAACGCACGCGCGCGCCGCCGCTCTCACCGGCGCCCTTGTCGGCCAGCGCCGCGCGCGCAGCGGGCGGCTTGATCGGCGTGTCGCGCACGAGCCGGAAGTCGATCTTGCGCGCGTCGAGATCGACGCGGCTCACCTGCACCCGCACCCGATCCGACAGACGATAACGAATGCCGGTGCGCTCGCCGCGCAACTCGTTCTTGATCTCGTCGTACTGGAAGTAGTCGGAGCCGAGTTCGGTCACGTGCACGAGGCCTTCGATAAAGAGCGAATCGAGCTGCACGAAAATGCCGAACGACGTCACGCCGTTCACCATGCCGCCATACTCTTCGCCGAGCTTGTCGCGCATGAAATAGCACTTCAGCCATGCTTCGACGTCACGCGACGCTTCGTCGGCGCGGCGTTCGTTGGCCGAGCAATGCAGTCCGAGCTCTTCCCAGATCGCGACGTTGTTGCCGCGCTGGCGGCCGCGCTTTTCGTCGTCGGCCTGCTGCATCGCGCGGGCGCGCGGCGACAGCGCCGTATTCAGTTCGACGCCTTGCGGCGGCTCCGGCTGATACTTGCGGCCCTGCAGGATCGCGTAGATCGCGCGGTGCGTGAGCAGATCGGGATAGCGGCGAATCGGGCTCGTGAAGTGCGCATACGCCTCATACGCAAGACCGAAGTGGCCGATGTTCTCCGGGCTGTAGACCGCCTGCTGCATCGAGCGCAGCAGCATGGTTTGCAGCATCTGCGCATCGGGCCGTTCGCGGATCTGCGCCATCAGCGCGGCGTAATCGCTCGCGTGCGGTGTGTCGCCGCCGGCGAGCGTCAAGCCCATGCCGCGCAGGAAGGTACGCAGATTCTCGAGCTTTTCCGCGGTCGGCCCGGCGTGCACGCGGAACAGACCCGCATGCTTGTTGCGTTTGAGGAAGTCGGCCGCGCAGACGTTCGCGGCCAGCATGCATTCCTCGATCAGCTTGTGCGCGTCGTTGCGGGTGCGCGGCACGATCTGTTCGATCTTGCCCTGCGCGTTGCAGACGATGTACGTCTCGGTCGTATCGAAGTCGATCGCACCGCGTTTCTGGCGCGCCGCGAACAGCGACTTGTAGACGCCGTACAGATTCTGCAATTGCGGCAGCAATGCGGCGCGGCGCGCGGCCTCCGGACCCTTGGTGTTTTTCAGCACCGCGGCGACTTCCGTATAGGTCAGACGCGCGGCCGAATGCATCACGCCGGGATAGAACTGATACGCCTTCACTTCGCCACGCGCGGTGACGATCATGTCGCACACGAGCACGCAACGATCGACGTGCGGGTTCAGCGAGCACAAGCCGTTCGACAGTTTCTCCGGCAACATCGGAATCACGCGGCGCGGGAAATACACCGACGTGCTGCGTTCGATCGCGTCGGCATCGAGCCCGCTCTTCGGCAGCACGTAGTGCGACACGTCCGCGATCGCGACGATCAGGCGGAAGCCCTCGCCACGGCCGACCTGCACCGGTTCGCAGTACACCGCGTCGTCGAAGTCGCGGGCGTCTTCGCCGTCGATCGTGACGAGCGGCACGTCGCGCAGATCGATGCGGTGACGCGCGTCGACCGGACGGACTTCGTCGGGCAGCTTCGAGGCTTCGTCGAGCGCGTCCGGGCTGAACTCGTGCGGCACGCCGTACTTGCGCACCGCGATTTCGATTTCCATGCCGGGGTCGTCGATATCGCCGAGCACTTCCACCACGCGGCCGAGCGGCTGCGAATGACGGCTCGGGAAATCGGTCAGCTCGACCACCACCACCTGGCCGACTTTGGCCTTCTTGGTATTCTGCGTGATCAGAATGTCGTGGCCGATGCGCTTGTCTTCGGGCGCGACGATCAGCGCGCCGTTCTCGTTGAGCAGGCGACCGATCACGCGCTTGTTGGCGCGATCCGTGACTTCGACGATATGCCCTTCCGGGCGGCCGCGCCGGTCATAACCGACGATGCGCGCGAGCACACGGTCGTTGTGCATGACCTTCTGCATCTCGGCGGTGGGCAGGAACAGATCGTCCTGGCCGTCGTCGCGAATCAGAAAACCGAAGCCGTCGCGATGACCCTGTACACGGCCCGCGACGAAGTTCGACGGATGCGTCAACTGATAGAGATTGCGCTGGTCGAGCCGGATCTGGCCGTCGCGCTCCATCGCGCCTAAGCGCTTGAAAAATCCTTCGCGCTCCTGTCGCTTGATCGACAGGGCTTCGGCGATGTCGTTCGCAGCAAGCGGCGTTTCACTCGTGCGCAGGACGCCCAGAATTTCTTCGCGGCTTGGAATCGGATACGGAAATTTGCTCAAGGGCTTGTCGATGATTTTTTCTCGTTGCATGGACGTCGGTCGGCGATGTAGCTCGGCTGAAGAAGCGTTTGCGTTGCGCTTGAATTGCACCTGCAAATGCACAGAAAAGACTGCTCGGGTCCGGCTCGTTCAAGGCTGAGTCGACGGGCGTGTGTGCACCGTGCCAACGAACTACTGCGAGGCATTCTAACACCCGTCTTGCGCGCCACGCGGTCCGTCAACGCTCGCCGGGAGGCGCGTGCGGGCCCGTGGGCGAGATGTTTAAGCAAGTTTGGAGAAACGCTTGACAGGTCCTAATCTGTCGCTATAATGGCGGTCTTTGCTGTTCATCACCTGCCCAGGTGGCGAAATTGGTAGACGCACTAGGTTCAGGTCCTAGCGGTGGCAACACTGTGGAGGTTCGAGTCCTCTCTTGGGCACCAGATTCAAAATTAGAGCCACCTGCGGGTGGCTCTAATTTTTGCAGGAAGCTACGTGGTCCGATTCGCTCGTTTGAGCGGTCAGTTTGCGTAGTTGGCAGGACGGTAGTTGGGTAGTGGAGCATCGCTTCGTTGCACGACTTAACCGCGCGGTTGATAAAGCGATGTTTGTTTGAAGTAGGGATTGACACGCTGAATCAGCTTGCTAAAATAGCGGTCTAGCTTGAAGACGTGCCCAGGTGGCGGAATTGGTAGACGCACTAGGTTCAGGTCCTAGCGGTGGCAACACCGTGGAGGTTCGAGTCCTCTCCTGGGCACCACCCCTCTTCAAGTGAAACGAGACACCCCGTTGAGCCTTCGTGCTTCGCGGGGTTTTTTGTTTTTGGCGATGCCTTTTGCGTGCGTGCCGTGAGTCGTTTTGCAGAGGCGGTTGCATCCTTCGCGCTTCTTGCGACGACATCGCACCACGCCAATGTCGCCGCAGAAGGCAATCCGCTTTATCGCGCGCCTCTACCCGCTCCACCCCAGTTGAAACTCAAACCAGACTGCAACGCCGGCGCCCACTTCGTGCAAGCCTGAAAAGCCAGCAGCGCACCGCCGACCGCAAACAGCACGGGAATCAAAAATTCCTGATTCACGCGCGTAAATTCGAAGACGAGCACCACCGCCGTAATCGGCATCTGCATCGACGCAGCAAGAAACGCCGTTGCGCCCACCACTGCGAATGCGCCTAACGGCGCGCCCGGCCAGAACAGACTCCACAGTCCGCCAAGCACGATCGCGAGCAACGCGCCATTGGCGAGGCCCGGCGTCAGCAAGCCGCCCTCGGCGCCCGCGCGCAAACTGCTCGCGGTGATCACGACCTTCAGCACCAGCAACATCGCGGCGAGACTGATCGTCAGGCCGCCGTCGAATGCGAGTCCTGCGGGGCCTTTGCCATTGCCGAGCAGCTGCGGAAAATGCATCGCCAGCACGCCGACAATCGCGAAGTTCAACACCGACAACACGGGCAAGCGCCAGTCCTTCGGCGCAGCGGCGCGTGAGCGCTTCATCAGTTCCGTAAAGCACCACGCCGCCGCACCGAAAACCGGACCGCACACGATGGACCATGCCACCAGCGACACACCAAAGGTCATCGACGGAACGAGGTATTGATGCTCGTTGCCCAGCCCCAGTTGCGCCACCAGCGCCGCGATCGACGAACTCACGATGGCCGGCACCAGCGCCGGCCATCCGAAACTGCCGAGCAAGACTTCGAGCACGAACACCGCGCCGCCGAGCGGCACGTTGTAGACCGCGGCCAGCCCCGCCCCCGCGCCGCATGCCACCATGATCCGGCTCTGCGCAACCGACAAACCCGCACGACGCGACAACCATCCGGCCAGCGCCGAACCGATCTCGCGCGGCGCGACTTCGCGGCCAAGCGGCGAACCCAGCGCGACCGTGACGATCTGCAGCAGTGCATGGATCGTCGTGCTCGCCAGCGGCATCTGCGGCTCGTCGGATTTGATGGCCGCGCGAATGCTCACCAGCGGCCGCCCGAAACGATACAGCGCCCACCAGCCGAGCCCCGCGATCAGTCCGCAAATCGTCAGGACCAGCACGCGGCGTTCGGGCGACGCGTCCGTCACGCCTTGCAGGAAACTCTCGGCGCTGATCACGTGCGTGACGCTGTAGCCGTAGGCGAGGTGCTGGATGCCGTGCAGCAACAATGCGAGCAACATGCCGCCGAGACCCGCGCCGAGCCCCGTCAGCAAGGTCACCGTGGCAACGACCGCTATCGGACCATGCTCACGCCGCACGGACTTCGAAGTGATGGATTTGACTGACATGAAGCGTCGGCGAAGAGCGAAAAAGAAGGATGGCAACGATCTTATGCCGCGACGCACCATGAATCAAATTGATTTTTCTGCTTTATTGATGCGGCAGACGCATAGGTAAGCATCGAGTCAGGCGCCTGCTCGCCCTGGCAGTGGCGACGGGCCCCACCAGCGCCACTTCGCGCGATACGATGACGCGCCCCCCTCGCCCCCAAGCACGCTCATCCCGCTGACACGAAGAACATCGACACCACACACGCGAAGCCGACGAACCAGACCAGCGAGCGAAGCGACGCCAGATTCGCCACATAGAGCACGCCATGCAGCACCCGCGTGACGACGAAGGTCATCGCCAGCCAGTTGATCCACGGGTTCGGACCGCCCGCCTGCCCGGCCACGACGATCGCCGCGGTAAACATCGCCAGCGCTTCCCACGCGTTCTGATGCGCCGCATGCGCCCGCGCGCGCCAGCCGTCGACACCGGCGAGATACGCGCGAGGCGCGCGGTTGTCGTAACGCTTGCTGACTTTCGCCAGCATGGTCCACGGAAAAGGCAGCAGCGCCACGATGAACAGGCAAAGATGCGGAATTGTCATTTATCAGTCTCCCTTGTATGCGCGCGGCGAACCCCGCGCGGGCCGCCGTTATACCTGCGCGCGCCGGCCGTCGCCAGTCTGAATCCGACGAGTGCCGCCTCTACCGAACGGGAAAACGAATCGGTCGAATTACCTTGACTCAGCGTTTTTCAAGTCAAATATACATTACAAATAACAAACATTGAGACTCACACGTCCAATACAATAATTACATTTATCCGACATTCAGCATGCACTAGGGATTCAGCCGTGAATTCGCTCCAGGTATTAATACGGATAAAAGCAGCCTCAACCATGCAAGCGTTTAACGGTCGGCGTACACTCCCCGCAAGCCCTTGTCCTATAGGGCGTACGGGGCTACGGAGCCGCCCGTCGTAAAACACGGGTTATTGGAGACTGAGGGGAACAAGCAATGAGCTGGACTCGGGAACAGAGAAACGTCACGATCGCCGCCTATCTCGGCTGGACGCTCGACGCATTCGATTTCTTTCTAATGGTGTTCGTATTGAAAGATATCGCGGCGGAATTCAATACGACTATTCCGTCGGTTGCCGTCGCGATTATGTTGACCTTGATGATGCGCCCGGTCGGCGCGTTGATTTTCGGCTGGCTTGCCGACAAGTACGGCCGCCGCCCCACGCTGATGCTCAACATCGCGTGCTTCTCGCTGTTGGAACTGCTGTCCGGCCTCTCGCCGAATCTGATGACGCTGCTCGTGCTGCGCGCGCTGTTCGGCATCGCGATGGGCGGCGAATGGGGCGTCGGCGGCGCACTGACCATGGAAACCGTGCCGCCGAAGTCGCGCGGCATCGTCTCGGGTCTGCTGCAGGCGGGTTATCCGAGCGGCTACCTGCTCGCGTCGATCGTGTTCGGCGTCTTCTATCAATACATCGGCTGGCGCGGCATGTTCTTCGTCGGCGTGCTGCCCGCGCTGCTCGTGCTGTACGTGCGCGCGCACGTGCCGGAATCGCCGGCCTTCAAGACGCTCGAAAAGAAAGCGCGGCCGGGCCTGATCGCCACGTTGAAGCAGAACGTCGGGTTGTCCATTTACGCGATCGTGCTGATGACCGCGTTCAACTTCTTCTCGCACGGCTCACAGGATCTGTATCCGACCTTCCTGCGCGTGCAGCATCAGTTCGACGCGCATACGGTGTCGTGGATCACGATCGTGCTGAACATCGGCGCGATTTGCGGCGGTCTGTTCTTCGGCTGGGCATCGGAAAAGATCGGCCGCAAGCGCGCGATCTTCATCGCAGCGTTGATCGCGTTGCCGGTGCTGCCGTTGTGGGCGTTCTCGAGCACGCCGGTGCTGCTCGCGCTCGGCGCATTCCTGATGCAGATCTCCGTGCAGGGCGCGTGGGGCGTGATCCCGGTGCACCTGAACGAAATCTCGCCCGACGAAATTCGCGCGACCTTCCCCGGCCTCGTGTATCAGCTCGGCAATCTGATCGCGTCGGTCAACGGTCCGCTTCAGGCGGGCGCTGCCGAAGCGCACGGCAACAACTACGCGCTGGTGATGGCAGTGGTGATCGGCATCGTCGCCGTGGTGATTGCCGCGCTGATTCCGTTTAGCCGCGAGCGCCGCGGTATCGACATGACGCAGTCGGCCAAGGAGATCGCCGCGCACTCGCCAGGGAGTGCCGTTGCCGGACAGCTTTAAGCGTTCGAACCAAACGGCTATTTTGCCGGCGCATTCTCAGGCGCAATAGCCGCAAAGGCGGTTCGAACCGCCACGGCGCGAAACACGCGTCACGCCGTACACGCAAGGCCAAACTCACGCAGCAAGCAATACGAGGCCGTTCCGATTCACATCGGAACGGCCTTTTTTGTTTCCGCGCGATATGACGCGTCGCGCATGGAGGAAAGGCCACCCTCGTCAGGTCTTCTAGAGGAGTTAGTCGACTTTGACCCCTTGATCGCACGGACCATCCTTCCCTATCCTGAAAAACGACTGTTTCAAATTTCAATTTGAATCGCTTGTTTGCGGGCCGGGTGCCCGGCAACTGGGAGACGCAACATGGCAGTTCGCACAACAGGCCGGCATGCCGGCGATACAAAGTCCCGCATTCTCGACGCCGCCGAAACGCTGTTCATCGAATGCGGCTACGAGGCCATGTCGCTGCGCCAGATCACTTCGCGCGCCGAGGTCAATCTCGCAGCGGTCAACTATCACTTCGGCAGCAAGGAATCGCTGATTCACTCGATGCTCTCGCGCCGCCTCGACCACCTCAACGAGGAACGGCTCAAGCTGCTCGACCGCTTCGACACGATGCTCGGCGCGCGTCTGACCTGCGAGCACGTGCTCGGCGCGATGTTCATTCCGGCGCTGCGGCTGTCACGCGATCCGCGCGTCGGCGGCAAGGCCTTTCTGCGTTTGCTGGGGCGCGCCTATACCGATCCGTCGTCATTCATTCGCGACTTTCTGAACGGGCATTACGCATCGGTGGCCGTGCGCTTTTTCGATGCGTTCCAGCGCGCGCTGCCGCATCTGCCGCGCGAGGAACTGGGCTGGCGCCTGCACTTCGCTATCGGGGCATTGTCGGGCGTGCTGGCCGGCACCGATACCGACAGCCTGATTTCCGAGTTCTCGCAGGGCAAGTCGATGAACGATCTGCAGCTGATCGCACGTCTTGCGTCGCTGATGGTGGCCGCGCTCAAGGCGCCGCTGCCGGACAGTTCGCAACTGGCCACGTTCGCGGCCGTGCTCGGCGATGCAAGCGAAGGCGGTGCGCAAGCTTGCGCTGACGGCGGTGCTGAGCGCATCGGCGAATGTCGGTCGTCGGATGCTGGCCCAAGCCCGGTTGCGCCAGAAACGCAAAGCGGCACGGGCGAATCGGCGGACGGTTCGTCCGAGGGTGAACGCCGTGGCGGCACCATCGAAGCGGCTTCGTTTCCGTCCGCTTTGCACGGCTCGGCATAGAGAGGCGAACCGCGGGCCGATGCGGGCGCCCCTGTCGCGGGCCGTCCGCATCGGCGCGTAAAACATGCTGCCATATCGCGCAATATGACAAGGATGCCGAAGTTTCAAAGCGGTAATCGATATCGGCCCATCGGGCTATCGGACATCATGAATCCAGCAGATCCGAACAGCACCTCGAGGCCCGGCACCTGAACGACGTCCGCTCCAGAACAGGCAAGAGGACACAAACAGCCAGACAGCGGCTGGGACAGCGTCAGGAACGCCATTCGCTAGCGACGCAAGCACGACTCGAAACACCCCTGACGCACGGCAAAGCCACCGCACCGCCGCAGGTAGAAGAGCAGAAGATCAACAAGAACGCGAACCGTCCGCGCCTCGTGAACGCGTGCGCACACACCATCGAAACAGGAGGAAACGTCATGCCGTGGTTCAGCCTGGTACTCGTCATTGCCGCTCTCGCGCTCGTCTACGTTCAGGCGCGTGCGTCGTGGTGGCTGGCCGTCATGATCGTCTGGGTGGCCGCCGTGCACGTTAGCGGGGCGGCGGGTCCCGCTCGCACGACGCTGCTCGCGATCGTGTTCGTCCTCCCTGCCCTCGTGCTCGCGCTCAAGCCGCTGCGCCGCGCATGGCTGACGAAACCGGTGCTCGAGATCTTCCGCAAGATCCTGCCGGAGATGTCGCAGACCGAGCGCGACGCGATCGAAGCCGGCACCGTCTGGTGGGACGCCGAACTGTTCTCGGGACGCCCGCATTGGGACACGCTGCTCGGCTACGGCCCGGCCACGCTGAGCGCCGAAGAGCAGGCCTTCCTCGACGTCGAATGCGAGCAGTTGTGCGATCTCGCGAACGACTGGGAAACCACCATGGTCTGGCAGGACCTGTCGCCGGCAACCTGGCAGTTCATCAAGGAACGCGGCTTTCTCGGCATGATCATTCCGAAGCAATACGGCGGCAAGCAGTTCTCCGCGTATGCGCATTCGCAGGTCATCATGAAGCTCGCCACGCGCTGCTCGGCCGCAGCCGTCTCGGTGATGGTGCCGAACTCGCTCGGCCCCGCCGAATTGCTGATGCACTACGGCACCGAAGAGCAGAAAAACCACTACCTGCCGCGCCTCGCGCGTGGCGAAGACATTCCCTGCTTCGCGTTGACTAGCCCATACGCCGGTTCGGATGCCGCCGCGATTCCGGATGTCGGCATCGTCTGCAAGGGCGTGTTCGAAGGCCGCGAAACGCTGGGCTTTCGCGTCACGTGGGACAAGCGCTACATCACGCTAGGGCCGATCGCAACCGTGCTCGGTCTCGCGTTCCGTGCGCTCGATCCCGACCGCCTGCTCGGCGGCGACGAAGAACCCGGCATTACCTGCGCACTGATTCCGACCGATCACCCCGGCGTGAATATCGGCCGCCGTCACTGGCCGCTGAACGCGGTGTTCCAGAACGGCCCGAACTCCGGCAAGGACGTGTTCATTCCGCTCGACTGGGTGATCGGCTCACGCGCGCAGGTCGGTAACGGCTGGCGCATGCTGATGGAGTGTCTCGCGGCGGGCCGCGCGATTTCGCTGCCGTCGTCGAATGTCGGGATGGCGAAGATCGCCGTGCGCGGCACCGGCGCGTATGCCGCGGTTCGCCGCCAGTTCCGCACCGCCGTCGGCAAGTTCGAGGGCGTGCAGGAAGCGCTCGGCCGCATGGGCGGCAACCTTTACGTGATGGACGCCGCGCGCCGCCTGTCCGCGCAGGCGGTGGACCTCGGCGAAAAGCCGTCGGTGATCTCGGCGATTGCGAAGTACCACATCACCGAGCGCGCCCGCATGGTCATCAACGACGGCATGGACGTCGCCGCCGGCAAGGGCATTTGTATGGGGCCGTCGAACTTTCTCGCGCGCGCCTATCAGCAGGTGCCGATCGCGATCACCGTGGAAGGCGCGAACATTCTCACGCGTTGCCTGATCATCTTCGGCCAGGGTGCGATCCGCTGTCATCCGTACGTGCTGAAGGAAATGGCCGCGACGCGCGAAACGGACCACGCGAAGGCGCTGCGCGATTTCGACACGGCGTTTTTCGGCCACGTCGGCTTCACGCTGTCGAACGTGGTGCGCAGCTTCGTGTATGGCATCACCGGCGGCGCTTTTATCATCAAGCCGCGTGCCGCTCACGCGCCTTTGCACGGATATTACCGCGCGGCCACGCGCGTCTCGACCGCCTTCGCGCTGCTCGCCGACGTCTCGATGTTCGTGCTCGGCGGCGATCTGAAACGCCGTGAGCGCCTCTCCGGGCGACTCGGCGACGTGCTCTCGCAGCTGTACCTGATCTCCGCCACGCTCAAGCGTTTCGAAGACGAAGGCCGTCAGCAGGACGATCTGCCGCTGGTGCGCTGGGGCGTCGAGGATTCGCTGTACAAGGCGCAGCAGGCGCTCGACGGCGTGCTGGCGAACTACCCGAACCGCTTCGCCGCGGGCCTCGTGCGGGTGCTCGCGTTCCCGTTCGGCCTGCCGTATCGCGAGCCGTCGGACCGGCTCGGTGGCGAAATCGCCGAGCTGATGCAAACGCCGGGCGCAGCGCGCGAGCGGCTCGTGTCCGACTCGTACGTGCCGCATCCGGATGTCGACGCGCTCGGCTGCGGCGAACGGGTGTTCGAGCTGAACCCGCGCTTCACGCAGATCGACCAGAAGCTGCGCGAGGCGGTCAAGCAAGGCCTGCTCGCACCGATGCCGCAAAGCCTCGCGCACCTCGGCGCCTGGACCGAGGCGGCCGAGCAGCAAGGCCTGATCGACGCCGACGAGCGGCGCGTGCTCGACGACTACGCCCACTATGGCGCGCAGCTCGTGAAGGTCGACGACTTCCCGGCCGACTTCGACATGCTCGCCAATCTGCAAAAACGCAAGGAGACGCTCGACAAGGCGCTGGAACTCGCGGCCTGAGTGCCTGAATGCAAGCCCTGGCGTGTGAAAAAACATCGCGGGAAGGCCCACCGGATATGCCCAACTCAGTGCACACTGACACAGGTCCGATGCCACAGGGGCTTCCTTCGGTCGTCGGGGCATACCCTCGGGAGACTTCCTCGGGGGCGCCTCCAGCGGAGCAACCAAAAACATGAACGACTCGTATCTGAAGTTCGTCAACTCGCCGTTCGGTGCGCGCCTCGCGCGCTCGCTCGGCTTGCCGAAGCCCGAGGTGCTGCGCCGCTATCGCGCGGACCGGCCCGAGTTCGAGGGTCTGGTCGCCATCGGCGCGGGCCGTGAGCCGCGGCTGCTCGACGCGCTCGCGAACCTGGTCGCGAGCATCGGCGTGACGAGCGTTGCGCATGAAAGCGCCGGCCTGTGGGTGCCGCTCGCGCATCGGCACGGCCTGCTGACCGGGCGCTTCGAACCCGCCGAAGCCGGCTCTCAAGGCAAGCTCGCCGCGCTGCTGTTCGACGCGAGCGGTATCGAAGACAGCAGTCAGCTGGCGCCGCTGCATGCGTTCTTCCACGACACGCTGCGCTCGCTCGGCAAGTGCGGACGGATCGTCGTGCTCGGGCGGCCGCCGCAGACCTGCGCGAGCCCGCGTCAGTGGACCGCGCAGCGCGCGCTGGAAGGCCTCACGCGTTCGCTCGGCAAGGAAGCGCGGCGCGGCATCACGGCGAATCTCGTGTATGTCGCGCAAGGCGCGGAAGGTGGTGCGGAAGCGACGCTGCGCTTCTTTCTCTCGCCGCGTTCGGCGTACGTGTCGGGCCAGGTGGTACGCATCGACCCAGGCGCCCCGGGTCGCCCAGCCGACGCCGCAGCCGCCGCCAGCGTGCCCGCTTTCGACTGGTCGCAGCCGCTCGCGGGCCGGCGCGCGGTCGTCACCGGCGCCGCGCGCGGCATCGGCGCGTCGATTGCGAGCGTCCTTGCGGCCGAAGGCGCGCACGTGATCGGCATCGACATCCCGTCGGCGCGCGACGCGCTCGACGCGACGCTGCGCCAGCTGAACGGCACCGCCCTCGCGTTCGACATCGCCGCGCCGGAAGCGCCCGCGCAGATCGCCGCCGCGCTCGACGAACAGGGCATCGACATCGTCGTGCACAACGCCGGCATCACGAAGGACAAAACCATCGCGAAGATGACCGATGCCGCATGGCAAAGCGTCATCGACATCAATCTGGGCGCCCAGGAGCGCATCGACGACGCGCTGCTCGCCGCCGGCATCCTGCGCGACGGCGGACGGATTATCGGCGTGTCGTCGATCAGCGGGATTGCGGGCAACCTCGGCCAGACCAATTACGCGACCTCGAAGGCCGGCGTGATCGGCCGGGTGCAAAGCATGGCGCCGCAACTACGCGCGCGCGGCATCACGATCAACGCGGTCGCGCCCGGCTTCATCGAAACGCAGATGACCGCAAAGATTCCGTTGACGATCCGCGAAGCGGGCCGCCGCATGAACTCGATGAGCCAGGGCGGCCAGCCGGTCGACGTCGCGCAAACCATCGCGTGGCTCGCGCATCCGGGGTCGACCGGCGTCACCGGCCAGATCGTGCGCGTGTGCGGACAAAGCCTGATTGGAGCGTGACCATGCGTGAACCGGGGGACCCGTTCGGAGACGGTTTTATCTCGAGCGCCACGCGGCCTGATGCGGTGCGGCCCAAGACCGTCGTCGTCGACACCTTGCCCGCGCCGGCGAAGCTCTATGCGCGCGCGTTGTCGGGCATCGTCAAGCGTGGGCGTTCGACGCAGGCACCGCAATTGCCGCCGCTGCGCCTCGTGCGCCCCGCCGTCGCGCTCGATCCGGGGCCGGTCTGGCGTTATGCGCGCGTGTGCGGCTTCATTCCCGAGCATGGCGTGCCGCTCACCTATCCGCATCTGCTCGCGTTTCCGCTGCATCTGCTGATGCTGACCGATCCGGCGTTTCCGTGGCCCGCGCTCGGGCTCGTGCATCTGGCCAACCACGTGCGGCTGCGCCGCCCGCTCACGTACAAGGACCTGCTGCGCGTCGAGGTGGAATTCGGCGCGCTGCTGCGTCACGACAAGGGTCAGGCGTTCGTGCTGCACACCCGCATGTACCGGCGCGGCGAGGCCGTGTGGGACGGCGACAGCGTCTATCTGAAACGCGCGGTGCCGGCGAGCGGCAACCCGCTCGATCCGCTCGAATTCGGCCCGCAGGCGCTGCAACGCATCTCGCGCTGGCAACTCGCGCCGCAACTGGGCCGCGACTATGCGAGCGTATCCGGCGACTACAACCCGATCCACCTCACCGCGCTGTCGGCGAAGGCGTTCGGCTTTCCGCGCGCGATCGCGCACGGCATGTGGACGCTCGCGCGCGCCGCCTCCGCGCTGCAACCGCCGAAGCCGCTCGCCGAAGCCACGCTCAGCGCCGAATTCAAGCTGCCGCTGCTGCTGCCGGGCGAAGCGTCGTTGTGGAGCGCGTCGCCGTCGCTGATCGAGCGCGATATCGAAGTGCGCGACATCGCCGGAGAAAAGCCGCATTTGCGCGGCCGGATGCAGTGGCGGCTGCAATGACGCATGGGCCTGTTCCTGCGCGGGCGCGCGGTGGAATTAAAGCCGCCGGCATTCGTTGTTGTATCAGGATGTCGCATTCGCCGATCAGCTGACGGCGGCATCGGCAGCACCGTTCGCATCACCCGATAACCGGAACACGACCCAAAGGAGCCGAGCATGCCCAACCCGCTACCCGCCGTGCGCCGCGTCGCCATCGTCGGGGGCAACCGGATACCGTTTGCCCGCTCGAATACCGCGTACGCGACCGCGTCGAATCAGGACATGCTGACCTTCACGCTGCAAGGGCTGATCGACCGCTACGAGCTGCACGGCGAACGTCTGGGCGAAGTCGCGGCGGGCGCGGTGATCAAGCATTCGCGCGACTTCAATCTGACGCGCGAAGCGGTGCTGTCCACGACGCTCGCGAAGGAAACGCCCGCTTACGACGTGCAGCAGGCATGCGGCACCGGCCTCGAAGCGGCGATTCTCGTCGCCAGCAAGATCGCGCTCGGGCAAATCGAGGCGGGCATTGCGGGCGGCGTCGACACGACGTCCGATGCGCCGATCGGCGTCAACGAAAAAATGCGCAAGATCCTGCTCGAAGCGAACCGCGGCAAGAGCGCCGGCCAGCGCGTGGGCGCGCTGAGCAAGCTGCGCCCCGGCATGTTCTTCAAGCCGCTGCTGCCGCGCAACGGCGAGCCGCGCACCGGATTGTCGATGGGCGAGCACTGCGAACTGATGGCCAAGCGCTGGAACATTTCGCGCGAGGCGCAAGACGTGCTTGCCTACGAGAGCCATCGCAAGCTCGGCGAAGCGTACGCGCGCGGCTTCGTCAACGATCTGATGACGCCGTACCGCGGCCTCGCGCGCGACAACAACCTGCGCGCCGATCTGACGCTCGAAAAACTCGCGAGCCTCAAGCCCGTATTCGATCGCGACGCCGGCACGCTGACCGCCGGCAACTCGACACCGCTCACCGACGGCGCCTCCGCCGTGCTGCTCGCGAGCGAGGACTGGGCGGCTCGCCGCGGGCTGCCAGTGCTCGCGTATCTGAGCTGGTCGGAGACGGCCGCCGTCGACTTTTTCGACAAAAAAGAAGGCTTGCTGATGGCGCCCGCCTATGCGGTGCCGCGTATGCTGGCGCGCGCGGGTCTCACGCTGCAGGACTTCGATTTCTACGAAATCCACGAAGCTTTCGCCGCGCAGGTGTTATGCACGCTCGCGGCGTGGCAGGATGACGAGTATTGCCGCACGCAGTTGGGCCTCGCCGGCCCGCTCGGCGCGATCGATCGGATGAAACTGAACGTGAACGGCAGTTCGCTCGCCACCGGTCATCCGTTCGCGGCGACCGGCGGGCGCATCGTCGCCGGCCTCGCGAAGCTGCTTGCGCAACTCGACAAACCGGCCGGCGCCGCGCGCGGACTGATCTCGATCTGCGCGGCAGGCGGCCAGGGGGTGGTCGCGATTCTCGAACGCTGAACCGTGCGGACGTTTCTGTATTGTTTTGCGGCGCATTCCGCTTCACTCGCTGCCGACCGCGTGTTTAGCTTGCTTCGATGACTGGCGACGAATCCAACACACAAACAGATGAAGCTACGGCTTCAGGAGACGACCAATGACCCAGCCTACTCAAACCCCTCTCCCGTCCGCCGCCGGACCCGCGGCAGCGGCGACCGCCGCGGGCGGAGCCCCCGCATCGGCGCCGGATGCGCGCACGCCGGACGTGATGCCGAACCCCGCCGCGTACGCCGCGCCCAACACCGACGGCATCTGGTACGCGTCGTATCCGGCGGAAGTGCCGCACGACGTCGACGTCACGCAATACGCGTCGCTCGTGCAGTTCTTCGACGAATGCATCGCGCAGTTCCGCGAGCGGGTCGCCTACGTGAGCGTCGGCGCGAATCTGACGTACGGCGAGCTGGGCCGCAAGGCCACCGCGTTCGCCGCGTATCTGCAAAGTATCGGCGTGAAGCCCGGCGAGCGCGTCGCGATCATGCTGCCGAATACGTTCCAGTACCCGGTGTCGCTGTTCGGCGTACTGAAGGCCGGCGCTGTGGTGGTCAACGTGAATCCGCTCTATACGGTGCGCGAACTCGCGCATCAGCTGAAAGACAGCGGCGCGCAAACCATCATCGTGTTCGAGAATTTCGCGAAGACCGTCGAAGACGCGCTGCCCGGCACCAAGGTGAAGAACGTGATCGTGACAGGTCTCGGCGATCTGCTCGGCGACGGCCTGAATCTGAAGGGGCGTCTGCTCAACTTCATGTTGCGGCACGTGAAGAAGATGGTGCCCGCGTACCACCTGCCGCAAGCGGTGCCGCTGCTCGATGCGCTCTCGACCGGCTACTCGCGTCCGTTGACGCCGGTGCGCGCCACCCACGACGACATCGCGTTCCTGCAGTACACCGGCGGCACCACCGGGGTCGCGAAAGGCGCGATGCTCACGCACAGGAACATGATCGCCAATCTGCTGCAGGCGAAAGCGTGGTCGGAGCACCAGTTGAACGGTGACATCGAAACGGTGCTCACGCCGCTGCCGCTCTATCACATCTACTCGCTGACCGTGAACGCGCTGATCTTCATGGGACTCGGCGGGCGCAACATCCTGATCGCCAATCCGCGCGACATCAAGCGCGTGATGATGATCATCCGCCACGAGACATTCACTGGCATGACCGCCGTCAACACGCTTTACAACGCGTTCCTCGACAACGAGGAATTCCGCAAGCGCGACTTCTCGAACCTCAAGCTCGCGATGGCGGGCGGCATGGCCACGCAAAAAGCGGTGGCCGACCGCTTCAAGGCCGTGACCGGCAAACCGATCATCGAAGGCTATGGGCTCACCGAATGCTCGCCGATCGTGTCGATGAATCCGGTCGATCTGAACAACATGCGCGAGTTCGAAGGCTCGATCGGTTTGCCCGCGCCGTCCACGCACGTGCGCTTCAGAAAGGACGACGGCAGCTGGGCCAGCATCGGCGAAGCGGGCGAGCTGTGCGTAAAGGGACCGCAGGTGATGAAAGGCTACTGGAACCGCCCGGAAGAAACCGCCAAGGTGATCGACGACGACGGCTGGCTCGCCACCGGCGACATCGGCGTGATGGACTCGCGCGGCTTCATCCGTCTGATCGATCGCAAGAAGGACATGATCCTGGTGTCGGGCTTCAACGTCTATCCAAACGAGGTCGAAGACGTGATCGCCGCGCTTCCGGATGTGCGCGAAGTGGCCGCAATCGGCGTGCCCGACGCGGCGCAGGGCGAGCGGGTGAAGGTGTTCGTCGTCAGGCGCAATTCGTCGCTGACCGCCGAACAGGTGATCGCGCATTGCCGCAAGAATCTGACCGGCTACAAGGTGCCGAAGCTGGTCGAGTTCCGCGACGAGCTGCCGCAAACCAACGTCGGCAAGATTCTGCGCCGCGCGCTGCGCGATGAGGAACTCGCGAAGCAAAAGCCTGCCTGACAGGCAATGCGCTTTTGCGCGACCGGCGCGCACTCGCGTGAGTCTCGCCTGAGTCTCGCGTGACCATCGCGCGACATTACGGAGAGATTCATGACGCACCGCCTGCCCGCACGCTCATGCCACCCTTCGGCCTTCACGCGCTTCGCCAGGGTGGCGACGCTTGCGCGGCGGAGCGCCGCGTCATCGCGTGCGGTGCAGTCGCGCAAGTTTGTGGCACACGCGGTGATTGCCGCCGTGACGCTCGCCGCCGTGCTCGCCCCGGGGCCGGCAGCGTTCGCGCAGAACGACGACACCCCGCCCCCGCTCGATACCGCCAGCGCCGTCAAGGCGCCCACCACGCCGTCCTCGCAGGTCGGCAAGCTCACACTGGATCAGCAGGTCAAATGGCTGCGCGCCGCGCAGCAGAGCCGCACGCTGGAGAAGCTCGACGACGCGCAACTGGTCGCGCTGTTCCAGTCGCTCGATCCGCTCGCGCTGCCGCGCTATATCAATGAAGGGCCGAACGGCTACCCGTCGTACGAGTTCACGATGTCGCGCTCGGAACGCATTCGCGGCCCGTGGCCCGACAAGCCCGATCACATGCTCGTGCGGCTCACGCGCGACCCGCTGCGGATCTACGCGAAGTGGCTGCCCGACGGCGCGCATGCGGGCCAGGAAATCCTCTATGACGAGTCCAAACGCAGCGACGAAATGTACGGGCACCTCGGCGGCATCATGAACGTGATGCCGTTGTGGACCTCGCTGGACGGCACGCTCGCGCGCTCGCAATCGAACCATCAGTTGCGCGATCTCGGCACCGAGTACATCGCCGGCCAATACCTGGCCGAAGGCAAGAAATACACCGAGGCCGGCTTGCCGCGCTCGACCCAGGTGGAAGTCAAAACGCTCGACGGCGTGCGCGTGGTGGCCTTCACGTTCGAAACGCCCACCGGACAGCCGCAGTTCTATGCAAAGAAGGAAACGCTCGGGCTGGACCTGCGGCATCCGTACTTCCGCACCGTCGAGTCTTATGACAACGACGGCAAGCTGTTCGAGCGGATCGTCTTCGAAACGATCACGCCGAAGAGCTTCGACGACGCGACTTTCGATCCGAAGAACAAGGCGTATAAGTTCTAGTTGCCACTTCGGCGCGCGCTGCGCGGCGCGAATGCGAACGCGACGTGCGCGTGCCGCGCGGCCAATCCGCCATGCTGCGCCTCGCTGGGTTCGGCCAGATGCGCTGAACGGATAGCGAGTTCCTTGAGCACGAAGTAGTCGCAGGCGCGTGTCACGCCGATCAACGCGCGCCGCGCGCCCATCGGGTTCTGAGCGAGAAGCGGCGCGAGCGTCGTGTACCAGAGCGCGCCGATATCGTCGCCGGTGTCGAAAACCGGCAGCTTCATGTGCGCCGCGTATCGCGCGAACGACGGGCCGCAGGCCAGCGTCGAATCGACGATCGCCAGCGTGCCGCTCTGCGCAGCCGCGCTCGCGAGCCACGGCCATGCACCGCCTGTCACGCTCGACAGCCATGCGCCGGTCATCATGAAAGTGCGTCGGTCCATATTGGGATCCAGCCGCTGTGTGTATGGCGGGCCGCGCCAATGCGCTCGCCCACCGTCAGGTGTAGCCGCGCCGCGCGCGCCATGCTTGCGGCCAGATGCCCTGCTTGCCCGGTGCGAGAATGCCGTTCGGGTCGAGCGCGTCCTTGATCGTTTCCGACAGCCGCAGCAGCGCACCATCGTTGAAGCTGTATTGGGCCGCTGCAAAATCCATATACGCGAGATGCGTCCGGTACTGGCCATAGCCTGCGGCGCGCGCATCGCTCATCAGCGAGCGCAGCAGCGCGCCGGCCTGCTCGACCTGGTTCGCGTCGTCGCGGTCGAAGATCGCCGCGAAGATGTGATGCAGATGCCGCACACCCGCCGTGAAGCCGCCGTAGTAGTCGAAGCCGTATTCCGCGGCGCGCGCCTTGACCATCGTGTATTGACGCAACGCGTCGCGCCCGGTCGCCGGACACACCGGCGCGAAGTCCACGTGCGCGCCCGCGCCGCCGCGCCAATCGAGCATGCGGAAGGCGGTCATCGCGGGAATGCCGGCGAGGTTGCGGTCGCCGCCGCCGGTGGGCTGCGCGTCGCCCGCATAGCGCGCGGCGAATTGCTTCGCCTGCGGCACGCGCGCGAAGGCGCGCTGCACGATGGCATGGCGCGCGTCGATCAGCTCGGGCGTGCCGTACAGCGCGAAGTGCAGATTCCAGCGACCGACGTTCAGCTTGTCGAGCATCGCGGCCACCGCGCTCTCGGGCATCGCGCCCCGGCCTTCGTACCACTGCGCGCGCGCCGACAAACCCGCCGCGCGGCGCAAGCCGCCTTCGATCACCACGTGGTTGCGGATCGTTTCATCGAGCCGCAAGGGCCGCAGAATCTCCACGATCGCTTCGAGATCGGCCTCGTGACGAAACTGGATTTCGCCGAGCAGATACGCGGGCGGCGCGGGCATCAGCCAGACCCCGAGCTTGGTGACGACGCCGTAGTTCGACTGCATGAACATCGCATCGAACGAGGGTCCGTAACCCGGCTGGTACAACTGCCAGGCGGTGCCGATGTCGATCCCGCCCATCCCGGTGCGCAGCACGTCGCCGTTGGCGAGCACCACTTCCATGCCGCACTGGGTCGCGGCGTGGTCGCCGTAGTCGGTATAGCCGAAGCCGCGCTCGAGCGTGTTGCCGATCACGCTGCCCCAACCGGCCGCGGGCGGATCGACCCACAGCCTGTAGCCCTTGTCGCGCAGATGCGCATACAGATCGAAGTAGCTGACGCCCGGTTCGACCAGCGCGTACGCAAGCGTCTCGTTCACTTCGATGATGCGGTTCATGCGCTGCAGGTCGAGCACGACCGAGCCCGCGAGACGCGGCGCGGCGCCGCCATAGGCAAAGTTGCGGCCGGTGGAGACGGTCCACAACGGAATGCGATATTGGTTGGCGATGCGCAGCACCGCGCGAATCTCGTCGACCGAGGCGGGCAGCAGCGCGGCGCTCGCCGAAAACGCCGCGCGCTCGCCGGGCGCGAACGGATCGAGATACGCGGCGAGCCCCGCTGCGGACGTCACCACCCGCGCATCGCCGACGATCGCACGCCAGCCCGCGAGCGCGCGATCGAACTGGGTGGCGGAAACGTTCGGTGGCAGGGTCGGCGGCAAAGCGTTTTCTCCGGCGGATGAAGGACGCGGCGGTTGGTCTTCTTCGCGGGCGCGCCGGTTGTGTGCTCACCCGCTTCTCGCAGTCGGTCGTGCCGGCCGCTATTGCCAGGCCTCCGGCTTGCCGCCGAGCGCGCTGCACACGTCGATCGCGATCGAGCGCAGCTTGCCTTCCGCGATCTGCCCGGACAACGCATAGCCCATGCCGTCATTGATCCAGTAAAAGGTGCGGCGGCTGCCGTCGCGCAACAGGCGGAACGCGGTTTCGTCGCGCGCGGTGCCGGTCACGTACAGCGTGAGGCGCGCGCCGCTGCCGTTCTCGTACATGAACTGCGCGGCCGGCCCCGCCTCGCCGGGCAACAATCGACCGCCCACCAGCGAGTAACCGTACTCCTGCAACGACGGCACCGACAGCGGCCGGTTCAGTCGTTTGGACAGCCAGCTGATCAGATGCTCTTCTTCGCTCGCGGCGACTTCCACCGGATGACGCCGCTCCGGCGTGTACACCGCGTACGCGATGTCGGCGCGCTGCGCGAAGCTCGGCGGCTGGCCGCCCAGGCCGCCCCACGCGCCGCCCGTCAGGCGCGGCGCAAGCGGTCCCAGCGCAAGGGCGAGCCCCGCGCCGGCCGCAAGCCAGCATGCCGCGAGACCCACGCGTTGCCACCACGGCGGCGTGCGGCGCACCACGATGAAGGCGGGCTCGTCGGCCTCGGGAAACTCAGTGCGCTCATGGCGCGCATCCGATTCGCTGCGGCCGCTGCGCTGCGGCGCTCCGCACAGCGCGCGCAGCGCGGCTTTCTGCGCGCGCCACGCGGCCACCCGTTCGGCCGCCTGCGGATGCCGCTCCAGTTGCGCCTCGATCTCGGCGCGCCGCGCGCCCGGCAATTCGCCGTCGACAAACGCCGACAGCGCTCGCAGATCGAGCCCTTCGGGCAGGCTGGAATCGTAGTCGTCGTTGTTCATGACCGATTTCTCACCACTTTCAACGGCACGGTCTTGCGCGCCGGACCCTTGCCCGACCCTTCAGCCGGATCTTCCGTCAACAGCACGCGCAGGTGCTCACGCGCGCGCGAGAGCCGCGACATCACCGTGCCGATCGGCACGCCGAGCGCGCTCGACGCTTCCTGGTAAGACAGCTCTTCGACGCCAACCAGCAGCAGCACTTCGCGCTGCTCGACCGGCAGGCAATACAGCGCGCGCTGCAGATCGCGCAGCACCAGACCGTCGACCTCGCCTTGCGGCGCTTCGAGATTGCGCCACGGCGCGCTTTCGTCGTCGACGGCGATTTCGCGATGGCCGCGCAACTGGTCGATATAGAGATGCCGCAGGATAGTCAGCAGCCATGCGCGCAAATTGCTGTTGGGCCGGAACGCCGACCAGCGCGCGAGCGCACGCTCCGCCGTATCCTGCACGAGATCGTCGGCCCAAGCGCGGTCGCCCGTCAGCGCGCGCGCATAGCGGCGCAACTGCGGGAGCCACGCGATCACTTCCGCTTCGAAATTCACCCGGCAGACTAAGCTCAGTAGCCGCCGCCGCTACTGTTGCCGCTGCTGCCCGACGCGCTGCTGTCGGTCGCGGACGTGCAGCCGCTCGTCGCGAGCGAACCGAATGCCAGCGCCAGCAACACGAAGAACGCGGACACAATGCGGGATACTTTCATGGTGAGTCTCCTGAGGAGCGTCCGGCGCTATAGGTTGCCGGAACCAGTCGGCTGCGCGCGGAATGCAACGCTGCCATGTATGACTAAACGCAGGCAGCCCACGATTTATTCCGCGTGAGCACGGCCCACCCCTCTTTTTCCGCCATTGCTCAGCAGATTCGTAACTCAACGTTACAGTCAATAGTTATCGGATGCTTCCGCGCGCACAAGCCGTTATAGTGGACGCAGTTCGCCCACCCGGCGCGTTCTGCCCCCACACAGGGTAGAATTGCGGCGAACCACCGTCTTTCTAACCTGAATTGTCCATGGCTTCCGCAGAATCGCACCCGCAAAACGACTTCATGAACGCTGCGCGCAAAGAACGAAAGCGCGTCGAGATCTACCTTGTCAACGGCATTCGCTTGACCGGGTGCATCGAGTCGTTCGATCAGTACCTGGTGATGCTGCGCACGCCTGTCGGCCTGCAAGGCATCTACAAGCGCGCGATCTCGACGATCCAGCTCGACACCGGCACGCGTCCGGCTCCGCGCGCGGGGCGTCCCTCGCATGGCGAACACACCACGCGCGGCCCGCATGGCTCGCGTGAGCCCCGCGATCATCGGGAGCCGCGTGAACCACGTGAACCGCGCGAGTCGTATGGCGCATCGTCGGACCGCCCTTCGTCCGATCGCAACAGCGGCAACGCCGACGCTCCGGTGGTCGTGACACGCCGCCGGCGTCTGTTCGGCACGGGCGGTGACGGCGGCAACCACGGCGGCGGCAATCATGGCGGCAGCTCCGGCAATGTTGGCGGCAACAACGGCGGCAACGAATAAACCGCCGCCGCGGCGCTCGGCTACGATGTCGGCTAGCCGAGCCGCTGCAAAATCTTCTCCAGTTGCATCACCTGCTGCTCAGTCAGCTCGAACCCGCATTTGACCGCCAGCACGCGACGGCGCCAGTACACGGCGTCCAGCATGCGCAGCGCCGGTTGTTTCGTTGCCCACTCCAGATGGTCCAGCTCCGCTTCCACGACGTGTGAGGCGCTCAGGCGCCGTGCGCGCACAGGGTGTTTTCCCGTCCATGTTCGTTCGTTGCCTTGTGGTTGGCTGAGCCTGTCGGCTCTCCTCTCGAGCGGGCGCTGCCGGTTCGCACGTTGCGCTCTGCCATGCCGGGCCATGCGGCCGGCTGATGCTTTTGTTTTGCCGCTTCGCTGTCTGGCGACACACGGAAAACGAATCGATGCCGGGCGGTTTCAAATGATGTTTATATGCCGATGCCGCTCTGTATCGCGTGCATGCTTGCGCTATGCTGAATAGTCGACTCTCTTCTAATGGAGCATGTCATGACCAGCAAGAAGCATCACGCATCACAAGCGATTTCTCAGCCGATGGAAACGCCGCAATCGGCTCAGTCGGCCGATCGCCGTCTTGATGAAGCGCTGGAAGAAAGCTTTCCGGCAAGCGACCCGATTGCCGTCGATTTGACAGATCCGCATCACGCGCCGGCCGAGGCGGTGTCGTCGGAAACGGGGAAGAAGCGGCATTAGAAGCCGGTGGTGATCGGAGAGTGGCTGAAGATGCGAGACGCGCAGCAGGCTCGCCGAAGATCGTCTGCGTTTCGTTCGCGCGACGACACATTCCGCATGAGCGCCCCGTGAACCGAGGGGCCTGCGGACAAACGCGGGGAACGCCTACTTCAGAAGACCGGAAACCGCGGCGACAACGAACACCGCGAGCATGACCAGGAAAGGACGCCGAAGGCACTGACAGGCGACGAATATTCCACCGCCGCAATACCCCGAAAACAGCGTCCCCGCCGATGAGTCAGGCGGCGCTCCACCGCCGCCCCGCCCTTCCCATCCGACGATCTTCAAACCATCGCCTTCAATGCGAAGACAGCCCGCTTTCCAGCTGACGCTGAAGATCGCGTACCTGGCGCTGCGCGGCGCGCAACTGGTCTTGCGCGGCCAGCTTCTGCTGAGCCAGCGCCGTGGTTTCGGCACGCTTCTGTTCCTGCTGCGTCGCGACGATGCTCTGCTGCTGACGTGCGATCTCGAGGTCGGCCTGCAAGCGGCTCGCACGGTCCTGCGACAACGCGATCATCCGCTGCGTGAACGCCTTCTGCGCCTCGAGTTGCGTGCGGCGAATCTCGACGTCCGACAGTTGCACCGTCTGACGCACGAAATCCTTATAAATCATGTCGGCACGCGCGGCGTCCTGCGTCTTGATCACACGCCAGAAATTTTTCTGCTGGAACAGCGCGATGTAGTACGTCATCTCCTTGCCGTAAAACAGCATGCTCGCGCCATAACTGCCGTTGTAGGTGGTGCGCAATTCGCTGAGCTCCGACCCATGGATCATCTGCTGCAATTCCGCCACATTGCCTGCGGCGGACTGCCGGCTTTCGTCCGGGGTCAGTGCTGTGGTCTCCGCCTGCCCGCCCGGCACAGGGGCCGGTAACGCAGTGGTCGTGCCCGGCTGGGAAACGACAGCGGCGCTCGCGCTATTGGTCTCGACCGCCTGAGCTTGAGCCTGCACCCCTTGCGCGGCTCCCCATGCGATGAATGCGGCCAGGGCAATCTGCCGTACCTTCGACTTTCGGTCCATGTAATTCCTGCTTGAACAGTTTTTGTTTTAGTACAAAACGTCTGATTATTACTCACTTTCGCGCGTTTCGGGCTCTCCATCAAAAATTTGGTACTTACGCATCTTCTCCCCCGCTACCTCGCGGCTGATACCCAGGCAGAGTGCCGTGTCCTCACAGCGCCAGCTGTTCGCATCGAGCGCGGCCAGCACGCGGTTGCGTTCCGCCATGTCCCATTTGCTGCGGTCCATCAGCACCTCGGCCGCACTCTCCGCCGGCACCGGCTGAGCGCTGCGCGCGAGCGCCAGCAACCGCTGCAGGCGCGCCGCGTCCGACGCGCCGATCTGGCGCACCGTCACGCAGATCCGCTGGGCCAGGTTGCGCAACTCGCGCACGTTGCCGGGGAAAATAAGCGTCGGCGAGTCAGTACGGCAGGACCGGCAGCCCCGGGAGCCGCTCGGCGCCGACGATCTGTGCAATGAACGCCTTGAAGATCGCAATCTTGTCGACCGCGCTGCGCTCCTCCAGCGACGGAATCTTCTGCTCGATCACCGATCACCGATCACCGATCACACCGTCGCCGACCGGCCGCTGCGGCGTGCGACCTTCGAGCGTTACATCAACGTGCTCGGCCTGCTGCCGGGCATCAAGGTCGCGGCCAACGTACCGCCACCGCAGAACACCGACGGCGCCACCACGCTCAAACTGAACGTGGAGCGCAAACCGTTCGACATCAGCGTCGGAGTCAACTTCAATCAGCCTGGTGTGCAAGGTCATCAACCGGGTGGACCGTCGGGCGATTCGGGCTGGGGCGCCATGTTCGAAGTCAATCGCGGGTTGGCGCCCGGCTTCACCTATCTGCGCACCTTCACGCCGTCTATCTCGTTCGATATGGCACGCGTCAATCTGCACGCAGGCACGCCGTCGCCGTCGAGGCTCTCGTCGATTGCGTTCGGCTTCCGTATTTCGAACGCGAAGTACTACAGCCTCGATCTATCGGTGGCGAAGGCGACCGGCGACGCGCCGGTCGAAAGCGCCTCGCGCAGCCCGCGCATCAACGCGACGTTCTCCTACCCGTTGAATTGACGCTCCTCGCCAGCGCCGTGCGCTGATTAGAGGCCCCCCTATCAAACGGCGCGCGCGCTTTCACGTATTCTGCGCTGACGATGCGGCCGGCGACCTGTCAACAGGCAGGCCGCGAGTTGCCGATCGCCGCCCGAATCGAAGCCAGACCTGAGAGGCATGACGAGGCATTACGGCAGACATCACCCGATAACCGCCCGAGATGCCAATAACGCCGCGCGACCATGATCGCGTCGTCTTTTATCAAGGAGGAAACAATGACGCAATTCACTCAACGCGCCCGCGCCATCGCGCTTCGCACGGCCCGACACGCCGCGCTCGCCGGTGTGCTGCTTGCCGGGGCCGCGACTGCCATGGCGCAGACCGACACGGCGGTGGGCACGTGGAAGACCATCGACGATCACACCGGCCAGCCTAAAGCGCTCGTGCAGATCACCGACGATGGCAGCGGTCAGTTGAGCGGCAAGGTGATCAAGGGTCTCAATGCGAACGATCAACCGGACCGCCGCTGCACGGCGTGTACCGACGCGCGCAAGGATCAGCCGATTCTCGGCATGACCATCATTAGCGACATGAAGAAGGACGGCGACGGCTGGGACCACGGGCAGATTCTCGACCCGGAAAACGGCAAGCTCTACAAGTGCAAGATGCACCTGGAAGATGGTGGAAACAAACTGGTGGTGCGCGGCTATATTGGCGTGGCGCTGCTGGGGCGCTCGCAGACATGGGTTCGCCAGCAATAGGGGGCGATGTGGCTGAGCGTTGGCCCGAGTTTTCAGCCAGCTGAACTTTGGCTCGTACGCTCGTCAGGCTGAATGCAAAAGAAACGGCCGGCGATTGCCATCGCGCGGCCGTTTCTTTCTGTTGGGTGAAACCGGCGCATTAAAGCCGTCATGCGGCACGCTTGAAAGGCGATGTGTACGCGAACGGCGACGACGGCAGCGGGTTGCCTCGCGCCGGGTTGTACACGGCCGGCGCGGCAACAGATACGGCGGCTGGGTCGGTTGCCCCTACGGCGCGCTTCTCTGCCGCGCTCACGTGCCTGCGCATACGCGATTCCATCAGATTACAGAGGTCTTCGCTCGCCGTGCCAAGCAGTTGCTCCGTCACGCGCTTGAGCACGCCGGATTCGTACCAGATCTTGAAGCGACGATGACACGTTTGATACGAAGGGTAGCGGCGCGGCATAGCCGCCCAGGTCGCACCGCTGTACATGACCCACAGTACCCCGTTGAGTACCGAACGGGTATTGGCAAGCGGCCGTCCACGCAACTCGGAGCGCGGACGCAGTTCCGGCAGCAACGGCGCGACACGTTGCCATTCTTCATCAGTGATATCGTGGTGCGGATTCATGGCTTCTCCTTTATCAGACCAACAACAAAAGATAGCCAATTGCCCGCACGGGCAACATCAGATCAATCTGAATCTTGAAAACACAGCGTGTGAGCAGACTGATTAGAACGGCTCACGATCTAACGTAGCCGCTCCTCCGCTTCGCGCGAGCGAAGCCGGTCAGGACCAACTCAGGTCAGCGACGTATCGACAATACGGCGCGGCGTATCGAGATACTCCTTCGACTGCATCTCGACAATCCGCGACACCGTGCGCGTAAATTCGTTGGCCATCGGGCCGTCGACATACAGTTGCTCGGGCGGCACGGCCGCGGACATCAACAGCTTCACCTTGTGGTCGTAAAACACGTCGATCAGCCACGTGAAGCGGCGCGCTTCCGAGGCCATACGCGCCGACATCTGCGGCACGCCGGAGAGGATCACCGCGTGAAAACGGCTCGCCAGTTCGAGGTAGTCGTTCTGCGAGCGCGGGCCGCCGCACAACGTCGCGAAGTCGAACCACACGACGCCGTCCGCGCGGCGCAGCGCCTTCAACTCGCGCTTCTCGATGTGCAGGAGCGGGCTTTCGTCGGGGACCGCGGCGAGGCGCGCGAACGCGTCGCGCAACGCCTTGTCGGCGGTGGCGCCGAGCGGCGAGTGATACACCTCCACCTGCGCCAGCGTGCGTTGCCGGTAGTCGATACCCGCGTCGACGTTGATCACGTCGAGTTTCTCCTTGATCAGCTCGATGGCCGGCAGCATGCGGTCGCGATGCAGGCCGTCCGGATACAGCGTGTCCGGATCGTAGTTGGACGTCATCACGAACTGCACGCCGTTCTCGAATAACTTGTCGAGCAGACGGTACAGGATCATCGCGTCGGCGATGTCCGACACGTGGAATTCGTCGAAGCAGATCAGGCGGTAGCGCTTCGCAATCCGGCGCGCGAGCTCGTCGAGCGGATCGGCCATGCCCTTCAGGTCTTCCAGTTCGCGATGCACTTCGCGCATGAACTCGTGGAAATGCAGACGTGTTTTGCGATGCAGCGGCACGATCATGTAGAAGCTGTCCATCAGGAAGCTCTTGCCGCGCCCGACGCCGCCCCACATGTACACGCCGCGCGGCAGGTCCGGACGATTGATCAGTTTCTTGAACGCATTCGAGCGGCGCGATTTGTATTCGACCCACTCTTCATAGCACCGCTGCAGCCGGTCGACCGCCGCGCGTTGCGCCGGGTCCGATTGATATCCGCGCGTCTGCAGTTCTTTCTCGTAGTATTCGGTGACGTTCATGGTGTTGCTGCAAAAAGAAAGGCGGGAGGGATTGAACCCGCCCGCCTTTGTGGTGATGCCAGAGTACGTTCAGTCAGGCGTGCGCGTGATTACATGTTCAGCGCGCGCTTGTCGACGGCCAGCGCCGCTTCGCGCATGACTTCCGACAGCGACGGGTGCGGATGGCAAATGCGGCCGAGGTCTTCCGACGCCGCTTTGAATTCCATCGCCACCACGGCTTCCGCGATCAGGTCCGATGCGTTTGCCGAGATGATGTGCACGCCGAGCAGTTCGTCGGTCTTCGCGTCGGCGATCATCTTGACGAAACCATCCGCCTTGTTGATGCCGAGCGCGCGGCCGTTCGCCATGAACGGGAACTGGCCCGTCTTGACCTCGCGGCCTTCCGCTTTCAGCTGCTGTTCCGTCTTGCCAACCCACGCGATTTCCGGTTCGGTGTAGATCACCCACGGAATGCAGTTGTAGTCGATATGCGGCTTCTGACCGTCGATGATTTCCGCGACCAGCACGCCTTCGTCTTCAGCCTTGTGCGCGAGCATCGGGCCACGCACCACGTCGCCGATCGCGTACACGTTCGGCACCGCCGTCGCACAGTGATCGTCGACGTCGATGAAGCCGCGCTCGTTGGCCTTCAGGCCGATCGCTTCGAGACCGAGGTTGTCGGTGTTCGGCACGCGGCCGATCGACACGATCAGGCGGTCCGCGTCGATCGTCTTCGCGTTGCCGTCCTTGTCCGTGTAGGCGATCGAGACGCTCGTGTCCGTCGTCTTGACTTCGCCGACCTTCACGCCGACCTGGATGTCGAGACCCTGCTTCTTGAACTGCTTGGCCGCTTCTTTCGAGAGTGCCTGGTCAGCCGCGCCGAGGAATTCCGGCAGCGCTTCGAGCACGGTCACTTCCGCGCCCAGACGGCGCCACACCGAACCCAGTTCCAGACCGATCACGCCAGCGCCGATCACGGCCAGCTTCTTCGGAGCCGTGTCGAAAGCCAGAGCGCCTTCGTTGTCGGCGACGATCTTGTTGTCGACCGGAATGTTCGGCAGATGGCGCGCCTTCGAACCCGTCGCGATGATCACGTTCTTTGCCGTGACCACTTCGGTTTCGCCTTCGCCGCTCACTTCGATCTGCACGCCGGCGTCCGTCTTGCCGGTGAACTTGCCGTGGCCCTTGAGCCAGGTGATCTTGTTCTTGCGGAACAGGAATTCGATGCCCTTGGTCATCTTCTCGACGATGCCGTCCTTGCGGGCCATCATCTTCGCGATATCGACCTTCACGTTGTCCACGGAAATGCCGTGGTCCGCGAGGTGATGCGATGCGTTTTCAAACTCTTCCGACGACGCGAGCAGCGCCTTCGACGGAATGCAACCGACATTCAGGCACGTGCCGCCGAGCTTCAACGCGCCGGCCGGGTTCTTCCATTTTTCGATACATGCGACGGTCTTGCCGAGCTGCGCTGCGCGGATGGCGGCGATATAACCGCCAGGGCCTGCGCCGATCACGACGACGTCAAATTCTTTGGACATGACAATCCTTTCGATGACGGAACGGCGCGCGGCCACGTTTCGTGGCGCGTGCCGTTCCTGTACTGCGGAATGCTAAAGACGTACTGCTCAGATGGCGCCGACTTGCCTGATATCAACCAGACGAACAAGCCGGCGGCGCCGGGACGGCGATTACAGGTCGAGCAGCAGGCGAGCCGGATCTTCCAGCGCGTCCTTCATCGCGACCAGCGACAGCACCGCTTCGCGGCCGTCGATGATACGGTGGTCGTACGACAGCGCCAGGTAGTTCATCGGACGGATCACGATCTGGCCGTTTTCGACCACAGCGCGTTCCTTCGTCGCGTGCACGCCCAGAATGGCGGATTGCGGCGGGTTGATGATCGGGGTCGACAGCATCGAACCGAACACACCACCGTTCGAGATCGAGAACGTACCGCCGGTCATTTCTTCGATCGACAGCTTGCCGTCCTTCGCCTTCTGGCCGAACTCGGCGATCTTCTTCTCGATGTCGGCGAGGCTCAGCTGATCCGCGTTGCGCAGGATCGGCACCACCAGGCCACGCGGCGAACCGACAGCGATACCGATGTCGAAGTAGCCGTGATAAACGATGTCGTTACCGTCGATCGACGCGTTCACCAGCGGGAACTTCTTCAGCGCGTGAACCGCCGCCTTCACGAAGAACGACATGAAGCCGAGCTTCACGCCATGTTCCTTCTCGAACTTGTCCTTGTACTTGTTGCGCAGATCCATCACCGGCGCCATGTTCACTTCGTTGAACGTGGTCAGGATGGCGTTGGTTTGCTGCGACTCGAGCAGACGCTCGGCGATACGCGCACGCAGACGCGACATCGGCACGCGTTGTTCCGGGCGGTCCTTCAGCCACTGGTCGGCCGATGTCGGCGCCTTGACGTCCGGCAGCGACGGCTTCGCAGCCTTCGGTGCGGCAGCCGGTGCCGGCGCTGCCTTGGCAGCCGGGGCGCCCGCGGTCAGCACGTCGCCCTTGGTGATGCGGCCATCGCGGCCGGTGCCGGCGACGTCGCCCGACGACAGGCCCTTCTCCGCCATCAGCTTGCCGGCAGCCGGCGAAGCAGCGGTGTTCGAACCCGTGGCGACAGCGGCTTGCGCAGCCGGTGCCGGTGCGGCGGCCGCAGCGGCGACCGGAGCCGGCTTGACTTCAGCCTCGACAGCGGCGGCGCCTGCGGTGCCTTCCGTGTCGATCTTCGCGATCACCTGATCGGCGACGACGATGTCGCCGTCGTTCGAGATGATTTGCGCGAGCACGCCGGCCGAGGGTGCCGGCACTTCGAGCACGACCTTGTCGGTCTCGATTTCGATGAGAATTTCGTCAACAGCAACAGCCTCGCCGGGCTTTTTCTTCCACTGCAGCATCGTGGCTTCCGAGACCGACTCGGACAGCTGGGGAACCTTGACTTCAACAATAGCCATTATGAATATCCTGAATACGTATCGGGTGACGGCGCGGGGAACGACGACCGCCTGCGAACCATGACCGCGGATGACCCTTTACCGGATCACCGGACGCGGCGCGGGAAAGCGCAGCGCGCCTTCCCGGTTCGTCTGTTCTTTATTTAGCGATCGACGCGCTCTTGAGGCGGCCGAAAGCGCCTTCGACCAGCGCCTTCTGCTGCTCGTAGTGCTTCGCGTAGTAGCCGACTGCCGGCGAGGCCGAAGCCGGACGGCCGCTGTATGCCAGCTTCTGCCCTTCCTTCATGCCTTCCTTCAGGTGGTGCTCGATGTAGAACCACGGGCCCTGATTCTGCGGCTCGTCCTGCACCCAGACCACTTCGGTCGCGTTGTCGTACTTCTTGATTTCCGCTTCGAACTGCTTGTGCGCGAACGGATAGAGCTGTTCGATACGGACGATCGCGACGTCGCTCGACTTCGATTCGCGGCGATGCGCGAGCAGGTCGTAGTACACGCGGCCCGAGCAGACGACCACGCGCTTGACCTTCTTCGCGTCGATGGTCTCGTCGGTTTCGCCGATCACCGGCTGGAACGAACCCTTCGCCAGTTCCGACAGATCCGACACGGCTTCCTTGTGACGCAGCAGCGACTTCGGCGTCGCAACGATCAGCGGCTTGCGGAACAGGCGGATCATCTGCCGGCGCAACAGGTGGAAAATCTGCGCCGGCGTGGTCGGCTGAACGACCTGCATGTTGTGGTCTGCGCACAGTTGCAGGAAACGCTCGATGCGCGCCGACGAGTGCTCCGGACCCTGGCCTTCGTAGCCGTGCGGCAGCAGCATCGTGAGACCCGACACGCGGCCCCACTTCACTTCGCCCGACGAGATGAACTGGTCGATCACGACTTGCGCGCCGTTCACGAAGTCGCCGAACTGCGCTTCCCATGCGACGAACGTATTCGGCTCAGCGGTCGAGTAGCCGTATTCGAAGCCCAGCACCGCTTCTTCCGACAGCACCGAGTCGATCACCGTGAACTTCGCCTGACCGTCGGCGATGTTCTGCAGCGGCACATAGGTGCCGTCGTTCCAGCGTTCGCGGTTCTGATCGTGCAGCACCGCGTGACGGTGCGTGAACGTGCCGCGGCCCGAGTCCTGACCGGTCAGGCGCACTGCATAGCCCGATGCGACCAGCGACGCGAATGCCAGGTGTTCGCCCATGCCCCAGTCGAGCTTCGCTTCGCCACGGCCCATCGCGCGACGGTCGTTGATGACGCGCTCGACCAGCGGGTGAACCTTGAAGTTTTCCGGGATCGTGGTGACGCGCTCGGCGAGGCGCTTCAGTTCGGCGAGCGGCACAGCCGTGTCGGCTGCGTCGGTCCACTTGCGGTTCAGGAACGGCACCCAGTCGACCGCGTACTTGCTCTTGTAATTCGAAAGCACCGGGTCGATCGTGTGATGGCCTTCGTCCATCGCCTTGCGGTAAGCCTTGACGAATTCGTCGCCTTCTTCCGCGGTGATCACGCCCTGTTGCACCAGCTTTTCGGCGTACAGCGCGCGCGTGCCCGGGTGCTTCGCAATCGTCTTGTACATCAGCGGCTGCGTGACCGCCGGCGTGTCCTGCTCGTTGTGACCCAGCTTGCGGAAGCAGACGATGTCGACGACGACGTCCTTGTGGAACTGCATTCGGAAATCGATCGCCAGTTGCGTCGCCAGAACGACCGCTTCAGGATCGTCGCCGTTCACGTGCAGCACCGGCGCTTCGATCATCTTGACGACATCCGAGCAGTACAACGTGGAGCGCGAGTCGCGCGGGTCCGACGTCGTGAAGCCGATCTGGTTGTTGATGACAATGTGCAGCGTGCCGTGCGTGCCGTAACCGCGCGTTTGCGCGAGGTTCAGCGTTTCCATCACGACGCCCTGGCCCGCGAAAGCCGCGTCGCCGTGAATCTGCACCGGCAGCACTTGCAGGCCGCTGTCGTCGCCGCGACGGTCCATACGGGCCTTCGCCGAACCTTCGACCACCGGGTTGACGATTTCGAGGTGCGAGGGGTTGAACGCGAGCGACAGGTGAACCGGGCCGCCCTCGGTCGAGACGTCCGACGAGAAACCCTTGTGATACTTCACGTCGCCGGCCGGCAGGTCGTCGACGTGCTTGCCTTCGAATTCGGCGAACAGGTCGGCCGGCATCTTGCCGAGCGTATTGACCAGCACGTTCAGACGGCCACGGTGAGCCATGCCGATGACGATTTCCTGAACGCCGTTGGCGCCGCCGTGACGCACGACTTCGTCCATCGACGCGATGAAGCTTTCGCCGCCTTCGAGCGAGAAGCGCTTCTGGCCGACGTACTTGGTGTGCAGGAAACGCTCGAGGCCTTCAGCGGCCGTCAGGCGATTCAGGATGTGCTTCTTCTTTTCTTTGGTGAAGTTCGGCGTCGAGCGGATCGACTCGAGACGCTCCTTCCACCAGCGCTTCTGTTCCGGATCGCTGATGTACATGTACTCGGCGCCGATCGTGCCGCAGTACGTATCGCGCAATGCCTTGACGATCTCGCGCAGCGACGCACGCTCGAATCCGAAATACAGATTCGTTGCGCTGAACTCCTGGTCCATGTCGGCTTCGGTGAAGTCGTAGAACGCGGGTTCAAGTTCGGGAATAGCGGGACGTTCGCGGCGCTTCAGAGGATCGAGATTGGCCCATTGCGAGCCGAGGAAGCGATATGCGCCGATGAGGGACTGCACATAAACCTGCTTGCGGGCGGTTGCGAGATCTTCGCCGCCGGCAGCCGTGCGCGGGATGAAGGCATTAGCCTTGGCCCGTTGAGCAAACGATTCGACGATCGGGCCATGGGCCACGTCGTTGGCATTGCTGCCATCCGATGCAGGAACGTTCTGCAACGCGTCGAAATAGCTGCGCCAGTTCTCGGGCACTGACGCCGGATTATCGAGATACGCTTCGTACATTTCTTCTACGTACGGAGCATTGCCGCCGAACAGATAAGAGTTCGACTGGAATTGCTTCATCATTTTTACGCTCACCTTTCTTCGAGTTTCTCGAGAAATAGCGGGTTACAGAACCTTCCGCGACACGGCCTGACCGTTTAGCGGATTGCGCGAATCAAGTCTTGCTTGGAAGGACCTAAAACTTTGCACCCGGGGAGCATATCACAGAACGAATGACGCAGATAGCAGACGGATTGTCGCCCGAGCCCGTTGCGACGGGCTTTCACGACCGATCTCGGCACTGGTTTCGCAGCGCGCAATAGTGTTCTGCGGAAACGGGGACGAATAGGCGATGAGCCGCGGCAACCGCATGCAACACATCCTGTTTTCAAGCCTGGAAATGACGAAAGCCACCCGAAGGTGGCTTTCGTCTACAACGCCGCGCAGCGAAGAATCGCCGCGAACCGGTTCAGGCCGAGGCCCGCTCAGTCCACCGCGCCCTTGCGGCTTGCGCTACGGCGCTCGTGCTCCTTCAGATACCGCTTGCGCAGACGGATCGATTGCGGCGTGACTTCGACCAACTCGTCGTCGTCGATAAATTCGACCGCATATTCCAGCGACATCTGGATCGGCGGCACGAGGCGCACAGCTTCGTCGGTGCCCGACGAACGCACGTTGGTCAGCTGCTTGCCCTTGATCGGGTTCACGACCAGGTCGTTGTCACGGCTGTGGATGCCGATGATCATGCCTTCGTACAGCGGCTCACCCGGCGACACGAACATACGGCCGCGATCCTGCAGCTTCCACAGTGCGTACGCGACTGCCGCGCCATCGTCCTGCGAGATCAGCACGCCGTTGCGACGCTCGCCGACCGCGCCTTCCCTGACCGGCTGGTACGAGTCGAACGTGTGGCTCATCAGGCCCGTGCCGCGCGTGAGCGTCAGGAATTCCGACTGGAAGCCGATCAGACCACGCGCCGAAATACGGTACTCGAGACGCGTACGGCCACGGCCGTCCGACGCCATGTCGAGCATTTCACCCTTGCGGCGACCCAGCTCTTCCATCACACCGCCCTGGTGGCCGTCTTCCATGTCGACGGTCAGGTTTTCATACGGCTCGTGCTTCACGCCGTCGATTTCCTGCATCACCACGCGCGGGCGCGACACGGCCAGCTCGTAGCCTTCGCGGCGCATGTTTTCAACGAGAATGGTCAGGTGCAGTTCACCACGGCCCGCCACTTCGAAGGTGGTTTCGTCGCCGGTTTCCTTCACGCGCAGCGCGACGTTGTGGTTCAGTTCCTTCATCAGGCGGTCACGAATCTGACGACTCGTGACGAATTTGCCTTCGCGGCCGGCCAGCGGCGACGAATTGACGAGGAAGTTCATCGTCAGCGTGGGTTCGTCGACGGTGATCATCGGCAGCGCGTCCGGCTGTTCCGGTGCGCAGATGGTCACGCCGATGCCGATTTCTTCGATACCGTTGATCAGCACGATGTCGCCAGCTTCAGCCGAGTCGACCTGGACGCGCTCGAGGCCCTTGAACGACAGCACCTGGTTGATCTTGCGGTTCAGGATCGCGCCATCCGGACCCGAACGCACGGCAACCGCCATGCCCGGCTTGATACGGCCACGCGTGATGCGGCCCACGCCGATACGACCGACGTACGACGAGTAATCCAGCGACGTGATCTGCAGCTGCAGCGGCGCATCCGGATCGGCCGGGCGCACCGGCACGTGCTTGAGCACGGCTTCGAACAGCGGACGCATGTCGCCTTCACGGACGTCCGACGTCAGACCGGCATAGCCGTTCAGACCCGATGCGTAGACGATCGGGAAGTCGAGCTGTTCGTCAGTTGCGCCCAGCTTGTCGAACAGGTCGAACGTCTGGTTGATCACCCAGTCGATGCGCGCACCCGGACGATCCACCTTGTTGATCACGACGATCGGCTTCAGGCCGAGCGCCAGCGCCTTCTTGGTCACGAAGCGCGTTTGCGGCATCGGGCCTTCGACGGCGTCGACCAGCAGCAGCACCGAGTCGACCATCGACAGCACGCGCTCCACTTCACCGCCGAAGTCGGCGTGGCCCGGGGTGTCGACGATGTTGATGTGCGTGCCTTCGTATTCGACCGCGCAGTTCTTCGACAGGATCGTGATGCCACGTTCCTTTTCGATGTCGTTCGAGTCCATCACGCGCTCGGCGATTTGCTGGTTGTCGCGGAACGTGGCGGTCTGACGGAGGAGCTGGTCGACGAGCGTGGTCTTGCCGTGGTCGACGTGAGCAATGATGGCGATGTTGCGTAGGGCGCGGGTCATAGGAAACCTGGAGACAGTTGGAGTGCGCCGCTTGCTTATGCCGGTTACTACTTTACTGATACCAACCACGACAAGCCCAAAGCGCACTTTTGGGAACCCAACATTGTAGCACGCAAGAATGAAGCTTTCTGGTATTCCCTGATAGACCCGCCCTCTTCCATGCAGCGGTGCATGGGACGGAGGCCTGACTCCGTCAGCGCAGACCTACGCGAAGTCGTGTCTATTCCGGCTTGGGAACGGACAGATCCTTGCCTAAGCTGTAATAACGCTTGCCGCGTCAATCAACCGCGTCCTATAATCCTGCCTAGTCAACCATTGCATTCGCACGAGAATCATGACGGAGCCGTCCCCCAATACCACGCCGGACCTGAGCGAGTATCAGCTAGGCGAAAGCGTCGGCTATCTCCTCTCGCGGGTGAAATCGACCATGTCGAACCTGATCACCCAGCGCAGCATGGCCGAGTTGGGCATCACCAGTCAGCAAGGCAGCATCCTGTTCATGGTCGCCAGCGGAAAATGCCTGCTGGCCGCCGAGCTGGCCCGTGAATACGGCATCGACGCAAGCGCCGTCACGCGCCTGATCGACCGCCTGGAGAAGCGCGGACTGCTGACCCGCGTGCGTAGTAACGAAGACCGCCGGGTCGTACGCCTTGCGCTGACCCCGGAAGGCCATGCGATCGCAGCCAGAATGCCGGGCATCTTCAACGGCGTGCTGGACAGCCTGCTGAACGGTTTCACCGCCGAAGAAGTGGGTTTTCTGAAGAGCATGCTGCGTCGCGTGCTCGTCAATTCCGGTGAACAAACGGGACTAACCCGTGATGCAGCAAGCAATTTTGACAGCAAATCGTAAGAAATTGCTTGCAGTGTCCATCATTACATTCCACTCAAAGAGTCGAGCGATGAAATCCCTTTCCCTGTCCGCGCCCGCGCTTTCGAGCCGGGCCGCTGTCGCCGCTGCGGTGACGGCGCTCGCCCTTACGGGGTGCGCGAACTACTTCGGCATGAAGAACGACAAGCAGATCTCGTCGCCGACGCAGTACGAGTCAGCGCGGAGCCTGCCCGGCGAAGGCGGCCAATGGCCGTCGCTCGACTGGGCCCAGCAGTTCGGCGACCCGCAGTTGTCCAACCTGATCGCGGAAGCGCTCGACGGCAGTCCGTCGATTGCGCAGGCACAAGCGCGTCTGGCGAAGGCGTCCTCGTACATCGAAAGCTCGCGCTCGGCGCTGTTCCCGAAGGTCAACGCCAGCTATTCGTGGACCCGCGAGATCTTCTCCGCCAACTCGCTCTACCCGCCTCCGTACGGCGGCACCTGGTATAGCGAGAACAATGTGCTCGCGAGCGCATCGTGGGATCTCGACCTGTGGGGCAAGAATCGTGAGCGCCTCGGCCAGGCCGTCTCGCAGGAAAGGGCCGCTCAGGCGGACATGCAACAGGCGCGCGTGACGCTCGCCGCGTCCGTGGCGAGCACCTACAACCAGCTCGCGCAGCTGTACGCGTTCCGTGAAATCGCCGAGCGCGAAATCGCCAACCGCAAGGACATCGGCCGCATTACCGACGGCCGCGTCGTGGCCGGTCTCGACACCAACGTCGAGCGGCAAACCGCGACGGGCAACATCGCGACCAGCCAGTCGAACCTGACCGACCTCGACGGGCAGATCACCGTCGTGCGCTACCAGCTGGGCGCGCTGCTCGGCAAGGGTCCGGACCGCGGCCTGCAGATCGCCAGGCCGACGCTGACAGCCGGCGACACGGTCGCGCTGCCGAACAACATCCCGGCCGACCTCGTGGCGCGCCGCGCGGATATCGTCGCCGCGCGCTGGCAGGTCGAAGCGGCCATGCACGACGTGAAGGAAGCGAAAGCCGAATTCTTCCCCGACGTGAACCTCGCGGCCGGCTTTGGTTTCGACGCGTTCGGCTGGGGCCGCTTCCTGACCGCGTCGAGCCGTCAGATCCAGTTCGGTCCGGCGATTCACCTGCCAATCTTCGACGCCGGCGCATTGCGCTCGCAACTGAAGGGCCGTTTTGCCGATTTCGACCTCAACGTGGCGAACTACAACCAGACGCTGATCAACGCGCTCCAGCAGGTCGCGACACAGGTGTCGTCGATCCGCTCGATCGACCAGCAGGAAGGCGACGCGCAACGCGCGCTCGAGGCGTCGAGCAAGGCCTATCAACTGGCTGTGATCCGCTACAAGGCCGGCCTGTCGCCGCAGTTGCAGGTGCTGACCGCCGACCAGAATCTGCTCGCCGCCGAACAGACGGTGACGGGCCTGAAGATGCGCCGCCGCGATATGCAGATCGGCCTCATCAAGGCGCTCGGCGGCGGTTTCGACGCAACGCAGACCGGCCTCGTGGTGCCGACCGATGCCCCGGCATCGGCCACCGCCGCGACCGCCGCGGCGAACTGACCACGCGCCGCGCAGCACGCACACCAACATCCGAATAAACGACGACGTTCAAGAGAACCCGGAGCACATCAATGAGCACCCCCCAACAGCCCGCGCCCAACGCACAGCCGGCACAACCGGCGAACAACGGCAAACGCAAGCGCATGATGACGCTGCTCGTCATCGTGATTCTGATCGCCGCGGTCGCCTACGGCCTGTACTACTTCCTCGTCGCGCGTTTCCATGAAGACACCGACGACGCGTACGTGAGCGGCAACGTCGTGCAGATCACGCCGCAGGTCACGGGCACCGTGATCGCCGTGAACGCGGACGACACGCAAGTCGTCAAGGCGGGCGATCCGCTCGTCGTGCTCGACCCGGCCGACGCGCGCGTCGCGCTCGAACAGGCCGAGGCGAATCTCGCGCAAACGGTGCGCCAGGTGCGCGGCCTGTTCGCCGACGACAATCAATACCAGGCGCAAGTCGAACTGCGTCAGTCCGATCTGTCGCGCGCTCAGGACGACCTGAAGCGCCGTCTGACGGTCGCGCAAACCGGCGCGGTGTCGCAGGAAGAAATCTCGCACGCCCGCGACGCCGTGAAGAGCGCGCAAGCCGCCGTCGACGCCGCCAGGCAGCAACTGGCGTCGAACCGCGCGCTGACCGCTAACACCACGATTGCAAACCATCCGAACGTGCAGGCCGCCGCCGCGAAGGTCCGCGACGCGTACCTGAACCACGCGCGTAACGTCCTGCCCGCGCCCGTGACCGGCTATGTCGCGAAGCGCTCGGTGCAGGTCGGCCAGCGCGTCTCGCCGGGCACCCCGTTGATGGCCATCGTGCCGCTGCACGACGTATGGGTCGATGCGAACTTCAAGGAAGTGCAGCTCAAGCACATGCGCATCGGCCAGCCGGTGGAACTGACCGCCGACGTGTACGGTTCGTCGGTGCCGTATCACGGCAAGGTGGTCGGCTTCTCCGCGGGCACGGGTTCGGCGTTCTCGCTGCTGCCCGCGCAAAACGCGACCGGCAACTGGATCAAGGTGGTACAGCGTCTGCCGGTGCGTATCGCGCTCGATCCGCAGGAACTCGACAAGAACCCGCTGCGCATCGGTCTGTCGATGCAAGCCGACGTGAACATCAAGGACGCCAGCGGCGGCCAGCTCGGCAACGCGTCGAATACCGCCTACCAGACCAACGTCTTCGATAAATACGGCGACGAAGCCGACGCGGAAATCGCCCGCATCATCGCGGAAAACGCCGGCCCGAACGGCGGCACGCCAAAGTCGACTCAGACCGGCGCAGCCGCGAAGCCCGCAGCGAAGAGCTAAGCAGCCACACGACGATTCATAGAAGGCTCCTTTAATGGCTCAGGCTCAGGCGCAAGCCCCTCACCCGCCGCTCGAGGGCGCGCAACTGGTGATCGGCACCATCGCGGTGTCGCTCGCCGTGTTCATGAACGTGCTCGACACGTCGATCGCGAACGTGTCGATCCCGTCGATCTCGGGCGATCTCGGCGTGTCTGCCGATCAGGGCACGTGGGTGATCACCTCGTTCGCGGTCGCGAACGCGATCTCCGTGCCGCTGACCGGCTGGCTCACCGATCGCATCGGCCAGGTGCGTCTGTTCATGGCGTCGATCGTGCTGTTCGTGATTTCGTCATGGCTGTGCGGTCTCGCGCCGACGCTGCCGTTCCTGCTGGCGTCGCGCGTGCTGCAAGGCGCGGTGGCCGGCCCGATGATCCCGTTGTCGCAAACGCTGCTGCTCGCCAGCTATCCCCGCGCGAAGGCGCCGATGGCGTTGTCGATGTGGGCGATGACGACGCTGATTGCGCCGGTGGCCGGTCCGATTCTGGGCGGCTGGATTTCCGACAACATCTCGTGGCCGTGGATTTTCTACGTCAACATTCCGGTCGGCATCATTGCCGCTGCTGCGACGTGGACGATTTTCCGCAACCGCGATTCGGCGATCCGAAAAGCACCGATCGACGGCGTCGGCCTCGGCCTTCTGATCGTCTGGGTCGGCTCGCTGCAGGTGATGCTCGACAAGGGTAAGGACCTCGACTGGTTCTCGTCGACGACCATCGTCGTGCTGGCGCTGGTCGCGGTGATCGCGCTCGCGTTCTTCATCGTGTGGGAGTTGACGGCCGAGCATCCGGTAGTGGATCTGTCGCTGTTCAGCCGGCGCAATTTCACGGGCGGCACGATCGCACTGTCGATCGGCTACGGGCTCTACTTCGGCAATCTCGTGTTGCTGCCGCTGTGGCTACAAACCGATATCGGCTACACCGCGACCGAAGCGGGGCTGGTGATGGCACCGGTCGGTCTGTTCGCCGTGCTGCTGTCGCCGATCACGGGCAAGATCTTGCCGCGTACCGATCCGCGCTATATCGCGACGCTGTCCTTCCTCGTGTTCGCGCTGTGCTTCTGGATGCGCTCGCGTTATACGACCGGCGTCGATACGTATTCGCTGCTGCTGCCCACGTTGATTCAGGGCATCGGCATGGCGGGGTTCTTCATTCCGCTCGTGTCGATCACGCTGTCGGGCTTGCCTGGCAACCGGATTCCGGCGGCATCGGGTCTGTCGAATTTCGTGCGGATCATGTGCGGCGGCATTGGCACTTCGATTTTCCAGACCGCGTGGGATCACCGCACGATCATGCATCACGCGCAACTGGCCGAACAGGCGAACGCGTACAACCCGGTCTTCGATCAGTCGATCCGGCAGATGGGTGCGGCAGGCTTCAGTCAGCCGCAGGCGTATGGTCTCTTCAATTCGATGGCCACACAGCAAGCCGCGCAATTGGGCGTGAACGATCTGTTCTTTGTTTCCGCCGGCATTTTCGTGGCGCTGATCGCGCTGATCTGGATCACGCGGCCGGAACGCGCGGGCGGCGATGCGGGCGCGGCGGCGGCCGCTGCGCACTGAGGCTCCGCTTCAGTCATACAAAGCTCGCGAGATGAAAAAAGGCGGGACCGCTCAGTAGCGGTCCCGCCTTTTTCTTTGCACTTTGCAGCAGGCCGAACGCCTTTGCCGGACGCGTGGCCCTCTATGCTCAAGGTGACGTCAGCGATCTAGCTCGCCGTCGTTACCACCAGCCGTTCGGGCGCGAGCACGCCCTCGCCTTGCTTCGCGACGCCCAGCAAGCGGCCTTGTCCCGCATACACTCTCACGCGCGGCGCGTTCACGGCATCGCCGGCAATGGTCAACTCGGAAAGCTTCAGGCGTTGGCCGTGCAGAAAGCGGCGCGTGTCGTCTTCGTTCAACCGCACGAGCGGGAATGTCGACAGTAACGCGTCTACCGGCTGCAGCCACGAATCGCGCTCGCTTTCCGTTGCATCGGACAACGCATCGAGCGTCACCGAATTCGCGAGCGTCAACGCGCCGACACCGGTGCGCCGCAGCGCGACCAGATGCGCGCCGCATCCCAGCGCCTCGCCGATATCCTCGGCCAACGTGCGAACGTAGGTGCCCTTGCTGCACGTCACGCGAAATGTCACATCCGGCAGCGCGCAAGCGAGCAATTCGAGCTTGAGGATCGTTACCTGACGCCCTTCCCGCTCCACGGTCTGCCCAGCGCGTGCATATTCGTACAGCGGCTTGCCATCGCGCTTGAGCGCCGAATACATCGGCGGAACCTGGACAATGACGCCGAGAAACTTGGACAGCACAGCTTGCACCGCCGCCTCGTCGCACGCCACTTCTCGCGTGTCGATCGCTTCACCCTCGGCGTCGCCGGTGGTCGTACGAATGCCGAGGCGCATGGTCGCCTCGTAGGTCTTGTCGGCTTCGAGCAGGTCTTGCGAAAACTTGGTGGCTTCGCCGAAACACAGCGGCAGCAGGCCTGTCGCCAAAGGGTCGAGCGTGCCGGTATGGCCGGCTTTTTTCGCCAGATAGAGACGCTTCGCGCGGATCAGCGCGTCGTTGCTCGATAGGCCAAGCGGCTTGTCGAGCAGCAGGACCCCGTCGAGCGCGCGACGCGGCACGCGGGGGCGTTGAGGTGCGGTCATGTCAGAAAGGCGGAGACTTCAATGAATACAAAAACGGCACTGAGCGCATCGCGGCTCTCAGGCATGGCAACGAGCGCGGCCGCTCACGGTGCGCTCAGTCTTCCTTCGCGCGATTGGCATTCGCCTCGTCGATCAGACGCGACATTTCGACGGCGCGCTCGATCGTCTTGTCGTAGTGGAAATGCAGCGTCGGCACCGTATGGATATGCAGTCGCTTGAAGAGCTGATTGTGCAGATGGCCGGCCGCGTGCGTGAGCGCTTCGAGCGTCTGTTGCGGGTCGCCGGTCAGCGTCGTGAAATAGACTTTCGCGTGCGCGTAGTCCGGCGTCAGCTCGATGCTCTGAATCGTGACGATGCCGATGCGCGGATCCTTGACCTCGCGCAGCAGTTCGGACAGATCGCGCTGGATCTGATCGGCGATCTGCACGTTGCGATTGGGAGAAGAACGTTTCTTAGGCATGGTGTTGTGTGATCCGATCTGACGGATGCAAAAATTGGTTCGCGCAAGCCGAAGTGTTTTTTTTACGCGGCATACAAGCGGCGCGCTTTTCAAAGCATGACCAGGGGCTTGCGCACAAAACAGTGGGCCCAAAAACAACGGGCGGAGCGGGCGTCAAAGCCCGCTCCGCCCGTTGAGCCGTGTCGCGTGAATTACAGCGAACGCGCGACTTCGGTGACCTCGAATACTTCGAACTGATCGCCTTCGACGATGTCGTTGAAGTTCTTGATCGACATACCGCACTCGAAGCCCTGACGGACTTCCTTCACGTCGTCCTTGAAGCGCTTGAGCGAATCGAGCTCGCCCGTGAAGATGACGACGTTGTTGCGCAGCACGCGCACTGACGACGAGCGCTTGACGAAACCGTCCGTGACCATACAGCCGGCCACCGCGCCGATCTTCGGTACCTTGAAGACCTGGCGCACTTCGACCGTACCCGTCACGACTTCGCGCTTCTCCGGTGCCAGCATGCCCGACATCGCGGCCTTCACGTCATCCACTGCGTCATAGATGATGTTGTAGTAGCGAATATCGACGCCGTTGGACTCCGCCAGCTTGCGAGCCTGCGCATCCGCACGGGTGTTGAAGCCGATGATGACCGCCTTCGAAGCCGTGGCCAGGTTGACGTCGGACTCGCTGATGCCGCCCACGGCGCCGTGCACGATCTGCACGCGCACTTCGTCGGTCGACAGCTTGAGCAGCGACTGCACCAAAGCTTCCTGCGAACCCTGCACGTCAGCCTTGACGATGAGCGGCATGTACTGCACTTCGCCTTCGCCCATCTGTTCCAGCATGTTCTCGAGCTTCGCGGCCTGTTGTTTGGCCAGCTTGACGTCGCGGAACTTGCCTTGACGGAACAGCGCGACTTCACGCGCCTTGCGGTCGTCCGGCATGACGATGACTTCTTCGCCTGCTTGCGGGACTTCCGACAGACCCTGAATTTCGACCGGGATCGACGGACCGGCGGACTTGGTCGGCTTGCCGGTTTCGTCGAGCATGGCTCGCACGCGACCGTAAGCGCTACCCGCCAACACTACATCGCCGCGGTTCAGCGTACCCGACTGGACCAGGATCGTTGCAACCGGACCCTTACCCTTGTCGAGCTTCGCTTCGATGACGAGACCCTTGGCCGGCGCTTCGACCGGTGCCTTCAGTTCCAGCACTTCGGCTTGCAGCAACACGTTTTCGAGCAGATCGTCGATGCCCGCGCCGGTCTTGGCCGACACCGACACGAACGGGGAATCGCCACCGTACTCTTCCGGTACGACGCCTTCCGCGACGAGTTCCTGCTTCACGCGTTCCGGATTCGCATCCGGCTTGTCGATCTTGTTGATCGCAACGACGAGCGGCACGCCGCCTGCCTTCGCATGGGCAATCGCTTCCTTCGTCTGCGGCATCACGCCGTCGTCGGCTGCGACCACCAGAATCACGATGTCGGTTGCCTTCGCACCGCGGGCACGCATGGCCGTAAAGGCTTCGTGACCCGGCGTGTCGAGGAACGTGATCACGCCACGCGGCGTTTCGACGTGGTAAGCGCCGATGTGCTGCGTAATGCCGCCCGCTTCGCCCGCTGCAACCTTCGCGCGGCGGATGTAGTCGAGCAGCGAGGTCTTGCCGTGGTCGACGTGACCCATGACCGTGACGACCGGCGGACGCGGCAACGCTTCCGCATCGGACACCTCGCCTTCGACCAGCATCGCTTCCGGGTCGTCCAGCTTGGCCGCCACCGCGTGGTGCCCCAGTTCCTCGACGATGATCATCGCCGTTTCCTGGTCCAGCATCTGGTTGATCGTGACCATCTGGCCGAGCTTCATCATCGACTTGATGACTTCCGAGGCCTTCACCGCCATCTTGTGCGCCAGATCGGCGACCGTGATGGTTTCCGGCACGTGCACTTCCCGCACGATCGGTTCGGTCGGCGCCTGGAACGTGGTGTTCTGATCCTGATGCTTGCCGCGCCCCTTCGGGCCGCCGCGCCAGCCGCGATCGACACCGCCGCTCGAATCGCCACGCGTCTTGATACCGCGGCGCTTCGCTGCGTCGTCCTGCCAGCCGCCCTTGCCGCCGCCCGGCTTCTTCTTGTCGCCGGCGGACGGCGCGCTCGGGGAAGCCGGAGCCGCAGCAGCCGGCTTCTTCGCAGCCGGACGCGCCGGTGCTTCGCCTGCCGGACGCGCGGGCTTGTGCAGCGTGCCCTTGGCTTCCGCGGCCTTGGCCGGCTCGGCGGGCTTCGGTGCCGGTTCCGGCGCCTTGACCTGCGCCTTGCGCGGCGTGTTCATCATTTCGCGAATCGCCCGTGCTTCGGCTTCCGCCGCGGCGCGGCGCTTCGCGATTTCTTCCTGCTCGGCACGCGCTTTCTCGGCGGCCTGACGCGCTGCGTCTTCCGCCTTCTTCGCGGCCTCGCGTTGCGCAGCACGTTCCGCCGCTGCGCGTTCGTCGTCCTGCTCGCTTTCCTTGGCGACGACCGGCTCCGCTGCCTTGGCAGCCGCCGGCTCGGCCTTCGCGACGACCGGCTGCGCGACTTGCGCCACCTGCTGGACCTTCTCGCGTGCCGCCGCCTCGGCCGCAGCCGCTGCGCGCTTCTTCGCCGCTTCCTCTTCCGCGCGACGACGCTCGGCTTCGGCAGCCTGCTCACGCGCCTGACGCTCGGCTTCTTCGCGTTCGAGTTGTTCCTGGCGAGCCTTCAGCTCCTGAGCCTGCTTTTCGAGCAGCTCAGCTTCGTGACGAGCTTCCTCTTCACGACGCTGAAGTTCCAGATCGTCGACCTCGGCGCCTTCGGCCGCATGATTCGATGCATCTCCGCCTTCGGCGGAGGTTTCGTCGCGGCGGACGAAAGTGCGCTTCTTGCGCACCTCGACCTGAATGGTGCGAGCTTTACCCGTCGCATCGGATTGCTTGATTTCCGACGTATGCCGTTTCGTCAGCGTGATCTTGCGCTTGTCCGCATCAGTCGAGCCGTGAGACTTGCGCAAGTGGTCGAGCAGACGCGCCTTGTCCGCCTCGGACAGGTTGTCGTCTTCGCTCGCTTTTGTGACGCCCGCTGCCTGCAGCTGCTCGAGCAGCACGCCTGCAGGCATTTTCAGTTCCGCGGCAAATTGGGCTACGTTGTTACTCGCCATTCATTCCTCTTAATGCAAGGACCGATTCCTTGCGGTTAGCATCGTGTCATGCGGCCTAACGGCCGCGTTCAATTTAGTGCGCCATGGTCATTTCTCACTGGAACCAGTGTTCACGTGCTTTCATGATCAACGCCTTAGCGGCATCCTCTTCCATACCGGTCATCTCGACCAGTTCATCCACGGCCAGCTCGGCGAGTTCGTCGCGCGTCTGGACCTGGTGTTCAGCAAGCTTCGCGAGCAGGTCGGCATCGACGCCGTCCAGGCTCTTCAGATCGAGCGCTACATTTTCGACCTTTTCTTCATTCGCGATCGCCAACGTCAACAGCGCGTCGCGCGAGCGATTACGCAGTTCGTGAACGGTGTCTTCGTCGAATGCTTCGATTTCGAGCATTTCGTTGAGCGGCACATAGGCGATCTCTTCGAGGCTCGTGAAGCCTTCGTCGATCAGGATGTCGGCGACTTCTTCGTCGACATCGAGACGCGCCATGAACAGGTCGCGCAATACACCGCGTTCCTGATTCTGCTTCTGCGCAGATTCGTCCGGCGTCATGATGTTGATCTGCCAGCCGGTGAGTTCGCTGGCAAGACGCACGTTCTGGCCGCTGCGGCCGATCGCGACCGCCAGCTCGTTTTCGTCTACGACGACGTCCATCGAGTGCTTTTCTTCATCGACGACGATCGACTGGACGGCTGCCGGCGCGAGCGCGCCGATCACGAACTGTGCGGGATCTTCCGACCATAGCACGATGTCGACGTTTTCGCCACCGAGCTCGTTACGCACCGCCTGCACCCGCGAACCGCGAATGCCGACGCAGGTGCCGATCGGATCGATGCGCTTGTCATAGGCGACCACGCCGATCTTCGCGCGCACGCCCGGATCGCGGGCCGCCGCCTTGATTTCCAGCAGGCCCTGCTCGATTTCCGGCACTTCCATCTCGAACAGCTTCATCAGGAATTCGGGCGCCGTACGCGACAGTTCGATCTGCGGACCGCGCGCGGTGCGATCGACCTTCGCGATGTAGGCGCGCACGCGGTCGCCCACGCGCAGGTTTTCCTTCGGAATCAACTGGTCGCGGCGCAGCAGCGCTTCGACACGGCCGGTTTCGACGATGAAGTTGCCCTTGTCGAGACGCTTCACCGAGCCGGTCATGATGTGCTCGCCGCGCTCGAGGAAGTCGTTCAGGATCTGCTCGCGCTCAGCGTCGCGCACCTTTTGCAGGATCACCTGCTTGGCGGCCTGCGCGCCGATACGGCCAAATTCGATCGACGGCACCGGTTCTTCGATGTACTCGTCGAGTTGGATCTCGGGCTTCTGCTCACGTGCTTCGAACAGCAGAATTTCCTGATCCGGTTCCTGCAAACCGGCTTCGTCCGGCACCACTTTCCAGCGGCGAAACGTTTCGTGCTCGCCGCTTTCACGGTCGATATGGACGCGGATATCCGCATCTTCTTCGAAGAGTTTCTTGGAGGCCGAAGCGAGAGCCGCTTCGAGCGCGGCAAATACCACGTCTTTGTCGACATTCTTCTCGCGTGCCAGCGCATCCACCAGCATCAACACTTCGCGACTCATTGTTTGCGGCTCCTAAAGTCAACTTTCGGAACGAGGCGTGCTTTGTCCATGTCCGCGAGCGTGAAATCGAGCATCGCGGCGCCTTCCTTCCCTTCAAATTCCAGACCGATCGTTTCGCCTTGCGGAGCATGCAGGATGCCCCGGTACGATTTCCGTCCGTCCAATGGCTTTTTCAATGTGATAACCACTTCGCTGCCTGCGAAGCGTTCGAAATCCGCCAGTTTTTTCAGCGGGCGGTCGAGACCCGGCGACGATACTTCAAGCCGCTCGTAATCGATATTTTCGACCGTCAGAACGTGCTGGAGCTGACGCGTGACTTTCTCGCAGTCTTCGATCGCGATGCCGGCCGGCTGGTCGATATAGATGCACATCATGCCGCGCCCGGTGCGCTCGAGATCGACGAGCTCGTACCCGAGTCCCACGACCGTGGTTTCAATCAGTTCCGTCAGTTGCACAGTGCCCTCTTAGATGTTCGCGCAGCGAGCCTGCCGCTTGTTTTGCAAACAATCAATGCGGGCCGTGCGCCAAGCCGGCGCACGTTCGTGCGAACCCGAGATGCCGAACCACGATGAACTGAGCGGCAAAAAAAAATGGGCTAAACGCCCATCATCTTATTACCGGTGGTCGCACCTGAGCCGCACATGAAAAGCCGCACGCCCAGCGACTTCGCGATTGTAGCCATTTTTCGGGACAAACGCAAACCGCAGAACGCCGTACGAAGCGCATTTCCGCTTGATTTCATGGGAATCTTTCGACCTCGCGGCGGCCTCGCGGGCCTTTTGCAAAGCGGCTGCTGCCGCCTTGCCCCAGGCCGGGCAAGCGGGGCGGTCAAACCCCGCCCCATTTTCCGCCGCATCGCGGTTTCATGCGTGGCATGAAACCGTGGCATTCATCGATCGATTCCGACGGCGGCCGCGAAAATCGTTAAGGAACGATACGCCGCCGGTCGTCATACGCGGCCAATCCGGCCGCTCAACGACCGCGCGAACGGCCGCGCTGCGCGCCGCCGCCACGATTGGCGCCGCCCGCGTTGGCATTGCCGCCGCCCGCGCGGTTGGCGTTGCCGCCACGGTTGCCGGCCGGGCCGCGATTGCCGCCGCCCGGATTGGCAGTGTTGCCGCCGGCACGCTTGCCGCCGCCAGCACGATTACCGCTGCCCGACGGCGCGCGATTGCCGTCGACCTCACGACCGCCACGCGGGCCGGCCGCACCGCCGCCCAGCGCGCTGCCGAAACCACCGGCACCACGGCCGGCGCCACGGTTGCCGTACCCGGTGCTCGCGCCGCCGCCGAAGCCGCCGCCCGCCGCACCGCGACGGCCCTGACCCTGACCACGCGGCTGCTGTTCGAAACGGCTATGCGACATCAGCACGGGTTCGCGATTGATGAAGCCCATCGAGGTTTGCATCGGATCCGGCTGCTTGCGCTCCGGCGCCGAGCTACGGCCGCCGCGCTCTTCCGTCGGCGCCTTCAGTCCGACCGAGGCCATCAGCGCGCGCACCTGGTTGTCTTCGAGTTCTTCCCAACGGCCGCGCTTCAGACCCTTCGGCAGCGAGATCGGGCCGTGACGCGTACGGATCAGGCGGCTCACCATCAGGCCGGCCGCCTCGAACATACGGCGCACTTCGCGGTTACGCCCTTCGGCAAGCGCGACGTGATACCAGTGATTGGTGCCCTCGCCGCCGCCGTCGCGAATGCGCAGGAAGTTGGCCGGACCGTCATCCAGTTCGACGCCGTGCAGCAGCTTTTGACGCATGCCTTCGGCCAGCTCGCCGACCACCCGCACCGCATATTCACGCTCGACGCTGTAACGCGGGTGCATGAAGCGGTTCGCCAGATCGCCCGACGTGGTCAGCATCAGCAGACCTTCGGTGTTGAAGTCGAGGCGGCCGACCGCGAGCCACTTGGCGGTCTTCATCGGCGGCAGTTTATCGAACACCGACGGACGTCCTTCCGGGTCGGCATGGCTGACGATTTCGCCGGTCGGTTTGTGATACAGCAGCACGCGCGGTGGCTTGTTGGCCAGCTTGCGCTTGACCGGCTTGCCGTTGATGCGAACCTGATCGGTCGGCATGATGCGCTGGCCGATGTGAGCCGGCTCGCCGTTCACCGACACGCGGCCGGCCACGATCAGCTCTTCCATGTCGCGGCGCGACCCCATTCCGGCTTCGGCCAGCACCTTGTGCAGCTTCGGCGCGTCGTCGTCCGCGGCGAGCACGCGCTTGGGCGCAGCCGGTTTGCCATGACGCAGCATCGGGGCGCGCACGCTGCCGGTCGCGCTGTTATCCGCGTCGAACGCGGGGGATGTCACGTACGAGAACAGATCGTCCTGACCGGCTTCCGTGGCCGCCGCTGCCGGCGCCTCACCGCCGCGGCGGTTCTGACGCTGCCCGCCTTCACGCGGCTGACGCTCGCGCTGACCTTCACGAGGTGCGCCTTCGCGCTGACCACCCTCGCGCTTCGCGCCGCCCGCCTGGGCGTTGCGCCGCGAGCCCTGACCCTTGGCGCCTGCATCCTTGCGGGGCATGCGCACTTGCGCGACCACTTCGCCGTCCGGCGGCGCCTCGGTGACGACCGGCGCCCCTTGCGCGGGCGCGCCTTCGGCGCCCTTCGTCTTCGCCCCGGCGCGGCGCCGCGCGATCAGGCTGCGCGGTCCGCGACGCAGGCCGCGGCGCGGACGGTCTTCACCGTCTGCTTCCGCGCTCTGCGCCGGGCGCTCGCCCTCGCCTGCCGACGCTTGCGTGGTGCGCGTTTCGTCGGCCCGTGCCGACGGCACGGCGCGCTCGGATTCGGACGAATCGGTGTCGTGGGTATGTGTCAAAACAACCTCAAAATGTCAGGTCGCGCACGCCCGTTGCGGGCGTGGCAAAAAAGTTCGGTTACGTCAGGCGCTGCGCGACTCGGGTTCGTCGTCGGTCAGAATGCCTGCGTCCTGTGCGGCATCGCGACGATCTTCAGGATCGTCGTGCGCCGCCGTGGTCGGGTTCGGCTCGGCGGCGCGCTCCGTATTGCGGAGTACGCCCGAGTCGTGCGCGGGTGTTGCCGGATCGGCCTGGGAGACCGGATCGTCATGCTGTGCTGACCCGGCGATGCCGGTCTGCGGTGCTGCGTCTGCCGTTTCGGCATGTTCTTGTGCGCCCGGCGCGTCGATCGTGTCCGGATGCGCCTCAGGCGCCGGCGTGACGTCTGCGACAGTCCCGGCCGCTTCGGCTTCGTACGCTACGGTTTCGGCACCCTCTGCCCCCGTCGCCTCGGCCGGCCGCGACAACTCAGGGTGCTCCGCGGCTTCGCCTTCCGCGTCCGCCGCCAGATTCTGCGCGGTCTCGAGGTCGGCGAACTCGATCGCATGCTGCCCGAGCAGATCCGCGTTCAATTGCGCCGACGGATCCGCGAGCGGCGGCAATTCGTCGAGCGCGGTCAGCCCGAGGTCGTCGAGGAACTGCCGCGTGGTTGCGTACAGCGCCGGACGGCCCGGCACGTCACGATGACCGATCACCTCGATCCAGCCGCGATCCTCGAGCTGCTTGACGACTTGCGTATTCACGGTGACACCGCGAATTTCTTCGATATCGCCCCGCGTGACCGGCTGCCGGTAGGCAATGATCGCGAGCGTCTCGAGCACCGCGCGTGAATATTTCGGCGGTTTTTCCGGATGCAAACGATCCAGGTACGAGCGCATCGCGGGCTTGCTTTGAAACCGCCAGCCCGATGCCAGCCCGACCAGCTCCACACCGCGCCCAGACCAGTCCTGCTTGAGGTCTTCGAGCAAGTTCCGAACGGTGTCTGCCGACACGCCGTCGGCAAAGAGCTTGCGCAATTCGCCGAGCTTTAACGGCTCCTGCGCGCAGATCAAGGCAGTCTCGAGGACGATCTTCGCCTCTTGGGTATTCATGCAGCTAGGTCAGACCCTGTGGTCAAAGAACCGGATCAAACAGACGATGTGGAACTGAAGACGCGCTCGCCCGATTCTGATCGGTCATATTGATGGGAGCACGCACCGGGGGGAGGCGAAACAGACTATCGAGCCAAACCCAGCCGGACGGAGCAGCGATATTCCTGGAAGGAATCGCGTGACTGAGCGCCATATTACGCAAAAACAATCGGTGCGTAAAGACGAAACCCGCCGCGCATTTTCCGGCTGCGCTCCCGCGGGTGTGCCTAAACGGAAAAGCGCAGGTAACCCGACAGAAACTCCGCCTTTTTCATTAGGCTTTTTCAGCCGGGCGGTCGGGCTTATTCTCCAAACGCCCACTAAACCGCGTCAGACCGCGCCAGAAACTGCTTCAGACGCTCGACGCCCGCGTCCAGCCGCGCCGTATCGCATGCATAGCACCAGCGCACGAAGCCCTCACCCTGTGGCCCGAACGCGCTGCCGGGTGCCACACCGAGCCCGACTTCGCGCACGAGCGCCTTACATAGTTCGAGGCTGTGCGCCGCGCCCGGCATCGAGAAGAACAGATACATCGCGCCAGGCGGCACCTTGACATTGACGCCCGGCACTGCCGACAGCGCGCGCACAAGATGATCGCGCGAAGCTTTCAGGTCGAGCACCAATTCCCGCGTGAACCGCTCGCCCTGCTGGACGGCTGCGATGCCAGCCTGCTGGACGAACGACGGCGCGCATGACGTGTTGTACTCGACCAGCTTGGCCAGATCGTCCATCAATGCGGTCGGCGCGACGATCCAGCCGAGTCGCCAGCCGGTCATCAGCCACGCCTTCGAGAACGAGTTCACGCAGATCACGCGTTCGTCGCGGCCGGCCAGATCGAGGAACGACGGCGCGGTGCGCGCAGGCGCGCCGCTCGCGGCAGCGTCGGCGTCGGCGTCGGCGTAGTAGAGACGCTCGTAGACTTCGTCCGCGACGATCCAGATGCCGTGCCGCCGGCAATGGTCGAGCACGGTGCGCTGATCGTCGCGGCTCATCACCCAGCCGGTCGGATTGTTCGGCGAGTTGATCATCAGCATTCTGGTGTCGGGCGTCAGCGCCGCCAGCAATTGCTCGACGTCGAGCTGCCAGCCGCGTTCGCCGTAGCCCAGCGCAACCGTTTCGACGTGCGCACCCAGAATTTTCGGAATTTCGACCAGATTCGGCCACAGCGGCGTCACCGCAACGACGCGATCACCGGCGCCCACAACCAGTTGCGCGGCGAGCATCAGCGCGTTGACACCGGCGCTCGTCACCGCGATATGGTCCGGCGAGGTCGCGCCGTGCAGTTCGCTGACGTAGCTCGCGAGCGCCGCGCGCAACGGCGCGATGCCCAAATTATGCGTATAAAACGTAGCGCCGGCAGCCAGCGCACTGCTGGCGGCGTCGCGGATGAAAGCGGGCGTGACCCGGTCGGACTCGCCGAACCAGAACGGCAGAACGTCTTCAACGCCAAAGCCGGCATTGGCGACTTCACGGATCTGCGAAGAACGCAGCGCGCGCACGGCATCGCGCGCATTCGGGATGGAGGGCACAGGCAGGTCCAAATCGCTCATCGAGACTTCCAGACAGGGTGAAAGGTAAAGGCTGACGGTCAGGGAAGGCGCCAGTTTAGCGCGGCGCCTGCTTTGGCAGCGGCGAACTCGGCCGCTGGCGCAGTGTGGGCGGGGGACGGTCGCGGCAGGCGTCGGTGCTCATGCCGCTGCGCGGAACCGCTGCCGTTCGGTTTCGGCCGCGCGGGGCGACCGTCGTGAATCCGCCGACCAGGCTCATCGCGCCGCCCGGACTAACTCAAATCCTCCGCCCGCCCCGGCAATTGGCGGATCAAATCCCACACCGCCTCCGCTGCCGGCGACAACGAGCGGTCGCGCCGGCGCACCAGTTCGACCCGGCGCTCCGCGCGCGGCACGAGCGGCCGTGCGACCAGCGACGCGCCCGCCGGCAACGGCAAAGCCAGCCACGGCAGCACGCTGACGCCGACGCCCGCTTCGACCAGCCCGAACACGGTCGCGGAATGCCCCAACTCCTGCACCACCGTAGCGCTCACGCCGTGCTCCTGCATCACGGCGTCGATGATCGGCCGGCTGCCCGACGCGTAATCGAGCATCACGAGTTGCTGACCGTCGAGGTCGGTCCACGCAACCTGCTCGTGGGCGGCCAGCGGGTGGTCGTCGCGGGTGACCACGCAGAACGAATCCGTCATCAGCGCTTCGCTGAGCAGATCGTCGGCGGTGAACGGGCCGATGATCACGCCGAAATCGACTTCGCCTGACTTGACCTTGCGCATCACGTCGCTCTGCACGTCGTCGCGCAAGCCCAGCGTGATATAGGGAAACTGCCGCCCGCACGACGCTACCACGCCCGGCATCAGCCGGCAGGCCACGGTCGGGCTGGCGGCCACCACCACGCGTCCGCGCCGCTGCTCGCCGATTTCGCGGATCTCGCGCAGCGCGTCGTCGAGATCCGTCAGCAAACGTGACACGCTCGATACCAGATTGCCGCCGACGTCGGTGAGCTGAACCTCGCGCGTCGTGCGATCGATCAGCTTGAGGCCGATCTCGCCTTCGAGTTCGCGCACGCAGCGACTCACCGCCGACTGCGTCAGGCCGATTTCATCACCGGCCCGGCTGAAACTCTGCAGGCGCGCGACCTCGATGAAAACCCTTAGCTGACGCAGCGTTACATTCATTTACCAACCTCATCAATAACTTCATTTAATGCGCATTGTAAGGCCAAAAGCATGCCCCACCGTGGAATGAGCCCTCTCGCTGCAATGCAGCAATACGGCGCGAACGCACGCTGGCCGGGCCTGATTGCACAAGATTGGTGATTGTCCCGATTTGCGAGATGGGTTTTTTGGATTCTTATACGCCCCTAGCTGGCGCCTGCGCTGGCCCGCCGTCACTGGGCTTTGAGGCGATCGGAATCAACTTGGCACACTTCCTGCATTTGCACGGACACAGGATCGGTGCCACGACTTCTGACTGCATGGCAGCCGTGGCAGCCCGACCCCCTTGGCACTCGCCTATCGAGTGCATGGAGAGTGCGCGGCGCGGGGCAGCGCACCGGAGTTAGCTTCGCTGAGGTGAAACATGATGCTGTTCGACGATTTGAGAGACAACGAGTGGGCGCTGGTCGAGGCTTTGTTCTGCGCGGAACCGGCACGGAGCGAGCGCCGTGGTCGGCCGCGCGTGGAAGCGCGAGCGGTGGTCAACGCCGTGCTTTGGGTGCTGTCGACGGGCGAAGGCTGGTCCAAACTGCCGGGCCGCTATCCGTCGCCGCCGACTTGCCGCCGTCGCTTCGACGAATGGCAAGCCGATGGTACGCTCGCCGAAATAGTTAAGCGACTCGGCACGAGCGGCCGTGAAATTTCGCTGCGCGGCCGCATCGGCGCGACTGCAGCGAAACAGCCGGCACCGCCGAGCCGCGACCGCCTGCGTGGCGCGTTCTGGACCAACCCGGAATCGTGGCGCGCGCCGGTCAAGATGGCCTGACGCGCACTGTTTCACCTCCGGGCGCCCGTGGGCGCCCGGCGTCTATCCGGTTCGCCGCGCGTGTCTCCAACGACGCCGGCACCATCGCGGGCACCGCCGTCTGGCGCGCCCCGTTCAGTCGTCCCTTTCCGCTATGCCACCGCTTGCGCGACTGTCGCGCGCTGTAAGCGCACGTTCAAAGCGGCCCCAACGGCTGCAGGTGAAACATCCATTTACTATTAATTACAACGTGCTTTCGCCTCCCGGCATACCTTATACCTATGCAAACAGGCCTTGAGTCGATCGGCTTGACGGGAGCTCAGCATGAAACCAATGTCACTGCTTCTGTGCGGCATTGTGATTTCATCAATGACCGCACCGGCGCTCACTCAGGAGCGCCCACAGGCATGGAACTGGCGGCCGGATCGTTCGGCTACGCTTGAAGCGTGGCAGCAAAGCCAGACGCGCAGCCGGGATTTCACGCCGCCGGCGCCACGCGGTGATTTGCGTGGCGACATCGCCAGCAACGTGCGTGCGCGTCCGGATACGCCGCGTGAAGAGCCGACGCGGCATCGGTAGTCCCTGAGTCGTCAGCGGCTCTTTGTGAGCCTACCGGCTCGTCGTGATGGGGATGGATTGCTTGCAGTGTCGCCAACGCGAATCATTGGCGCCTCAGGCGCAACGAAAATAATCGGGGAACCACCGTCCGCTGTGCCAGTCTGATTCAACGCCATTAGCACAGCGTGGCAGTAGTAATTCCGGTACGCCCGTATCCTCGCGATACGGGCTTTTTTTCGCGTGAACGACGATCCGCGACGCTCGAGGCGCCGCGCCATTCCTGAATGACGGAAGCAAAAACCCGCCGCCAGCCGCGCGATGCGACCGGGATGATGGTGTCGTTACCCGCTCGACCCAAAACAGATTTGCGCTCAGAGAGCAGCGGTGGACCGCGCTTCCGCTGTGGAGACGGCGTATTCATTCATTCGCTGTGCGCTCCAGCTGAGCAGCCGCTCGTCATGCGCGAGCCGCGCGAACTCGGCTCTGCCGCGTTCCGTGAGCACGGCGATGTCGACAGGTGCATGAAAGCCCGGAGCCGGTGCGACCGTGCGCTGCCGAACCGTGTCCATCAGACCCAGTGCGCGAAGATATTGAAAAACGCCCGGCCTTCTGGCCCAGGGAACCTGACGATATTGCGCTCGCCGCAGCGCTTCAAGTACTGCTTCGTTGGAATACGTGGTCATCTCACTTCTTTCTTAAAGTGCAGCTATGACACATCTATGCCCAACACGTCACCGCGCCACCAGTGACGCGCATAGCACCCGCCCTTGGCTGGAAGCCGGCCGCCTTTCGGACAGTGGCCAATCCGCCAGGTGCTGCCTGGTCTCGTTTTCGGAACCCCCGTCTGAACGGCGTGTTAGCGTTCTGTCTACGAACCGACGATGCGACCGCTGCGGCGCGATAGCAAGCTCGTAGATTTGTCCCGAAAGACATACGTTACCCCATTTAAATTGATTCTATTCACTTTATTAGCGCTTTTTTTTGCAGCAATCGTGCTATGGAAGCGCGCCCGGCGTCCTCTGGCGCTATGTCTGGTCGTCCTGTTCTGGCTGCTCGCCGCTGGCTGGCTGACCGAGCCCTTGCTCGCGCTCGCGCAGCGGCCTCCGCCGAACGCCACGACCGCCAACTTTGCGCCGCGCACGGCGATCATCCTGCTGGGCGGCGGCACGATTTACAACGACGAAGACGTACTCGTGCCGCCGCGCGACGTGCTCCGCCGCATCGCGGTCAGCGCGGAGAACTATGCGGCGTGCAAACGGACGGCAGTCACCTGCCAGGTGATCGTGAGCGGCGGCAATCCGCAGGGGCATGACGCGACCGAAGCCGATACCTATCTGCCCTACCTGTTGCGCGAGCGGGTTCCGCGCGCGGACATCGTGCTCGAAAACAGCAGCCTCACCACGTATGAAAACGCACGCAACGTCTCGGCCATACTCGGGCAATCGCGTTACGACGCGGTGATACTCGTCACTTCCGCGTATCAGATGCCGCGCGCCCTGCTCGACTTTCATCGCTTCGGGCTCACGCCGCAGCCGCTGATCTCGAGTGCAAGGCACGCCCATCTGGGTGTACTGCCTCGCTATGACAACCTCGTGAATGCGGAGATCGCGTTGCATGAACTGATCGGGATAGCGCAATTTCACGTCTATCGCGCAATCGGGTGGTTCTGAACGCGCTGCATGCGTAGCATGCCGCGCTCAACTGCTTCGGGCGCTTATGCGTTTTAGTTAGCGACGCGAATTCTTTCAGATTGAGCAGAACGCATCCTTCCCCGATCGCGCTTAGCGCTCAAATGGCCCGTCCGCCAATTCGCCCGCGCGCCGCCAATGACGAGATGTAACAAATAGTTAGTCCGGTTACAAGCGGGCCGCTGGAGCGAAGATTGCTGACTAGAATGCATTGTCTCTCCAACCGGACAGGCAATACTTGGGTCCACATCCATCTGCGGAGGTAACGATGAAAAAAATGTCCCTGGCGATCCTGGTTTCCCTCGGTGCGGTAACGGGCGCAGCGTATGCGCAGGACAACGGCATCATGACGAGCACCGATCCCGCCAAGGCCGCCGACATCGAGCAGCGCGCGCAAGATTTGCAAAACCGTCAGCAGGCGATGCAAAGTGCCCCCGCCACGCCCGAAAAGCATCACAAGATGTCGCCGCATCATCACAAGAAGGCCGACGCTTCCAGTTCGTAAGCGCAGTCGCACGGCGCACCCCGCGGCGTCACCGCGAAGGGGAAAAGCCGAAGCCGGCACCGCCGGTTTCGGCTTTTTTGTTGTCTAATGGACCGGCAAAGGACTCGCGAGCAGGGCTGGCGACACGCGGCAAAGGTCTCGCGGCCACTCGCGCGGTGGTGCCAGCACGCCACCCCGGCGGGCCGCCCCGAGCCGTCGGCGCCCGGCTTTCGGTATGCTAAAGTCGCGCACCGACCGGCACCCAGCCGGAATCCCCTAACCCGTGCGCACCTTGGTGCGGAGGACAGCATGAGCAACATCCAGCTAGATATCGAATGGACCGAAGCAGCATCACGCAAAATTGAAAAACTGATGCCGCGCGGCGGTCAGGAAGCGTTTCTCGCGCTGCCGCCCGTCGAATGCCTGCCGATGGAAGGCGACGTGCTGTTTCTCGGCCCGGACGGCAAGCAGCAACCGTTCATCGTCGCGGAACGCCAGTATCACCACGACGGCGACGCCGACTGGACCATCATCCTGATCCTCGACGTCCCGCAAGCCACGCACTAAAAGACAAACGGCGAGCGCCGCGTGGGCCGGATCCGGCCTCATGGCTCACTCGCCGTCATCCCATTGCTTCGCCCGAGCGCCCGGGCAAAGCCTGCGCAACGCTTACGCGATCTTCGACACCACGCGAATTTCCGCGTGTTCGACCCAATCCGCCACGGCCTTTCTGTACGCGTCGATGTGTGCCGATTTCGCATGCACCGCGAGCGCCTCCGCGCTTTCCCAACGCTCGACGAACACAAACCGCCGCGGCTCCTGCACGTCGCGGTGCAAATCGTACTGAAGCACGCCCGCTTCCTTGCGCGTCGGCCCGACAATACCTTCGAGCGCCTGACGCAGCTGTTCTTCATGGCCCGGCTTCGCCACCGAGATTGCGACCACCGCGATTTCCGACATGCCTGTCCCCTTTTCACGAAAAGCAGCAGCATACCCGCCACGCGCCAAACCTGCTGGCGAGGGCGGCAAGACGCTCACGCCAGGTGACGACACCCGTGCGGGCCGATAAACAGCGCGAAAGCGCATAAAACGTCTGAGCACCGCCCTCGCCTGGAGTTTGGCGGGCGGCCGCTTGCCGCCCTGCTACGCTCGCTCCATGCAGGCTGTCCATTGCGATTGAGAATCGGTCTCGCGCGAGGCAAGCGCGTGCGAAACCCTCGCGCACGATACCTGCAACGCCGTGCCGGCTGCCCCTGAGGAGCCGGTCCGCGTAGCAATTTCCGGGGTCCGGCGTCTGTGATTACCCGCACATTCATGCGAATTGCAAACTGCTAGACTCGATTTGACTAATTCCGCCGGAGTCCTGCATGGCTGGCATCGCTCTACGCGTTCCTGAGCTCGACCGGTCCCGCCCTGCCTACGCCGGAGCCGTGCATCCGTTGCGCGCCGCCTGGATTTGCGCGCTCTGTCACCCGCATGCCGCGACGTCTCCATGTCCACTCCCCTGCCCGCCTTTATGCCAACTGTCAGCGAAGTGACCCTGAGCGGCCTGCTCCCGCACCTGGTGCGCGGCGAGTCCGGCTGGACCGCGACGTGGCGCGCGCTGACTTTGCACAGCGTGTTCCAGCCGGTGGTATCCGTCACGCATCAATGCGTGGTCGGCTACGAGGGGTTGCTGCGCGCTTTCGACCCGGTCGGCCTGCCCGTCTCGCCCGAAGTGCTCTTTTCCGGCACCCGCTCGGCCGCGGACGCGCGCGAACTCGATCGCATCGCGCGTTGTTTGCATGTCGCGAATTTCATGGAGCAAGGCATCACCACCGGCTGGCTGTTTCTGAACACACGCCCACAGGTATTCGAAACCGGCTGGCCGCAGCGCGCCTTCATCGACGAGTTATCCGCGCATTTCGGGCTGCCGCAGGAGCGCATCGTGATCGAAGTGCTCGAGCAACCCGCCGACGACGAATCAGCCGTCGCAAGCATGCTCGCCGCCTCGCAGCCGCGCGACTTCCTGATTGCCATCGACGACTTCGGCACCGGTTTTTCGAACTTCGACCGCGTGTGGCGCTTCCGCCCCGACATCGTCAAGCTCGATCGTTCGCTGGTGGCGCGGGCAGGCAAAGGTGAAGGCGACGATTCGATGATCAGCCATCTGATCGCGATGCTTCATCAGTCCGGCACCCTGGTGCTGGCCGAAGGCGTGGAGACCGACAAGGAACTGATGATCCTGATGCAGGCCGACGTCGATTTCGTACAGGGTTTCTGGTTCGGCCAGCCCAAGAGTTCGGTGCAGGCGGCCTGCGCGAAGGTGCCGACGCTGGTCGAGTCGATCTGGAGGAAGTTCGCCGATTACGAACGCGAGCACGCCGGCCATCCGCGGCTCGGCTTCGAGGGGTTCGCGGAAGCGGTGCTGGCCGCCGCCGAAACGTTCAAGGCAACCGGTGATCTTCGTCAGGCGGCACAAAAAGTGTGGCATCTGCGCGAGGCACGCCGGGTGTTCATCACCGATGGACAGGGCGAGCAGACGCAGTCGTCGGTCACGGCCACGTCGGTGCCGCCGCCTCCGTTACGGCTCGCGCCGCTCTACTCGGAGACGCGTAGCAACTGGTCGCGGCGCGCCTATTTCAAACATGCGCTCGCCGCACCGGGACGCGTCGCGATGATGGGGCCGCACTATTCGCTGGCGGATGGTCAGGACTGCTACACCGCTGCGATTGCGTTCGAGCACGATGGCACACATGTGCTGTGCGTCGACTTCGTGCCGAGCGCGTTGAATGCGGACGGGCATTCAACGGGGCGTGGGGGCAAGCGGTAGTCGCTAGTCGTCGACCCGGCTGCGGCCGGCTTTGGTCTCGCCGCGTTTTGCCTTGCTGTCGAGACGGCGCCGATTCGACGCGCGCGTCGGCCGGGTGGCGACACGCGGCTTGCGCGTCACACTGACGCTTTCGATCAGTTCGTCGAGCCGTGCCAGCGCCGCCGCGCGATTCATCTCCTGAGTCCGATGCTCCTGCGCCTTGATGATCACCACGCCGTCACGCGTGAGCCGATGATCGGACAGTGCAAGCAAACGCATCTTCAATACCTCCGGCAGCGACGACGCCTGCACGTCGAAACGCAGATGAATCGCGCTCGACACCTTGTTGACGTTCTGCCCGCCCGCTCCTTGCGCACGCACTGCGGTCAACTCGATTTCGTTCGGCGGGATCGGATAGCGGGATGTCATGAGCATGGTTTGAGGTGGGAAACGTAAGTGTACACAGCGTGTGCGGGGACCGCGCGCAGTCGCTCGAACGCCATGCGCTCCCGCCTATCGGACGCATCGGCCGATGGGAAAATCTATTTGCACCGCCTTCGCGTGTTCATCGATACTGCGCTCTCCATTTACAGCGCAAATTCACATGAAGCTCCGACCTGGTTTCGTGGTCGAACTGGCCGTCAATTTTCTGCTGCCGTGGCTCGCCTACCGCTTTTCGCTGCCGCACCTCAGCGAGACCGGCGCACTGATCGCGTCCGCCGTGCCGCCGATCGTCTGGAGCCTGGTCGAATTGGCGCGCTTTCGGCGCGTCGACGCGCTCAGCGTGATGGTCCTTGCAGGCATCGTGCTGTCGATCGCGGCCATGGCGTTCGGCGGCAGTCCCCGTGTGCTGCTGTTGCGCGAGTCACTGGTGTCGGGCGCGGTCGGCGTGGTGTTCCTGCTGTCGCTGCCGTTGCGCCGTCCGCTGATCTTCTATCTCGCGCGCGCCACCGTCGCCCGCGAAATGGAGGGCGGCGCCGCGCACTTCGAAGCGCTATGGCGTGAGCGGCCGGGCCTCGCTTCGTCGATGCGGCTGATGACGCTCGTCTGGGGCGTCGGCCTCACATGCGAAACCGCGCTACGTGCGTGGATGGCGCTCGCGTGGCCGATCGAGCGCTTTCTGGTCGTGTCGCCGTTCATCGGCTACGGCATCTATGGCGGGCTCGCGCTGTGGACGTTGTGGTATCGCAAGACGATGCGCAGCCGCGTCGATGGGCGTGTGCAGCCGGATGGGATGGCGGGGTGAGCCGGCCGCCCTGGCGTGGTCCCATGCCGCGTGAACAACGCGCGACGACGACATCACGCCCACCTCACTTACCCTTCCACACCTCCGCAATCCGCGTCGCCAAACCCGAATCACGCTGCGTCGGCGTCGCGATGGCCTGCGCCAGCACCGCGCGCGAGCCGACCACCTCAACACGCTCGCGCGCGCGCGTAATCGCCGTGTACACCAGCTCACGCGACAACACCCTGCTGAACACCGACGGCAACATCAGCACCGCGTGCTCGAACTCCGAGCCTTGCGACTTGTGAACCGTCAGTGCGAAAGCGGTATCGTGCGGCGGCAGCGCCGCGGGCGACACCGCACGCAGACCACCGTCGCCGGTACGGAAATACACCCGCAGCGCACCACCCGCGCCCGGTAACGCAATGCCGATGTCGCCGTTGAAAAGACCCAGCGCGTAGTCGTTGCGCGTGACCATCACCGGACGCCCCGCGAACCACTGCGCACCCACCGCCAGCGTCACACCCGCGGCGCGCCGCACCTGGGCGGCCATCGCGGCATTCACCTGATCGACGCCCCGCGGCCCTGAACGGGTCGCGCACAGAATGCGGAAGCGATTCAACGCGTCGAACAGCGGCACCGGGTCCGGCGTGCCGGCGGCGAGTGCTGAAGCGAGCGCATCGGCATACGGGGCGAAGCCGGCGGCAAGCCGTGCGACGGTGCGCTCGGCCAGCGCCGGGTGCGTGTCTTCGTGCAGCGCAGCGGGGCAGGTTTCAGCGGGGTCGATCAGTAGAACGTCGAGCGCCGCACTCGCCGAGCCGCTGCGAATCGCGAGCGACAAACGGCCGATCGGCGACTCCAGCCCGAACCGATAGTTGCGCTCGAGCCAGACGACGCAATCGGCCAACGGACTGCGAGCGATGGCTGCTGACGCCGTCGGGAAAGACCGCGGCGAAGACGCTGGCAACGCGCGCGGGTCTTCGACCGGAGCGTCCCTATCGCTGTCGAACAGATCGCCCGTGGGCTGCCGATCGAACGTGGCCGGCTCCACGCTGTATGCGAACAGATCATCAGGGGGCGCGTCGAGATCGTCCGGCGCGTCGAACGAGGCGAAGAAATCGTCGGGCGCTGTATCGACGTCCCGCGACACTTCCGGCAACGCCCGTTCGAGCCGCGCCGCCTCGATGCCGAGCGCCGCCGCGATCCGCTGCAGCCCGCCTGCCGTGAAGGCCGGCCGTGCGCTGAGTTCGGCGAACACCGCGCCGGCTTCGACGGCCGCCAGTTGGTCCTTGTCACCGAGCATCACGAGGCGCGTTTGCGGGGCAATCGCGTCGAGCAGATGCGCGGCCATCGCGACGTCGATCATCGACGCCTCATCGATTACGACGACGTCGTATGGCAGCGGATTGTCGCGATGATGGCGGAAACGTCCTCCCGGCCCGGAGCCGAGCAAGCGATGCAAGGTGTAAGACGTCTGCGGCAACCGCGCGGCGAGTTCGGGCGGCAAATCACCGGCGCGGGCGAGCAGGGCTTCCTGCATCCGCTGCGCCGCTTTACCGGTGGGCGCGGCGAGCGCGATCCGCAAGTCGGCGCGGGCATCGAGCAGGCACGCCAGCACGCCGACCACCGTCGTGGTCTTGCCGGTGCCCGGTCCGCCGCTGACGATCGTGAGCCGCCCCGACAGCGCCATGACCGCCGCGACGCGTTGCCAGTCGACTTCGTCGTCTCTCGGCGGACCGAAGTAGCGCAGCAGACGCGCGTGCAGAGTCCGGGCGTCTGCTGCTGCGGCATCAGGATCGGCACCGGCGTCGAGACCGGTTCCCGCCACCACCGCATCACGCTCACGCCCGTCGCCCCCACCCGCATGCATCACCAGCGACCGCGCAAGACGCCGCTCATAGTCGTAGTACCGAGCCAGATACAAGCGCCCTTGCCCGTCGATCACCAGCGGCCGCAACGCCGCGGCGCTTTGCGACCCATCGCTCACCATGCCGCTCGCGAACAACGCCGCGCGCACTTCGGCGCGGGGCGCCGCGCGGGGGGGCGCGCGGCGCGCCAGCCGGGCCCCGAAAAGGGCGTGGGGGGGGCCCCCCCC
>NZ_JAQQCJ010000017.1:0-168281 GCF_046030495.1 Paraburkholderia strydomiana
CACCCGAACCTTCACGTTGTAATCGACCACTCTCTTGACTGCTACTAGCACTTTCATTTCGTAACCACCCTTCTCCGCCAGATTGTCCATGTCAGTCCAGACTGACCACGCTTGAACCTATTTGATGACCAACACCTTCGAGCGATCGAAAGCCACTGTCACAGCGACAATCAGGATCACGCCGAACACGATCTGTTGTGCAAACACGCTGATGCCGACAAACGTCATGCCCACGCGCGCGACCGACACCAGCAACGCACCGATCAGCGTGCGCACGATGCCACCTGAGCCACCGGTCAACGCCGTTCCCCCGACAATCACCGCAGCGATTGCCGGCAATAGAAACTGATTGGCCAACGTAGGCGAGCCACTGCCAAGCCGTCCCGCCATTACGACACCGGCGAGGCCGGCAAAAAACGACGAGGTCGCAAACACCAGGCATTTGGTCACGGAAACGCGCACGCCCGATGCAATGGCGGCCGGCTCGCCTGCGCCGATTGCATCGGTGTGACGACCAAAGACAGTCGAACGATGCAGAAACCAGCAGAACGCAAACACCGCAATGGCCAGCAAAATCTCATGCGGGATGCCGAACGAAGTCCCCGTCGTCCAGCCAAGCGAAGCGTTGCGCATGTCATCGCTGATCGCAATCGAACGTGTGCCTGACAGCGTGAGCGCCGCAGCCGAGGCAATGCCGCTGATCGCGAGCGTCGCAATGAACGAAGGAATCCGCAGCACGGTCTGGATCACGCCGCTCATGAGGCCGATCGCAAACGACGCCCCTAGTGCAATGACAGCTGCCCACGCGCCGTAGCGAGGCAGGAACAGCGCGACCATCACGCTTGCCAGCGATGCGACTGCCTGCAGCGACAGATCGATACTGCCAAGCAGCACCACAAAGGTGGTACCGGCCGCCATGATGAACAACGTGGAACTGTCTGCGAGCAGGCCGAGTTGCGTCGATAACGCCATAAAACCCGGCTGCGCGATTTCGATCAACACGTACAACGCCACTAACGCAGCCACTGGCGCGTTGTCGCGAAGCGTTGCCCGCGAAGGTGATTTCAGTAATGACATAGCAGCCTCACACCATATGTTCGACGATTTCAACCTGCGATGGCTTCGAGCCCACTTCGCATGGCAGAACCTTTTGCGCGCGGCCATCGCGCATCACCATGACGCGGTGGCTGAGGCCCAGAATTTCCTCGAGCGTGTCGCCCGTCAGCACGACGGCCACCCCTTCAGCGGTCAACTCGCGAATCAGTTGGTAGACCTCTTCTTTCGCGCCCACATCGAGGCCGCGAGTCGGATGGTCGAGCACGAGAATCCGGCTGCCGGCAAAGCGCCATTTCGCGAGTACGACTTTCTGCTGGTTGCCGCCCGACAGATTGCGGCAGGACGCATCGGGCCCAGGCGTCTTGATATGCAGACGCTGGATCCACTCGTCGGCGATCTTGCGTTCGCTTGCCTTGCGCACTACGCCGCCCCGGCTCACCGCGCTCAGTCGCGGTAACGTCAGGTTCTCCGCGACGCTCATCTGTGTCACGAGTCCTTCCACCTTGCGCTCGCGGGGCACATAGCCCACCCCCAATGCGACCGCGTGGTTCGCCTGCGGCCTGAGCAGCGTGCCGCCAATCCGCACTTCGCCTGAATCGAGTTTTTCAAGTCCGGCGATCACGCGGCACAGTTCTTCGCGCCCCGAGCCCACCACGCCTGCGACACCGAAGACCTCGCCACGGCGCAACTCGAACGACACATCGTTCAACGCATGACCGAGCGACGCATGTTGAACCGAAAGCGCCACCTCATCGCGACATGGCTTTTGCAGGTTCTCGCGGTAGTACTCGCCGTTCATCGAGCGGCCTACCATCAACTCATGAAGCTGCTTGACGGAGGCTTCCACCGACGCCATCTCCGCCACCACCTTGCCGTCCTTCATCACGTACACGCGGTCGCTCAGCGACAGCAGTTCGTCCAGACGATGCGAGACGAACACAAACGACGCGCGCGACTTCAGTTCGCGCACGAGCCTGAACAGGATTTCGATTTCGACGGCCTCCAGAACGGAAGTCGGTTCGTCGAGCAGGATGATCGGCGTGCCGCCCGTGCGACTCGCCAGCGACAACGCACGCGCCAACTCCACCATCTGACGCTGGCCGAATGACAAGTCTTCGCAAACCGTCAACGGATCGATGTCGAGATGCACGGTGGCAAGTTCAGCTTGCGCTGCGCGTTTGAGCTTCGACCAGTTCATCCGGCCGAACGTCGTGAAGTCTTCTTCACGGCCGAGGAACAGGTTTTCGGCAATGGTCAGGTTGGGCAGGATCGATTGTTCCTGGTACACCATCGCAATGCCTTTCGCGGTAGCGTCGCGGGGATTGCGAATCACGAGCGGCTGGCCGGAGAGCGTGATTTCACCGGAGTCCTGACGGTACGCGCCGGTCAGCAGTTTCATCAGCGTCGACTTGCCTGCGCCGTTCTCGCCAATCAGGCCGACGATTTCATTGGGCCGCACTTCGACCGACACGTCGTCCAGTGCGAGCACACCTGGGAAGCGTTTAGTGATGTTCTTGAGTTTCAGCATGTCGAATCTCCCAGGCTTACTTGACGATGCGCCGATGCGAGCGATTGAGCGCAAGCGTCACGGCTACGATGATCAGCACGCCCTGAATGCCCTGTTGCACGTATGGCGGCACGCCGAGCAGCACCATGCCGTTGCCGAGCACCACGACGATCAACGTACCGATCAGCGTGTTCAACGGACTGCCGTTGCCGCCTGCGAGCGACGTGCCGCCTACTACGATGGCCGTGATCGCGACAAACAACTGGCCGTCTGCGATGAGCGCGTGGCCCTGCCCATATTGCGCGACGGCGAGGATGCCGGCCACACCATAGAAAGCACCCGCGAGTGCGAAGATCGCAATCCGCACGCGTCGCACCCGCACCCCGTTCAGACGCGCGAGATCCTCACCGCCGCCGATCGCCAGCGTGTGACGCCCGAGCAACGTATGGCGGTAGATGAACCACGCGAGCGCGAGCGCAAGCAAGCCGATCCATACCGACAGCGGCAAGCCCGCGTAGCGCGTAATCGCAATCGAACGCAGCGCTGTATCGCTCACGCGGATCGTGTTGCCCGATAGCCATGCCGTGCCGATTCCCGTTGCCACAAAGCCGACTGCGAGCGTGGCGATGAATGACGGAATCCGCAGGAACACGTGCAACATGCCGTTGGCCAACCCCAGCACCGTGCCGGCGGCGATCGCCACGGCCAGCACCCACAGGCCGTAGTGATTGTCGTTGTACGAGTTCTCGACCAGCATCGACACAGTGATGGCGGAAACCGCGACAATCCCTTCCGCCGACAGATCGATGCTGCCCAGTTGAATCACGAACGTTCCGCCGAGCGCGATGGTGAGCGGAATCGCGGCAGAAATCGCGATTCGCGCCAGATTCATCGGATCGAAGAAATCGTGATTGACCGCACCGATGCAAAGGCCGAGCGCCAGCAAGACCAGCAGCGGCGCAAAGCGCTGCAGCAGGGAATGCATCGACATGAACCCGATCCCGGTTGTTGTTGTGCTGACGGCCTGCCGGGTAGGCGCTGCGGTTAGTTTGCTCATCGATACACCACGGGCCCCGCGACGCGGGCGTAGAGATTGTTCCAGTCGGCGTTAGGCGCCGATTCGCGCGCCATGACCGTCTGCACGTTCGACTTGTTCACGAGCGTCGCCTTGCAGAACGATTCGCGCTGATCCTTGGGCAAGGAAGCGACCTGCAACTTCTTCTGCTGCGCCTGAAGGCCCATCGAGAGACCAATGCCACCCAGCCAGTACGGGTCCCAATCCACCGTCGTCACGAGTTCGCCGACCTTGATCGCGGCGAGTCCCGGCTGCGTGCCGTCCATGCCGGAGACCGGCAGCTGACCGGCCAGCCCTTCCGCGCGGAGCGCTTCGATCGCACCCAGCGCCATGTCGTCGTTCGCCGCCCACACACCCTTGATCTTCGAATTGAAGCGCGTCATCCAGGCCTGCATGATCGGGAAAGCCTTTTGCGAATCCCAATCCGCCACCTGGAAGTCCAGCAACTGGATGTCGGGGAATTTCTTCAATGCAGCCATCAAACCCGCCTTACGCTCGATGGCGGGCACGTTGCTGAAAATACCGCCAATCGCGACGACGCCCCCCTTGCCCCCCATCGCCTTGAACAACTCAGTGGCCGTCGCCTCGCCGTATGCGACACCGTCGAACGACATGTGGGCCACGTAGTTCGGGTTGAAATCCCACGGATGCAGGTCCTTCGGCTTATTCCAGATCGTCGTGACATAAGCACCGGCTTTCGAGCAGGCCTCGACAATCACGCGCGCGTCGGCGGAGTCGTTGGGGTCGACGTTCAGCACCAGGTTGCCGCCGGTCTTCTGCAGCAGCGCGCGAATATCCGCGATACCTTTTTCGGAGCTGCCTTCGGTGGTGAGCGGTACGTACGGCAACCCGATGCTCTTTGCGAAGCTCTGTGCGCCCTTGTTGAACGCGGTGTAATACGGATTGGTCAGCGAGCGGAACGAGCAGGCGAGCGTCGTCTGCCCGGCGCCGAACGATAGCCCCGACATGCCGCCGCTCGCGACGGCGAAGGCCGCGCCTGCGCCGAGCTTGATAAAGTCGCGACGCGATACGCCTGTGTGTTGATCCTGTTTCGACATGATGTCTCCTCCGAGTCAGAAAGACCCTTTTCACCAGGGCTAGAAATAAATAACCAGATATTTACGATTAGGACAGGAAAGCCCAGATTTTCCGGGCTTTCCTCACCAACCGTCCTGGTCCGACGTCAAAACTGTCGCTGCGGCCTCGAGCGCTGCACGACCTGAGGTGCTCGCGAGCTTGCCTACCACGGGGCGAGGCGTTGCCGCCAGACCGCGAATCAGATCTGCCGCTTTCTCCGCGATCATCAGCGTCGGCGCGTTCGTATTGGAACTCACGATACGCGGCATCACCGACGAATCCGCGACACGCAGTCCAGCGATGCCGTGCACGCGCAATTGCGGATCGACAACCGACAGTTCGTCGATGCCCATCTTGCAGGTGCCAACCGGGTGGTAACCGGTGCGTCCGTACTGCTGTGCGTAGGTCTCGTACTCGGCTTGCGTGCGCACGCTGCCGCCGGGAAAGTGCTCGCTCCTGATGTATTTGCTCAGCGCCTTCTGACTCATGATTTCGCGGCTCTGACGAATACCGTCGACGGCCACCTTCAGATCATATGGGTCACGGATATAGGCAGGATCGATCACCGGTGCGTCGGCGGGATCGGCACTGTGCAGCGTGACGCTGCCGCGGCTGCGCGGCCGCAGGAAATAGGAGTTCAGCGTGCAGCCCGAACCCGACGGCACCGGCGGCACGCCGGCCTCGACGCCTGCGCCGGGCAGGAAGTGAAACTGCAGGTCGGGCGTCGGTACGCTGCTGTCCGAATACCAGAAGGCGCCGCCTTCGGCGATGTTGGACGTGACCGGTCCCTTGTTGAAAAGTTTGTATTCGAGGCCGGCGAGCAGCATCATGTGCTTCTTCGAATACTTGTCCAGACTGTACGCGCCGTTCAACTCGTAGACGATGTCGATATCGAAGTGATCCTGCAGGTTCTGTCCGACACCGTTCAGCACATGTATGGGTTTCACGCCGGCGCGCTCCAGGTCTTCGGCGCGTCCGATGCCCGAGAGCATCAGCAGTTTCGGTGAACCAATCGCGCCAGCGGTCACGATCACTTCGCGTTCGGCACGCGCAATCGTCACATTCGAGCGATCGTCTCCCGGCGCAAATTCAACGCCGATTGCGCGGCCGTTTTCGACGACCACACGCGAAACGAGGCACCCGGTGCGCACCGTCAGATTCGGCCGCGAGCGAGCATCGCGCAGATAGCCGACCGCCGCGCTGCAGCGCTTGCCATTGCGTTGCGTGACCTGGTACACGCCCACGCCTTCCTGCTGTGCGCCATTGAAGTCGCTGTTGTGCGGCATGCCCGCTTCCTGCCCTGCCAGGACAAACGCCTTGGTCAATTCGTTGACGCTGATGAGATCCGACACGCCAAGCGGGCCACCCACGCCGTGATACTCGTTGCACAGACGTTCGTTGTCTTCCATGCGGCGCAAGTACGGCAGCACGCCATCGCGAAAGCCCCAGCCCGTGCAGCCGTCGCGCTCCCAGCCGTCATAGTCCGACGGCTGTCCACGCGTGTAGACCATGGCATTGATCGAGCCGCCACCGCCGAGCACGCGGCCCTGTGCGAACGGAATCTGCCGCCCTTGGGTTTCGGCCGCCGCAGCCGTGCGATAACCCCATGTCAAAGGACCGGACGTCATCTTGAAGAAGCCAACCGGCATGTGGATGTACGGATCCGTATCGGCCGGTCCGGCTTCGAGAAGCAGCACCCGGTTGCCCGCATCTTCGCTCAGACGCGCCGCCAGCGCGCAACCCGCGGCCCCTCCCCCTACGATCACATAGTCATACATTGCTGTCTCCGATACTGTTCTGCAGTCACGTTGCTGCGTGCGACTCCGTTATTCCTGACGCTTGTACAACGGCTCTTAACGGCCGTTTGATCGAGCCTGGCCGGATCAGCCGATCCAGCGCCGCCGATTGCCCAACTGGACATGAACCGACTTCAGTTCCGTGTATTCCTCGACCCCGTAGCGTCCCGTTTCACGACCGATACCCGACTGCTTGATGCCGCCAATCGGCATTTCCGGGCCGCCGGTGATGGTGCAGTTGACCCAGATGCGGCCGGCCTGCACCTCGCGGAAGCTCTTGATCGCACCTTGCAGATCGCGCGTCCAGATGCTGGCGGCAAGGCCGTACGGCACGCCGTTCGCAATCTGGATGGCCTGGTCGAAAGTATCGAACGACGTGACCGACAGCACCGGTCCGAAAATTTCTTCCTGCGCCAGCGCGCTGTGCGGCTCGACGTTGCGGAACATGGTGGGCTGGATAAAGAACCGCTCGCCCTCCTGGCTCGACGTGCCGCCATGCACCAGTTGCACGCCGTCGCGTTTGCCCGCTTCGATGAAACCGCAAATCTTGTCGAACTGACGCGCTTCGACAATCGCCCCGACATGGTTCGACGCATCAAGCGGATCGCCGACCCGCACCTTCTCGAGCACGCTCTTGACCCGCGCGACGAGTTCTTCTTCCACCGAGCGATGCACGACGAGCCGGCTGCCCGACACACAGCATTGGCCCGCGTTGAAGCAGATACCGAAGGCAATGGCGTCGGCGGCATCGGCGAGATCGGCGTCCGCGAACACGATTTGCGGATTTTTGCCGCCGAGTTCGAGTCCGACCTTCTTCATGTTACCGCCCGCTGCCGTCAACACCGAGCGGCCCACTGGCGTCGAGCCGGTGAACGACACCATGTCGACGTCCATGTGTTCCGCGAGTGCCTGACCCACCTTCGAGCCGAGCCCCGTCACCACGTTCACGACGCCGTCCGGCAGACCGGCTTCCGTGAGCAGCGCAGCGAGTTTGAGTGTCGTGGTGGAGGTAAGCTCGGCGGGTTTAACCACCGCTGTGCACCCCGCCGCCAGCACGAACGGCAGACGCTCGGACAGAATGAAAAAGGGGAAATTCCAGGGGGTGACGATACCCACCACGCCGACAGGCTGACGCACGACAAGGCCGAACATGTCGCTGCCCAGGTTGTCGTGCGAATCGCCGTGCGCAACCCGTGCAAGGCCAGCAGCGTATTCCCAGATGCCTGCCGCAGCGTTGACCTCGCCGCGCGACTGGCCGATCGGCTTGCCGCTTTCGAGGGTTTCCAGGTACGCGAGCGTCTCCACGTTTTCCCGGATGAGGCTCGCGGTTTTCAGGAGCACCGTCGAGCGCTGTTCACCCGACAGACGCGACCAGCGCCCGTCATCGAAGGCACGGCGCGCAGCAGCAACGGCCACGTTCAGATCCTCGACCGACGCACGCGCCGTGGAGGTCACCGGCACGCCGTGGCCCGGACTCTTACGCGTCACGAATTCGCCAGCGGACGCGACGTAGTCCTTGCCGTCGATGAACATCGGCGTGCGCACAGGTTCCGACGGAAGACGAAGCGATGCTGCCAGTTCGTTCAGATTGCTCATTCCTGCCTCCAGTGTTTGCTCCCACGCGCGCCAACTGACGCATCGCAGGCGTAGGGCAATCGCTCAGCCGCCGCGATGCCCTTCACATTTTTGCGCCCCATTCTGCACCATCCGGTTACTTCCGGGCAATGCTTTTTTGGTCTATAGTCGGTGCCACGACGCGAAATCGGCAACGACCGTTCCCACTCATTTATTGCAGCGAAAATCCGTTATGACTCTTGCGAGCACGCCCCCCAGCCGGGCACTGAAAAACGCCGTCGCCGGCGCAGCGCAACCGCGTCAGCGCGACCCCGAAGTCACCAAGGCGCGCATTCTCGAGGCCGCTAAAAAAGAGTTCGCCAAGCTCGGCCTCGCCGGTGGCCGCGTCGAAGCCATCGCGACCCGTGCGAAAGCCAACAAGCGGATGATCTATCACTACTTCGGCAGCAAGGAGGAACTCTTTCAGGCCGTACTCGAAGATGCCTACGCCGACATCCGCCACGCCGAACAGAAGCTCAACCTCGAACACCTCTCGCCGGAAGACGCCCTCGTTGCGCTCACCACGCATACGTGGAACTACTACCTGAAGAATCCCGAGTTCATGACACTCGTCAACAGCGAGAACCTTCATAAGGCGCGTCACGTCAAGAATTCCGAACGGTTCAAGGAATTGCATCACGGCTTCATCTCGATGTTGCAAGGCATACTCGATCGCGGCGTCAAGGCACGCGTGTTTCGCACCGGTGTCGACGCCCGGCAACTGCACATCACAATGGCGGCCGTCGGCTACTACTATTTGACCAACCGCTTCACCAGCGGCGTGATATTCGACATCGACTTCATGAGCAAGGAGGCGTTGAAAAATCGTCTCGACTTCAACATCGAAACCGTTCTCCGGCTCGTGCGCGCCTGAATGCCGGCGCACGGAGCGCCGGGCGCTGGCGCTTCGGATCGCGCGGCCGTTCATCAGGCCGCCTGCTCCCGCGGCTTGTCTGCACCGCCCCTGCTGCGGGCGAGCAATGCGTCGTCGACCAGCGGACGAAAGCCCATCCGCGCAAGCACATCCCGTTCGATATCGACACCTTCGGACACTTCGATCAGCCGAACGCCGTTTTCTTCCAGCCTGAAAACGGCACGCTCCGTCACGTACAGCACTTCCTGCTTCGCGATACGCGCCTGCACGCCACTGAACGTGATGTGCTGAACGCGCTCGACGAGCTTCGGCACACTGCCCGGCGACACGATAGTCAGCCCCTCGCCGACCTGCTCGACCTGCAGACCTTTCGCTTCGAAACTGCCGCAGAAAACGATCTTGCGGGCGCCTTGCGTGATGTCGATAAAGCCGCCCGGCCCCACCACGGTCGAACCCAGTTTCGAGACGTTGATGTTCCCATCGCCGTCCATCTCTCCCATGCCGAGGAACGAGATATCGACGCCGCCGCCACTGTAGAAATCGAATTGATCGACGCTTGAGAGGATCGCGTCCGCGTTGCGCGCGGAGCCGAACATCGGGCCATCGACCATCGCGCCGTTGTGAATGCCCTGCTCGACCGTTCCCCAGAATGTGCCGAGGCGCCCCGCCTGCGCGAGCAATCCAGGAATACCGCCGGGGATGCCGAAACCGAAATTCGCCGAATGCCCAGCATGCAATTCATGCGAAGCGCGCGCCGCGATGATGCGACGAATGCCGGTCGGCACTTCATAAAAGCCGTCAGCGATCGTTCCGAGCGATTCGCCGCTCAGCGCGGGGTCGTAATCCGCGATAGCACACTGCGGCGCTGCTGGCGTCTCGACGAGCGTGTCAACCAGTACACCCGGAATACGCACCAGTCGCGCCGGCACGTGGCCTGTCGGCTCGCGCTCCCTCACCTGCACGATCACATGACCGCCACTGTTGTGGGCAGCCAGAGCCGCTGCATATGTGTCGAGGTCGACGGGCTCACGACGCAACGTGACATTGCCCGCCGCATCCGCCGATGAACCACGCACGATCGCGAAATCGACCTTGAACGGTTTGTAGCGCAAATATTCACGCCCATCGAGTTCGATCAGGTCAACGAGATCCTCGGTTGCGCGTGCATTGATTTTGCCGCCGTCGATACGCGGATCGACAAACGTACGCAGCCCGACGTGCGTGACGAGCCCCGGCCGTCCCGCTCCGATCTCGCGCAACAGCGTGGAGATTGCGCCTGCGGGAAAGCTATACGCTTCGAACGCATTCTCTTTGGCCAGTTGCTGCATGGCTGGCGACCAGCTCCAGTGCCCGCCGATGACGCGCCGCACCATCCCCGGATGAGCGAAGCGGCCAAGACCGCTGCCCTTGCCGTCGCCGATTCCGAGCGCGTGCACCACCGTCAGATCGCGCGGATGGCCAGTCTCGAGGAAGCGCTGCTCCAGTTTCGCGAGCACGGCGTCCGGCTCGAGCATCCCGCCGCCGTTACTGGCCAGCGCGATTGTCGCCCCATCGAAGATCTGCTCGACCGCCTCTTCGGCTTGCATCCAGTTTTTCAAACTACCCTCCAGTCCGATCGGCCACAAAGCTCGTTGACATCGGTGATTCATTGGTTTTAAATAACCATCCAGATGGTTACTTGTTGCCAATGTTGGCACAGGAAATCACGTAATTCAAGCGGTGATACGCGACGCTCGGGTTTACCTGCACAGCACAAACCAGGCACAAAACAGGTGCCGATCATGAGGACGGAGACAGCATGAAACTCTCGGAAACGCATCAGCAGATTCGTGAAACCACCCGGCGCTTCGCACAGGAAGTGATCCGCCCCATCGCGGAGGAACTCGATCGCGAAGAGCGCTTCCCGGCGGAAATCTACGCGCAGATGGGCGAGTTGGGACTGTTCGGCATCACCGTGCCGGAAGAATTCGGCGGCGCCGGACTCGACGTCACGGCATATGCGCTCGTGATGGAAGAACTGTCGCGGGGTTACGCGTCCGTAGCGGACCAGTGCGGGCTGCTCGAACTGGTCGGCACCCTTCTTTCCGTCCACGGCACCGACGAGCAGCGCGCGACCTACATGGCGCCATTGCTGCGCGCGAAACTAAGGCCGGCGTATTGCATCACCGAGGCCGACGCAGGCACCGACGTCTCCGGCATCCGCACCACCGCGACGCGCACGAGTGAGGGCTGGGAACTCAACGGCGCAAAGCTCTGGATTCACAACGCGCCGGTTGCCGACGTGGCATTCGTACTCGCCCGGACCGATCCTTCGGCAGGCAAGCGTGGGATGAGTATCTTCATCGTGGACTGTTCATTGACGGGTGTATCGAAAGGCCCCAAGGAGCACAAGATGGGGCAGCGAGCGTCGCAGGTGGGCGAATTGAATTTCGACCGGGTGAAGTTGCCGCGTGACGCGCTGCTCGGCACGGAAGGCCGTGGCTTTCACATGATGATGAGCGCGCTCGACAAGGGCCGTGTGGGGATCGCTTCGCTGGCGGTAGGCATCGCGCAGGCAGGGCTCGAAGCGGCGCTCGAATACGCGCAAACGCGCAAACAGTTCGGCAGTCATATCGCCGAGCTACAGGGCATTCAATGGATGCTCGCGGATATGGCGACGGATATTCAGGCCGCGCGCCTGCTCGTCCTCGACGCCGCCGAACGGCTCGAATCGGGCGACCGCGCGAGCATTGCCTGTTCAATGGCAAAGTGCTTTGCGGGCGACACCGCCGTCAAGCACAGCGCGAACGCCGTGCAGATTTTCGGTGGCAGCGGCTACATTCGCGGCTACGAAGTCGAGCGCCTATATCGCGACGCCAAGATCACGCAGATCTACGAAGGCACCAACCAGATCCAGCGCACGATCGTTGCACGCGATCTGCTCGCCAACGGAGCCGCGTTATGAGCGCGCGTCCCATCGCTCTTGTGACGGGCAGCCGGCGTGGCATCGGGCGCGCGATCGCGATCGAACTCGGTCGCGCCGGTTTCGACATTGCGCTGACCGATGCCGTAGCGTCGGACGAGCTCGACGGTGCCGTGAGCGAAGTTCAGAAGACCGGCGCTCGTGCGATCGCGACACTCTCCGACCTCGCCGATATCGATTCGCATCCGTCAACGTTGCGCGCCATCGAAGCTGCTCTCGACGGTCAGATCGACTGCCTCGTGAACAACGCAGGTGTTTCCGTGATGTCGCGCGGCGACCTGCTCGACGTCACGCCGGAAAGTTTCGACCGCTGTGTTGCCGTGAATACGCGTGGCACGTTCTTTCTCATGCAGGCATTCGCGAAACATTGCCTCGCGCGTCAGGTCGCCCCGGTAGCTCCGCATCCGTCGATCATCACGATCACGTCGTCCAATGCGATCGCAGCCTCGCCTTTACGCAGTGAATATTGCGTATCCAAGGCAGGCCTGTCGATGGCGAACACGCTCTTCTCGCTGCGTCTCGCCGACCACGGTATCAGCGTGTATGAAGTGCAGCCCGGTTTGATCGAGACAGAAATGACCGCGCCGTCCCGCGCGCGCTACGACACGCAGATCGAGCAGGGACTGACCGCCATCAAACGCTGGGGCACACCGCAGGAAGTCGCAACCACCGTACGCACGCTTGCCACCGGCGGCCTCCCCTACAGCGTCGGCCAGGCAATCCGTGTCGACGGCGGCCTGCTCGTCACCAAATATTGAGCTACCTATGAACCTGTCAATCAGACTGCCGGCCGCGTCCGGCGCATTGGAAACGTATCTCGTGCAGGGCACGCCACTCGAGGTGCGGCCACCTGCGCGCGACTTCAACCGCATTGCGTACTCGGCCGCGCACGTGGTGGCCGATCCGCTGCGCGCGGGTGAACTGAACGCCGCGCCCGCCATCGACTGGGACCGCACGATTGCTTATCGCCGCTATCTGCTCGAACAGGGGCTAGGCATCGCGGAGGCCATGGACACTGCGCAGCGCGGCATGGGACTGCCATGGAGCACGGCACTTGAACTGATCACGCGCAGCATCGAAGGCACGCGGGATATTGCCGGGGCGGCTATCGCTTCCGGTTGCGGCACTGACCACATCACGCCGGCTTCGGTAACGAATTGCGATCAGGTGATCCGCGCGTATGCGGAGCAACTCGAAGCCGTACAACGCGTAGGCGGACGTGTGATCCTGATGGCGAGCCGCGCGCTCGCGAAAGTCGCCCGCTCACCGGACGACTACCGTCGCGTCTATCGCGAAGTACTCGCCATGTGCGATCAACCGGTGATCCTCCACTGGCTCGGCGACATGTTCGACCCCGAACTCGCGGGCTACTGGGGCGCAAGCGCATTTCCAGATGCAGCCGAAGTGTGCCTCGACATCATCGAGGCCAACGCGGCCAAGGTGGATGGCATCAAGATCTCATTGCTCGATGAGCAGAAGGAGATCACGTTCCGCCGTCGTCTGCCGCAAAGCGTGAAGATGTACACCGGCGACGACTTCAACTATCCCGCGCTGATCGCCGGCGACGGCACCCACTTCTCGCATGCTCTCCTCGGCATTTTCGACGCTATTGCACCTGCGGCCTCTCAGGCGTTGGCGGCCCTCTCCGCAGGCGACGTCGCGACCTTCAACAGGTTGCTGGGGCCAACGGTACCGCTTTCGCGTCACATTTTTCGCGCGCCCACGCAGTACTACAAGACGGGCGTGGTGTTCCTCGCCTACCTGAACGGCTTCCAGGATCACTTCTTCATGCCGGGCGGTCATCACGGTATGCGGCCACCCGCCTATCTTGCCGACGTGTTCCGCCTCGCCGACCAGGCCGGCCTGTTGCGCGATCCGGGAGATGCAGTCATCCGCATTCGCAAGGTCATGGCGCCACTAGGATGCGGAAACTGATCATGGCCCGATCTGGGGGACCCGTACGGCACATCGTGTTTTGCCGGTTCCGGCACGAAGTGACGCCGACATGCCGCCTTGCGTTCTTCGAGCAGATCCGGCGACTGACGGAAGTACCCGGCATTGCATTTGACAACTTTCAATGCGGGCCCAATGTGTCACCGGAAGGCTATAGCATGTCGTTCTCCGACGGCTTCATGATGGATTTCGCGAGCCGCGACGACTGCTTCGCCTACCTGGCGCACCCCACGCATCAAGCCATTGGGGCACGTCTTCTCGATGCACTCGAAGACGGCGCGCAAGGCTTGCTCGTGTTCGATATCGATCTGGAAACTCATGAGAAACCTTCAGGGAAGACTCGACCTGTGCTCCATCAATACCGCAACGCTGGGCCATCGGGAGCCGCTCAGCCGCACGATTGAGCGCATTGCGCGAGCTGGCTTTGGCGGGATAGCGCCATGGCGTCGCGAGGTAGAGGAAGGCGACGTCGCGCTGTTTGCGCGGCAGATCAAAGCGCTCGATCTGACCGTCACCGGCTACTGCCGCTCGACCTATCTGCCCGCTGCGACTTCAGCCGAATTCAATGCGAATGTCGAATCAAACCGGGCTGCCTTGCATGATGCGGCCGTGCTCGGAGCACGTTGCTTTGTGATGGTGGTCGGTGGAATCGTGCCCGGGAGCCGCGATCTGGAAGGTGCACGGGCCCAGGTCATTGACGGAATATCCATGCTGATGGAGACAGCGCGTGACTGCGGCGTGCCGCTCGCACTCGAGCCTCTTCATCCGATGTATGCGGCCAATCGCGCCGTGGTCAACACCGTCGCGCAGGCTCTGACTATTTGTGAAACCGTGGACCCGGACCGCACAGGACTGGTCGGCATTGCGGTTGACATTTACCACTGCTGGTGGGATCCCGAATTGACGGCGTCGATCGCGGCGGCCGGGCAGGCGGGACGCATCATGGCTTACCATGTCTGCGACTGGTTGCACGAAACAGGTGACATGCTGCTCGATCGCGGAATGATGGGTGACGGTGTCGTCGATCTACCGGCGGTGCGGTCCTGTGTCGAGCGCGCCGGATATGACGGCCTGGTCGAAACCGAGATCTTTTCGGCGCAAAACTGGTGGCGACGTGAGCCGGACGAAGTACTCGCCATCTGCGCCGAACGTCTTCAGACCGTTTGCTAACGGCGCCACATTAAACGAAACGAACACGCGGAGACAAAATGACTGAAAAGATTCGCTGGGGTGTACTAGGTGCCGCAAAGATCGCCGATAACTTTGTCGTGCCTGCTATCCAACGCTCGTCCAACGGCCGGGTGACCACCGTCGCCAGCCGCGACCATGAACGCGCGCAGGCATTCGCGAGCAGGCACGGCATTGAGCATGTGTCGGCGAGCTACGATGAGGTGATCGGAAGTCGCGACGTAGACGCGGTCTATATCCCGTTGCCCACGGCCAGCCATGTCGAATGGTGCAAGAAAGCCTTGCTCGGCGGAAAACACGTCCTGTGTGAAAAGCCGATCGCAATGAATGCTGGCGAGGTGCTCGATCTGATCGCCTTACGCGACAAAACGGGCCTGGTATGCGGCGAAGCATTCATGGTGGCGCATCATCCGCAGTGGGATTTTGTTCGCGAGAGCGTTGCTTCGGGGATGCTCGGCGAACTCGAACTGATCGAAGGATCGTTCACCTACTTCAACGACGACCCCAATGCGCTGAAAAATAATCTGTCACTCGGCGGTGGCGGAGTGCGCGATATCGGCGTGTACCCGGTCGTGACTACGCGTCTCGCGACAGGACGTGAACCGACCGGTGTGCATGCCGAGGTTCTGCTCGATCCCCGCTTCGGCACGGACCGGTTCGCGCGATGCACCGCTGACTTCACGGATTTCTCAATGACGTTCTACTGCGGCACCCAACTGTCGCGCCGGCAGCACATGATCTTTCACGGAACGAAAGGCTGGTTGAGCGTTGATGCCCCCTTCAATCCAGGCGTCTACGGTCCCGCTCAAATTCGCCATCGTTCGGACGAGACAGGTCAAACACGCACCATTGAGTTCGGCGATGTCGACCAATACCAACTTATGGTTGAAGATTTTTCGAGAGTGGTGCTCGGTCAGAAGGCGAATCTGGCTTTCACTCTTGAGAACTCGCTCGGCAATCAGCGCGTTATCGATCAGATACTTTTATGACGATTCAATCGATAATGCGCTCGACGCTAAGGTGTTCGCCGGCGGTTACACCGTAAAGTACATCTAGTCAGTATCCGCAACCGTTTCCCTGCGAAACATGCCACCTGGAAAATCGCCTTTATCGGTCGAACCCCATGGGAAAGGTGCTCGCGCACGCCGAGAGACAGCAGATGGCCGCGTCGTGACCGTTCGGTTGCGACTGCGAGGCCGATGCCGCGCTTGCCGCCGGAAATCATCGCTCCTTTCTTGCTTGAAAACTCCGTTGCCGTAGTGCGCTAGAAGCCGGCGTCGATGACGATTTTCGTGCCGTCGCTGAAACGGTTGAGCCGGAACGCGTTGGGATCGACGAGTGGGGTGTCGTTGGCTACGAGATCGGCCATCAGCTTGCCCGCCGCCGGACCAATACCGAATCCATGTCCGGAAAAGCCCGTGCCGATGAACATGCCTGGCACCGTATCGACGCCGGAGATCACAGGAATCGCGTCGGGCGTGACGTCCATATTGCCCGCCCAGCGCTGCGCCACGCGCGCGTTCGACAGATGCGGAAAGACCTTCGTGAATTCACGCAAGCCCGCATCCGTGTATTCGGTGATCGGCGCTGGATCGAGCGTCCGGACCTGTTCGAACACGGTAGGCCGGTCCAACGCCCAGCGCCGCGGACGGCGCAACTCTTCGAAGAACCGCTCGCCAATCCCGATTCGCAACGAGCCAATCTGACTCTTCAGCGCTTCGATGTATTTGAAAAACAGCCGGAACGAGTCCGGTGTGAGATCGCTATAGGTGCGAAAGCCGGCGGCAATCGTATAGCCACCGTCGGCGCGTTTGCGAAACGCGAAACGCTTGTCGCTTGCGCTGCAGGTCGGGCCGCCTTCAAGGGGCTCGGTGCGCAGCACCGACGCCTTCACCATCAACTGCGGAATGTCCACGTCGAGGTTGCCGCAAAAGAGCCGCGACCACGCGCCGCCCGCCACGACCACGCTGACGCAGCGGATCGCGCCGTGTTCGGTGACCACGGCGCTGACGCGTCCCCCGCTCGTTTCGATGCCGCGCGCAGCGCACGGTGTCAGGATCTTGACGCCACGCTTGCGCAACGCATTGGCGATCGCGGGCGCGGCTTGCTGCGGTTCGGCACGGGCGTCACCCGGCGTGTAGAGACCGCCTTTGAATTTCCGCGACGAACCAGGCAACAGACTAGCGACCTCCTTGCCCTCCACTTCGCGCGTGTCGAAAGCATCACCCGCCAGATTGCGCGCCTTGTCCAGCCATACGCGATGCTTTTCCATCGCGTCGTCCTCGGCGGTCATATAGAGAATGCCGCATTGAGTGAAACCGGTATTGATACCGAGCTTCGCATCGAGATTGCGCCACAGCTTCAGGCTCTCGATACTCAACTGAAATTCGCGCATGTCGCGATGCGTGACGCGTACCCAGCCCCAGTTGCGGCTCGACTGCTCACCGCCGATATGACCTTTCTCGCACAGCGCAACCTGCAGGCCTTTTTCGCTCAGATAAAGGGCCGTGCTCACCCCGATAATGCCGCCACCGATAACGACGACATCGACTTGCGCGGGCAAGCTGGTGTCGTCGGCGACTGTGTCAACTTTGGGTCCCATAGTGGTTGATATCCTGCCCGTGAAGACTAGTTATGTTGATCGGCGATGCCGGTCGCGGCCGATGCCCCGCTGGCTTGTGCATCGCGCTGACGGCGTGAGTTGGATTTCGCGTGGCCGCGCGTCGGATTTGAATGCCGGTTGGTCCAGCGGTCGATGTGATTGATCGCGTGCGTGAGCGGTATCGTGACGAGCAGATAGACGACGCCCGCCGCGACGAGCGGCGACAGGTTCGCGGTATTCACCGAGGCATTCTGGCCGATCGTGAACAGATCGCGCTGCGACGTCAGCAGACCGAGGAAGTAGACGAGACTCGAATCCTTGACGATAGAAATGAACTGGTTGGCGAGCGCGGGCAGGATGCGTCGGACGCCTTGCGGGACGATCACGTGACGCATGCCACTCCAGTACGTCATGCCGAGCGCCTGACAGGCGGACAGTTGCCCGCGCCCGACGCTCTGAATGCCCGAGCGGAAAATCTCGGCGATATACGCGGACGAAATCAGCCCGAGCGCGACGATGGCGAGCGGATACGGATTCGGCCCGAACAGCGCCAGCCCTAACGGCGCGAGCCCCTGCCCCACCAGTAGAATCACCAGGGCAGCGGGCAGGCCGCGAAACACGTCGATGAATACCTGGGCGGGCAACATCAGCCAGCGCGTGTGCGATACCGCCATCAACGCGAGCACCATACCCACGACGATGCCCAGCACGGTAGAAAACACCGACAGCACAAGCGTGTTGACGAGGCCCGTGCACAGCAACGATGGCATCGACGACGTCAGCAACGGCCAGTCGAGAAAGTTTTGCAAGAAAGCATTCATGATGCGGTCCTGGTTGAGCGGCAGCAGGCGGCCACCAGTCGTCGGGCAACCTGACCCAGGTTGCCGGGCTTCGGTAGCGCCACCCTAGCTACCGCTCTTCATTGCGTACGGCGGCAGGCTCGCGGGCTTCGGATAACCCGGATGGAATTGCAGATACAGCCGGGTCCACGTGCCGTCGGCGACCAGTTCGTCGATGGTCTTGTTAACCGCCGCTTCGAGCTTCGCATTGCCCTTGTGGATCGGGAAACCGGCCGGCAGATTGACGGCGGAGATATCCAGCTTGTCGGCGATGTTCATCTGCGGGTACTTGCCTTGCAGCCCTTCGACCAGTGTTTTATCCACGAAGTAACCGTCGATATATTTCGAGCGCATCGCCAGGAAGCCTGCATTCAGATTCGGAAAGCGCACGATCTGCGCGCCCGGCAGATAGCTGTCCGAATACGTGTCCTCGATCGTGCCTTGCACGACACCAATGCGTTTGCCCTTTACCGAGGCCGGATCGCTGGTGATCGTGCTATCGGGCAAGGTTGCAACGCTCAGCAGCCCGGTCAGATAGCCCTCCGAGAAATCGACCATCTTCAGCCGTTCCTTCGTGATCGAAATGGACCCGGCTGCCAGATCGATCTGCTGGTTCGACACGCCTGGCAGCAGTCCGCTGAAATCCTGTGCGCGGAATTCGGCGCTCAGGCCGAGCTTCGTTGCAATCGCACGCAACAGCTCGACGTCGAAACCCGTCATTTTGCCGTTGTCGATATACGAATACGGCTTGTTGTTCGCATCGACGCCGGCGACCAGTTTGCCCGGCGTCAGCGTGCCGACATCGTCGGCGCGGGCGACGCCTGTCAACGTAAGCGATAGCGGCACGACTACTGCAATGAGGCTGAGAAGATGGCGAATGCGCATGAGGGTGCTCCGTCGAGAGGGCTTGCGATGGAATGAATGATGTACGTTAGGGGGAAAGTTCAGCCGGTCAGGCGTTTAGTGGAGAATCCTGGAAAGAAAATCGCGGGCGCGCGCGGAGCGCGGCCGGTCGAAAAAGGCATCCTTGCTGTCGTCTTCGATAATCGCGCCCTGATCCATAAAGACGACGCGATCGGCCACCCGGCGCGCAAAACCCATCTCATGCGTCACACACAACATGGTCATGCCCTCTTGCGCGAGACCCGTCATCACGTCGAGGACTTCGTTGACCATCTCCGGATCGAGCGCCGAAGTGGGTTCGTCGAACAGCATGGCAACCGGATCCATCGACAACGCTCGCGCAATCGCGACGCGTTGTTGCTGACCGCCGGAAAGCTGCGAAGGAAACCTGTCTTCGTGTGCCCTCAGTCCCACGCGTTGCAGCAACGTGCGCGCTCTTTCCGAGGCATCGTCCCGGCTGCGGTGCAACACGGTGACCTGCGCGAGCGTCAGGTTTTGACGGAGGTTCAGATGCGCAAACAGTTCGAAGTGCTGGAACACCATGCCAACCCGTGCGCGCAACTTTTGCAGTCTGGCATGGGGGGCCGCGACGGACGTGCCGTCCACCACGATCTCGCCTTGCTGAACCGGTTCGAGTCCGTTGACCGTTTTAATAAGCGTTGACTTGCCGGAGCCGGACGGCCCACAGATCACCACCACTTCGCCGCGACCGATCTCAGTCGAACAGTCGGTCAGCACGCGGTGCTCGCCATACCACTTCGAAACATTGCGCATTGAAATCATCGGCGACTCCCGTAGACCTTGAATGATTCGTTATCCGCACTGCATTTGGCACTGTCTGGCGCGACCTCACGAGAGCGCCGCGCGCACGCGACCGCTCCAGAAATCGTCGAACGTGTAGAGCGCGGTGCCGACCGGCACGCTCAGACGGCTGGCGATGCGCGCCGGGCTCACAGGAAACGCGCCTTCGCCAAAGGCGCCCGGCAGCGGATCGAGTCCGAGCATGTGTCTGGCCACGCGTGTGCCGAGATAGCTCATCAGCGCGACGCCATTACCGTTGCAGCCGAGCGCGTAATGAATGCCGTCCTGTGTGCCGATATGCGCGAGCCTGTCGCCCGTCATTGCGACATAACCCTTCCACGCGTGAGTGATGCGAACATCGCGCAACGCGGGCCACAGTTCGATCATTTTCGCGTGCAGCATCCGCGCAGCGTCGCGCTCGCCGACTTCACGGCAAGCCGGCCGGGAGCCGAACAGCATCCGCGTGCCGTCGGGCGAGGGCCGCGTGTAGAACAGGTTGCGTTTGGAGTCGCTGATCATCCGGCGGCCAGGGTTGAGCACGGCCATCAGGCCGACCGGCAACGGCTCCGTTGCAATCTGGTAGCTCGCGACGGGCAGCACGCGTCGCGAGAAGAAAGGCAGCAGGCGCCCCGTATAGCCATTGGTCGCGACCAGAACATGCTTTGCGTTGACCTTGCCCCTCGTGGCGTGAACCCGAAAGCCCGTGCCCGTGCGCTCGATCTCTTCGACGCCAGCATGCGAGTGCAGCGTCGCGCCGCTGCGTCGTGAGAGATCGCGCAGCGCGCGATGATATTTGGCCGTATGCAGGCCGCCATATTCGTCGACGAGAATGCCACCGTAGTAGTAGTCAGAGCCGATGATCGCGTGCTGTTCCGTGCGCGGCACGACGGTCACGGTGACGCCGGTCTTCTCGCGCAGCAGGTCACCCTGGCGGCGCAGGCGTTCGAAATGGCGCGGCGTGAAAGCGCCGAAAAAGCGGCCGGTGATCTGCAGGTCGGCGTCGAGCAACTCGTCGGCGACGAGACGCTTCAGATAATCGAAGCTCGCCATCGATTCATGCATCAGACGTCCGAGGCGCTCCGCGGACACGCCGCGAATCGCATTGGTCAGGGCGAGCTTTTGTCCGCTCGACACCATGCCGCCGCTGCGCGTGCTGCCGCCTGCGCCTATCTCTTCGGCGTCGAGGACGGCCACACTGGCGCCGAGTCGCCCGGCCTGCACCGCTGCAGACAAGCCGCAATATCCGCTGCCCACAATCAGGACATCGACGCTTGCCGGCAACGCGTCGCGAGCGGTCTCCGGCGGTGCAGCATCCCACCAGTACGGAGTGACGCGAAAATCGGGGTCGAACAGGAGAGCATCGGAGCGCATCGTTCAGGGCCGGTGACAGGTTGAAGCCAGTCTAGGTTTGCGTCGGCTATCCGGTCAAATACGGCCAAAAACGCCTGCTATTCATTTTTGGTATGGCAAGCTAAAGATTAGATTGCAGATGTGGGATGAATGGAGCCGATGAATCAAAGACAGATCGAAGCATTCAGACTGGTGATCCTGCGCGGTTCGATGACTGCTGCCGCTGAAGAACTTGGCACTTCGCAGCCGAGCATCAGCCGGCTGATTTCGGAGCTGGAAGCGTCGACGGGGCTTGCGCTGTTCACGCGCAATGGCGGACGGATTCAGGCAACCGATGCGGGCAGCGCGTTTTACAGCGAGGTGGATCGCAGCTTCGTCGGCCTTGAAAAACTCGCGCATTCGGCGCGGGAAATTCGCCAGTTCGGCAGCGGACGCTTGCGCCTCGTCGCTGCGCCGGTGCTGGCGTTGTCCTTCGTGCCGATGGTGATTGAGCGCTTCCTGGCGGCATATCCACGCATTGCGATCTCGCTGGAGATGCGAAGCGAAGGGACTATTCAGCGCTGGGCGTCGTCGGCGCATTGCGACGTTGGATTCGCGACGACCACGCCCGATGTGTTCGGCGTCACGAGCGCCGAGCTGTACAGGTTGGCAGGTGTGTGCGCGCTACCTGCAGGTCATCCGCTCGCGGCTCGCGAGCACATCGAGGCGCGCGACCTCCGGGACCAGAGCCTGATTCTGCCGTCGTATGCGGACGATACGCGCTCGTCGCTGGATCGGGTGCTGCGGCAGGCCGACGTCACCCAGGTGCCGACCATCGAAACGCCGTACGGCGCGACGATTTGCGCGATGGTGTCGCGCGGGTTGGGCATTGGCGTGGTGAATCCGCTGGCGACTTACGGTGCCAACCCCGCGAAGATCACGTTCCGGCCGTTTTCACCCGATGTGATGTTTCGCGGTTTCACGGTTTGCCCGCAGTTGCAGCAGCCGAATCCTATCGTTAGAAGTTTTCTGGAATTGGCCCATGGTGTGGATCTGCGGGAGGCCTGTGATCGTGGATAGCGCGAGTGTTAGCGACGGGGGCAGATTCGGGCTGCGAGGGTGTTTGTGACGTCGATCGCAAGACGGGCGAGACCGTCCTCCGTGTCGGAATGACTGTGCCCTCAGCGGACCATGCGACGTATGCGGCTTCAAATGGCCCCTGGAGGGGCCGGCCTTTGTTTGCGTGTCTGAAATAAGGTAGGGGTAACTGATGGCTTTTGGTAGAACTTTGCTGCAAGGTCAGTGGCGCTGTTCGACCCGTTGCCGACGGTCGTGTCGCCACCGAGCCAAAGACGGGTAACGAAGCGGCCCGGTCATTCAAACCGCCTTCTCCGGCGGTCCCGTTGCGGATGCTCGACGCTCAAGCACCGTGCGGCGGCTGCATGTCACTTGGGTGCCGTCTTGATCCCGGCCTCCGTTCACGCCGCGCGACTACTGAACTGCGTCAATGCCCGGAACTTCGCGCGCGGGCGCATTGCTGGCATGTCTGGTCCCACGGAAGGAAACCGTGCCGTTGTCGGACCGCGCGGGCAACGCATTCGCCGGCAGAATCAAAAAATCGTTACCGCTCCGTGGACGAACACGCGAACGCGATCGTTGGCTAGCCCGACAAAATTCTGGAAGCAATAAGGGTTCTGGCTGCTTGCGCGGCCTATTTTAGCGTCCAACACTTTGCCATTAATCCGGCTCGCCAGATAACTGTCCGGTATATCGGACAACCTAGTGTTTCGACGGTAAATGTCGCGAACGCGAGGCCCAGCTGGGAGCGGTTTCTCAGACCAACCCTCATCAGGATCTGAACATGAAGTTCGCCACCAAGGGCGCCAAGGCCGCCTTGCTGTTTGCCGCAACCGCCGTGAGCGGACTACTCGCGCTCTCCGCCTGCACGAAAGTGGCGACGCCCGAGCAGGGTCCAGCGGCAGCGGCGCCTGCATCGACGCTTCAGGCCGTGCTTCAGCGCGGCACGCTGCGCGTCGGCGACTGCCTCACGTTCGCGCCGTTCGGCTTCTACGACAAAGACGGCAATCCGGACGGCTACGACGTCGACCTTGCCAAGGAACTGGCGAAGCAAATGGGCGTGAAGCTCGAAGTCGTGAACACCACTAGCGCGAACCGCATCCCGAACCTGCAGACCGCCAAGGTCGATGTCGTGTTCTGCAACTTCACGCGCAACCTCGAACGCGCGAAGGTCGTCGAATTCACGTCGCCGTACGTTGTCGCCAGCGAAGCGATGCTCGTGAAGAAGAGCAGCGGCATCCAGTCGGCGAAGGACATGAGCGGGCGCACCATTGCCACGGTGAAGGGCTCGACCAACGGCGACGAAGTCCGCTCGATGGGCATCCCCGTCAAGATTCAGGAATATGACAGTTCGCAGGCGGCCATTCTCGCCGTCAAGCAGGGCCAGGCCGATGCGATGATCGAGGACAACAACTTCCTTGCGTATCAGGCGAAGCTCGATCCGGAACTGGCCGTGACGAACGAAGCACTCGTACCGCTCGAGTACAACGCGTTCGGCGTGAGGGCGGGCGACCAGGCGTGGCTCAACTATCTGAACCTGTTCCTGTTCAACATCAATGCATCGAAGCTGAATGCGCAGTTGTACAAGAAGTGGTTCGGCGTCGATCCGAGATATCCGCTCAATCCGCAGTTCTGAAGCGGAGGCGCAGATGAGCTATCAATGGCTGACTCTATGGGGCTATGTCCCCGAGTTTCTGAAGGCCGGCTGGCTGACCTTGCAGGTCACGTTGCTGTCGTTCGTGCTGGCGCTCGCGCTCGGTCTGATCGCGGCGCTTGCCAGCATGTCGCCGTCGGCCATCGTGCGGTTCATCGCGCGGGCTTACGTCGAAGCCTTTCGCAATACGCCAGTGCTGCTGCAGATTTTCATCGTGTTCTTCGGCTTGCCGTCGATGGGCATTGCGCTCGATGCATATTGGGCCGGTGTCATCGCGCTGGGCGTGAACGTGGGCGCGTATCTGTCGGAAGTGTTTCGCGCGGGCATGCAGTCGGTGCCGCGCGGACAGGTTGAAGCAGCCGGCATTCTTGGGCTGGAAAGCGGGCAGATTTTCAAAGAGATCGTGTTGCCGCAGGCAGCCCGTGCGGTGTATCCGGCCATCGTCAATTATCTGATTCAGTTGTTGCTCGGTACTTCGCTATTGTCGGCAATTGCGTTGCCCGAACTCACCGGCACCGCAACCGTCATCAATTCGCGCACGCTCCTGTATGTCCAGACGTTCGCGGTCGTGCTCGTCGCGTATCTGGTGCTGAGCAATGTGCTGTCGTGGATTGCCAGTCAACTCGGCGCACGCATGTTTCATCCGCCGCTCATCGTGAGGCCGGGTGCGCGTTGGGTTGGATTCACGCTGCGTCGTGCGAATCGTGCATGAGGGATTGAGCCATGTCACTCGAATTGCTGAAAAACAGTCTGTCGATTTTGCTGCAAGGTCTCGTGACGACGCTGCTCTTGTCGGTCGCGGCGATCGTCGGGAGCACGCTCATCGGCCTGCTCGCCGCTGTGTTGCGGACGTTCGGGCCGTGGGGCACGAACGGAATCGCGAAGCTCTATACGGAGTTGTTTCGCGGTACTCCCGTACTCATCACGCTGATGTTCATCTACTTCGGCGTCTCGTATTTCGGCTATGCAATCGATGTCTTTGCAGCGGGCGTGATCGGCTTGAGCGTGTATCAGGGCGCGTATATCGCGGAAATCTTTCGCTCGGGCATCGAGTCAGTGCCGAAGGGACAGTGGGAAGTCTCGCAGATTCTCGGTCTATCGCGCACACAGGCCTTCGCCTCAGTCGTGTTACCGCAGACCGGACGCATCGTGTTGCCGCCGCTCGTCGGGCAGTATCTGTCCCTCATCAAGGATACGTCAATCGTCAGCATGATCGGCATGTCCGAACTGATGCACGGTGGCCAGGCGATCGTGGATCGCATCGGCAAGCCGGTCGAGATTTACGGACTCGTCGCGCTGATCTATTTCGTCGTGTGCTTCCCGCTTTCGCAATGGGTACGCCATCATGACCGCCGGAGACTTACGTGAGCGATTCCATCCAGAACAAGCCCGTCATTTCGCTGTCGGGCGTGAGCAAGGCATTCGGCGCGACGCGCGTTCTCAACGAGATCAATCTCGACGTGCGCGCAGGAGAAGTGCTCGTGCTGATCGGCGCATCCGGTTCGGGCAAGAGCACTGTGCTGCGCATTATGGCCGGACTGGAGACGACGGACTCCGGCGAAGTGTGGGTCAACGAAGTGCCCCTGCACGATCCGAAGCGCGCGCGCGAAATTCGCGGCCACGTCGGCATGGTGTTTCAGCAGTTCAACTTGTTCCCGCATAAGACCGCGCTCGGCAATGTCACCCTCGCGCTGATCAAGGCGCGCGGCATGTCGCCCGCCGATGCCCGCAAACGCGCAATGGATACGCTCGACCGCGTGGGTCTCGCGGACCGCGCGTCGCATTATCCGAGCCAGTTGTCGGGCGGACAGCAGCAGCGCGTCGCCATTGCGCGGGCGCTGGCGGTCGAACCCGGCATCATGTTCTTCGATGAAGCCACATCCGCACTCGATCCCGAACTCGTTGGCGAAGTGACGGAAGTGATGCGCGGCCTCGCGCGCGACGGCATGACGATGGTCGTCGTGACCCATGAAATGGGCTTTGCGCGGAAGACGGCGGATCGCGTCGTGTTCATGGACAAGGGCGTGATTGCAGAGCAAGGCGACCCGGAGCAAATCTTCGTCAACCCGTCGAACGAACGCACGCGACAGTTTCTCAGCCGTGTGCTCGACCATTGAAGGGTGAACGAATGGCAGTAACGGAATCGTCGCGCGCTCGAGGCGTGGACCGTGTCATCGATATCTTCAGGAAGCTGCATCACGCGCAGCGGCCCATGACGATGCGCGAGCTAATCGAAGCGACCGGCTCGCCGCGTTCAAGCATCTACGAACTCGTCGCCATTCTCACCGAAGTGGGCTGGCTCGAAACATCGGCGGATGGCAATGTGTTCTTCGGACGCGAGATGCATTACTACGGCTCGGACTACGCGACGCACAACGACCTCATCAGCCGCGCGCATCAGTCTATTCTCGCGCTCGTTCGCAAGTACGACGAGACCACGCAGTTGTGCATGCTTGAAGGGAACAAGTACTCGGTCGTGCTATCGGAGAACAGTGCGCGGCCGTTCAACATCAGCTCGGATATCGGCGTGCGTGTGCCGATTCCGTGGACCGCGACCGGACGCCTGCTGCTCGGTCACATGAACGCCGACGCCATCCGCACCCTGATTCCTGCAGATGACTTCGTGCTCGACAACGGCGTGCGCATCGATTTCGATGAATTCATGCGCGATGTGCAGTACGCGAAAGCGCTTGGCTATTGCTGCACGGAAGGCCTGTCCAACGCGTTCCGGCTTTGCATGGCCGCGCCCGTTCGCGACCGCGCGGGCACGCCGATCGCCGCGCTGTGCTTCATGACGGGCCGCGACACAGACCCCGAACGCCGTCGGTCGATGCTGGACGATCTACTTCAGTCGGCGCAGGCGCTTTCGCATCGCTGACATGGATACACGGCTTCAGCGTATCGATGAGTTGGAACAGGAGAACGCGGCGCTCAAGGAAGTGAACGATATTCTGCGCAAAGCGGTGGCGTATTACGCGCGTTCGCTCAGCGGATTGGCGAACGAACACGCTGCCGCCGCACGGCCACCTCGCGCGGAGGTTCCACATGAAGCGGCAGCATCGCCTCAGGATGAGCACGCGACTCTTACACGTGCGGCAGCTTCGAGCGAAGAAGGAAGTTCCTGATTTTTCTGCGGTATGCGAATGCTCATGCTCGGAAGAAGCATGGACGCAGTCAACGTCGAACCATGCGAGGCGCGAAAGCGTCACCTCCATTGCGCCTACACCGATGCACTGAAGAGTGACTACTGATGGGGCACCGCTTTGCCTGCTGAAAGGGCCGTGGCGTTGAGAAATGCGCGGGGCGTACTGCCGGTCAGCCAGCCAGGCACTTTCGGAGCCTCTGTCGCGTCTCCGCGACGGAACGCTATCGCGGCGACCTCGAAGTCGAACGGTTAATTCTGGAAGTCAAACGAACGCACGACTTGAGCGTCGAAGACGCGTCGCGAATCGAAGGGCCGTTCGGTGGGTGTTGCAGCCGTTCAAAAGGCACGTATCCCCGCTCACTGGACCGCTGGTAGTGGCAGAACCCTGCCCGACGCCTGGCACGGTGAACTCGCAGACCACGCATCGCTCGTCGGACCGAAATCGACCCTGAACCGCCGCTGGGGTTGGTGAAACATTAATGGCAGCTTCCAGGACCGTTTCGGACAACGGCCCCCGCTATTCGCTGCACCTCGTAGCCGGTGGTGTGTGCATATCGTTCGTGCGACGTGACAGGGCGCGCTTGCCGTCTTGCTCATTCCTTGCTCTCAGGAAACATGCATCCGCCATTGCGGACCAGCGCCTTCACCTCTTCGCTCACCTGTAAGGGGCTTTGACTTAATCGAGCAACGAACTCCTTACGGCGCCGCACGTACGACTTCGAATCGTGCTTTGCGCTCCAAAGGACTATGTTAAGGACAATGGGAATGAGGTCCAGGCCCTTCTCGGTCAGCCTGTAAAAGTCCCTGCGCCCGTCGTCGGCGCTCGGTGTCCTCGAGAGAATTCCCTGCTCCTCAAGAAAGGCAAGACGGGAAGCCAGGACATTGGTCGCGATTCCCTCTTCCGATTTCAGGAACTCGCCATACGTCTTTTTGCCAACAAAAACGATGTCGCGAATGATCAGGAGCGACCACCGGTCGCCGAAGATTTCCACGCCGTAGTTCACTGCGCAATGAGACCGAATGTCTTCTTTAGATGTCGTCTTCATGGCGAGATATTAACATCACTTGCATATCGCAAGTAAATTCCGTTGTTTACTTGTTTTTTGCAAGTAAAATGTCTAGCATGGTTGTCCGGGAGTACGAGCAGCACCCAACAAACCAGGAGGCTGCACATGAGCACTATCAGCATCATCGGCACAGGCGGCATGGCCGCAGCGATCGGCGGCCTTGCCGCCAAGGCCGGACACACCGTCGAGGTGATGAGTCGCGACGCCGTCAAGGCGCGGGCGCTCGCCGAGCAGATCGGAGCCGGTGCGACGACAGGTACGTTCGGCGCCGCCCCGCCCGGGGACATTGTCATCCTGGCGGTTCCCTACTCCGCCGTTCTTGACGTGGTGAAGCAGTACGGCGAAGAGCTGGCAGGCAAGGTTCTTGCCGACATCACCAATCCGGTCGCCTCCGACCACACGAGCTTCGTGACCCCTGGAGACAGTTTCGGCGCGAAGGAGATCACCAGGGCCGCCCCTGCCGGTGCGAAAGTCGTCAAGGCGTTCAACACCCAGTTCTCCCACGTCCTGGCGGTCGGTCCCGTCCCGGGCCACCCATTGGACGTGTTCATCGCCGGGGACGACGAGCACACGAAAGCACGCGTCTCGGCGTTCATCGAGAGCCTCGGACTGCGTCCAATGGATACCGGGCCGCTGTCCATGGCGAGGACACTGGAGCACGCCTGCCTGCTGTCGCTGGGCCTCCTCACCCACTCCGTCAAGCACACCAACTTCTCAATCGGCGTCAGCCTTCTCGGCTGAGTGCACCGGTACCATCGCTTCCCGCATCACATTACTCATAAGGAACATTCACATGCACGTATTCGTCACTGGCGGGACCGGCCATTCCGGTCCGTACATCATCTCCGACCTCATCGCCGCCGGCCATGAGGTCACCGCCCTGGCTCGTTCAGACAAGGCGGCGGCTGCGGTGTCCGCACTCGGTGCGAAGGCGCGTCTCGGTAGCCTCGAGGATCTTGACGGTCTTAAAGAAGCGGCGGCCGCCTCCGACGGTGTCATCCATGTCGCACACCGGCAAGACCTGATTCCGGTGGGCGGGATCAACGCCGTGGCCGATGCGGAGCTTCAGATCATGCTCGCATATGGCGAGGCGCTGGCCGGAACCGGAAAGCCGCTGGTCTCATCGGGAAGCATCGGCTCGCCCGGCTGGGAAGACCTGGGTCGGCCGGCCACCGAGGAGGATCCGCCTCTTCCCGGCGGCGATCCATACAAGTACACCTTGCGGGTTCGTAACATCGTGGAAACCACTGTAATCGGCCTCGCCGAAAAAGGTGTGCGGTCTTCGGTCATTCGGATTCCTGAAATCATGCACAGCGCGACCGATAACGCCGGCTTCCTTCCGCTGCTGATCGGGCTGGCGAAGGAAAAGGGTTTCGTCGGTTACCCTGGAGACGGTGCGAACAGGTGGGCCGCCGTGCACACCCGCGACCTCGCCACCGTGTTCCGCCTGGCGCTTGAGAAGGGCGCCGCCGGCAGAAGCTGGCACGCGGTTGCAGACGAGAGCATTCCATACCGCGAGATCGCCGAGGCCATCGGCAGTCGCTTGAAGCTGCCCGCCGTGCCCATTCCCGCGGACGTGCTGATGCTACCGGGGTATTTCGGGTTCCTTGCGAATCTGGTCACGCTGGATACCCCGGCATCGAATGCCATCACGCGCCAGACGCTCGGCTGGACACCCACGCAGCCCGGCCTGTTTGCCGATATGGACAATGGCCACTACTTCCCTGCCAGCTGAGCTAAACGGACGACAGGGACTCCCACATCGCGGCGCGCCCGACCAGGACACTATCCTCCCGGAGTGATAGGAGGGTGACGCAAGTGGCTTGGCGCACACGAAAAACATGATGGGCGAAAGCCCCGTACAGATTACGGGCATACCCCAACTCAGAAGGATATTTTACATGAGCACTATTAGCATCATTGGCGCAGGAGGCATGGCCACGGCGGTCGCCGGCCGTATTGCCAAGGCAGGACATACCGTCGAGGTTCTGAGCCGCGACCCAGCCAAAGCGCGGGCGCTGGTCGATGAGCTCTCAGCGGGAGCGACCACAGGGACTTACGCCGCCGCGCCGACAGGCGATATCGTCATCCTCGCCGTGCCGTACGGCAGTGCGGCGGCGGTAGTGGCCGATTACGGAGACGCGCTCGAAGGCAAGGTGATCATCGACATCACCAATCCGGTTGCCCCGGACCTTTCCGGCCTCGTCACCCCGCACGGCAGTTCCGGCGCGCAGGAGATCGCCAAGGGTCTTCCCGCCACCGCGCACGTCGTAAAGGCGTTCAACACCGTCTTTGGCCACGTCCTTGCCAGGAACGGACGCTTCGACGCGTTCATCGCAGCCGACGATGCGCAGGCCAAGGCGCGCGTCTCGACCTTCATCGAGAGTCTCGGACTGCGTCCGTTGGATGTCGGTGGCCTGCACATGGCCTCGACGCTCGAGGCGCTCGGTCTGATGATGATCGGCCTGGCGAAAAACGGCGCCGGCACCTGGGATATCGCCTTGAACGTCGAGATCGGCTGAATCACCGACGCCGCGTCCTCACCGGCAGGTCCACAACCCCATTGGGAGCAAGTTATCTCTCACGTCGTTCTCATCAACCCACTCCAGTTGAGTTGTTTATCGACGGCGGCTTTTCGACCACATGAAATCGTGCCGAAGAGCGTGGGAGCTAAACGCTGCGGCTTGGCCTGAAAACCCTGCGGCAGATCAAGGGAGTAGAGACCGTCCGACTTCAGGGACGCGATCGTTCCCTCCCTTGCTCCAGTCGCGGATTTATTCAGATCGTATCCGACTGGATCGGAAACGATCTGACGTCGCAGAAATGGAGAGATTTCGATGAGCACGCTAGAGAATGTCCAGATTGTGAAGGATTTTTTTGCAGCAATGGGCCGCGGCGATAAGCAAGGTCTGCCGTCGATTTCCGTCGTAGTTGGTTCCCGCATCGAGCAGTGTTCGAATGGCGGCACATTCGAGTGGATGATGAAATGCGTCAGGTACTTGAGCGCTTAAGCCGCATCGCGATTGAAAAACGTTCGGCGGGATGTATGCTGACTGACGTCTCGAAACAATCGCCCGCCGAGTCCAGATAGCGCCGGACGATCCTGAGCGCCGCGGCTCCGTGTTCCACGCGGAGCCGCTTTGCCATCTCTTCCGAAAGCAACACCGCCTGAATCCCCTGCTGGATCTCCGTAATGCTGTGCCCGTACCGCTCCTCGATCAAGGAGCTGATCAACTGGTCGGGCTGCTCCCGTGCAACATCCGCCACGTCAGCATATTCGGGCGCGGTGTACACGTCAGTCCATCCGACCGGCGCGCGGCCTTTTCCTCCATCGATGCGCAGGCTCGAAATGCGCAGGAACCGCGCCCCTTCGGCACATTGCAGCGTCTTGGCCAGATCGCGGTCCGCGACGACCATCTCTGTCGATTGCACGAGCCGCAGATGCTCCGAGCCAAACTGGGCCAGGTCTTCGACGGAGGCAAGCGTCGGCCGGAATTCAGTCCTGGGGCGCGACGACTCGACGCGAGTTCCCGCGTTCTTGCGGCGTGAAACCAGACCCAACTGCTGGAGTTCATGCAACGCTGCGCGCACGGTATGGCGGCTCGTGCGGTAGTGATCCCGCAATTCCAGCTCGGTCGGCAGAACGGTGCCGACGGGATATTGCCCGGAAGCAATCGCTTCGGTGAGTTCGCGCGCGATTTCCGCGTAATGGGGTCGATTCATCTTGTCGTCTCTGGGAATGTCTTCGTTCTGCCTGCTACGGGTAAATCATAACTTGCCTCGACATGTCCGAACATATTAATCTCTATATGTCCGGACTTATAAGCTGCCACTTTTCCCTGTCCGCCCTCTCTTAGTTCGAATTCTCGAGGTCGCAATGACACATGTCACCGTTCCGATGGCCAGCACCGTGGTCGATTCCATTCTGTTTCGCGACGCTTTCGGCACCGCCAGGATGCGCGCAGTGTTTTCCGATCACGCGCTGATCCAACGCTATATCGATGTCGAGGTTGCGTTGGCTAAAGCAGAAGCGCGCGCAGGCGTGATTCCCAGCGATGCAGCCGAAGTGATTGCGCGTGAGTCGACGATCGAACGCATCGATTTCGATCACATGCGCGAAGAGACCGATATCGTCGGCTATCCGATCCTGCCGCTAGTGCATCAACTGGTCGAGATGTGTGGGGACGCCGGCCGCTACGTTCATTGGGGCGCGACGACGCAGGACATCATGGACACCGCGGTCGCGCTGCAAGTGCGCGACGCACTCGATTCGATCGATGACGATATCCGGGAGTTGCGCACGATTCTCGCGGATCTGGCGAAGAAGCATCGCGACACGCCGATGGCCGGCCGCACGCACCTGCAGCAAGCGCTGCCGGTGACGTTCGGCTACAAGGTTGCGATCTGGCTTGCGATGTTCGATCGTCATCAGGTACGGCTTAAGGAGATGCGCGAACGCGTGGCCGTGGTCGAATTCGGGGGCGCGGCGGGCACCCTTGCATCGCTTGGCGACAAGGGCTTCGAAGTGCAGAAGGCGCTCGCCGAGGAACTGAAACTCGGCGTGCCTGCAACGACATGGCACGTCGCGCGCGACGGTTTCGCCGAAGCCGTGAACCTGCTCGCGCTGATAACGGGCTCGCTCGGCAAGATCGCGCTCGACGTCATGATCATGGCGTCCACTGAGTTCGCGGAGGTCTACGAGCCGTTCGTGAAGGGACGCGGCGCGAGCAGCACCATGCCGCAGAAGCGCAATCCGATTTCCAGCGAACTCATGCTGGCGGCGGCAAAGGCAGTGCGCCAGCATGCGGGCCTGATGATCGACGCGATGATTCAGGACTTCGAGCGCGCCACCGGCCCGTGGCATGCTGAGTGGATCGCCATTCCCGAAAGCTTCATTCTCACCTCGGGCGCGTTGCATCAAGCGAAGTTCGCGCTAGGCGGCCTTATCGTCGATGAAGCGCGCATGAAGCACAACCTCGGCATCAGCAAGGGTTTGATCGTCGCGGAAGCCGTGATGATGGGCATGGCGCCCTACACCGGACGTCAGCAGGCGCATGACATCGTGTACGACGCATGCCGCACGGTGAACGAACATGGCGGCACGCTTGCGCAAGCGCTTAATGCGCTGCCCGAAGTCACGAAGCACTTCGACCGCGCCGCAATCGACCGCATGACCGATCCCGCGAACTATCTCGGTCTTGCACCGCAGATGGTGGACCAGGCCGTCGCACTGTCGCGCGAAATCTGAACCTGAAGAATCGAGAAGGAACACGCGATGCATAACGAACACGTATCACACGGCGACGCGACCGTCGCCACGACGAAGAAGCTGCCGTGGTACCGCAAGCTCGGCATGCAGGTGCTGCTCGCACTCGTGATCGGCATTGCGGTCGGGTTGTTGTTCCCGAAGTTCGGCACGCAACTCAAGGTGCTCGGCGATATCTTTCTCGCACTCATCAAGGCAGGCGTCGCGCCGCTCGTGTTTCTCACGATCGTGCATGGCATCGCTTCGGCGGGCGACGTGAAAAGCGCGGGACGTGTGGGCTGGCGCTCGATCGTCTACTTCGAAGTCGTCTCGACCATCGCGCTCGCGTTCGGGCTGCTCGCCGGCAATCTGCTACAGACGGGCAAGGCGATGACGTCCGTCACCGCCGGCGCCGTGCCCGCGATCGCGACCAAAGCTGCACCGCAGAGTTTTACCGGGTTCGTCATGCATATCGTGCCGGACAACTTCATCGGTGCGTTTGCGAAGGGCGAGCTATTGCAAGTTGTCGTGCTCGCGGTGATGGTCGGCATCGGCATTCTCGCCATTCCGGAGCACCGCCGCGTGCGCGTCAACGAAGGGCTGGATCTGATCTCCGAAGTGCTCTTCTCGTTCATCAATCTCGTGATGAAGCTCGCGCCGCTCGGCACGCTCGGCGCGATCGCCTTCTCGGTGGGAAGCAACGGCACGGCGGTGCTGATCGCGCTCGCGCAGCTCGTGTTGAGCTTCTATGCAGTGATCGTGCTGTTCATCGTCGTTGTGATGGGCGTGATCGCGAAACTCTCGGGTTTCAGTCTGTGGCGCTTTCTCCGCTATATCAAGGACGAAATCTTCATTGTGCTCGGTACGGCTTCATCCGAAAGCGTCCTGCCGCGTCTTCTGATTAAACTCGAGCGGCTCGGTTGCGCGAAGCAAACGGTCGGGCTCGTGTTGCCTACCGGCTATGCGTTCAATCTCGACGGTACGTCGATCTTCATGTCGATGGGCGTGATGTTCATCGCTCACGCGTACGGCGTGCCCATCCCGCTGGATCATCAGATCGGCATTCTGCTGCTGATGCTGCTGACGTCGAAGGGCGCCGCCACGGTGTCCGGGGGCTCATTCGTCGTATTTGCAGCGACGGTCACGTCGACGGGCATCCTTCCCGTCGAAGGCCTTGCGTTGATCTTCGGCGTGTACCGCTTCATGTCGATGGCGATCGCCACGTGCAATACGATCGGCAACAGCCTGGCGACGGTAGTCGTCGCCAAGTGGTCGCGGACTCTTGATGAGACAACCGCTGAGCGACATCTGTATCCTGAACGTTACCCTGAAATTGCGCGGGCCGATGAAAGCCTTGCCGGCGGCAATCTGCTGCCCGAAGACATGAACGATGCAAAGCATCCTCACGGCGTTTCGCTCAAAGGCGCCCGACACACGCGTTGATCGAATGTCGCATCGCCGCGGTGCGCGGGCCTGTGCCCCGCTCAACTTGATCATGAGACTGTGCTACGAACTATGACCACACCATCGCGAATCGAACACGACGCATTCGGTCCCGTCGAGATTCCGTCGGATCGATACTGGGGAGCACAGACGCAGCGCGCCCTCGGTCTGTTCGAAGTCGGTGAAGAGCGCTTCCCGACTGTACTGATACGCGCATTCGGCTTGCAGAAGTACGCGGCCGCACGTGCAAACGTGCAGTGTGGAGCGCTCGCACCGGAGCTTGCCCCGGCGATCGAAAAGGCCGCGATTGAACTGCACGAGGGGAAATGGGACGACCATTTTCCCTTGACGATCTGGCAGACGGGGTCCGGTACGCAGACCAATATGAACGCAAACGAGGTCATCGCGAACCGGGCAAACGAGTTGCTCGGACAACCGCTTGGGACCAGGGCGCCGGTGCATCCCAACGATCATGTCAACCGCTCGCAATCATCGAACGACAGCTTTCCAACGGTGATGCACGTGGCAGCCGCGATCGAGGTCAACGGGCGTTTGCGGCCAGCGCTGGATGAACTCCGGTCTGCGCTTGCCGAGCGCAGCCATGCCTTCGCCGACGTATTGAAAGTCGCCCGCACCCATCTGATGGACGCCGTGCCGATGACGATGGGGCAGACATTCCGCACCTTCGAGCGCCAACTGGCACATGCGCTTGCTCGCATCGACGATGCGTTGCCCCGGCTCCTGATTCTGCCTCAAGGCGGCACCGCTGCCGGCACTGGACTGAACGCTCCCGCGGGCTTCGACAGTTTCTTCTGTGCGACGCTCGCGGAGACTACGGGTTTATCGTTCGTCCCTAATGCACATAAATTCGAGGGCATGGCGGCACATGACGCGCTGGTGGAATTGTCAGGTGCATTGAACACGATCGCGACTTCGCTTCTGAAAATCGCGAACGACATGCGGTTCCTCGCTTCCGGCCCTCGCTGTGGTCTCGGAGAATTGCTGATTCCCGATGACGGACTGACGTCTTCGATCATGCCGGGCAAACGCAACCCGACGATTGCGGAAGTTCTCGTGCAGGCGTGCTTCCAGGTCATCGGCAACCACCAAACGATCACCATAGCCAATGCATCCGGGAACTTCGAGCTGAACGTCGCTAAACCAGTACTCGTCTACAACCTGCTTCAGTCGTTGCGTGTTCTTGCCGATTCCTCCGCCCTTTTTGCAAGGCGCTTTGTCCGCGGCATCGAAGTGGATCGTGAACAGCTTGCGACTAACGTCGACCGGTCACTGCTCGCTGTAACTGCGCTCAATCCGGTACTCGGTTACGACCGCGTTGCGCAGATTACGCAGACGGCGTTGCGCGACCGCATCACACCTCGCGCGGCAGCGATTGCGCTCGGCCTTCTCGACGGCGATGAATACGACCGACTCGTCGACCCTGCCAAGCTCGTCGCGGGTAACGTTTCAAAGCAATAGGTCTTCGCCCCAGGGACAACACACGGTCCAGGCCGCATCGAAGCCTGGCGCCACGCCGGACATAAGCGGGCGCCGCGTCGCATTGATGAGCAACTACGCGTCGAGCGTGCGCGCGTAGTCACTCAGGTCCGCATGTTCACGCAGCATCTGCTTGTATAAACCTTGAAAGCCGAGCCAGGCGACGTAGTCGGACGCCAGATGCCGGCGCGTCGCGCGCGCCTCCTCCGCGCTCAGCGGCTCGAGCGGGCCGGCCGCCTCGGCCAGCAACTGCACCTGCGCACATCGCTCCATCGCGATGAAGCGATACACGGCCGAATCCACGTTCGATCCCACCGTCAGCAAGCCATGATTCAACAGGATCGCGGCCTTGCAGTCGCCCATTGTCTGCGCAATACGCGCGCCCTCGTCGGTGGCGAGCACAACGATATCGCCGCGAAACACCACGTGATTTTCGAAGAACAGACACGCTTCCTGATTGATCGGCGCAAGCAGCCGTTCGCGCGCGGCGAATGCACGTCCATAGGTCGTATGCGTGTGCACGGCGGCCGCCGCCGCATGATTCACGCGATGCAGCCCGCAATGAATCGCGACCGCCGCCGCATTGACCGGCCCACTGCCGTGGTGCACCGCGCCCTTGTCGTCGATGCACATGAGATCGTCGGGATGGATGATCGAGAAGTGCTGCGCATATTGATTGACCCAGTAGCGGTCGTGATGCTCGGGATCGCGCATGGTCACGTGACCGGCGATACCTTCCGTCAGCCCGAAGCGCGCCAGCAGCCGGAACGCCGCCGCGAGTTTGAGCTTGCGATGCCGCCGCTCGGTCTCGAGGTCTTCATAGACACGCGGAACGGGCAGCGCTCCGCCAATGGGAGTGGGAATCTGATACTCGTTGGAGTCGGCCAGGCACATGCGGCACTCTCGATGAAAGGAACGGGACATGCTCATTCTGGTGCGCCAAAAGTGCCGCCGTCCATGGCGGTTTGCGCAATGTCATGTGAAATTTCGGCACCATGAGCCACGAAGGCCCGTCGCGCATGGCTTCGGGCGAGGTTATGCCGAAGCGTCACAGGACAGATACTTTTCGTGGATTGTCACGGAAATTCGACTAGTGCTAAATGAGGCTACGACAACACCCCTGCCCGGACAACCCACATGCAGACCCTCGATACCCAGAGCGCGTTGCCGCCCGATCTGATGAAGCGCATCGTGTGGCGGCTCGCGCCGCTGATGGTGCTCATGTACGTCGCCAACCAGCTCGATCGCGCCAATGTCGGCTACGCGGCATTGACGATGAACGCCGAGCTCGGCATGAGCGCCGCGCAATACGGGCTGTCCGCGAGCCTGTTCTTTCTGGGCTACATCCTGTGCGAAGTGCCGAGCAACCTGTGCATGCATCGCTTCGGCGCGCGGCGCTGGATGGCGCGCATACTCGTGAGCTGGGGTCTGCTGTCGTCGCTCACGAGCTTCGTGCCGAACGCGCAATGGCTGTATGTTGCGCGCTTCACACTGGGCGTGTTCGAGGCGGGGCTGTATCCCGGCATGGTCTATTACCTGACGCTGTGGATGCCCGCGCGCAATCGCGTCTGGATGATGTCGCTCTTCACGATGTCGATTCCACTAACCGGCATGATCGGCGCGCCCGTGTCGACGTGGATCATGGAGCATGCGAACGTGTTCGGCGTCACCGGCTGGCGCGCAATGATCCTGCTCGAAGGCCTTCCCGCCATCGTGCTCGGCGTGGTTGCCTGGTTCTATCTGCCGGACGGTCCGCACGCATGGCGACGCCTGAGCGAGAAAGAGCGCCAGACGATCCGCACAGCGCTCGCGGGCGAAGAGCAGGCCGCGTCCGCCGCCGTGCAGCCTGGCAGTGCGCGCCGCGCGCTCACCAATCCCAAGGTCTGGGGCTTGGGCCTGGTTTACTTCGGCATCAACTCGGGCATTATCGGGCTGCTCTATTTCCTGCCGCAAGTCGTGAAGACCTTCAAGGGCAGCGCGCACTTCTCGCTCACACAGATCGGCCTGATCACGTCCGCGCCGTTCGCGGTCGCGGTAGTCAGCGTGATCGTGTGGGGACGCATCGTCAGTCACAAGCGCATTCATGCGCGCGACGTCGCCGGGCCGATGTTGCTGTCGGCAGTCGCGCTCGCCAGTGCACTCTATCTCTCGTCGCCGCTCGCAACCATCGCGGTGCTGGCGATCGGTACGTCCGCGTGTTTCTGCAGCATCAGCACATTCTGGCAGTTGCCGCGAAACATCCTCACCGATCGCGCAGCGGCGGCGGGCATCGCGCTCATCACGAGCATCGGCGTATCGTCGGGCTTTGTGATGCCGTATTTCATCGGCTGGGTGCGCGATACGACCGGCACGTTTCAGCTCGCGTTCATCGGCATCGCGGTGGCGATGGCCATCGGCGCCGCGCTCGCGATCGCGCTCGACCCCGAACGTCGCCGCGAGCCCGCCGCAAGTATGGCGCTAAAATGAGTGGACTTCCCATGGAGATCCGCCCGTGTCATTGCGTCGAGGAATTCCCAGCCTAACGGCGTTACAGGCCTTCGAGGCGTCGGCGCGTCATCAAAGCTTCTCGAAGGCCGCCGCTGAACTGCAGCAGACGCACGGCGCCATCTGCAAGAAGGTCAACGAGCTCGAAGCCAGCCTCGGTGTGGAACTATTCCGGCGCGTCAGCCAGCGTCTGGTGCTCACCGATGCGGGCGCCGATTACGCGCATCGCATCCGCGTGAATCTCGAGCAGATTCGTCAGGACACGCAGCAACTCGTCGCTAATCGCGAACGCTCAACTCTGCGCGTCGCGGTCGGCGTCACCTTCGGCGCGCAATGGCTGGTGCCGCGGCTACCGGGTTTTCATCGTGCGCAGCCGAATATCCAGGTGCGGCTCACGGGCCGCGATCAACCCACGTACTTCCACGACCTCAACTTCGACGCCGCCATTCACTTCGAGCAGTCGCCGCTGCCGGGACTCGCGAGCAAGGTGCTGATGGCGGATGACGAAGTGTGGATGGTCGCCTCACCATCGATGGCCGATGAACTCGCCACGCAGAACATCGTCGCGATGCCGTGGATCCACACGCGCGATCTGCCCGCCGCGTGGATGACGTGGAGCGAAGCCGCCGCGCATGAAGCCACGGAACACACGCCGCGCGAAGGCAGTGACCATTCCTTCGATTTCTTCATCATGGCGATTCGAGCAGCAGTCGCGGGCCTGGGCCTCGCGCTATTGCCGCGCGTGCTGATCGAGCAGGAGCTGGCGTTGGGCCAGTTGGTGCGCATCGGCGGGTATGCAGCCATTAACGCGCAGAAGACTTATCTGATGTTCCCGGAGCAGCGGCGCGACTGGGCGCCATTCGTCGCCTTCGCCGCATGGCTGGACGAGGAGATGACGCGTTATCGCGCGCAACGTCGCGCATTGCCGGAAGAAGCGCTGCAACGCTAACTTCAAGTCGAGCAACGCTGTCGGTGCGAATAGGCGAAGGCGTGCTATCCCAGGCACGAGCGATGGCACGACAACTCGAAGCGGTTTGACAAAAGCCGGAGCAGCGAGCAGCGACGACGTCGCCAAAAGTGACGCAAAGCTTATGTATTTCCTGGCCCGCTCGTCGTCAAGTTACTAAAGCGAATCGTGAGCAACCCTCTTCGCTCGCATGATAGGGGGGCGTTCTCTTCCTGATCGGGCCATGAGGCCGTCGCTTCGACTCCATAAAATTCCGGTTCTGGGTACCGCCAGCCCAGCCCTACTCTCCAAACCCCACCACGTTCCGGCGCCTTAGCTGCACCACGTCGCGAAGCGGAGGCGCCCCAAACAGCCGGCTATATTCACGGCTGAACTGCGACGGGCTGTCATACCCGACCCTGATCGCCACCGACCCGACATCCCCGAGCTGTCCGAGTAACAATTTCCGGGCCTCGTGCAGCCGCAGTTGCTTCTGATACTGCAGCGGACTCAGCGTCGTGACGGTCTTGAAATGATGATGGAGCGACGACACGCTCATATTCACCTGCTGCGCCAGCCTCTCCACCCGCAACAGTTCGGTGTAGTGATTCTGGATCCACTCGATCGCCCGCGCGATCCGGTACGTCTGGCTCCCGTTGACGGCGATCTGTCGCAGTCGCTTCCCCTGTTCGCCTGTCATCAGACGGTAGAGCAATTCCTTCTCGATGAGCGGCGCGAGAACGGGGATGTCATCCGGAGTATCGAGCAATCGCACGAGCCGCAGCGCCGCATCGAAAACCGGCGCCGACAGCAAGCCTACGGCGATGCCTTCGCCCGCCGACGCGGTATCCGGTTCCGGCAGATGCACCTGCGTCGCCAGTTCGACGATGCGCTGCGGATCGAGCGTGAACTTCACACATAGATAAGGCGCTTCGGGCGACGCCCGTGTCACCCGCGACATCACGGGCAAATCGACGGACGTCACGAGGCAATGCAGATGATCGTATTCGTATGCCTGCCCCGCGACCACGACCCGCTTGGCGCCTTGCGCCGCGAACACGAACGCGGGGCTCGTCACGCCGCAACCGAGATCCGCGGGTGCCGCGTACCGGTAGAAGGTCAGCGACGGTATCGCCGTCTGATGCGCGCCGTCCACCGGCGCGAAGCGGCTGATGAGCGCGGCGAGTTCGCGGCGTGCCGTTTCGTGCGACGCCGAAGGATCGAGCCTGGAAGGATTCTGTTTCATGTGCATTGAACCCCGTTGATGGAATCGAGCATACCGAGCCGCTGCCGGGTAGCCACCGCCGGCCTGCTCGATTTGCAGGATTGTTCACTAATTTTGCAGGATTGTGTAAGCGTAACGGCAGACGGTCGGTCACACTGCCGCGTACACCCGGCGCCAAGCTCGGGCTTTCCCCACGGAGAGGTTCCATGTCCACATCGTTTGTCCTCAACGGCAAGAACATTACGCTCGATGCCGATCCTACTACGCCGCTCCTCTGGGCGATCCGCGAAAACGCGGGCCTGCACGGCACGAAGTTCGGCTGCGGCATGGCGCAATGCGGCGCCTGCACGGTTCATCTGGAAGGCGAAGCCACCCGTTCGTGCGTGCTGCCGCTCGCCGCCGTCGCGGGCAAGCGCATCACGACCATCGAAGGCATCGAAAGCCGGCCCGCCAAAGCCATTCAGGCCGCATGGGTCAAGCTGCAGGTCCCGCAGTGCGGCTACTGTCAGTCCGGACAGATCATGTCCGCGACGGCCTTGCTCGAACATAACGCCACGCCCACCGACGCCGACATCGACGCCGCAATGAACGGCAATCTCTGCCGCTGTGCGACCTATGTCCGCATTCGCGCAGCCATCCACGAAGCCGCTGCCACCCTGAAGGCCTGACCATGACGACCGATCTCGATCTTACGGATGCGGTACGCCCATCCCGCCGGACCTTTCTGAAAGCAGCCGGCTCCGTCGCGGCAGTCGGGCTCACCGTCGGCTTCGAGTGGGCGGGCACGGGGCGCCGTGCGCTCGCTGCCACGATGCCCGAGGCGACGTTCGCACCCAATGCGTTCCTGCGCGTCGCGCCCGACAACAGCGTCACGGTCATCGCCAAACATGTCGAGATGGGCCAGGGGGCGTACACCGGCATCGCGACGATCGTCGCGGAAGAGTTGGATGCGGACTGGCAGGACGTGCGTGTCGAAAGCGCGCCCGCCGATGCGAAGCGCTACGCGAATCTCGCGTTCGGTACGATCCAGGGCACGGGCGGCAGTTCGGCGATGGCCAACTCGTGGATGCAATTGCGCGAAGCCGGCGCGAAAGCGCGCGCGATGCTGGTCTCCGCCGCCGCTGCGCAGTGGCAGGTGCCCGCGTCCGATCTGACGACGCGTGACGGCAGCGTTCATCATGCGGCCACGAACCGGACCGCGACCTACGGCTCGCTCGCGTCGGCCGCCGCCCGCTTGCCGGTGCCGGACAAGGTCACACTCAAATCGCCAAAGGATTTTCGTTTGATCGGCCATCCGTTGCCGCGCGTCGACGTGCCACCGAAAACCGACGGCACCGCGCAGTTCACGCTCGACGTGACGTTTCCCGGCATGCTGGTCGCGCTGCTGCAGCGTCCGCCGCTTTTCGGTGCGACCGTCAAGTCATTCGATGCGTCGGCCGCGAAAGCGGTGCCGGGCGTCGTCTCGGTCGTGCAAGTGCCGGGCGGCGTTGCCGTGGTCGCGAAGGGCTTCTGGGCGGCGAAGCAGGGCCGCGATGCGCTGAAGGTCGAATGGGAAGATTCGAAGGCCGAAAAGCGCAGCTCGGACGCGATCATGACCGAGTACCGGCAACTCGCCGAGCAGTCCGGCGCATCTGCCCGCAAGGAAGGCGATGCGACACAGGCGCTCGCGGGCGCGGCGCAGAAGGTTTCCGCTACTTACGCGTTCCCGTATCTCGCTCATGCGCCGATGGAGCCGCTCGACGCCGTCGTCAAGCTCACTGCCAACAGCTGCGAGATCTGGGCTGGCGACCAGTTCCAGACGGTCGACCAGGGCAACGCCGCGCGCACGGCCGGGCTCGATCCGCAGCAGGTGAAGATTCACACGCTGTATGCGGGCGGCAGCTTCGGGCGGCGCGCGAATACGCAGTCGGACTATATCGTCGAGGCCGTAGCGATCGCGAAGGCGCTGGGTGCGAATGGCACACCGGTCAAACTGCAGTGGACCCGCGAGGACGATATCCACGGCGGCCTCTACCGGCCGATGTACTTCCACAAGCTCGACGCGGGTCTGAGCGCCGACGGCAAGCTCATCGCCTGGCGACATCGCATCGTCGGTCAGTCGATCCTTGCAGGCACGCCGTTCGCAAGCGTGATGGTCAAAAACGGGATCGACGGGACATCCGTCGAGGGGGCCGCTAACGTGTCCTACGCGATTCCGAACATCTCGGTCGAACTGACGACCACGCAGACCGGCGTGCCGGTGTTGTGGTGGCGGGTAGTGGGCAGTTCGCACACGGCATTCGCGGTCGAGGCGTTCATCGACGAAGCCGCACACGCCGCGGGCAAGGACCCGTTCGTCTTCCGCCGCGATCTGCTCGTTCAGGAACCGCGCATGCGCGCCGTGCTCGAACTCGCCGCGGAGAAAGCGGGCTGGGATCCGGCCAAACCGTTGCCGAAAGGCCGCGGGCGCGGCATCGCGGTGGCCGAGGCGTTCAAGACGTTCGTCGCGCAGGTCGCGGAAGTCTCCGTCGACAACGAGAGTAACGTGAAAGTGGAACGCGTCGTCTGTGCGGTGGATTGCGGGACACCGATCAATCCCGACGTCATCGTCGCACAGATGGAAGGCGGCATCGGCTTCGGTCTCGGCGCGGCGTTGCACAGCGCGATCACGCTGAAGGACGGCAAGGTCGAGCAGAACAACTTCGACGGCTACCAGGTGCTGCGGATTGCCGAAATGCCGAAGGTCGAAGTACATATCGTGCAGTCCGGCGAAGCGCCGACCGGCGTCGGCGAGCCGGGGGTCGCGCCGGTCGGGCCGGCGGTCGCGAATGCGATTTTCGCAGCCACGGGCAAACGGCTTCACAGCTTGCCGTTTCCGGGCGCTGCGGAAAAGAGCGCCTGACGGCCGTTTCTTCAGGACCGTTCGACGTACGCCGTACCCCGCCGGGGGACGGCGGTTTTAATTGGCATGCTCAGACCGCTTTCCTGTATCAACTGAAAACCGATGAACCAACCAACAAACCTATGTACGTGCTGAGACAGGAACACCATTGCAGCTCGGAAAAAGTCGTGATTGATTCCGCTGACTCTGTCTAGGTCCTGTTGACTTCGGTGAGCCGGCGGAGCGTTTTTACGGACAACTCTCCTGTTCAGGCCATTCGATGTGCTGGCGTAAACGGGTGAGTCGTGACCTTGCCGGTAAGCGCCAACAGGTCTCTACGGGTGCCTTCTACGCTCCTACGCTCGAATCAATGGACCCAATGCTCTCGAGCATAGCTACACGGCGGTGCTGATCGTGCCACTCCCACAGTAAGATTCGAGGTTCACGCTCTGGCGGGCTGGCGGGCTGGCGGGCTGGCGGGCTGGCGGGCTGGCGGGCTGGCGGGCTGGCGGGCTGGCGGGCTGGCGTTATGAGTGTGGGCACTGACGGTTAAAAAAACCTGGGTTTGGATATCGGGTCGGGAGCCGAAGTTAGCGGCATCCAGAGTTATTAGCGGAACCCTGACATGGTGTGGCTTGCCTTGGCCTGGAGTCGACAATCGACCCGTTGCTGCCGTTCAAAGTTCGTGACCCAATGTCTGCTTTGCGGCGGTATTGCTGCCGGTCATGTTCGTCGCCTCCCCGACAAGTTCGCCGTGCAAACAGGCGGCCCAGTTAAGTTATTTACCTGCAAGCAGGGTAATCATCGTCAGGACAGTGTCATCGGGCAGCTTGAGGGACTGAGTCTCCACGGTTCGCCGATAGGCCGCGGGTCCTTGGAGCCAGCGGTCAGCGGCCTCTTTCACAGGTCTGGATAATCCGCTTCCTTTCCCAAACGCCATCGAAAACGCAGCGGTGTCTTGGTGCAGTTCCTGCTTGACATAGAAATCGTGCGGAAATGCGAGATTCTTCTGACTCCATATCCTCTTCGTCTGGTTGTGGCACACGACGCAGGTCTGGGCCTGTGCGCGTTTAGCTACCTTGATCGCTGAAGCGGTCAAGCTGGTCTCGAACTCGTCGCCGAGCGCCTTTGCAGTGTCCAGATTGATCCGCTTACCTTCGAGCCAAGGGTCTACCAAGAAGCTGGGCAAGATCAATTGGCTCGCGTATTTATTTGCGTCGGCCTCGACGTTCTTCGCTTCGGCGTTTTGAGGGCCGATGTCTTCGTTAGCGCACTGAAAAGAGCCGCGATCTTTATCGCAAATCCAATGCGCCAGTTCGTGGGCTAGCGAGAAGCGCTGGCGGCCAAGATAAGATCCTGTACCAACGCTAATCACCGCTACGTTGCCAGCTGCCACTAGGCGCGCCGCGCACCCGCACAGACGACGATAGACGACCTCAGCTCCCCGGTAGTTCGCGATGGCCTCCAAATCAATGTGGGAGGAGTCGCGGACCCCATAGTGCCAGAGCAGACTTTCAGCGGGGCTGAGCTTTGAGCGATCAATCGCCATGGTCTTCCGGCTTGATAATTCCCATCCTCACCAAATCGTCGTAGACCGTCGCCAAGTCTTCGTCGGTCTGCTTTTTGCCATCCCGAAACGCCATAGCGACTCTGGGCTCGCGCGTGAACGTCTCGGCCACGATCTCCTTGAGTCGGTCCATCGTCGGGCGCACCCGATTGATAGGTTGAGTTGCAGTTGAAGCCTTGGTGGCCGCCTTGGCGGAGGCGAGCTTCGCCCGCATGCCGGCTGCGACAACGTCTCGAAGTTTGTCACGCGTTTGCATGGACACCGCCGCCATGTCTTGCCCAGCTTCGCGATATTCGTTTCTGATTTCTTCGTCACTAGTTGCGGCGAGATCTTCCAGCGTCCTAGCGCGGATAAAACCGATCTCCCTGCCTTCCTTGGACTGCCTCATGATTTCCTCCTGCCCGGCATCAAGGTGTTAAGCCCCCGGCGGAATCTTCGCCGGGCAGTGTCGTATGCGGTTTGATCCATGCCCGAAACGGCGCGAATTTCGCTAGGTTTCATGCCGTCCTTGTCGCCCATAATCAGGAACTGGATTTCCTCGTCATTCGCGAAATGAGCGTCAATCAGTGCAGCGTCAGCAACGGCGCGAGCTTGCCGCTCGTTCGTTTCTTCAATCTCCAGCGCCTGCTCGACGACATCCGGGGAGTGAAATCCTTCCTGCGCCAGAGCCAACTCGGCGTCGCCCTCGCGACCCGCCATCGTTTCGAGGTACGCTGTTCGTGACTGAGTGATGGAGTTGCTGGATCCGTCTGCAATGGATTGCATGGTCCTGATGATGTAGGCCACGAAGTGCACGTCCTTGGGCCAGTGCCGCCCCTCTTTGACACCGACGCCCTCGAGCGTACGTTGCACCGCTTCGCTTAGCAGTTCAAGTGGGTCCGTGTATTCGGTGCCGAAGAGGGCATATTGGGCCGCACGGTGTATGCGTCCGAGTTCCGCCTCGGTCAGCATTTCGATCGCTTCGCCGATCTCCTCGGTCGTGGCGTAAGCGTGATCGGGTGATTCTCCGGTTGTCACATGCCCCCCCTTTGCCTCGTCACTGATATGTGCGGAGTTTCTCGCCTCCGCGGACATTGTAGGCAATTTGTCCGCGTTTTGATTCTTTGCCGAACATACAGATGAGCAGCAACTTCGCTGCGACAAGGTGATCAACATGACCAAACGCAATCAGCATGTGGTCCCCCGTGAGAACGGATGGGCCATCCAAGGCGCCGGAGCCAAGCGCGCCACGGAGCTCTTCGACCGCAAGACCGATGCTGTCGACCGGGCGCGGGAAATTTCCCGAAACCAAGGTACGGAGTTACTGATCCACGGCCGCAACGGGCAGATTCAGTCGAAGGATAGTCACGGGAACGACAAGTTCCCGCCGAGGGGGTGAGTCATGGCTAGGTGCACAGCCCCAGTGGAAGGTCATCGCTCATCAAGCGCCGCAGCGGCATGCCCTGCATGCCGTGGTCGAAGTGGCCGCTACGGCGGTTATAACGGCTACAGCGGCTACGGAGCGTATTCGTCCTCAAACTACTCTTCGTCGGTCAGCGGCGGAGGCAGCCGTAGCGGCGGTGGGTCCGGCAGCGGCGCAAAGCCTCGCTGGTCGCGACCCGGCTCATCCGTTTCGTACACGCCTGGCCAAGTGCAATCACTCACGCCGATTCGCGAATCGGTTGAGAAATCAGCGGTAGAGCAGCCTGACCTCCGTGATTGCTTCCTGTGCCACGCGTGGGACGACCGGCAGGGGGCGGCCAAGGAGCTGTACGAATCGCTCGTGGCGGCCGATGTCAAAGTTTGGTTCAGCGAGAAGGACCTTGGCCTCGGCGTACCGATGATGCGTGCCATCGACAAGGGTTTGGCCAATTCGCGCATCGGACTCGTGCTGGTTACCCCGAACCTGTTGCGCCGCCTGCCGCAAGAGGGCGTCGCCGACAAAGAGCTTTCGGCCCTCCTCGCGGGCAACCGGCTCGTGCCCATCGTGCATCAGACGACGTACTCAGAGCTCCGGAATGTCAGCCCCTTGCTTGCTTCGCGAAGCGGCTTGGACACAGCTGAAGACTCAATGGCGATGGTCGCGACCAAGATTGCTGAGCTGGTCGCCATCTGGGCCTAGCACGCTTTCGTGCAACCGATCGAGAGCCAACTACTGTTGACCTCCGCCACCTTTGTGCCCCTTGGCTTCGGCCTCGGGGCACTGTTATTTGCGCATGCCGCAACGAGAATTCCGCAGGCCGGCGAGTGGGCGACCACAACGAGGAAGAACGCATCCTCTAAGTTCCAGGCCGATAGCGCGGGACCGCTTCTGGCCGAGGACTGCCTCATGCGAGGTGCATATGCGGCGCGCTCCGCGATGCAGCGACCGACGGCAGGCGACCCGCACTGCCTCCACAATCCGATGCGCAGATCGCCGCGGGCGCGCGACGCATGCAAGGAGGCACGACCCGACCCTCAACCGACGCTCATCGGAAACTGGGGAATGCCGTCTTGTGGCCCGACTGGGGCCAGCGTGACTGGCGGTCGTCGAGCCGAACTGCCGGTCATTCGGGACCATCGAGTAACTGAACTCAATCGCGATCTGCTACCCGACGGACTGGGCTGGATTGGACGAGCAAACGCCTTGTGGACCAGCTCGTTTTCGCCCATTGTCAATATCGCGCCGCGTAAAGACTTATCGCATTCAACTGGACTATTGCTTGAAAGGCTAGACGGTGGCATTTTAGAACACTTCTTTGAGGACACATTGCAAGGGTTGGTCCTCTTAAGAATTTGCTAAAAGTTTGTGCGGCGCGTTGGATTTCGACATGCCGCCGCGCAGAAAATAATGTCCCCACTACGCGGGGCGATGCGAGACCAAATGAACCAAAACGGGCGCCGAGTGTTCCTAGCGCATAACTCTTGTCTGAATTCGAGCTACGATCTTAACGTGCTCAAAGTGGGGCTCGAGCGCGATGGCTACGTCATCGTCGACCAGCCTGAGCTTGCCGATGAAGTGATTTTTTCTGGGTGTTCCGTACGATCCACTTGGGTGGATGACGCCATAAGCCAGATTCACCAGATCAGTTCACGAGCGTCAAGCGCAAAGATCACAGTGACAGGCTGTATCGCGAACGTAAGTGCCGGCGTTGTAAGCGCGGCTATCGCGGCTCGTCCGATCAACTTTCAGTCGCACGCGGACATCCTGCGCAACCGCACTGGTCAAGACTTTCGAGCGCTCGATCGAGACATCTCTCAGGATACGGCGCACGATTTCGAAGGCAACCCGGACAACGGATTGACTCAAATGCGGCGGCGAGTCGGAACCGCGAAGGCCGAGGTGCTCGCGCGATTCGAGCAACTGGATCGTGAGCACGGAACTGCGCTGGCGAGTTTGTACAGGCGCACGACGAAGGGGTTCGTTTTCTACCACGAGGAGGAGTCGGCCGAGCTTATTACTGTGACGCGAAGCTGCCTATACCGTTGTTCGTTCTGCAGTATTCCTCGGGGAAGAGGTGATTTTGAGTCGGTACCCATCGACGATATCTTGAGGAAAGCAACGGCCGCACTTGACCGTGGTGTCAGGCGACTAATTCTCGTAGGTGATGAAGTTGGGAACTACGGAGCAGAGGGGGCTGGACCGAGGTTTGCCGATCTGCTGCGAGCGCTCGTGGCGCTCAATCCCCAGATTCGTCTTTCGATCCGATACATCGAGCCGAAGACGTTCATGAAGAACGCTGAGCTTCTGAAGAGTCTCTGCGATTCGGGAAACATTGATCTGCTCTATGTGTCACTGCAAAGTGGTTCTGAGCAGATACTCAGAGCCATGAACCGCAATCCGGATTTGTCAAAGATTTCGGACGCTTATGCGGCCTTCCGAAACACCACTGATGTTGTGTTCTACTGCAACTGGATGGTCGGGTTTCCCGGTGAGACAGAGAGCGACTTTCAGCAAACATTGAAGCTCGCTCGTGCACTAGACCTGCAGATCAACGTCGCTATCCCTTTTTCAGCGAGGCCTGATACCCCGGCTGAGCACTACGCTGACCAGATCGACGACAAAACCAAGGAATATCGGCTGTCGCGGCTGAGCATCGAGCTTGCAGACATGAAAGCAGCGATGTTTGAGCAGCAACTGAGTTTCCTCGACGATGAGGCCCGTCGGTCGTTGCTTCAACAAATCAAGCTTGGAGAAATGCAGCAATATCAGGCACCGCTGGCCGAAGAAAGGCCCGTTGTGTTCCAAAGACGATTGCAGACTGGTGGCGACGATGCTGGAAAGGCTTGATACGCAATGGACCCAGTGGGATTTCGCTGTAGTTGACATAGAGGGAAACGGTGAGACGCCCCAAGAGATTATCGAGCTCGCGATATTCCATATCAGTGCCGGCGAGCTTATGCCTCGCCATGACGAGTGGCTTGTTCGCCCCAGAAAACCTGTGACGGCCCAAGCGACTGCGTTCCACGGTATCAGCAATGAGATGGTGGCCGATCAGCCGAGTCTGTCCGATGTCGTGGGCCAAGTGTCTGCGGCTTTGAGCGCTAAAATCGTAATCGGTCATAACGTGCACCTAGACGTTGAACTTCTGAAGAGGGCCATCTCGAACTGGCACCCAGTCCTCGTCCTGGACACGCTAAAACTGGCTCGCGCAGTGCATCCGAGTGCTCGATCTTATGCTTTGTCATCTCTCGTATCGGAGCGGCAAATCGACGTTCGCTTGAGCACGTTTCACCGAGCGTCGGGAGACGCACGCGCAACGGCCTATTTATTCCTCGACTTGATTAAAACTCTCGAGGCTTCGAGGCGGGCTACGCTCAGGAAGCTCATCGACATAGCAGCGACCGCGACACCTGAATTCATCAACAATCAGCAACAGGACCTATTCTGATGGCGCAGATGATCGGCATTACGGGTACACACTCGACGGGAAAGTCAACGTTTTTCGAGAAAGTGCGCAAACAGGCGGAACGTCGCGGGCTTCGCGTGGAAAGGGTGGGCGATGTCGCGACTCGCTGTCAAGCCGCCGGATTTCCCATCTTGCGCGACCATACCTTCGAAAGCACGCTTTGGATCATCGCATCGGTTATTTCGAGCGAGCTCGAGCTTGCACTGAAGTGTGATTTGATTCTCGTCGATCGCCCGGTCTCAGATGCGATTGGCTATCTCGAGGCCGCACTTGCATCAACACATCGCACCATCACCGAAGCGGAGCGGAACTATCTGTACACGCTCGTCGGAATGCATTCATCTCGCTACGCGATGCTCTTCAAGACAGAACTCGACAAAACGATCCCGTTGGGCGAGGGCCGTGATCTCGATCAAGCTTTCCGGGCAGCAGCCGAGGAGCATATAACCCGTTCGCTGAAGGAACTGCACATTTCGACGCTCAACCCTGAGGTGCCGGAGTCGTTGCGTCTCGTAGAAGATTTTTTGGACAAGATTTCGACATCAGCCGTTAAAAGCGTCGACGAATAGTTGCAGTACGGAGCGCTTAGAATATTGGTCCTGGAGCTCGCATTGAAATATGTCGACGGACAAGAAGTCCGGACTTACGGCACGTGGGGCACGGGCGCGGCCACAAGGAGTTGTCGTATGCGACACTGATACGGGGCGATACGTAATCTCTTACTCAGAACGCGACCTGGCGTATTTCAAGGAGGGGGCGTAGTTAAATTCACTCAATACGATGTTCGCATATGAAGCGCGCGTAGCCCGATTTGGAACTTATCGAGCGGTCCGCATCACCATGAATGTCGAGAGTGCGTGAAGGTGATAGTGATAGTGATGTGGGAGAAGCCTGGTGCGCACTCAGGAAGCTTGATTGAAAGCTTGCGTTCGGATGACCGCATTCAGGACTTTTACGGCCGTCCCTTGCGGCACCACGACTGCCCCCTCTTGGCCGATTCCTGAAGTTCGTCGGCAGGCATCCCCCGTCCCGTCGTGCCGCACATCCCTAGCCAATCCAAAGCGGCGGGCAATATCGACTCGAATACTCAGCTTCCTTATCGGAAGACTGCGCTCCGGCTGCGCAGCTCAAGTATCGGCTTTCGCCAGGGATGCCAGCTGCCAGAAGTCAAAAAGCAGACTTTCCCGGCGAGCAACGCGTCTTCACAATCGTCGGTCCGCCCCACCATGAGAGCTCCGAAAGTCTGTGACTGACAGCGAATCTCACGACTCTCCTCATTCTGGTGGTTTGCCGCGATAAGGGGCAAGGACGCTCGCAGGCCGCGGCGGCGCGCTGGCGTCAGTCTCAAGTGGTCACCTAAAAATAACCAGAATCGGTCATTTTGAGAATCCAGTCATCGGACTAAGCTACCTCCATCGCACCACGGAATGCGTCCAACCCGACTCAGGAGTGAATCATGGAACAACGTCTCGACTTCTACAAAGCCAACCCCGCCGCGATCAAGGCGCTGATCGGCGTCGAAGAGCGCATCGGCAAATCGGCGCTCGAAAAATCGCTGACCGAACTGGTGCGTCTGCGTGCGTCGCAAATCAACGGCTGTGCGTATTGTGTCGATATGCACACCACCGATGCCCGCAAGGGCGGCGAAACCGAGCGCCGTCTCGCGACCGTGGTGGTATGGCGCGAAACGCCGTTCTTCACGGATCGCGAACGCGCCGCGCTCGAATGGACCGAGGCGCTGACGCTGGTGTCGCAAGAGCATGTGCCGGACGCGGTGTGGAACGCAGTGCGCCCGCACTTCAGCGACGAGGAACTGGTCGACCTGACGCTGCTGGTGTCGGCGATCAACGCGTGGAACCGCTTTGCGATTTCGTTTCGCAAGCTGCCGGGCTGAAGCGGCGGTGGTCTGAACGTCGCTACATCGCTGCGTCGCTGCGTCGCTGCGTCGCTGCATCTCTACGACGGCGAGATTCAGAACGACAGTTCGCGCAGCGCCGCCTCGTTCGCGACCTTGAAGGCCGCGGTCAATTCGCTCAATTGCCGCGCCTGATCCGCGAGCGAGTTCGCGGTCGCGGCGCTTTCCTCGACCAGCGCCGCATTGTGCTGCGTGACCTCGTCCATCTGCGTGACGGCGAGGCTCACCTGGCGGATACCCTCGCTCTGCTCTTTCGACGCCGCCGCGATCTCGCCGACGATACGCGCGACACGCCCGATCGCGGCTTCGATCTCCTGCATCGTGCCGCCGGCTTCGTCGACGAGGCCCGCGCCGCTTTGCACGCGCGCGGTCGACTCCGCGATCAGCGAGCCGATTTCCTTCGCGGCCGCCGCCGAGCGTTGCGCGAGGCTGCGCACCTCGCCCGCCACCACCGCGAAACCACGCCCTTCCTCTCCGGCGCGCGCCGCTTCGACCGCGGCATTCAGTGCGAGGATATTCGTCTGAAACGCAATCCCTTCGATCGCGGTGATGATGCCAGTCATCTTCGACGAACCCGCGTGAATCACCCGCATCGTCTCGACCATGCTGCCGACCGAATCGCGCCCGCGCGCGGCCATCTCCGACGCGCGCGACGCCAGTTCGCTCGCATGATGTGCGTTCTCCGCGTTCAGCTGCACGGTGGAGGTGAGCTGCTCCATCGCCGCGGCGGTCTGTTCGAGCGACGCGGCCTGTTCCTCGGTGCGTTGCGACAGATCGAGATTGCCCGCGGCGATCTGCTGCGTCGATGAGGCAATCGAATGCGAACCGGCGCGCACGGTGGTGACAGTCGCGCCGAGCTTGTTCTGCATCGACGCGACGCCGCGCAGCAGCATCGCCATTTCGTCGTTCGAGCGAATCGGCACGCGGGTCGTCAACTCACCGGCGGCGATCGCATCGAACTGGCGCAGCGCGTCGTTCAGCGGCGTCATGATCGCGCGGCGCAGCATGCGCCAGCTGATGAACGCCACCGTCAACCCCACCAGCACGCTGCCAAGGCACGCGAGCAGCAGCGTATGAAAGAGCGCGGCCGAGCGCTCGTTCGCGTCGCTCGCCTGGTGGTTCAGATAGTCTTCCAGCGCGCCCTGGCTCGTATTCATCGCCGTATAGAGGCCGATCAGCTGCTTCGCGCGGCTTTCGTCCATCCAGCTCGCGTCGCCGCCGCGGATCGCCTCGATCAGTCTGTCGATGCCGTCGCGCCGCACGGCGGTGCGCTTCGTGTCGAGGTCGCCGGTGAGACGTTGCAGTTCGGGCGTCTTCGGCAGATCGCGGAAGGTGTTCCACCACTTGTCCGACTCGCCGAGCAGCATGCGCGCACGTTCGAGTTGCGCATCCAACTGCGGCGAATGCGGATTGCTCATCGCCCAGTCGAGCCCGAAGCGTGCCCGCGACATCGCCGTGCCCGATTTGCCCAGCGCCACCACCGACGCGAAATGCACCGTGTACGCATCGCGCTGCGCCTGGTTGCTTTCGCTCATGCCGAGCATGCCGAGCGCGCCGGTGGCAATCAGCAGCACGCCGAGAAACGCGATCGTGATCGCGATCCGTAGATTGATCGTCAGGTTTTTGGTCATCATGGTGGTTGTCGTTCTGGCTGGTCTCGCGCTCTGGCTCATGACGTGCGGCCCCGGCGCACGGGCGAAAGGCGGACGGTCTCCGGCGCCTTTCTCATGGTCCATGTATTGTCGTTTTGGGCAGCTTTATGTTCCTTATATGGAACATATAACCACATATGGAAAGTATAGCGATGGGCGCTTAGGTGACAAAATAAATCGGAGACACGCGACGTAAACGCGCAACAGGTGGGTGGCGCGTGATTGCGCACAGAGAGAGGGGGCGCGCAGAACGCGGTGCAACGGCTGCTTGTGTCTTCGACGAGCTATGGCGCCGCGCGGCGGCCGTCTTGCTTGACGAACTCGGCGTTTGAGATCGTGACGCTGAAGGATGATGCGGCGTTGTCGCAGCCGAAGCAGAACCGACCCGGCCGCGCCCTACATCACCCGAGCGCGCCCGCCGCCGTCGTCATTCGCCGATCCACGACCCGCGCAGATCGCTGTCATGCAGCAATTGCAGCAGCGTGCCGGCCGGGCGGCTCAGCCGTTTCGCCGCCAGCGCGATGAACTCCACCGACGGCAATGCCGGCAGACCGGCAGCATTCAGCGGCGGCGCCAGCCCCCGCGCGGCCAGGTACTGCGGACGCACCGTGATGCCCAGGCCCCCGCGCGCGGCGGCGATACAGCCCGCGTGGCTGCTGCTCGTACAGACCACCTGCCAGCTGAAGCCCGCTTCGGCGAGCGCGTCGAGCACGACCGCGCGCGTCACGCTCGGCTCGGCGACCAGAATCAGCGGCAGCGGCTGGCTCAGATCGACCAGCGTGCCGGCGCGCGCGAGCCACTCCAGCCGTCCCGTGAAAAGCGGCACGCCGCGCCGGTCGCCGAGCCGCCGCTTGCCGACCAGCAGATCGATCGACCCCGCGTCCAGCAGTTCGTACAGCTTGCCGGTCATACCGATGGTGATCTCCAGTTCGACGTCCGGATGCGCGTCGCGGAACGCCGCCAGCACCGTGGGCAACGGCCCGAGCGCGACGTCGTCCGAGGAGCCGAGGCGCACGCGGCCTTTGAGGCGCGGCGCGCGAAACTGCGACTCGGCTCGCGCGAGCGCCTGCAGAATCACGCTGGCATGCGCGAGCATCGCCTCGCCGTCCGGCGTCATCGCGAGCGAATGGGTGTCGCGCACGAAGAGGCGCCGGCCCACGCTCTCTTCGAGCCGCCGGATGTGTTCGCTGACGCTCGACTGTGTGAGGTTCAGCCGCCGTCCCGCTTCGGTAAAGCTGTGGCAGGCGGCGACGGTCGCGAAAGTCTTGAGCCAAATGGGATTGAGCATGCGGCATTGTCGCGCTGCTTATCGGCAAAGTCGATAACAGTCAGCGTCCCTAGTGGGGTTCCCGATTGACGACGATGTCAATATGATGACGGAATTCCCCCCATGATTGCCCCGCGCGAGCGCCCTCAGCCCGCTTCGCCCGTGAAAAAAAGATGACCAAGGATTCCGCCCACACCGCGCTGCTCTGGATCGTCGCCGCCGGTTTCTTCATGCAGTCGCTCGACACGACGATCGTCAACACCGCGTTGCCGTCGATCGCCAACAGCCTGCACGTCGCGCCCCTCGCGATGCAACCGATCGTCGTCGCCTACACGCTCACCATGGCGATGCTCACGCCCGCCTCCGGCTGGCTCGCCGACCGCTTCGGCACGCGGCGCGTCTATTTCGTCGCAATCCTCGTGTTCGTGCTCGGCTCGGTCTGCTGCGCGAGCGCGCACACGCTCGGTCAACTGGTGCTGGCGCGGGTGCTGCAAGGTCTCGGCGGCTCGATGCTGCTGCCGATCGGCCGGCTCGCCGTGCTGCGCAGCGTGTCCGGCGAGCAATACGTGTCGGCGCTCGCGTTCATTTCGATTGCCGGCCAGCTGGGGCCGATCGCCGGACCGACGCTCGGCGGCTGGTTCGTGCAGGCGATCACGTGGCACTGGATTTTCCTGATCAACGTGCCGATCGGCGCGGCCGGTCTGTATGCGGTGCAGCGGTTTTTGCCGTCGCACGACACCACGCAGGCGCCGCCGTTCGATTTCATCGGCTGCGGTTTGCTGTCGCTGTGCATGATCGCGTTTTCGCTTGCCATCGACGCGCCGGTTCCCTCGCATCGCGCGGCCTGGTCGGCGGGGCTGTTCGCGCTCGCCGTCGCCAGCGCACTCGCCTACATTCCGTACGCCCGGTCGCGGCGCGATCCGCTCTTCAAGCTGTCGCTCTTCGGCGAGCCGAACTTCAGCGTGGGACTGATCGGCAACCTCGTGTGCCGGGTCGGCTCGAGCGCCGTGCCGTTTCTCGTACCCTTGCTGTTGCAGCTGCAGCTGGGCTACTCACCGCTGCACTCGGGTCTGATGATGCTGCCCGCGGCGCTTGCCGGCACGCTCGCCAAACGCTGGATCGCGCCGCTCGTGCGCCGCTACGGTTATGACACGTTTCTGCTGGTCAACACGATCATCGTCGGATCGGCGATCGTCGGGTTCGCGTTGATCTCGCGCGGCACGCCGCTCGTGATCGAGATCGCGATTCTGGCCGTGTTCGGCGCCGCCAACTCGATGCAGTTCGCGGCGATGAACAGCGTCACGCTGAAGGATCTTTCGCACGAAGATGCGGGCAGCGGCAACAGTCTCTTCTCGATGGTGCAGATGCTGGCGATCGGGCTGGGCGTGTCGATCGGCGGCGGGCTGGTGAATCTGTTCTCCGCGCAATCGGGCTCGGGCGCGCTGGGGTTTCGCCTCGCCTTCGTGTGCGTCGGCGTGATCACGCTGCTGTCGGCGTGGGTGTTCCGTCATCTCGACGAGCCGTCCGGCACGCGCGTCGTGCGGGGACAGGCGGCGCCGAGCGCGGGGCGGTGAGGCGTTCTCTGTTCCCTGTCTCATTCTTCGTGATTGCCGGTCGGCCGCTTGTCGATCGCCGCCGGTTCACCAACCCGTGGCGCATGTCGCCGCAACTGGCCGGGCCTGATCTGATTGCATAGATCCGGTGCCCTGCTATCCCCTCCTTCCCCTATCCGGCAAACGATGGATAGCCGCAAAGCCATCGCACGCCTGAACCGCGCCCTCCTGCGCGGCCGCGACACGTTGCGCTCCCCGTTGCCGCGACAAAATATGTGCACTGCATAGCGAGAAACGCATCCCATCGTGTTTCCGGGTTGCGCTCGCGCAAATCAACGGCGACAGCGCGACTGACGCAATAGCGTCACCATCATTGCATTCATGACACGCGATCATTTATTGGTCTCGACAGCCCTTACGCCCCTGCGCGAGGGCATGAATTCAAACAGAATTTCGCGTTAGCATGTCGTCCATTAGTCATAACAAAAGGAAATTCACATGCCATTTGACGAGCGCATGCTGAACGGCATGGGCGTGCTCACGGCGATCGTCGATTGCGGCAGTTTTGCGGCGGCCGGCGAAGCGCTCGACATGTCGCAATCCGGGGTTAGCCGTTCGGTCGCACGGCTCGAAGCGCGCCTGGGCATTCGCCTGTTCGATCGCACCACGCGCTCGGTCATGCTGACCGATGAAGGCCGGCGCTTCTACGAACAGATCGTGCCGCTGCTCGGCGGGCTCGAAGAAGCGGCGGCTTCAGCCGCTCACGGCGCGACCGCCGTACGCGGACGCCTGCGCGTCAACATGGACCCATTCTTTTCGCGCCTCGTGCTCGGACCGCGCCTCGGCGGTTTCATCGACAGGCATCCAGATCTGCAACTCGAACTGATCACGCGCGATCAGTTGGGTGACATGGTCGCCGACGGTTTCGATCTCGCGATCCGCTTCGGCGATCCGCCGGTGTCGACGCTGATCGCTCGCAAGCTGCTGGACACGCGCATTCTGACGGTGGCGGCGCCGTCGTACCTGAAGAAACATGGACATCCGGCCAACCCGGCCGAACTCGAAAACGGCCAGCATGTATGCATCAAGTTCCGCGATCCGTTGACCGGCTACCCGTTCGCGTGGGAGTTTCATCGCGGCCGCAAGAAGCTCGTGATAACGCCGCAAGGCCGCCTGACGGTGAACGACGTAGGCACGTTGCATAGCGTGTGCACGGCGGGCCAGGGCGTCGCGCAGATTCTGTCGCTCGGCGCGGAGTCGTTGCTGGCGAGCGGCAAGCTGGTCGAGCTGTTTCCCGAATGGGGCGACGAGGTGTATCCGCTGTATGCGCTCTATCCGTCGCGGCATCATCCGCCGGCCAAGGTGCGGGCGTTTTTCGAATTCATCGTTTCGCTGACGGGCGGTGCGCCGCGCGACGCGGCTGCATGAAGCAGCCGCGCGGCACCAGGCCTGCGCCTTGCTGCATCAAAGCTGTCTTCCACCTAGGAGAGCGGCAATGAGCGAAACCCAGCAACATGCAGCGGGCAAACCGGCTGACATCGAACACCCGCAGCCCGTCAAGCACAGCGATAACGAAAAGAGCAAGCTGCCCGAACGCCACGACGAGGGCCGCGACCAGTCTCCCGCGGACCGTCCCGGCAAGAAGCCCGGCGAGGGCGAGCCGTCGGTCAGTTAAAAAAAATAAGCGCGTTTTGTCAAGCGGCTTTGCTGTAATTCGGCAGCGAAGCCGCGTAAATTTTTTCCCTTTCATCGGCTTTCGGAAGGCAAACATTTCTTCCTGATTTTTACCGAATATTTTTTTCGCATAATGGACTATTTTGCTGCTTGCAGCGATACGCGCGCCACGCGAACCGGCTGCCGCCCCTTAATCCATAAAAAAGGCGACGCCCATGTCCATCCCCCAGGCTCCTCCCCGTCTCGCCAAAGTCTCGATCTGCTTGCCGACCTGCAATCGCCCCGAGCTGATCGCCGATTGCATCGATTCGTGCCTCGGTCAGCGCTACGGCAATCTGGAAATCGTGATCGGCGACGATTCGAAAGACACCGGCACCCAGCAACTGATCGCGGCCCGCTATGGGCGGGAGCCGCGCGTGCGCTACACGCTGAATCAGCCGCCGCTCGGCCAGGCCCGCAACGTCGCGAGCCTGTTCGAGCGCGCGAGCGGCGACAAGATCCTGCTGATTCACGACGACGATCTGCTCACCACCGACGGCGTCGAAAAACTCGTGTCGCTGTGGACACGCCATCCGCAACTCGGGGCCGCTTTCGGCGACCAGTACGAAGCCGATCACGACGGCGCCGTCGACTTAGACGCGAGCACGCGGCTGAATGCGGCGTTCCGGCGCACGAAGGACGCCGAAGGCTTGCAGCCGCTGCCGGGCAGAACCGGCCTGATCCAGATGTTCCCGAACAACGGCTGGATGGCCGACGCCCGTCTCGTGAAGCGGATCGGCTACAAGGATCAGTACGGCACGTGCTGCGATTTCGTGTTCGGCACCGAGCTCTGTCTCGCGGCGCGCGAAGTGTTCTATCTGCACGACTATGTGTCGGTGTATCGCAAGACCGCGACCTCGATCTCGCGCAGCACGCGCGGCACAGAGACGGCGGCGACGGTCAGCGCGTATGCGTTCGTGAAGGCGTTACCACTGCCGCCGCAACTGGAGCCGTCGCGCAAGCTTGCGCTGCGGCGTCTCGCGCCGATCGTCGTGTCGGTTCATGCGCGCAACCGCCAGCCATTGCGCGGTCTGCAGATCGCGCTCGCCCATCTGTACGCATACAACTATGGGCTCAGTGCGCGGTTCTACTATCACCTTCTGATGCTTGCACGGGGGTCCTTGAGCGCGCAGCAACAGGCCGTTGCAGCGGCTACGGCGGCCGCCGTGGCTGCCGCGCCCGCGGTGGTGGCCGATCCGGCGGCCGTCGTCGAGGAGCTCGTCAACGAGCTCGTGACGGATCGATCCGAGCCGGTGTGATTCGCGGTGCGCAGGTGCTGACGTGGCGATGGCGCATCGGTTGCGTGTCGCCGCGGTCGTCGCCGTCAGCACAACTGAGGATGCGCGCGCGTGGCGCAGCTAGCCGTTACGCGTTTTTCGCCGCACGTCTCTCACCACGCGGCCTCGTGCCCCACCGCCGCCGACCCCACCTCTATGCGCATATCCTGCTAAGCATCCTCTGCTTAGCAAACGCGTATTTGTTGCTTGGTGCGGCGCAGGACGCTGATTACGATGAGCTCGAACCGTCATCAGCCCGGAGGTGATTCGCCATGTCGGACAGTGCCTGTTTCAAGCCGCGTGTGATCGAACCGGTGGTCGTCGATCAGCCGGAAGGATTGGGGCTTGCGGTGGAGTTGTGGCTCGTGCAGCCCATCGACGGCATCGCGGGTCGCGCGCTGCAGATTCATTTGCGCAGCGGCACGAAGATGGCGCAGGCGGAGGCGCTGCGCGATCTGTTGCATGCATGGGGCACGGAGATCGTCGTCAGTTGAGCGTGTCACCTGCCGCTTCGTTCATGCAATGAAAACGGCGGCCGGGTCGCCCCAGGCCGCCGCTTTTCAACCGCTCACTCCCGTGCGCGGCCCTGCTGTCCCGTGGACGCTCAAGGTTCGTGACGCAAGTACCCTTCCGTCGACGGATCGCGCATACGCAGCGCCACGATGCCGGCGATCGCGCACATCACCGTGACGTACCAGAAGAACATCGTCTCGACACCGACCGACTTCAGCCACAACGCCACGTATTCCGCGGAGCCGCCGAAGATCGCGTTGGCCACTGCGTACGACAGGCCCACGCCGAGTGCGCGCACTTCCGGCGGGAACATTTCCGCTTTGATCAGGCCGCTGATCGACGTGTAGAAGCTGACGATCGCGAGCGCCAGCACGACGAAGCCGAACGCCGCATACGGGCTCGTCACGTCTTTGAGCGCATGCAGCAGCGGCACGGTGCCGATCGTCGCGAACAGGCCGAACAGCAGCATCGAACGACGCCGGCCGATACGGTCCGACAGCGCGCCGAACGCCGGCTGCATCAGCATGTAGACGAACAGCGCCGCGGTCATCACCGAGCTGGCCGTTTTCGTTTGCATGCCCGCCGTGTTGACGAGGTACTTCTGCATGTAGGTCGTGAAGGTGTAGAAAATCAGCGAGCCGCCAGCCGTGAAGCCGAGCACCGTCATGAACGCGCCCTTGTGCACCCACAGGCCGCGCAGCGTGCCGGCTTCCTTGCGCTGACGCGTCGCGGCGGTGGTGGTTTCGTCGAGCGATTTGCGCAGATACAGCGCGATCAACGCGGCGATCGCGCCGATCACGAACGGCACGCGCCAGCCCCACGCCTTGATTTCCGCAGGCGACAGCACCTGCTGAAGGATCACGATCACCAGCAGCGCGCACAACTGGCCGCCGATCAGCGTCACGTACTGGAACGACGCGAAGAAACCGCGCCGGCCCTTGAGCGCGACCTCACTCATGTAAGTCGCGCTGGTGCCGTATTCCCCCCCCACCGACAGCCCCTGGAAGAGCCGCGCGACGAGCAGCAGCGTCGGCGCCAGCGCGCCGATCTGCGCGTAGGTGGGCAGCATCGCGATCACGAGCGAGCCGCCGCACATCATGAACACCGAGATCATCATCGCGGTACGGCGGCCGTGTTTGTCGGCGAGGCGGCCGAAGAACCAGCCGCCGATCGGACGCATCAGGAAGCCCGCCGCGAACACGCCGGCCGTGTTGAGCAGCTGCGTGGTGGTGTTGCCGCTCGGGAAGAAGGCCGGCGCGAAATACAGCGCGGTGAACGAATAGACGTAAAAGTCGAACCACTCGACGAGATTGCCCGATGAAGCGCCAACGATCGCGAAGATGCGGCGCCGTGTGTCGTGAGCCGAGGCCACGGATTGGTCGGTTAGGTCGGTCATTGCTGGTGTCTGTCCTTGTCTTGAAACGAAGATGGCGGTCGTGTCGCCGCCTTCACAACGTGCGCCGCGAGGTGCTAGCCGTGCGCGTGCGCGAATTTTACAGAATTGCAAGCGGAAGATGGGTGTTTGTCAGTCAATCTTATGACGAGGTTCGGCGCATGGCCGTGCGAGTGCGCCCGCGCCATGGCCTGATGAGAAAAGCCCCTGGCAGTCTGGCGACCGTCAGGGGCTTGGGAACAGACATCGAATGGCGTTCGACCGGCCGCCAATCCCGCGTATTTCACACTCTCACAATGGGCGGCACGTACCGGCATTCGTAGCGCTTGCGCACCGTGCCGTTCTCGTCGACGCTTTCGAGAAACACGTCGAACTGCCACAAACGCGCCATGTGCTTGAGCACCTCGTCGCTATCGGAGGACAGATGCCGGTTGTCGCTCATGAAGTGCCGCAGCGTCAGGCTCCGGTCGCCACGCGTGTTGACCGCCCACACCTGGATGTTCGGCTCCCGATGATGCATGTCGTACTGCCGTGACAACGCCTGCCGCACGTACTGATAACCGCTGTCGTCATGAATCGCCGACACTTCGAGCGCATCGCGCATGTCGTCGTCGAGCACCGAGAACAGACGCATTTCCCGGATCAGATGCGGCGACAGATACTGGGCGACAAAACTCTCGTCCTTGAAGTTGCGCATCGCGTAGTGCATCGCTTGCAGCCACGGACTGCCGGCCAGTTCCGGGAACCACCTGCGGTCTTCTTCAGTGGGCGATTCGCAGATACGGCGGATGTCGCTCATCATCGAAAAGCCGAGTGCGTACGGATTGATGCCGCTGTAATACGGCTTCGTCACCGGCGGCTGATAGACCACGTTGCTGTGCGAATGGAGAAACTCCATCATGAAGCCGTCTTCCAGCTTGCCCTGGTTGTACATCGTGTTGAGCAGCGTGTAGTGCCAGAAGGTCGCCCAGCCTTCGTTCATCACCTGGGTCTGCCGTTGCGGATAGAAGTACTGACCGACCTTGCGCACGATGCGGATCACCTCGCGCTCCCACGGCTCCAGCAGCGGCGCGTTTTTCTCCGCGAAATACAGCAGATTTTCCTGCGGCTCCGGCGGATAGCGCTCCTCGATCTCTTCGGGCAGCGGCGTATGGCGCGTGGGCAGCGTGCGCCACAGTTCGTTCACCTGCGATTGCAGATAGGCTTCGCGTTCACGGCGCGCGGCAAACTCCTTTTCGAGCGACAGTTTCTGCGGACGCTTGTAACGGTCCACGCCGTAATTCATCAACGCATGGCACGAATCGAGCAGCTCCTCGACGCGGTCGAGCCCGAAGCGCTCCTCGCACTCGGCGATGTAGTTCTTCGCGTAGACGAGGTAGTCGATGATCGCATGCGCATCCGTCCACAGCCGGAACAGATAGTTGCCCTTGAAGAACGAGTTGTGCCCGTAAGCCGCATGCGCGATGACGAGCGCCTGCATCGTCATCGTGTTCTCTTCCATCAGATATGCGATGCAGGGATTGGAGTTGATGACGATCTCGTACGCCAGCCCCATCTGCCCGCGACGGTAGCTTTTTTCGGTGGAGAGAAAGTGTTTGCCGAACGACCAGTGACGGTAGTTCACCGGCATACCGACGGACGCGTACGCATCCATCATCTGTTCGGCGCTGATGAGTTCGAGCTGGATCGGATACACGTCGAGTTCATATTGCTCTGCAACACGGGCAATATGCGAGTCGTACTCTTCGATCAATTCGAAGGTCCAGTCGGACGGGCACGGCAGAGGCCGTCTATCGGCTACGTTCATACGGACTTCCCTTTGCCCCTCAGTGGGCGTTCCGGTGTGTCCCCGTGCTGCAGCGCTGTCGACTGCTGCGGCCGCGGCGGCGCCAGCATGGTCCGCCCCGGCCTCGGCATGCCCCGACTGTTGCTGCGGCACGCCTTTCCCGCGCTCCGGCTGATAGCCGCGCGCTTCGTTGTGCAGGTGCTCGTTCGTCATGAGGACGCCACCTGCTTTTCAAACAGCTCGCGAAACACCGGATAAATGTCGGCCGCGGTTTCGACCTTCTTCATCGCCATGTGCGGCTGGCTCAGCGCCAGCTGCGCGTATTCGAGCCACAGATTCTGTTCCTCCGGTGTGACCTGAATATACGCAAAATAGCGCACCTTCTCCAGGATGTCATCCGCGAGTATCTTGCGGCACTTGGGCGAGTCGTCGGTCCAGTTGTCGCCGTCCGATGCCTGCGCCCCGTAAATATTCCATTCAGTCGGCGAGTAGCGCTCGTCCATCACCTTCTGCATCAGTTCGAGCGCGCTCGACACCACCGTGCCTCCGCTTTCGGTCGAATGGAAGAACGTGTCTTCGTCGACCTCCTCGGCGCGCGTGTGGTGACGGATGAAGACCACTTCGATCTTTTCGTAGTTACGCTTGAGGAACAGATACAACAGGATGAAGAAGCGCTTGGCGAGATCCTTGCGCTGCTCGTCCATCGAACCGGACACATCCATCAGACAGAACATCACCGCCTGGCTCGACGGCGTGGGCTGCTTCACGCGGTTCACATAGCGCAGATCGAACGGATCGATGAACGGAATCCGCCAGATTCGGCCGCGCAGATGATGGATTTCCTCTTCGAGCAGCTTGATCTCGTCGCGGCGATCCGCGGGATCGGCCTTCATCGCCTCGAGCTGCCGCTCCATTTCGTGCAGCTGGTTGACGAGCGGCGCACCGAGCGCGATGCGCCGGCCGAGCGCGCTGCGCAACGAACGCACCACGTCGATGTTGTTCGGCGTGCCTTCGGCGGCCCAGCCTGCGCGGATGCTCTTCCACGTGGGCACGGCCATCAGATGGGTTTTGACGAGACGCGGCAGTTCGAGGTCGTCGAAGAAGTACTGCATGAATTCTTCGCGGCTCAGTTCGAACACGAAGTCGTCCTGACCTTCGCCTTCGTTGCTGGCCTGGTTGCCCCCGCCTCCGCCGCCGCCCCCTTGCGGGCGCTGGATCTTGTCGCCGCGGATGTAGTCCGAGTTGCCCGGATGCACCATCTCGCGCTTGCCGCCAGGACCGTGGCGGAACGAAGGCTCCGCGATGTCCTTGCGCGGGATCGTGATGCTCTGGGTGTTCTGGATGTCTTTGATGCTGCGGTCGCGCACCGCTTCCGACACGGCGCGACGAATGTAGTTTTTGACGCGGCGCAAAAAACGCTCGCGATTTGCAATGCTCTTGTTCTTGCCAGCCAACCTGCGGTCGATGATTTGATGAAGCACGCCCGGTCTCCCTGTCGATCGGAGCTAGCGCTTTGGCGCTGACTCCGGTCCGATGCAGCGCACGTCGATGGAGTCGGCGCTTTAGCCGTCGACCAGTGTTTGCGCTTTAGCGCGTCACTCCGGTCACCTGCAAAGCACTTGCTCCCATCCCACGCAGCTACTGTAATTTCCGGTGCGCGAGACACACGCCGCCTGGTGCAGCGTCAGCAACGCTATGTCCATGCAGCTTGCGCCTCGCAGGGTGCCCGCGCAACAGGACCGCGCGGGCGGCACGCCACGCCCGTCATGACGACTTGCGCACGCGCAGATACCAGTCACACAGCAAGCGCACCTGCTTCGGCGTATAGCCCTTCGTCACCATGCGATTGACGAAGTCTTCGTGCTTGCGTTGCTCTTCCGCCGAGCCCTTCGCGTTGAACGAGATCACCGGCAGCAGTTCTTCCGTGTTCGAGAACATCTTCTTTTCGATCACGACGCGCAGCTTCTCGTAGCTGATCCATGCGGGATTCTTCCCCGCGTTGGCAGCACGCGCACGCAGCACGAAGTTCACGATCTCGTTGCGGAAGTCCTTCGGGTTGCTGATGCCCGCGGGTTTCTCGATCTTCTCCAGTTCGGCGTTCAGCGCCGCGCGGTCGAAACTTTCGCCGGTGTCGTGGTCGCGGAACTCCTGATCCTGAATCCAGAAGTCGGCGTACGTCACGTAGCGATCGAAGATGTTCTGACCATACTCGGAATACGACTCCAGATACGCGGTCTGAATCTCCTTGCCGATGAACTCCGCATAGCGCGACGCCAGCACGTCCTTGATGAAGGACAGATACTTCTGCTCGGTTTCCGGCGGGAACTGCTCGCGCTCGATCTGCTGTTCGAGCACGTACATCAGGTGCACCGGATTGGCCGCAACCTCGGTCGAATCGAAGTTGAACACGCGCGACAGGATCTTGAACGCGAAGCGGGTCGACACGCCGGTCATCCCTTCATCGACGCCCGCGAAGTCGCGGTACTCCTGATACGACTTGGCCTTCGGATCGGTGTCCTTGAGATTCTCGCCGTCATAGACCTGCATCTTCGAGAACAGGCTGGAATTCTCGGGCTCCTGCAAACGCGTGAGCACCGACATTTGCGCCATCATCTTCAACGTGCCCGGCGCGCACACCGCATTCGCCAGCGACGAATTGCGCAGCAGCTTCTCGTAGATCTTGATCTCTTCACCGTAGCGCAGGCAGTACGGCACCTTCACGACGAAGATCCGGTCGAGCAGGGCTTCGTTGTTGCGGTTGTTGCGGAACGCCTTCCATTCCGACTCGTTCGAGTGCGCAAGGATCACGCCGTCGAACGGGATCGCGCCGAAGCCTTCGGTGCCCTTGAAGTTGCCTTCCTGGGTCGCGGTAAGCAGCGGGTGCAGGACCTTGATCGGCGCCTTGAACATTTCGACGAATTCGAGCAGGCCCTGATTGGCGAGACACAGGCCGCCGGAGTAGCTGTAAGCGTCCGCGTCGTCCTGCGCATACTGTTCGAGCTTGCGGATGTCGACCTTGCCGACCAGTGACGAGATGTCCTGATTGTTCTCGTCGCCCGGCTCGGTCTTGGCGATACCGATCTGGCGAAGAATCGACGGGTAGCGACGTATCACGCGGAATTTGCGGATGTCGCCGTTGTATTCGTGCAGGCGTTTGACCGCCCACGGACTGAGGATGCTTTTCAGGTAGCGGCGTGGAATGCCGTATTGTTCTTCGAGAATCGGGCCGTCTTCCTCGTAGTCGAACAGACCGAGCGGCGACTCGTTCACGGGAGAGCCCTTGATCGCGTAGAACGGCACGCGTTCCATGAGCTGCTTGAGACGTTCCGCGATCGACGATTTGCCGCCGCCGACCGGTCCCAACAGATACAGAATCTGCTTCTTTTCTTCGAGCCCCTGGGCCGAGTGCCGGAAGTAGGCGACCACCTGCTCGATCACCTCTTCCATTCCGTAGAACTCACGGAATGCGGGGTATACCTTGATGACCTTGTTCGCGAAGATGCGCGACAGGCGCGGATCGTTGCGAGTGTCGATCTGTTCCGGTTCTCCGATTGCCGTCAACATGCGTTCGCCAGCCGTGGCGTACGCGGCGGGATTGTCTTTGCAGAGCGCGAGATACTCCTCGAGCGAGAGTTCATCCTCTCGCGTTTTCTCGAAGCGGGTCGCGAAACTGCCGTAGATATCCATGCTACCTCCTCGCCGAAGTCTAGACCGATGTCGTGCGCGGCGCGCTATTCGGAAACGACATCGCTCGAATTCATCCTAAACCCTTTTAAATTTTTTTTCACGAACTACGTTGCGAAAATCGCGCCGTACCCGCCTCCCGACATTCATCACTTGGAAACCAAGTTTCGACCACCTACAATCTTGCACTCACATCGCAGCAATTCTGGCCACATGTGACACGCCTGCTGCACCCGTCGTCATGGTCATGCGTCGGCCTTCCGGTCCGCACATTTCTGCTCAGTGCTCCTGCACGACTCCACTGCTCCACTTGATCGTCGTGATCGAACGATCTCGCTGCAGCATCGGACATGCTGTCTGCGTACGCACACTTTCTTACTGAACGCACAGACGTCATGCGTTTTTCATGCCCGGTCGCTTTTTTCATTCAACGCGCGGCACTTGCATCCGGTCGACACGCGCACGCGACTGTTACATGTGCGCTCATCCATCGTCAGGCGGTTCGTCAACGCGCGACACCATTTGGTTCCGCTCCATCCAACGGGCACACGATGAATCGTTGAGCGAGCGACGCGCTGCTCGCCGTTTGGATTAACCGCGTCGCCCGCAGGGTTGCCGTGTGCCTGCCTGTATCACGACAACGCAACGAATTGTTTTCATAGGTGTATACGGCAAAGCCGCTCGCGCGGATGCGACAAAAAGAAAACGGCCGCCCCAGGCAGCCGTTTGAATGAAGCATGACGCGTCGTAATGTACTGTTACAAGCAATGCGCGATGACGTGCAACACGAGCAATGTCGCGATGGCGTCAGGTCAGTTCAATCTCCACTTCGCCAAGACCGTCGATATGGCCGCGCACGATGCCCGCCTTGTGCACCCTGTGCGCGCCGACGTACGAACCGGTGGTGAGCGTCCATTCGGGCTCGATGGTAATGCCCATGGCGGCGCAATGGTTGACGAACCACACCAGCAGTTCGCGCGGATCACCCGCCGGGTTGCCGGTCGCGTCAGGCACCAGCGAGTTGCCGTCGAAACTCAACGCCAGTTCCGGCGAAACGAAATCGAAGCCGCGCGCGAGACCCGCATAGGCGAGCGGATGGCCGGTGATCAAGGCGCCATTGTTCTGCGCATCGGCCAGTTGCGCGAGCGGCGCAACGTTCGGCCATTCGCTGAAGCGGCTATCGACGATCTCGATGGCGGGCAGCACGACGCCGACCTTCGAGAGGACCTCGTCGCGCGCGTAGGCGCGGCCGCGCGGCTCGATCGCCTCGGCGAAACGGAAAGCGATTTCGAGCTCCACCAGCACCCGGAAAAATCCGTTATGCGCGACTCGCGCCGGCGACGGCAGCACCAGCGAAGCCGGGATCGGCGCACCCGCGGCGGCCCCGCCCGGGGCTCTTGCGCCGATCTTCCAGGCACCGGTCGAGTCGCCCAAGCCCGCAATCACGGCCTGCTGGATCGCATACGCGGTCGCGGCATCGGGCGGCAGGCTGTCGGGTGCGGGCGCATCGATCGGGCGATGCAGCCGGCGTGCTTCGACGAGGCGGTGCGCGAGATCGTGTGGCGTCATGTCGGTCCTTTCTGGCTGGCGCATTGAGCGGTTCATGGTGGCGTGAGGTTGGGAAAGGCGCTGGCATGGCCGCGACGCAAAAGTCGGCGCTCGCGCGTGCCTGATCGCCGCGCTGCACAAGCCATGCCGCCGCGACAAGCAATGGCCGCGACCCTCAATGTACCGGATCGTGACACGCGCCAGGGGGCGGACTGTCGGCGCAAACGTTAGTTGATGCGCACACTATAAAAAAAGACCGCGAATGCGTGAGCAATCGCGGTCTTGCGGGGGGTGAGGCGCTCATTCGCGGCGAAGCATCGTGCGTGGCTGCTTCGACGGGAATGATTGTTGCGACGTACTACGGGTTGGTTCGGAACCGCCTGAGGCCGGTTAGAACGTCTCCCAATCCTGGTCGCCGCCGGCGCTTGCGGTCGCGCTTGCCGTTGCCGCCGTCGCCGTTACTCTGGCCGGAGCGCGTGTCGGCGCAGCGGCGGCTTGCGGCGTCGCGCCGGTTGCGGCCGGCGCCTTCACCGTAGAACCGGCGAACGAGGCCTTGCGCGCAGGTGCAGCCGTCGAGCGCACCGGCGTTGCCACGCGAGCCGGCGTGGCGCTCGCCGGCGCCTTATAACCGCCTTCTTCGAGGTGGAACACCGCGACCGCGGTGCGCAGCTTGCCCGCCTGGTCTTCGAGCGAGGACGCGGCTGCGGCGGCTTCCTCGACCAGCGCCGCATTCTGCTGCGTGACTTCGTCCATCTGCGTGACCGCGCGCGCGACCTGGTCGATGCCGCCGCTCTGCTCTTCCGAAGCCGCCGCGATCTCGCCCATGATGTCGGTCACGCGCTGCACCGCGCCGATGATCTCGGTCATCGTGCGGCCGGCTTCGTCGACCAGGGCCGAGCCCGACTGCACCCGCTCCACCGACGTGTCGATCAGTTCCTTGATCTCCTTGGCCGCCGCCGACGAACGCTGCGCGAGGCTGCGCACTTCGCCCGCCACCACCGCGAAACCGCGCCCTTCTTCACCGGCGCGCGCCGCTTCGACAGCCGCGTTCAGCGCGAGGATGTTGGTCTGGAACGCGATCCCCTCGATGATCGAGATGATGTCCGCGATCTTCGCCGAACTCTGGTTGATCTCGCCCATCGTGCCGACCACCTGGCCGACCACCGCGCTGCCCTTGTTGGCGATCTCCGACGCGTTGGCCGCGAGCGCGCTCGCCTGGCGGGCGTTGTCGGCGTTCTGCTTGACCGTGCCGGTCAGCTCTTCCATGCTCGACGCGGTTTCCTGCAATGCCGAAGCCTGCTCTTCGGTGCGCGACGACAGATCGATATTGCCGGCCGCGATCTGACGCGTCGCGGTCGCAATCGATTCGCTGCCGCTGCGCACGGTGCGCACCGTTTCGGTGAGGCTGCGCTGCATTCTGGCGATTCCGTGGAGCAGTTGCCCCATTTCGTCGCGCGACGTCACGATCACCGGACGGCGCAGATCGCCGGCGGCGATCGCGTCGAAATGGCCGAGCGCTTCATTGAGCGGCCGGGCGATCGCGCGGCTCAGCGTCAGATAGGAAAACACCGCTGCCAGAACGCCCACGACCAAGGCGCCGAGGCTGACCACGCGGAACACGTCGAAATTGCCCTGTGCATTCTCGTACCCGCTTTTCGCCGATTCGAACTGGAGCTTGCGCACTGCGTCGTCGGCGACGGAGAGTTCGTTGTAGGTTGCCTGCAGGCGCTTGGCGCCGTCGAGAATCTTGCTCGGATCGTTCGCTGCGACAATCGCCGCAAAGGCATCCATCTCGCGATGCAGCGTGTCCCGTTTGGCGGCGACGTCCTGCGCGAGGCGGTCTTCCTCGGCTTCGCGCGGCAGATCGAGATACTTTTTCCACCACATGTCGGACGTCGTGCGCATCACACGCGCGCGCTCGAGCGTCGCGGCGGCTTCCGGCGTACCGGCCATGAATGCGGCGCGATCGAGTGCCAGGCGCTCGCGCGCCGCGTACAGTTCTGCGTTGCCGATATTGACCGCGCTCGGCATTGCATTGGTGAAGGTGTCCTTATAGGCATCGTTCGAACGGCTCATGCCGAACAAACCGAAGACGCCAATGGCGACCAGCAGCGCGGCGAGGAAAGCCATCGTGAGGCCAATCCGTGCCTTGATCGTAATGCCTTTGTTCAACATGCTCGTTCGTTCCCTGTGCTTTGCAAATGAGAGGCTGCATGCGCAGCGCTAAGTAATGTGTGGCGTCTGCGTGGCGACACTTTTTGAATGAGTGCTCTAATAACCTCGTTTACGGCAAGGGAAATACATACTTGAAGTATTTATAAAGTATGAAGAAAGGCGTTGTAAGCAATTGGAAGGCTGTTTTCGAGAATTCACGAAGGGACGCCCGTAGAGGCAGATTGGCCCGGAGGCCTTGCCAGGACGGGCGTTTCAATGTAGATGCCATGCATCCGGCACTGTTTTAGCCGCGCGCTGGCGGATTTTTGACGCCAATAGGGAAGAATAGCCGCCCGGCATGAGCGCCGACGACCGGCGGCAAGGAAGCGCGGGCCAAAACGGGAGCGCTCGGGAGCGGTGCCGCACAACTCAGTGCAACACTCAAACGAAGCAACGCGCGTCGCACGCGCATTCGACACAAAACCGCGCGCACGACGCCGCGCCGCGCAATCAGTCCGAACTGTCCAGTTCGGCGCGCGTGGGAATCGACGGCTGGGCGCCCGCGCGCGTCACCGAGAGCGCAGCGGCGCGCTGCGCAAACCGGATCGCCGTCTCGACGCTCGCGCCCTGCGCGAGTTGCGCCGCAAATCCGCCGATGAAGGTATCGCCCGCCGCGGTCGTATCGACGGCCTTGACCTTCGGCGCTTCGTACAGCGTAGCGGCGAGCGCGCCGTCGAGCGTCGCCTGCACACCGCGCGCACCCAGCGTCACCAGCACGTTGCGCGCACCGGCCGCGCGCAGCGCGGCGGCGGCCCTGGCGGCGTCCTCGGGGGTGTCGACCGGCAAGCCGGTCAGCGCCGCCGCTTCCAGTTCGTTCGGAATCAGATAGTCGATCAGCGGCAGCCAGTCGGCGGGCAACGGCCCGGTGGCCGGCGCGGGATTCAGGATCACTGTCTTGCCGAGCCGCCGCGCGGCAGCCAGCGCCGCACGCACCGTATCGGGCGGAGTTTCGAGCTGGCAGATCACGACCTCGGCGGCGGCCAGCACCGACTCGTGACGGCTGATGGTCGCGGGCGTGACCTCGGCGTTGCTGCCCGCGACGATCACGATCGCGTTCTGGCTCGCATCGTCGACGATGATCAACGCGACCCCGGTCGCCGCCTTGCCGGTTTCGAGCGCCGCACAGTCGATGCCTTCCGCTTCGAGGCCCGCGCGCAATTGCGCGCCGTTGCCGTCCGCGCCGACACAGCCGAGCATCGACACCTGTGCGCCGAGCCGCGCGGCCGCGACCGCCTGGTTGCCGCCCTTGCCGCCCGCGACCTGCGCGAATGTGCGGCCGGCGAGCGTCTCGCCGGGATGCGGCAGACGCGGCGCGCGCGCGACGAGATCCATGTTCAGGCTGCCGACCACCGCCACGCGTGAGCGCGTTTCGTTACTTGCCACTGCTGCCTCCTCGATTGCTCGCTGCGGGGTCATAAGCGCCGCCGACTCTTCTTGCGGCCAGATCACGTTGTGTCGCGCTGGATCACGCCGGAGCGTGCCCCACTATTCGCCCCGTCAACTTGACGCTTTCCCGCTGCAGGCCCATTAGCGCCACGGCCTCACGCCGCCAGATCACGCTGCGCCGCACCAGCCCAGGTCGCCGTCGATTCACGCACGATCAGCCGCGGCGACACCACGCGCCGACGCCCAGGCCCAGGCGCGCGCACATGGCCCGCCGAGGTTCCGGCGATCCGCTCGATCAGCGTCTGCGCGGCCATATCGCCGAGCGCGCGCACCGACTGCCCGACCGTCGAGAGCGCCGGATAGGTCAGGCGTCCCAGTTCGATGTCGTCGAAACCGATGATCGAGCAGTCGCGCGGCACGCTGATGCCGCGTTCCGCCGCGGCGCGCAGCGCGCCGATGCCCATCATGTCGTTGCCGGCAAAAATCGCCGACGGCTTGACCGTATCGAACAGTTGCGAGGCGCCGCGATGGCCGCCCGTACCCGAAAAATCGCTTTCGACGATCGCCCCCGGCGGAATCTCGATACCGCGCTCGGTCATTGCGCGGATGAAACCGTGCACGCGCATTGCGCTGACTGCCGTCTGAACCGGCCCGGTGATGCAGCCGATCCGCACGTGCCCCAGTTCCAGCAGATGACGCGTCGCGAGATAGGCGCCCTTCTCGTGGTCGATCTGCACGAGGTCCGCGTTCAGGCCTTCGATATTGCGGTCCACGATCACGAGGGGCTCGTGTGCGTCGGCGAGCGTCTGCGCGAGCACCGTGTCGTCGCCGGCGGACGCGATGATCAGCCCATCGATGCGCTTTTCCTGCAGCACGCGCAGATAGTTGCGCTGCTTGGCCGGGTCGTCGTCGGAGTTGCAGAAGAACACGCAGTAGCCGTTGCGCGCGCAGCCGTCCTCGATGCCGCGCGCCAGCTCCGCGAAATACGGGTTGGTGGCGTTCGGCACCACCAGCCCGATCGTCGCCGTCGCGCGCGCCTTCAACGAGCGCGCCACCGCCGACGGCACATAGTGCAGTTGACGGATCGCGTGTTCGACCTTCGCGCGCACATCGGCCGATACCGGCCGCGAGTTGTTCACCACGTGCGATACCGTCGTGAACGACACGCCCGCCACGGCCGCCACATCCTTGATCGTCGCCATAACCTGTTGCTCCCTGCCTGTTTTTTCGCCGGCCGCGCCACCTGGCGACCCGCCGGACGTCTTCCTCGAAGACAGATCCAACCCATGAATACCGATGCTGTACCGCTAATCAGTCTGTCAATGCCATGTCGTTCATTCCCCGCCTCGGCTCAGGCGCGCTTGCGCCGGCTCCGGTAGGTGTCCAGCACCACCGCCACCACGATCACCGCGCCGGTGATCATCCGCTTGGTCGGCTCGTTCGCGCCGATCTGCGCGAGCCCGGCTGCCAGCACCGAAATGATCAACACGCCGAAAAACGTGCTGATCACCGAGCCGCGCCCGCCCATCAGACTCGTGCCGCCGATCACTACCGCCGCGATCACCTGCAGTTCCACGCCGACGCCCGCATTCGGGTCGGCCGCTTCCAGACGCGAAATCTGGAATAGCGCCGCGAGCCCTGTAAGCGCGCCCATCAGCGCGAACACGATTACCTTGTACGGTCGCGGATTGACGCCCGCGAGCCGCACGGCTTCCTCATTGGTGCCGATGCCGACCAGATAGCGGCCGAACACCGTGCGCGTGAGCACCAGCTGCGCAATCACCATCACCGCGACCGCGATCAGGAACGCCGGCGAAATGCCGAGCGCGATCGGGTTCGACAGGAAGTCGAACGCGTCGCCGATATAGGCGGTGCGCGAATTCGTCATCTGGTAGGCCATGCCGCGCGCGGCTTCGAGCACGCCGAGCGACACGATGAACGACGGAATCCGCCAGCCCACCGTCACCGCTCCGGTGATCGTGCCGGTCAGCGCCGCCGCGGCGACCCCGAGCAGCGCCGACGGCAACGGCCCCCAGCCCCACTTCAGCGCGGCCACGCTCACCACCGACGCCCCCAGCGCGAGCACCGAACCCACCGACAGATCGATCCCGGCGATGATCAGCACGAAGGTCATCCCCACCGACATCACCACCAGGTCCGGAATCTGGTTGGCGATCGTGCTGAACGTGTCGTAGGTCAGAAAGTGCGAACTCAGCAGCGAGAACAGCACGATCATCCCCAGCAGCGCACCGGCCAGCCCCAGGTAGTTCGAAAAGCCCAGCCGCGTGCCGGCCGGCTTGCCGCTCGCGAGCGGCGCCGACGGATCGGCCGGCGGCACCGCATTCGCGCCCGCATTGGCCCTGGCCGCGTCCTCTTTGCCGCCCGCCGCGTCGCGCAACGATCGATCGGTCATGACAGACTCCCTGCTTCGTTGGTGTCGGGGGCGTGCAGCAAGGCTTCGCGGCTGCGGTAGCCGGCGAACGCGGCGGCCAGCAACGCATCCTGCGACCAGTTATCGCGCTCGAACACGCCCGTCATGCTGCCCGCGGACATCACGCCGATCCGGTCGCAGATCAGCATCAGCTCACGCAGGTCGCTCGACACCACGACGAGCGCGCGCCCTTCACGAGCCAGCGCGCCCATCAGGCCATAAATATCGAACTTCGCGCCGACGTCGATGCCGCGCGTAGGTTCGTCGAATAACAGCACGCGGCAATCGCGCGCGAGCCAGCGGCCGATCACGACCTTCTGCTGATTGCCGCCCGACAGCTCGCCGACGATCTGCGCCGGCCCCGAGCTGCGAATGCGCATCGCATCGATCTGCTTCTTCGCGAGCGCGTTCTCACGCTTCGCGTCGACGATGCCGTGCCGCGCGACGCTGCCGATATTGCCGAGCGACACGTTGGCGGCAATCGGCTGCGGCAGCAGCAGGCCTTCGCCCTTGCGGTCCTCGGTGATCAGCGCGATGCCGGCGCGCACCGCGTCGGTCGGCGAGTCGATCCGCACCGGCGTGGGTGGCGCGCCCGGCGTCGCGGCCAACGCGACCGTGCCGCTGTCTTTGCGGTCCGCGCCGTAAATCAGCCGCATCAGCTCGGTGCGGCCCGCGCCGATCAGCCCGCTGACGCCGAATATCTCGCCCGCGCGCACTTCGAACGACACGTCGCGCACCACCTTGCCGCGCGCGAGCCGGTCTACCTTCAGCAGCGGCGCGCCGATGTTGCGCACGCCCAGATCGATGCGCTCGCCGAGTTCGCGGCCGACCATCCATGTGACGATCTGCTCGCTCGTCAGGTTGGCCATCGCGTCGACGTGCACGAGGCGGCCGTCGCGCAGCACCGCGATCCGTTCGGCCACCCGCGCCAGCTCTTCGAGCCGGTGCGAGATATAGACCAGCGCGACGCCGCGCGACTTCAGCCGGTCGATCTGTTCGAACAGCAGGTCGACTTCGCGCGCGGTCAGCATTGCGGTCGGCTCGTCGAGGATCAGCACGCGGCAGTCGTCGATCAGATTGCGCGCGATCTCCACCATCTGCTGATGGCCGATGCCGAGTTCGCCGACCAGCGTGTCGGGATCGATCGCGTCGAGGCCAACCTGCGCCATCGCGTGGCGCGCGTCTTCGCGCAGCCTGCGGCGGTCGATCCAGCCGAAGCTGAACGCGCCCGCGCGCGGCAGCCGGTTGAGAAACAGGTTCTCGGCCACCGACAAGGTCGGCAGCAGATTCAGCTCCTGCATCACCATGCGCACGCCGAGCGCCTCGGCCTCGGTGCGGCTCGCGGGTGCGTAGGGGTCGCCTGCGAGGCGCATCGTGCCCGCGCTCGGATCGACCAGCCCACCGATAATTTTGGAGAGCGTACTCTTGCCGGCGCCGTTCTCGCCGGTCAGCGCCAATACCTCGCCGGCGCGCAGCGACAGCGAGACGTCGGCGAGCACCGGCTCGGCATAGGTCTTGCCGATGCCGCTGACGGACAGTACGACAGGCAAGGCGTCGTGGTCGGTTGAATCCATCGCGATCCTGGTTTTATGGCGGCCGGCGCGAGCTCAAACGCTGATGCGAATGAAGCCACGTCCAGCCGTCACGCGTCATGCCGGCCCAATGCGCGTAATGCGCAGGCGCTAATGGCCGCGCAACGCTCTCTCGCCGTTCGGCCCCCGTCATGACGCTTATCTCTGGAATTAACGGCGGCTCGGCGGGTTTCTTGAGCGCTCATTGAGCGTTTATTGAATAGGCGCGGATGCGCGCGTTGGGCGCTGCATGGCGGCATGCAGCGGCGCAGGCGCGAATCCGCAGGCCCGGTGCGGCTCCGGGCCTGGGGAAAGCGCGCTTACTTGGTCACCAGAGTGACCGGCGTTTCCACCACGCCCGACAACTGCGACTGCTTCTTGTGCTCGCTGAGCGCTTTCAGCGCGGTGTCGATGCCGAACACGGCCTGCTTGGCCGCGTATTGGTCGGCGGTGGCGAGCACGCGGCCGTCCTTGAGCATCGGCTTGATCGCGTTGATGTTGTCGTAGCCGACCACCAGCAGCTTGCCCTGCTTGCCCGCCGCGCGCACGGCCGAGACCGCGCCGATCGCCATGTTGTCGTTGCCGGCGAGCAGCGCCTTCAGGTTCGGATACTCATTGAGCATGGCCGAGGCCACCGCATTGCCCTTGTCGATTTCCCATTCGCCCGACTGCACCGACACGACCTTTGCGCCGACGGTCTGCATCGCGTCCTTGAAGCCCGCGGTGCGCTGCTGCGCGTTGGTGGTGGTCGACACGCCTTCGAGGATGCCGACCTCGTCGCCCGCCTTCAGCCGCTTGGCGAGGTAGTCGCCGACCATCTGCGCGCCCTTGCGGTTATCCGGGCCGACGAACGGCACGTTCAGATCTTTCGACTTGAGCACGTCCGGATCAAGCCGGTTGTCGATGTTCACGACGATGATGCCCGCGTCCACCGCCTTCTTGACGACCGGCGCGAGCGCCTTCGAGTCGGCCGGCGCGAGCACGATCGCGTCGACCTTCGAGACGATCATCTGCTCGACGATGCGGATCTGGTTGGCGGTGTCGGTCTCGTCCTTGATGCCGTTGGTGATCAGGTCGAACTGGCCGGGATTGTGTTTCTGATATTCCTTCGCGCCGGTTTCCATGGTCAGGAAGAACTCGTTGGCGAGCGACTTCATCACGAGCGCGACCTTCGGCTTATGGGCCGGCGCGTTCTGCGCGTGCGCGGCGGAAAACGGCAGCGCGGCGGTGGCGGCGGCGAGCACTGCGGCGGCAAGGATGCGACGGCGGATGCGATGGTTCATGCGTATCTCCGAAGTTTTTCTGGCTCGGATCGAGCCGTATTTTTAGTGGCGCGCAAACGTTTGCGAGGGCTATTCTCAACGCAGTCGTTTCAGAATGTCAACGATACGCAGTGGTGCAGTGCACCGGCGCGCCGAATCTGCGGCGGTGCCGGGCGCTCGATCGGTTCTGGCCGGCGCGCTGGGTAAGCGCGCTGGCAGGCAGCGTGTGGCAAGGGTCCCTCGCTCGGTCCGTGCATGGCGGGTTTTGCCACCGGCTGCAAGATGGGCAGCCGGTGGGCCGCTTATGCTGGCCTTTTATTGCGCGTGGTGCAAGCGGGGACAACGCGAGGCGAGCGAGACGGGACGCCCCCCGCGAGGGAGGCGAGTTGGATCGCGCAACCGCCAGGCCTGCTTACAGCCAGCCCGCCTTGCGAAAGCGCCGGTACAGCACGAGATCGACCGTCAGCATGACCGCGATGCAGAGCGGATAGCCGAACCTGAAATGCAGCTCGGGGATGTTCTGAAAATTCATCCCGTAGATGCCCGCGATCATGGTAGGCACCGCGAACAGCGCCGCAAACGAACCGAGCCGCTTGGTCACCTCGCTCTCGGCGAGCGAGATCATGCCGAGATTGACCTGCACGGCAGTCACGACGATTTCACGCCGCCCTTCGATGGTTCTGACGATCCGCTCCAGATGATCGTAGACGTCGCGAAAATACGCCTGCATGCCCTGGCAGACGCTCGGAATGCGCCCGCCGGTCAATTTGCTGACGGCTTCCTGCAGCGGCACGATATGGTGCTGGAGGATCACGAGGCGCCGCTTCAACGAGTAAAGATCCTGGATGATCGCGCGCGACTGCGCCGAATTGTTGTAGTCGAAAATGCGGTCTTCGAGCTCTTCGATCTCGGTGCTCATCGCCTCGATAATCGGGAAATAGCGATCGACGACATCGTCGAGCAACGCATACAGCACGAATGCCGAGCCTTCCTTCAGCAGACGCGGCTCGCGCTCGCAGCGCGCGCGCACGTTCTGAAACCCGGTGCGGGTGCCGCGGCGCACCGACAGCACGTAGTTGCGCCCCACGAACACGTCGACTTCGCCGATCAGCAACTCGCCGTCGTCGTCCATCTCGACCGTGTGCATCACGGCGAACATCGAGTCGCCGTATTCCTCGATCTTGGGACGCTGGTGACCATGCTGCGCATCTTCGATCGCGAGCTCGTGCAGGCCGAACTCGTGCTGCATCACGGCCAGCTCGCCCGGCCCCGGGTCTTTCAGCGCGACCCAGACGAAGCACTCGGGCCGCGCCACGTAGTCGCTGATGCTATCGATGTCGATGTCAGCGAGCTTTCGACCGTCCTGATAGGCGGCGCAATTGATCAGCATGTTCGGATTACCTTGAAAACGGAAACAGACCGCCCGGCCTCGCCCTGCGCGTGTGCCGCGCGCAGGGCCTGCGTTTGACGGATGAGCGTAGCCGCCATGTTACGGGGCTGCGCGAAAACGTCACGTATCCAATTGTTAAACCTTGCCGGCGAGCGCGGTAAGCGCGGGTCGGCCGTCACCAGAAAGGCCAACGCGACCACCGGATCGAACTGCGTCGAGACGCCGATCCGATGCACGCCCGGGCTGAGGTAGAAAACCACGTGCTCGCCGTTCATCAGGTCGGTGACCCGTTCGCCGTCGACGTACACCAGCGCATTGCGGAACCGCACGATCACGTCGCGCGAACGTTCGCGGCGCACGTCCACGGCGACGAGCCCCGCCAGCGGTTCCGTATAGCCGGGCCGCACGATGCGCTCGGCCGGCACCTGCTTGAACGGCACCGGCTCGGCCGGTGTCGACGCGCAACCGCCCAGCGCCGCGCAGGCGAGCATGATGAGCGCCGCGAGTGCCGCGAGTGCGCTCTTGCGGTGGCAATGCAAGCGCATCGGCATGCTGGTCCTTCCCCATCGTCGATTCTGGTCCCGCCTGTCGTGACAGCTCACGCGCTGCCTGGCGATCCTGCGTGGCGCAGCCCGGCGCGTTGCCAAGCATGATAGCAACGCGCGGCTGTCGCGCCAGCCTGGCCGAACGGCCAACGCGGGACCAACCCGGCCGACCATCTCTCCCCTTGCACGACGCGGCGTTCTTCTTCATGATCGTTGCAAAGGGTTCGACCCAAGCGGACTGCGCGCGACGGATATAGCCCTGGTTGGATCGCGTGCCGCGATGGCGAGCCGGTATCTCCGCTTCGCCGGACCTACGATCAAGGAGACTGCGATGTGGTATTTCACCTGGATTCTCGGCGTCGGCGTGGCGCTCGCCTTCGGCATCATCAACGTGATGTGGCTGGAGACCAACGGCAAGTTCGCCCGTGATCCGCACTCCGCCGGCACGCCGCCCGCCCCTGACGGAAGCACGCCTTCGTGACGTTTCTGGTTTTCTTTTGCGGTCATGCGGGTACCGGCAAGACCACGGTCGCAAAAAAGCTGATCGGTCCGCTGATGAAGGCGAGCGGCACGCCCTTTTGCCTGCTCGACAAAGACACGCTGTTCGGCGGCTATAGCGCGGCCGCGATGGCCATGCTGACCGGCGACCCGAACGACCGCGACAGCCCGCTTTTTCTGCAGCATCTGCGCGACCCCGAGTACCGCGGCCTGCTCGACACCGCCCGCGACAATCTCGAACTCGGCGTAAGCGCGCTGGTGGTCGCGCCGCTCTCGCGTGAAGTGCGCGAGCGGCGCCTGTTCGACCGCGCCTGGCTCGGTGTCGGGGCGGACGTGACGCTGCGGGTCGTGTGGGTTCATACCTCGGACCAAGTCGCGCGGCAGCGGATCGTCGCGCGCGCGAATCCGAACGACGCCTACAAGCTCGCGCATTGGGACGAATACCGGCAGCGCCGCTTCGTGCCCGGGGGCGAGACCTGCGACGATCTGCTGATGTTCGACAACACCGCGCCCACGCCGGCGGACGACGAGGGCCTGCTCGCGCGCATCATCGGCGAGCCGCAGCCGGCGTGCAAGATGATGCCGCCGCTGCCCGTTTAGCCGCGCACGGCACACGTCGGCCAGAAATGAAAATGCCCCGTCAAACGGGGCATTTTCATTTCAGCGGTCCTCTTGCGGGACCTTCCTCGCTCATCAGCGGCTCTCAGCGGCGCACACCAGCTCGCCTTGCCACGGCCCTCGTTTGCGGCCTCACGGCCATACCGGCGACGGCCGCGCTTCAGGCCGTAGCGAGCGCCTCCAGCGACTGTCCTTCGTACAGTTTGCCGAAGCGGTTCGCGAGGAAGTCGGTGAGCGACACCTGCTCCTGACGCACGAAGCCCTTTTGCGGCAGCTTCTGCTCACGGAACAGATCGAGCACCGCGCACATGGCGCCGGCCGTGGTGATCTGGATCGCGCTCATCGGCACGCCGCACACCGTCTTCGCGAAAATCTTGCGGGTAAACACTTCCTGCACCAGTTGCCCGTCGCGCATGCCGCTCACCGTGATGAACACCAGCACGACGTCCTGCGCGGTCGACGGCACCGAACGGCGCATGATGGTCTTTAGCGTGTCGCGGTCGCCGGACAGGCGCAGGTCTTCGAGCAGGAACTGCATCAGATTGCGGTGGCCCGGATAACGCACCGACTTGTAGTCGAGCGATTCGACTCGCCCCGCCAGCGTCTCGCACAGCGTGCCCAGTCCGCCGGACGTATTGAAGGCTTCGTATTCTGTGCCGTCGAGCGAAAAGTGTTCGAGGCCTTCTAGCGGCTGCACCCACTGCGTGCGGCTGTCGCGGATCGCTTCGCAAGGCTGGCAGTATTCGTTGATCAGACCGTCGACGCTCCAGGTCAGGTTGTACTTCAGCGCATTGGTCGGAAACTCCGGCAGCGCGCCGACGCGCATCTTGACGTCGCGGATTTCGCTAAAGCGGTTCGCCAGTTCGTGCGCGGCAATGCCGATGAAGCCCGGCGCGAGACCGCACTGCGGCATGAACGCATGCTCGGCGTCGTCGGCGATCGCGCGGATCGCGTGGGTCGCGCGCACATCTTCGGTCAGATCGAAGTAATGCACGCCCGCACCCTTGGCCGCCGAGGCCACGTTCACCGCGAGGTAATACGGCAGCGCGTTGACGAGCGCGTCGAAGCCTTGCATCGCGGCGCGCAGTGCGCCGGCATCGGCGGAATCGACGCGGCGTGTCGGAATGCCCTGGGCGGCGAGCTTGTCGAGCGCGTGCTGATCGCGGTCGAATGCGACGACGTCGTAGTCGCCGGTTTCACGCAGCATATGCGCGATGGTGTGTCCGATCAGACCGGCACCAACAATGGCTACTTTCATGCGCTTCTCCTTTGTTATGTGTGTGCTGTGTGCAGCTCGGGAAGTGCGCTGCGCTTAGGCGCCGCGCCTCTCGGGCTGAACCCTTGAGCAACAGTTTAGGGAGAAGCAAAAACAGTTCATACGCGCAAAATGATGCGTTATGACCACCGGTTTCGACGTTATGACGAAGATGTTGGTCGAACTGTCGAAACGATATAAAAACCACGTAAAAACCAGCGCCGATTGGACGGGCCGCGCGCGTTCACACGCCGCACTCAAACCATCCCACGGTCGATCTTGCGCGCGAGGATGATCGACGTCGTGGTCCGCTCGACGCCTTCCATGCCGCCGATCTGGTCGAGCAGATCGTTCAGCCGGTCAGGCGAATCGGCGCGCAGCCACGCGACGTAGTCGAACTCGCCGCTCACCGCGCACAGCAACTGCACCTCGGGCATCTTGCCGAGACGCTTCTGCACGGACGGCCCGTGCTTCGGCGCGATGATCATGCCGACGTAGGCCATGATGCTCGAATCGAGCACGTCCTGGCCGAGCCGCACGCTATAGCCGGCGATCACGTCGCTGCGCTCCAGCCGCGCGATTCTCGCGATCACCGTGGTGCGCGCCACGTCGAGCTGGCGCGCAAGACTGGCGACGCTTTCGCGGGCGTTGGCTTGCAGCAGTGCAACGAGGTTGCGGTCGAGGTCGTCGAGCTGGTCGAGGCGCGGAGGTCTCATCGGGAGGCTTGGGGAAGTGGGTGGAGTGGATCTGTGGTCGAGCGGATTATCGCGCGTCTTGAGCGTGTGATGGCGCTAGTGGCGTTGGCGGCCGCGCCGCCGCACTCACGCCCCGAACCGCTCGATCACGAAATCGACGAAGCTGGTGAGCTTGGGCGTGGGCTGGCGATCACGCGGATAGATCAGATGCACGGGCGCGCCGTCGGGCAGATAGTCCTCCAGCACCGACACCAGTTCGCCGCTGGCGATCTCGCGCGCGAGCAGCGCCTCCGGCTGCAGCACCAGGCCGAAGCCGCGCAGCGCCGCCACCTTCAGCGCCTGGCCGTTGTTCGCGCGAAAGCGGCCCGCGCGCAGCGGGTTGTCGTCGGCGCTCTCGCCGTCGAGACGCCACAGACCTTCGCGGCCCCAGTGCAGAAAACCGAGGCATTCATGATGGACGAGATCAGCCGGCGTGCGCGGCGTGCCAGCGCGCGCCAGGTACGCCGGCGACGCGCATGCGCGCATCCGGTAAGGTTTAAGCGGCCGCGCGACCAGACTCGAATCCGCCAGTTGACCGATGCGCACGGACGCGTCGAAGCCCTCTTCCACCAGATCGATGATGCGGTTCGACAGATCGAGTTCGAGACTCACGTCGGGCCACGCGCTCAGATAATCGGTCATCGCCGGGGCGAAGACTTCAACGCCGTAGGTCAGCGGCACCGTCACCTTGAGCACGCCGCGCGGCGAGGCGGTCATCGCCTCGGCGAGCGACTCGGCCTGCTTCACATCGGCGAGGATGCGTCTGCATTGCTCGTAATACTGCCGGCCTATTTCCGTCAGACTTTGCCGACGCGTGCTACGCGTCAGCAGCCGCGCGGCCAGCCGGCTTTCGAGCGCGCGCAGATGCTTGCCCACCATCGCCGAGGAAATGTCGAAGCGCTCGGCCGCCGCCGTCAGGCTCCCTGCCTCGACCACGGCGACGAAAATTTCCATGCTGACGAATTTATCCACCGGCTATTTCCCGTTCGTTTCGGTTGTAAGCGTTTGTCGCATTGGAGCCGCATTGTAGGGATATCGTGATACTAATAGCGGCGACGGCGAAATGGGGCAGCCGGCCGCCGTACGTCGCGATGGCTGACGCAACCCGGCCGCTCGCCACACGCCTTGTCCCAATTCGAATAGACATCAGGAGTTTCGATGAAAAAAGCACTTGTCATGCTGGCTACCGCAGTTTCCATGAGCGGCGCGTTCGCACAAACCCCCGCCCCCGCTCCGGCACCGGCGAGCGCCGCCTCGGCGCCCGCGGGCAAGGCCGGCCACGAGCGCAACGTCGAAGATCGCATCGCCTATCTGCACGCGCAACTGAAGATCACGCCGGCGCAGGAAACGCAATGGAATGCCTTCGCCGACGTGATGCGCGGCAACGGCGAGACGATGAGCCAGTTGTTCCAGCAACGCAAGGCCGCCACCAACGTCACCGCGCTCGACGACATGAAGCAGTACGCGACCATCGCGCAAGCGCATGCGGACGGCATGAAGAAGCTGGTCGACGCGTTCGATCCGCTGTACAGCAGCCTGTCGCCGGAGCAGAAGAAGCTCGCCGATGCGACGTTCCATCATTCGGATGCGGTCGATGGCGGCCATCGTCACCGCCACGGCAAGGGCAAGGTCGGCAAGTCGACGCCCGCTAGCGACGCGATTGTGAAGCCGTAAGCAGCTTGCTTGCGCGCAGCGCGGTGGGTCGCGCTGCGCGTGCCGATCCTTTGCAGTGGACTTGCGATAAGCAGGCGCGACGCGCGCCGGGTCTCGCCCAGGTTCCACCCGACTCCCGCTCCCCGTGTCCACGTGTCCATCACGCGGCAAGTCCCGTCTTACTCCCCGTATGCCGTGATCGAGCTCGCCAAAGGCGCAGCGAACCAGCGTGTCGCGCGTGCAAAAGCAGCCGGTCGCCAGATGCATCTGGCATGATGCGGGTTCGCGGCATCGGGACATGACGTCCCCATGCTCTGCCCCGACACACGGTCCGCATCGTCGGCACGCCGTCGATATTTCCACTCCTCTCTGCTTCATGACCGAACTCAAGAATCTCGATCTGCGCACTGACGCGCGCGCTCGACGCGTCGTCAAGGACGAAACCGTGAGCGTTGAATTCGCCGCTGCCGAAGGCGAATTGATGAGCCTCGAAGGCCCGAACCGCTACGTGCGCGGCGACGCGCTGATTACCGGATCGACGGGCGACCGTTGGGTCGTGTCGCGTGAGCGCTTCGACGCCAAGTACCTTCCCGCCGACGCCACCCTCGCGCACGGCGAAACCGGCGCATACCGCAACCGTCCCGCCGTGGTACTGGCCAAACAGATGAACGAAGCGTTCTCGCTCGCCCGTTCCGCAGATGGCGGCGACGTGCTGCGCGGCGCCGCCGGCGACTGGGTCATGCAATACGCGCCCGGCGACTATGGCGTGGTCCAGGCCGCGCGCTTCGCGAAGGTCTACCGGCTCGCGGACTGAGCCGTTGCATGAGCGGGCCAATGAGCGATCTCATGAGCCGTCTCAGGCAATCGCCTCAACCGGCCGTCTCAAACGACTCTCTCAGGCAAATTCGTCGCCGAGGTCCACGGTGACCTCGCGCGGCACCGCCTCGCCGTTCGCATACTGCTCTTCGAGCGAGCCGAGGCTCGCTTCGACATACGCACGCAACACCGCGAAACCGCGGCCGCGCAGCCGCGCCGGCAACGCACGGTAGCGCGCCAGCGCCGCCGGCGCGATCACCACCGTCATCACGATGCGCCGCGCGGTCGCGCCGAAGCGCATCGCTACCCAGTGAATCGCCAGCGTCGGCGTGCCGTCTTCGGCCGCGCGCTGGATGAACTGCGTCTGCTCGGGAAACAGATCGCTGATGACGCGCGCCAACTCCTCGAACTCGGGATTGGCGCAGTCGTATTGGTAAGCTTCCATGGGGTCCGCCGGACGTGGTCCAGAAGTGATGCCGAAAAGGGAACCGATTTTAGGCAAAGGCCGGTACTTTAGCGAGACACCGGATCACACCACCGCCACGGGACGCCGGAAAGTCCTGAACAGCAGACCCGCGACGATCAGCGCGCCCAGCGCATACACCGCGTCCACGGCCGCTAGCGGCACGAGCTGCGCCTGGAACAGCGCGGCGGGCACGTCGACCAGCGCGTGCAGGACGATTGCGAGCGGCAGGATACCGCGCCAGCCCGCGCGCACGCCGCGCCACATCAGCACCGACAGACCAATCTGGAACACCAGCGCGGCCACCCGTTCGAGCGCGAAAATGCCGGCCGTCTGCGGCGTCAGGCTGGCGAGAATCAGGTGGATGCGCATCAGCGAATCGGCCGGCAGATTGCTCAGGTAGCTGTCCAGTTCGCCGCGGTTCTCGAACACCGCGAACAGGATCCATTGAATCTGCACCAGCACGCCGACCAGCCAGGCTTCCGCGCCGCCATGGCCGAGACCGTAAGTGAGCGCAGTGCCGTCGTCGGTGCGCGCGGCGTGAGCGGCAGCCGGCGATTTCGCCGCGGCGCGCTTGAGCAGCAAGCGCATACCGATGAACCGCCCCACTTCTTCGCAGATGCCCGCGGCCAGCGCGCCATACATGACGAAGGCGAGCGGATTCGACAGGAAGGTGGCCGTCGCCGCGTTCCGATGCAGCACGTAGTCGTTCAGCGCGCGCTCGATCACCATCGCGAACAGCGCGAACACGGCGATGCCGGTGATTGCGTCGCGCGGCTTGAGCGCGAGCGGGCGGCGCAGACGCCGGTAAATCAGGAACGGTAAGGCGGCGACGAACAGCGTCGCGACAGCGAGGCTCGAGAGGGTAAGCGGTGCAACAACCATGAGTTTCCTTGCGATGACCGGCGCGCACCCGCTGCGCGCCGCAGCCCGAATGATCGCAGATCAGCGCGAAGTTGACGCGCGAACGATCAACTCGCCCGGCAGCAGACAGTCGCGCGCGGTGGTTTGAACGCCTTCGATGCGTTCGTGCAGGAACTCGACCGCGCGATAGCCGATGTCGTAGGTCGGCTGACGGATCGTCGTGATGCCGGCCAGCTCCGCCCAGTCGGGGTCGTCGATCGAGAGGAGCGCGACGCGGGCTTGCCAGTCGGCGCCGTAGCGGGCTTTCAGATGCAACGCGAGGCGCAACGCGACGGGGGCGTTGGCGGCGAACAGCGCGATGCGGGAGGACGGGGTCGGGTGGTCTGGATTGGCCGCGGGGGCCGCGTTGGTTGTGTTCGCTGTGTTCGCTGTGTTCGCTGTGTTCGCAGCGCCGGTTGCCTTGGCCGCGTCACCATCGCCGCCAGCCGCATCGATTGCACGGTCCAATTTGGCCAGCCCGCGCTCGACATCGGCCGCGTCCGCGAGATCGAGCACCAGCGTATGTCCGCGTGCGGCGCTTTGAGCGCGCATCGCGTCACGAAACGCGACCTCGCGCAGCTGCCGCGAACTGACCTGCTCGAACGGCTGGACGACGAACCAGATGTCGTCAAAACCCTGCTCCAGCAGATGACGCGTACCGAGTTCAGCCGCGGCCCGGTTGTCGAGCCCGACCATGTCGGCGACGAGTCCATCCACCGAACGGTCGACCAGCACCGCCGGAATTCCCCCGCCGCCCACCGGCCGCAACGTTTCCTCCCGCACGCCGAGCGCGTTGACGATCACGCCTTCCACCCGGTACGTCGTCAGCAGTTGCAGATAGCGCCGCTCCATCTCCACTTCGTTCGCCGCGTGGCAGATCAGCGGCATCAGGCCGAGCGCATGACACGCCGCTTCCACACCTTGCAGTACTTCGACGGTGTACGGATTCGTCAGGTCGGCGAGCAGCATGCCGATCAGCCGGTTGCGGCCGCGCTTGAGCCCACGCGCCATCTGGTTCGGCTGATAGTCGAGCCGCGCGATCGCGGCTTCGATGCGCGCGCGCAACTCCGCCGACAGCACGCTCGTCTCGCCGTTCAGATAGCGGGAGATGCTGGTCTTGCCGGTGCCGGCTTCGCGCGCGACATCGGTGATCGTCGCGCGGCGCGGTGGCGGCTGCGGAGTGGTCAGCGGCGATTCACGCGTTGGGTCATTCATGTTGGCTCATTCGTCTCGGCCCGCTCGTGGTGGCTCACTCTTGTATTGATTCACTCGCAGCGGCTCACTCATGTCGACACACGGGAGCCGCCTGACGTGTGAGGGTTCGCTCGTGTCGACTCATGCGTGCCGACGCACTCGCATCGATCCGCTCGCGTCGGTCCATACATATCGACCCACTCGTGTCGCCTGACAGTCGTGGGCGGGCTCGTGTTGACCCAATCACGCCGGGCCCATGCACATGGGCTTACGCGTCGGCCCATGAGCATTGGCCATCCGCGTCACTTCCCCTTGAGCCCGCTCACGCAACCGAACTCACTTACCCAACACGTCCCGATTGACGACATTGACCGTCAGCGTCCCGTCTAGCGCCGCAACCAGATTCTCCGCCGCATTTCGCGCCATCGCGTGGCGTGTCTCATGCGTCGCCGAGCCGATATGCGGCAGCGCGACCACATTCGCCAGCTTCAGCAACGGCGAGTCGGCCGGCAGCGGTTCGGTGTCGAACACGTCGAGCCCCGCGCCGTGAATCGTGCCGTTTTGCAACGCTTCGATCAGCGCCTGTTCATCGACGGTCGCGCCGCGCGACGCATTGATCAGGATCGCGCTCTTCTTCATTGACCGGAGTTCGGCCGCGCCGATCATATGTCTCGTCTCCGCCGTGAGCGGCACTTGCAGGCAGACGAAATCCGAGGTCGCCAGCAGTTCCGCCAACTCGACGCGCCGCGCGCCATACGCCTGCTCAGCCTGCGGGTTCGCGCTGCGATTGGTGTACAGCACCTTCATGTTGAAGCCGAGCGCCGCGCGCCGCGCAACCGCGCCGCCGATCCGTCCCAGCCCGACGATGCCGAGCGTCTTGCCCTGCACGTCGACGCCGAACTGGGCCGCTCCGATGCTGTCGCGCCACTGCCCCGCCTTCACCCATTCGGCGAGCTCGACGACCCGGCGCGCCGACGCGAGGATCAGCGAAAACACAGTGTCGGCGGTGGACTCGGTCAGCACGTCCGGCGTGTGCGCGAGCACGATGCCGCGCCGCGTGAGATCGGCGACGTCGAACTGATCGAAGCCCACCGAGATGGTCGACAACGCCTTCAGGCGGCTCGCGCCTTCGAGCATCGCCGGCGTGACTTTCACACTCGCGCCGATGCCGCCGTCGGCATCGCGCAACGCGGCGACGAACGCGTCGTGTTGCGCGGGATCGACCTGCACCACTTCCGCATGCTGTTGCAGATACGCGAGCACATCTTCGGGCAGCGACTTCCAGGCGACGATCTTCTTCATGAGCTTTATTTTCCTTGCAACGGTGTGGTGAGCGTGCGCGTCGCTGTTGACGTTTCGGTCCGCGGCTGCGGCTTGACGATCAGCGTCAGGATCACGGCGGCGAGCAGCGCCACGCTCATGAATGCATACGACGCCGCGGGCGAACCGGTGGCGCCGTTCAGATAACCGACCACGTACGAGCCGACGAACGAACCGAGCGCGCCCATGCTGTTGATCAGCGCCATTGCCCCGCCCGCGACGTTCTTCGGCAGCAGCTCCGGCACGATCGCGAAGAACGGACCGTACGGCGCGTACATCGCGCCGCCCGCGATCACCAGCAAGGCGTACGACAGCCAGAAGTGCGTGGAGCCGAGCGCATACGACGCCGCGAACGCCACTGCGCCGACCAGCAGGAACGGCCACACGAACACTTTACGGCGGTTGAGTTTATCCGATGCCCACGAAGCTGCAAGCATCGCGATGGTCGCGGCGAGATACGGCAGCGCCGACAGCCAGCCGGTTTCGACCATGCCGAGCGTCGAGCCGTTCTTCAGGATCGACGGCAGCCACAGCACGAAACCATACACGCCGATGCTCCAGCAGAAATATTGCGCGCTCAGCTTGATCACCGCGGGCGTGCGGAACGCCTCGCTGTAATTGCGCACCGGCTTGATCGCGGCCTGCTCGGCGCGCAGCGTTTGCGCAAGGTCGTCCTTCTGCTGCTGGGTCAGCCACGAGACCTGCTGCGGCTTGTCCTTCACGAGGAACCACCAGCACACCGCCCAGAGAATCGCGGGCGCGCCCTCGGCGATGAACATCTGCCGCCAGCCGAACGAATGCACGAGATAGCCCGACACCACCGACATCCACAGCACCGTCACCGGATTGCCGAGAATCAGGAAGGTGTTGGCGCGCGAGCGCTCGCTTCTGGTGAACCAGTTGCTGATGAAGATCAGCATCGCGGGCATCACGGCGGCTTCGACGACGCCGAGCACGAAGCGGATCACCATCAGCGACGGAATATTGCTGACCATGCCGGTGAGCGCCGCGCAGCCGCCCCACAGGATCAGGCTCCAGAACACCAGCTTCTTGACGCTGCGGCGTTCCGCGTAGATCGCGCCGGGAATCTGGAAGAAGAAATAGCCGAGGAAAAACAGCGCGCCGATCAGCGACGACAGCCCTTTGCTGATGCTGAGATCCTGATTGATGCCGGCGGCCGACGCGAAGCCGAAGTTCGCGCGATCGAGATAAGCGAGGCTGTACGTGATGAATACGATCGGCATGATCGTCCACCAACGGCGAATCGCAAGCGATGAGGTCATGAGTGTCTCCTGCTTCCTGAAACAACAATGGACGGTGCCGGGGCGCTGTCGAGCGCTCTTGCTGTTATCGAGGCGGCCAGATGCGTGCGGATAACGCGCGCGTTCAGGCCGCAGTTGCAATGCGCGCAGCGCCAGCCGATGCGCCGGCCTTATCCGCATCCACATCGCCCCGTTCAAGCGCATCGAGCTCGGCGCGCTGCGGCAAGCCTTCCGAATCGCCGATCACCTGGATCGCCAGCGCGCCGATGCGGTTGCCGCGCGCGATCGCTTGCGGCAGCGTCCTGCCTTCGAGCAACGCGCTCACCACGCCGACCGCGAAGCCATCGCCCGCGCCGACCGTGTCCACGACTTTGGCGACCGGCTGACCGGCGATCACGCCGGCATCGTCGGCGGTGCGAAAGTACGCGCCCTGCGCGCCGAGCTTGATGATCACGCCGCGCGCGCCGCGCTCCAGATAGAAGTGGGCGATGTCTTCCGGCTGCGTGTAGCCGGTCAGGATCTCGCCCTCGCCGATGCCGGGCAGCACCCAGTCGGCCAACGCGGCGAGCGCGTTCAGACCTTCGACCATCGCCGCGCGCGACGGCCACAGGGTCGGGCGCAGATTCGGGTCGAACGAAATCGTCTTGCCCGCCGCGCGCATTTCACGCGCGAGATGAAACGCGAGTTCGCGCGAACTCGCCGAGATCGCCGGCGCGACGCCGGTCAGATGCAGGTGACGTGCGGGCAGCACGTAATCGGCGGCATAGTCGGCGAGCGACAGATGGCTCGCCGCCGAACCCTTGCGGAAGTATTCGACCGCCGGGTCGCTGCCATCGTCGTTTTTCGATTTCAACTGGAAACCGGTCGGATAACGCTCGTCGGTGCTGACGCAGCGCTGGTCGATGCCCTCGCGGGTCAACGTGTCGCGCACGTATTGGCCAAACGAATCGTTGCCGACGCGGCTCATCCAGCCCACCTTGAAGCCGAGCCGCGACAGACCGATCGCCACGTTCAGATCCGCGCCGGCGATGCGCTTCGTAAATTGCCCGACGCCCGCGAGCGGACCGGTTTCGGCGGCGACGAACATGGCCATCGCCTCGCCATAGGTGATGACATCGAGTGCTGCGGCTGGGGTGCTCATGCGTGGCTCCTGGGTGTTGCGGGTGTTGCCTTTACTACGGGTTCTGTCGACGCGGCGGCCAGCCATTCGACGTAATGCGCCGCGTCCGCCTCGAGGCGGCTTGCATCGAACGGAAACTCGATGCCACGCGGCACATCGCGCGGCAAGCTGTCGAGCACCGCGATGAACCGGTCATCGTGTGCCTCCGGGGCGGCGGGAAAGCGCCGCGCCCCCTCGCCCACCGTCGTCTTGCAATGGATATATTCGACGTGCGGCGCGAGCAGCCGGGCGGCATCGAGCGGCGCGACACCGCGCCAGGCCCAGTTGCCGATGTCGAAAGTCATGCCGAGCAAACCGGCGCGGCCGTCGCGCGCCAGCGCATCGAAGAGGCCGGTGAATTGCGCAAGCGAGCCGCCTTCCGCCAGTTGCCCGTTCTCGACGACGAGCCGCACGTGCGAGCCATCCATTTGCGCAGCAATCGCCGCGCCGTGCGCTTCACCGGCGAAGCCGCCGAGTTGCAGCTTGACGACGCGCGCGCCGAGCGCCGCCGCTTCGTCGAGTGCGAGGCGCAGTGCGGCGGCGTCGAGCCGACCGTCCGACGCATACAGCGACGCGGGCGTCGAATACACAGCCCACATGCCCAACCCGACGATCGCCTCGCCGAGTGCGCGCAGACGCGGCGCAGCGGCGTCGGCCTCGTCGGCGAACAGCTCGCGACGCACTTCGAAACCCGCTGCGCCGGCCCGTTTGCTCGCTTGCGCCCACTTCAGATGACCGTCCGCGCGGACCGCATCCATTCCGAATGCGCTTGCGACGATCACGATGTCTACTGCTGAAATCATGTCGAATTTACCCCGTTCTGCCCGCTTAACCACGATTGGAACCGGTTCCAGATGCGTTTTGAAAAAAAGCGCCGAGGCGCTTGCGATGCCCGAATAGTGCGCCGGGAGTCGCGGCCCGCACCATAGAGGAAATCCCCAGGCTTAGCGGGCACGGTAAGGGGTGGGCCCTACGTCAGTGGCGAGCGACTGAGGGCGAGGGACGCCGCGAGTGGAGCGTGCATCTCCACTCGGTGTCGTGCCGGCGTGGAAGCACTCAGCCCCCGTACGCGAGACACAGCGCGAGGAACTGCTCCACCACTCGCGACGGCGCGCTCGCATACGGCACGAGAATCGACAGCCTGCGTGTCAGCGGCTCCGGGCTTAGCGACAACATGCACAACGCGCCGTTCTCGTGGCGCATCGACATCGCGGAGACGAAGCCGATGCCCATGCCGGCCCGTACCGCCTCCTTCACCCCTTCGACGCCGGCAATCTCGAGGACGACCCGCATCGGCACGCCCGCCCGCGCGAACGCGCGCTCGACGCTCTGCCGCACGCCCGAGCCCGCCTCGCGCAACACCAGCGGATACGCCCCGAAGGCTGCCAGCTCCACGCGGCCGCACTCGCCCTCCGGTGCTTCCTGCGCCGCCTGCGCGAGCGGATGCGAGCGCGGCACGATCGCGACGATCTCGTCTTCGCGCCACGCGTGCACGGCGGTGTCCGGCGGCAGATCGGCGCCGGCCGGCCCTTCGATCATCGCGATGTCGACGGAGCCGAGCGCACCGACGATCTCCGTGGTGTTGCCGTCGGCGGTATGCACGCTCACGTCCGGATAGCGGCGATGGAAATCGGCGATCAGATACGGCAGCAGGTAGCTCGCTGGCGTGGTGCTCGCGCCGATTCGCAGCGTGCCCTGTTCGAGACCGCGCAGCGCGTCGCGGTACGCGTGCGCCTGACGCCAGGTTTCGCGCAGCCGCGTCGCGTAGTTCGCCAGTTGCTCGCCGGCGGGCGTCAGCCGCACGCCGCGGCCGTCGCGCTGGTACAGCGGCTCGCCGAATTCGTCCTGCAACTGCCGCAGTTGTCCGGAAACCGCCGGTTGCGAAAGATGCAGCGCCACCGCCGCCCGGCTAATGTTGCGGTGCTCGGCGACAGCGGCGAACGTTATAAGTTGATCAGGGGTCATGGGTTTGAAATATCGGACTGTCTGATACTTCACATTCTAAATCATGATTTTTCATATCGATATATCTAATTTAGGATTAGCCCCATCGAATTCCGTCAGTCATCAAGGACTGCACTATGTCCACCACACCCGTTCCGCTTCACGCAGCGACTACCGCCGCCCCACCCGCCGCAGCGCATTCCACGCGCGGACAGCTCAATGGCGTTCTGTTCGTCGCGCTGTTCGCCGCCGCTGTGACCCGTATCGCATCGATTCCCGCGATCGCCGGCCTCGGCCTGAGCCCGCTGATCGTCGGCATCGTGGCCGGCGCCATTTACGGCAACGCGCTGCGCGACGGCATGCCCGCGAGCTGGGCGGCCGGCGTCAACTTTTCGGCGCGCAAGCTGCTGCGTATCGCGGTCGCGTTCTTCGGACTGCGCGTGAGCCTGCAGGAAATCGCCCAGGTCGGCCTGCCCGGCCTCGCGGAATCCGTGTTGATCGTGGTCAGCACGCTCGTCATCGGAACGTGGGCAGGCATGAAAATCATGAAGCTCGACCGCGATACGGCGCTCCTGACCGCCGCCGGCAGCGCGATCTGCGGCGCGGCCGCGGTGCTCGCGTTCGAGTCGACGCTGCAATCGAAGCCGCACAAGAGCGCGATGGCCGTGGGCAGCGTGGTGCTGTTCGGCACGTTGTCGATGTTCCTCTACCCGGTCCTGTTCAACGCGGGCTGGCTGCATCTCGACACGGTCGGCGCGGGTCTGTTCTTCGGCGGCACGATCCACGAGGTGGCGCAGGTGGTCGGCGCGGCCAGCAACGTGAGCCCGGAAGCGGAGCACATCGCCACCATCGTCAAGATGACGCGCGTGATGCTGCTGGTGCCGGTGCTGCTCGTGGTCGGCATGTGGGTGAACCGCTCGGCGCGCCGCGCCGCGGCGGCGGGTTCCCAGGACGGCTCGCACGAAGCTGCCCCGCGCAAGCTGGCGATTCCATGGTTCGCGCTCGGCTTCCTCGCCTGCGTCGTGATCAACTCGCTGCACGTGCTGCCGGACACCGCGACCAGCACGCTCAACACGCTCGACACCTTCGCGCTGACCATGGCCATGACGGCGCTCGGCATCGAAACGCGCATCGCGCAGATCCGTCAGGCCGGACCGCGTGCGCTGACCACCGGCCTGATCCTGTATGTCTGGCTGATTGCCGGCGGACTGGGAATTACATGGACCGTCCAGCACCTGCTCGGCTAAACCGCCCCCGCCTTCGAACCCACCCCGCCGCGCGCGGGGTTTTGCGCATTCTGGCGACCCATCGGGCGCGCTCGCGCGGCATACTGGTTGCTGGCGTCACCTGCTCCTGCAATCCGCTCATGCTGCGCGCATGAGCGACCGGAATGAGGATCAACCGATGAGCCTGGAACTTTACTATTGGGACGGCCTGCAAGGCCGCGGCGAATTCGTGCGGCTCGCGCTGGAGGAAGCCGGCGCCGACTACGTGGAAGTGGCGCGCGGCGACGAGTCGGAAGGCCTGGGCACGGGCGCGATGATGAAGTTGATGAAAAGCCGCGACGAGCCCCATCCGCCGTTCGCGCCGCCGTTTCTGAAAGACGGCGATCTGGTGATCGCACAGACCGCCAACATCCTGTTCTATCTGGGACCGCGGCTGAACCTCGCGCCGTCGGTCGACAGCCTGCGCTACGTCGCCAACGGCCTGCAACTGACGGTCGCCGACGTGGTCACCGAAGCGCACGACACGCACCATCCGCTCGCGAGCGGCCTCTACTACGAAGACCAGAAAGACGCCGCCAAAGTGCGCGCGCACGACTTCATCGACAACCGGATTCCGAAGTTCATGTCGTATTTCGAGCGCGTGCTGAAGCAGAATCCGGCCGGCGATACCTTCCTGGTCGGCGACGCGCTCAGCTACGTGGACCTGTCGATGTTCCAGCTGATCGACGGCCTGCTGTACGCGTTTCCACGCGCGCTCAAGCGCTTCGGCGAGCACTATCCGCGGCTCGCCGCATTGCACGACGCGGTGATCGCGCGGCCGAACATCGCCGCGTATCTGCAGTCGGAGCGGCGCATCGAACACAACGAGGCCTGCATCTTCCGGCACTATCCGGAACTCGACAAGGCGGCGACTTGAGCCGCGCCGCCCCCCTTCGCCCAACGACAGCAACGCGCCCGCTGCGCACGGCGGGCGCGTTGCTGTGGTTGGGCGCGTTCCCGAATCCTTTCCCACGCCCTGTACCGTCGACGTGCTTTCATTCCTGCTGAAGCTGCGCACCCGCGCCCAAAACCTGTTCCGTCTCTCGGACGCCCACACGATGCTGGTCTGGTCGGTGGTGGTCGGCATCGCCGGCGCCTTTGCGACGATCCTGTTTCGCGAAGCCATCGCGCTGCTGCAACTGCTGGTGGCGGGCCGCGCCGGCAGCTTCGTCGAGATGGCGCGCAGCCTGCCGTGGACCGTGCGGATCTGGCTGCCGGCCGCCGGCGGTCTGATCGCCGGCTTCTTTCTGCTGATCGCGCAGCGTCACGCCGACAAATGCAATCACGTCGACTACATGGAAGCGGTCGCGATCGGCGACGGCGTGGTGCCGGTCAAGCTGAGCCTGTGGCGCAGCGTGTCGTCGCTGTTCACGATCGCGAGCGGCGGCTCGATCGGCCGCGAAGGGCCGATGGTGCAACTGGCGGCACTCGCCTCGTCGCTGATCGGACGCTGGGTGCATTTCGATCCGTCGCGGCTGCGTTTGCTGGTCGCCTGCGGCGCGGCGGCGGGGATTACCTCGGCGTACAGCGCGCCGATCGCGGGCGCGTTTTTCGTCACCGAGATCGTGCTCGGCTCGATCGCGATGGAGAGCTTCGGGCCGGTGGTGGTGTCGGCCGTGGTCGCCAACATCACGATGCGCGAATTCGCCGGCTACAAGCCGCCGTACGAGATGCCGGTGTTTCCGGCGGTGGCGGGCCTCGAAGTGCTGCTGTTCGTCGCGCTCGGCGCACTGTGCGGGCTCGCCGCGCCGCAGTTTTTGCGGCTGCTCGACGCGTCGAAGGCCGCCTTTCGCAAACTGCCCGTGCCGCTGCCCGTCAGGCTCGCGCTCGGCGGCTTCGTGGTCGGCGTCATCTCCATCTGGACGCCCGAGGTGTGGGGCAACGGCTATAGCGTCGTGAACTCGATTCTGCATTCGCCGTGGACCTGGACCGCGCTCGTCCTCGTGCTGGTGTTCAAGCTCGCCGCGACCGCGGCCACGGCAGGCTCCGGCGCGGTCGGCGGGGTCTTCACGCCGACCCTGTTCGTCGGCGCGGCGGTCGGCTCGCTGTTCGGCCAGGGCATGCACGCGCTGTGGCCGCACGCGACCTCGGAGCCGTACGCGTACGCGATGGTCGGCATGGGCGCGTTCCTCGCCGGCGCGACTCAGGCGCCGCTGATGGCGATCCTGATGATCTTCGAGATGACGCTCAGCTACCAGGTCGTGCTGCCACTGATGCTCTCGTGCGTGGTCGCCTATTTCATCGCGCGTGCGATCGGCAAGACCTCGATGTACGAAATCACGTTGCACCGCAACCGCGAGGAACAGGAGCGCACGCGCCTGCGCGCCACCCAGATGCGCGAGCTGATCCGCCCCGCCGAAACCGTCGTGCTGCCGAACGCGACGGTGCAGGACATGACGCGCGTGTTCCTCGAATATCCGGTGAAGTATCTGTACGTCGCCAACGAGTCCGGCGCGTTTCTCGGCGTGGTCGCGCTCAAGGACATCACGTCCGATCTGCTCGACAAAAGCGATACGTCGGCGAAAACCGCCGCGGACTATCTGCAGCCGCACTTCGACGTGCTCACGCCGGACATGTCGCTCGGCGTCGCGCTGCAGCACTTCATGGCGTTTCAGGGCGAGCGTCTGCCGGTGGTCGAAAGCGCCGCGCATCCGAAGCTCGCCGGCGTGGTCTACAAAACCTCGCTGCTCGACGCCTATTTCCGCATGAATCCGACCCACTAGGCGGCGTCACCCCGTCCGGCGCACGGCCCGGCGGCGCCGTGCAAAGCGCCGCAAATTCTCTACAATGGGGAGATCGCTGCGGCACAAAACCGGCACGCTTTCGCCACCGATACCGCAGCGCACGTGACGTCAGGACGGGCGCGCCGAGACGCCCGCCGTGCGATCGGAGCGAAGATGAGCGAACCGTCCCTCGATGCCGTGCGCCGCGACCAGGCAGGCTGGATCTTCCTGCATATCGAAGGCGAGCCCTACGATCGCGGCGAGCAGCACGGCCAGCTGCTCGCCGCCGAAATCCGCAACGCGATCCATACCGCCCGCTATCTCGCAAAGTGGGACACGGGCGAAGAGTTCGACACCTTCGTCGATGCCGCGAGCGCCCAGTTCGCCAGCAAGCTCGACACCGAATTTGCCGACGAAATCCAGGGCATCGCCGACGGTGCGAAGCTGCCGTTCGCCGAAGTGCTGGCGTGGAACGGCTACATGGATCTGCTGCAAAGCTGGTGGCCGAGCCACGCGGCGCGGCAGCAGCCGCAGCTCGGCGTGAAGCCGTGGCGCGGCCGGCGCGGGCACCATTGCAGCGCGTTCATCGCCACCGGCAACGCGACGCGCGACGGCCGCATCGTGATGGCGCACAACTCCTGGGACCGCTACGCGGCGGGCGACGCGTTCAACGTCGTATTCGACATCGTGCCGGACCGCGGCAACCGCATCCTGATGCAGGGCTTGCCGGGCTGCATCTCCAGCCTCACCGACTTCTGGGTCACGGCCGCCGGGCTGATGGTGACCGAAACCACGATCTCCAACTTCGTCGGCTACAACGCGGCAGGCGCACCCGAGTTCTACCGCTCGCGGCGCGCGTCGCAGTATGCGAACAGCATTGGCGAATGGTGCGAGATGTTCGCGCTCGCGAACAACGGCGGCTATGCGAACAGTTGGCTGCTCGGTGACGCGAAGACCGGCGAGATCGCGCGTTACGAACTGGGGCTGCACTATTCGGGCTTCGAGACCACGAAGGATGGTTTCTACAGCGGCTATAACACGGCGACCGACCTGAAAATTCGCAATCAGGAATGCATCGGCGAAGGCGAGGACTACACGGACGTGCGCAAGAACGGCGCGCGGCGCTTGCGTTTCATGCAGCTCGAGGAAATGCATCGCGGCAGGATCGACGTGGAACTCGCCAAGGAGATGATCGCCGATCATCACGACGTCTATCTCGACCGCAACGACAACCCCTGCTCGCGCACCATCTGCGGCCATCTGGAACTGGACGACGCGCGCTTTGGCGGCACCGACCATGGGCCGTTCAATCCCTGGGGGGCCAACGACGGCAAGGTGGTCGATAGCGAGATGGCACGCGCGATGGCGTTCAGCGCGCGCTGGGGTCATCCGTGCGGACGGCCGTTCGACGCGCAGGCGTTCATGAAGCGGCATCCGCAGTGGAACTGGCTGAACGGGTATATGCGCGACCGGCCGTCGTGGCCGTGGACGCGGTTTGATGTGTTGCGATAGGGGTATGCCGACGAGGGCGCGGGTCTGCGGCGAGGCGCTGCGCCGAGCCCGCCGAGCCGCTCCGCACCACACTTCCCCGCCAGAGGCCCCACCCATCCGGGCACCCCGCCGTCATTGCGTTCGTGCGATCATCTCCAAACAGCAATACCGTTTTGTCGCAAATGTCCGCGCGTTGCAGTATTTGCCATCTAAGATGGTAGGTAGATGCAGGTCGCGCATCGCAGTGCCGCGTGTAGCTTGCGCCGTCCTTTCGACGCGGGGACGGCACAGCGTTTGCTTGATTGTCAGCGCCGCATGAGCTTAGGAGGTCGGGCGATGAAAACCTCGACACTGTTGATCATGGTGACGCTGTCCGCCTCGTGTTTTGCCGCGCCGGTTCATACCGCCGTCGACAGCACGAATGCGAGTAGCCTTGCCGAACGCGCCAACGCCGCACCGGTCGCCCCCGCAGCGCCGGATGTCGCCGCCATCGACAATAACCGGCCGCAGCAATGGCAGCACATCGCGCTGCCGAAGTCTCGACATCTGGATCGTAGCGTCATGGGGAAGAACGAGCATTTGCAGACCTGACGGCGGCCGGTGTCCTGGCGACGCCGCGCTCGCGACGTCGTGGTCATGGGCGCTTGTGTGTCGCGGCGGTTGTCGTGAACCCTTCGTTAGCCTTTCATGCGCCGCGCGGTGCAGGTCATGAGCGTGCACGACTTAAATGGCTGGCGGCGCCGAACGGGCCGGTTCTTTTGTGCCTTTGCTGTCCCGCGCCTGCGTCAGCGCCAACACTCCCAACAACTGATTCCAATCGCGTTCTCACAGGAGCATTTGCATGACTGCCTCGGCTATCCCCGGTGAATCGATCGACCTGCAGATCACCGACCTTCTCAGCGAAGTCCATTTCCCGACCAATAAGGACGCGCTGGTCGACGCCGCACGCGAAGCCGGCGCGAGCAACGAAGTGCTGTCTATGCTCGATGGAATGCCGGAGCAGGATTACGCGGACATTGCGTCCGTCACGCGTCTGATCAGCGGCAATTACGGTCCGGGGCTGGGGGCTTAAGCGGGCGGCGGGGCGCCGCGCCCGACCCAAGCCGCAGTCACCCTCAAACCTGCGACGCCGCCACGACCCGCGTGCGTACCGCCTTGGGTACGCGGCGCGCCACCTCGCGCGGCAACGCCACTTCATTCCTCTCGGCGGGCACGCCAGCAACGGCGTTCGTCATCGTCACGATCCGCGCATCCCGCGCGTGATCACCGGCCTGCTGGTAATGCTCGACGAGGTGATCGATAAAAGTACGCACCTTTGCCGGCAGATGCAGCCGGCTCGGATAGGCAATCGTGATCTCGACCTGCGGCAAACGGTAATCGCCAAGCAGCGGCACCAGTCGCCCGCACGCCAGATCCCGGCCGATCAGATAGCTCGGCAGAATCGCCACCCCCATGCCCAGCAGCGCGAATTGCCGGAGCATCTCGCTATTGTTCGCGGCGATCGCGTTGACCGGCCTGACCCGGACTTCACCGTCCGGTCCGCTGAACACGCGCTCCTCGCCGCCCTGCTCGGACGGCCGGCTCAAGCACGGATGCTTCAGCAGATGCTCGGGACGCGTCGGCGTGCCGTGCTGCGCCAGATAGGCGGGTGTTGCGCAGACCGTCATATAGCCGGTCGTCAGGCGCCGTGTGACGATGCTCGCGCTACGCATGTGCCGCGCGGCCAGGATGCCGACGTCGAAGCCCTCCTCGACCAGGTCGACATGACGATCCGCGAGCGTGACATCCGGCACGACCGCCGGATAGCGCGCCGCGTACGACTGCACGACCGGGGCCAGGCTATTCAGCCCGAACACCACCGGCGCGACGATGCGCAAGGTGCCGACGGGTTCGTGATTGCGCGCCACCACCATCTGCTCGACGCCTTCGAGGTCGTCGAGAATGTGGCGCACGCGTTCGAGGTAAGTCCTGCCGGACTCGGTGAGCGACAACCGGCGCGTGGTGCGATTGAGCAGCCGCGTGCCGAGACGCGCTTCCAGATCGGCCACGTGCCGGGTGACCACCGCGGTAGAAAGATCCAGCGCGCCGGCCGCGCCGACGAAGCTGCCGAGGTCCGCCACTTTGACGAACACGCGCATCGACTGCAGTTGATTCATGGGACGACTCCTGCCTCGGTAAAGCCGGGCCGGCGCAACCTCGCCGCCGTTGAATACCCGTGCGGCAAGGCGCGCGCGGGTTTGCCCAACGAACCGATTGTATCGGTCTGATCATGTCCCAACCCTGACCTGAACATGACATTCCAGACAGATTGGCGAGGCCCCCATGACACTGTTTCAGCGATTGTTGCAGATTTAGACTAGGTATAAACCCTTAGGTACTGGTAACATAGCGGCCGAAAGGAAATTACCGCCATGCCACATCGTTTTCAGCTTTTCGAAAAAATCGCGTTTTCACTGGTCTGCTGGTCCGCAGCGGCCTGCTCGGCTTTCATCGCCTACGAGCGCTGCCCGGACATCAAGGTGGTCCTGCATGCCGGCGCGCAAGTGCTGCGCTATAGCGGCGAGTACTCGTTCGCCTGCGCGGCGCCCGACCCCGACATCTGTGCGCCCCTGCCGAACAACTAAGTCTGATTCGCCGCGAGCGCGGCGTCTGAATACAGCAGATACGCGCGCGGTCGTCTGAATTCTCCCGCACCCGCGCTCAACAGTGCCGCGCGTAGCGGTGCGACCACCTGAGCGGGCCTGCCCTCTTCCCCTGTAGCGCGCAAGCCGTGCGGCTCACGCGTCGCGCCCGAACACCACGCGGGAAAAAAATCCCGCCAGCACCGCTTCGGCCATCTCCGTCGGCACGTTCTGCGGATCGACCGTGTAGAAGAACTGCACGCCGTCGCACAAGCCCATCAAACCGATCGCGAGCGCTTCCGGCTCCATCAGCATAGGCGTGCCGACACGCGCCGAAAATTCGCGGATATAGGCGCTCAGCTGCTCGACCTTCTCGTGCATGAACGCATTGAAGCGCAGCCGGAAGCGGCCGTCGCGCACCGCGAGCAGCTTCGCCTCCACCCACAGCAGGAAACACTTGTTCTCGCGATGCAGGCTGCTGTAGTAACGCAGCACGCGCGCTTCCATCTCCTCACGTGACGCCGCGCTCGCAAAGATGGCCTGCAAGCCCGCCTGCATCGCTTCGTGATCGCGCCGCAGCAGTTCGAGAAACAGTTCGCTCTTGCTGCTGAAGTTCGAATAGAACGCACCGCGCGTATAGCCGGCCGCGGCCGCGATATCCTCGACGCTCGCCGCGACAAAGCCCTTTTTCATGAAAATCGCTTGCGCGGCATCGAGCAGACGCTCGCGCGTCTGGTCCTTGCTTTGCTCACGTGTCAGTCGTTGCCGTTTCATGGCCGCCAGTCTAGCACCGAAAAGAATTCAAATTCACTCCAACATTCAAATACATGAGTGTATTAGAATGCATGTCACCATTCGAAGTCAGATGCGTATGCCGATTGCATGAACCGGGCTGCGCGTCTTCGCTGGCGGGCCGCTGCGGCTTGCCGTGTTCGTTCGCTGTCTCCAGTTGGGGTAATTGTGAAGCGTCCCGGTTCTCCCGCATCGTCGACGATGCGCCAGCAGTCCCCTCGGCCCATGCGCCGCGCAGCCGGCGCCGTGGCGCTGGCCGCCGCGCTTACGCTGGCGGCGTGCTCGAAGAAAGAAGCAGCGGCCCCCGCGCCGCGTCCCGTGGTGGCGCTCGCCGTGCAGGCGGACGGCAATGCGATGCCGGCAGCGTCCCTGCCCGGTGAAGTGCAGTCGCGCTATTCGACGCCGCTGTCGTTTCGCGTCGGTGGCAAGATCATCGAGCGGCGGGTGCGCCTCGGCGACGCCGTGAAGAGCGGCCAGATCGTCGCCCTGCTCGACCCGGCCGATGCGCAAAAGAACGCGGCCAGCGCGCAGGCGCAACTCGAAGCCGCGCAGCACGGGCTCGTGTTCGCGAAGCAGCAGCTCGATCGCGACCAGGCGCAGGCGAAGGAAAACCTGATCGCGCCGGCACAGCTCGAACAGACCACCAATGCCTACGCGTCCGCGCTCGCGCAGCGCGACCAGACCGCGCAACAGGCCGCGCTGGCGAAGAACCAGTTGCAATACACCACGCTGGTCGCCGCTCACGCGGGCGTCATCACGGCGGAACAGGCCGACACCGGGCAGAACGTATCCGCGGGCCAGGCCGTCTACAACCTCGCATGGAGCGGCGACATCGACGTGCTTTGCGACGTGCCGGAAAGCGCGCTGGCGGGGTTCGCGGTCGGACAAAGCGCCAACGTCACGCTCGCCGCGCTGCCGGGGCGCAAATTCACGGCGCGCGTGCGCGAACTCTCGCCCGCCGCCGATTCGCAAAGCCGCACGTGGCGCGCGCGGCTCACGCTCGACAATCCGGGCCCGGACGTGCGCCTCGGCATGACCGCCGATGTCGCGCCGCAAGCCTCGTCGCAGGCGAACGGCGCGGCGCGGCAAACCGGTTTCTTCACGCTGCCCGTCACCGCGCTGTTCCACGAAGGCCGCGAGCCGGCCGTGTGGGTCGTGCGCAGCGCCGACAACGCGCTCGAACTGCGCGGTGTAACGGTGACGCGCTATACCGAGCGCACCGTCGTGATCGGCCAGGGGCTCAAGGACGGCGAGCGCGTCGTGCTGCAAGGCGTGCATACCGTGACCGCCGGCGAAAAGGTCCGCGTGATCGCACCGCTGCATCCCGAGGACTTCGCTTCATGAGCACGGCCCATGAACATGAAGAAGGACGCTTCAACCTGTCCGCCTGGGCGCTGCGTCATCAGGCGCTGGTCGTTTTTCTGATCGCGCTCGCCACCGCGTTCGGCATCCTCGCCTATACGCGGCTCGCGCAGTCCGAAGACCCGCCGTTCACGTTCCGCGTGATGGTGATCCGCACCTTCTGGCCCGGCGCCACCGCGCGGCAGGTGCAGGAACAGGTGACCGACCGCATCGGCCGCAAGTTGCAGGAGACGCCCGCGGTCGATTTCATCCGCAGCTATTCGCGCCCCGGCGAGTCGCTGATGTTCTTCACGATGAAAGACTCGGCGCCCGTTCGCGACGTGCCCGAGACCTGGTATCAGGTGCGCAAGAAAGTCGGCGACATCGCGGCGACCTTGCCTCAAGGCATACAAGGCCCGTTCTTCAACGACGAATTCGGCGACGTCTACACCAACATCTACACGCTCGAAGGCGACGGCTTCTCCGCCGCACAACTGCACGATTACGCGGACCAGCTGCGCACGGTGCTGCTGCGCGTGCCGGGCGTCGGCAAGGTCGATTACTTCGGCGACCCCGACCAGCACATCTACATCGAGATCGCCAACACGCAGCTCACGCGCCTGGGCATCTCGCCGCAGCAGCTCGGCCAGGCGATCAACGCGCAGAACAGCGTCGCACCGTCGGGCACGCTGACCACCGCCGACGACCGCGTGTTCGTGCGCCCCAACGGCCAGTTCAAGGACGTCGCCGCGCTCGCCGACACCCTGATCCGCATCAACAACCGCACCTTCCGTCTCGGCGACATTGCGACGATCAAGCGCGGCTACGACGATCCGGTCGTCACGCAAATGCGCTTCGGCGGCAAGGCGGTGCTCGGCATCGGCGTGACGATGCAGCCGGGCGGCGATGTGATCCGCCTCGGCAAAGCGCTCGATCAACAGATGGCGCAGTTGCGTCAAGCTTTGCCCGCCGGCCTGCAACTCGTCGAAGTGTCGAGCATGCCGCACGCGGTCGCGCGCTCGGTCGACGACTTCCTCGAAGCCGTCGCCGAAGCCGTCGCGATCGTGCTGGTGGTGAGCCTCGTGTCGCTCGGCGTGCGCACCGGCATGGTGGTCGTGATCTCGATTCCGGTGGTGCTCGCCGTCACGGCGCTGTGCATGTATCTGTTCGACATCGGTTTGCACAAGGTGTCGCTCGGCACGCTGGTGCTCGCGCTGGGGCTCCTCGTGGACGACGCGATCATCGCGGTCGAGATGATGTCGGTGAAGCTGGAGCAAGGCTGGAATCGCACGCGCGCGGCGGCCTTCGCCTACACCAGCACCGCGTTTCCGATGCTGACCGGCACGCTCGTGACCGTCTCCGGTTTCCTGCCGATCGCGCTGGCGAAATCGAGCACCGGCGAATACACGCGCTCGATCTTCGAAGTCTCGGCGATCGCGCTGATCGCGTCGTGGCTCGCGGCGGTCGTGCTGATTCCGCTGCTCGGCTATCACCTGCTGCCCGAGCGCAAACGCCAGGCGCACGAAGCGGAAGACCACGAGCACGACATCTACGACACGCGCTTCTACAAGCGTCTGCGTGGCTGGATCGGCTGGTGCATCGAGCGGCGCTTCGTCGTACTGGCGATCACCGTCGTGCTGTTCGTACTTGCGATGGCGGGCTTCACGCTGGTGCCGCAGCAGTTCTTCCCGAGCTCGGACCGCCCCGAGTTGCTGGTGGACGTGCGCCTGCCCGAAGGCGCGTCGTTCGAGGCGACGTTGCGCCAGGCGCAGCGGCTCGAAAAAGCGCTGGTGGGCCGCCCGGAAATCGATCATACGGTGAGCTTCGTCGGCACCGGCGCGCCGCGCTTCTATCTGCCGCTCGATCAGCAATTGCCGCAGCCCAATTTCGCGCAGTTCGTGATCACGGCGAAGTCGGTGAAGGATCGCGAGAAGCTCGCACAGTGGCTCGAACCGGAACTGCGCAACAACTTCCCGGCAATCCGCACGCGCCTGTCGCGCCTCGAGAACGGGCCGCCGGTCGGCTATCCGGTGCAGTTCCGCGTAAGCGGCGACGACATCGCGACCGTGCGCTCGATCGCCGAGCGCGTCGCCGCCACCATGCGCGCCGATCGCGGCACCCGCAACGTCCAGTTCGATTGGGACGAGCCGGCCGAGCGCTCGGTGCGTTTCGAGGTCGATCAGAAACGGGCGCGCGAACTCGGCGTGAGCTCCGAAGACATTTCGAGCTTCCTCGCGATGACGCTTTCCGGCTACACGGTCACGCAGTATCGCGAGCGCGACAAGCTGATCAGCGTCGATCTGCGCGCGCCGCGCGCGGAACGTGTCGACCCGTCGCAACTCGTCGCGCTGGCGATGCCCACGCCGAACGGCCCCGTGCCGCTCGGCACGCTCGGCCATCTGCGCAACGATCTGGAGTACGGCGTGATCTGGGAGCGCGACCGTCAGCCGACCATCACGGTGCAGTCCGATGTGTCGCCGGGCGCGCAAGGCATCGACGTCACGCACTCGGTGGACCGCGCGCTCGCGCCGATTCGCGCGACGCTGCCGGTCGGCTACCGGATCGAAGTCGGCGGCTCGGTCGAGGAAAGCGGCAAAGGCCAGGCATCGATCAATGCGCAGATTCCGATCATGGTGATTGCCGTGCTGACTCTGCTGATGATCCAGTTGCAGAGCTTCGCGCGTGTGCTGATGGTCGTGCTGACCGCGCCGCTCGGCCTGATCGGCGTGGTGCTCACGCTGCTGCTGTTCGGCCAGCCGTTCGGCTTCGTCGCGATGCTCGGCGTGATCGCGATGTTCGGCATCATCATGCGCAACTCGGTGATTCTGGTCGATCAGATCGAGCAGGACATCGCGTCGGGGCACAAGCGCTTCGACGCAATCGTCGGCGCGACCGTGCGGCGTTTCCGGCCGATCACGCTGACCGCGGCCGCCGCCGTGCTCGCGCTGATTCCGCTGTTGCGCTCGAACTTCTTCGGCCCGATGGCGACCGCGCTGATGGGCGGCATCACGAGCGCGACCATCCTCACGCTGTTCTATCTGCCCGCGCTGTACGCCGCATCGTTCAGGGTGCGCGGCGACGAGCGCGAGCCGCAGACGCCGTCCGGTGCGACGCATACGGGGAATTGAGCATGGCTACTCTGACACTCTCCCGCTATCCGCGCCTCGGTGCGCTCGGCCTCGCCGCCTGCGCGCTCGCCGCCTGCTCGTTCGGGCCGAGCGGCGAGCCGCCCGCGATGCCGCAGCCGGCGCACTACGGCGCCGAGGCGCAACCGGCGCAGACGGCGCCCGCGCAAGGCGTCACGCAGCAGTTCGTGGTTGGCGCGCAGGCGGTGCCCGAATGGTGGAAGCTGTATCAATCGGACGCGTTGGACGCGCTGGTCGACGAAGGCTTGCGCAACAGCCCCACGCTCGCCGCGACCGACAAGAGTCTCGCCGCCGCGCGCGAGCAGTTGCGCGCGCAGGTCGGCAGTTCGATGCTGCCGACCATCGACGCGGGTGGCCAGGCGACCCGCAATCGCGCGCTGGCGATTCCCGAGATCGGCCCCAACACGTTTCTGTACAACGTCTTCGTCGGGCAACTGCAGGCGCACTACACCTTCGACCTGTTCGGCGCCGCGCGTCTGGCCGATGCGGCGCTTGCCGCTCGCGTGAACGTGCAGGCCTATCAGTTCGACGCCGCGCGCCGTGCGCTGGCCGCCAACATCGTCACGGCGACGATCACCAGCGCCGCCCTGCATGCGCAGATCGATACCACCGAACGGCTCGTGACGCTCGCCAACGATCAGGCGCGCGACACCCAGCGGCGCTATGCGCTCGGCGCGGTCTCGCACGCGGATCTGCTGAGCGCGCAGCAGAGCGCGGCGAGTCTGGCGGCGAGCTTGCCGGGTTTGAAGCAGCAATGGCTGAGCACGCGTCACGCGTTGGCCGTGCTGCTCGGCCGCACGCCGGACGCGGCGCCGGACGACCTCGATCTCGCGCGGCTGCATCTGCCCGGGCAGGTGCCGGTCGTGGTGCCCTCGGAGCTGTTGCGCTCACGGCCCGACATTCAGGCCGCCGACGCCGCGGTGAAAGCCGCGGCGGCCGACGTCGGCGTCGCGACGGCACAGATGTTCCCGAGCCTGTCGCTGAGCGCGTCGATGGGACAAGGCGGGTTTAGCTGGCCTGTGGCACTGTCCGGCGCGGGGGCGATATGGAGCATTGGCGCGTCGTTGTCGCAGCCGCTCTTCCATGGCGGCGCACTGCTGGCGCAGCGCCGCGCGGCGCAGGCCACGTATGACGCCACTCTCTCGCAGTACAAGCAGACGGTGCTGGCCGCGTTCCAGAACGTCGCCGATACGCTCGCCGCGTTGGAGCACGACGCGCAGGCGCTGGACTCGGCGAATGTCGCCGCGCGTTCGGCCCAGGGTATTTTCGAAGAGACGTCGGGACGCTACCGGCTGGGCGCGTTGCCTATTGCATCGACGCGCTCGAGCGAGCAGCAGTTTCGCAACGCACAGCTCGACGAGATCCGCTATACGAGCGCTCGTTTGACGGATACGGCGGCGTTGTTTCAGGCGATGGGCAATCCGCCGGTCGAGGCGGCTGCTGCTGCCGCAGCGTCCTCAACGTCGGCTGCGAATGCGGGCGTGCCGAACTAAACCTGGGATTCCGTACGGTCAAGCCGCGAAGTTATCCCCAGTTTATGTTGAAGAGCCTGTTGAAAACTATCTGACAAGCGGGCTAACACATTGAATGCGCTGGGGTTTGTGGGAGCGGTACGGAATGAACCAGTGGGCGTTGGGCACTGGCATTTTCTGGCGATGAGGCAGTCGGGATGCCTCAACGTTATCCCCAGTTTATGTTGACAGGGCTGTTGATAACCTTTGGGCCGCACGCTTAAGTGCTTGAAGCGAATCGGTTTGTCAAACGCGTCGCGGGTGGATGCAACATCATGGGGGCGTTTGCCCTCGCGACACCGGTCGAGTCGCCGGATCGCAGCGGCGCCGGCACCGCGCCCGGCTTCGGCCACCCCTTCAATAAACCCCCGCCTCTCCCGCCGGCCGGTTCTTGAACCGCTTATGCACCCAATAATATTGATCAGGAATCCGTTTTACCTGTGTCTCGAGAAACTCGGTGATCCGCCGCGCATCGACCGACACATCATCGGACGGAAAATTGCTTAGCGCATCGAAAATGGTCAGCTTGTAGCCACGGTAATCCGGCAGCACCTCGGTCACAAACGGCACGACCCGCGCATTGCCCGCGCGCGCCATCCGCGATACCGACGTCAGCGTGCAGGCCGGTACGCCGAAAAACGGCACGAATACCGAATCGCGCAAGCCGAAATCCATATCGGCGGCGAGCATCACCGGCCGGCCTTCGCGCAACGCGCGCAGCGCTCGCCTCACGCTGTCGCTGCGCGGAATCATCTCCGTGCCGAAGCGGCCGCGCTGCCGCTTGGCCATCGCGTCGAGCAGCAGGTTCGACATCGGCGTATAGAGCGAGGCGACCGGATGGCGCGTCGAATACATCATGCAGCCCGCCTCGATGCCGACGAAATGGAAGCCGACAAAAATGGTCGGCTGCGACGAGACCTCCGCGAGATCGATCGCACTATCCACTTCGACGAGGCGCGCGAGCGCCTGCGCGTTGCCGAACCATTGCGGCCCACGCTCGACGTAGCTGCGGATCACGTGGCAAAAGTGCGCGCGCGCCAGACGTTCGCGCGCTTCGTCGCTCATGTCCGGGAAGCACAGCTTCAGATTGGTGTGCACGACGCGCCGGCGCGTGCTCGGAATCCGATACAGCAACGCGCCGATGCCGGTGCCGATTCGCGCGACCACCCCATAGGGCAGGAAGGCGAACATGCGCAGCAGGCCCGTCGTCAGACAGATGAGAATTCGACTTTTCACAAGGCGGGGACCCGGTGGATGCTGGATGACGAACACACCGGCCGCGGCAACCTCGGGGTCGCCAACGATCGACGTGACATGCGCGCGCGTCAAACCGGGTCTCGCGCTGCGCTTTGAAGGGGGACGTCTCGCTCGCGGCGGACGTTGCGGTGTGGTGCTGTGCTGTGCTGTGGTGCGGTGCGGTGCGGTGCGTTAGCGCTGGTAAAAAGCACCAGAAGCGTGATTAAAACATACTGCCGACCACGCACACAGAATTGGTTGGAAAGAACGGCAGGAAGGCGTCCGGAATACGTTACCCAGACTGCTCGAACACACTCCAGCCGTGCCTTCCTTGCTCTTTCACAAACTCGCGTGCGCGGCCCGCGCGGCTTGCGCACGCAGGCCCATCAAGGCTTGTTCGACTCGAACAGATCCATGATCTGCTTCTTCTCGTTCGACGACACGCTCGGCGGCGGCACCGTCGGCGGCGTCATGCCCGCCGGTCCCACGCCGCCCACCGCGTCGGTGCCGGCCACAGGATTCGCCGAATCGAGCCCGATGCTCGCGACGAAGCCGTTGCCCGGCATCATGTCGGTGAAGAACAGTTCGCCGTCGACCGCGGTCACGCCCGGCGGCTGCTGCGGCTCGGCTTGCGGCACGCCGCGCAGCGCGCGCTGCATGTACTCGATCCAGATCGGCAACGCGAGCTGCGCACCGAATTCGCGGCTGCCGAGGGTCTTCGGCTGGTCGTAACCCATCCACGCAACCGCCACCAGCGACTGCTGATAGCCGGCGAACCAGCCGTCCTTCGCGTCGTTGGTCGTACCCGTCTTGCCTTGCAGGTCCGAACGGCGCAGCACGTTGGTGCCCGCGCCCGTACCGGCCGTGGCCACCGAGTGCAGCAGGCTGTTCATGATGTACGCGTTGCGCGGTTCCAGCGTGCGCGGCGCGTCACGCCCGGCCGTCAGCGGCTGCGCTTTCGACAGCGGCTCCCCGCGTGCGTCCGTGACCTCGTTGATCAGATACGGGTTGATCCGGTAGCCGCCGTTCGCAAACACCGAGTACGCACCCGCCGACTGCAGCGGCGTGACGAGACCGGCGCCGAGGGCCATCGGCAGATACGGCGGGGTCTTGTCGGCATCGAAACCGAAACGCTGGGTGACGAAGTCCTGCGCGTACTTGGTGCCGATGAACGACAGGATGCGGATCGACACCAGGTTCTTCGACTTCTGCAACGCGAGCCGCATCGGCATCGGACCGTCCGGCTGGTCGTCGTCCTTCGGCTCCCACGCATCGCCGCCCGGCGTGCTCGCGGGGAAATACAGCGGCGCGTCGTTGATGATCGTCGCCGGTCCCACGCCCTTGTCGAGCGCCGCCGAATAGATGAACGGCTTGAAGCTCGAACCCGGCTGACGCCATGCCTGCGTAACGTGGTTGAACTTGTTCTTGTTGAAGTCGAAGCCGCCCACCAGCGCGCGGATCGCGCCGTCCTGCGGCGTGAGCGACACGAGCGCGCCTTCCACCTGCGGCAGTTGGGTGATCTGCCAGTTGCCCTTGTCGTCGGCGACGAGGCGCACGATCGAGCCCGGCTTGATCTTCGTGGCCGCCGTCGCGCGCGCGCTCAGCGCGGCCGCGGTGAAGCGCAGGCCGTCGCCGCTGATCGTCACCTGGGTGCCGTCCACCAGCTGCGCCTTCACCTGCTTCGGACTCGCATCCGTCACCACGGCGGCGATGATCTCGCCGTTGTCCGGGTGATCGGTGAGCGCGTCGTCGATGGTCTGATCGCGCTCGTCGCCCGGTGCGGGCAGTTGCACGAAGCCTTCCGGCCCGCGATAGCCGTGACGCCGTTCGTAATCCATCACGCCCTTGCGCACCGCGCGGTACGCCGCGTCCTGATCCGCCGAATCGATCGTCGTGGTGACGTTCAGACCGCGCGTATAGGTTTCGTCCTTGTACTGCGCGTACATCATCTGCCGAACCATTTCGGCGATGTACTCCGCATGCACGCTGTATTCGTTGCCCGGGTTCTTCGTGTGAATCTCTTCCTTCACGGCCTGCTCGTACTGCTCCTGGCTGATGTATTTCAGCTCGAGCATGCGCTTCAGAATGTACTCCTGGCGGATCTTCGCGCGCTTCGGATTGACCACCGGGTTATACGCGGACGGCGCCTTCGGCAAGCCGGCCAGCATCGCGGCCTGCGCCAGCGTGATGTCTTTCAGATCCTTGCCGAAGTACACGCGCGCGGCCGACGCGAAGCCGTACGCGCGCTCGCCCAGATAGATCTGGTTCATGTACAGCTCGAGAATCTGATCTTTCGTGAGCGCTCGCTCGATCTTGTACGCGAGCAGCATCTCGTAGATCTTGCGCGTATAGGTCTTCTCGCTCGACAGGAAGAAGTTGCGCGCCACCTGCATCGTGATCGTGCTCGCGCCCTGCGAGGCGCCGCCGTGCATCAGGTCCGATACGCCGGCGCGCAGAATGCCGACGAAGTCGACGCCGCCGTGCTCGTAGAAGCGGTAGTCCTCGATCGCGAGCACCGCTTTCTTCATCTGGTCGGGAATGTCCTGAAAGCGCACGAGGCTGCGCCGCTCTTCGCCGAATTCGCCGATCAGCACGTGGTCCGCCGTATAGACGCGCAGAGGCACTTTCGGACGATAGTCGGTCAACGCATCGAGCGACGGCAGTTGCGGCCCCATCACCACCAGCGCATAGCCGACAATCAGCGCACCCACCACCGCGACAGTCGCGAGGAGCCCCACGAACCAGAGCGCGAGCGTCGCGCCGAGCGAACGGCGGCCGGCCTCCGCATCGCGCGAAGCGGCATTGCGTCCTGGAGTGCGTTGGTAGGAATCCCGGTCTTCACCGGACGGAGAATGGGAGGAATGCGGTCGTTTGATGATTGGCATGACTGGAAAAGTGGGCGCCTGAAGCACGCCTGTCTGCCCGCGCTCGCGGCGCGCGCATGGGTGGTGATCGAACCTCGTAGCCAGAGGCGTAAGCCACCGCGCAGCCGCTTGCCCCCGGCCGGCCGCACGGCACGCCTGGGACCATGTCCGGCGCAACGTAACAGAGCATTTTAAAGAAATCAAGCGGGCGTCAAGCCAGTTTTTTTGTAAGAATTCCCTTCGTGCCGCGGCCACCAGGCATTTTGGGGGTTACGCCCGGGTTATCAGCAGAAAACGGGGAAAGGCCTGTGGACAAAGCCCCTGGAAACGCCACAACTCGTTGATGTCACGGGATTTTCATGTCGCGCCCGTTTCGCATCGGTGCAACTCGTCATATGATGGTCCCGGCGCGCGCAACGACACCGGTGCGCGCGCTGGCGTCTACCGGATAACGCCTTGACCCGCCCATGCCAACAAGTATGCGAGCCAACCATGAACAAGCCGAGCGAACGCATCGTCGTATTCGTGACGACCGCGCAGAAACGCGCGATCACCTCCACCGCCGAGAATCTGGGCATTAGCGTCAGCGAGCTGATGCGGCGCGCCGTGCTGAGCTTCGGCGCGACCAGCGAGCAGGTGAAGGCGGCGAGCATCGTCGACCGGTTGCGCGCGCCGCGCGCGCCCGATGCGCTCGACGCGGCGCTGCAACGCGTGGCGCGCGGCACGCGCTACGCCCGTGCCGCGTTGCCGGCGGCGCTGCAGACACGCGCGGACGGAGGCCCTCCTGAGGCGGCGGACGCAACAGCGGACTCTACCGGTACAACAGGTCACGAGCATTCGTCGCGCGCCGCGGATGCATTGCCACGCGGGCCTGGCGCCCAACCCGCTCCGCTGCTGCCGGCGGGCCTCGCAGCCGCCCTCGCCGCGGAAGCCGATCTGGAAGCCGCGGCCACCGCCGAAGCAGTCGCGCGAGTCGCCGAAGCGAAAGCGGCAGCCGATCAAGCTTCGGCGCAGCAGCCATCCGACATGGAAGCGCCGCTGCGCAACGTGCTGAAGCGCCCACGGATCGACAAGCCGCGCGACGACGACGAACCAAGCGGCGACCCGAGCACCGAAGGCGGCCGCTTCGCGTAACAAAAAGCGCAGCGAATTGCGCATTTCGTGGCATGCCCGTTGCATATCGTTACATTAAGGCGATTCAAATGGACGAGCTTTCGGCATTGCAAGCTTGAGCATTCGAATCGCCATTTGCTCGAATGAAAAAAGCGTCTGACATTTGAGTCATTCGCATCGTTAAAGCCGCCCGGCATGAACGAGCCACGCCTCGCACGCAGGCTCGGCCGGGCATGGCGCACAGCCCCTTTCACTCGCTTCTCCCCCACCTGCCGCGCCCCAGCCGGGGCAATGAGCCATTGCGCCCCGCAAGCCGTTTTTAAGAGGACGCGTGGTGTATATTCGCGGTCAAGTCGAAGACGCCTCGCGCGATTTAACCTTTGAAACTATTCACCGTTTTAACCTTCGAACCGGACAATTCACGGCATCGCTATTGCAATTGGCGAGCGCGCCCCGAACTCCGGTCCGAACGTTTGCGCAGCTTCGTGCGCAGCGGCGTAAAGTAGCAGTGAAAAGCAGTTAAGCGCGCCGGATTATTCAGCGCCAACACCATTCTTTGGAGGTTTTCATGTCGCTTTTTGACAGCATTTCGCGCACGCTCAAAGGTCTCCTGAACGACGCGGCCGACTCCGTGCAGGATCCGTCGCGCGACTCGCGCCAGATCGTGCGCGAACTCGACGAAAGCATCGGCAAGGCCGAGAACTCGCTGATCGAGATTCAGGCGCAAGTGGCCACGCAGCAAAGCAAGCGCGATGTTGCCGCAGACAAGGCGAAGAAGTATGAAGACGGCGCGAAGCGCGCGCTGCAATCCGGCGATGAAGCGCTCGCGCGTGAAGCTCTCGGCGCGCAGGCCACGGCCGAAGCCGAACGCGATGCGCTGACGAAGGAGCTGACCACGCTCGAGCCGTCGGTGGCGCAGCTGAAGAGCCAGATCGAAGACATGCGCAGCCGCCGCAACGACCTCAACGCGCGTTCGAACATCCTGCAGGCGAAGCAGCAGATCGCCGAAGCGAAAGACGTCGCGGCGACCGCGTTGGGCGGGATCGGCGGCAAGAACCTTTCTGAAGATTTCCAGAAGCTCGAAGACAAGGTGTCGTTGTCGAATGCCCGCTCGGACGCCCGTCTGAATTCCGCCGATGTGAAGAGCGGCAAAGCCCTCGACGACAAGCTCGCAGATTTGAACCGCGGCCCGTCCGTCGAAGATCGTCTGGAAGCATTGAAGAAGCAGCTCAACACGCCGGCGCAGTAATCGCACGGCAGTACATGCCGGCGGCCTCGTACGGGCGCCGGCATGCCGGCCGATCATCCGCGCGGCCACTGGTAACGACTGAAGGAGACGGGCGCTACGCGCCCGGTCCGCAAATGAAAAAATTTCTCGCAACCGCGTTCGCTTCGCTGCTGCTGGTGTCGGCAGCGGCGTTCGCCGTGCCGAGCGTTCAGCAGATCGAATCGGCGATGTCGCAAGGCAACTGGCAGCAAGCCGATACCGGTCTGAGCGAGGTGCTGCAGGCCCATCCGAACAACGCCCGCGCGCACTATCTGTACAGCCAGGTGCTCGATCGCGAAGGCCGCTATGGCGACGCGCTCGCCCAGCTGCAACAGGCCAAGACGCTCGACCCGCAAATCCGCTTCACGGACCCGAACCGCTTCGCGCAAACCGAATCACGCATCCGCAGGGACGCGGAGCGCGCGGGCGGCAACACCACGGGTCGCGCCGCGAATCCGTTCGCCCAGCAGAATGCGCCTGCTGTGCAGCAACAGTCGGCGATGCAGCCGCAAGCGCAACAACATGGCCCGGGGGTCGGTATGTGGATCGGCATCATAGTTCTGATTGGCGTGATTGCGTTGGTGCTGCGCTGGACTTTGCGCCGCGCGCGCACGCAGGACGACACGCGCGCCGACGGCGATCGTCGCGAGCAGCTCAAGCGCGCGACCGACATGCTCAACGCAGTGCGTTCACTGAAGCTCGACGTGAAGCTTTCCACCGCGCCGGGTCATGAGGCGCTGGAAAAGGAAGTCGAAGCAACCGAAGATCAGTTGCGCGGCGTCGTCGAGGGTTTGTCGAACGGCAAGAATCCGCTGCCGCCGTATCAGCTCGACGAGCTCGAACAGCGTCTAGCCAGCCTGCGCGCACGCGCCGACGGGCGGCCCGATCCGGCTGCCGCGGCGGCCGCCGGCAACCAGCAGCAGTCGCCGTATGCGCAGGAAGCGGAACGTTTCGGCAATCCGCCGCAAGCACCCTATCCGCAGCAAGGCCCGTATCAGCAACAGCCGCCGGTCGTCGTCCAGCAAGGCGGCGGTTTTGGCGGTGGCATGGGCGGCCTGCTCACCGGCGTGCTGCTCGGCGAAGCGCTGAACTCCGGCCGCGAGCGCGTGGTCGAGCGCGACGTGATCGTCGACGACGAAGCGCGGCGCCGTGGCAACGACGGCGGCAACGGCGGCGGCCTCGATTTCGGCCAGGGCTCGAACGACTGGAACGACAACGGTGGCGGCGGTGTCGACATGGGCAGCAACGACGATTCGGGCGGCTGGACCGATACCTGAAACAGCATGTGCTGACGCATGCCGATGTGCGCCGCAACGCCAATTGGCATGCATCGCGCCGTTCAAAAAACAGGCTCCGCAGTTCACAGGAGCCTGTTCTGATTCTTTGCCGATTCACTACACGAGACATCGGCTCGCAGGGCTTCAATCCGCCCCGCCCCTCCCCGCCTCATGCTGCGCAAGCAGCACCGAACCCGCAAACAGCCTGACGATGAAGCGTTCCGCGTAATCGATCAGCGCCTCGCGGCGCGCGGCATCCGCGTCGATATATTCGGCCGACAGATGAAACAGTTGCAGCACGATCTGCGTACAAACTTCATCGACGCTCACACGGGCCAGCGTCGGCATCAGCGCTAATTGCACGACGTCGTCGGCCATTTCCGCCGACACCTCGTGCAGATTCGCGCGCACCGCCTCACGCAGCGCCGGCGAAGTACCGTGATATTCGGCCAGCGCGCTCAGGAACGCCTCGCGGTTATCCTGCGCGAACGCAAAGAACGCCATGCACGCGCGACGCGGCACGCTATGCGGCTCGGCGTGCGCGGCGAGCCAGCGCTCGCGCCGCAGCATCGGCCGCAAGCGCCGGCTCACCGATTCGACGGCCTCGCGCGCCAGTTCATCGAGCGTGTCGAAATGACGATAGAACGTGTTGGGATTGAGCCCGGCCTCGCGTGCCAGTTCACGCAAACCCAGGCTCGCGAAACTGCGGCCGCCCGCAGTCAACCGCAGTGCGGCTTCGATCAGTTTGCGCTTGCCCGCCGGCAATTCCTGCGCGTCGACAAGGCCTGGGTCGGCGACGGCCGCCGCTTCGAACACGGATTTCATCGGTTTCCGGTGATTGCGCATCGCGCGCGTTTGATAGCAGCACTCTAACGATCTTGACGCGATGTGTACAGTTGTCTACTCTCGCGTTACGCCGCAGTAGACATTTGTAGACAACGGTTTCTTGCCTGGACCTCGCGCCAGGCTTTTCACCCGCTGCCGGAGATCGCCGTGACGTCTGCCACTTCCGCACCATCCGCCGCACCATCCGCCGCGCTGCCGCCGCGATCGCTCGCCGCGCGCCTTGGCATCACCAGCGTGCCACGCGCCGAACTGCGGCGCCGCTATACGCAACACGGTTCGAAGTTCGTGACGATCATGGGCGCCGACGTGCATTACGTCGATGAAGGCCATGGCGACCCAATCGTGATGATTCACGGTTTCGCGTCTTCACTGCACACGTGGAATCGCGTCGCCGACGAACTCGGGCAAACGCACCGCGTGATCCGCCTCGACCTGCCGCCGTTCGGCGTGACCGGGCCGCTGCGTTCGGCGAGCGGCGCCATCGAAACCATGAACCTGCCGACGTACCGGCGTTTCATCGACACCTTCATGCAGGCGCTCGGCATCGGGCGCGCAACCTTCATCGGCAATTCGCTCGGCGGCCTGATCGCGTGGGACTATGCGGCGCGCCACCGCAAGGCCGTGGAGCGGCTCGTGTTGATCGACTCGGCGGGCTTTCCGATGAAGCTGCCCATCTACATCGGCCTGTTCAATAGCGCGCTGGTGCGGGCGAGTTCGCCGCGGTGGCTGCCCGAAGCGATCATCAAAAGCGCGGTGCGCAATGTGTATGGCGACCCGCGCAAAATCGACGCGGCGACGCTGCGGCGTTACGTCGAATTTTTCCATGGAGAAGGCACGCGCGCCGCGATCGGCAAGATGGTGCCGACGCTCGATTTCAGCGAAGTCGACACCGACATGCTGAAGACGCTCGACGTGCCCGCGCTGGTGCTATGGGGTGCCAGGGATCGCTGGATACCGACCGCGCACGCGGCCGAGTTCGCGAGTCGCATTCCGGGCGCGAAGTCCGTCATGTATGCGGGACTCGGCCACATTCCGATGGAAGAAGCGCCCGAGCGCGTGATGGACGATCTGCGCGCGTTTCTCGGGGCGCCCGAGGCGCCTGTGGCGGTCGACATCAGCACGCGGCGCGCGCCGGCCTGAGCGTCACACTTGATTTTTCGCCAACGCTGATCCACATCTTTGCCACGGCACTGTTTCGCGCGCAGCAGCTGCGCGCGAAACATCCTCCCATCACCCCCCGCCCAGCAGACGCAATAGCCCCCACAGAAATTTGGCGACCATCACGAGCAGCTCCCACAGGTGATAGAGCTGTTGCCAGCCCGAAACGCGCGCAAAAGAGTCGATCATCGTTACCGCTAGGAAAAGGAAAGGCTGCGAGGCGCAGTTCGACCGCACATCATACCGACTGCGGGATACCCCGTATCAAGTCGCCTGAAAGCGTGCCGTAAACGCAGCCAGAAGACGCTGCATCCGCGCCGCCTGACGGCGCTGGGATCACAACCGTGCGCTCCATCCGCACCACCCGCGCCATCAAGGAGACGTCCATGACGCGTTTCAGCTTTCGCCGAACAGCCCGTTCGCACACGGTCGTCGGCGATATTGCCGCGCAAGCCGGCAAACTGGGCATCGAGATTTGCGACGTATCGGGTCACGTCGAGGAAGTCGCCGCGCGCGTGCAGCACCAGGCCCAGGTATGCCGGGCGCTGCGCGAATCCGCCGCGCAAACGCTGGCGGGCAATCATCGCATCGCCGCGGCCGCGCGCGAAATGCGCAGCGTGTCGGCCGAAGCCGCAGCCGGTGTGCAGGGATCCCAACAGACGCTCGAAGCATCGCTCGCCGATATTCACGGGCTGGTCGAGGGCGTGACGGTGATCGAAAGCCAGATCGGCGCGCTGCGCAGCGCGCTGGCGCACGTGAGCCGCGTCTCCGAGGAAATCTCGCTGATCGCCCGTCAAACCCATCTGCTGGCGCTGAATGCCGCGATCGAAGCCGCGCGCGCCGGCGAATCGGGCCGCAGCTTCGCCGTGGTGGCCGCCGAGGTGAAGAACCTGTCGGCGAAAACCGCGCAGGCCACCGGCCAGATCGAGACGACGCTCGCGCAGCTCACGCAGCAGACCGAGCAGCTGATCAACGAAGGTTCGGTGAACACCGCGCGGGCGCATCGCGTGCGCGAAGGCACGCGCAAGATCGGCGACGTCGTGCATGCAACCGGCGACGCGATCGCGCAGTTGAACAACGAGGCCGGCCAGATTGCGGCACTAACCGGCGAAATCGAAACGCAGTGTGACGGACTCGAAGCGCAGGTGCTGGAAATGGCGAGCGGTGTCGAGGATTCGAGCGAGAACTTCGCGCAGGCGAAGGACCGCCTGGGGAATCTGCTCGACGTGTCCGAGACCTTGATCGAGCTGACCGCCGCGACCGGGGTCGAAACCACGGACACGCGTTTCATCGAAGCGGTGCAGCAGGCCGCCGCGACGGTGAGCAAGCTGTTCGAAGCAGCCGTTGCGCGCGGCGACGTATCGCTCGACGATCTGTTCGATCAACGCTACGTGCCGGTGACGGGGACCAACCCGCCGCAGTTTCTGACGCGCTTCACCGCTTTCACCGACCGCGTGTTGCCCGCGATTCAGGAGCCCTTGCTCGATCTCGATCCACGTGTCGCGTTCTGCGCCGCGGTCGATGCGCGCGGCTATCTGCCGACCCACAATCTGAAGTTCTCGTTACCGCCGCGCGACGACGTCGTGTGGAACATGGCGAACTGCCGCAACCGGCGCATGTTCGATGATCGGACCGGCATCGCGGCCGCGTCGCACACGAAGAAGTTTTTGCTGCAGACTTACCGCCGCGACATGGGCGGCGGCCAGTTCGTGCTGATGAAGGACGCGTCGGCGCCGGTGTTCGTCGGCGGGCGCCATTGGGGCGGCGTGCGGATCGGCTACAAGGTTTGAACGCGCGCGGTGCGCCTTCCTGCACGGCGGCACTGAAGCTGAAGGTGCGACGCACTCGCGGCGCACCTCCTTGAAGCGCTCCCTAAAGCGCTCCCTAAGCCGCTTCCTAAGCCGCTTCCTAAGCCGCTTCCTAAGCCGCCATCACCGTGCGCTTGCGCTCGGCGCGCTGCATGAAGTAGTTGGCCACTACCACGCCGAGCGTCACGACCGCGATGAACAGCGTCGCGAGCGCGTTCATTTCCGGGTTCAACCCGAGCCGCACGCGCGAGAACACCACCAGCGGCAGCGTCGTCGAACCGGGGCCGGAGAGGAACGCCGAGAGCACCAGATCGTCGATCGACAACGTGAACGACAGCAGCCAGCCGGACACGAGCGCCTGCGAAATCAGCGGCAACGTGATGGAGAAAAACACGCGCAGCGGCGTGGCGCCGAGATCGAGCGCGGCCTCTTCGAGCGACGGGTGCAACTCCTTCACACGCGACTGCACGATGATCGCCACATACGAAATGCACAGCATCACGTGGCCGATCCAGATCGTGAACACGCCGCGCTCGGCCGGCCATCCGAGCCAGCGGGCCATTTCGATGAACAGCAGCAGCAACGAGATGCCCTGAATCACTTCGGGAATCACCAGCGGCGCGTTGATCATGCCGGTATATAGCGTGAAGCCGCGAAACCGCCCCATCCGCGCGAGCACGAAACCGGCCCACGTACCAATGATCACCGACGCGAACGCCGTCAGCAGCGCCACCCGCAGCGACAGCCAGGCCGCCGCGATCAGCTCGTCGTCGCGCAGCAGCGCCGCGTACCAGCGCAGCGAAAAACGCGTCCACACCGTGACCAGTTGCGATTCGTTGAACGAATACACCACCAGGCTCACGATCGGGATATACAGGAACAGGAATCCGATCCCGAGAGCAATCAACTGCACCATCCGGTTCGGCTTCATTGGCGCCTCTCCTCCATCGCCTTGGCCTGCGCGCGCTGGAAAAACGCCATCGGCACCAGTAACAGCAACACCATCGCGCAGGTCACCGCGGACGCCATCGGCCAGTCGGCGTTGTCGAAGAACTCATTCCACATCACGCGGCCGATCATCAGCGTGTCCGCGCCGCCGAGCAACTCGGGAATCACGTACTCGCCCACCGCTGGAATGAACACCAGCAGGCAACCGGCGATGATGCCGTTCTTCGACAGCGGCAACGTGATCTGCCAGAACGCCTTCCACGGTTTCGCGCCGAGGTCGTACGCGGCTTCGAGCAAGGTCAGGTCCATCTTCACCAGATGCGCGTACAGCGGCATCACGAGAAACGGCAGGTACGAATACACCATGCCGATGTAAACGGCGGTGTTCGTGTGATATAGCTCGATCGGCGAATGAATCAGACCGATCGACATCAGGAAGTTGTTCAGCAAGCCGTTGTTCTTCAGGATACCGATCCATGCGTACACGCGAATCAGGAACGAGGTCCAGAACGGCAGCATCACGGCCATCATCAGCAGATTGCGGGTAGCCGGATTCGAGCGCGCGATGTAGTACGCCATCGGATAGCCGATCAGCAGACACAGCACGGTCGAGATCGCGGCGACCACCACCGAGTTCACATAGGTCGCGAAATAGAGGCTGTCGGTGAACAGAAACGCGTAGTGCGAGAGGTCGAGTGTGATGTGAATCGCGCCTTCGGCGAAATTCACCAGCTGCGTATACGGCGGAATGCCGAGCTGCGAATCGGCGAAGCTGATCTTCACGACCAGCAGGAACGGCACGAGGAAAAACAGCAGCAGCCAGACAAACGGCCCGGCCACCACCGCGCTGCGGCCGCTCAGATTGAAGCGCCGCACCGGCCAGTTGACGAAGGCATCGAGCGCGCGCTTCATGACGTCAGCACCACACCGGCCGAGGCGCTCCAGCGCACGTACACCTCATCGCCCCAGGTAGGCGGATCGATCTCCGTGAGCGCGAGGCTCGTCACGTTCGCGATCACCGTCTTGCCGCCATCGAGCTTCACGTGATACAGCGAATAGCCGCCCATATACGCGATATTCGTGACGACGCCCTTGCCCCAGTTGTACGCGCCTTCGGGCGGCTTGCGCGTGAGCGCGATGCGCTCGGGGCGCACCGAAATCGTCACCGGCATGCCGAGCGGCCCGGTGATGCCGTGGCTCACATACAGGCGGCACGGCAGGTCGGGCGTTTCGATGAACACGTAGTCGGGTTCGTCTTCGACCGTGTGGCCCTCGAACAGATTGGTCGAGCCGATGAACTCCGCCGAAAAGCGGCTGTTCGGATACTCGTACACCTCATGCGGCGTGCCGAGCTGGACGATCTCGCCTTCGCTCATCACGGCGAGCCGGTCGGCCATCGTCATCGCTTCTTCCTGGTCGTGCGTGACCATCATGCAGGTCACGCCGACCTGGTCGAGAATGTTGACCAGTTCGATCTGGGTGCGCTGGCGGATCTGCTTGTCGAGCGCGGACATCGGCTCGTCGAGCAGCAGCAGCTTGGGCCGCTTGACGAGCGAACGCGCCAGCGCCACGCGCTGCTGCTGGCCGCCCGACAGCTGATGCGGCTTGCGCTTCGCGAAGCGGCCCATCTGCACGAGATCGAGCGCGGTCTGCACGCGCTCTTTCAGTTCGGCCTTCGGCACGCCTTCCTGCTTCAGACCGAAGGCGACGTTCGCCTCCACCGTCATGTGCGGAAAGAGCGCATACGACTGGAACATCATGTTGACCGGCCGGCGGTACGGCGGCAATTGCGCGAGGTCCTCGCCGTCGATCAGGATCTTGCCCGAGGTCACCGTTTCCAGCCCGGCCATCATGCGCAGCAAGGTCGACTTGCCGCAGCCGGAACTGCCGAGCAGCGCGAACAGCTCGCCCTTCTTCACCGACAGGTTCACCCCTTTGACCGCGACGGTCTCGCCGAACTTCTTCACGACGTCGACGATCTGGATGAAATGGTCCGCTGGGTCGCCCGCGCCGGCGCCCGTGCCGACGCCTGTAACGGCGCCCTGGCCCCGCGACGGCGCGCTCGCCCCTGCCACCGCGCCCGACTGGTCACTACTCATCATAATGCTGCTTCACTCCGGCGTTTGGCGAACAAAGCCCCCGGTGAACACCGAGGGCTTCTTGATGATGCTTACCTGTTCACTGTTGCCGCGGGTCAGCGGCCGGACTTGAGTTCAGTCCACAGCCGCGTTTGCAGCCGCTGGATTTCCTGCGGCAGCGGCTTGAGCAGGAACAGGGTCTTGATGACATCGGGCGACGGGTACACGGCCGGGTCGTTCGCCACGTCCTTGTCCACGTACTTGCGCGCTTCGAGGTTGGCGCTCGGATAGTAGACCGAGTTGGTGATCGCGGCGTGCACCTGCGGCGTTTCGATGTAGTTGATCCACTCGAGCGCGGCTTCCTTGTGCTTCGCGTCCTTCGGAATCGCCATCACGTCGAACCAGACCGGCGCGCCGCCCTTCGGAATGAAGTACTCGATCTTGTACGGCTTCTTCGCTTCGAGCGCGCGATGCTTGGCGATCACGACGTCGCCCGACCAGCCGTACGCAAAGCACACGTCGCCGCCGACCAGGTCGTTGATATAGCCCGACGAGTTGAACTGCGTGATGTACGGGCGGATTTTCTTGAGCATGGCGAGCGCGGCGCGGTAGTCGTCCGGGTTCGTGCTCATCGGGTCCTTGCCCATGTAGTGCAATGCGGCGGCGAACATCTGGTCCGGCGCATCGAGCACGGACACGCCGCAGGCTTTCAGCTTCGAAATGTTTTCCGGCTTGAACAGGATGTCCCAGCTATCGAGCGGCGTGTTCTTGCCGAGAATCTGCTGCGCCTTGGTGACGTTGTAAGCGAGACCGGTCGTGCCGTACGCCCAGGGCACCGTGTACTTGTTGCCCGGATCGGCGCCGGCCACCAGCGCCATCAGCGACGGGTCGAGGTACTTCAGGTTCGGCAGCTTCGACTTGTCGAGCGGCTCGAAGATGCCCGCGGCGATCTGCTTGCCTGCGTAGTTGCTGGTCGGCACGACGATGTCGTAGCCGGAATGGCCGGTGAGGAGCTTCGCCTGCAGCGTGTCGTCGCTGTCGTAGTTGTCGTACTTGACCTGGACGCCGCTCTGTTTGGTGAAATTCGGAATGGTGTCCTTGGCGATGTAATCGGACCAGTTATACACGTTCAGCTGCGTGTCTTTCGCAGCGGCCGTCAACCACGGCGCAGCACACAAGATCAGCGCCGCCATGTGCCCCACTACCCGTCTTTTCATCCCGTTCTCCGATCTTGGCCCGCTCGCGCCGACCGTGGTCATTCACGCCGTGGCATTGCGCACACGGCTCCCCTGAAAACCTCGAAAACTATCATCAATTATTGCGCGGTCCAAAAAAAACGCCGCGCTGTCGCGCAAACGGTACAGCGCAGGCCGCACCGCTGGAAAATGGCCGCAATTTTAGCGGGTTATCGGCGCGTGTCTACCCGAAAAAATGCCACGGGCGCGGCTTTGTCGTTATCCGGCTGTCGGGTCGAGCGGGCTGGGGCGAAGGCGCGCTCTTGTCATGAGGCGGCTGGTGGTCGATGGGAGCGGCACATCTTGCTGGCAGGCGGCTCCGGGTTCCCTGCTTTCGGCTTTCGGCTTTCGGCTTTCGGCTTTCGGCGGGCGAGGTGCCGCGAAGTCCCGGCCGGCGTATGCGCCGTGCGCCGGCCGACGGTGCACAATAGCAACTGGAGGCCCGGCAGCCGGCGCAGCGCCGCTCGTTCACCGGTCCCGCCATGTCTGCCCGGCCCCACGCGCCGCCGACGCTTGCGCGTTGGGCACGTGGCTTGCGTGAGCATGCAGTCCTGAACCTCAGGCATCGATGAACACCAATCCCTTCGCACTACGGCCCAACCGCCGCCGGCGTCTGCCGGACGACGGTCCGCGCCGTCCGGCGCACTGGTTTTCGTTCGTCGGCGCCGGCGCGCTGATCGCGGTCGGCTATATCGACCCCGGCAACTGGGCGACCGCGCTCGGCGCCGGCGCCGGCTACGGCTACCGGCTGCTCGGCGTGGTGCTGCTGGCGAGCGTGATGGCGATGCTGCTGCAATGGCTGTCGTCGCGGCTGGGCGTCGTGACCGGGCGCGATCTCGCGCAGGTGTGCCGCGAGCGCACCGGCCGGCGCGGCACCCTTTTCCTCTGGCTGACCAGCGAGGTCGCGATCATCGCGTGCGACGTCGCCGAGGTGGTCGGCAGTGCCGTCGCGTTACAACTGCTGCTCGGAGTGTCGCTGACGGTCGGCGTACTGATGTCGGCGGTGTGCACGTTCGCACTGCTCGCGCTCCAGCAGAAAGGTGGTCGCAAGCTCGAAGCGGTGATCGCGGCGCTGATCGGCTTCGTCGGCCTGTGCTTCGTCGTGCAGCTGGCGCTGGCGCGGCCCGACTGGCACGCGGCGCTCGCCGGCGCCGCGCCGAGCGTCGAGCTGCTGAGGAACGCCGGCATGGTGTGGCTCGCGGCGGGCATCGTCGGCGCGACGGTGATGCCGCACAACCTCTATCTTCATTCGGCACTCGTCAAGCACCACGCGCCGGAAGGCAGCGACGCGCAGATCAAGGCCGCGTTGCAGGTCGTCAACATCGATACGTTCGCGTCGCTGGCGTTCGCTTTCGTGATCAACGCGGCGCTGCTGATCGTGGCCGCCGCGGTGTTTTATACGAGCGGCTATCGCGACGTCACCGATCTCGCCGACGCCCACCGGCTGATCGCGCCGCTCGTCGGCACGCACTGGGCCAGCATTCTGTTCGCGGCGGCGCTGCTCGCCTGCGGCCTGAGCGCGACCGTCACCGGGACGCTGGCGGGTCAGGCGGTGATGGAAGGCTTTCTGCAGATCCGCCTGCCGCGCTGGAAACGCGCGCTGCTCACCCGCGCACTGGCGATCGGGCCGGCGCTGTTCGCGGTCGCGCTGTTCGGCCAGCACGGTTCCAACCAGCTGCTGGTGGCGAGCCAGGTGGTGCTGAGCCTGCAATTGCCGCTCGCCGTCGTGCCGTTGATCCGCTACACGTCGGACGCGGGCCTGATGCGCGGCTGGCGCGTGCGCGGCGTGCCGCTCGCGCTGGCGTGGCTGTCCGCGGCGTTCATCATCGTGCTCAACGGCGCGCTGCTGTGGCAGCTGGCGTTGGGCGGATGACGCAGCGCGTGCGCAGCCTGGCGGTGCGAGAAGCGGTCCGTGCAACCTTTGCTTCCGGGCGGACGTGAGGCTGAGGGTGGCGACGGGCTTGGGCATGGACAAAGCTCGTTTGCACTGCCTGCTGCTGCGAGGCGCATGCCGCGCATCGGATAACATAGCGGAACTTCGTCTTTACGCGCCAAGGTTTCCGATGTCTTCGAATCTCCACGATCTTCCCGACAGCCCGTGCATCGGCGTGTGTTCAACCCTCTTCGACGACGTCTGCAAAGGCTGTGGCCGCACCGCCACCGAAGTGTCCAACTGGGTGTTCCTGAGCGACGAGGAAAAGCGCGCCGTGTGGGTGCGCATCGAGCAGGAAGGCACCGCGATGCGCTTTCAGCACGACAAGCTCTAAAGTCTCGCGCGGTCTTTGGTGCCGCTATAGGCCCGGCGCCCGCACAGCTTGCGACCATAAACAACGCCGGGATCCCTCCCGGTGTTTCTTTTGGCGAGCCGTACACGGCGAGCGCCGCGCCGTCATCAGAACTTCATACCGACACCCAGACCGACGATCACCGGATCGATGCTCAACCTGCCGAGCGACTGACCGCCGAGCGACGCGTCCGTGTGCATCCAGATCTTCTTGATGTCTGCGTTCACGAACAGTGACCTGGTCACCTGCACGTCAATACCGGCTTGCAACGCGGGACCGAAGCTGTGATTGCTGATCGAGATGGGCTGGCCACCCGCGCTCAGGCCGTTGTTGTAGAACAGCGTGTAGTTCAAACCCGCGCCCAGATACGGACGAATGCGCCCCGCGTGATTGAAGTGATATTGCAGCAATAGCGTGGGCGGCAGCACGTTCACGCCGCCGAGCCCCCCAAGGCTCGACGTCACCTGATGGCGCGACGTGGCGAGAATCAGCTCGACGCCGAGTTCGTCGCGGATCATGTAGGTCAGATCCAGCTCGGGCACGATCGCATTGTTGACGCCCACGTTGAGCGCCGTCAGCGTCTGGCTCGTGCTCACGTTCGGAATGATGCTGATCGCGCGCAGACGCACCAGCACGTCGCCGGCGTGAATGCCGCTCATCGCGTCGTCGCCGGCGGCCCGTGCCTGCGGTGCCAGCGCGGCCGCGCAGAGCAGACTCGCTGCAACAGCGGCGGCGTTGATTTTCTTTCTGAGTGAGTACTTCATGTGCTTCCCCGTGTGATGAATGTCGATGTCGTGCGGGGATTGTCGAAGCTCCCATCGGGCCGCGCGTTGACCCGCATCAACCCAGCGAGAACGACCAGCGCCCTGCGACAGCCGGTCGCGTCGCGCCGGTCAGCAGCAGTTCGATCAGATCGTGAACGCTGCGAATCGCCGTGCCGAACGGCAATGCTTCGCGGCCGCGAAAGAACAGCCCGTTGGCGACGTCGCCGCGCAAGGCTGCGGCCAGTCGCGTGTCGATGCAGAAGTGGCCGAACTTTTCGATGCCGTCGCGCCAACCGCACACGTTCAGGCATTCGAGCGCGGTGGGACATGCGTGTTTGCGCGCGCCGACCTTCTCGCGGATTTTCGCTTCGTGGCGCAGATAGCGCATCAGCCAAGGCGTCTTCACGGCGCGCGCGGGCAAACCCGTTACGCTGACGAATTCGACGATGTCGTCGGGGGTCGCTTCGGCCAGCACGCGCTTGAAGTTCGGATGCGCGTCGCCTTCCTCGGTGACGGCGAACGGCGTGCCCAGTTGCACGCCGCTCGCACCCGCGTTCAGCAGCTCACGCACGGCCTCGTGACTGTTGATGCCGCCCGCGGCGATCAACGGCACGTCCTGACGCGCGAGGCCAAGCGACGTGAATACGGTCTCGAGTTCTTCGAGCACGCGCAGGAAGTCGAAGCGCCGGTCGTGCAGATCGGCGAGGTTGCCGACGCCGAGATGCCCGCCCGCATGGGCCGGATGCTCGATCACGACGGCGTCGGGCAAGCGGCCTTTCTTCATCCACTTCTTCAGCACGAGTGCGACGCCGCGGCTATCCGACAGGATCGGGATCAGCGCAATGTCGTGCGCCGCGGTCATATCGGGCAAATCGAGCGGCAGGCCCGCGCCCATCACGATCGCGTCGGCGCCGCTCTCGCAGGCCACGCGCACGTAGTCGGCCTGCGCGCTGACCGCTTTCATCACGTTGACGGCAATCATGCCGCGGCCTTCGCCGAGCGTTCTGGCCGCGCGGATTTCACGCGCGAGCGCGGTGAGGTTCGCGTGTTCGAGCGTCGCCGTATCGGGGAACTGACGGCAGAGTTCCACCAGGTCGCGATGATGGTGGCGCAGATCGATACTGGCGATGGTGCCGAGCGCCCCTTCGCGGGCGACACTGCCGGCGAGCCGGTGAGCCGAGACGCCGACGCCCATGCCGCCTTGCACGATCGGCAGCAGCGGGCGGCCGCGGATCACCAGCGGCGGGAAGGAGTGAGAATTGAGCATGACTGGCCCGATGATGAATTATCAAAGGTTTGATAATCGAGCTTCGGGCGCGGGGGCCTTTGCGTCAGGTCAATACGGCCGCGAATGGAGGTGGTGTGCGTGGTATCTGATTGATGCCGATCATCCGAAGCGAATACTCAATGCAATACGAGACGATACGCCGCACGCCCAATAAAAAAGCCCGCTTCGAAGAAGCGGGCTTTGCGATGCAATGTCATGCCGCTCGCGCGTGCGCCGATGACGCTTACTGCACGCCCTGGCTCAGCAGGAAGTCTTCGTAGTTGCCGCCGAAGTCGTTCAACGTGCCATCGGTTTTCACTTCGATGATGCGGTTCGCGAGGCCGCTCACGAACTCACGGTCGTGCGACACGAAAATCAGCGTGCCTTCGAACTTGTCGAGCGCGATCTGCAGCGACTCGATCGATTCCATGTCCATGTGGTTGGTCGGCTCGTCCATCAGCAGCACGTTGTGGCGGCCCAGCATCAGCTTGCCCCAGATCATGCGGCCCTTCTCGCCGCCCGACAGCACCTTGACCGACTTGCGGATGTCGTCCGCGTTGAACAGCAGGCGGCCGAGCGTGCCACGCACCATCTGCTCGTCGTCGCCTTCCTGGCGGTAGCCGTCGATCCAGTCCATCAGCGTGACGTCGTTCGGAAACTCTTCGTACGTGTCCTGCGGCATGTAGCCCACGTTCGCGTTCTCCGCCCACTTCACGTTGCCGTGATCGAGCTCGAGCTTGCCGAGCAGCGAGCGCAGCAGCGTGGTCTTGCCCGCGCCGTTCTCGCCGATGATCGCGATCCGCTCGCCCGGCTGCACGCTGATGCTGAAGTCGTTGAAGATGGTGCGCTCGTACTTCTTCGAAATCTTCTCGGCCACCACTGCGATGTTGTGCAGCTTCTTCTCGTATTCGAAGCGGATGAACGGATTCTGCCGCGACGACGGCTTGAATTCCTCGATCTTGATCTTGTCGATCATCTTCAGACGGCTGGTGGCCTGACGCGCCTTCGACTTGTTCGCCGAGAAGCGGCGCACGAAATCCTGCAGGTCGGCGACGCGTTCCTTCGCCTTCGCGTTCGCGTTCTGCTGACGCTCGCGCGCCTGCGTGCTCGCCAGCATGTAGTCGTCGTAGTTGCCCGGATAGACCTTCAGCGTGCCGAAGTCCATGTCGGCCATGTGCGTGCAGACCTGGTTCAGGAAGTGTCGATCGTGCGAGATGATGATCATCGTCGAGTTGTACTGGTTGAGCACGTCTTCCAGCCAGCGGATCGAGTTGATGTCCAGGTTATTGGTCGGTTCGTCCAGCAGCAGGACGTCCGGCTTCGAGAACAGCGCCTGCGCGAGCAGCACGCGCAGCTTCCAGCCAGGCGCCACGTTGCTCATCGGGCCGTTGTGGTCTTCGATCGCGATGCCGATGCCGAGCAGCAGTTCGCCCGCGCGCGCTTCGGCGGTGTAGCCGTCGAATTCGGCGAACTTCGCTTCGAGTTCGGCGGCGTGCATGTAGTCGTCGTCGGTGGCATCGGGGTTCGCGTAGATCGCGTCGCGCTCGGTCATCGCGGCCCACATTTCGGCGTGGCCCATCATCACGACGTCGAGCACGCGCACGTCTTCGTACGCGAACTGGTCCTGGCGCAATTTACCGAGGCGAATGTTCGGTTCGAGCATCACGTTGCCCGAACTCGGCTCCAGGTCGGAACCCAGAATCTTCATGAAGGTGGATTTGCCGCAACCGTTCGCACCGATCAGGCCATAGCGGTTGCCTCCCCCAAATTTGACCGAGATGTTCTCGAAGAGGGGCTTCGGCCCGAATTGCATGGTGATGTTGGCGGTAGACAGCACGGCGCGTCCCTTTGAATGTGATATCGGCGAAAAACCCAATATTTTAGCAGGTTATCGCGAATTCAACCCGCACGCACCTCGCCGCGCACTTCGTGTTACCCGCCCGCGGCGCCGCGCGGCGTCTGCAAAACGTCGATGAAGGCCGACAGATCGGCCTCGGCAAGCCCCATCGCCGCGCCCAGCCGCAACAACTGCTGGACCGTCGACGACACCGGCATCGGTGTGCCGGTCTCGTAGGCGGTGGCCGCGACCGTGTCGATGTCCTTCTGGAAGGTGCGCAATGCGCCGATCGGCGCGAGGCCGGTCTGCGTCATGCGCGGCACGAAGATCTGCAACAGCACGGAGTCGGCCCAGCCGCCGGCGAGCCCCTCGGTCAGTTTCGCCGCGTCGAGGCCGCTGCGCTGCGCGAGGCTGACCGCCTCGGCGATCGCGGCCAGCGTCGCCGTGACGATGGTCTGATTGCACAGCTTCGCGGTTTGCCCCGCGCCGACTTCGCCCATATGCGTGACGCGCGACGCGTAGGCATCGAGCAGCGGCTTGACGGCCGCGACATCGCTCGCCGTGCCGCCCGCCATGACCGCCAGCGTGCCGGCGTTCGCGCCGGCGACGCCGCCCGACACCGGCGCATCGATCCAGCCGACGCGCGCCTCACCCGCGCCCTGCTGCGCCGCCGCGGACGTCGATGCGAACGTCGATGCGAACGTCGATGCGAACGAAGCGGCCAGCGCCGCCGCGCGCTGCGCGAACGCGCGCGTCGCGGCCGGCGGAATGCTCGAGTGATCGACGATCCAGCGCAGCCGGACCAGTTCGGCCGCATCGCCGCTCAACAGCCCCGCTGCGCCGAACACGGTCTCCTCCACCGCCGCCGCGTCGGCGACGCACAGCAGCACCGCTTCGCAGCGCAGGGCCAGCTCACGCGGCGTATCGGCGACGCGCGCGCCCTCCGCCACCAGCGCTTCGGCCTTGGCCCGCGTGCGATTCCACACGTGCACGGTATGCCCCGCGCGCAGCAGATGCCGGATCATCGGCGCGCCCATCAGGCCGGGACCGCAAAAACCAATTTCCACTTTCGAACCTCGTCGGCTGTCGGATTGAGTTGCGCGGACATGATAACGGCCGCGCGCCGTCACCGGCTACCGGGCACACGACGTGCGGCACTGCTGGCCGATAGGCCGGCCGCGTGCCGCGTGTGCCAGCGCATTTGCCAGCGCGTTTGCCACCGCATGTGCCACACGTGCCACACGTGCCGCGTTTCCCGTTGCCTATACTTTCTGGACACCAACGAAGACCAAGGAGGAAGCTCATGTCAGACCACGTCTACAAACAGATCGAACTGACCGGCTCGTCGACGGTATCGAGCGACGACGCCGTCAAGACCGCGATTGCCAAAGCGTCGAAGTCCTTGCGCAATCTGCACTGGTTCGAAGTCACGGAAACGCGGGGCCAGATCGAAGACGACAAGGTCACCCACTGGCAGGTGACGATCAAGGTTGGCTTGCGGATCGAATAACGCGACTGCGGCAACCGGCGCTGGGGGCCGGCGCGCGTTGACAGGTCAGCGTCACAGGCCTGGCATTTGCGCAAAACGTGAGCGCCCGGCTAGCGCCCGGTCCGCAACAAAAAAGCTGCGTCCGTACTGGACGCAGCTCTCAAAGCAGCGGTTGCCGGGACCGCCGCCTGGTCGATCGCGAAGCCACGCGTGCAGCGCCGGGCAGCAGCGGCTCAGCGCGACGCTTTACTTCGGCAGCGAACCGTCCACGCCTTCCACGTACCAGTTCAGACGTTGCAGTTCCGGATCGGTCAGCGTCTTGCCGGCCGGCACCTTCACCGCACCGGACTGATCCTTGATCGGGCCGGTGAACACGTCCCACTTGCCGCCCGCCAGTTCGTCGCGCTTCGCGGCGACCTGCTTCTGCGCGTCGGCCGAAATCGCCGAGGTGTTCAGATTCTCCAGGTTGACGGCCTTCTGCGGAATGCCCCACCACACCGGATCGTTCTTCCACTTGCCGTCCAGCACCTGCTGGATCGCCGCGTTGTAATACACGCCCCAGTGCGCGACCACCGAACCGAGATGCGCTTCAGGACCGAACTTCTTCATGTCCGAATCCCAGCCGAACGCATGCACGTGTTTTTCCGACGCGGTGGCGAGCGTCGCGCTCGAATCGGTGTTCTGCAGCAGCACGTCGGCGCCCTGGCCGATCAGCGTTTCAGCCGCCTGCTTTTCCTTGCCCGGATCGAACCAGCTGTTGATCCAGATGACCTTCGTATGCACCTTCGGATTCACCGAGCGCGCGCCGAGCGTGTACGCATTGATGTTGCGCACCACTTCCGGAATGGGCACCGACGCGACGAAGCCGAGCGTGTTGGTCTTCGTCACGTAGCCCGCGGCGACGCCGGCCAGATACGCGCCCTGGTACATGCGCACGTCGTAGGTGCCGAAGTTCGGCGCCTTCTTGTAGCCGGTCGCGTGCAGGAACACGGCGTCCGGGAAATCCTTCGCGACCTTCAGCTGGAAATCCTGAAAGCCGAAGCTCGTGCCGATGATGATCTTGTTGCCCTTGTTCGCCAGATCGCGGAACACGCGCTCCGAGTCCGCCGATTCCGGCACGTTCTCGACGCGCGTGATCTTGATCCTGTTGCCGAACTTCGCTTCCGCTTCGCGCGAGCCCTGGTCATGCGCGAAGGTCCAGCCGGCATCGCCCGGATTGCCGAGATAGACGAACGCGACACCCGGCGCGTCGGCGGCCTGCGCGGTTTGCGCGAGCGGCGCTGCGAGCGCGAGCGAAGCCGCGCCCCACGCGAAAGCGGTCAGCAGATTTCTTCTCTTCATGTTGGGTCCTGTTGTCGTGTTGGTCGAATAATAGGAAACGTCGGGTCGCGGGCTGCCCGATCAGCCCGCCGAGAAAAACGGCTTGCCGAGCGATGCCGGCGCATTCAGACGGATCGTGTTCGGATTGCGCGAGATCAGCACCAGCACGACGACCGTCGCGACATACGGCAGCATCGCGAGGAATTGCGTCGGCACGGGCACGCCGATCGCCTGCGCATAAAACTGCAGGCCGGTCACCGCGCCGAACAGCAGCGCGCCGATCAGGAGGCGCCCGGGGCGCCACGTCGCGAACACCACCAGTGCGAGCGCGATCCAGCCGCGGCCCGAGGTCAGGTTCTCCTGCCACAGATGCAGATTCACGATCGAATAGTAGCCGCCCGCGAGCCCCGCCATGCCGCCGCCGAAGGCCACCGCGCCGTAGCGCACGCCGATCACCGGAAAGCCGACCGAGTGCGCGACCTGCGGCGATTCGCCGACCGAGCGCAGCACCAGTCCGGCGCGCGTGCGGTACAGAAACCAGCCGATCACGGCGAACATCAGGAACGCCAGGTAATCGAGCGGCGTGAGGCTGAAGAGCGCGGGGCCGAGCACGGGAATCTTGGAGAGACCGGGAATGGTCCACGTGTCGATGGTCGCGCGCACCGCGGCCGACGTGTACGGCTTGCCGACATAGGCCGACAGGCCAATGCCGAAGATTGTCAGCGAGAGGCCGGTGGCGACCTGGTTGGCGAGCATGGTCAGCGTGAGAAACGCGAACAGCAGCGACATCGCGAGACCGGCGCCGATCGCGGCGAGCACGCCGACCCACGGGTTGCCGGTAATCGTCGTGACCGCATAGCCGGTCACGGCGCCCATCAGCATCATGCCTTCGACGCCGAGGTTGAGTACGCCCGACTTTTCGGTGACGAGTTCGCCCGCGCCCGCGAACATCAGCGGGATCGCGGCGGTGACGGCGCTCGAGGTGAGCGCGCTGGCTTGTTGAATATCCATGGAAGTCCGGCGAAAAGATCAGTGAGCCTGGTTGGTGAGCCTGATTAGTGAGCGGCGGCCAGCGAGCGGCGGCGCACACGGTAGTTCACGAACAGGTCGGCACCCAGCAGGCAGAACAGCAACAGCCCCTGGAACACGCCGGAAAGCGCCTGCGGCAATTGCATCGAGGTCTGCACCGCTTCGCCGCCGAGATACAGCAAGGCCATCAGGAGACTCGCGAGCACGATGCCGACCGGATGCAGCCGTCCGACGAACACGACGATGATCGCCGTGAAGCCGTAGCCCGGCGACCAGGTCGCCTGCAGCTGGCCGATCGGACCGGCGATCTCGCCCATTCCGGCGAGACCCGCGAGGCCGCCGCTGATCAGCAGCGACGTCCAGATGGTTTTCTTGTCGGAGAAGCCCGCATAGCGCGCGGCAAGCGGCGCGAGGCCGCCGACGTTCATCCGGTAGCCTGCGAAACTCTTGCGCATGAAGAGCCACACAAGCGGGATCGCGATCAGCGTGACGAACACCGACGCGTTCAGCCGCGTGCCGCGCAGCCATTTCCAGTGCCAGTCGCCGTAGAGCGTCGGGAATAGCGCATCGCCGCTGAACATCTCCGAAAGCGGGAAATTCATGCCCTGCGGATCGCGCCACGGGCCGCTCACCAGATAGATCAGCAGTTGCGTGGCCACGTACGTGAGCATCAGGCTCACGAGAATTTCGTTGGTGTTGAAGCGGCTCTTGAGCAGTGCGGGAATCGCCGCCCACGCCATGCCGCCGAGCACACCGGCGATCATCATGGTCGGCAGGATCCACCAGCCGGTGGCTTGATCCAAATAGATCGCGACGCCGCTTGCGGCGATGCCGCCGAGCAGCATCTGCCCTTCCGCGCCGATGTTCCAGACGTTGGCGCGATAGCCGATCGCGAGGCCGAGGCCGATCAGGCACAGCGGCGACGCCTTCAGCAGCAGTTCGGACCAGCCGTTCACGCTCGACAGCGGTTCGATGAAAAACGCGTGCATCGCCTGCAAGGGATCGCGGCCCACGAGGCTGAAAATCAGAAAGCCGATCGCGAGCGTGAGCAACGCGGCGATCAGCGGCACGGCGAACTGCATCGTGCGCGAGGGCGTCGTACGTGCTTCGAGTCGATAAGGAAGAATCATGGGTAGCGTGTGAGTTATTGGTTCTGGTTGTGAAGCTCGAACGACGCGGCTCGCCTCTTCTCGCCTCGCGCGCTTTACGCGTGCGCCGCCTGTTCCGCCGACGGCGCCGCGCCCTCGCGCCCGCCGAACAGACCCGCCATCCAGCGGCCGATTTCCTCGGCATTGGTCGCCCCCGTCGCGCGTACCGGCGAGAGCCGGCCGCCGGCGAGCACCGCGAGGCGATCGCAGATGTCGAACAGCTCTTCCAGTTCCTCCGAGATCACCAGAATCGCGACGCCGCGCGCCGCCAGATCGAGCAGCTGCTGACGGATGAACGCCGCTGCGCCGACGTCGACACCCCATGTCGGCTGCGCGACCACCAGCACTTTGGGCGCCTGCAGGATTTCGCGCCCCATGATGTATTTCTGCAGATTGCCGCCGGACAGGCTTTGCGCGAGCGCGTCCGGGCCGCCGCAACGCACGTCGAAGGCGTCGATGCAGCGCTTGGCGAACGCACGCATCGCGCCCGCCCTGATCCAGCCCGAACTCACCATCTGCTGACGATGCGCGGTGAGCAGCGCGTTCTCCGATAGCGACATCGCCGGCACCGCGCCACGGCCCAGGCGCTCCTCCGGCACGAAGCCGAAACCGAGCGCGCGCCGGCCGCCCGCGCCGAGACGCCCGGCCGCCTTGCCGCAAATCGTGACCGCGTCGGCGCGCACGCCGCGTTTTTCACCGGACAGCGCCGAGAGCAACTCCGCCTGGCCGTTGCCCGACACGCCCGCGATGCCGAAAATCTCGCCCGCATGCACGCCGAACGACACGTCGTGCAGCGACGTGCCGAACGGGTCGTCGCTCTCCACCGACAACTGCGTCACGTCGAGCAGCACGGCGCCCGGATTGTGCTCGCGGCGCGTGTAATCGGGCAGCGAATGGCCGACCATCAACTGCGCGAGCGACGCATGCGTCTCGCCCTTCGGCTTCACGTGACCCGTCACACGGCCGCCGCGCATCACCGTCGCGCTGTCGCACAGTTCCTGGATTTCGTCGAGCTTGTGGCTGATGTAGAGAATGCTGCAGCCTTCGGCCGCCAGCCGGCGCAGCGTCGCGAAGAGCTTTCTCACCGCTTGCGGGGTCAGCACCGACGTCGGCTCGTCCATGATCAGGAGGCGCGGATTCTGCAACAGACAGCGCACGATCTCGACGCGCTGCCGCTCGCCCACCGTCAGGCTGTGCACGTGACGCTGCGGATCGATGTCGAGCCCGTAGTCGGCCGAGACTTCGCGGATGCGTTTGGCAAGCGTCTTCAGATCGAACGGTTCGTCGAGTGCGAGCGCGATGTTTTCGCCGACCGTGAGCGTCTCGAACAGCGAAAAATGCTGGAACACCATGCCGATGCCGAGCTTGCGCGCCGCCGCCGGGTTCGCGATCTCCACCACCTCGCCTTCCCAGCGAATCTCACCGGCGTCGGGCCGCACCGCGCCGTAGATGATCTTCATCAGCGTGCTTTTGCCGGCGCCGTTTTCGCCGAGCACCGCGTGGATTTCGCCCGGGGCGACGATCAACCTGACGTCGTCGTTGGCGCGCACTGCCGGGTATTGTTTGCTGATGCCCTGGAGCATCAGCCGGGGCGTCGCCCGGGGTGCCGTCTGGGTCGGCCTCGGTGCCGGCTGCGCGGCGGCGCCGTCGCTATAAGAAGAGTCGCTCATGTGATTCCGTAGTGCGTCAGTGACTACCGGTTCCGGCGCGTCCGCCCACCTTGCCGGCGGACGATCCGTCACCACAACCGGATGACAATACCTAATTCGACCCGCTCAGTCGAGCCATCAAAATTCCCGCAAACCCGCGCCGCAGCGCGCTCTGCGGGTATGCCACCCTTGACGTCGTTTTTCGTTCATATTAAAACGCATATACCCCCACGCCCGTTCGATCAGCCAGAACATATATTTCGGAGAAGTCATGAGCCAGCAACGCGAGGCGATCGATACGTACCTACTGCGCGTCTTGCACACCTTGTTGATGGAGCGCAGCGTCACCCGCGCGGCCGTCAAACTGAATCAGTCGCAACCTGCGATCAGCGCGGCGCTGCGCCGCCTGCGCGACATCACCGGCGACCCGCTGCTGGTGCGCGGCAAATCCGGCATGGTGCCGACCGAGTACGGCCTGCGCCTGCTCGAGCCTGTGCAGAACGCGCTGCGCGAAATCGAACGCATCAAGTTCCAGCAGCACAACTTCGATCCGGCGACCTCGATCCGTTGCTACCGGATCGGCTGCCCCGACTACCTGAACGTGCTGTTCGTGCCGACGGTGGTCGAACGTTTTCGCCAGGCCGCGCCGAACGCGACGCTCGAATTTCACTCGCTCGGTCCCGCCTTCGACTACGAACTCGCGCTCGAGGACGGCAAGCTCGACATCGTGGTCGGCAACTGGCCGGAGCCGCCGGAGCAGTTGCATCTGTCGAATCTGTTCGTCGATCAGATCGTCTGCCTGATGAGCACCACCCATCCGTTCGCCAAACGCGGCGGCCTCACGCTCGACCAGTACCTGAACGCCCCGCATCTCGCGCCGACGCCTTATTCGGTGGGCCAGCGCGGCGCGATCGACGTGCATCTCGCGCGCGAGCGCCTGAAGCGTCACGTGGTCGTCACGTTGCCGTACTTCAATCTGGCGCCGTACGTGCTGATCAAATCCGATCTGATCTTCACAACGACGCGCCTCTTTGCCGATTACTACGCGAAGTTCCTGCCGCTGACCGTGGTGCCCGCGCCGCTCGATTTCCCGCCCATGCAGTACTACCAGCTGTGGCACGAACGCGTGCATTACTCCGACGAAGTGCGCTGGCTGCGCAGTCTGGTCGCCGAAGCGACCAGGACGTTGATCGACAAACCCTGACGGCTCGTTGCGCAGCCTGTTACGCGGGTGGCGGGCGTGTACCGTGCATGACGACGGCATCCCTGCGCCCTGTTCGCCCGCGTTCCCCGCTTTTCTCTCGCTTTTCTCTCGCTTTTCTCTCGCTTTTCTCTTCGCTTTTCTCTTCTACGCCGCCGCTTCGTAAAGCGTCTTCGCCAGCCGGTTGTGCTGCTCGATGACCGGCCCGAGTTCCAACGTCGTCAACTGGCCGTCTTTCACCACCACCTTGCCGCCGATTACGCTATGGCTCACCTGCGAAGGCGCGCAGAACACCAGCGCCGCGACCGGGTCGTGCAACGCGCCCGCAAACAGCGGCTGACGCAGATCGAACGACACGAAGTCCGCCGCCATGCCCGGCGCGAGCGCGCCGATGTCGTCGCGATTGAGCACTTTCGCGCCGCCCAGCGTCGCGATCTCCAATGCGTCGCGCGCGGTCATCGCGTCGGGCCCGAAACCGACCCGCTGCAACAGCAGCGCCTGGCGCACTTCGGCGACCATCTGCGCGCCGTCGTTCGAAGCCGAGCCATCGACGCCCAGCCCCACCGGCACGCCCGCGAGACGCATCCGCTTGACCGGCGCGATGCCCGATGCAAGCCGCATGTTCGAACACGGACAGTGCGCCACCCCGGTGCCCGTGCGCGCGAACAGCTCGATGCCCGCGTCGTCGAGTTGCACACAGTGCGCGTGCCACACATCGTGGCCGACCCAACCGAGATCTTCCGCATACTCGGCGGGCGTCATGCCGAACTTCTCGCGGCTGTATGCGACATCGTTGACGTTCTCCGCGAGGTGCGTATGCAGCGACACGCCATACTGACGCGCCATCGCCGCCGACTCGCGCATCAGCTCGCGGCTCACCGAAAACGGCGAGCACGGCGCGACGACCACGCGCAGCATCGCGTAGCGCCCTTCATCGTGATACGTCTCGATCAGCCGCTGCGTATCCTTCAGGATGTCCGCTTCGCGCTCGACCACCGAATCCGGCGGCAAGCCGCCGTCCTTCTGCCCGACGCTCATGCTGCCGCGCGCCGCATGAAACCGCATGCCGATCCGCCGTGCCGCCGCGATGCTGTCATCGAGCCGGCTGCCGTTCGGATAGATATACAGATGGTCGCTCGACGTCGTGCAACCGGACAGCAGCAGTTCGGCCATCGCCGTCAGCGTCGAGACTTCGATCATCTCCGGCGTGAGATTCGCCCACACCTTGTACAGATTCGTGAGCCAGCCGAACAGCTCTGCGTTCTGCGCGGCGGGCAACGCGCGTGTGAGGCTCTGATACATGTGGTGATGCGTATTCACGAGGCCCGGGATGACCAGGTGACCGCGCATGTCGAGCACTTCGTCGGCGGTGGGCGGCAACTGCGCCGTCGGCCCGACCGCGACGATGCGGTTGTCCTCGATATACAGACCGCCGTCGCGCAGTTCGCGCCTCGCGCCGTCCATCGTGACCAGCACGTCCGCGTGCTTGACCAGCATCGTTTTCTTCGGCTTACCCGACTGGTGTGCCGCCTGTTCCATCGTCATTCGTTTTCTCCGCTCCAGTACTTCCGTGCAAAGCCGCTCGAACGCGATGTGGCGGCCCGCCAACCGCGCCGCCGCGTCCCGTCGAACGCCGTTGGCCCGGTTACCCGGCGTGCTTCGCCGTCTTCGGGGTGTGCCGCAGCCGGCTCGTCTGCGCTGCGGCGCACAGGTGTAACCTTCGACGGCCAAAATAAGCATGGCAACTCGCGCCAATGCGATACCCAAGTTCAGGCTATCGATATAGTGGGCCTTTTTTGGCGCCGCTACGATCGAAGCGACGCGCAGCAGTCGACGCAAGCGACTCGTTGCGGCTTTCGTCGGGTTGTCCAACATGCGCCAGGTATTATCTTTCCTATCTCGCGCGCGCTGAACGGAACAACCTTTTTACAATGGCTGCCACGGCGCTCGCTTCAATTCGCCGACGGGTATGTAGCCACTGACGTGGAGCCTCGATCCGCCGCAAACGTATCTGGATCGGGCTGCCGCCGAAACCTCGCAAACACACAAGGAAAATTGCGAATGGGAAAGCTCACTACCCATGTGCTCGACACCGCGAACGGCCGTCCCGGCGCGGGCATCAAGGTCGAACTCTTCGCGCTGGCGGGCGACACGCGCCGCGCGCTCAAAACCACCATCACCAATGACGACGGCCGCTGCGACGCGCCGCTGCTGGAAGGCGACGCGCTCGTCGCGGGCGAATACGAACTCGTGTTCGGCGCGGGCGACTACTTCGCGTCGATCGGCACGAAGGTGCCGGAGCCGCGTTTCGTCGATCGTGTGGTGCTGCGCTTCGGCGTGGCCGACGCCGCTGCGCATTATCACGTGCCGCTGCTGGTGTCGCCGTGGTCGTACAGCACGTATCGAGGCAGCTAGAAGGCGTTGGCGCCGGCCATGTCCGATTGCATTGCGCAGACGCTCGCCGGCACTTTCCTGATGCCTCGCGAGCACCCGCGAAACGTATTCGAACGCACATGGCCTCTCCCGACCCGACGAACCTGAGACCCATAAAAAATCGACGCCGTGCGAACTGAGCGCACCGCGTCTTCGACCCCGCAGTCAGCGCGGTGAGCCCGGGCGGCCCGAGATCCGTCAGACGGGTCCAGCGCGGCGCCGAACGTCATCGCGCGTACAACGAATCAGAAGTGGAGGAGTGTCATGGAAGGCTTTATCACCGACTGGTTGAATCTGGCGATTCGCTGGTTCCACGTCGTCGCCGCGATTGCCTGGATCGGCGAGTCGTTCTATTTCGTTGCGCTCGACAACAGCCTGAAACCGCCGCAAGACCCGAACCAGCGCCGGCGCGGCGTGTTCGGCGAACTGTGGCACGTGCACGGCGGCGGCTTCTACAACATGCAGAAGTACACCGTCGCGCCCCCGGAAATGCCCGACGATCTGCACTGGTCGAAGTGGCCGTCGTACACCACGTGGCTGTCTGGCTTCGGCCTCTTCACCGTGCTGTATCTGTTCTCGCCGACCACGTATCTCATCGATAAGAACGTGCTCGACATGGGCCCGGTGGTCGCCGTCGCATCGGCGATCGGCTTCCTCGCGGCCGGCTGGATCGTGTACGACTCGCTGTGCCGCATCCTCGGCAATCGCGACAAGGTGCTCGGCATCTGCGTCGGCGTGTACGTGGTGATCGCAGCATGGCTCGCGTGCCATATCTTCGCGGGCCGCGCGGCCTATCTGATCATGGGTGCGATGCTGGCGACGATCATGTCGGCCAACGTGTTCTTCGTGATCATTCCGGGCCAGCGCAAGATGGTCGACGCGATGCTCAAAGGCGACACGCCGAACCCGATCTACGGCAAGCGCGGCAAGCAGCGCTCGGTGCACAACACGTATTTCACGCTGCCGGTGGTGTTCGCGATGCTGTCGAACCACTACGCGATGACCTACACGCATCCGTACAACTGGGCCGTGCTGCTGGTCATCATGCTGGCGGGCGCGCTGATCCGCCAGTTCTTCGTGATGCGCCACCGCGGCCAGGTGCTGTGGTATCTGCCGCTCGTCGGCATTGCGCTGATGTTCTGCGCACTCTTCTGGACCATGCCGAAGCCGCTCGTGCCGCAAGCGCAGGCCGCGAACACGCCGGCGGTCAAGGTGGCCGACATCGCGCCCGTGCTGCAACAGCGCTGCGTGGCCTGCCACTCCGCGCATCCGACGATGATGGGCAGCGCGCCGGCCGGCGTACTGCTGGATACGCCCGATGAAATCTCGCAGAACGCGCAGCGGATCTATCAGCAGGCCGTGACGTTGAAGGCGATGCCGCTCGGCAACGTGACGCACATGACCGACGACGAGCGCATGAAAATCGCGGCCTGGTTCGAAGGAGGTGCGGCGAAGTAAGCGCGGCGGCCGGACGCGAGGTTCGGCTTACCTATCGACGCAGCGGCATGAAGCGGGCTTTTCGCGCGAGCGGCAAGCCCGCTTTTTTTCGTCCTGAAGGGCGTGGCCGGGCACGGGTCAGGACGTTCCTCCATCAACATGTAGCCCTTGGGGCTACAAAAACTCTCGAAAATCGATAAAATGTAGCCCTTGAGACACAAATTCCAAAAGTGAGTTTGTGACCCATGGGCTACAATAGGATACTAATTGCCAAAATTGATGCCCTGGGGCTACATATGACCCATCTCGCCGACGTATCGGACATGCTGAAAGCGCTGCGGCGCGAAAACAACCTGTCGCAAGAGGAACTGGCGCGCCGCGCCGGCGTGGCGCGCACCACCGTCGCGCGCATGGAAACGCTCGCCCGCAACGACATGAGCGTGTCCGTGCTGCTGCGTCTGCTCGAAGCGGCAGGCTACGACCTCAAGTTCGTCGCGCATGGGCATGGGCGCACGCTGGAAGACATCCTCGCTGAACAACGCAGCCCGGAGCCAAACCAGTGAGGCTCGACGTCCAGGTGCTGGGCAGGAACGTCGCCACGCTGTTTCGCGAACGCGACGACTACGTCCTCAAATACAACGCCGACGCGCGCGCCGCCGACTTCGTCAGCCTGACCATGCCGGTGCGCGAAGAAGCCTGGCGCTGGCCGCGCGACCTGCATCCGTTTTTCCGGCAGAACCTGCCTGAAGGTTATCTGCTGAATCTGATCCGCGAGCAGTTCGGTCCGTTGCTCGACGGCACCGACCTGTCGTTGCTCGCGGTGGTCGGCGCGATGGGCATCGGCCGCGTCACCGTAACACCCGAAGGCGTCGCGCCCGGCACCGAACTGCAAGCGCTCGACGTTCAGGACATTCTGCATGGCGACAACACCGCCGATCATTTCGCGCAGCTCGTGCGCGAATATGCGCGCGCGGCCATCTCGGGCGCCGTGCCGAAGTTCATCGCGCCGCAGGAACAGGCGGCCGGCGCCGCCGCGCCGATGGTGCTCGGCAAGCCGACCATCCGAACCAGCCGCCACATCGTCAAAGGCTCGGACGACAGCACGCCGTTCCTCGGCTTCAACGAGTTCTACTCGATGCGCGTGCTGGAACGGCTCGGCGTCGCGCCGGTGGCGCGCACGCAGATGTCGGACGATGGCCGGGCGCTGGTGGTCGAGCGCTTCGACGTCGATGCACAAGGACTGCCCGCGTATGGCGTCGAAGACATGTGCGGCCTGCTGGGTTTGCCGCCGCACGAAAAATACAATTCGACCAGCGAGAAAATGCTCAATGCCGCGCGCGCCTATCTGCTCGATCGCGACAGCATGCGGCAGCAGCTCCAGCAGCTCGGCTGGCATTTGCTGACCAACTACGTCGTGCGCAACGCGGACTGCCACACGAAGAACATCGCGCTGTTCTACAGCTCGGTCGACGACGTCGCGTTCACGCCCGTCTACGACATCGTCACGACGCAGGCTTATCCGCGTTTCGCGGCCAATCCGCCGGGCCTGCCGATCGACGGCCGCAAGACCTGGGCGGCCGGCAAGACGCTGGAGCGTTTCTTCAACACGCGCATGGGCATCGCACCGCGGCAATACGCGCAGATGGTCGAGGCGTTGTGCGATTCGGCGGTTGCCGTCGGTCATGAGGTGATCGAAGCGGCACGCAACGAACCGCAGTGGCACACGGTCGCGAAACAGATGCTGCACGCGTGGGACGACGGCATGACGGCGTTGCGCTCGCCGAAGAAGAGTGTGCCATTCAGGGGGCTCAAACCGGCGATCGAAGCCGCCGGGTTTTCCGCGCCCGAGCCGGTCGAACGGGCACGCGAAGTGATCGGTCGCTCGCCGCTGCTGGGTAAGCGCTGAGGCTTCGGGCGTTGTTTCCCGTGGCGCCTGAAGGTGCGTTCAGGCTTCAGGTTCGCGCATGCAAAAAAAAGCCCACGGCGTATGCCGTGGGCTTTTCTTCGCTCACCACCTCAAACCGCTACTGCGCTCAACGCATCTTCAGTCAGCCATAGCGACTCGGCCAGATCCTGCTCATTCAGGTTGAGCCCCTCACCGCCACGATCGACGACGATAAAGTCGCTCACGTCCCCCAACGCGATCAGCGGATGGTGCCACACGCCCTTCGCATAGTTGACGCCCTGCCAGCCGCTCGTGACGAACGCGCGAATCTTCACCGCGTCCAGTTCACCCGCCGGCGCCACCACGACCAGATACGGTTTGTCGTTCAGCGGCACGAACGCCTGACTGCCGAGCGGATGACGCTCCAGCATCTTCACTTCGAACGGCAGCGTACGCGGCTGTCCGCGAAACAGGTTCACCAGCGTGCGGCCGTCCTCGTCGGTGACATCCACTTTCGCGAGATCGTGATAGCGGATCGTCGTGCCGAGGTTGATCGGAATCTGCTTCGCGCCTTCGAGTTCGATCACGTCGCCGAACGCGGCGAATGCTTCCTTTGTCAGCGGTTCGATAGCGAGCGTTTTCATGATGCGAGCGTGCCCCACAGACGCAGACGCGATACGCCGCCGTCCGGAATGATATTGAAGCGAATATGCGTGACCGGCCCGAGCGCCGCGATCTCGCTTTCGAAGAAATGCTGCTTGTCCATCTGCAGCTTCTGTTCGCCGAGCAGGACCGGCCAGAACATCGCCTGCGTGACGAGCGAGCTGTCGGTGCCGCCCTTCACGTACGCGGCCTGGATCGAACAGCGGTCAGGATAATTTCCCTTGAAGTGCGCCGTGTCCACTTCGATCTTGCCGATCACGCCCGGTTGCGCCAGCGCGACAATTGCCCAGTCGTTGCCCGGCTCGCGACGGCGCCGTGTTTCCCAACCGTCGCCCATGTTCACGCCGCGGCCCGGCATCAGCAGCGTCGACGCCGCGCCGAAGTGCTGATTGTTGGCCGCGACCAGATACGCGCCGTTTTCCATCGCGGCCAGATCGAACTGCTCGGTGCGGCTCGCGCCGGCCCAGTCGACCTGCGGCTGGCCATACACGCGCAGACGCGCGATCCCGCCGTCCGGATAGATGTTCACGCGCAGGTGCGTGTACGCGTTCGCATCGCTCACATCGAGATAGTGATGGCTATTGCCCTGCAATGTGGTGGACGGCACGATCTCGGTCCACTGCGTGGACTGATTCGGCGCGCCGTCGATCACGCGCGCCGCCTCCACCGATGCCGCCGGCGGAAAGTTGCCCGTGAAGTGGCTGGTGTCGAGGTCGAGCCCCTTGATCACGCCAGCACGCGCGAGCTTCACGACGCACCAGTCATAGCCGGTGACGCGCTTGCGGCGGGTTTCCCAGCCGTCCATCCACTTGCCGTTGTCGTCGTACTTGCCGGGGATGAAGACGGCCGGCTCCGGATTCAGCATGCGCTCCTTCGGGGCGAAGAAGTCGTCGCTGGACTCGAGCGCCTGCGCGCCCAGACGCGGGTCCGCCAGGTTCACATAGCGGCGCGTGAATTCCGGTGCGTTGGGGTCGAGAATCGGGAGTGCCATCGTTGTCGTCCTTGATGTGTGAAAGTGCTGGAAAAAACGTTGCCGTTCGAGGGCCGCGACGCGAGTCTCAGGCGTACCGGAGGCCTACGCGTCGATCAGGTCGTCGAGCCGGAAACGTGCGATGCGGTAGATCTGATCGAGGCTCGCGCGCAATTCGTCGGCGTGGCTGTTGTTCACACGTGCCTCGAAGTTGGCGATGATGCCGTGACGGTCGTAGCCGCGCACCGCGAGAATGAACGGGAAGCCGAACTTCTCGCGATACGCGCTGTTCAGCGCGAGCAGTTTGTCGAACTCTGCCTGCGTGCATTGCGCGAGGCCCGCGCCGCTCTGCTCGCGCGTCGATTCGGCGGTCAGCTCGCCGCGCACCGCGGCCTTGCCGGCAAGCTCCGGGTGGGCGTTGATCAACGCGAGCTGCTTCTCGTCACCGGCCGTTTCGACGATGCCCGACATCGTGCGATGCAGTTCGTCGATGCTCGCGAACGGCCGTTGCCGAGCGGCGATTTCCGCGACCCACGGCGAGTGCTCGAAAATGCCCGACAGCGCCGCGACGAACGCGTCGGCCGAGATGCTGTTGAGTTGGTTCAGAGTGTATTGCATCGCCTTCATGCGGCCGCCCCGCGGTTGCTTTGCTGGTAAGGATGATGTTCGCGCCAGTGCCGCGCGATATCGACGCGCCGCGTCACCCACACCCGATCGTGCTGTTCGATATGGTCGAGAAAGCGCTGCAATGCGCGAAAGCGCCCAGGGCGTCCGAGCAGGCGGCAGTGCATGCCGATCGACAGCATCTTCGGCGCTTCGTCGCCCTCTTCGTAGAGCACGTCGAAGGCGTCGCGCAGATAGGTGAAGAAGTGGTCCGCGGTGTTGAAGCCTTGCGGGCTCGCGAAGCGCATGTCGTTGGTGTCGAGGGTGTACGGCACGATCAGTTGCGGCACCCGCGCGCCGCCCGTCACGTCGACGTCCATCCAGAACGGCAGATCGTCGCCGTAGTAATCCGAGTCGTACAGGAAGCCGCCGTATTCGGCCACCAGCCGATGCGTGTTCGGGCTGTCGCGGCCGGTGTACCAGCCGAGCGGCCGCTCGCCCGTCACGCGTTCGATCGCCTCCATGCCGAGGCGCATGTGCTCCGCCTCTTTCTCCGGCGACATGTCCTGATAGTGAATCCAGCGATAGCCGTGGCACGCGATCTCATGGCCGAGTTCGACGAACGCGCGCGCCACCTCGGGATGGCGTTCGATCGCCATGCCCACGCCGAACACTGTGAGCGGCAGCTTACGCCTTTCGAATTCGCGCAGGATGCGCCAGACGCCCGCCCGCGAGCCGTATTCGTAGATCGACTCCATGCTCATGTGACGCGCCGGATACGCCGCCGCACCGACGATCTCCGAGAGGAACTGCTCCGAACCGGGATCGCCGTGCAGCACGCAGTTTTCGCCGCCCTCCTCGTAGTTCAGGACGAATTGCACCGCGACACGCGCTCGCCCAGGCCAGTTGGCCTGCACCGGGTGGCGGCCGTAGCCGATCAGATCGCGTGGGTAGTTCGGGTCGAGTGGCATGGTTTGACGGATGCGTGGTGACGGTACGTAAAATTCGCGCGGCGCTCACGCGGCAAGCACATCGCGCAGTCTGTGCATGAGCATGTGAGCCGTGCACGAGGTGCTCGCCGCCGCCGACCCAACCCTCTGAATCAGCCGCAAAAAAGCACTTCAGGCACCCGCGCCGAGTTGATCCAGTGTAGCGAAAACACCCGGGTGCGCCCATACACCCGGCCAGATAGTGCGTGTCAGACGGAATGTATGTGCTGGCCCGGCGCGCTAGCGTTTACCCGCAGCGGATCCGCGGCTTCGGCGTCGTGCGGGCGCTGCGGATCCGGATCGGCCGGCGCCGGGCTGAACGCGGCCAGCGCGCCGTCGTAGCGCTTGGCCAAGGGCCTCGCGTAGTCGCCGCGCTTGGCCGTCGACAGACGCAGTGCGACCAGCGCCTCCGTCCATTTGACAGCGGCTGTCACGCCTTCGATCACCGGCGCGCCGAGCGCGTCCTCGATCTCCGCGCATAGCTCGGCCATGCCTGCGCAACCGAGCACGATCGCGTCCGAGCCGTCCTCGGCAAGCGCACGCCGGCATTCGTCGAGGATGATGCGGCGTGCGGCCGAGCCAGGCTTGTCGAGATCGAGCACGGCGACGTCGGTCGCGCGCACGTTGCGGCAAAACCGCTTCATGCCGTAACGCTCGGCGAGGTGCCATGCCATGCCGCAGGTCCGCGCGAGCGTCGTCACCACCGAGAAGCCAGGCGCCAGCACGCTCGCCGCGTGCATCGCCGCCTCCGCGATGCCGATCACCGGACCACGCGCCAGCTCGCGCGCCGCGTATAAACCGGGGTCGCCGAAGCAGGCGATCACGTAGCCGTCGCAGCCCTCGCGCTCGCCCGCGGCGACTTCGGCCAGCAAGCCCGGCGTGGCGAGCGCTTCGTCGTAATAGCCTTCGATCGACGGCGGCCCCATGGTCGGATTCACCGCGATCACTTCGGTACCGGGCGAGGCGACTTCACGGGCGCAGCGGCCCATGGCTTCGGTCATGCGCTGCGTCGTATTCGGGTTGATCAGTTTGATGCGCATAGGAACTCCAGTTGACGCGCTTCGAAGGAAGCCCGCCTGGGACTGCGGGATTCAGCGTGCGAGTACACGATAGAACAGCGCACCGAGACCCGCGCCGATGAACCAGGAAAAATTCGCCATGCCGTCGAGCCCCGGCGTCATCACGCAGATCACCGCGATCAGCGCGGCCGGCAGCAACGCGGCCACGGCCCGGTAGTTGACGCCATTGCGATACCAGTACGAGCCGGTGGGCGCGACCGTGTACAGATCGTCGAGCACGATCTTCTGACGCTTCACGAGATAGTAGTCGACGATCAGGACGCCGTACAAAGGGCCGATGAAGCTGCCGAGCACGTCGAGCGTGTAGTGGATCACCGCCGGGTTGTTGAACAGATTCCACGGCGTGATGAAGATCGATGCCACCGCCGCGAGCATTCCGCCCGCACGCCAGCTGATGAGGCGCGGCGCGACGTTCGAAAAATCGAAGGCCGGCGAGACGAAATTGGCCACGATATTGATGCCGATGGTCGCGATCGTGAAGGTCAATGCGCCGAGGATCACCGCGGTCGGATAGTCGATATGGCCGACCGTTTCGACGGGGTCCGTGATCAGCTCGCCGAATACCGGCAACGTGGCGGCGGTCGTGATCACCGTCACCAGCGAGAAGGCGAGGAAGTTGACCGGCAGACCCCAGAAGTTGCCGCGCTTCACGCTGCGAAAACTTTTGCCGTAGCGCGAGAAGTCGCCGAAATTCAGCATCGGTCCGGAGAAGTACGAGACCACCAGCGAGGTCGCCGTGATCATCACCGGCACCACCTGCATGCCGTGATATTTGACGCCGCCCAGGTTGATGCCGATGTTGCGCCATCCCGCGCGATACACCATGTAGCCTGCCAGAATGAACATCACCACGTAGACGGCGGGACCGGCGAAGTCGATGAACTTCTTGATGGTCTCCATGCCATGCCAGAACACCAGCGCCTGCAAGACCCACAGCAGCATGAAGCCGGCCCAGCCGAGCGTCGACAGGCCCATGAAGCCATGATGATGAACGTCGGCATAAGGCAGCAGCGACGGCACGAACTTGAGCACAACGATCACCAGCGCGCTCGACGCGAGATAGGTCTGAATGCCGTACCACGCGACCGCGATCAGCCCGCGAATCACCGCGGGAATATTCGCGCCGAGCACGCCGAAGGTGGCGCGGCACGCGACCGGGTAAGGCACGCCGTTCGCCTGGCTCGGTCTCGCGATCAGGTTGCACAGCAGGTTGACGATCGTGATGCCGACCAGCAGCGCGATCAGCACCTGCCAGCTCGTCAGCCCGAGCGCGAACAGACTGCCTGCGAACACGTAGCCGCCGACGCTGTGCACGTCCGACATCCAGAACGCGAAGATGTTGTACGCGCCCCAGGTTTGATTGCGCAGCGGCGCGAGATCTTCGTTGTAGAGCCGCTCGCTGTAGCCGGCCGGCATCGACGGATCGGCTTGCGTGCCTTCGTCTGTATAAGTGGACATCGAGGGATTGCCGGGCGCTGCACTGAACTGAGCCATGATTCCTCCTTGAGATGGGGACCGTCGATAGCGCATCGAAGGACGTTGCACCGGCCATCCCGGTCGCGCCCTCCTCGCCCATCCGGGATCGAGAGAGCGGCGCCATCCGGCAGGCCGTGCCGCGGGCGTCTCCGTACTGAAGTACTTGTGGTTATCGCATCGCCAGCCGCCGCGGATTCCCGGCGATGCGTCGCTGCTCGAAGTCGGTCGCGTGGCGACGGACGTGCGTGCGCAAGCCGGCAGCGCTCACGCCGAGCCGCCTTGCAACGCCTGATTCGGTTCAATTCAATTCAGTGCCGCGCGCGCCGCTGATGGACGCGTGCCTGTTCCTGCTGATTCGTGCTCGTTGGTGCTCGTCGGTGCTCTTGCTGCATGCCTCAGCCCGATGTCGATCCTGCTTTGGACGCCTCTTTCGATGCCGCGCCCCGCGCGCCGAACACTTCATGCAGATCTGCCGCACCACGTGCGGGGCGCTCCAGCATCTTCAACTCGACGCTTTGCAGATGGCGCGACATCAATGCCGCCGCCTCTTTCGCATCGCCGGCGTCGAGCGCGGCGAGAATGGCTTCATGGTCTTCGAACGAGCAGGGACTGCGCCCAAGCGACTCGTACAGCGCGGAAATCAGCGTCGAGCGCGCGACCAGTCCATTCAGACAATCGCACAGCACGGCGTTGCCGGTGAGCCCCGCCAACTCGGTATGAAACTCGCCGGACAGGCGAATCCACGCCGGAAAATCACGTGTTTCGAACGCCTTGCGTTCACGGCCGATCATGCTGCCGATACTCTTCAATCGCCGCATGCCGTGGCCGCTGCAGATCTTTTCGACCACCGCCAGTTCGATGATGCGGCGCATTTCGAACACCTCATGCACTTCCTGCAGCGACGGACTCGCGACGAACGCACCGCGATTCGGTTCGAGATCGACGAGGTGGTCGGTCGCCAGTTGCGCGAGCGCCTGGCGGATAGTGCCACGCTTCACGCCGAATACTTCGCACAACTGTGCTTCGGTCAGCTTGGCGCCGGGTGCGAGCCGATGTTCGAGGATCGCGGCGCGGATGCGCTCTGCAATCGCTTCGGGCTTCGAACTGTTCGCGGCGACGTCTGTGTCGGACATGATTTGCGTCTCGGTATGGTGGTCATCATAGGATGGACATAAAGATTGTCAACAATTTTTCTTTGAAATTTTGACAATCTTCGTTGCGGGCCCGGTCGGCTGGTCAAGCGGCGCCTGGCGTCACAAGGCCTCGCTTCAATATGAGTTTAATTAGGTGGCGCGGAGGCTGTCTATTCGGTGCGCATTTTGTCAACAAAATGGGAAACCTTCACTGGGACTGGCCCGTACGTGGGCGACGCGAATAGCTGACAGTTAGTTGCGTTTGTAAAATCAAAAGAAAGCGGGCCATTGCCCGCTTCGCTCCGGCCCAGTCCGGCCCGTCAGGTCAGCCGAGACACGGATAGCCGGACAGGCTCAGCTCGAACCCATGCGCATCGGCGACGAGATGCGCGTCCGCGCCCACCGGCAACGTCAGCATGTTGCGGACATGCCCGAACTGCAACCCCGTGACGACCGGAATGCCGATCAACGACCTCACCTGCTCGATCGTCGCGCTCAGGTCATAGCCATTGTCGTAGTCGTACGCTTTGCTGCCCGAGAAGTCGCCGAACACGAGCGCCTGCTGCTGCGCGAGGATGCCGGCCAGATGCAGTTGATAAATCATCCGCTCGACCCGGAACGGCTGCTCGTTGACGTCCTCGATGAACAGGATGCCGCCCTGCACCGGCGGCATATACGGCGTGCCGATTAGCGACGCCAGCACCGCCAGATTGCCGCCCCACAGCATGCCCGACACGTCGACCGGCTGCGCTTGCGGCGTGTTGCCTGTCACCGTCATGGTCGGCTGCGACACAGCGGACCAGAAGTGTTGCATCGTGAATTCGCTGAGATCCTCCGCGCCGAAATCGCTCATCAGCATCGGACCACCGAACGTTTTCAAGCCGGCGCGCGCCAGCAGCGCGAGCTGGATCGCGGTGAAATCGCTATGGCCGACGAGCGCGACTGGCTGACCGGCGAGGCGCCGTTGCAGCCCTTCGTAGTCGAGTCCGTGCAGGATGCGCACCGCGCCGTAACCGCCGCGCACGGCCAGCACCACGTCGGGCAGCTTGCGCGACGGATCGGCGAGCCGGTTCAGATCGGCCGCGCGCTCGCCGTCGGTGCCCGCGAAGCGCTGATAGCGGCGCTTCGTCGCATCCTCGCCGTCGACCCGGTGTCCCTGAGCATGCAGACGACGCAACGCGCGATGCACCACCTCGGGGTCGTGCGGATATCCGGACGGCGCAATCAGTTCGAAAGTGCGATGGACGGTCATGGGCAAGACCTGCTGAAGGTGGTTGTTTTAATGCGGCTCGGTGCGGGTATGAGCCGGCTCGCCGTCGGCTTCCGGAGCCGCTTCGGGACCTGCGTCACCACGCGCCGCCGCGCGTGCCGCGCGGCTCGCGCGGCGCCGCTCGGCGAAGAACGACTTGAGCGCCGCGCCGCATTCGGCTTCGAGCACGCCGCCGCTCACCGTGGTGTGATGATTCAGTTGCGGATTCGCGAACGCATTGACGACGCTGCCGCATGCGCCGGTTTTAGGATCGCGCGCGCCGAACACGACGCGGGCAATGCGCGCGTGCATGATCGCACCGGCGCACATCAGGCACGGCTCGAGCGTCACGTAGAGCTCGCAGCCCGGCAGCCGGTAGTTCTCGACAGCTTGCGCGGCGGCGCGCAACGCGACCATTTCCGCATGTGCCGACGGATCGTGCGCGCCGATCGGATGATTGAAACCTCTTGCGATGACTTCGTCGCCGCGCACGAGCACCGCGCCGACCGGCACTTCGCCGGCCGCGCGTGCTTCTTCTGCGGCGGCCTGGGCGAGCGCCATGAAGCGGCGATCACGTTCGGAGAAAATGGCGGACACCGGTGGATCGGCGGGGGTGTTGGCGGGGGTCGCCTCTGTGCCGCTAGCGGCCGCCGACGCTACGGAAGCGTCGGCCGCGTCGGCGCACGCCGATATGGATTCGTTAGGCGCGACTGGCACGTCCGGCATTTTATGGGATTCGCCGGATGCCGGCTCTGGCCGTGGCCCTGAGGCGGCGCGGTGGACGAGCGCGTCGCTCACCGCGAACCCGCGTCAGCCGTATTGAGGTTGCCGACGCGCTCCAACAGCCGCTCGGCGATTCGCCGGCAATAGTCGCGCGGCAAAACCAGCGGGCCGCCGCGCAGCGATTCGAGCGCCATATCGAGCGCCAGCATGCGCGCCTGGAGACGGCAACGGGTAGCCTGGTCGCTCACGGCATTCAGCTCCGTTTGCAGGTCGCGCAACGCGCGCAACTGCTCGATAGCGGGCGGCACGAAGCCCGCGTTCTTCAGGATCCGGTTGGCGACGCGCACCTCTTCCGGGACCAACGCATCGTCGTCCTGGGGCAGCGGCGCACCCGCGCCCGGCAAGTCGTCGAATTCACCACGCGCGGCGGCGGCGGCAATACGCTGTTCGACAAGCGCATCAAGCAATTTCATCTGCAATCCACTACGTTGCGGCCCAAGCATTCTATCAGGGAGCGCACGACCGTTCTGCCCGTCTGGTGGGCAAAACGCGCCGGTTTTCAGATATTGCGTATTTGGGGGACGCATAGAGGTCGGCAACAGTGAAAGATCCGTCTGGGCGGCGCTTCTGGCGCAGGCGGAGGCGGCGCTGTAAGGGCCGTTTGCGCGCGTGACGCTGCTCGCCCGCCTGTTAGCTACCGCCTGCTCCGTGCCTACTGTGGCCCTGCCCTCGCTCCTTGCGCCAGGGTCATGGACATCGTGCGATCTGTCGCAATCGAACAACATATTCGCCACCCACTTGCGGCGTCCGCCGTCCGCCTGGGCTGGCGTGCGGCCGAGCGCGTTCCAACGAAGCAAAGCGCGTCCTCACATTGCGAGGCCGCCGCCAATCATGACTCGGCCGCCACCAGCGGCCAACGCGCCAGCGCAACATGACGCGTTCGTCCAAGCAGACTGTGTATCAACGCAAACTCGCGCACGTTCCAGCACGCCGATTCCACGGGACACTCCGCAGCCCAAGGCATGCCATACGCCAATGTGACGTGCGGCACATAGGGCGTGGCGATTGAACCCGCACGTTCCCCAAAACCAGCGTGCTGCAACGCGTGCCCCAGTGCGTCATGGAGCGCATGAAGACCGGCGACGCGCTCGCCACCAGTCAACACAAGAGGACCCGGCCGAGGCTTCGACGCAAAGCTCACGACCGTGTCAAATTCGACCGTGAATGGCGCCATGTGGATCGACGCGGCTGCCCGCATCGCGGCGTCGACCTTATCCGGAGGCAGGCCGCCTGCGAAATTCCCGAGATGCAGCAATGTCACGTGCAGACGGCTAGCCGCAAGCGGCTTGCCGCGCACGCGCGACCCCGCGCAGCGTTCTTGCGCGAACTTCGAAATAGCGGCCGCCGTATGGGTGTCGGGGAAGACCGCGAAAAACAGACCATCCGTTGGCGTCGGCGGCGCCTCGAGTCCGGGCAACCATAGTTGTTCAGGCATTTCGTTCGTCACCGGGTAAGGCCGGCATGGATGAATCTTCCTTCATGTTGAAGTTCGCTCGCGCCCGACCACGACACATCAGCAGCGCCCCTGGTTTCCGGATGGGACCACACACTCTCACGTTGCGCCCACGCGTAATACTGTACATTCATACAGTATTTACAGCAATGTGGAACTGCTCAAAAAGCGCGAAATGTTGGCTGACGCCGCGAAATACGATGCCGCGTGCGCAAGCAGTGGCGCGCTCAAAGGCGGCGCGCCTGGCATCGTCGGGTTGGGCGGTCGCATCGGCGCGGGCATTTGTACAGCGGAATTTGTACAGCTTTACGCCGGAAGGCCGCTGCATGCGGTTGCTGGAAATACTGCACGCCAGTTTCTTTTGATACGGATGAGGAAGGCGGAATGACGGAACCGGTTGGGCAGTGCGCGACGTTCCGGTGTCACACACGCCCTCTCCCGCAAAGCCTTCTGCTACCTTGCTTGCCGCCACCCCGCGAAGGCTTCGCGGCATCTGCGCCGATCGCCGGCACCGATACCGCAAAGACCCCGCGCCTTGCAATCAAGGCAGCGCATAAGCCATCACATAGTCGCCCAGCTTCGTGCCAAACGAGCCATGCCCCCCCGCTGCGATCACGACATACTGTTTGCCATTCGCTTCATAGGTCATCGGCGTTGCCTGGCCGCCTGCGGGCAAGCGGGCCTGCCACAACATGTCGCCGGTATCCGTGTCGAACGCGCGGATGTAGTTGTCGGCAGTGGCGCCGATAAAGAACACGTGGCCCGCCGTCGTCATCGGGCCGCCCAGCATCGGCATGCCCATCTTGAACGGCAGCGGCAACGGCGCGCTGTCGCGCACTGTGCCGATACGCCTCTTCCAGACGATCTGGTTCGTCTTCAGATCGATCGCCGACACATAACCCCACGGCGGTTGCTTGCACGGCAAACCGGTCGGCGCAAAGAACGGATTCAACTCGACGCCGAACGGAATGCCGTACTGAGGCTGAATGCCGGTTTCGGTGCCGCTGCCGCCTTTGGCGTTCTTATCCGGTTCGATCGGGTTGCCCGGGCCGCGCGGAATCAGCTTCGACACGAACGGCAGCGCGATCGGATTCGCAATCGCGATCTGCCGATCCGTATCCACGGCAAGGCCACCCCACTCGAACATGCCGAGGTTGCCGGGGAACACCAGCGTGCCCCGTTCCGACGGCGGCGTGAACGTACCGTCATAGTCCAGATGCTGGAACATCACGCGGCACACCAGTTGATCGAACATCGTGGCGCCCCACATATCGGCGCCCGTCAATTTCCGGCTCGGCCGGAATGTCAGATCGGAGAACGGCTGCGTCGGCGATACGTGATCGCCTGTCGCCGCGCCTTGCGGGACCGGCCTTTCCGGCGCCGGGACGACCGGCTTGCCGGTGCGGCGGTCGAGCACGAAGATGTTGCCGGTCTTGGCCGGCGCGTAGACGACCGGCACGACATTGCCCGACTGATCGGTGATGTCGGCGAGCGTCGGCTGGGCCGGCAAGTCCATGTCCCAGAGATCGTGATGGACGGTCTGATAGAACCATGCCAGCTTGCCGGTGGTCGCATTGAGCGCGAGCAGGCCGCTGGCGAAACGTTCCTGCTCCGGCGTGCGGTTGCCGCCCCAGATGTCCGGCGTGGTCACGCCCATCGGCAGATAGACCAGATCGAGCTTCGCGTCGTAGACAGACGGCGCCCACGAATTCGGCGAATTGATCGAATAACGCTGACCTTCGCCAAGCACCGCGTTGGGCTCTTTCGCGCCCGGATCGAATGCCCACAGCAGCTTGCCCGTGGTCACGTCGAAACCGCGAATCACGCCGGAAGGCTCACGCGTCGAGTAATTGTCTTCGACGGCGCCCGCGATCACGATCACCTTGTCGGTAATGACGGGCGGCGAGGTCGGCTCGTATTGACCGGCGGTCGTCACTGGCTGGCCGGCTTGCAGATCGAGGTCGCCATTGGTCGCGAAGTCCTTGCACAACTGGCCGCTTAGCGCGTCGACAGCGTACAGGTGACCGTTGTTCACCGGCAGATATATCCGGCGCGCGCATGTCGCGGGCGCCGCCGACGGTGCCGCCGCCTGCCCGTCATCGCCCGCACCGGCAGCCGTCAGGTCGTGATACGACACACCGCGACACGTCACGTGCTGGAAGCTCGGATCGGTCTTCAGCTTCGGATCGAAACGCCACTTTTCCTGGCCGGTCGCGGCGTCCAGCGCGAACAGGATCTGGTGCGGCGAGCATAGATACAGCAGGTTACCTATTTTGATCGGCGTGACTTCATCGGTGATCTCGCCCGGGTCGGTCGAACGCTTCATGTCGCCGGTGCGGAATGTCCACGCCGGTTGCAGATTCTTCACGTTCTCCGCGTTGATCTGCTTGAGCGGCGAGTAGCGCGTGCCGTGCTGGGTGCGGCCGTACGCGGGCCAGTCGGCGTCAGCGGCAGATGCGGCCGTGGCCGCCTCGGGTGCGGACGCGCTGCTCAGCGTGCCGTTCAGTTCCTGCGGATCGTTGAAGACCGCATAAACCAGCACGACGCCGCTGACAATCAATGTGGCGCCGAGCGCCATGGCCGGCGTCCTGGCCGGCGCGTCGAAGCGGCGATAGACAAATGGCAGCAGCAGCCAGATGCCGAAGATGACCAGCACGCCCAGACGCGGCGTCAGCGCCCAGAAGTCGGTGCCGACTTCCCACAGCGACCATCCGATGGTCCCCAACAGCAGCAATGCATAGAGACCAAGCGCAAGCGGTTTGCGGCGCTGGACGAGAACGGCCGTGACCAGCATGACGACGCCTGCGATGACGTAGTACGGCGAGCCACCGCTCGCCACCAGCCAGACGCCGCCGACCAGCAGATACAGCCCGGACAAGGCGGCGAAGACCACAGTCAGCACGCGTGCTATGGAAGAAGATTCGGATCTTTGCATCCTGATTACCTCTGCAGTTGGTAATGCCGCGTCGGAATGAGACGAAACGCCTGGCGAGCGGGAAGGCTTGAACGCTCCGGGGACGGGATTGACATTCTGCTGTCGCGTAGCACGATTCGTACCTCGAAGCATCGCGAGTCGAACGGCGCTATGCGGCTCGCATGGCTGAGCGGCATCGGCCTGGCGGCAGCGTGTTCATCGACAGGAGAGACCGTCATGACACATTCCTTTCATTTCATGCCGCGCAGTTTCCTCTTTGCCTGCTGTGCGCAAGCGCCATGGGTTGTAAGCCAGTCCATTGACGATGATAGCCGAGGGATAGCGTGTCATCGAGAGATGTGTGCTTGAAAGCGCGTCCCGATGAAGCGGGCGGCGGCGGTGCGGACATCCTGCCGCTGTCGGCGGCGACCCGGCATTGCGTACGACAGGGCATTGGCATTAGCCAATACCGGTCGATGGATGCTCTATCCGGCACAGCAGCGGTGGATCATCGACAACGCCGGCGACAAGTCACCACCATCGCGCATTCGGGGTTACGTATTCAAGTACATGGCTGCAAAAACGGCGCAAGTCTTGGTGATCGTCCGCCGTTTGTCATCGTGTCGGCTAGAAATGGACGATTGCTCCAATCCCTACACAGCTATTTGCACGGCGACGATGACTCCTATTTCCCCATTCAATGCGGCAAGCGCACTCGCCCCTGCGAGACAGGGTCTTGTTCATTAGCGGCGCCACGCGAAAATCCACGCGACAAGACCGTCGAATGAAACCCTGCAATTTCAGGCTCCTTCGAGAATTTGTCTTAAAAGAATAATGATAGGATTACTTATAATATAAATGGCCGCACAACGCGGCAAAATCCCCGGCAAGCGCGTTTTTCTTCCGTGGCGTAGTAACTTTTCTTTTGAAATGACCATTGACCACGCCGTCGCCGAATCGCCCGCAATCGAATGTAACCTGATGCCCGCAATGGGTTTGCTAACCGTGGTCACACCCAGCATCTTCGGCACTTCAAGCCCGCACTGTTCCGGCGAAACCCGAGACGCACACGGTCAATCGTGCGTGAATGCCAAAAAGGTTTATCGGTGATGCGCAACCACGGCCTGCTGTTCAAGCACCGCCCTCGCCATCCCACTTCCCCACGCCGGCACAACGGCAAGATCGCCGTGAAGCAAAGCAATGCCGTTGCTACCCGGACGAATTCGGATTCCGTTGCGACGATGGCGCCGCGTTGCGCATCAGCTTTGCACTGGACTGCTGCGAACGGAAGGCCGTGTCGAGATTGCGCCCGTCAATCAGACACGACGAACAGACAAGGTCGAAGCGGCCACCGACCGCGACCAATGTATTGACCTCAGGCGCCTCGCCCTGCTCCGTCGTCCCGTCCAGATCCGGCAAGCTCGCGGATGAGACTCTCCGCCAGCGGCCACTCTCCATAGCCGGCCGCAGGGTTCAGATGTCCCACTTCGCCAAGGTCGACGAAGCGGCTGTTCCAATCGGCGGCCATAGTGGCAACGCGATCGAACGCCGCGAGGGGATCGTTGCGGCTGGCTCCGACGATGCTCGGGAACGGCAGCGGTTTGCGCGGGATTGGCAACCACCCGTGATCTTCGAGCACGTCCAGCGTCGGATAGCCTGCGGGCATGGGCAGTTCCAGGTCGGCCGGGGTAGCCAGCAGCGCGCCCTGAATCGGACGGCTGTGGTGCTGCGCCCAGTGCACGGTAATCATGACGCCGGCGCTGTGAGCGACCAGCACGATCGGCCCGTCGATCTTCGCGATGGCCTCGTTCAGTGCCGCGACGCGCGCCGCGCAACTGAGCTTGTCGTATTCGAGCGGCGGCACTGAAGCCGCTTTGGGAAGGCGAGCCTGCAGCAGCGTCTGCCAGTGTTCGGCCACGTGGTCACGCAGGCCGGGCACGATCAGTATCGTAGGTGCCGTATCGGGAGTCACGACGTCGATTCCTTCAGGTTAATACGGCCGGTCGCCAACGATCCCGGCTCGCTCCATCTTGCGATGGCACGGCGCGTAATCCATCACCGCATAGTGCTGCGTGCTGCGGTTGTCCCAGATCGCGATGCTGTTCGGTTTCCAGCGCCAGCGCACCTGGTACTCGGGGATGTAGGCCTGGCTGATGAGATAGCGCAGCAGATCGCCCGCACCCGGATTGGCGTCCTGTCCGAAGCGCACGCGCGCCGGCGTGTGGTAGTTCGTGATGTGCGTCGTGAACGCGTTGACGAACAGCACTTTCTCGCCCGTTTCAGGGTGTGTGCGTACAACCGGATGTTCCGCATCGGGATATTGCGCTTTCAACGCGTGCCGTTTTTCGATCGGCATCGCCGCACCGAAGCTCGCTTCGATGCTGTGGCGTGCGTACAGATCGGCGATCTGCTCCTTGACGTACGCGGGGAGGTTCTCATACGCGAGCACCATGTTCGCCCACATCGTATCGCCGCCAACGGGCGGACATTCCACGCATCGCAGCACAGCACCGAACGGAGGCGCATCGCGCCAGGTTGCATCGGAATGCCAGGCGTTTTCGTAGCGATCGTTAGGCTGATCCGGCGACTTGTAAATGCGCACGAGGCCTGGATTCTCGGGATCGCTGCCCGAGACCGGGTGGCCCTCCAGGTCGCCGAAGCGCCGCGCGAACGCGACATGCTCGGCACGGCTAATCTCCTGATCGCGAAGGAACAGGACGCGATGCTTGAGCAGGTTCGCGCGAATCTCGGCAAAGAGGCCATCGTCGTGGATCGCGTCGGCAAGCCTGACGCCCACCAGTTCGGCGCCAATGGCGTTGCTAAGTTGTTCGATATGCATGTCGCTCTCCTTAAATGACGAACACGGACGAGCCCGTTGTCTTGCGCGATTCGACATCGCGGTGCGCCTGCGCGGCATCCTCGAGCGCATAGCGCTGATTGATTTCGATGCTGATGCGGCCCGCCGCGACGTGGCCGAAGATTTCCGCGGCCAGGTCCGCTTTTTCGGCGGGGTCGGCGATATAGTCGGCAAGCGCCGGACGGGTCAGATACGGCGATCCTTTCATGGCCAGGATCTGCGGATTGAATGCCGTGATCGGTCCCGACGCCGTGCCGACGCAAACAATCAGGCCGCGGCGTTTGACTGAATTCAGCGTGGCGTCGAATGTATCCTTGCCGACGCTGTCGAAAACCACATTGACGCCGACGCCGTCGGTCAACTCGCGTACGCGCCTGGCAACGTCTTCGTGGCTGTAGTTGATGGTGTGCGCGCAGCCGTGCGCGCGGGCGACTTCCGCCTTCGCTTCGCTCGACACAGTGCCGATCACCGTAAGGCCCAGCAGCTTCGCCCATTGCGAGACGATCAGCCCGACGCCGCCCGCGGCAGCGTGAAGCAGAATTGTGTTGCCGGGTTTGAAGTCATAGATGCGCCGCATCAGATACGCCGAGGTCAGGCCGCGCATGGTCATGGCTGCTGCGGTCGCGCAACTGATGCCTTGCGGCAGCTTGATCAGCGGCTCAGCCGGACAGAGACGCTCCGTGCTGTAGGCGCCCAGCGTGTTGATAAAACCCGTGTAGGTGACACGATCACCTACCGCGACGTTCGTCACGCCCTTGCCCACTGCTTCGACGACACCGGCTGCTTCCACACCCATGCCGGCAGGCAACGGAACCGGATAGAGTCCGGAGCGGAAATAAGTGTCCGCGAAATTCAGGCCAACGGCCTCATGGCGCAGGCGAACCTCACCGGGCCCCGGCTCGCCGACTTCAACGTCTTCGTAACGCAAGACTTCAGGGCCACCGGTCTCATGAAAGCGGACTGCTTTCGCCATGATTCGTTCTCCAGGTTGTTTCTCGATTGACTTAAAGGTAATGCGGTTGCTGAAGGACCTCTACGCCCACGGCACTGAGGTCGATTACCGCACGGTCTCCATGTGCTGCTTTGACTACGCCGCGCTGCCGCTTCATCAGGCGGACCGCGCAGCAAGTGCTCCCTTTTCCCAAAGCGCACAAGCCAGGCCGATATCTACGCCGCTCGCGAAGCAGGTGGGGAGCCTCCCTCTTCAGGCGCCGTCGGCAGGAAATCTCGATTGCCATGCTGGCCGAGTTTTGCCAGCGCATCGGGCACATGCCGACGCAACGGAAGAGGGATCAGTTGAACGAAGATACGGCAATCCGGCGCTACGGATTTCGTTTTTGATGACATTCTTTTGTGATTTGGCGACACTGCGCGTTAACACCAATCCCACGCCAATGGGCCGAATACGAGGCGCTGCGATCGAGCGTGGACAGCAGCCCAACCGCCCGGCGCGCCGCTGAAATGCCCCGCCCCGATTGCAGACCTAAGCGAGGTCAGTGACGAGATAATGCGAATCCATCCAGTCGTAGCTCGAACTGCCGCTTGCCCAGGCCCAGTTGGTCCGGCCGTCGCCTGTTCTGCTTTCTGCACGATCGACTGTTGCCTCCTTGGCTGCCGTCCTTCCGCCCTCTGCCTGAGGTGCGAGGTGTTGCGTCTGCGTCCCGTGTTGTCCAATCCTGGTCATTGCTGAATTTCCTCTTAAAAGAACTGGCAGCAGCACCGCGCCGCTAACCTGGCCGGCTAACTTGCAAGGAGTGGGCCAACCCGGCACTGAAGATCCAGACCATTGATTTAACGGCACAATGTTTTTTCCCGCTGCGACGCCAGCTGCAAAAGTGAAATTTGAATTTCACTTTTGGCCTCGCCAGGAACATGCGCCGATATCAATCGGATTCCTATCTTTCTCGACAAAGCCGCGTCGCAACCGCCGTCAGCGCCCCCTTAATGCATGCGGGAACCGACCGGCTGCTTCATACAAGGGTTGATTACGGGCGCACGTCCCCTCTGCCTCGAAGGTCGTGGCCGACTTTGTCAATAGATGGGCTGATTTAGGTAGTCGATTTGCGTTGAGTCTGGACTACGATCGGCTCAACAGTTTCCCTGCCGCAGTCATCAGCACTCCCCCGCCCGTACCTGCGTTGTCCAACGCAGCTTTCCGGATTGGCACTCGCCCCTCTCGCCCTGGGAGGGAATCGACGCGAACGCTGTCGCCAGCGCCTCGCCTCAGGAGACGACACGATTGCGATCCGTCGGCCACGCCCGATACGGTGCGGCGGCGGCGTTTCGGAAACGGACAGGGCAAGTCCATTCATTAACGACTAGCAGAGAAAGAGATGAACGAAATCGGTGGTTACGACATTGAAGACCTGGAAGCCGGCATGACCGCGACCTATGCGAAAACCATCACGGAGGCGGACATCCAGTCCTTCGCGGCCGCATCGGGCGACAACAACGCCGTTCACATCGACGAGGCATTCGCGCGGACCACGCCGTTCAAAGGGTGCATTGCGCATGGGATGCTGACCGCCGGTGTGATTTCCGCGGCGCTCGCCGGGCAACTCCCGGGCCCCGGCACTTTGTACCTCGGACAGAATCTGCGTTTCAAGGCACCGGTTCGGCCTGGTGACACGGTGCATGCGACGGTGTCGGTGAAAGAACTGCAGTTGGAACAGCGCCGGGTCGTGATGTCGACCGTGTGCACAGTCGGAGGAAAAGTGGTGATCGACGGCGAAGCGGTCGTCATGGCCACGTCTCGTACGCGACGCCTCGCCGAATGCGCGACCCACGCTGAACAGTCTGCCAGCGTCGTTCAATCAGGCGAGGCGGTGTAATCATGTCGTTAAACGCACCGACTGAATATCTACAGGGATTTCTCGATTCCGGACCGCTGTTCTGGCGCGCGATGGCGAGCATGAAACCGGATGGTGACCATCACGATCAGAACGCCGCGCACGTCAAAGCGGCGCCGCTCGGAACACGGCTCGCCCCCGTGGCCCTGCTCGATGCGGTCTCGGCGTACTGGCCGCAGATGACATCGGTCTGGACCCGCTCTCTGGCTAGCACACTGGGCGCGCAAACCGAGCCCGTGATCGCCCCGAAGCGCAGCGACCGCCGCTTTCTTGCCGAAGACTGGCGCAACAATGCATGGTATAGCCTGCTCAAGCAGAGCTACCTGCTCAACGCGCGGTTTCTTGAAGAAGTGGTCGAAGCTGCCGTACTTAGCGAAAAGGACAAACAGAAGCTCGTGTTCTTCTCGCGGCAGTTGATCGACTCGCTGAGTCCGGCCAATTTCGTCGCGACCAATCCCGAGGCGCTCAAGCTCGCGTTCGAATCCAACGGCGACAGCTTGCGCCACGGCTTCACGAAACTGCTCGACGATATGCAGCGCGGCAACATCTCGATCACAGACGAAACCGCTTACGAGGTTGGACACAATGTGGCGGTGTCGCAAGGCGCGGTCGTGTTCGAGAACGATCTGTTCCAGCTGATCCAGTACGCGCCGCTCACGGACCGGGTCGCCAAACGTCCCGTGGTGATCGTTCCGCCCTGTATCAACAAGTACTACATTCTCGATCTGCAGCCTGAAAATTCCTTCGTGCGCTTTGCCTGCGAACAGGGGATGACGGTGTTCATGGTGTCGTGGCGCAACCCCGATGCCACCATGGCGCAAACGACATGGGACGACTACGTCGAACAGGGTGCGTTGACGGCCATCGACGTGGCGCGCACGATCACCCGAGCCGACCAGGTCAACGCCGTGGGATGGTGTGTGGGCGGCACCATTCTGTCATCGGCAGCGGCGATCTCGCGCGCTCGCGGCGAGGACAAGCTGGCCAGCATCACCTTGCTCACCACGATGCTGGATTTCGAAGAGCCTGGCGAGCTGGGTGTATTCATCGACGAAGCCGGCGTCGCCCAGCGTGAAAGCGCAATCGGCCGGGGCGGCATCTACTCGGGCAAGGAACTGGGGTTCACGTTCCAGACCTTGCGGGCCAACGACCTGATCTGGCCTTACGTGATCGACAACTACCTGAAGGGCAAGTCGCCGATGGCATTCGACCTGCTGTACTGGAACGCCGACAGCACGAATCTGCCCGGCCCCATGTACACCTGGTATTTGCGCAACATGTATCTGGAGAACAACCTCTGCAAACCGGGACGCTTGACGGTGTGCGGCACGCCAGTCGATCTCGGACACATCGATGCCCCCACCTACGTGCTGGCCACGGAGGAAGACCACATCGTGCCGTGGCGATCGGCCTATCGATCCACGCGACTGGTTGGCGGCCCGACCCAGTTCGTTCTCGGCGCGAGCGGCCACATAGCCGGGGTCGTCAATCCTGCCTCGAAGAACAAACGAAGCTTCAGGGCCGGTGGTGATGCGACCGGCGATCCGGAGGCGTGGCTGGCGTCTGCCGAAACACAGCCGGGTAGCTGGTGGACGCACTGGATCGAGTGGCTCAAGCCGCACGCTGGAGAGCCGGTGAAGGCGCGCACGAAACCGGGAAGTACCCTTCATAAGCCGCTCGAAGCGGCACCGGGGCGTTATGCGAAGGTTCGTACGGCATAGCGCTGCATCGGGCCGGGCGCGTGCTCACGCCCGGCCTGCCGCGAGACTCGGCGAACCCTATGATCGCGGCGGCGTTGCCGGTGACGGCGCGCGAACGGCGTGCTCACGGACAGCCGCCGCAACCTGATCCCGATGCACGCCAGCCCATTCGACTGGATGAACCGACCTCCCTCTGCCTGACGCTGACCTGCCGATTCCGGTGAGCTTGCCGATAGCGCCAACCGGCGCCGAACGCTGCCGTACAATGACGAACGTGGTGCACCGACATCAACGAGCCTCGTCAAAGCCATGCATTCACCCAGCGCCACCGTCCCGATCTCACTCCTCAACGGCTTCCTTGCCGCGGCGGGGGCACGGCCTGGTCTCGTGCGCAAGTATCTGGATGAGGCTAGCATCTCCCCCGCGCTTCTGACCGAACCGGGCGCGCGCGTCACGGAGGAACAGTTTTCGACGCTATACCGTGCACTCGCCATCGAATTCGACGACGAAATGCCCGGCATCTTCGCGCGTCCGATGCGCAGCGGCACGCTGAAGTTTCTCTGTCTGAGTCTGCTTGATGCACCCAATCTGGAAACTGCCATGCATCGGTTTGGACAGTTCTTCCACATCGTCCTCGACGACTTCAGGTTCGAGTCGCGCAGGGACGGCCTGATCGCGTGCGTCGCCCTTCACCCCGATCCGTCGTCGAACGTCAGCATGCTTGGGCAGCAGCTCATGTTAAAGCTCGCGCACGGCGTGGCATCGTGGCTGATCGGTCAGAAGATTCCCCTGCTGCAAGTCGAGTTTGCGTTTTCCTGCCCACCGCACACGGTGGATCATCTGTATCTGTTCCCCGGCCCGGTCCATTTCGACCGCCAGCAAACAATGATGCGCTTCAGCGTCGGGTATTTCGACATGCCGATCCGCCAGCGCAAAACGAATCTGCGCAACTTTCTCGCGCGTGCGCCGGAAGACTGGATTTTTGTTTCCTTCAGCGAGCAGCTCACGAGCCACCGCGTCAGGCAATACCTCGCCGCCTGTTTGCCCAATGTGCCGACCATTGAAGAGGCCGCGCGAAGTCTGCACTGCTCGGTCCGCACGCTGTGCCGGCGCCTCGCCGCTGAGGACACCGCGTTCCAGACGCTGAAGGACGAACTGCGGCGCGATATCGCAATCCAGCGACTCACCGGTACACACGACGCCATTGCCGCGATTGCGGGCGATGTCGGCTTTGACGACCCTACCGCGTTTCATCGGGCTTTCCGGCACTGGACCGGCAGCACGCCGGGCGAATACCGCCGCCATCCCTGAGCGCATCCCTAAGTGCATCCCTGAGTGCGTCCCGAACGCGTCCCTGCGCGCCTGACGGCGCCATCGCGCGGCAGCCCCGGCACGTTGCCCCGAGCTGCGAAGTAAGCGCATATCGGCGAGCCGTCCGGTTTGCGGGTCGTGGCCGGGTTTGTCAATAGATGGGCCGATTTCGGTAATCGATTTACGTGCAAACGGGACTACGATCGGCTCACTGTTATCGCACCGGGCCATCGCGTCTGCCTCCGCCCGCGTCCCCTCTTCAATTGCACCTCTGGAAATCCATCATGAGCTACACGGCACCCGTCAAAGACATGCTGTTTGTCATCAACGAACTTGCCCATCTCGATCGCGTGTCGACGCTTGCAGGCTTCGAGGACGCAACCGCCGACACCGCGCAAGCGGTGCTCGACGAAGCGGCAAAGTTCAGCGCGGACGTAATTGCGCCGTTGAATGTCGAAGGCGACAGAAATCCGAGTATCTTGCGCGACGGCGAAGTGTTCGCCACGCCGGGCTTCAAGGAAGCCTTCCACCAGTTTGCCGAAGGCGGTTGGCAAGGTGTCATGCATCCCATCGAATACGGTGGCCAGGGCTTGCCTAAACTGCTGGCGACGCCGTGCATCGAGATGCTCAACGCCGCCAACCTGTCGCTGGCCCTGTGTCCGCTGTTGACCGACGGCGCGATCGAGGCGCTCCTGACAGCCGGCACCGAAGCGCAAAAGCAAGCCTATTTGCCGAAGCTGATCTCCGGCGAATGGACCGGCACGATGAACCTGACCGAGCCCCAGGCCGGTTCGGACCTCGCCTTGGTCCGCACGCGCGCCGAGCCCCAGGGCGACGGCACGTATCGCGTGTTCGGCACCAAGATCTTTATCACGTGGGGCGAACACGACATGGCGAAGAACATCGTCCATCTCGTGCTGGCTCGCACACCGGGCGCGCCTGAGGGCGTCAAGGGCATCTCGCTCTTTGCCGTACCGAAGTTTCTCGTCAACGAAGACGGCTCGTTGGGTGAGCGCAACGACGTGCAATGCGTGTCGATCGAACACAAGCTCGGCATCAAGGCGAGCCCCACCGCGGTGCTGCAGTTCGGCGATCACGGTGGCGCAGTCGGTCAACTGATTGGCGAAGAGAATCGCGGCCTCGAATACATGTTCATCATGATGAATTCGGCCCGCTTCGGCGTGGGCGTGCAGGGTATCGCCGTGGCTGAGCGCGCGTATCAGAAGGCCGTTGCGTATGCGAAGGATCGCGTGCAAAGCCGCCCGGTGGATGGCACCGCGAAGCAGTCCGTCGCGATCATCCAGCACCCGGATGTTCGCCGCACGTTGACGACCATGCGCGCGCTGACCGAGGGCTCGCGTGCCCTCGCCTACGTCGCCGCCGCGCACAGCGATATCGCGCATCGTCACGCGGACCCGGCCGTGCAGGCGGAACACCAGGCCATCTACGAATATCTCGTGCCGGTAGTGAAAGGCTGGAGCACGGAAATCTCCGTCGAAGTGGCCAGCATGGGCGTGCAGGTTCACGGCGGCATGGGTTTCATCGAAGAGACGGGCGCTGCACAGTACTACCGCGACGCCCGCATCCTGACGATCTACGAAGGCACCACGGCGATTCAGGCGAACGATCTGATCGGGCGCAAAACCTTGCGCGACGACGGTGCGGTGGCGAAGGCCATCCTCGCCCAGATCGATCGAACGCTGGGAGAATTGCGGGAATGCGCGTCGTTCTCCGCCCACCCCGCATTCCGCTCGCTGCACAAGCGGCTCACGACGGGCCGCGAGGCTCTCGCGAATGTGGTGGAATTCATGCTCGCCAATGCCAAAAGCGATCCGAATGCGGTATTTGCCGGCGGCGTGGCTTACCTGAAGCTGGCCGGCATCGTCCTCGCGGGCTGGCAATTCGCCCGTGCGCTGCTGGTGGCTGCCGGGAAGCACGATGACGATCAGTCGTTCTACGACTCGAAGATCGCCACCGCTCACTTCTTCGCCGATCACATCCTGACTCAGGCCGTCGCGCTCGAGGCATCCATTGTCAGCGCGAAGAACAACGAAGGCATGCTGGCACTGAGTGAAGACCAGTTCTAAAGAAAAGGCATCACATCGTGACAGATACAAGTCTCATTGAGCAGTACGGCCCACGCGAGTCGATGGAATACGACGTCGTGATCGTCGGCGGCGGCCCGGCTGGCCTGTCCGCGGCGATCCGCCTGAAA
>NZ_JAQQCJ010000018.1:0-164869 GCF_046030495.1 Paraburkholderia strydomiana
CTTCAGGCGGATCGCCGCGGACAGGCCAGCCGGGCCGCCGCCGACGATCACGACGTCGTATTCCATCGACTCGCGTGGGCCGTACTGCTCAATGAGACTTGCGGGGGTCATTGATGCTCCTCTTACCGTTAGAATGCTTTTTTCGGGTTCGTATTGTGGGCGATCGATCCCCGCACTGCAACCGGAGGAGCATAGATTAGCACGATCGTTCTATTTGTATGTTACGGTATCGACCCGCAGCGACGGTCCTACCGCACCTGTCAACCGTATCTGTCGTTACAACCGAACAAGGAACGTCAATGGGCCGTTCGATCAATCTGGAAGGCAAGGTCGCGCTGGTTACCGGTGCTTCGAGCGGGTTGGGGAAGCGCTTTGCTCAGGTGTTGTCGCAGGCGGGCGCCAAGGTCGTGCTGGCAAGCCGGCGCACCGAGCGGCTGAAGGAACTGCGCGCGGAGATCGAGGCGTCGGGCGGTGCGGCACATGTCGTGTCGCTCGACGTGACTGATTATCAGAGCATCAAGGCGGCGGTGGCGCACGCGGAGACCGAGGCGGGCACGATCGATATTCTGGTCAACAACTCGGGCGTGTCGACCACGCAGAAGCTCACCGAGGTTACGCCGGCCGACTTCGAATATGTGTTCGACACGAATACGCGCGGCGCCTTCTTCGTCGCGCAGGAAGTCGCCAAGCGCATGATCATGCGCGGCAACAATGCGCAGAAGCCGTCATACCGGATCATCAATATCGCATCGATGGCGGGCCTGCGCGTGTTGCCGCAGATCGGCCTGTATTCGATGAGCAAGGCGGCCGTCGTTCATATGACGAAGGCGATGGCGCTGGAGTGGGGCAAGCACGGCATCAACGTCAACGCGATCTGCCCGGGTTATATCGACACCGAGATCAACCATCATCACTGGTCGACGGAGCAGGGGCAGAAGCTGGTGTCGATGCTGCCGCGCCATCGCGTCGGCAAGCCGGACGATCTGGACGGGCTGCTGCTGTTGCTGGCGGCTGACGAATCGCAGTTCATCAACGGCTCGATCATCGCCGCCGACGACGGCTTCGGGCTCGCGTGAGCGGGCCGGATTGACGCTGGTTCGCAGAAAGTGTTTTACGCGTGCGGGGCTTCCGTTGCAGGAGCGCCCGCGTTATCTTGCAGCGCATGGGCGGGCCGGCTACACGCCGGTCAGCCCATGTGTCGAGTGGGTTTCAATCCTGTCAGGCAGTAAGAAGAACGGAAGTACGATGAGCGATTTTCACGCAGTTTTTGAGATGTCGATGCCGATCCGTTGGGGCGACATGGACGCGTTCGGCCATGTGAACAACACGGTCTATTTCCGCTACATGGAGCAGGTGCGGATTTCCTGGTTCGAGCAACTGGGGTTCATCGGCGGTGATAGCAATGGGCAGGGGCCGGTGATCGTCAATGCGTCGATGGAGTTTCTCAAGCAACTGCACTATCCCGGCGACGTGATCGGCCGGATGTCGGTGGCAACCCCTGGGCGCAGCAGCTTCGACACCGGCTTCGAGCTGGTGCGTGCCGACGACCCGCACACCGTGTATGCGCGTGGCGCCGCGCGCTGCGTCTGGATCGATTACGCGGCGGGCAAGTCGGTGCCGGTGCCCGATCTGCTGCGCGCGACCATCGAGCGTGCCGCGCTGGTCAGGGCGGCTTGATGGGTGCAGTGGACTGAACGCTGCCGGACATGTCGTTCATCCTCCGGTGGAGTTCGTTAGCCGACCGGCCAGTGCCGCAGTTTCACCGCGCGAGTGCGAAGACGCGAATCAGTCGCACATTTTCACGCCCGTCCTTCAATTCCCAAGCAGCCGCTGCAACAGCTCGGTTGCATTCCCCGTATCGTATTTGCGCATCAGCCGCGCCCGGTAGACGTCCACCGTGCGCGGGCTGATCTCCAGCACCCGGCCGATCTGCTTGCTGGTCTTGCCCGTCACCAGTTGCGCGGCGATTTCGCGTTCGCGCGGCGTCAGTTCCACCGCCACGCGCCGCGTCGCGCTCAAATCCTCGAAGGTCCAGACGCCTGCCGCGTGCGGGTCGGCGCGCTGCAGCGCGCGGCCCGTCACGTGGCACCAGAACAATTCGCCGTTGGCGCGTTTCATGATGCGGTCGTCCGCATAGCTGCCCTGCGCGGTCATGATCGGCGGAATGCGTGCGCCGATCCGCTCGAATTCCTCCGCCGACGGATACAGCACCTGGAACGACTGGCCGAGCAGCGACTCGCGGCTGCAGCCGAAAATCGATGCGAGCTCGTCATTGCAGTCTTCGATAATTCGCTCGCGCGACAGCACGAGTCCGATCGGGGCGAGGTGGAATGCGGTTCGGTAATCCAGGGCGGGCATGGGTTGGCGGCAAATACTTATGTAGTTTTGCGTATTGTGCCGTATGGCATGCGCAGCGTACTCTTTCGAGCACATCACAACGCGGCCAGGCTGTCCGCGGCGGGCACCGTGCGAAGTCCAGGGTAACCTGGACGCACAGCTCGCTGGGGATGACTAGAATGACGTGTCGGGTTCGACCCGCAGAACGTCATACCGGCCGCAACGATCCGGAGGCCGGCTTTTCCGGCTGCGGATTTCCATAAGAGGAAGGGACATACTGATGAACAAGGTCTATCCAGGCGCCGCCGAGGCGCTGAAAGACATCGTCAAGGACGGGCAGACGTTCGCCGTCGGCGGTTTCGGCCTGTGCGGCATTCCGGAGGCATTGATCGGCGCGCTGCGCGATTCGAACGTGCAGGGCATCACCTGCATCAGCAACAACGCGGGCGTCGACGGGTTCGGCCTCGGCCTGCTGCTCGAAACGCGCCAGGTCAAGAAGATGATTTCGTCATACGTCGGCGAGAACAAGGAGTTCGAACGCCAGTATCTGGCCGGCGAACTCGAGCTTGAATTCACGCCGCAAGGCACGCTCGCCGAGAAGCTGCGCGCGGGCGGCTCGGGCATTCCGGCGTTTTTCACCAACACCGGCTACGGCACGCTGATCGCCGAGGGCAAGGAAACCCGCCAGTTCGGCGAGAACCATTACGTGCTCGAACATTCGCTGACCGCCGACGTCGCGCTCGTCAAGGCATGGAAGGCCGACAAGTCGGGCAATCTGATCTACCGCCGCACCGCGCGCAACTTCAATCCGATGTGCGCGATGGCCGGCAAGATCACCGTCGCGGAAGTGGAAGAGATCGTCGAAGTGGGCGAACTCGATCCGGACGCGATCCACACGCCTGGCATCTTCGTGCAGCGCATCGTGCTGAATGCGCATCCGGAAAAACGCATCGAACAACGCGTCGTCCGCGCGAAAGGAGACTGATCATGGCATGGACTCGTGACGAAATGGCCGCGCGCGCGGCGAAGGAATTGCAGGACGGTTTCTACGTGAACCTCGGCATCGGTCTGCCGACGCTGGTGGCGAACCACGTGCCGGCGGGCGTGGAAGTGTGGCTGCAGTCGGAAAACGGCCTGCTCGGCATCGGCCCGTCGCCGACCGAAGAGGAAGTCGATGCCGATCTGATCAACGCGGGCAAGCAGACGGTGACCACGTTGCCGGGCTCGTCGATTTTCTCGTCGGCGGATTCGTTCGCGATGATTCGCGGCGGCCACATCAACCTGGCGATTCTGGGCGCGATGCAGATCAGCAAGAAGGGCGATCTGGCCAACTGGATGATTCCGGGCAAGATGATCAAGGGCATGGGCGGCGCGATGGATCTGGTCGCAGGCGTCAAGCGCGTGGTGGTGCTGATGGAGCACGTCGCGAAGGGCGACCAGCACAAGATTCTCGACGAATGTACGTTGCCGCTGACCGGCGTAGGCGTCGTCGATGAGATCATCACCGACCTCGGCGTGATCGAGGTGACGGATGCCGGTCTGAAAGTGACCGAACTGGCGCCGGGCGTGAGCGTCGACGAAATCAAGGCGAAGACCGGCGCACCGCTCGACGTGAGCGCGGTGAGCTGAGGCCGATGCGGCTCGCCGGCCGGCCATCGGAGTTTTGAGCGGCGGGGCGGCAACCACACGGTTTCCCAAACGGGCGAGACGCGAGTCTCGCCCGTTCTGTTTTTGTGCCGCGCGTCGTGGGCCTGGGCAATGCGTGTGCCGAGCTTGTGCCGACTGCGCGTGCCGAGCCTGTCCTATGTCTTCCGGTCGATCCTTGCCGCGCGGCAAAGCGGTTTACAATCGTTTGAAGATTGAACGCCTGTCTGTCCCTGCTGTGCCCGAGCTAATCCGCAGCGCTTTCGCAAGGAACCCAGATGACCGCACCGACCTCCGCTTCCGCCGCCGGGCAGCCCGCGCCGCGCCAACGTTACGTGCAGTGCGCGAGCGCTGCAGGTTTGCACCGCGTCGCCTACACCGAATGGGGCGACCCGGACAATCCGCGCGTGCTGCTGTGCGTGCATGGCCTGACGCGCTCCGGGCGCGACTTCGACCGCGTCGCGGCGCAATTCGCCGGAACCTATCGTGTGGTGTGTCCGGATGTGGTGGGGCGGGGCTTGTCGTCGTGGCTAGCGAACCCCAACTTATATGGCATTCCGCAATACGTCGCCGACATGGTCACGCTGATCGCGCGCCTGAACGTCGAAACGGTCGACTGGTTCGGCACGTCGATGGGTGGTTTGATCGGGCTTGGGCTGGCCGGTTTGCCGGAAACGCCAATTCGCAAACTGCTGCTGAACGATGTCGGCCCGCATCTGGAGCCGGGCGCCGTGCAACGTATCGGCGACTACCTCGGCAAGCCTGCGCGCTTCGAGACGCTGCAACAGGGCATCGACCACGCCGCGTTGCTTGCGCAAACTTTCGGCCCGCTCACGCCGGACGAATGGCGTGAAATCAACACGCCGCTGCTGCGCGAACAGGACGGCGCGTGGCTGTTCCGTTATGACCCGCGCATCGCGCAGCCGTTTGCCGCGACCACCGAGGAAGCGACGAAACTCGGCGAGGCCGCACTCTGGCATTCGCTTGCGTCGTTCCAGGGGCCGGTGCTGGTAGTGCGGGGCGAGCATTCCGATCTGCTGTCGCGTGAAACCGTTACGAAGATGGTCGCGGCCGGACGTGCCGTGTCGAGCGCGGAGATCGCCGGCGTCGGGCATGCACCTGCCTTTCTCGCGGCCGATCAGATCGAACTCGCAAGACGGTTCTTTATCGGCCCGGCGCTCGACGCGTCATAATAGACGGTTTCGCGCGGCGTCTTCGATGGGCGCAATGCGGAGCGCATTCGGATCAACTTTCAACCCATCTCAGGATTTTTCATGGCAGTCATTCGTCATCACGTCGGCAAGCGCCTCTCGGAAACCGCCGTGCACAACGGCACCGTGTACCTCGCAGGCCAGATCGCCGAAGACACGGATCAGGACATCACGGGGCAGACGCGCGAAGTGCTCGGGCACATCGACCGCCTGCTGGGTGAAGTGAACAGCGACAAGTCGCATCTGCTGTCGGTGCAGATCTACATCTCGGACATGGTGCATTTCGCCGGCATGAACGCGGTGTGGGACGAGTGGGTCGCGCAAGGCGACACGCCGCCGCGCGCCACCGTCGAGGCCAAACTCGCCAACCCGAAGTGCCTCGTCGAAATCGTCGTGGTCGCGGCGCAGCGCAGCTAGGCCTCGCGCGGTCACCGTTGTTGAAATTCCCTTGATTCGTCTGGCCCGGCGGGCCGTCGCACCATGAATACCGAAATCGTTACGAGCACGCCTCAGCCCATTCCTTCTTTCGACGAAGCGATGGCGTTCGTGCGCGAGCATGCGGGCGAGGTGCGGCTGTCGTCGGGGGAATCGCTGGCGGATCACGCGGCGGGGACCGCGTCGATCATGCGCAAGCTCAATGTCGATCCGCCGGCGGTACTGGCGGCGGCGCTGTTTGCGTTGACGCCGCATCTGCAGGACCCGGAGCGCGTGATCACCGACAAATTCGGCGAAGAAGTCGCGCAACTGGTCGGCGACGTGCGCAAGCTGCTGCGCCTTGGCACGGTGAGCTTGCGCGCCGCGCAGCATGCGATACCCGAAGTCGGGCGCGATGCACAGGCCGCGCGCCGCGTGCAGGTCGAGGCGCTGCGCAAGATGCTGCTCGCGTTCGCGCAGGACATTCGCGTGGTGCTGATCCGTCTGGCGTCACGTTTGCAATCGCTGCGGTATTACGCGGCGGCGAAAGTCACGCCTTCACCGGACGTGGCACGCGAGACGCTCGATATCTATGCGCCGCTCGCCAACCGTCTGGGCATCTGGCAGCTGAAGTGGGAACTCGAGGACCTCGCGTTTCGTTTCGAAGAGCCGGATACATACAAGCGCATCGCGAAGCTGCTCGACGAGAAGCGCGTCGAGCGCGAGAGCTATGTCGCGCAGGCGATCGAACGCCTGCAGGAGGAGCTGGCCGCGGCGCAGATTCGCGCGGAAGTCAGCGGCCGGCCGAAACACATCTACAGCATCTGGCGCAAGATGCGCGGCAAGGAACTCGACTTCGCCGAACTCTACGACGTGCGCGCGTTTCGCGTGATCGTGCCGGACATCAAGGATTGCTACACCGTGCTCGGTATCGTGCACAACCTGTGGCAGCCGGTGCCGAAAGAATTCGACGACTACATCTCGCGGCCCAAACCGAACGGCTACAAATCGCTGCACACGGTGGTGATCGGCGATGACGGCCGTGCGTTCGAAGTGCAGATCCGTACGCAGGAAATGCATCAGTTCGCCGAGTACGGCGTGGCCGCGCACTGGCGCTACAAGGAGGCCGGCACGCGTGGTTATGGCGGGCAGTTCGCCGCCAACGAGAAGTACGACGAGAAGATTGCGTGGCTGCGGCAACTGCTTGCGTGGAAGGATGAAGTCACCGAGGGCGAGCACGGCGAGCAGCGCGCGGCGCAGCCGTGGGAGCAACTGCGCCAGGCCACGCTCGACGACGACCATATCTACGTGCTGACGCCGCAGGCGCGGGTGATTCCGCTGCCGCACGGCGCAACGCCCGTCGATTTCGCGTATCACCTGCATAGCGAGCTGGGGCATCGCTGCCGCGGCGCACGCGTCGACGGCGCGATGGTGCCGCTCAATACGCAGTTGCAGAACGGGCAGACGGTCGAGATCGTCGCGGTGAAGGAGGGCGGTCCCTCGCGCGACTGGCTCAACCCGCAACTCGGCTATCTGCACAGTCCGCGCGCGCGGCAGAAAGTGCGGGCGTGGTTCAACGCGGTCGAGCTGCAGGAGCACATCGCGAGCGGCCGTGCAATGGTCGAAAAGACCTTGCAGCGCGAGGGCAAGACGTCGGTCAATCTCGATCAGCTGGCCGCCAAGCTCGGCTTCAAAGCCACCGACGATCTGTTCTCCGTGGTCGGCAAGGAGGAGTTCAGTCTGCGGCTCGTCGAGCAGGCGCTGCACGACGCGCCGCCGCCGGAGCCCGTAGTCGAGGCGCCGGAGCAATTCGAGAAGCGCAGCAGCGGGGCGAGCGTCGCGCGCGGAGCGTCCACGGGGGTGCTGGTGGTCGGTGTCGATGCGTTGCTCACGCAGCTTGCGCGCTGCTGCCGGCCGGCACCGCCCGACGACATCTGCGGTTTCGTCACGCGTGGCAAGGGCATGTCGATTCACCGCAGCGATTGCCCGACGTTCCGGCGGATGGCCGAGCGCGCGCCGGAGCGTGTGTTGCAGACCGCGTGGTCGGCGGATGTGATGAGCGGCCGTGGCCAATCCGTATATCCTGTCGACCTCTCGATCGAAGCGACGGACCGGCAGGGTTTGCTGCGTGATATTTCCGAAGTGTTCGCGCGTGAAAAGATGAATGTGATCGGCGTGAAGACGCAAACGCGCCGCAATGCCGCGTTCATGCAATTCACCGTCGAAGTGTCGAGCGCCTCGCAGATCCAGCGCGCGTGCACGCTGCTCGGCGAGGTGACGGGCGTGGTGCGCGCATCACGCAAGAACTGACGCGTGCGTAAGATGGCGCGTGGAAGCTTCTGCCGCGCATCTATCTGCCGTGCATTCGCAGGACGCACTTGCGCACATGGGTAGAAATTTAAAGCCGGTGCAGAAAAGTACTTGCCAAGCGGTGTGGGGCTCCATATAATCTCGTTTCTTCAGGCTCGTAGCTCAGCTGGTTAGAGCACCACCTTGACATGGTGGGGGTCGTTGGTTCGAGTCCAATCGAGCCTACCAACGAAAAGAGAAATTCCGGTTTTGCCGGGGTTTCGCGAACTGCAGCAAGCGCTTGTGGCGCAAAAGGCGAATACGGTTATGACACCGCGAACGTTGACCGAAAGCACTTCGGAGCGACGCTAGTCGAGGACCACTTTCGCCAATGTAGTTTGCAGGAAATGTGAATGCGGCCCCTCGAAAGCGGGGCCGCATTTTTTTTGGCTTTTTGACCTTGATGTATGTGCCGCCGCCGGTCGGCACCACGGAGAACGCAATGGTTTCGATACGTCTGCCTGACGGTTCTGTTCGACAGTACGAGCATCCGGTGACCGTCGCCGAAGTGGCCGCCTCGATCGGCCCCGGCCTCGCTAAGGCTGCGCTCGGCGGCAAGATCGACGGTGAACTGGTTGATACCTCCGCGCTGATCGATCGCGACGTGGCGCTCGCCATCGTCACTGAAAAAGACGCAGACGGTCTCGATATCATTCGTCACTCGGCGGCGCACTTGCTCGCGTATGCAGTGAAGGATCTGTATCCGGAAGCGCAGGTTACGATCGGCCCGGTCATCGACAACGGTTTCTACTACGACTTCGCGTACAACCGTCCCTTCACGCCGGAAGATCTCGAAAAGATCGAAAAGCGCATGCAGGAACTCGCGAAGAAAGACGAGCCGGTCTCGCGCCGCGTCGTATCGCGTGATGAGGCGGTCGACTACTTCAAGAGCATTGGCGAGAAGTACAAGGCTGAGATCATCGAATCGATTCCGTCGACCGACGAGATCAAGCTGTACTCGCACGGCAGCTTCACCGATCTGTGTCGAGGCCCGCACGTGCCGTCCACGGGCAAGCTGAAAGTCTTCAAGCTGATGAAGGTCGCGGGCGCCTACTGGCGCGGCGATTCGAAGAACGAACAATTGCAGCGCATCTACGGTACGGCCTGGACCAAAAAGGAAGACCAGGAAGCGTATCTGCACATGCTCGAAGAGGCGGAGAAGCGCGATCACCGCAAGCTCGGCAAGCAGCTCGATCTGTTCCACATGCAAGACGAGTCGCCGGGCATGGTGTTCTGGCATCCGCGTGGCTGGACGCTGTGGCAGCAGGTCGAGCAATACATGCGCCGTCGCGTGAACGACGCCGGATACCTCGAAATCAAGACGCCTATGATCATGGACCGTTCGCTGTGGGAAGCGTCGGGCCACTGGCAGAACTATCGTGAAAACATGTTCACGACGGAATCGGAAAAGCGCGACTACGCGATCAAGCCGATGAATTGCCCGGGTCACGTGCAGGTGTTCAACCACGGGTTGCGCTCGTATCGCGATCTGCCGCTGCGCTACGCGGAGTTCGGTTCGTGCCATCGCAACGAATCGTCGGGCGCGTTGCATGGCTTGATGCGTGTGCGTGGTTTCGTGCAGGACGACGCTCACATTTTCTGTACCGAAGACCAGTTCATCAGCGAATCGATCGCGTTCAACACGCTCGCGATGAGCGTCTACAAGGATTTCGGTTTCGACAACGTCGAGATCAAGCTGTCGCTGCGCCCGGACGCGCGCGCTGGCACGGACGAAACGTGGGATCGCGCGGAGCAGGGCCTGCGCGAGGCGCTGACGGCCTGCGGCGTGACGTGGGAGGAGTTGCCGGGCGAGGGCGCGTTCTACGGCCCGAAGGTCGAGTACCACATCAAGGACGCGCTCGGCCGCTCGTGGCAATGTGGCACGTTGCAACTCGATATGGTGCTGCCGGAGCGCCTCGGTGCCGAATACGTCGCAGAAGACAACAGCCGCCGCCGCCCGATCATGCTGCACCGGGCAATCGTCGGATCGATGGAGCGTTTTCTCGGGATTCTGATCGAGCACCATGCCGGTGCAATGCCTTCATGGCTCGCGCCGATGCAGGTTGTCGTGATGAATATCGCGGAAAATCAGACCGAATATGCGCAGTCGCTAGCCCAATCGTTGCAAAAACAAGGGGTTAGAGTTGAGGCCGATTTGCGCAACGAGAAGATTAGCTATAAAATACGCGAGCACACGCTGGAAAAGGTCCCGTACCTGCTCGTGGTCGGCGACAAAGAGCGTGAAGCCCAAACGGTAGCCGTGCGTGCCCGTGGTGGTGTCGATCTGGGCGTGATGCCCCTCGATGCCTTCATTGAGCGTCTGCGCCAGGACGTGCAGTCGTTCAATTGAGCCACTTGGTAGGCCGGCTCGTTTTTTTTAATTTTTAGAGGAAACGTAACATCGCTACTGATAAGTCTGCGCACCGCATCAACGGTGAAATTACGGCACCCGAGGTGCGTCTGGTCGGCGTCGAGAACGAACCGCTCGGCATCGTGAAACTCGCTGATGCGTTCCGCATGTCGGAACAGCAAGACGTGGATCTGGTCGAAATCGCGCCGCAAGCGGTTCCGCCGGTTTGCCGCTTGATGGACTACGGCAAGTTCAAGTACTCGGAAGCGAAGAAACAACACGAGGCCAAGCTCAAGCAGAAGGTCGTCCAGGTCAAGGAAGTCAAATTCCGTCCGGGCACCGACGACGGCGATTACAACGTCAAGCTGCGCAACCTCATCCGCTTCCTCGATGACGGCGACAAGACGAAAATCACGTTACGTTTCCGTGGCCGCGAAATGGCTCACCAGGAAATCGGTATGCGCATGCTCGAGCGCCTGCGCACGGACCTCGACGAAGTCGGTCAGGTCGAGCAGATGCCGAAAATGGAAGGGCGCCAGATGATCATGGTGCTCGCTCCGAAGAAAAAGAAGTAAGTGGCTGGAGTGGCGGCGCGCCACGTGGTGCGTGCTCCGGTGGCTATAAGTTTGAATTGAAGTTTGAAACGATGCGGTGCCGGGTGTCCGGCGCGGTGTCGGCAGGTTTCGGAGCGGCGTGCATGCAAGTGCGCGCCGATTCCTGAAAAGCGGCCGCCAGCGGTGTTGGCGGTCTGCATACCAAGTGGAATGGGTTTCGAAGGGCGGGTGATGGCCATCTGGCCGACCGCACACCCATATCCATCTAATAATGGAGTTGTCATGCCGAAGATGAAGACCAAGAAGAGTGCTGCAAAGCGCTTCGTGGTGCGTCCGGGCGGTACCGTCAAGCGCGGTCAGGCCTTCAAGCGCCACATTCTTACCAAGAAGACCACCAAGAACAAACGCCATTTGCGCGGTTCGACGGCAGTTCATGATTCCGATCTGAACTCCGTGCGCGCAATGTTGCCGTTCGCTTAACCCTTAACCGACACTCATAGGAGCAAGACATGCCTCGAGTAAAACGTGGGGTTACCGCACGGGCCCGCCACAAGAAGATCATCAAGCTGGCCAAGGGTTACCGCGGCCGTCGCAATAACGTCTATCGCATCGCCAAGCAGGCGGTCATGCGCGCAGGCCAATACGCCTACCGCGATCGCCGCAACAAGAAGCGTGTGTTCCGTGCATTGTGGATCACGCGTATCAACGCGGCGGTGCGTCAGCACGACATGACGTACAGCGTGTTCATCAACGGCCTGAAGAAGGCTTCGATCGAACTCGACCGCAAGGTGCTGGCCGACATGGCTGTGTTCGACAAGGCTGCTTTTGCTGCGATCGTTCAGCAGGTGAAAGCCGCCGTTGCAGCCTGATTGCGCTTCTGGCAATTAACACTGCGTGGTTCGTTGCAGCGAATATCCGGTAGTCTCGGTGACGTTGCAGCAAAAACGGGGCTCCTCACCGAGCCCCGTTTTTGTTGGTAGAACCAGTTTGCTTCGATTGAACACTGACGTTGAAATGATGGGATCAATGGATCTGGACCAGATTGTCGCCGACGCGCAAAAAGCCTTCGCAGAAGCCTCCGACGTCACCACCCTCGAGAACGAGAAAGCGCGCTTTCTCGGCAAATCGGGTGCGCTGACCGAGCTGTTGAAGGGCCTTGGCAAACTCGATCCCGAAACGCGCAAGACCGAAGGCGCACGGATCAACCTCGTCAAGCAGCAAGTGGAAGCCGCGTTGACGGCCCGCCGTCAGGCGCTGGCCGACGCGCTGCTGAATCAGCGCCTCGCCGCTGAAGCCATCGACGTCACGCTGCCCGGCCGCGGCACCGCTGCAGGCAGCCTGCACCCGGTGATGCGCACATGGGAGCGCGTTGAACAGATTTTCCGTACGATCGGATTCGACGTGGCCGACGGCCCCGAGATCGAAACCGACTGGTACAACTTCACCTCGCTGAACAGCCCGGAAAACCATCCGGCGCGTTCGATGCAGGACACTTTCTACGTCGACGGCAAAGACGCCGACGGTCGCCAGCTGCTGTTGCGCACGCATACGAGCCCGATGCAGGTGCGCTACGCGCGCACCAACACACCGCCGATCAAGGTCATCGTGCCGGGCCGTACGTATCGCGTGGACAGCGACGCGACGCATTCGCCGATGTTCAACCAGGTCGAAGGCCTGTGGATCGACGAGAACATCAGCTTCGCGGACCTGAAGGGCGTCTACACCGACTTCCTGAAGAAATTTTTCGAGCGTGACGACATTCTCGTGCGCTTCCGTCCGTCGTATTTTCCGTTCACCGAACCGTCGGCCGAAATCGACATGCTGTTCGAAACGGGCAAGAACGCCGGCAAGTGGCTCGAAATTTCGGGCTCGGGCCAGGTTCATCCCACGGTGATCCGCAACATGGGCCTCGACCCGGAGCGCTACATCGGCTTTGCTTTCGGCAGCGGCCTCGAGCGGCTCACGATGTTGCGTTACGGCGTGCAAGACCTGCGTCTGTTCTTCGAAAACGACCTGCGTTTCCTGCGTCAATTCGCCTGAACCGGCGCGTACGAACGCGACAAGCATAGAGCGCGGCATCGCACCTCGTGCATGCCGCCAGCGTCCCCGGCGGGGCGTTGCGAGTGAAACGGGTACGAATCCCGAGTCACGCGAAGCCCCTGCCGGACGTGGACCTAACCTGATCAGAACGTACACAGAACCATGCAATTCCCGGAATCCTGGCTGAGAACCTTTGTCGATCCGCAACTGACGACCGACGAACTGTCGCACGCGTTGACGATGGCCGGTCTCGAAGTCGAAGACCTGCGGCCGGCCGCGCCGCCGACCTCGAAGATCGTCGTCGGCCAGGTGCTGGAAGTCGTCAAGCACCCGGACGCGGACAAGCTCAACGTGTGTCAGGTCGACGCCGGCACCGGCGCGACGCTGAACATCGTGTGCGGTGCGCCGAACGTGGCGCCGGGCATCAAGGTGCCGGTTGCGCTGGTGGGTGCGCAACTGCCGCCGGCTGAAGAGGGCGGCGCGCCGTTTGCGATCAAGCTCTCGAAGCTGCGCGGCGTGCAAAGCGAAGGCATGCTGTGCTCCGCACGTGAGCTGAAACTTTCGGAAGATCATAGCGGCCTGATGATCCTGCCGGAAGCGACGCCGATCGGCCAGGACATCCGCGAAACGCTGAACCTCGACGACACCGTTTTCGAGATCAAGCTGACGCCGAACAAGGCGGACTGCCTGTCGGTGTTCGGCGTGGCACGCGAGACGTCGGCAATCACCGGCGCGCCGTTGCGCCCGTTGGACATCAAGCCGGTCGACGTCAAGCTCAACGAAACGTTGCCGGTCAAAATCTCCGCGCCCGATCTGTGCGGCCGTTTCTCCGGCCGCGTGATTCGCGGCGTGAACGCGCGCGCGAAGTCGCCGCACTGGATGGTCGAGCGCCTCGAGCGTTCGGGCCAGCGCAGCATCTCCGCGCTCGTCGACATCTCGAACTATGTGATGCTCGAACTGGGCCGTCCGTCGCACGTGTTCGATCTCGACAAGATCCACGGCGGCATGGACGTGCGTTGGGGCCGCAAGGGCGAAACGCTCAAACTGCTGAACGGCAACACCGTCGAACTCGATGAAACCGTTGGCGTGATCGCCGACGAGCAGCACATCGAAAGTCTCGCGGGCATCATGGGCGGCGACAGCACGGCCGTTACGCTCGACACCACCAACATCTATCTCGAGGCCGCGTTCTGGTGGCCCGATAGCATTCGCGGCCGCTCGCGCAAATACAACTTCTCGACCGATGCGGGCCATCGTTTCGAGCGCGGCGTCGACTATGCGACCACGGTCGATCATATCGAGCGCATCACGCAACTGATCCTCGACATCTGCGGCGGCGAGGCTGGGCCGGTCGACGACCAGATCGTCAACGTGCCGAAGCGCGAGCCCGTGAAAATGCGTGTGTCGCGTGCAAACCGCATCATCGGCGTGCAGATCGACGCGGAAGAAATCGCGCAGATTTTCACGCGCCTCGGCCTCTCGTTCGAGCGCGACGGCGATACCTTCGCGGTGATGCCGCCGTCGTACCGCTTCGATATCGAAATCGAAGAAGACCTGATCGAAGAAGTCGCGCGCATCTACGGCTTCGAAAAGATTCCGGCACGCCCGCCGGTCGCGACCAGCGAAATGCTCCCGACCAACGAAACGCAGCGCTCGATCCACGTGATCCGTCACGCGCTCGCCGCGCGCGATTACGCTGAAACGGTGAACTTCAGTTTCGTTGACGCCGAGTGGGAGCAGGACTTCGCCGGCAACGACAAGCCGGTTCGTCTGCTTAATCCGATCGCGAGCCAGTTATCGGTGATGCGCACGACGCTGTTCGGCAGCCTCATCAACGTGCTGCGCACGAACCTGAATCGCCGCGCGGCGGATCGCGTGCGCGTGTTCGAAGCCGGCCGTGTGTTCCTGCACGATCCGTCGATCAAGGCGGGTGAGCTGACGGTCGAAGGTTTCGCGCAACCGAAGATGATCGGCGCACTCGCGTACGGTGCCGCGCTCGACGAGCAGTGGGGCGCGCCGACGCGCACGGTGGATTACTTCGACATGAAGGGCGATCTGGAAGCGCTGATGGCGCCGGCGGTGGCGCGTTTCGTGAAAGCGGAGCATCCGGCTTTGCATCCGGGACGCAGCGCGCGTGTCGAAGTAAATGGCCGCGCAGTGGGTTGGATCGGCGAATTGCATCCGCGCTGGATGCAGAAATACGATTTGCCGCATGCGCCGATTCTGTTTGAAATCGAAGCGGAAGCATTAATGCAGCGCGTATTGCCGACTCCCGCGGAAGTATCTAAATTCCCGCCGGTGCGTCGCGATATCGCGGTGGTCGTCGATCAAAAAATCGAGGTCCAGGCGCTGCTCGACGAGCTCCAGAAAGCCCAGTCCGAACCCGCTTGCAAGAGCGTTCAGAAGGTTGCGCTTTTCGACGAATTTCGTCCAAAATCAAACACTTCCGGTGGCTTGGCCGCTCACGAGAAAAGCCTTGCGTTCCGTGTGACCTTGCAAGATACTGGCGGAACCCTTCAGGATGAAACGGTCGATCTGGCCATTCAAACTCTGGTGGAACGTCTGGCTCGAGTATATGGCGCACGGTTGCGCGGATAACCCGCATTTAACAATTGCACGGCTGTTTCCGCATCCTTTGTCTTTTGCTTGGCGCGCCATTTGATAGATATGAATGAAATGAACTCGAGTGATTTCGAAGCCCTTCTTACGGCGCAACGCAGCGCCATGATTCGCGATATTCCGACATCACCCGCCGTCGTTTCGACTGAAACGCCGACGCTCACCAAGGCGGAGCTTGCCGAGTTGCTGTTCGACAATGTCGGGCTCAACAAGCGGGAAGCGAAAGACATGGTCGAAGCGTTCTTCGAGGTGATTCGCGATGCGCTGGAGAGTGGCGACAGTGTGAAGCTGTCGGGGTTCGGCAACTTTCAGTTGCGTGACAAGCCCCAGCGTCCCGGCAGAAACCCGAAGACCGGCGAGGCGATTCCAATCGCCGCGCGTCGCGTTGTGACGTTCCATGCAAGTCAAAAGCTGAAGGCGCTGGTTGAGAACGGCGCTGAAGCGAGCTTCGCGCGCTGATTGACTCGCGCGCTCATGCGCAACCACTACGACGGCTAACTGACGATGACAGCGACGGTCGAAAAAGTCGTCTTGCCTCCGATTCCGGCGAAGCGCTACTTCACGATCGGTGAGGTCAGCGAACTATGCGGTGTGAAACCGCATGTGTTGCGTTACTGGGAGCAGGAGTTCACGCAGTTGAGGCCGGTCAAGCGGCGCGGCAATCGTCGCTACTATCAGCATCATGAGGTGCTGTTGATCCGGCGGATTCGTGAGTTGTTGTACGAGCAGGGCTTCACGATCAACGGCGCGCGCAACCGGCTCGATTCGCACGGCGGCGGCGCGCATGGTGCGCCGCCTGAATCGGTCGAGGAAGGCGAGGGCGCAGTCGCCGCACAGGCGCCTGCGGTTGCGACAGCCGCGGTGGACGTCGAACAGTTGCGCAAGGAATTGCTGCACGTGATCGATTTGTTGAAGCATTAGGTCACTTTGTTCGTACGAAGCGGTTCTAATCGAATGAAGTGTCTGTTATAATTTTGTGCTGTTCGGGGCGTAGCGCAGCCTGGTAGCGTACCTGCATGGGGTGCAGGTGGTCGGAGGTTCAAATCCTCTCGCCCCGACCAAAGAAATCAAGGCCTTACAAGCAATGCTTGTGAGGCCTTTTTCGTTTGGGTTGGAATTTGCCCCCACGTTTGCCCCCACAAAACGGACGGCTCTCGCGGGAACAAAGCGGAATTTTCCACGGGGCGAGACGGTGCCCGAATCCGTACTCAGGTTGTGGCGTTTCGCTTGGTCGCACACAATTTACGCGCTATTCGGGGATGGTGAACAAAGCGTCAAGGGGGCGGAACGGAGCACCGCATCGCTGCCCCCTGAGGCAAGTGCATGGGGCGATCGACTTGGCCTTACGGTCCTCAACCGGAATACACCGGACACCCACCAGAAATGCAAAGAACCGGTCGCGATGACCGGCTTTCTGTTTGATGTTTGGTACCGTGAGGGATTCGAACCTGCGACCAACGGATGACGGTCCTACATTGATTCTCCCGTACTTGCCTTGCGACCGGTAGACGTCAGTCAAGGCATGTCAAGAGCACGCGCGTGCCTGGGTGGCGACGCAGAGCAGGAAGAAACAAAGGCCGTAGGTTGGCTCGCTTCCCGCCTGGGCCTTCACATCTGCGGATCGTTGACGGGGAAGGTGGGGCGTCCGTCCTTCGCCGACAGCCCCCACTTCTGCATCACACTTTGATAGAACCCTTGCTTCTGCAGCTTGATCAGGGCTTGCTGGAACGCATGAGCGAGCCGCTTGCCGTTCTCGTCGACGCCAAAGCCGATTCCGTACGACGAGAGGTCGTAGTAATACACCGCCTGGTACTTGTCTGGAAACTTCTTGATGTTGTAGTTCGCAGCGGGCGAGTCGACCCACACGGCCTGGCTTGCTTCGTTGGTCAGCGACATCAGTGTCATGTTGGTGTCCGGATAGGTGGCGATCGAGATCGCTTTCTTACCGTCCGCTACGCATTTGTTGCTCACTTCATTGGCCCGTTGCATCGGCGCCGTGCCGCGCGGCAGCGCGATCTGCATCCCACATAGATCATCGAGCGACTTGAGCGTCATCTGTCGCTTAGGCGAGGCGACGATCGTCTGGCCGACGTTTAAGTAGTCGATGAACGTCACTTTGCTATGGCGCGAGGGAAAATCGCCAAGCGACAGCAGCACATCGAAGCGGTTCGCCGCGAGGCCCGGAATCAACGAATCGAACGATGCCTGCACAAACTTGATTTTCAGCCCCAGCACTTTAGCTGCGGCAGAGATCAGATCGGGCGCGAAACCCGCCACATCGCCGTCTTCGTCGATGAACTTGACGGGCGCGATCTCCGGATTGACCGCAACCGTGATCGGTTGCTTCTGACGATAGAACTCCGGCACGAGCGCGAAAAGCGCGGGGTTGGCGGTGATCGCGTCAAGATTCGCCGCGTCTTCGGCGTAAGCCGGTGACACGACGCACGGTGCAACGCTCAGACAGAGCACGGCGACAACGGTGAGTCGCGCAACGATCCGGGTGAAACGGACGGGCTTGGTCATGATGTGGGGATGATTCGAATAGGGTTGACCGGACTAAAGCGTATGTTCTGCTGTGACGCTCATCGCGCTTGCATCGCCGCGGCCGCGAAATGACGCTGATGCCACAACAGACAGTGCGCGGACGGATCGTCGTGCGTTGATGAATCGGTGATCTCGCCGATAAAGATCGTATGCGAATACCCGTTGTGCGTCGCGATGACTTTGCAATCGAGAGAGACGATACTGCCGGTCAGCAACGGCGCGCCACTCTTGCCCGCTGTCCATTGCGCCGGATCGAAACGGGACGGCCCTTTCTCGCTGGCAAAGCGTTGCGCGACGTTCTTCTGATCGGCGGACAGCAGATTAACGGCAAATATCTTCGCGCCCAGGATCACGTCGTGTGCGCTCGCGCTTCGGTTCACGCAGACGAGCACCGTCGGCGGATCGGCTGAAAGACTGCACACCGATGTCGCGATCAGGCCGAACGGCGTGCCGTTCGTAGCGGTCGTGATGACCGTGACGCCATTGGTGAAGCGCGCCATCGCATTGCGGAAATCTTGGTCGGTCGTGTCGGTGCTCATGTGAAACGCCTCGCGTCAGAAAGGCACCGCTCGTTGGCAAGCGGTGCACGATACTCTTTTAGTCGCTGAAATCTAGTCGCCAAAGTGCAGGGGCTGCAGTCCGAGATTGCCCCTCAGCGTGCTCGCCTCGTACTCGGTGCGGAACAGTCCGCGCTTGCGCAACTCGGGAAGGATGTATTGCGTCAGGTCGTCGATACCTTGGGGCAGCGTCGCCGGGCAGATATTGAAGCCATCGGCGGCGCCGGCCCGGAACCACTTTTCCATTTCGTCGACGATGTCTTCCGCGGTACCGACGATCTGCCAGTTATTGCCCGAGGCCACGCGCTTGTACATCTGGCGGATCGTCAGGTTTTCCCTGTGCGCCAGCGCCAGCAGATTCTCCGCGATACTGCGCACACGCTGATTGCCGACATCGGGCACCGGGCCGTCGAGATCGTATTCGGACAGATCGCCGAGCACGCCGTACAGAATGGCCAGTCCGCTAAGCGGATCGATCAGGTTTTGCAGTTGATCAAACTTGTCCTGCGCTTCGCCGCGCGTCTTGCCGACATACAGTGTGACGCCGGGCATGATCAAAAGTTGATCCGGCCTGCGGCCGTATTTCGCAAGGCGGCCTTTGAGATCGTCGTAATAGGCCTTAGCGCCTTCCATGCCGCTTGCATTGCTATAAACGACATCGGCATAGCGTGCGGCAAGCTCGCGTCCGGCTTCGGCGGCACCGGCTTGCACGATGATTGGACGGCCTTGCGGCGTGCGGGCGGAGTTCAGCGGGCCGCGCACCTTGAAGTGCTTGCCCTTGTGATCCGGCACGTGCAGCTTGGCCTCGTCATAAAAGACACCGCTCACCTTGTCACGGATAAACGCGTCGTCTTCCCAGCTATCCCACAGCTTCCTGACCACTTCGACAAACTCGTCCGCGCGCTCATAACGCTCTTCATAGCCGAGATGCTCGTCGCGGCTGAAATTCCACGCTTCCTGCTGCGACCACGACGTGACGACGTTCCAGCCCGCGCGACCGCCGCTGATATGGTCGATCGACGCATACTTACGTGCGATATGGAAAGGCTCGTTGTACGTCGTCGAAGCCGTCGCGACGAGGCCGATATGCGACGTGCACGCGCCGATCGCCGCCAGCAAGGTCAGTGGTTCGAGTTCGGCATTCTTTGCGTCGCGGGCGAGCGATCCTTTAGGCGTATCGTTTGCACGGATGCCGATTCCGTCGGCAAAAAAAATCATGTCGAGTTTTGCCTCTTCGGCTTTCTTTGCAGTACGAAGGAAATAGTTGAAATCGATGGCGCCTGCAGTCGGCACATCCGGATGCCGCCATGCGGCCATGTGATAACCCAGATAGCGCATCGACAGGCCAATTCTGATCTTTCCGTCTGTAGCAGTCATTTTTACAATCCCGATCGAAGTTTCCAAAACACCGATTAACCGTCATGCGCTAGGTGCGCAGGCTCGAAAGAAAGCGTTTGCAGCGTTCGGTTCCACCGCCGTCGAAGATGTAAGCCGGTGTTCCCTCATCGACGATGCGGCCGGCGTCCATCAACACCACGCGGCTCGCCACCTTGCGCGCGAATTCCATCTCGTGCGTGACGACGATCATCGTGGTGCCCGCGAGCGCCAGTTCCTTGATCACGTTGAGCACTTCGTTGACGAGTTCCGGATCGAGCGCACTGGTCGGCTCGTCGAACAGCATCACCTCGGGTTCCATCGCGAGTGCGCGTGCAATCGCGACGCGCTGCTTCTGTCCGCCGGACAGTTCGGCCGGGTAGTGGTGCATTCGGTCCGCGAGTCCAACGCGCGAGAGCAGATACTTGCCGCGCTCCATCACGTCGCGCTTGCGCTTGCGCCCGACGATGCACGGGCCGGCCAGCACGTTGTCGAGTGCCGAATAGTGCGGGAATAGATGGAAACCCTGAAAGACCATGCCGAAGTAACGGCGTTGCTGGTCGAGCGCTTTCTTCGGCAGGCGTACGCAGCGCGTACCGCGCATTTCCGTGCCGAGCACTTCGCCTTTGAAGGTGATGCTGCCTGCGTCGATCAACTCGAGCATATTGATGCAGCGTAGCAGTGTGCTCTTGCCCGAACCGGACGGCCCGATCATCGCGACGACTTCGCCTTTGGACAGCGAGAAGTCCACGGCATCCAGCGCGGTGAAGTCGCCAAACTGCTTCGTGACGGCGCGCATGTCCAGGACGCGTGTCGTGTCGTTCATTGCCGATGTGTCCTTGAGGATCCCGTTCACGTCCGCACCCCTTTCCTGAAGTGACGTTCCAGCAGACTCTGCGCCGCCATTGCGAGACTCGTCAGCGCCAGATACCAGATGCAGGCGACGGTCAGCAGCGGAATCGTTTCGAAGTTGGTCGCGTAGATCAGTTGCACGGTTGTCAGGAGTTCGACATATCCGATGACCGTGACGAGCGACGTGTTCTTGAACATCGTGATCAGCTCGTTGGCGAGCGGCGGAATGATGATGCGCACCGCTTGCGGCATGACTACATGCCACATCGTGCGGAAATCGCTCATGCCGATCGCCTTGCAGGCTTCGCGCTGGCCGCGATCGACGGCCGAGACGCCGCCGCGAAAAATTTCCGCGCTATAGCCGCCGAGGTACATCGCAAGACCGATCACGGCCGCGCTGAAGCGCGAGATGATCTGGTTGGTGTCGATGTCGAACAGATTCGCGTGAAGGAACGGCAGCGGCAGATAGAGCCGCGGGATTAGCGCCGACAGGAAGAACAGGAACAGCAGCATCGCAAGCGGCGGCGTCGCGCGGATGATCCAGATGTACACGTAACCGGCGGCGCGCAGCACTGCGTTGTCCGCCATCCGGCAGGCGGCGATCACGACCCCAAAACACAGGCCAAGCGCGCTTGACAACGCGGTCAGGATCAGCGTATTCCCTAGTCCCTTCATCACGCGCTTGTTGAACAGGTAATGGGCGACGATGTCCCATTGCCAGCGCGGGTTGTCGACGACCAGTTCGACGAACAGTATGACGACGACAAGCAGCATGGCGTACCAGAACCAGTCGGATCTCTTCGGACGCGCGTGAATGCGCAAGCCCGCAGGCTGCTGAACGCCGGCCCTGCACACTGCGCCATTTTGCCGGCGGGCGAGCGGCGTCTCCGCGAAAAACGCAGCGGGGTCCTGCATGTCTTCTCGAGCTTCAATGTCCACTGGCCTGTCCTCGTGAAGCAGTCGTTTTGAAAGGCGCGCAATGCGTCGATGAAGCGACTATAGGCAGGCAAAACTATTACATCCAGTACAATTTTGTTCGTTTGATCGTACTCTATGTAATGCCCTAAGATTGCTGCACGGTGGCTTTCAACACCACCGCGTTGCGCCAATAATCGGGGAGACAGGCTCGTGGCCAGGCTCAATGCCAAGCAGATGGAAGTGTTCGTCGCGGTGATGACGCACGGCTCGATTACCGCCGCCGGACAGCGCCTTAACGTATCGCAACCGGCCGTGAGCCGGATGATCGAGCGCTTCGAGCAGGAGGCCGGTTTCGTCGCTTTCGAGCGGCGCAGAGGCAAGCTGGTGCCGACGCCAGAAGCGGAAATTTTCTTCGCCGAAGTCACGCAGGTATATCGCGGCCTCGATTATCTGAACGAAGTGGCGAGAGAAATCGGCACCACGCGGCGCGGCTATTTGCGCGTCGGCGTATTCCCCGCATTCGCCGAGGGCTGGATCACTGAGCGCATCACACGCTATGTCGCGGGGCGTGAGGAACTGCTGACGTCGCTGGAGCCGATGTCGACCGATAACGTGATCGAAGCCGTGTCGCGGCAGACCATCGATCTCGGCATCGCGCTGCGCGCATCGGATCGCGAGGGTTTGCGCAGCGAGGAAATCACCAGTTCGGAGATCGTCTGCATTCTGCCCAAAGGGCACCGCCTGACTGGACGACCTGTGTTGCAGCCGACCGATCTGTCCGGCGAAGACTTCATTTCGATGGCAGCCAAGGTGAAGGCGCGCACGTCGATCGATGCGGTGTTCGATTCGAGCGGCGTCGAGCGACGCATTCGTGCGGAGACCCCGTGGGCATCGACGGTCTGCCATATGGTGGCGCATGGTCTGGGCGTCGGGCTCGTGATCCGCGAGTCGGCGCTCGAGTTCGCGCATCTCGGCTATCACATCGCCGCGTTCAAGCCGCGCATCGACTATCGCGCGTATCTGATTACGTCGACCGCTCGTCCGTTGTCTACGGCGGCAAAGGGGTTTCGCGACATGCTGCTGCTCGAATTCAACCAGGCAAAGAAAACACCGCGGGCGTCGAAGCGCTGGCCGACCTGACAAAAAAGCCATGGCCCCTCGTCAACAGGACGATGGGCTTACAGATTCTGCGCAGGAACGCAAATACGCGAACGCCGATAAGCGAGGCTGATTAGTCGCTCAGCGCCGGATTGCTGAAGCTCAGGCTGCCGATTTCGACGTCTCTTACTGGAATCCTGCTTTCAATGGCCTATGTTATGGCCTTCGATGAGCTTGCTCAAAAGCCTCTGAATAGAGGCCCAATCGCCCCTCTGTTCCCTCGTTTCGGCTCAGCTTCTGGCTCGTATCATGAGTTGCACAATGGAATCAAAGCAGCTTGCCAGACACGTTGCGGATTACAAACACCTGCTGTTCATATCGAAGGAAGAGATGCATGTCATTTGAAAACCGACGCGCCGGTTCGGCCAGGTTGTGCCTCGTGGTCAACAAGTCGAGTGCCGCCGCCGTTCCCCCGGAGCGTGAAGCAACGACGGGCGAGCGGATGCCACAAAGATGGTTCGACGAAGAGGTCGGTTACATCGGCGAGACGCCGGCGGGTGCCCGCGTCTCGACTCACGGTCACCGTCAATGACCTGGACGGACTTCATCTAAACCAACACCGGCAAACGGATTCTTTTGCGGCCGGGGGTTTTCACTCCACTGAAATGCGCGATCCATGAATACTGTTCGAACTCAAGCAACGGGTGATGCCGGCCATCCATGGATGCATCAGCCACTCGGACTGGCTACGTTGCTCCGCGCAGCGACCGCTGGAAACGATCTGACGCCGCTGGGCGAATTGCTGCTTGAGCACGTAAAGCGCCATGACGACCCATACGCTCTACTAGACTTGTCGCTCGTGCTCCAATTGAAATACCAGAAGGCGGCTGCTCTCGCGGTCCAGCAGCAAGCGTTTCAAATCACCAGGCGTTATCGGCTAAAAAGCGCCCAGACGACACAGTCTCCCTTGAAGGTGCTCGTACTCAAGGCGCCGGGCGATCTGATGGCGAACACGCCTCTTGAATGTCTGCTTGAAAACGCCGACCTGCAGTTAGAAGTCCTGTATGCCGATGCGCGACCCCTGGTGGACGCCGAGTTACCCGAGCACGACGTTATCTTCGTGGCGGCATGTGCGTCAGATGAAACCGCCGGGGTTCTCGCCCAAATTACGTCGCTGACCAGCGGGGCGGCCTGCCGCATACTAAACCGGTCCGAGCATGTTGCGAAGACAATGCGCGACTCCGCCTATGCTCTGCTGGGCGCTGCCCCCGGTATCTGTATGGCCCACACGGTGCGCCTGTCCCGCGAGCAGGTCAATGAAGCGGCTGCGGGTGCGTTCAAGCTATCCGATGTGCTGGACGGAAACTATCCATTCATCATCCGCCCGATAGGATCGCACGCCGGACAAGGACTTGCAAAGGTGTCTGACGAACAGGAGCTCGGCCGTTACATGGCAGAGTCGGATGCCACGGAATATTACATGGCGCCCTTCGTCGACTACAGTAGCGCCGACGGCCTGTTTCGGAAATACCGGATCGTGATAATCGAGGGGAAGCCATTCGTGTGCCATATGGGCATATCGAGAGAGTGGATGGTTCACTACCCTTACACGGAAATGTTGGCCCATCCCGATCGGCGAGACGAAGAAGCGCGCCTGATGGCGAGCTTTGACGCCGAGTTTGCGTTACGTCACCGCGAGGCATTTCACAACATCGCCAAATTGACGGGTCTCGACTACGTAGGATTCGATTGCGCCGAAACGAGCGATGGCCGACTGCTCATATTCGAGATAGCGACGGGTATGGTCGTGCATGACATGGACGACCCGGACATCTTTCCTTACAAGGCCCCTCAAATTCGGCGGGTCGCTGACGCCTTTCATGACATGCTGCGCCGCGCGGCGTCGAACTCGGATTCAATCTAACTTCTGGCCATGGAGGCATAGTGAAGTCCAATGCTTTGAATTTTTCCGGTGGTCCCGGAGCGCTCCCCGAAACGGTCCTGGAGCAGACGCGCGTCGCGATCGACGCGTTGCCGGAAACTGGCATTTCCGTACTCGGCATGAGCCATCGTTCAGAGTGGTTCCGCTCGATACTGAACGAAGCCGAATTGAATTTGCGCGTTCTGCTTGGCATCTCCGACGACTACGCCATTACCTTCCAGCAGGGAGGCAGTAGTCTGCAGTTCGCGATGGTCCCGATGAACTTTGCCGGGGAAGGATTCGCGCCGCCCGAATATGTGACGTCCGGCTACTGGAGCGGGCGGGCGACATCGGAGGCTGCAAAGGTCACCAGGACAAAAGTTGCATGGGACGGCCGCGCGACGGGCTACCGCCAATTGCCCAATCTCGATCAACTGGATATCTCCAGCTCCGCCGCTTATCTGCATTATGTGTCGAACGAGACCGTGGAAGGCTTGCAATTCCCGGTTTGCGAAGCGGCGACGCAGGTACCGCTGATTGCGGACATGTCGTCCGATTTTCTGTCGAAGCCCATCCGGCCGGACGCCTATTCGATGATCTATGCCCATGCCCAGAAGAATCTGGGGCCGGCCGGGGTGACGGTAGCGGTAATCAAGCGTTCGCTTCTTGAACGCGTCCCCGATGGTTTGCCGGCAATCCTCGATTTTCGCACTCATGTATCGCATGGTTCCAACTACAACACGCCGCCCGTGTTTGCGATCTATGTGCTGACGTTGATTACGCGCTGGCTGCGCTTCGATGTTGGCGGTCTGCACGCGATGCAAAGCATTAATGAAAGAAAGGCGCGACGGCTATATGACACGCTGGACGCCCTGGAGGGGGGCGTGACGATTCACGCGGACAGGCGCTGGCGTTCGCAGATGAACGTGGCTTTCACGTTCGGCGATTCGCGGCTCGACGATGCGTTTATCGAGGTGGCTCGTGAGCGGGGCATCATTGGACTGGAAGGGCACCGTTCAATTGGCGGTTTGCGGGCGTCTCTTTACAACGCCGTGACGGAGCAGGCCGTGAACATTCTGGCAAATGCACTAACGGAATTCAGTCTGGAACGGGCTTGAACAGCAAGAGCTCTTCTCACGTTAACCTGGAGTGCGATTCGAACGCGTGAATGACGGCGGCACTCCCTGAAAGCTGCCTTCGAGGTAGCCGCCGGGTCGAACGGCAGAAGCGGGTCGCAAGTACGCGTTCGTCGATGTCACAGCAGCCGCCCGCGATTGCCGCTGTCGGACGACCGTTATGCTGGGACGAGGGGGCATGCCAGCGTCAACATGCGGGCAGATATCTGATCCTCTCGCCCCGGCCAAAGAAATCAAGGCCTCACAAGCATTGCTTGTGAGGCCTTTTTCGTATGCGTCGTCGTTAGCAAAAAAAGCCGCGCACACCGCGCGCGCCCCCCTTACGCATCTCTCACACAGCCACAACCCTCACTCCGCCCCCAGCGCCACAAACCTCTCAAGATGATGATCCTCATCCCCCAGCTGATGATCGATCATCACGAGGCGCTTCGCATAATGAGCGAGCGGCAGTTCCCACGTCATACCGATCCCGCCATGCAGCTGAATGCATTCCTCGGCAACTAGCGCGCCGATCCTGCCGATGCTGTACTTCGCCGCCGATAGCGCACGCTCGCGCCCCCGGCGCTCGCCGTCAAGTGCGGCGGCCGCATTGATCACCGCCGAGCGGGCCTGTTCGATTTCGAGCAGCAAATCGGCCATCCGATGCTGCAACGCCTGGAAGCTGCCGATCGGCACGCCGAACTGCTTGCGCGTGCGCAGATAGTCGAGCGTGTGGTCCTTCGCGACATCCATCGCGCCGACTGCTTCCGAGCACAACGCGAGTACGCCGCAACCAATCGCGTATTCGAGTATCTCGAAGCCTTCACCTGCCACGCCGAGCACCGCATCGTCGCCGAGCGTGACGTTGTCGAACGTGACTTCGGCTGCGCGCCCGCCATCGATCTTGCGATAGCCGCGCACGCTGACGCCCGCCGCGTCGCGAGGCACCAGAAAGAGCGAAATGCCATCTTCCGCATCGTCGGCGCCGCTCGTGCGTGCCGATACGAGAAACACAGAAGCGTGTTCGCCGTGCTGCACCACCGCTTTCGCACCATTCACTTGCCACGCGCCGTGGCTATCGCCGCCGCGCTGCGCGCGCGTCGTCACGCGGGCCAGCTCGTAGTGAGAATCCGGTTCGCCGTGCGCCAGCGCGACGATCCGCGAGCCGTCGATCAACTCGCCGAGCATGGCTTGCTGCGCATCGTTGCCGCTTTTCGCGACGGCCCGGCCGACGATCAGCGTATCGAGAAACGGCTCGACCACGAGGCCCCGGCCGAGGCTCTCGAACACGACGGCGATGTCGAAGCCGCCGCCGCCGTAACCGCCGTTCACTTCATCGAACAGCGCGCCGATCATGCCGAGTTCCGCAAAACGGCCCCACAGTTCCGTACTGAAACCTTGCGCCGAGCACGCGATCCGGTCGCGCGTCTCGAAGCCATATTGTTCGCTGACGAAACGGTTCAACGTATCCGCCAGCATGCGGCGGTCTTCGGTGTGCTGGAAGTTCATGACGTGTGCCTCTTACAGTCCCAGGATCATTTTGGAAATGATGTTCTTCTGGATTTCATTCGAACCGCCGAAGATCGACAGCTTGCGATTGTTGAAGTAAAGCGAAGCAGCACTCGCGGCTTCGTCGGGGCCGACCGGCACGCCGTCGAACCCATCGTGCAGCGCTTCCTCGACGAACGGCTGCGCGTACGCGCCCATCGCACGACGCGTGAGCGACGAGATTTCCTGACGGATCTCGGTGCCGCGAATCTTCAGCATCGAACTTTCCGCGCCGGGCACGCCGCCGCCCGCCACTGCCGCGATGACGCGCAGGTTGGTGGTCTTCATGTTCTCCAGATCGATCTCGACGCGCGCCATGCGCGCCGCGAACGCGGGATCTTGCGCGAGAGGCTTGCCGTTGCGCAGCTGCTTCGCGGCGATCTTGCGCAGCCGGTTGAACGCGGCCACCGAGAAGCCGACGCCCGCGATATTCGTGCGCTCATAGGTGAGCAGATATTTCGCGTAGGTCCAGCCCTTGTTCTCTTCGCCGACGAGGTTCGCAGCCGGCACGCGCACGTCGGTGAAAAACACTTCGTTGACTTCGTGCTCGCCGTCGAGCGTGATGATCGGACGCACTTCGACGCCCGGCGTGTTCATGTCGATCAGCAGGAAACTGATGCCTTCCTGTTTGCGCACATCGGTCGCGGTGCGCACGAGGCAGAAGATCATGTTCGCGTAATGGCCGAGCGTGGTCCACGTCTTCTGGCCGTTGACGATGTAGTGCTCACCTTGCGCATCCGAGCCGCGTACCGCCGTGGTCTTCACCGACGCGAGATCCGAGCCCGCGCCCGGCTCCGAGTAGCCCTGGCACCACCAGTCGGAGCCATCGAGAATACGCGGCAGCCAGTATTGCTTCTGCGCTTCGCTGCCGTATCTGATCAGCACCGGTCCGAGCATGTTGACGCCGAATGGCACCACGCGCGGCGCGCCGGCCAGCGCGCATTCGTTTTCGAAGATGAACTTCTGCACCGCGTTCCAGCCGGGGCCGCCGTGTGCCTTCGGCCAGTGATTGGCGAGCCAGCCTTGCGCATTCAGAATCGCGTGCCATTCGGCCATGTCGTCGCGCGTGAGGCGGCGCCCGCCGTGCACCTTGTCGGCGAGGCGTTGCGGAAGGCGGTCGCGCAGGAAGGCCTGCACGTCGGCGCGGAAGGCTTCTTCTTCAGGGGTGAAGTTCAGGTCCATGGCGGGTTGTTCCGTAGAGATTGAGCGTGCCGGTGCGGCGAGTATGGCACCGGCCCGCCTGCGTCGAATGACAGGCCGGCTCAAGCCGACTGATTCAGGCTCGCGAAATCGGCGTCGCGTTCCACGAGGTCGATCAGAAGCGGCGACGCTCGCCAGAACAGCGGGTCTTCTTTAGCGAACTCGCGGATGTCGGCAAGAATCTTCGGCAGACCGACCATGTCCGCGTATTTCATCGGACCGCCGCGATAGCGTGGAAAACCGTAGCCGTACAGGAAGGTCACGTCGATATCCAAAGGCCGCAGCGCGATGCCTTCGTGCACGACGTTGGCGCCTTCGTTGATCATCGCGGCCATGTAGCGGCGCACGATCTCCTCGTCGGTGAAGGTGCGTGGCGTGATGCCGGCGCGCACGCGCTCAGCGTCGATGATCGCTTCGACTTCCGGATCGGGCGTGCCGCTGCGCGATCCTTCGGGGTACAGATAAAAGCCACGGCCAGTCTTCTGACCGAACCAGCTGCGCTCGCACAGGCGGTCGGCGATCTGCACGTAGCGCGCGGCGGGGTTGCGGGTGGCCGCGCGCCGCTTGCGCGTGGCCCAGCCGATGTCGCCGCCCGCGAGGTCGACCACCTGGAACGGGCCCATCGGAAAGCCGAACGCACGCACCGCGGCGTCGATCTGATACGGCGACGCGCCGTCTTCCATCATCGCGTCGGCGGCGCTGCGGTATACGGCGAGCACGCGGTTGCCGATGAAGCCGTCGCACACGCCCGCGCGCACCGGCGTCTTGCGCAGCTTCTTCGCAAGCTCGAACGCGGTGGCGACCACGTCGGCGCTGACCTGCCTCGGCACCACCACTTCCAGCAGCTTCATGATGTTGGCAGGCGAGAAGAAGTGCAGGCCGATGACGTCGGCGGGACGCGAGATGCTGGCCGCGAGCGCGTCGATGTCGAGATAGGACGTGTTGGTCGCGAGCACCGCGCCCGCTTTGCACACGCGATCGAGTTCGGCGAACACGGCCTGTTTCACCGCGAGGTCTTCGAACACGGCTTCGATCACGAGGTCGGCGCCGGCGAGCGCATCGTATGACGTGCTGCCGCTCCAGCGCGTCATGATCTGCGCCTTCTGCTCCGCGCTCAGACGGCCCTTGGCGATCAGGCCGTCGTAGACTTTTTCGATGTGCGCGCGACCGCGCGCGAGCGACGCATCGTCACGTTCGATCATCGTCACCGGCAGACCCGCGTCAAGCACCGCGACCGCGATGCCCGCGCCCATCGTGCCGCCGCCCACCACGCCGATCGCATCGAGCGCGCGCGGTTTCGCGTCGCGCGTCTCGGGCGCCTTCAGCACTTCGCGCTCGGCAAAGAACGCGTGAATCAGACCGGCGCGCTGCGGGCTGTCGATACATTGCAGGAACAGTTTGCGTTCGAGTCGCAGGCCGTCGTCGAAGGGCTGGTCGATTGCCGCCTCGACTGCCTCGACGATTTTCAGCGGTGAGAACAGGCCGCGCGACTTCTTCGCGGTGTCCGCGCGCGCCGTCGCGACGGCTGCGAGGCTCGCGGCGCGATCGGCGAGTGCCCTGGCGTCGCGCGTGCGGCGTACCGGCGCGTGCGCGGCCAGCAGTTCGTGCGTGTACGCGAGCCCTTCGGCGAGGATGTCGCCGCTGCTGCCGACCCGGTCGACGAGACCCATTGCGAGCGCTTCCTTCGCGCCCGCATGCCGGCCGCTGAGGATCAGATCGAGCGCGGCGGCCGCGCCGATCAGGCGCGGTGTGCGTTGCGTTCCGCCCGCGCCCGGCAGCAGACCGAGCTGCACTTCGGGCAGGCCGAGCTTCGCGCCGTCCACCGCGATCCGGTAGTGCGCGGCGAGCGCCACTTCGAGGCCGCCGCCGAGCACCGCGCCATGAATCGCGGCGACGACCGGCTTCGTGCACGCTTCGATTCGGTTGCACACGTCGGGCAGCGACGGCGGCACCGGCGGCTTGCCGAACTCGCGAATATCCGCACCGGCGATGAAATTACGCCCCGCGCCGACTATCAGCACGGCTTCAATGGACTTGTCGGCATCCGCCGCTTCGATTGCGGCGAGCAGGCCGCGCCGCACGTCGGCGGACAGCGCGTTGACCGGTGCATGGTCGATGGTCACGAGCAGCACCTTGCCGCGCAATTCGCGCATGACGAGGTTGGCGTCGGCCGAAGGGTTGAGGGTCATGGTGTCGTCTCCTGACTGTTATCGGGCATTGGGGGCATTGGGGGCATGCCGGGTCTGGCGAATTGTCCCGATTGTGGAGTGGTCAAGGTTCATTGACAATCGCATGGACGATTGACAGACTGTCAAAATTATTTTGACAAAGGCGCCGTGATGGACGTCAACTCCCTGACCTTGCTGGTGGACATTCTCGACGCCGGCAACCTGAGCGAAGCCGCGCGCCGGCTGAAAATGAGCCGCGCGAACGTGAGTTATCACCTGAATCAACTGGAGCGCTCGATCGGGCTGCAACTGGTCAGACGCACCACGCGCCGGGTCGAGCCGACCGAAATCGGGTTGCAGCTATACGAACATGGCCGCACGATCCAGAACGCGCTGCTCGCCGCGCGCGAGTCGGTCGCGACGCTCGGGCAGAGCCTGCAGGGGCGTGTGCGGCTCAGCGTGCCGAGCGGCTACGGCCAGCTCGTGATGTCCGACTGGCTGATCGCGTTCAAGCGGCTTTATCCCGGCATCGTGCTGGACGTGATGTTCGAGAACCGCGTCGAGGACCTGATGCGCGACGAAGTCGATATCGCCGTGCGGGTCATGTCGGAGCCGCCGCAAAATCTGGTCGCGCGCGACATGGGGCCGGTGAGCTACGTCGCGTGCGCCTCGCCGGCGTTCGCGCAAGCGCACGGCATGCCCGCGAAACTGGACGATCTGCGCACCGCGCCGCTCATCACGGCGGCCGTGGTCGGCAGACAATTGCGCGTCGCCGCTTATCTGCGCGACGAGCGGCACGAGGTGCTGCTGGAGCCGGCGATCATCTCCGAGAACTTTCTGTTTCTGCGTCAGGCGGTGCTCGCCGGTTTGGGCGTGGGACTCGTGCCCGACTACGTCGTGCAGGACGATCTGAAACGCGGCGACGTAGTGACCGCGCTCGACGAGTGGCGCCTGAGCATCTTCGGCACGCACATGTACATGCTTTACATGCCGAACCGGCATCACACGCGCGCAGCCGCGACTTTTATCGAGTTCGTCTTGCAGCAGGCGCGTGGCACGGGGCGGGGCGTGGTGGCGTGATCGCCCGCGTGTTGTCGGGGTGCCGTGGTGGGAATTGGGGGGGAATTCTTGCGCAGCGTGCGCCAGGCCGCGCACTCGACCGGGGTGTGCCTTTGGCCTGCGCTGACACGCGTCACGCCGGCCTGCCAGACAAGCAGAAAAGCGCTGCGCGCACGCGCTGGCGCTCACACCCCGAGTCTGCGCCCGATCGCCGTCTTCACCAACGGGACGCCGATCTGCAGAAGCTTGCGTACGCCTTCGTCGCGTCCGACTTTCTGCACCGTGTTGTCGATCATCGTTTGCATCACGTTGGCCGGATAGAACTCGCGGAACAAGCTGTTCGCGCCGGTTCTGGCGAACACCTGATGCAGGAACGAGCCGACGGGTGGTCCAATCCGCTTGAACAGCCCCATCTTGACGACACGATTGTTCCAGAGGTGCAGCGTGTAAGCGTCGGTGCACAGCGTCGAGCATTCTTCGAGGTACTGGGGCAGAAACACCTTGTAGTAGTCGTCGAAATGCACGGGGTAGAAAAGGCTTTCCGGCAAACCGGCCTTCACGCCATAGACGGCGGTCAACAGACGCGGCCCTGTGTCGCCCCAGCTGAGGTTGGTCCTCTTCATTGCTTCGACCCGTGTGATCAGGTCGTGCAGACGGGCGTCGTTGGGATCGAGGCGCAGCAGCGCCGTGCAGATGCTGGTGGACGTCTCCCTGCCGATCAGATTGCCCGGTATGTCGAGATCGAAATCGCGCAGCAGCACCATGTCGGTGTCGATCCAGATTTCGTCGGTCTTCGTGAACATCACGAAGCGGAAGTAGTCCGTGAAATGCGCCATCGAGGGCACGCCGTGAATGGGAAAATCATTCAGCGCGTCGGGCGGCAGAATCGTGCCGGCATCTTTGGCGATTACGCCGACGGGCAGATTGGCGATGTCCTCGTAACTGTATAGCGCGACCTCGGCGCCATAGGCCGTGAACGAGTTCAGACACGCTACTTCATACGGCGATAGTTCGGGACCGTGCCAAAACGATGCAAACCGTGCTCTGCTCATAAGGTATCCGGGAAGACCGCGCGGTGTGAGGGGCCAGGCGTCATACGTTTCGAGCGAGCGTATGGAGCCTGGCACAGCTACATCCACGGATATTAGGCCAACCGGGTGGCCGCCACGCACAAAAGGCCGTAATCGCACACGAGTTGGCGCGAAACGTCGAGGTTGGCGTGCCTGCGCGGCATTGCGCGAAGCGGGCATGCCCACGGCGCCTCATTCACCCGATGTGATGAACGATGCACGGACGCGCCGCAGCGCTACTTAGACACCGCCGCTTCGAATCGCTTCACCGCTCCGACGATATCGCTGCGCAGTTGCTGCAGCGCGCCGCGCCGTGCATCCGGCGGCACGAGTCCCTGCCACAGCAGTTCGGCAAGAGAAGCAGCGGTCGTTTCGATATTGACGGCTTTTTCTTTGCGTACGGCATCCCAAAGCACGTGCTCCATCGGACCGTAGATGGCGGAGCGCAGGAGCCCGAGCGGCATGTCGGCGCGGACGTCGCCATTCGCCGCGCCTTCGGCGAGCACGCTCATCATCGGCGCGGTATAGCGGCGCTGCAATTCGACGATCACGTCGCCGAACTTGTCGTCTTTCTCGCGCCCTTCAGAAAGAATCAACGCGCACAGTCCGGTTCCGTCGACGGTCAGGCGGTAGAGGTGTGTGCGCACGAGGTACGCGAACTTGCTGCGCGTACCGGCAATCAAGGGCAGTTCACTTTCCACCTGCGCGATGATCTCGTCGTACCAGTTGCCGAGTACGCGAACGCACAGATCGCGCTTGCTCGCGAAGTAAGTGAAGATCGTCGCCTCGGATACCCCCACGCGCCGCGCGATTTCCGTCATGGTGGCGCCCGCATAGCCGACTTCGGAAAACACGAGCCGGGCTGCCTCGAGAATCGCCTTGAGGCGCTGCTCGGAGCGCGCCTGCACTGGCACGCGACGGGAAACGGCGGACGTGTTCATCGAGGCAATGATGTCATCACGGGTGGAGCGGAAGTTTAGTTGAGTCTAGCTCAATGTGTTTAATCGGGAAAGTGGCTGCGAAAAAGTTCTAAAAAATAAAGGCGGTGAACTGCACGTCTTAATAACTTGAGCTAAACTCAAAAAATTCAAAAGCAGCACATGAAGGAGACAGCTCGCATGCCGACAGCTTCGCAGCGCACCTCATCGCCGCCATCTTCATTGAATGGCTACCGTTCCGTCTTTCGGGAGGGCCTGTTCGGCGGCCAGGTGATCGTCGTCACCGGCGCGGGCAGCGGACTAGGTCGTTGCACCGCGCACGAACTCGCGTCGTTGGGAGCGAGGCTGGCGTTGATCGGCCGCAGCGAAGACAAACTGAAAGCGGTGCAAGCCGAATTGGCGGCGGACCATCCGGCCGTCGCCGGCGATCACAGAATCTATCCGTGCGACATCCGTAACGAAGCGCAGGTCCGCGAAACGATCGCCTCGGTCATCGCGGAATCGGGGCGCATCGACGGTCTGTTCAATTGCGCCGGCGGCCAGTTTCCGGCGCCGCTGGAAAAGATTTCGTTGAATGGATGGGACGCGGTCGTGCGCAACAACCTGCACGGCACCTTTCTGATGTCGCGCGAGTGCTATACCCAATGGATGCAGCATCACGGTGGCGCGATCGTGAACATGCTCGCCGACATCTGGGGCGGCATGCCCGGCATGGGCCACTCGGGCGCGGCGCGCGCGGGTGTATGGAATTTCACGGAAACCGCCGCCTGCGAGTGGGGCCATGCGGGCGTGCGGGTCAATGCCGTCGCGCCTGGCTGGATCGCATCGGGCGGTATGGACAGCTACCATGAGGATTACCAGGCGCTGCTGCGCACGCTGAAACACAAGGTGCCGCTACAACGCTTCGGCACCGAATCCGAACTCGCCAGCGCAGCTGTGTTTCTGCTCTCGGAAGCGTCGGCGTTCATCAACGGTACGGTGATTCGCGTCGACGGCGGCGTGCCGAACGCGCGGCATTCGTGGCCATTGGCGCGAGCGGAACGTACGATCGAATACAACGGTTTTCCGCGCTATGAACCGCCGACGGGTTTGCAGGACCCGGTCGAGCCGCACGCATAGGCGCCACGCCAACCGAGCGCCAACCGACGGCGACACGAAGGAGACACGATGAACCTCGAAGGCCAGACCTACGACTCGCTAACGGCGAATTTCGCGTGGCGTATTGCGCCGCGCTACAACATCGGCGTCGACGTCTGCGATAAATGGGCCGACGGCTCGGACCGTCTTGCGCTGATCGTCGAAGACGCCGACGGCCGCGCCACGCGCTACACGTTCGACGAATTGAAGACCTTGTCCGACCGCTTCGCGAACGCATTGCAGGCAAGCGGCGCGCAACGCGGCGACCGGATCGGCATCTTCCTGTCGCAATCGATCGAGACGGCCATCGCGCACCTCGCCGCATACAAGGCGGGCATGGTGGCCGTGCCGCTGTTCGCGCTCTTCGGCGTCGACGCGATCGAACATCGTCTCGGCGACAGCGGCGCGGTGGCGTTGATCACCGATCACGCGGGCGTGCAGAAAGTCGACGAGATTCGCGCTGCGCTGCCCGAGTTACGCAACGTCTTCAGCGTCGATATCGAGCAGGATCACGCGGACCCGTCCGCGCCCGTGCGTTCGTTCTGGCAGGCGCTGAAGCATGCGTCCCCCGACTTCACGCCGGTCGACACCGGCGCGGACGATCCCGCGGTCATCATCTACACGTCGGGTACGACCGGCAAACCGAAGGGCGCGTTGCATGGGCATCGCGTGTTGCTGGGGCATCTGCCCGGCGTCGAGATGTCGCAACAGGGCTTTCCCGCGCACGCCACGCTGATGTGGACGCCGGCGGACTGGGCATGGATCGGCGGGCTGTTCGACGTGCTGCTGCCGTCGTGGCATCACGGCGTCGCGGTGCTCGCGCGCCGCTTTGCGAAATTCGACGGCGAGGCCGCGTTCGATCTGATGGCGCGCCACGCGGTCTCGCATACTTTCCTGCCGCCGACCGCGCTGAAAATGATGCGCGGCGTCGACCATCCGGAGCGCTGGCATCTCGCGTTGCGCTCGGTGGCGAGCGGCGGCGAATCGCTCGGCGAGGAGTTGATCGGCTGGGGCCGCGCGGCGCTTGGCGTGACGATCAACGAGTTTTATGGGCAGACCGAATGCAACGTCGTGGTGTCGTCGTGCGCGGCACTGTTCGAGCCGCGCTTCGGCGCGATCGGCCGGGCGGTGCCGGGGCATCACGTCGCGATCGTCGATGCGAACGGCGACGAATTGCCGCCGGGCGCAATCGGCGATATCGCGGTGGCCGCGCCCGATCCGGTGATGTTCCTTGGCTACTGGCGCAACGAAGCGGCGACGCGCGAGAAATTCCGCGGCAAGTTTCTGCTGACCGGCGACCTCGGCACGCGCGACGCGGACGGCTTCATCCGTTTCGTGGGCCGTGACGACGACGTGATTACGAGCGCCGGTTATCGGATCGGCCCCACGTCGATCGAAGATTCGCTGCTGCGTCATCCCGCGGTGTCGATGGCGGCCGTGATCGGCGCACCGGATCGCGAGCGCACCGAAATCGTGATGGCGTTCGTGGTGTTGAAGCCGGGTTTCGTCGGCGACGCCGCGCTCGTGCGTGAGATTCAGCAGCACGTCAAGACGCGCCTCGCCGCGCATGAATATCCACGCGAAATCCGCTTCGTCGACAGCCTGCCGTTGACCGCCACCGGCAAGGTCATCCGCAAGGCGCTGCGTGCAGGACTCGCGCCGCAAGCGGACGACCCTGCTGCAAAAACCTGAAACCCGATGACCACGAACGCTCGCCGACCCTCCACCCGAACCGCCAGAACATCGAGGACGTCCGCCTTGCAACCGTCCGCCGCCGCACTCGACGATACCGACCGCAAGCTGCTCGCGCTGCTCGCCGAAGACGCCACGCGCACGTACGCGGAACTCGGCAAGCTGCTGTTTTTGTCTGCCCCCGCGGTTCACGAACGCGCCCGGCGTCTGAAGCGGGAAGGCGTGATCAAGGGCACCGTCGCCGCACTCGACGCCGCCAAACTGAACCGGCCGCTGCTTGCGTTCGTGCACGTCGATACGACGAGTTGGGCCGTCACGCGGCAACTGCTCGCGCTAGAAGAGCTATCGGACGTCGAGGAGATTCATACGGTGACGGGCGAGAGCGCGATGCTGCTGAAAGTGCGCACGCGTGACACTCAATCGCTCGAACAACTGCTCGCGCGCATTCACGCGATAGAAGGCTTCACCGGCACGCGCAGCTATATCGCGCTGACCACGTATCTGGAGCGCGGCCCGAGCCCGGACCTGTAGCGCGGTGACTGAAGCCTGCAGCTCAGGCATGGCTCACGCATGCAGCGTAAGACCCTTGACGGCCTTGTCGACCGCTTTCTTCGGCCCCCGCACCGCGAGTCCGACGAGATCAGGCGCGTCGGCGGGCTCGGCGCGAAACGCCTCGCGGTTCGCTTCGTCGTGTCCGGTGGAGAACATCGCTCTCACGTACACGGCGCGCGTCAGTTCGCGCTCGATGCCCTGGCGAAACGCGCGCAGCAAACCCGCGTTGTCCGCCTGATACACCATCATCGGCTGGCCGAGCAGCCGCGCATGCCGGCGCCCGGCCGCGTCCTCGTACGGCTGGCCGAGCGCCTCGGGCGCGGCGCCGGCGATGCCGGTGGCGAGAAAGGCGGTGACATTGAGTTTTTGCCACACGGCGAGATCGTCCAGCACGATGATCGCGACTTTCGTATCGAATTCCATTACGCACTACGCTCCATGTTCAAGAGAGACTCCACAGTCGAATCTTATGGAAAATCGCCGCGCGTGGGGATGGGCGCGCGGCAAAAACGAATAGGCTTCGACGAACTCGCGTTAGCGCGGCGCCGATGTCGGGTTTTGCCTGATAGGGTTCGGCACGAGCCGGCTTGATCCAGGTCGGGTGCTGCAACGCAACCTGCCGCCGGCAGCGCGTGCATCGCCAGTTGCACCGCTCGCTTGCGAACGAAGTCCGTGCAGTCGACGCGCTTGCAACATAGGGCAAGTCCCTGGCCCGATTTAGCCGTGCATTACCACTCGCGTGCGCGGCCTCCTAAACTGGATTCACACAGGAGGGGACAGCGATGGCCAGACTCATCCACACGATGATCCGCGTGCAGGACCTGACGCGTTCGCTACAGTTCTATCAAACGGCTTTCAATTTCGACGTATCGCACCGGCTCGACTTTCCGGAATTCACGCTCGTTTATTTGCGCAACGACGAAGCCGACGCCGAGATCGAGCTGACCTGGAATAAAGGCCGCGCCGAACCGTATTCGCATGGTGACGGCTATGGTCACGTCGCGGTCTGTGTCGACGATGCGAAAAGCGAGCGTCAGCGGTTGATCGATCTGGGCATGACGCCCAACGATCTGCGCGAATTTCATCACGACAATGGCGAGTTGCTGGCGCGCTATTTTTTCATTCAGGATCCGGACGGTTACAAGATCGAAGTGCTTGAACGCTACGGCCACTATCAATAGTAAAAGTCAGCGAGGCGGCCGCCGCGCGCAGTTGGTGTACCCCACAACAACCATTTGCATGGGACCCGAGTGAGGCGCTAAAGGGCCAACTCGGGTCGACAGGAGACAAACATGAAGTCAACGGTCATCCCGATCGTCGCGTCCGATCACGCGCGTCCCGCGCATCGCCATCGGCACGAGCATCCCCATGAACACGATCACGATCACGAGCAACGCGCGACGCAGGCTGGCGCCGCGGCACTGCGCATTCCGCTCACGCGGCGCGAACTGCTCAAAGGCACCGGCGTGCTGATGGGCACGCTCGCGTTCTCGTCGGTTCTGTCGACGCTCGCGCCGAGCCGTGCGTGGGCGCTCGAACTGCAGGGGCTCGACACGCACCAGGGCGAAGTGATCCTCGCGTTCACGCGCCAACTCTATCCGCACGCGACGCTCGACAACGCGGTCTACGCGCTGGTGGTCAAGGACCTCGACGCGAAAGCCAAGGCCGATCCGGCGGTGCGCCAGCAACTTGCCGACGGCGTCAAACAGCTCGACGCGCAGGCCGGTTCGAACTGGCTCACGCGCAAGCCCGCCGCGCAGGCGGAGGATGTCGCGGCGCTCGCGGGTTCGCCGTTTTTCAACACGGTGCGCAGCACGGCGGTGGTCTCGCTGTACAGCAACACGATGGCGTACGCCCATTTCGGCTACGGCGCATCGGCGGGCGACGGCGGTTATCTGAACAAGGGTTTCAACAGCCTCTCGTGGTTGCCCGATCCGCCGCCGGGCGCGAGTGGGCCGATCCCTACGGATAGCTAATCAATCACGACAGCAACCATCTTGCATGGGCCCGGAGCAAGTGCTGAAGCACTTGCTGCTGCCGACAGCGGAGACAGGATATGGATCAGGACAACAACAAGGTGCGTTTTTCGCACAACGACGACAAGGTCGTCGTGATCATCGGTTCGGGGGCGGGCGGCGGCACGCTCGCCAACGAACTCGCGCAGAAGGGTATTGACGTCGTGGTGCTGGAAGCGGGCAAGCTGCATACGCAGGCCGATTTCACGACCGACGAATGGGGCTCGTTCCAGATGCTGTCGTGGCTCGACAAACGCACCACGTCGGGCACCTGGCGAGTCGCCAAGGATTTTCCGAATCTACCCGCATGGATCTGCAAGACCGTCGGCGGCACCACCACGCACTGGGCCGGTGCGAGCTTGCGCATCAAACCGTACGAATTCAAGGCGAGGACCACCTACGGCGACATCAAGGACGCCAGCCTGCTCGACTGGCCGCTCACGCGCGAAGAACTCGATCCGTACTACGATCGCGCGGAGAAGAAGATGGGCGTGACGCGCACTGAGGGTCTGCCGGGCTTGCCGGGCAACAACAACTTCAGGGTGATGTCGGCCGGCGCGATGAAAGTCGGCTACAAGGAATGCAATACCGGGCACATGGCGATCAATAGCGTAGTGCGTGACGATCGCGCGCATTGCTTCCAGCGCGGCTTCTGTTTTCAGGGCTGCCGCACCGGTGCGAAGTGGTCGACGCTCTATACCGAGTTGCCGCGCGCGCAGGCCACGAAGCATATGGAGTTGCGCACCCAGGCGCATGTCGTGCGAATCGAAACCGACGCGCGCGGTAAGGCGAAAGAGGTGCTCTACTACGACGCCAACGGCAAATTGCAGCGGCAAAAGGCGCGCATCGTCGCGGTGGCCGGTAATGCGATCGAGACGCCGCGTCTACTGCTGAACTCGCATTCGAGCAAATTTCCGCAAGGTCTCGCGAACGGCTCGGGGCAGGTGGGCCGCAATTACATGCGCCACACCACGGGTTCGGTGTATGCGGTGTTCAACGATCAGGTGGACATGTTCAAGGGCACCACGATGGCCGGCATCATCGAGGACGAAGCGGTGTTCAACCCGCAGCGCGGTTTCGCGGGGGGCTATCACATGGAGACCATCTCGCTCGGACTGCCGTTTTACGCGGCCTTTCTCGACCCCGGCGCGTGGGGGCCGAAGTTCGCCCAGGCGATGGACCAGTACGCGTACACGGCGGGTATGTGGATCGTCGGCGAGGACATGCCGCGCGAGACCAATCGCGTGACCTTGAATGCGGACGTGAAGGACCAGTACGGACTGCCGGTTCCCAACGTGCATTTCGACGATCACCCGAACGACGAAGCGATGCGCGAGCATGCGTTCAAACAGGGCACGGCGGTGTACGAGGCCGCCGGCGCGAAGACGGTGTATCGCGTGCCGCCGTATCCGTCCACGCATAACCTCGGCACAGCGCGCATGAGCGCGCGAGCCGAAGACGGCGTGTGCAATCGCTTCGGCCAGACGCACGAGGTGTCGAACCTGTTCATCGCGGACGGCAGCCAGTTCACCACCGGCGCGGCCGAAAACCCGACGATGACGATCGTTACGCTGGCGATCCGCCAGGCCGATCACATCGCGTCGCAGATGGGCAAGCGCGCGGTGTGAGCGTGCAAACCGTGGGGCCGCATGCGGGTTCGACCAGATTGTCGGGCGACGGATGCCGGCGTAAGTTGACGCAGTCGGGCCGCATGCCGTGGCGCAGTGAAGCAGTGAAACACGCCACGGCATGTTCGCCGCCAAACCGGGAGTGCAGGCCATGTGTGGGATTTACATCAACGCCGATCCGATCCTCTATGAATCGCGCACCCGTTCGCTGCGGATTCACGGCGTGATCACGACGGTGCGGCTCGAGAATCTGTTCTGGGACGTGCTGTGCGAAATCGCCGCGCGCGAAAACCTGACGACCAGTCAGTTCGCCGTGAAGCTGTATGACGAACTGATCGCGTTGCGTGGCGAGATGCCCACCAATTTTGCGTCGTTTTTGCGGGTGTGCTGTCTGCGCTATCTGTCGATGCGCACAGAGAAGGGGGCGAGTACTGGCGACACGCCGCCTGGCTTGCCGGCCGTGGTGAATGAGGCACGGCCGAGAATTCTGAAGACCGTTTGAGGTGGAAGCCGGCGGTTGAATTCAGGCGCGGATACCGGAAGACAGAAAACGTCCTGTGGGTAAGGCAGGAGCGCAAGCAGCACTCGACACGAAAGCGCAATCCGGACGCGGCGACGACGTGGCGAGTTTTCGGGCGAGGTCGCTCACCGCTCGGTGGAACAGGCATCCAGAGAGTCATTGAGTGTCGATCCGGATACGAATCTGATGCCCGACGTCATGGTTGCCCACCGGCAACTGAATCAGTGCTTCGCAGTTCTTATTCCTCATTTGCCACGTGATGCGCCGCTCTACCCTAAGCCCGGCGTACAGTCCGACCGATAATCCCACAATGTGGAATGATCGACTGCTTGCTCCTCTCGCGTCGTAGAGCAGCTTCTGCCGACATCCACTTCTACTGCGTGCCTTAACATCCATCCCAAAATACTGTATAAATATACAGTACCGTCGATCGCCTTATGCGTAGCTCAATGCCGGGCAGGGCGGAGCATTCCCTATTCAAAGAGCGTGTCTATGGCAGCAGCGATCCAGCTTGCGACGACCACGCTGTCGTCGCAATTGCGGCGTCAGGTGTGGCAGGGCAACGAGCTTGCCGAATCGGGCTCGCGCGTGATTTCCAGCGGCTACGCCGCCCTGGATCGTGTGTTGCCGGGACAAGGCTGGTCGGCAGGCGGCCTGACGGAATTACTGATCGAGCATGGTGGTGTAGGCGAAATACGCTTGCTGGCCCATTCACTTCGCCAGTTGACGACGCAGACCGAACGGCATGTCCTGTTCGTGTCGCCTCCTTATCAGCCGTGTGCCGGGGCATTGAGGGCTTGGGGCATCGATGTCGGGCGCGTCTTATGGGTACGCTCAAATGAAGATCAGGCACTGTGGGCCGCCACTCAGGCATTGAAGCAGGACGGCATCGGCGCGGTGCTGGTGTGGCTGCCGCATGCGCGTGCCGATAAGGTTCGGCGCCTGCAAGTGGCGGCTCAGGAGTCCACCTCGCTGGCATTTTTGATCCGGCCTGTCGAGGCGGCCGCGCAATCTTCACCCGCGCCATTGCGAATGATCTGCGAGCCGCTCTTGCCGGCCGATGCGCAGACGATCAATCGTCGCCAATGGCTGCAGGAGATTGGCCTGTCGATCGATATCTTCAAGCGTCGCGGGCCTGCGCTAGCCGAACCTCTTCGTCTCGTTCTGCCTTTACAAAGCGCCTTGTTGCCGGAAAAAGGAATCGGCCGCCATCAAGGAACAGAGGTCAAACATGTTGTGGATCGCAGTCACATTGCCACTCTTGTCGCTGGAAGCGGTGAAGCCTCTCGCGTCGCTTCCGGATGGTTTGCCCGCGAAACCGAATCGGTGTGAACCGTGCGACCGCGAGGCAAGCCAGCCGCCAGCCGCGGCAGGCATCGCCGAGCGGCGCTGTTATGCATTGGCCGATCACGCGCACGTTCTGATGCCGGACCTGGACGCATTGCGCGCCGGCGTGCAGGCGGGCCATTCGCGCTCTTACGCATTGGCGCTGGCGCCGGGGCTCAAGCTGCTTGCCGCCGACGCTACCCGCGAAACTCAGGCATTCGAATCAATAGCGCTTGCGTTGCTGACCTACACGCCGAAAGTATCGCTCGCCGACGCGCACACGCTGTTGCTGGAAGTCGGCTCCGGCTTGAGGCTGTTCGGCGGCTTGCGCATGTTGTTGTCGCGTGTGCAGGCCACGGTGAAGGAGTTCGGCTATACGGCGCGCATCGCCTGTGCGCCGACAGCCTGGGGCGCGTGGCTATTGGCGCAGGCACGTTGCGCCCGGCAGGGGCGTCGCTGGCATGTGATCAAGGAGACGTCGCTCGCGCATGTGCTCGATGGTCTGTCCGTGTCGCTGCTGCCGGTGGCGCCGGCGCATCGCGATGCGTTCGCGCACGTCGGCTGCGCGACGCTGGCCGATTTGCGTCGTTTGCCGCGCTCGGGCGTCGTGCGGCGTTTCGGCAGCGCGATTCTGGACCTGCTCGCGCAGGCGTACGGCACGCGCGCCGATCCGCGCGAAGCGTTTCGTGCGCCGGCGTCGTTTCATGCGCAACTGGAGTTGCCGTCGCGAGTCGATCACGCCGATGCATTACTGTTCGCCGCGCGTCGGCTGATCGTGCAATTGGCCGGCTGGTTGAGCGCGCATCATGCGGCGCTCAGCGGTTATACGTTGCTGCTGGAGCATGAATTGGCCTCCCGTCATGCTCCGAAGACATCGAGTCTGAAGGTCGCGTGGGCGATTCCGTCGCGCGATGCCGAACATCTGATCTGGCTGTTGCGGGAAAAATTGAATCAGACCGTTCTGGCGGCGCCCGTCATCGAGTTGAAACTGGTTGCCGACCAGATCGGCGAATATGCCGGGAAGTCGGACACGTTATTCCCCATGCCCGAATCGGATGGCGATTCGATTGCGCGTCTGCTCGAGCGCTTGAGCGCGAGGTTGGGACCGGAGAACGTGTTGCAGATGTCGGTGCAGGACGACCATCGCCCTGAGCGGGCAATGCGCGTCGATGCCTACGAGGCGCAGGCGTTTGCACGCAAGAAGCGCTCGCCGGTGAAGGGACGGACAAAAGTCAAAGCGGATAAGACCTGGCTAACCGATGAGTTGCGGCACGCTGCCGGAGCGGGGAGCGTGGACGGCGAAGCGCAGGGGCAAGCAACTCAGGCAACCTCATGCACATCCGAATCGAACGATCCTGAAATCGCGCTTTCATCCATGGGCCAACCAGGCGACGCGCAGTCATTGCTCGATCTGCCCGACAGCGCGTTACCTGCGCAGCCTCGTCCCCTCTGGATGCTCGATAAGCCGCTACGCCTGATGATGCGCGACCAGCGGCCGATCTATCGCCGGCCGCTGACGATGCTCACACGTACCGAGCGGATTGAAGCGGGGTGGTGGGACGGCAATATCGTCGAGCGTGATTACTACGTCGCGGCCGACGATCGTGGCCACATGTTCTGGGTGTATCGCGAGCGGATCAAGGGCGAGTGGTATTTGCAGGGTTTGTTCGGCTGAGCATCATGACCACTTCTGAGCTTCAGCCATCCTGCCTTCCGCAGCAGGCATCCGCGGCCCACTTGCCGGCGTATGCAGAGCTGCATTGCCTGACCAATTTCTCTTTCCTGCGTGGCGCCTCGCATCCGCAGGAACTCGTCGAGCAGGCGATGTCGCGCGGCTATAGCGCACTCGCTATCACCGACGAGTGCTCGCTCGCGGGCGTCGTGCGTGCCCACACGAGGCTGAGGGAGATCAGACAGGAACGGGAGCGCCAGCAGAAGGAGCGCGAGGAGAAGGTCCGGGCGGCGCAAGCGCAAGCACCTTCAGACGACGCGGCAACGGCAACGGCCTTGCCAGAAAACCCCCCAGAAAACGGGCCGTTAAAACCCATTCCCCACCTGATCATCGGCAGCGAACTCAATCTGACCGACGATACCGGCGAGCCGTTCTGCACGCTGGTGGCGCTAGCCATCGACCGCAACGGTTACGGCAACCTGTCCGAACTGATCACGCTGGCGCGCTCGCGCGCGGACAAAGGCAGCTACCGCCTCGGTCCTTCCGACTTCACCGATTCGTTGCCTCATCTGACGCATCTGCAAGGCCTGCCCGATTGCGTGCTGATACTCGTGCCGCAGCGGACGGCGACGCTGTCGCACACACTGCGTTGCGCGCACTGGCTCGCATCGTTCGCGGCTGATCGCGCGTGGATCGCACTCGAACTGTGGCAAACCGGCAGCGACGATCTTCAGATCGACGCGTTGCGGATGATTTCAGATGCGAGCGGCTTGCCACTGGTCGCGGCAGGTGGCGTGCTGATGCACACGCGCTCGCGCAAGCCGCTCCAGGACACGATGACCGCCATCGGCCTCGTCAAGCCGCTCTCGGCCTGCGGCCACGCGCTCGAGGCGAATGCGGAGCGGCACATGCGCACGCGCCAGCGGCTCGGCAAACTGTATCCGCGCGATACCCTCGAAGAAACGCTGCGTATCGCCGCGCTATGCCATTTTTCGCTCGACGATCTCGCCTACGAATACCCTCAGGAACTGGTGCCCGCCGGCGAGTCGCCGGCGAGCCATCTGCGCAAGCTGGTAATGGCCGGTGCAACGGAGCGCTGGCCGGGCGGCATGGACCTGAAGCGCATCCAGCAGATCGAGACCGAGCTGGCATTGATCGCCGATCTGAAATACGAGAAGTATTTTCTGACGGTGCACGATATCGTGAGCTTTGCCCGCTCCCGAAACATCCTGTGCCAGGGGCGAGGGTCGGCGGCGAACTCGATCGTCTGCTACTGCCTGCATGTGACCGAGATCGATCCGGTGCGGATGAACATGCTGATCGAGCGATTCATCTCGCGCGCCCGCAAGGAGCCGCCCGATATCGATGTCGACTTCGAGCATCAGCGCCGCGAAGAGGTGATTCAATATATCTACACGAAGTACGGCCGTCATCGGGCCGCGCTGACGGCATCGCTGATCACGTATCACGCGCGCAGCGCGTTGAAGGACGTCGGCAAGGCGCTGGGTCTCGAGGTGTCGTTGATCGAGCGGATCAGCAAGTCGCAGCAATGGTGGGACGGCCCGGATGCGGTCGCCCGATATCTGGCCGAAGCGGGCTTCGATGCCCACTCGCACATCACACAGCGTCTGATTCAACTGACTCAGGAGTTGCGCGGTTTTCCGCGTCACCTGTCGCAACATGTCGGCGGCTTCGTGATCGCGAAAGACAAGCTGTCGCGGCTCGTGCCGATCGAAAACGCGACGATGAAAGACCGCAGCGTGATCGAATGGGACAAGGACGATATCGATGCGCTCAAGCTGCTGAAAGTCGATGTGCTCGCGCTCGGCATGTTGTCGGCGATTCGGCGCGCGCTGGAATTCGTCGCGTTGAGACGCGGCTTTCCGACATTCAGGGTGCAGGACATTCCGCGCGAGGATCGCGCCGTCTACGAGATGTGCGGCCATGCCGACACGATCGGCGTGTTCCAGATCGAATCGCGTGCGCAGCAAAGCATGCTGCCGCGCCTGAAGCCGAGCAAGTACTACGATCTCGTGATCGAAGTGGCGATCGTGCGGCCGGGGCCGATTCAGGGTGGCATGGTGCATCCTTATCTGCGCCGCAAGCAGGGGCTCGAGCCGATCGACTACGCGAAGGACGAATTGCGGCCCGTGCTCGAACGCACGCTCGGCGTGCCGATTTTCCAGGAGCAGGTCATGCACCTGGCGATGGTTGCGGCGAAATATACCGGTGAGCAGGCCGATCAGTTGCGGCGCGCGATGGCCGCATGGCGGCGCAGCGGCAACCTCGCGAAGTATCAGAAGGATTTGAGCGACCGCATGCTCAAGCGCGGCTACGAGCAGGCGTTTATCGACCGCATCTGCAACCAGATCGAAGGATTCGGCGAGTATGGTTTTCCGGAGAGTCACGCGGCGAGCTTCGCGTTGCTCGTCTATCTCAGCGCGTGGTTGAAGCGCTATGAGCCGGCTGCTTTCCTGGCCGGTTTGCTGAACAGTCAGCCGTTGGGATTTTATTCGCCGTCGCAACTCGTGCAGGATGCGAAGCGCCATGGCGTCAAGGTATTGCCTCCCGACGTGACGCTGAGCGATTGGGAGTCGACGTTCGAGCGGCGCGATGAGGAAGGGCGGCGGATTTCCCCGGACGAGACCTGTTTGCATCGTCAGTACGCCGTACTGTCCGGGCAGCAGTTGCGCGATCTGTCTCTGCGGCGCCTGACGGTGAGCCGCACGATCCGGCGCGCGGCAAAGCGTTTGACCGCGCGCGTATTTCAACCGTCGAACACCTATGGCGCGCGTGGTCCGGCGGTGCGCATCGGCATGCATCTGATCAAGGGACTCGCGCAAGGGGCCGCCGAGCGCATCATGGCCGCCCGCCACGACGCGCCGTTTGCCGACGTCGACGATCTGGCGCGGCGCGCGGCCTTGACGCGGCGCGATCTCGAAGCGCTGGCGGCGGCCAATGCGCTCGCCAGTATCGCGGGCCATCGGCGTGAAGCGTGGTGGGCCGTGACCGCGCAGCACACGGTGCCGAAGCTGCTGCGCGATGCACCGATCGCCGAAGCGCCGTTGGCGTTGCCGCGCGCAACGGAAAGCCGCGAGATCGTCGACGATTACAGGAGCCTCGGACTCACGCTCAATCGTCATCCGCTCGCGCTGCTGCGTGCGCGCCTCGCGCAGCAGCGCTTTCGCACGGCGGCCGAACTTGCCGCGTGCCGGCACGGCACGCTGGCGCGGGCATGCGGCATCGTCACCGTGCGGCAGCGGCCGGGCACGGCAAACGGCACGGTGTTCGTTTCCATCGAAGACGAGACCGGTTCGATCAACGTGATCGTCTGGCCGTCGCTGGTGGAAAAGCAGCGCAAGGCGTTGCTGGGTTCATCGCTGCTGGCGGTCTACGGCGTCTTGCAACGCGACGACGGCGTCGCCACGGGCGGCGCCCATGCCGTCAACGAGGGCGGTGAGGGCAAGGTGATGAGCGCCAACCGTACCGGACAGGCGAAAAAGAAAAACCGCGGAGAGGTGGTCCATCTCGTCGCCCATCGTCTGGAGGATTACAGCGAGTGGCTTGGCGAGCTGGCCACGACGAGCCGCGATTTTCATTGAGGGTCGCGGCCAGGGCGGGCAGATTCCCCGCATCCTGACTCGCGTGTTGATCCGCGTGTTGATCCGCGTGTTGATCCGCGTGTTGATCCGATATCAGACGGGTGTCTCGCCGCGCCAGGGAAACGCGGCCAGCACGCGCCGAATCGCCGCGTCGAACGGGGTGCGGCGGCCGATTCCGAGCGCCTCGAGGCGCTCCGACGCCAGGTGGCAATTATGCGGACGAGGCGTCGCATCGGTTGGGGTGGATTGCGGCGTCAGGTGCGCATCGAGCCGCAAGGCTTCGGCGAGGCGCAAGGCGATCTCATACTTGGTCATCGGTTCGTCGCCCGACCATTGCACGATGCCGCGGATCGCTGCGCCGTGCGCATGCCGTTCGAGCATTTGCCGGATCACGTACGCGACATCCGGCGTGAAGGTGGGATAGCGGATCGCCCACGCGTCCATCATGGCGGGCTTGCCGTCCGATGCCGCCGATGCGGCAATCGCCGGCACGAGACTCGTCACCGCCGATTCCGCCCAACTGACGATCGGGCCGTACAGCAGCGGCAAACGCAGCACGCAGCCGAGGTCGGTGGTCTCGGTCAGCGCGCGCTCGCCTTCGAGCTTGCTCCACCCATACGCGTTGAGCGGCGCGGGCGCGCAGTCGTGCCGATAGGGAGGATGGCTGCCGTCGAACACGTAGTCGGTGGAGATCGACAGCGTCCATGCGCCACGCCGGTGTGCCGCCGCGGCCAGCGTGCGCACCGCATCGACATTCAGCGCGCGCGCGAGCGCCGGATTGTGCTCGCACACATCCGGCCGGCGCTCGGCCGCGGCTATCACGAGCGCGTCCGGGGCTTCGCGCTCGACGAACTGCTCGACCGCCTGCGCGTCGCGAATATCCAGTGCGACGGTATGGGGAGCCGGCCGGCTGAACGCCGTGGCAACGACCTCCCAGCCGGCTTGCTGCGCCAGTTCGTCGACGAGCGCGCGGCCGACCAGCCCGGAGGCGCCAATAACGGCAACTTTAAACATGATGTGCGTCCGCCTAGTGGTTTGCGCCGCCGGTTGCCGTCCCGTTCGAGACGGCGATGACCGTGTAGCCGGCTTCGTCGATGGCGGCTTTCAGCGCGTCGACCGTTTGCGCCGAGTCGACCACCACACGGCCGGACGCCAGATCCACCTGAACCTGCGCGGCTGCATCGTGTTCACGAATGGCGTTCGTGACCGCCGCGACACAGTGCTGGCAGCTCATGCCCTCTACCTTGAATTCGATTGTCATCGGGATTGCCTCGGGAAAAATCAGAATGGAAGTAGTTGGATTATGCCTGCCGATCCGTACTCGAGCGGCTGGACCTTCCCATCATGGGAAGGTGTACGATCGACTCATACCCTGGAGAAAACGGTCATGAATATCGGTGAAGCGGCCCGCACGTCGGGCGTCACGGCGAAGATGATTCGCTATTACGAAAGCGTGGGTTTGTTGACGGCGAAGTCGCGCACGAGCGCCGGTTATCGCGTATACGGTCCGCAGGAGGTTCATTCGCTGCGCTTCATCCGCCAGGCGCGTCGCCTGGGGTTTCTGGTTGAAGACATTCGCCGGCTGCTGGCGCTGTGGCACGATCGCTCGCGCGCCAGTGCCGAAGTGAAGCAGATCGCGCTGGAGCACGTCGCGGAACTCGACCGCCGGATCGCCGAGCTCACCGATATGCGAGATACCCTCGCGCATCTCGCCGACCATTGCCACGGCGACGACCGGCCCGACTGCCCCATCATCGAACGCCTTGCCGATACCGACCTGGTGTCGGGGAAGGGTTGTCACCCGATCTAACGCGGTGGACGGAGGCAGGTGCAACCCGAGATGCAAATTTATCGCAACCGGAGGCAATTTGCACCAATTAAGTGCTTGAAAATGCGGAGCGGCATTCTATCTGACTTGAAATTCTCTCTGAACCGAACTAAATCAAGAGTTTAGATGCACCGCAAGCGTGCACCATTCCAAAACGGAATGCACATCATGCGGGCATTTCACTAGCGCGGTTGCACCATAGGGCTATAATGCGGGTTAACCCTTTTACGGGAAATCCCTGATGTCCAACTTCACCGGGGATTCGATCTGATCCTTGGAGAACATCATGTTTGCATACATTCTTGAAAAGCTGAGCACCTGGTTTGAAACCGCCGAGCGCAACCGCCGCGAAGCCTACCTGGCATCGTCGTCGGATATCGTTCAGCTCGAACAGCGTATCCGTTCGCTCGAAACCAGCGGCTATTCGCTGTAAGTTTCATCCGCTTCGAGTTGGACCCGCCGGCGCCTATTGCGCGGCGATCGCAGCACAGCATTGAGCCCCGTCGATTCGGGGCTTTGTCACATTTGGACCCGAGAATTTTCTCGCGGTAGGCGCTTGCGCACTATGCGTGGCGAATAACGACTAGCTTCGCGGCTGGCACCGAGGTAAGGTAAAGCGTGCTCAGCGCAATCCGGCATTCTCAAACCAAACCGCTCCGCCCATGTCTTCTATCCGCTCGCTTCAGTCCATCCTGTCCGTAGCCGCCGCGACTTTGCTGACGACGGTTTGCGCCGTGTCGAACGCAGTGGCCACGCCGGACAGCGCGCGCAGGCCAGTCATCCTCGACTCGCAGGGCGGCATCAACGACGGGCAGAGCGGCACGGTCATGCGCACCGGACCGACGTCGTGGCAGCCGATCGTTGGCGCGCAGCCAATCGCCACGCCGGCCGAATTGGCGCCGCCGGATTCGTCGACACCGATCATCGTCGCACCGTATATTCAATTGCCTGTGGGCGGTGGCTCGCGGCCGCCGCCCCGTCCGGTGCCTCGTCCGCAATAAGCGTCTTCGGCGCGTTTTCTTCCCGCGCTTGCGTCCCATCCCGTTGATGTTTCCACGCCCGGCAAACGCTTTGCCGGGCTCTCGCGCATCCACGCGTTTGCCAAACTCGCCGGCGTGCGCATGCGCGGCGAATGGCGCGCGGCGCGGCATTGGGGTTTGGGCGCATGGCGTGCGCTAAACGCTCCGACGACAATCGTTTCGCAGTGTCTCGCTAGCGGCTCGGGCGATGTGTATCGCGCAGCTTCAATGCTTTGGACGCAATAGAACGAGGAGACATCAAATGATCACTCACTGGCTCCGCCGTGCCGCGAGCGCCTGCGTAACGCTCTTCGCACTTGCCGTGCCGCCGGGCGTCGCGCTCGCCAAAGACGCGCCTGAAATGCCCTCGCTGACGATGGCCGTCGGCGGTTTGCCCGGCCTTTACTATTTGCCGGTACTTGCCGCCCATCAATTGGGGTACTTCAAGGACGAAGGGCTCGACGTCGCGCTCGAGAATTTCGCGGGTGGATCGAAAGCCCTGGAGGCGGTGGTGGGCGGCAGCGCCGACGTGGGCGCGGGGGCGTTCGAGCACACGCTGTTCATGCAGGCAAAGGGGCAGCACTACCGGGCGTTCGTGTTGATGGGCCGCGCCCCGCAGATCGTCGTCGCGGTGGTGAAGTCGAAGGCTGATCAACTCAAGTCGCTGGCGGACTTCAAGGGCGCGAAAGTCGGCGTGAGCGCGCCGGGTTCGTCGACGGATCTCGTGCTGACCGTGGCGTTGCGCAAAGCCGGCGTGCAACGCAGCGACATTTCAGCGATCGGAGTGGGCAGCGGCGCCACGGTGCTGGCGGCGGTCAGCGGCGGCCAGATCGACGCGCTCTCGAACGTCGATCCGATGATGACCAAGCTGACGCGTAGCGGGGCGATCAAGGTGCTGGTCGATACGCGCACCGTGAAAGGCACGCAAGAGGTGTTCGGCGGGACGATGCCCGCGGCCACGCTCTATGCATCCGAGAGCTTCATTCAGAAGAATCCGAAGACGACTCAGGCGCTCACCAATGCGATCGTGCGCGCCAACCACTGGTTGCAGACCGCGAGCGATGCCGATCTGCTGAAGATGGTGCCCCCGGCTTATCTGCTCAACGACTCGGCACTGTATGTCGAAGCCTTTCACAACGTGCGCGACGCGTATTCGCCGGATGGCTTGATGCCGGCCGACGGCCCGGCGACCTCGCTGCGTGCGCTGGCCTCGTTCGATGACCGGTTGGATCCGAAGAAGATCGATCTGAACGCTACCTATACGAACGATTTCGCGCGCAAGGCAGCGGCGCAATTGAAGTGAGCGGGAATCCGGCTGTGCGCGTTGATGGCCCGGACGCCATCCGCGGCAAAGCTTAGTCGCCGCGATACTCGACCTTGAACCCGGCAGCCTTGTCCTCGCCGAGCGCCTTGACGAGCCAGGGCATCTGGTCCTTCAGCATTTTCGCCAGCGTATACGGCGGGTTCAGAATGAACATGCCGCTGCCGAAAAGTCCAAAGCCGTCCTCGGGCGGATTGCCGACCGTCAAGCTGACGTGGAGCCAGTTGCGCTCCTGCAGCTTCTTCAACTGATCAGGAAAGCGCTGCGATTCCGGGCGTTTCACCTGCGGATACCAGACCGCATAGGTGCCGGTCGGAAAGCGCTTCAGGCTCTCTTCGACACAGCGCAGCGTGCGCGTGTAGTCGCGCTTGTCCTCGTACGACGGATCGAGCAGCACCAGCGCGCGGCGCGGCGCAGGCGGCAGCAACGCGAGAATGCCGTCGAAGCCGTCGCCCGCGTAGAGCATCGCCCGGCGGCCCGCGTCGCGGAAATTGTGGCGCAGAACGTCGATTTCGGTGGTGTGCAGTTCGAACAGACGCATGCGGTCCTGCTCGCGCAACTGCCGCCACGCGATGTACGGCGAGCCCGGATAGAAGCGCAACTGGCCATCCGGATTGAGCGCGCTGACTTCCTCGACGTAGTCGGCGAAGAGCGGCGGCAGATCGTTGCGCTCCCACAGTCTGGCGATGCCGGTCTGGAATTCGCCGGTTTTGGTCGCATAGCCTTCCTTCAGCGAATAGACGCCGGCGCCCGCATGCGTGTCGATGTACCAGTAGGCTTTGTCCTTCTGGCCGAGGTAACGCAATAGCTGCAACACGACGGCGTGTTTCAGAACGTCGGCGTGATTGCCTGCATGAAAGGCGTGGCGGTAGCTGAGCATGATGAGGAAACGCTGAAAGAGGGCATGCCGGTCCAGGGCGGATTCGGCGGTGCGCGGTGCAATGCGGCGGCACAGCGGGCAAACGGCGCCGGTGTGCAGCGCGGCCGCGTATTGTACGCGACGCCGCGCTGCGGTTTGGGTAAGTTCCGCGTGACATGGCCCCGCTGCCGCCCGGGCCACGTCACGCGCTCCGGCGAAAATCCGTTCAGTCGTAGGCGTCGCCGACGATTTCCTCGATGCGCTGCCTGATCTCCGGCGTGATTCGTGCGGCCACCTCGGCGGACCTCATGTTCTCGCCGATCTGTTCGACCCGCGACGCGCCCGTGATCACCGTGCTGACGTTCGGATTCTTCAGAATCCAGGCAATCGCGAGTTGCCCGATCGTGCAGTCCAACTCGTCGGCCACCGCGCCGAGCTTGCCGACCACGCTGTTCTTGCCCGCATCGGTGACCTGCTTGCGCAGCCAGTCATAGCCTTGCAACTGCGCGCGGCTGTCCGCCGGTACGCCGTCGCGGTATTTGCCGGTGAGCAGGCCGGACGCGAGCGGGCTCCAGGTGGTCAGGCCGAGGCCGATATCCTCGTAAAGCCGCTTGTACTCCTGCTCGACGCGTTTGCGGTGGAACAGGTTGTACTGCGGCTGCTCCATGACCGGCTTGTGCAGGTGGTGCCGCTCCGCAATCTCGTAAGCGGCGCGGATTTCGTCGGCGCTCCATTCGGAGGTGCCCCAGTACAGCGCCTTGCCGCGCGTGATCATGTCGCTCATCGCCCAGACGGTTTCCTCGACGGGCGTGTTCGGATCGGGACGATGGCAGAACACCAGGTCCACATAGTCGAGTTGCAGGCGCTTGAGCGACGCGTCGACCGCGTTCAGCAGATATTTGCGGTTCAGCGTGTGGTACTGGTTCGGCGCTTCCGTGAGCCCCCAGAAGAATTTCGTGGACACCACGTAGCTCACGCGCGGCCACGCTAGTTCCTTCAGCGCCTGGCCCATGATTTCCTCGGATTGGCCGCCCGCGTAGACCTCGGCGTTATCGAAGAAGTTGACTCCCGCGTCGCGGGCGGCCGCCAGCGATTCGCGCGCCGCGCGATGATCCACCTGGTTGCCGTAAGTGACCCATGAGCCGATGGACAATTCGCTGACTTGCAGGCCAGAGCGGCCCAGACGTCGATAATTCATGCATGTCTCCTTGTGGGTGATGCTGCCGGCATTGCGCCGAAAACATCCAGTTTAAAGAGATAAAGCGCGATGTGCGTTTTACCTATGGCGTTCACAGGGTTCATGCACAATAGCAGCGTTGGCCGCAATGCAGCATTCGGCCGAACGGCCTATGTCGTTTGGCTGACTGCATGCCGCTTGCGGCTTGTGGTCTCATTGCTCATCAACTGCATGGAGGTTCTGGATGTCGTCTCTGAACACGAATCTGAACGGCAAGGTCGCCGTGGTTACCGGCGCGGCAAGCGGCATCGGCAAGCAGATCGCGCTGACTCTTTGCGCGGCGGGCGCGGCGGTCGCGATCGCCGATTTGAACCAGGACGGCGCCAACGCCGTTGCGGAAGAAATCACGAAAGGCGGTGGTAAGGCAATCGGCGTGGCGATGGACGTCACGAGCGAGGAGGCCGTCAATCAGGGCATCGACAAAATCGCGGCCGAACTCGGCTCGATCGACATTCTCATTTCCAACGCCGGCATTCAGATCGTCAATCCGATCGAAAACTATTCGTTCTCGGACTGGAAGAAGATGCAGGCGATCCATGTGGACGGCGCCTTCCTCACGACAAAGGCCGCGCTCAAGCACATGTACAAGGACGATCGCGGCGGCATCGTGATCTACATGGGTTCGGTCCATTCGCATGAAGCGTCGCCGCTGAAGTCCGCCTATGTGACGGCCAAGCATGCGCTGCTGGGGCTCGCGCGCGTGCTGGCCAAGGAAGGCGCGAAGCATAACGTGCGCTCGCATGTGGTGTGTCCGGGTTTCGTGCGCACGCCGCTCGTCGACAAGCAGATTCCCGAGCAGTCCAAGGAACTCGGCATCAGCGAGGAAGAAGTCGTCAAGCGCGTGATGCTGGGCGGCACGGTCGACGGCATCTTTACCACGGTGGAAGACGTCGCGCAGACGGTGCTGTTCCTGTCCACCTTCCCGACGGCGGCACTGACCGGCCAGTCTTTCATTGTGAGCCACGGCTGGTATATGCAATAAGGAGGCGCCCATGGCGCAACGCAATCTCAAGCGGGCGCGCGTGGGTGCGCCCGGCGACGGGGAGGGCGACGGCGCCGGTTCGGCCGCCGCCGCCCACCCCGGCCGGCGCATCCATTTGCCCAACTACGAAACCGTCGCGCTGATGCTGCAGGGCGGCGGTGCGTTGGGCGCGTATCAGGCGGGTGTCTTTCAGGGGCTCGACGAAGCCGGCATCGAACCCAACTGGCTGGCGGGCATTTCGATTGGCGCCTTGAATACGGCCATCATTGCCGGCAATCCGCAGGAGAAGCGGGTCGAGCGGCTGTTGCAGTTCTGGGAAACGATCTGCCAACCGGCGTTCGGGCCGCCATTGCCGGCTTTCATCGAGCATGCACTCTTCAACTCCAGCGACGCGGTGCGCAAGGCCTTTACGGCGAGCCAGGCGCTAGGCGCGCTCGTCGAAGGGCAAAAGGGCTTTTTCGTGCCGCGGTTTCCGCCGCCGTTGCCCACGGTGTCCGGGCCGCCGCAAATGGCCAGCTACTACGACACCGCACCGCTGAAGGCCACACTCGAGGCGCTCTGCGATTTCGACCGGATCAATTCGCGTGAAATGCGCGTGTCGGTGGGCGCGGTCAATTGCGGCACGGGCAATTTCGCGTACTTCGACAACACGCACACCACGCTGCGGCCCGAGCATTTCATGGCGTCAGGCGCGTTGCCGCCGGGCTTCGCGGCGGTTGAAATCGACGGCCAGTTTTACTGGGACGGCGGCCTGATGTCGAACACGCCGCTCTACGAAGTGATCCAGACCACGCCGCGTCGCGACACGCTCGCGTTCCAGGTCGATCTGTGGAGCGCGATCGGACCAGTGCCGGATAACATCACGGATGTTCAGGGGCGCATGAAAGACATCCAGTATTCGAGCCGTACCCGTCTCGTGACCGACATGCTGCAGCGCTCGCAGCGTTTCCGGCACGTGCTGCGCGAGGTGCTGGAGCGCGTGCCGCCCGAGCAGCGTGACGACCCGTGGTGCAAGCTGGCCGAAGACCTCGCGTGTTCGAAGCGCTACAACGTGATCCATCTCATCTACCGGCACAAGGAATACGAGGGGCACTACAAGGACTTCCAGTTCGGCCTCTCGACCATGCGCGAGCACTGGCAAAGCGGTCTGGACGACATTCGCCATTCGCTCGAGCATCCCGACTGGCTCGACATGCCGGATAACGACGCGGGTTTCGTCACGCACGATATCCATCGTGATTCGCGCTGACAGGACTACAACGAAACGTTCGGGCAATAAAAAACGGCGCCCTTTCGGAAAGGGCGCCGTTTCTCTCGGCGGTTCCAGCAGAGCGCGCGACCAGGATCCGCGCTCCGGCTTGCTTTACTTCAACACGTGAGCAATTGCGTTAGCCACCGCGTCGAGGTTGCGCGTGTTCAGTGCAGCCACGCAGATGCGGCCCGTGCTCACCGCGTAGATGCCGAACTCTTCGCGTAGACGGTCCACTTGCGGCGCCGTCAGACCCGAGTACGAGAACATGCCGCGCTGTGCGTTCACGAAGCTGAAGTCACGATCCACGCCGCTTGCCTTCAGGCGTTCGACCAGACCGTTGCGCATCGCGCGAATACGGTCGCGCATTTCAGCCAGTTCCGTTTCCCACGTGGCGCGCAGTTCGGGCGAGGCGAGCACTGCCGCCACCACCGAGCCGCCGTGCGTCGGCGGGTTGGAGTAGTTCGTGCGGATCACGCGCTTCAGTTGCGACAGCACGCGTGCTGCCTCTTCCTTGCTTGACGTGATGATCGACAGTGCGCCGATACGCTCGCCGTACAGCGAGAACGACTTCGAGAACGACGACGACACGAACACGTCCAGTTCCGAGGCCGCGAACAGACGCACGGCTGCGGCGTCCGCTTCGATGTTGTCGCCGAAGCCCTGGTAGGCGATGTCGAGGAACGGCACCAGATTGCGCGCCTTCACGACTTCGACCACCTGCTTCCATTGATCGACGCTCAGGTCGACGCCGGTCGGGTTGTGGCAGCAGGCGTGCAGCACGACGATGGTGCCCGCGGCATAGCTGTTCAGCGCGCTCAGCATGCCTTCGAAGTTCACGCCATGCGTGTGCGCGTCATAGTACGGATACGACACCACTTCGAAACCAGCGCCTTCGAACAGCGCACGGTGATTTTCCCAGCTCGGATCGCTGATTGCGACCTTGGCCGCCGGGTTCACGCGCTTCAGGAAGTCCGCGCCGATCTTCAGCGCGCCCGTGCCGCCCAGTGCCTGCGCCGTGACGACGCGGCCCGCCGCGATCAGCGACGAGTCGTCGCCGAGCAGCAGCTTCTGCACGGCCGCGTCGTAAGCCGCGATGCCTTCGATCGGCAGATAGCCGCGCGGCAGCGCCGCGTCGACGCGGGCCTTTTCGGCTTCGCGCACGGCGCGCAGCAGCGGAATCTTGCCTTCTTCGTTGAAGTACACGCCCACGCCAAGGTTGACCTTGGTGGCACGCGTATCGGCGTTGAAGGCTTCGTTCAGGCCCAGAATCGGGTCGCGGGGAGCAAGTTCGACGGCGGAGAACAGAGACATGATGGGTGGGCAGCAGTAGTAAAAAGAGGGCGGCTCCGAGCGCGAACGGCCCGACCCGAGGCGTCTGATGGACAACGCGGACAGGCGGCGGACGGCGGCAAGCGAGCGCAACTTCGCATTGTAACGAATCCGCGCGCGTTTTTCGGGCGACCAGGCTCGCTGGAAGGAATTATTTGCTTGAAAAACAGGCACTCCGGCGTCATGTGACATCGGCGGATCTGCCGGAGCGCCGCCCGGCGAGGGCTGCCAGGCGGGCATCGGCCCACGGCGCGAACGCGCTTCATAACCGCTGCCCGCATGTGACCGGAAGGCCACGAATCGTTCAGGTGAAGGGTCGTCACATAAGATTCGCCCGAGCACTCGCAATCCCGCCCGCAGCTTTCCGAACCCTACGCAGACCCGCTCGATCCGCGTTTCCCGCAACCCGTTAGAATGGTCCTTTGCCCAAGGCCCGGTGCCGTCCCCATGTCCGAACAACATCTGACTGAAGCCGAAGATACGCTCGACGAATCCAAATTCGTCACGTTCGAAGGCTCGCCGTTTCAGCTCTACCAGCCGTACCCGCCTGCCGGCGACCAGCCCACGGCGATCGACACGCTCGTTGAAGGCGTCGAGGACGGCCTCGCGTTCCAGACGCTGCTCGGCGTGACCGGCTCCGGCAAAACCTTCACGATGGCCAACACGATCGCGCGGCTCGGCCGCCCGGCGATCGTGTTTGCACCGAACAAGACGCTCGCCGCGCAGCTTTACTCGGAGTTCCGCGAGTTCTTTCCGCGCAATGCGGTCGAGTACTTCGTCTCGTACTACGACTACTACCAGCCTGAAGCGTACGTGCCGCAGCGCGACCTGTTCATCGAGAAAGACTCGTCGATCAACGAGCACATCGAGCAGATGCGGCTGTCGGCCACCAAGAGCCTGATGGAGCGGCGCGACGTGGTGATCGTCGGCACGGTGTCGGCGATTTACGGTATCGGCAATCCATCGGAATATCACAAGATGATTCTGACGCTGCGCACGGGCGACAAGCTCGGCCAGCGCGACATCATCGCGCGGCTGATCGCGATGCAGTACAACCGCAACGAAGCCGACTTCCAGCGCGGCTCGTTCCGCGTGCGCGGCGATACGATCGATATCTTCCCGGCCGAACACGCCGAAATGGCGGTGCGTATCGAATTGTTCGACGACGAAATCGAAACACTGCAACTGTTCGATCCGCTCACCGGCCGCGTGCGGCAGAAGATTCCGCGCTTCACCGTGTATCCGTCGTCGCACTACGTGACGCCGCGCGACACGGTCGTGCGTGCGGTCGAAACCATCAAGAGCGAATTGCGCGAGCGGCTGGAATTCTTCTATAGCGACGGCAAGCTCGTCGAAGCGCAGCGGCTCGAACAACGCACCCGCTTCGACCTGGAAATGTTGCAGGAACTGGGTTTCTGCAAGGGCATCGAGAACTACTCGCGGCACTTCTCCGGCGCCGCGCCGGGCGAGCCGCCGCCGACCCTGGTCGATTACCTGCCGCCGGACGCGATCATGATGCTCGACGAGTCACACGTGCTGATCGGCCAGTTGAACGGCATGTACAACGGCGACCGGGCGCGCAAGGAAAATCTGGTCGACTATGGTTTCCGCCTGCCGTCGGCGCTGGATAACCGGCCGCTCAAGTTCAACGAGTTCGAGCGCAAGATGCGCCAGGTCGTGTTCGTGTCGGCCACGCCGGCGGATTACGAGAAGAAAACGGCCGGACAGGTCGCCGAGCAGCTGGTGCGTCCGACCGGCCTCGTCGATCCGGAAATCGAGGTGCGTCCGGCGCGCAGCCAGGTCGACGACGTGCTCGGCGAGATCAACGAGCGCGTCAAGGCCGGCGACCGCGTGCTGGTCACGGTGCTGACCAAGCGGATGGCCGAGCAGTTGACCGAATTTCTGACCGACCACGGCGTCAAGGTGCGCTATCTGCATAGCGACATCGACACGGTCGAGCGGGTCGAGATCATTCGCGATCTGCGGCTGGGCACCTTCGACGTGCTGGTGGGGATCAACCTGCTACGCGAAGGGCTGGATATTCCGGAGGTGTCGCTCGTCGCGATTCTCGACGCGGACAAGGAAGGCTTTCTGCGCGCCGAGCGCTCGCTGATCCAGACCATCGGCCGGGCGGCGCGTAACGTGAACGGCAAGGCGATCCTGTATGCGGACAAAGTGACGGACTCGATGCGCCGCGCGATCGACGAAACCGAGCGGCGGCGCGCCAAGCAGATTGCCTTCAACCTCGCGAACGGCATTACGCCGCGCGGGGTGGTCAAGCGCATTCGCGACATCATCGACGGCGTGTACAACGTCGACGACGCACGCGCCGAACTGAAGGAGCAGCAAACGCGCGCGAAATTCGAGGACATGTCCGAGAAGCAGCTCGCCAAGGAACTGAAGCGTCTCGAAAAGCAGATGATGGAGCATGCCAGGAACCTCGAGTTCGAGAAGGCCGCGCAGACTCGCGATCAGCTGGCGCTCCTGCGCCAGCGTGTGTTCGGCGCAAATGTCGGCGATCACGTCTCCGGCGTCGAATAAGGCCTCTTTCCACCCCGGGGCGCGGCAACGTGCCGCGCCCGTCAAGTTGCAGCGACACACCCCTCCCAGCTCGTCTCGCCGTCCTCCATACGCGCTTTCTTAAAGCAGCCTTAAGCCCCTGTTGCGACAAGGATTTGCGAGCGTCGATATTTGTTCTCCCTCGAGATCAATGATAGACTCCCCTAATATTGAGAATGGTTCGCATTTAAGGTTCTTGTATGCGAGTTGCACCCGGTCGATCGCCTGCCCAAAGGCGGGGACCGTCGCATCAGGCACGCCGACGCGCTGTTCCAATGGATTCGATTCCAGTCTGATAAAAACAAGGAGTTTTAATGCGGATTTCTTCATTTGCGCGCGGCGGCGCAGCCGTGGTGGCCGCAGTGGCCGCTTTGTCGGCGACGGCAGCGGAATACCCGATCGGCAAGCAACAGATCCAGGGCGGCATGGAAATCGGCGCGGTTTACCTGCAGCCGATCACCATGGAACCGGAAGGCATGATGCGCAAGGCGTCGGATTCGGACATCCACCTTGAAGCGGACATCCACGCGGTCAAGAACAACCCGACCGGTTTCGCCGAAGGCGACTGGATGCCGTATCTGCAACTTCGCTACGAGCTGACGAAAGCCGGTTCGAATCAGACGCAGAAGGGCGACATGATGGCGATGGTCGCCAACGATGGTCCGCACTATGGCGACAACGTCAAGCTGCAAGGCCCGGGCAAGTATCACCTCAAGCTGATCGTCGAACCGCCGATGCAGACCGGCCACATGGCTTTCGGCCGCCACGTCGACAAGGAAACCGGGGTGGGTCCGTGGTTCAAGCCGTTCGCGCTCGAATATGACTTCACCTTCGCCGGCATCGGCAAGAAGGGTGGCTACTGATCTGCCGATCGCGGTGGATTACCCGCCGGTCACGCCGTCAAGCCGCGCTCGAACGCCTGGCCAGGCGGCGACGATTGGGCGAATCAGTGAATGCAGCAGGCGGGGCGCCGACGATCGACATCCGCGCCCCGCGTTTTCCGGAAAGGCTAATGAGAATTGACCGAAAGATCGCGCTGCTCGCCGCTACGGCGTTGCTCGCGAGCGCGGCCCACGCAGCCGACCTGCCGACCTTCAAGCTGGAAATGAACGACGGCAAGCTGACCCCGGCGCGCATCGAAGTGCCGGCGGGGCAGCGCATCAAGATCGAAGTGCGCAACACCGGTAAAGGCGCGGCCGAATTCGAAAGCGTGCAGTTGCGTAAAGAGAAGGTGTTGGCGCCGGGCGCGGATTCGTTCGTCGTGATTGCTCCGCTGGAGCCGGGCGAATACAAGTTTTTCGACGATTTCCACCAGCAGGCGCAGGGCGTGATCGTCGCGAAGTAATGGCCTGGCGTGCGGGCGCGCGACTCTCGGGCGTGCCGCATTCATTTCAGGCAGTGAGCAGCAGAAGGATCGAAGGGAGAGCTTGGATGGGTCAGATTCTGTTCATCGTGTGGCGGGAAAGCGTCGAGGCCTTGCTGGTCGTCGGCATCCTGTACGCGTGGTTGAAAAACGGCGACGACGATGCGCGCCGCGGCTTGCCGTACCTGTGGGGCGGCGTCGCGGCCGGTGTGATCGCGGCGGTCGCGCTCGGCGCAGCGCTAGTGGGGTTCACCGAAGTGCTCTCCGGTGATGCGCAAGATTATTTCCAGACCGCGATGGTGCTGGTCGCCTGCGTGCTGATCGTGCAGATGGTGCTGTGGATGAAGCAGCACGGCCGGACCTTGAAGCGCGACATGGAACAGTCGCTGCAAAAGAGTCAGCGCGATTCGAACTGGTGGGGCGTCGCGTTGCTGGTCGCACTGGCGATCGCGCGTGAAGGCAGCGAAACGGTGATCTTCCTGTACGGCCTCGGCTTCGGCCAGTCGGGCCACGTGGACGGCAGCCAGATGCTCGCGGTCGTGATCGGCCTCGGTCTCGCGTTCCTGACGTTCTACCTGCTGCAACTGGGCGGCAAGATTTTCTCGTGGCGGCTCTTTTTCCGCGTCACCGAAATCATGCTGCTATTCCTTGGTGCGGGTCTGTTCCAGACCGGCGTCGACAAGCTGATCGACAAGGAAATCCTGCCGACCCTCGTCGACCAGATGTGGAATTCGTCGGCGATCCTCGACGACTCGAGCACCTTCGGTTCGCTGGTCGCGACGCTGACCGGCTACCGCGCTCATCCGGCGCTGATGAATCTGCTGGCGTATGCGGCGTACTGGGCGGTCGTCTATCTGCTGGTGCGCCGGGCGAGTCGCAAGCCGGCGCAGCAGACCGCGGGACGCGCGGCATGAGTACCGTCATGACCCGCCCGGGGCGCCTCGCAGCGGCCGGACAATGGATGCAGCGTCACGGCGCAGTGATCCGTGGCATTCAGTGGGTTGTGGTGGCGGTCTACGCGTTCCTGATCATCGTGCCGGCGGTGATGCCGCTGCCGGACGACACCGCGCACCTGTGGAACAACCTGACGCTTGCCGCGCAGTTTGTGTTCTGGGGCATCTGGTGGCCGTTCGTGTTGCTGTCGATGGTGATGCTCGGCCGGGTCTGGTGCGGCGTGCTGTGTCCGGAAGGCGCGCTCGCCGAATTCGCCAGCAAGTTCGGCCGCGGCTGGGCCATTCCGCGCTGGATGCGCTGGGGCGGCTGGCCGTTCGTCGCATTCGGCATCACCACCATCTACGGTCAGATGGTGAGCGTGTACCAGTATCCGAAGGCCGTGCTGCTGGTGCTCGGCGGCTCGACCTTCGCGGCGATCATCATCGGCTTGCTATACGGGCGGGAGAAGCGCGTCTGGTGCAAGTACCTGTGCCCCGTCAACGGGGTTTTTTCGCTTCTGGCGCGCCTCGCACCGTTCCACTACAAGGTCGATGAAGACGCATGGCGCCGTTCGTACAAGAACGGCGAGCATGGGCATCGCGTGATTCCGATCAACTGCGCTCCGCTCGTGCCGCTGCGCAACATGAAGGGCGCGTCGGACTGCCATATGTGCGGCCGGTGCAGCGGACACCGCGACGCGATTGCGTTGACATGGCGCGCGCCGTCGTCGGAAGTCGTGCAGCTCGGCGACAAGCAGGCGAACCCATGGGACACCGCGCTGATCCTGTACGGCCTGCTCGGTATCGCGATCGGCGCATTCCACTGGACCGCTTCGCGCTGGTTCATCGACCTGAAGATGTTCTTCGCGACGTGGCTGGTCGATCACGACATCACCTGGCCGCTCGACACCAACGCGCCGTGGTTCCTGTTCACGCATTACCCCGAGCAGAACGACGTGTTTTCGTGGCTCGACGGCACGATGGTGATCGGTTACATCCTCGCGACGGCGCTGGTGTACGGCACTGCGCTGCTGCTGTTGCTGACGGGCGCGACGCGCATGCTCGGACGCTTCAGCGCCGTGCGTCTGCATCATCTGACGCAGGCGCTGATTCCGATCGCCGGCGCGGGCGTGTTCCTTGGGCTGTCCGCGACGACACTGTCGCTGCTGCGCGCGGAACATGTGTCGTTGTGGTGGGCGTCGGATCTGCGCATCACGATTCTGGCGATCGCCAATCTGTGGAGCGCATGGCTGGCCTGGCTCGTCACACGCCGCTATAGCGAGCGCTTCGTGCAGCGCGGCCTCGCGATGCTGTGGTTCGTCGCGGCGCTGGCCGTGGTCGATAGCGCGTGGTGGCTGATGTTCTGGGGCTGGGCTTCGAAGTAAGCCGGAACGTCGGGTTCCAGGCTGGCGCGTTTGCGGAAACACCGCCGGCGCTGCACCAACAAAAAGCCGTGGGATGAACGTCATCCCACGGCTTTTTTGTTTTCTGCTAAGCGATACACGGCGTTTGCGTGCATCCACGTTGGGTGAGAACCAAAAAAAGCGGCCTGGCTGGCTGCGACGGCTGGCTTGGTGTCTGCACGAAGGGGTCTAGTTCTCACGTGCAAGCCGTCGTGGCTGGCTAATGCCCAACACCTCTCGAGGAGGTGGTCCCCACAATACGCGGTACTTACCTCTGTTCGTTCCTACTTCGTCAGGATCAGCTTGCCTAAGCGCGTGGCACGCAGCTGGTAGGTTTCGCCGTTATGGACGATGCTGATATGGCTATGTCCCTGCAGCAATGCATCGCTGCGGACGACCCGTTCCGATGTCTCGCCCGAACCGTTTGCACGCTCCGCAGCAGGCTTGGCGGCCGACGTGCTCGCCGTCGACGATTTCGGGCGGCTGGTCAGCGCGGCCGCGGGGCGGCGCAGGCTGAGCGTGGAAGGGCGGTTGAGATCGGTCATTCGTTTTGGCTTGTTTGTCGATTCGATGGATTTATTCTAAATGATAACTATTCCCATTTACAAGAAAGAGAAATTCATCGGATTGTCGTTCTGATAGCTGCGTGAATGACCAGCGAGAAAAATGACGCGAGGCCGCCTTCAGCGGGCGGCTCGCAAGGCAAACGCGGCGGCGCGGGCAGGGCCGCCCGCGCGCAATTCAATGCAGCGAGCCGGGTTCCTGTTTGGCCTGCACGTACTGACGGATCAGACGTACGGTATCGATGTCGTTTTCCCGATACGCCGACTTCACGATTTCCTGCGTTTGCACGGCGTCCTGGTCGGTGGAGACGGGCAGCGTGGTCGCGTACTCGAAGCGCAGGAACAGTTGCAGTTCGTCCGGCTGTTCGATGGTCATCGTGAGCGAGCCGCCTACGTAGTCTTCAGTCGGCAGGATGTCGTAGCGCACGCTCTGGCTCTCCTCCAGAGTGACGCGATCGCGCACGGTGGCCTGGCCGTAGTGCAATTCCCGTTCGAGGACATTGCCTGCGCGCGACAGAATCGTGCAACTGTCGAGCCCCATCACGAAGAGTTGCGGCTGCTCGGCGCGTAGCACGAGTCCCTCCCACAACTGCTCGCGGGTCATCGAGTCGACAAAGGGATTCAACGGATCGTTGATCTGGATAAGGTGTTCGAAATTCAAGTCGACAGCTTCCTATGAAAGCGTTGCGTTGCGTCAGATTGCATGCGGCCTGTCAGTGCGGGCGCGCCTTTCGGACCACCACCGCGTTACGCGACGGCGAGACCCGAGCGGATCGTGATCGAATGCGTGAGGATCTTGTGGACCGGGCACGCATTGGCAATTTGCAAAAGCCGTTCCCGCTGCTCGTCGGACAGATCGCCTTCGAGCACGATCTTGCGGTCGATGGTCGTGCCCGCGTCGCCGGTTTCGATCGACAGGGTCACGCGCACATCCGTCAGCGGCCACTCCTTGCGCTGAGCGTACATCTTCAGCGTGATCGACGTGCAGGCGCCGAGGCTCGATAGCAGCAGTGAAACGGGCGTCGGCCCACGATCGCCGCCGCCGAGCGACTCGGGTTCGTCAGCGAGCCACGTGTGCTTGCCGTCGTCGAAAATGACCTGGAAATTCGTCGAACCGATATGGGCGGTGACGGTAGGCTCTGCCATGCGTGCGGCTCCTGAACGGGACGGAAAATTGCCGCGCGCCGAGCCTCATTGTGATGAAACGCCGTGGCGCGCGGCATGAAACGCTATTGTGACCGAAATTACCGGGCTTGGCGCCTTGGGGGGAGGTGTGTGCGGGTCGAATGAAACCGGCGCGGGGCGTGCCGGAGGCTTTTGCGCGCCGCGCTCGTGTTGCCGGAGGCGCGGCGCTCGTCGCTAATGCGGCGGCACGCTATAGCCACCACGTGGTCGCTGCGGCCGCCAACGCCGTTGAGTTAGTGCGTGATCTCGCCCATGCGTCCGGCCTGATAGTCGATGACCGCCTGGCGGATCTCATCCTCGGTATTCATCACGAACGGGCCGTAGCGCACCACCGGCTCCTTCAACGGCACGCCGCCCAGCAGCAGGACTTCCAGCGGTTCTTCGCCGGCGCTCAGCGTGACGGTGTCGCCATCGTTCTGGAACACGACCATCTGTTGCGCGTCGATCAGCTGGCGCGCTTCACCTTCGCCATAGAAGCCCTTGCCGGACAAGCCATACGCGAACACACGATAATCGGCCGGCACCGGTTGCCGGATCGTTGCGCCGGGTTGCAGCGAGAAATGCTGATACAGGATCGGCGTGCGCGTTTCGATGGCGGCCTTCACACCGAGCGCTTCACCGGCGATTACCTTGACGCGCACCTTGCCGTCCGCGGACGTCGCCACCGGAATACTCGACGACGGTATTTCCTGGTAGCGCGGCGCGATCATCTTGTCGCGACGCGGCAGATTCACCCACAATTGCAGGCCGTGCACGCGGCCGCCCGTGCGCACGAACGACGGGTCCGGCATCTCGCTGTGCACGACGCCCGCGCCGGCGGTCATCCATTGCACGTCGCCGGCATGCAGCGTGCCCGAATGGCCCGCCGAATCCTTATGGCCGAACTGTCCCTCCAGCACGTAAGTGACCGTTTCAAAGCCGCGATGCGGATGATCGGGCGCGCCTTTGGCCTCGCCCGGAGCGTAATCGATCGGACCCATTTCATCGAGCAGCAGGAACGGATCGAAGTCCATCAAAAGACGAGTGGGAAACGGGCGGTGGACGATAAAGCCGCCGCCTTCGGTCGTGCGAACGGCGGGAAACGTGCGTTCGATCGTGCGTGTCGTGCTCATCAATATCACCTCGAAAAATGGGGAATAGCATCATTTTTGAAACATGGCGCTATTATAGGGACCGTTTTAAGAGGTGCCAGCCGCCGTCGCGCAATGGATTGTTCTATTACTGGAACGATGAGATGAAGATCGATTCACACAACCTGAATGACCTGATGTATTTCTCGCAGGTCGTCGAACATGGCGGTTTTTCCGCCGCCGAGCGGGTGCTGGGCATCTCGAAGTCGCGCCTGTCGCGCCGTTTGACGGAGCTCGAAGCGTCGCTGGGTGTGCGTCTGCTGCAACGTTCCACGCGCAAGCTGGCGCTGACCGAGGCCGGTCAACTGTTCTATCAGCACTGTCAGGCAATGCTGAGTGAGGCGCAGGCGGCGGTCAACGTCGTACAGCAACTGCGCTCGTCGCCGCGCGGCACCGTGCGCGTCAGCGTACCGGTCACGGTCTCGCAGACCATCCTGTCGACGATCCTGCCCGAATTCATGCATCGCTATCCCGAAGTCAAAGTGGTGATGCGGGTGACGAACCGCGTGGTCGACCTGTTCGAGGACTCGATCGACGTCGCGCTGCGCGTGCGCTCCGATCCGCCGGAAAACGCCAACATCGTGGTGCGGCCCTTGTGGCGCACGCAGCAGATGCTGGTCGGTGCGCCGAGCCTGCTGCAGCAGAACGCGCCGCCGCTCACGCCCGCCGATCTGAACCGCTTCGAAACGCTTGACGTGCCGACCGGCGACGGCCGCCACGTCTATAACCTGATCTCGCCCGACGGCACGCGACACGCGCACGAACATGAGCCGCGCCTCGTGACTGCCGATCTGATGACGATTCGTGAAGCGGTACTCGCCGGCGTCGGCATCGCCGCGCTGCCGGAGATGATGTATGGCGCCGCGTTGCGCACGGGACAGTTGTCGCCGGTGATGCCGGGCTGGACCTTTCCGACACCTCAGTTGTACGCCGTATTCGTGTCGCGCCAGGGGATGGTGCCGGCCGTGCGCGCATTCGTCGATTATCTGGTCGAAATGCTCGATCCGGACGACGGCAAACACATCATGGGCGAGTGTCCAGTACGCGAAGAGACGGCCACGGCGCAGGCATCGCTCGCGGTCGTGTCATAGGGCGTTGCGCGTGGCGACATCGCTTTTAGCATTTAAGCGTGGGCTGTCATGAGTACTTTCAATGGCCGTTTGCTTGAATGCGCGCGCTCGCGGGCCTATAGTGAAATCCCTTCGCTAAGGAGTCTCTTATGCGGAAACTCATGGCCGCTATCATAGCGAGCCTGATAGGGCTGAGCGCGCTGTCCGTGTCGATCACGGCTGTCGCATGCGGTGACCCAGGAAGCCGTCAATCTGCGACCGATGGCAAATGAGCCCGCCGCCCGAAGGCGCCGAGTGCGCACAAAAAAAGGCCTTCATCTGACGATGAAGGCCTTTTACTTTTTGTCCCCTGTTTCAAGGGCTTTTGCGCGTTTTTTGGCAGGTGTCGGGTAACGCGCCGGGGTTCCAGAGCAGCGTTACTTGCCAGGCTTATTTGGCTTTGGGCTGCGTCACGAAACCAATCTTCGTGAGGCCGCCGGACTGAGCCGCCGACATCACCTGCGCCACTTTCTCGTACGGGACCTTGCGGTCCGCGTCCAGATGCAGTTCCGGTTGCGGGCTCGCTTGCGCGGCCTCTGCAATTTTCGCGCTCAACGTTGCTTCGTCGACCTTCTGGTCGTTCCACAGGACGTTGCCGTCCGCGTCGATCGCGACCGTCACCTGCGCGGGCTTGGTATCTTCTTTCTGACTGCTTGCATGCGGCAGATCGATTTTGACAGCGTGACGAATCACTGGAATCGTCACCATGAAGACAATCAGGAGAACCAACATCACGTCGACGAGCGGCGTCATGTTGATCTCGTTCATCAGGCCGTCGTCATCGTCGCCGGCGAAGGGGCTCATTGCCATCGGAGTGCCTCGTCGATCAGTTCGCGCGGGTCGCGAGACGCAGGCCGTCGCCGCGCCTGGACGACGACAGGCGTGCGCCCGTCACGAAGAACGCGTGCAAGCCATGCGCAAAGCGGCTCAGCTTGGCGACAATGCCCTTGTTGGCGCGCGTCAGTGCGTTGTAGCCGAGCACGGCGGGAATCGCCACGAACAGGCCGAACGCGGTCATGATCAGCGCTTCGCCGACCGGGCCTGCGACCTGGTCGATCGACGACTGGCCGCTCGCACCGATTGCCAGCAGTGCGTGGTAGATGCCCCACACCGTGCCGAACAGACCGACGAACGGCGCCGTGCTGCCGATCGACGCGAGAATCGCGAGACCGCTCTGCATGCGCGCGACGCTTTCATCCATGGTGTCCTTAAGGCAGCGCGTGATCCAGTCCGACACGTCCATGCGATCGTGCAGATGCGGCTGCGTTTGATGATGGTGATCGGCCGCTTCCTGGCCCGACAGCGCCAGCGCGAGGAACGGGTTGTCCTGCGGCGTCGAGGAGCCGGCGCCGAGTTTCTTCACGCCGTCGGCGAGATCGTCCGAATGCCAGAAGGCTTTTTCGGCATTCTTCGTGAGGCGGTTCAGGCGCATCACATTCCAGCCTTTGACGACGATCACGCTCCACGACATCACCGACATGATCAACAGCGCGAGCGCGATGCCGCGCGTCACGAAATCCCCTTGCGCCCACACGTGCGCCAATCCGTAGTTTTGCATTGCAAGTCCTTTTTTAGAATCTGCTTCAATCGCTCAGATTGAAGTCGTAAGGCTGGGTGTACGCGGCCCGAATCGGCTGGCCGTTCTCAAGATACGGTTTGCAGGCGCTCGCGCGCACGGCGGCGAGCGCGGCATCGTCGAGGCGGCTGAAGCCGCTGCTCTTTTTCAACTCGATGTTCTCGAGCCTGCCCGTCAGGCCGACCACGAACTTCACATACGCGGTGCCGGTTTCGCCGCGCCGCTTCGAGAGCGACGGGTATTCGGGCCTGGCGATGTTGCAGTCGAGATGTGAGACGTTCTTCGGCGCGCTGATCTCCATCGTCTGACGGCCGATTGCCGGCGCGGCCTCAGCCGGAGGCGTCGCTGGCGCGGCGGGCGCGGGCGGCGCCGGATCGGGCGCCGCGACAGGGGTCGGTGACGGTGCGGCTGCCTGAGGCAACGGCGTCGGCGTCGGTTTGGGCGTCGGAGTCGGCTTCGGCTGGACCTTGGGCTTCGTATGAACCGGTGGCGCCGGCTTCGGCGGCGGCGGCGCGATGGATTCCATCGCGACCGGCGCGGCGAGCGGCGCCGGCGGCAACAACTGCGCGGTCATCACGTGCGATTCGAGCGTGGGCTGCACGGGCTCGTGACGCAGCGTCATGATCACCGCTAGCAAACTGATGTGAATTACCGCCACTACGGCGGTCGCAGTCATCGCACGGGAGTTCATACGAGCGGACGAAGCCGGCTTCGCGCCAGCCGGGACAGTAGGCGAGGCCTGCATGTTAGCGTGGCAGCGCGCTGGTGGAGCAACGCGTCAGACAAGACATCGTCATGTTCGGAAGATCAGCAGCGAAATAAATAAAGTAGTCACGAAACCAATCAGCAATTCCATCTCGAACTCCTTTCGATGGGTGAGCGGGTAGCTGGCTGGTACGAAGACGGATACTGGCTTGCTGACGGCAGTGGGATAACGCGTAATGCAGCGCTTGAAACGGCGCTTGAAACAGCGGGACGCCGGGCGCCCCTTGGCAGGGCTCGCGGCGTGCCCAAAAGCAGCCTTCAGGCGGCTTTGCGTTCGTAGAATGTCAGCGGGACAGCTTGCGGATGAAGCTCGATGCCGACGCCGCAGCGGCTGGCGCACACGCCGCTTTGCAGCATGACATCGCGCACGGACTCTTCGCACTTGCCGCAGCAGGAAGCGACGCCCAACTCGAACTGAAGCTCGTCGAACGAGTCGACGCCATTCGCGATCGAGGAACGGATCGTGCGGTCAGAAACGGACTTGCAGACACAGACAATCATGGCAGGACGTCATAGCTAACGTTAATGCGAATTATTATCATTTTGTTTGGGCCGTTTGGCAAGAGCCCTGCGTGATTTTTTGTAACAAAACCAGACTCTTAGAAGGGTTTCGTCTAAGGAGTGGTGTTGGACGTCTCTCGGCTGATACGGCAGAAAATGCCCGAAACGTGGGCAAAAACGCCCTTGGAGGGCGCCACAATGTGCCGGACGGGCGGTTTATGCGGCTTGGGAGTCCGGCGCTGCCGTGCGGCGCGAAGGAATCTGTACCTGTTCGACGGCCGCGTCGATATGCAGGAGGGTGGCCGCGAGTTGCTGCTGATGGGTGCCGTCGCCGGTCGAACAAAAACGGGGCAGAGCCGCGTCCGCGTTTTGCGTGGCGTCGCGCAGGCCGTGCTGGTCCAGTACGCGTTCCAACTGACGCGCAATGGCGACGCTCGTGTCGATCAGCGTGAGCCGATCGCCGACGATGTCGCGAATCGCCTCGTCCAGAAACGGGTAGTGGGTGCAGCCGAGCACCAGCGTGTCGGCGCCGGCATCGAGCATCGGTTGAAGGTAGCCGCGCAGCAGCGTGCGCACCTCGGCCGAGCCGACGTCGCAGCGTTCGACGGCTTGCACGAGCCCGTGGCCGGGTTGGCAGAGGAAGCGGCAATCGGCGGCATAGCGCTCGATCAGTCCCTGAAAGCGGGCGCTGCGCAAGGTCACCTGGGTGGCGAGCACGCCGGCCACGCGGGTTTTGGACTGCAGCGCAGCCGGCTTGATGCCGGGCTCGACGCCCACCAGCGGAATGGGCAGCTTTTCGCGGACCAGGGCGATTGATTGCGCGGTCGCCGTGTTGCAGGCGACAACCAGCGCTTTCGCACCTTGCTTGACCAGCCATTCGCCGATCGCGAGCGTGCGGTCGGCGATGAAGTCGTCGTCGCGCTCGCCATACGGTGCGTAGAGCGAATCGGCGACATACAGGATGGCTTCGTCAGGCAGTTGCGCCCGGACCGCCCTGAACACCGACAAACCGCCCAGGCCCGAATCGAAAATGCCCACCGGCGCGCTCGAAGCGGCGCCCGAGGCGAATGTCCGGACGGTCGGGGACGGCGATTGTGCAGGCATAGGCGAAGAGCGCGCGCATGGCGCGGCGGTCAAGGGATGCTCGGAAAAACGGGAAGGTGCGCAAGTATATCGCCCGCGCGGAACCGGTCATGGCGAATGCCGTCGTGAGTGACCTGGTCCATGCGTCGCGCGGACTGTTTTCAGCGTGGATCGATCAGGACTCGACCGTACCCATTGCGCTTTGCTGGTAATTCTGGATGCCGACCTTGTCGATCAGATCGATTTGGGTTTCGAGCCAGTCGATATGTTCTTCCGTGTCGTCGAGAATCTTCGTGAAGATTTCGCGCGAGATGAAATCGCGGACCGATTCGCAATACACGATGGCTTCCTTGCAGGTGCTCTGCGAAATCTGTTCGAGCTTCAGATCGCATTCGAGGATCTCTTTGGTTTCCTCGCCGATCAGCAGTTTGTGCAGGTCTTGCAGATTGGGCAGACCGTCGAGCATGAAAATGCGTTCGATAAGCCAGTCGGCATGCTTCATCTCACCGATCGACTCGTCGTATTCGTGCTTGCCGAGTTTTTCCAGACCCCAGTGACGATACATACGTGCATGCAGGAAGTACTGATTAATGGCGGTCAGCTCGTTTTTCAACTGAGCGTTGAGATATTCGATGACCTTCTTATCGCCTTGCATGATGTGTCCTTTAATGGGGGTTCAATTTTCCAGAACGATAAACGCCGACGCCCGAAAAGCCAAGGTAAAAATGCAGTTTTGCGCCTGATTTCGAAGGTTTTCGCGTGTTGCTTATTGTTCTCATTTCGTTATAAAAAAACCGGGGCGCAAGGCCCCGGTTTCCGTTTTCTTCAGTAGATCCTGGTATCGATCAAACCGTCGCAACCGGAATCTTGCCGATCTTCGCCTGCCATTCCTTCGGCCCGGTCTGATGTACCGACGTGCCGTTCGAATCGACGGCGACCGTCACCGGCATGTCCTGCACGTCGAACTCGTAGATCGCTTCCATGCCGAGGTCTTCGAACGCGAGCACCTTCGCGCTGCGAATCGCTTTCGACACGAGATACGCGGCGCCGCCCACGGCCATCAGATACGCGGCCTTGTGCTTCTTGATCGCCTCGATCGCAACCGGTCCGCGCTCGGCCTTGCCGATCATCGAAATGAGGCCCGTTTGCGAGAGCATCGTTTCGGTGAACTTGTCCATCCGCGTGGCGGTGGTCGGGCCTGCCGGGCCGACTGCTTCGTCGCGCACCGGATCGACCGGGCCGACGTAGTAGATTACGCGGTTCGTGAAGTCGACCGGCAGCTTTTCGCCCTTCGCCAGCATGTCGGCGATGCGCTTGTGCGCGGCGTCGCGCCCCGTCAACATCTTGCCCGACAGCAGCAGCGTCTGGCCCGGCTTCCAGGCGGCAACTTCTTCCGGTGTCAGTGTGTTCAGGTCGACACGCTTACTGGTTTCCGTGTTCGGTTCCCACTGGACTTTCGGCCATGCGTCGAGCGACGGCGCTTCGAGCTTCGCGACGCCCGAGCCGTCGAGCGTGAAGTGTGCGTGGCGCGTGGCCGCGCAGTTCGGGATGATCGCGATCGGCTTGGACGCGGCGTGCGTCGGCGCGGCCATGATCTTCACGTCGAGCACGGTGGCGAGACCGCCGAGACCCTGCGCGCCGATACCGAGCGCATTGACCTTCTCATGGAGTTCCACGCGCAGTTCCTCGATCCAGTCCTTCGGGCCGCGTGCGATCACGTCCTGAATGTCGATCGGGTCCATCAGCGATTCCTTGGCCATCACCATCGCTTTTTCAGCGGTGCCGCCGATGCCGATGCCGAGCATGCCCGGCGGACACCAGCCCGCGCCCATGGTCGGCACGGTCTTGAGAATCCAGTCGACGATCGAATCCGACGGATTGAGCATCGCGAACTTCGACTTGTTTTCCGAGCCGCCGCCCTTGGCCGCGACCTGCACGTCGACGGTGTTGCCCGGCACGATCTCGTAATGGATCACGGCCGGCGTGTTGTCCTTCGTGTTCTTGCGCGCGCCTTCGGGCGGGCTCACGATCGACGCGCGCAGCACGTTGTCCGGGTTCAGATAACCGCGGCGCACGCCTTCGTTGATCATCTCGGTGACGCCCATCGTCGCGCCGTCCCAACGCACGTCCATGCCGACCTTCACGAACACCGTGACGATGCCGGTGTCCTGGCAGATCGGGCGCTTGCCTTCCGCGCACATGCGGCTGTTGGTGAGAATCTGCGCGATGGCGTCCTTCGCCGCCGGGCTCTGTTCGAGCTCGTAAGCGCGGCCCAAGGCCTGGATGTAGTCGAGCGGGTGGTAATAGCTGATGTACTGAAGCGAATCAGCAATGCTCTGAATCAGATCTTCCTGTTTGATGACGGTCATGGCTTGGCTCAGTGGGGACAACGGCGCTTGTTTTCCGATCGCAGCGCGGTGCGGTCAGTCGTGCGCCTTCAGGGGAGTGGAACCTTTTGCGGAAGCCACGGCATGCAGCGCCGCGGGTTCTTCGAAATGCCTGGGATGCGTATGCGTGGTGAGGCGGTCGACCAGCGCCATCACCAGCGCGGACACGAGGAACGCCACGTGGATGATGACCTGCCACATGATCGTGTGGGTCGTGTTCTGGTCGGGACTGATGAAGGTCTTCAGCAGATGGATCGACGAGATGCTGATCAGCGCCATCGACAATTTGACTTTGAGCACACCGGCGTTCACGTGGTCGAGCCATTCCGGTTCGTCCGGATGACCCTCTACGCCGAGGCGCGAGACGAAGGTTTCATACCCGCCGATGATCACCATGATCAGCAGGTTCGAGATCATCACCACGTCGATCAGGCCGAGCACGACCAGCATGATGTTGGTTTCGTCGAGCGTCATCGACGCCGTGACCAGATGCCAGACTTCCTTGAGGAACAGCACGACGTAGACAGCCTGCGCGATGATCAGGCCCAGGTAGAGCGGCACCTGCAGCCAGCGGCTCATGAAGATGATGACGGGCAGCGGACGCATCGGGCGGCGCTGACGGGCGGAGTCGGGTCGCGGAGCAGACATAGGCAAGAATCAGATGAAACGCGGGTGACGGAACACGGACCACATGCGCGGACCGGTGTGCAATGACGCACGCGGATCGGACACGCAAACCATGCGCAGACGGCTCGGTGCACGGCGTGAGAGCGCCGGGTAAGCTTGCGTCAGGCGCGCTATTGTACAGCGTCGGGTGAATTTGCTGCGGCGCGGCGGGCAGGGCGGGCCCCGTGAACCGCCTGAGCCACATCTTGGCCGGGCGGCGTGCTCAGGACGCCACCGGCGGCACCCGCCTCGTTTTCAGGCTCGCGAGTCCGATGCCCGCGACCACGCAGGCGAGCGCGAAGCCGTGCGCGAGCGTGGGCCGTTCGCCGAGAAACGTGATGCCGTAGATCGCCGCGGCCACCGGCAGCACCGCGCTGAACACGCCCGCGAGACTGCCCGGCACATGACGGATGCCCTTCATCCACAGCCAGAACGAGAAGATGCTGGCTGACAGTCCGTACCACAGCACCAGCGTCCAGATGCTGAGCGGCACCGCCTGATAGTCGAAGTGCACGAGCGCGCCGGCGCCGAGCGGCAGCATCAGCAGCAGGCCGAACAGGTGCGTGTACGCGCAGATGTCGATCGGCGCGAGCGTTTGGGTGAGACGGCGCGACAGGATGATGTAGAGCGATTCGCAGCACACCGCGCCGAGCACCATCAGATTGCCGACGAACGAGGTCTCGCCGGCCGCGTTCTGGCCAATGTGCGCGAGATTGATCACGACGACGCCGACGATCGCCAACGCGATCGACGCCAGCGCCCGGCCGTTCGGCCGCTCCTTGAGGATCAGCCACGACAGCAACGCGACGACCGCGGGGATCGTGCTGGTGATGACGCCGGCCGCCACGGCGCTGGTGCGCTGCACGCCGTTGAGCATCAGCAACGTAAATCCGAAGGTGCCGAACAGCGCCTGCAGAAACAGGTTGACCCATTCGTCGCGTTTGACGCGGCGCAGTTTCGCCACACGCAGGAGCGGCCAGAGCACCGCCATCGCGATCACGAAGCGCAGCAGCGCGAACAGCGGGACGGGGACGAACTCGACGATCGATTTACCGATTCCGACATTGCTGCCGACCAGCAGCATCGAGGTGATGAGAAGAAGGGCGTAGCGATTCAAGCTGGAGTCCGGGCGGCTAGTTCAGTTAGCATTGTAAGAGGCCGTGAGAACCAGCGTAAAGGCACACGGGCAGACATGAGGGCGGATGCCCGGCGTCGCAACGCGTGCGATGTGCACATCGTATGCGAGTTCGAATACATAAACGTGGCGTAACGCGTAGCATGCGCGCCTGGACTTGCGTAGTGTCGACTGCGCCGCTTGTATGTCGTGTGCGTCACGGTTCAGGCCGTCCGCGGCACGTTGCACAGGCGTGCCGCGTGTCTGCCCGGCGGCTAAGGGTTTTCGCTGGCAAGCCGATGCGGCTCGCGTAAGTGGCTGGTAAGTTGCAACGCTTATGTTTTGGGCATGAGAGCGGCGAGTTCCTGCACGTATCCATGCTGCAGCGCCGCATGGATAGACTGTGCAGGCGAACAGGCCGCGGCGCGGCGCCCGGCGTTTCGCTGCGCGAGGGTTGGAGACAGCGCGCGTCGGTCATCGAGGTCGGCGCCGACAGGACATGGCGCGCCACGGGCGCGCCGGTACAGGATTTACGTTTCATCTTCACCAAGGGGTTGTCGATGTCTGCGATTGAATCGGTTCTTCAGGAACGCCGTGTTTTCCCGCCCTCCGCTGAAGCAGCGGCAGGCGCGACCATTTCCGGCATGGATGCGTACCGGGCGCTGGCCGCCGAAGCGGAACGCGATTACGAAGGCTTCTGGGGGCGCCTCGCTCGCGAGACGCTGAGCTGGAACACCCCCTTCAGCAAGGTGCTCGACGAATCGAAGGCGCCGTTCTACACGTGGTTCGAAGACGGTCAGCTGAACGCCTCGTATAACAGCCTCGATCGTCATGTCGAAGCCGGCCATGGCGGGCGCGTTGCGATCGTCTTCGAAGCCGACGACGGCACCGTCACCAACGTCACCTATCAGGATCTGCTGCAACGCGTGTCGCGCTTTGCGAACGCGCTGAAGAAGCGCGGCGTGAAAAAGGGCGACCGCGTGGTGATCTACATGCCGATGTCGATCGAAGGTGTCGTCGCGATGCAGGCTTGCGCTCGCATCGGTGCGACGCATTCGGTGGTGTTCGGCGGCTTCTCGTCGAAGTCGCTCAACGAGCGGCTGGTGGACGTGGGTGCGGTCGCGCTCATCACTTCCGACGAACAGATGCGCGGCGGCAAGGCCTTGCCGCTGAAAAACATCGCCGACGAAGCCCTCGCGATGGGCGGCTGCGAAGCGGTCACGAGCGTGATCGTGTATCGGCGCACCGGCGGTAAGGTCGCGTGGAACGAAGGCCGCGACCTGTGGATGCATGAACTCGCGCAAGCCGAGTCGGATCAATGCGCGCCCGAGTGGGTCGGCGCCGAGCATCCGCTTTTCATCCTCTACACGTCCGGTTCGACCGGCAAGCCGAAGGGCGTGCAGCACAGCACCGGCGGCTATCTGCTGTGGGCCGCGCAGACCCTGAAGTGGACCTTCGACTGGAAGCCCACCGACGTGTTCTGGTGCACCGCCGACATTGGCTGGATCACCGGGCATAGCTACATCGCGTATGGCCCGCTGACGCTTGGCGGCACCCAGGTCGTGTTCGAAGGCGTGCCGACCTATCCGAACGCCGGGCGCTTCTGGGACATGATCGCGAAGCACAAGGTCACGCTGTTCTACACCGCGCCGACCGCGATCCGCTCGCTGATCAAGGCCGCCGAAGCCGACGCGAAAGTGCATCCGAAGAGCTACGACCTGTCGACGCTGCGCATCATCGGCACGGTCGGCGAGCCGATCAATCCGGAAGCATGGGTGTGGTATCACGAGAACGTTGGTGGCGGCCGTTGCCCGATCGTCGATACGTGGTGGCAAACCGAAACCGGCGGCCACATGATCACGCCGCTGCCGGGCGCCACGCCGCTCGTGCCGGGTTCGTGCACGCTGCCGCTGCCGGGCATCATGGCGGCGGTCGTCGACGAAACCGGGCAGGACGTGCCGAACGGGCAGGGCGGCATTCTGGTGGTGAAGCGTCCGTGGCCGTCGATGCTGCGCAACGTCTGGGGCGACCCGGACCGCTATAAGAAGAGCTACTTCCCCGAAGAACTCGGCGGCACGCTGTATCTCGCCGGCGACGGCGCGGTGCGCGACAAGGAGACCGGCTACTTCACGATCATGGGCCGCATCGACGACGTGCTCAACGTGTCGGGTCACCGGCTCGGGACGATGGAGATCGAGTCGGCGCTGGTGTCGAATCCGCTCGTGGCCGAGGCCGCGGTGGTGGGCCGGCCCGATGCGACCACGGGTGAGGCCGTGTGCGCGTTCGTCGTGCTCAAGGGCGCACGTCCGCAAGGCGAGGCGGCCGTGAAGCTCGCCAACGAACTGCGCAACTGGGTCGGCAAGGAGATCGGTCCGATTGCGAAGCCGAAGGACATCCGCTTCGGCGAAAATCTGCCGAAGACCCGTTCGGGCAAGATCATGCGCCGCCTGCTGCGCTCGCTCGCGAAGGGCGAGGCCATCACTCAGGACGTGTCCACCCTGGAGAACCCGGCGATTCTCGATCAGCTCGGGGAGTCGCTCTGAGCGGCGGTTAGTCTGTGGCCGTGACAAGCGCGTGCCGAACGATGCGCGCTTGATCTGACGCAAACGGCGATCACTGGTCGTCTGCTTAGACCACTTGGGCCACACCGTCGATGCCACCGCGCGGACAATCCCGATTGCCTGCCCGGTGGCTTTTTGTTAAATAGGCGCATGGCCGCGCCGCACCACTCCTCTCACGCTACGCTTCATCCCGCGCCCGAACCGCCTGCGGTTTCGGCGGCGATGGCGCGAGCGCATCAGAAGTACTGGCGCTTCAATCTCGCGCTGATCGCGACGCTCATGACCATCGGCTTCATCGTGTCGTTCGTGCTGCCGCTGATCGCACCCGCGTTGGCGCATGTGCGCATCGGCGGTTTCAGTCTGCCGTTCTATTTCGGCGCACAGGGCGCGATCCTCGTCTACCTTGCGCTCATCGTCGTGTATATCGTGCTGATGCAGCGTGCCGACCGCCGCCTGCAACGTGCGTTCGATGCGGATGCGGATGCGGATGCGCATGCGAATGCAAGCGCAAGCGCAAGCGCCGCAGCCAGCGCAAGCACGAATGCCGATGCCAACGCGTCAACCGGGCGCGGACGCTGAGCCGATGAAACTCACGCATCGGCTAATCCGCTCCTACGCGCTGTATACGCTCGGGTTCCTGCTGTTCATCTACGTGATGTGGCGCATCGAGCGCAACACCGGGCCAGGTGTATGGATCGGCTACGTGTTCCTGTTTGTGCCGATTGCGGTGTACGCGGTGATCGGCGTGCTCTCGCGTACGTCCGATCTGGTCGAATACTACGTGGCGGGGCGGCGCGTGCCGTCCGCGTTCAACGGCATGGCGACCGCGGCCGACTGGTTGTCGGCCGCGTCGTTCATCGGACTGGCCGGGTCGATCTATGCAACCGGATACGACGGTCTCGCGTATCTGATGGGCTGGACCGGCGGCTATTGCCTTGTCGCGTTCCTCCTTGCGCCCTACGTGCGCAAGCTCGCGCGCTACACGATTCCCGATTTTCTCGGCACGCGCTTTTCGAGCAACGCGGTGCGCGGGCTCGCCGCACTGGCCGCGATCCTGTGCTCGTTCGTCTATCTGGTCGCGCAGATCCAGGGCGTCGGACTGATCGCGACGCGTTTTATCGGCGTGGATTTCGCCATCGGCATTTTCTGCGGACTCGCGGGCATCCTGGTGTGTTCGTTTCTTGGCGGCATGCGCGCCGTCACGTGGACGCAGGTCGCGCAGTACATCATCCTGATCGCGGCGATCCTGATTCCCGTGTCGATGATCGCGCATAAGGACGGCCTCGGCTGGGTTCCGCAAGTCAGTTATGGCCGTTTGATGGAGCGCATGGAGCGCCTCGAGCAGCAGGTGCGCGACGAGCCGCTCGAACAGACCGTGCGAGACGATTATCGACGCCGCGCGACGCTGATGCAGATACGCCTCGACGCGTTGCCGCACTCGTTCGTCGACGAGAAGCAGCGGCTCACGCAGGAAGTCGCCGACCTGCGCCGCCACAACGGGCCGCTGCGCGATATCAAGGAGCGCGAAAGGGCGCTCGAACAGTTCCCGCGCGACGCCGCCGCCGCGCAGATCGTCTGGACCCGGCATCGCGACGAACTGCTGATGCGCGCGGCCGCGCCGGTGCCGATGCACGAGCCGTTTCCCGCCGTCAACGACGCGGACCGGCGCATCCACGAACGCAATTTTCTTTCGCTGCTGCTGTGTCTGTCGCTCGGCACGGCGAGCCTGCCGCACATCCTGACGCGCTACAACACGACGACTTCGGTGGCGTCCGCGCGGCGCTCGGTCGGCTGGACGCTCTTTTTCGTCGCGCTGTTCTATCTGACGGTGCCGGTGCTCGCGGTGCTGATCAAGTACGAGATGCTGAGCAACCTGGTCGGCCATCACTTTGCCGATCTGCCGCAATGGCTCATGCAATGGCGCAAGGTCGAGCCGAGCCTGATCAGCCTCGCCGATACGAACGGCGACGGCATCGTGCGATGGAGCGAGATCCAGATGCAGCCGGATATGGTGGTGCTTGCCGCGCCGGAGATCGCGGGGCTGCCGTATGTGATGTCGGGTTTGATCGCGGCCGGCGCGCTGGCCGCGGCGTTGTCGACTGCGGATGGTTTGCTGCTGACGATCGCCAACGCCTTGTCGCACGACGTGTACTACCACATGGTCGACCCCGGCGCGTCAAGCCAGCGGCGCGTGACGATCTCGAAGATTCTGCTGCTGGGGGTGGCGCTGTTCGCGTCGTATGTGGCGTCGCTGAACACGGGGAATATTCTGTTTCTGGTGGGCGCGGCGTTTTCGCTGGCGGCGTCGAGTCTGTTTCCGGTGCTGGTGCTCGGCGTGTTCTGGAAGCGCACGACGCGGCTCGGCGCGGTGGCCGGCATGGTGGCGGGACTCGTGGTGTGCATCTATTACATCGTCTCGACCTATCCGTTCTTCACGCAGATGACGGGTTTCACGGGCGCGCGCTGGTTTGGCATCGAGCCGATCAGCTCGGGCGTGTTCGGCGTGCCGGCGGGGTTCCTGGTGGCGATCGGCGTGAGTCTGATCGACCGCAAACCGGATGCCTATACGATCGCGCTGGTGGACTATATCCGGCATCCTTGAGCGGGTTTTCGCATGGGTGTGGCACACGGCGCGAAGTTTGCTATAATTCGGCTCCCCGCCGGAGAGATGGATGAGCGGTTTAAGTCGCACGCCTGGAAAGCGTGTATAGGTTAATAACCTATCCGGGGTTCGAATCCCCGTCTCTCCGCCAGGAACAAAATTAAGCCCATGATTTCATGGGCTTTTTTGTTTATGTGCTTTGTCTACCCACACTTCCACCCACATTCCATTTTCATGGCCCACGGGCAGTGTTTGCGGCTTCTTTCCGTGGATTGACTACAATCTGATCGACAACGGGATTGGGGGCAAGGATGATCGACACGCTACGGATGACCCGGCGTCTCACTGACGCAGGTTTAGAACGGCGTCAAGCGGAAGCGCTGGCCAGTGTACTGCACGATTTGTTCGGACAGTCGGGCACTATGAGAGCCGACTTAAGGTTAACGTCGCCAGAGTTGACTGGTGCCCTAGCAAAGACCAAGGTTCATTTGGTCGCGTCGCAACTGGTTGTCGCGGGTGTACTGTACCTTGCGCTGAAATTCATCCATTGATTTCCTCCGCCGATTTTGTGCCAGTAACCCGCAAGCAATGTCGCCGCCTCGGAGTTGCGAGCGCCAGCGCAATAGACTTATCTCAACGGGATGCTGGAATGGATCACGGGTATATCGTTGTATCCCATAGCTTGCATGAACATCTGAATGCCTTCGTTGGCTAGGTCTGGCGCCGGTGAGGGGCCAATCATGATCTCTGTGATAGGTAGTGTTGGCGCAGGAGCCGCAACTGTTGAATTTGTGACGTCCAGTTCGCAATACGGGACAAGGGTTCCTTTTCCCGCACGGAATCTGACGCTTTCAAAAAGACGATTTTCTCCCTTTCTGCGACGAACAATTAATCGCCACTCGTTTTCCTCTGCAAATGCAGAGTTTTTAAAAGATATTAGCCAATCATCTACGTCGGATACAAAATAAATAGAGCACAGATCTATGTACCTCTCAGGGTCATTTACTTTGCTATCAATTCCGATTTCAATGAAATCCTCGTATCTCTTTAGAAATTTTCTCAAAAAGCTTTTTTGTTGCGTTGGCTCATAAATGACTCTGTGAAGCTCATACTGCCTTTGCGGATTTTGCGCGTAAGTATGCCCATTGAATTTCAAAGGATCAAACCCTATCGCGTATCCGCCACCTGCTCCATACGCACGCCATTGAGAAAGAAGGTCCCGTTCGGTGCATAGGCAAGCGATAAAATGCGTATAAACTCCGAGATTTATTGCATTCAAACTTGCTTCAATTTCATTGTAAAAAGTAAGTAAATCTTCATTGTTCGTCTGTGATCGACGCTCTTTCAGCAAATCGCGTAGCAAACTGCAGGCGTAACGATGTTCGCCTGCATCGTTCAGAAAGGGAGTATTAGTTGCCCAAAGCCTGGATGACTGTATGATTCCCTGAAGTCCAGCTATGTTTGTATAGTGGTACAACTGCTCTGGTGGCACGCTGGTCTTATCACCTTTCTGTTCCTTCACGAAGACGTCGTTGATTTCGACTAGATTTTTTTTGAGTTCTTCTTCCCAAAGTGGTTCGTCTTCGGCCATGATATTTGCCCAGTGGTGTGATGGAGCATTGTACCGAGTCTGGGACGTAAATCACTTCCCCGATACCTCCGACGTCGCCGCCAGCGCAACTCGTTGGTCTACGTTCCGATGATTGCAGGTCACTTTGGACGGACGAATTATGGTTCGTGTTGTATTGCTGGGAGCCGGGGCGAGTTTCGGCAGCGAAGATGCGACGCCACACACGCCGCCTTTAGGTGGAGGACTTTTTGGCGCCTTGGAAGCTTCCGGTGGGGTCGCTGCGTCTCTGCCTGATGACTTGAAGGCCGCGTTTCGTGCAAATTTCGAAGATGGAATGGCACGATTCTATGAGCATAGCGGCGGAAACATCATGGCATTCCAGCGTGAACTAGCTCACTATCTCGCGCAGTTCCGTCCCGGGCCGAATAACACGTACATCCGCTTGCTTGAAACACTAGGTATTCGCCGGGTCGTGTATTGCAGCCTCAACTACGACATTTTGCTGGAACTCGCAGCTGCTCGGCTCGGATTCGATACGGAATATAGCGTCTCACCTGTCGCGCGAAGCGTGCGAATCTTGAAGCTGCACGGCTCTTGTAATTTTTGGCCGGATATTCCTGTAGGAATGTTCCGGAACTCGACTTTTTCCGGCAGCGGAAGGGCTGATATTCAAGCGCGAATTAAACCGCTGAACCAGGATCAAACAATTTACCGCTGCCTCAACGAAGATAGTGTAGCGCCAGCGATTGCCATGTATGCGAAGGGCAAAGCGGTAAAAGTTAGTCCTGACTACGTTGAGCAACACCAAGCCCACTGGCGTACCGTGTTGGCGAGCGCTCGCCGCGCGGTTGTGATTGGCGTGCGAGTGGTCGCCGAAGATACCCATATTTGGGACGAGCTAGGGAAAACGAAGGCAGCTGTGACTTATGTTGGGTCCCAAGCCGCCGAACCAAGCTTTCTCGAATGGAAGGGGAAGTTCAGCAAAAACAACGCGTACTTTCTTGAGTCCAACTTCTCCGACTGTATCAATAAGATCAGCCAAATTTATTGACCGCGTTCCAGAGGAATGCCCCGATACTTCCGGCGTCGGGGCCAGCGCGAAAAAGATGCGTCTTACCGGTGGTACGGCGGGTGTCGATTGGCGTACTTAGCCTTTTTGCGATCGGCTATGAATCGCATGGCGCGCGCAACGGGATCACGTCGGCGCTGAACTATCTTGCATCTGCTTTCCTTCGTGTGCATGGTGCGAGGCGGCTTCATGAATCGCTCGCCAGTTCAAGCCCACGGCGCAGCAGGCCGGTTGCTACCTGGCTCAAAGAAACCCGCATGCCCGTCTGCTGCTCGATGCGTTCTTTGTGGGCTTCGATGGCCGCCAACAAATCACGCTCGGCAACCAGGGTAAAGCGTGCTTTCGCCGTTGCTTCGAAAGTGCTTGTTTGCATGTTGATGCCCTGTCTCAATACCGATCGACCCAGCGGATATGCTCGCGGCTGGGGCGCTCCGTAGCCGCCCGAATCCTAGCCTTTGCGCAAGCGTCGATGTAGCGAACGACGCGGCGCACCTGCGCATCGTTCAGCGTCGGCCAAATGCGCTGGATGCGGTCCACAATGTCTTCGCCACTTTCGCCGCCCAGCATGAAAGAACCTAGGTCACGAATGCTTACGGCAACTCGCGGACCGCTCTCGTCGGCTGAACGCAGGATGTAGGCGGCATCTGCCAGCGAGTCCTCAATGTGACGCGGCAACTCGCTAGCATTCTTTGCCGCTTTCTCGGCACGCTGCGCCTGAATGGGCTTGATGCCTTTTTTATGGCAGGCGCGGCACTGATAAGAACCTTCAACGGTGCGGCTGGTAGTAGCCTGGCAATTGCCGCAGTGGCCAATGATATGCAGTGCCATTACGCCTCCACCGTCCAGAAACGCGTCGTATCCGGGAGCAGCGGCTGAAGCGCAGCCCATGCCGTCAGGGCCAGCGAACCGTCGATTTTGGTACGGTCCACGATCACGTCCACGTCGCTGCGAATCATCACGGCCGAACGTGTAAACGAACCCACGATGGTGTCAGCCATATCGGGCGTCAGTTCGGCAGTGATGCCAGCAGCCCGCAATACACCATTGTTGTCGATTGCGGCACCGTTGCCCGATGTGCCGACCAGTCCGCGAAGCTCGCTCATGCGGACGCCAGCGGCAGCAGCGGAAGCCAGGGTGAATAGGGCTGGGTTGGCCGCAACCAGTGCGCCCAGCAACACGGCATCGGCGCCGCGCGCCAGGCCTTGAGCAATGGCGTGCATGACCGCGTCTTCAATCGACGGATAGCTTTTCAGGGTGGCACGGCTGAACTCGAATCGCAGGCCATAAATGGCCGTGTTGGTTTGCGGGCCACCTGCCGCATCCAGGTGAATTTGCGCCCGCTTGGTCGGCAGGGGCGAAACGGCCACTTCGTCGCCATCTGCGACCGGTGAGAACGGTGCAGCCTCGAACGTTTCGAAGTAAGCCTGTTTGCTCATCATCACCACATCGCCTAGCACACCCGTGGAAACAGCCTCGGTGGGGTCTTTGTAAATGATGATTTCCGCACCAGCTTGTGCCACCAGCGATTGGCGCAGGATTGCGGCGTCGATTTTCAGGTTTTCCACAGCAGGCCTGCCATTCGGCGGACGCTTTAGCGTGCCGTCTGCGGCCTGAATCTTCGGCAGTTCATCGCTGTTCAAATCGATGATGCCGCGCACCGACGGGCTGCCCGGAATGACGGCGCGCACGTCGCCGTTTTGGTTGAACAGCGGCTTATCGCCCTGCGCGTTGCGGGCAAAGTCGAAAAGGTCATAAAGCTTGTTTGGTGTGGGCATTTTTCGTTTAATAAATGAATAGGAATACGAACTAGTGTGCGTTCATCTGTATTATTCAGACTTCTGCGCACTAACTACACATGAGGGTTTTTCCTGCGCCTACCGCGATTCCTGCCGGGAGTCGCAGAAGTGGAGCGCTGCATCTAGAGCAGAGTTGAAGTCGCTGCGAGTGAAGCCGTTGCGCTCAAATACAGCAATGAAGGCGCGAACGTCATCGTCTTCAAGATCGTCCCCGATGGAATCCAGCCAGCCCAGCACGACAGTGGCGGTAACAGGCAACGATGCCTTCTGGCCAGCGGTGATTTGTTGGCCGATGGCGAGGTTGAGAAGCCATACACAATCGTGTTTCCCGTCAGCCAGGCTGGGAAGCATGCCATCGCGTGCATACAACTGAATATTTTGCTCGGGGATGCCGAACAGCATGGCCATCCTTTCTGCCGTACAAGCATATGCGGGACTGTGATCGTTCATCGCGTGGTTTGTAGCGTCGTGCATCGTGGCGGTCCTTGTTGGTTATGGTGCGTCGGGAACTACTTCTGGAAAGTCACTTTCTGCTTTGTGATCAGATTGTTCGATATGCGAACATAGTAGTAGTGTTCGTTTTGAAATTCCTCTCAGAAATTTATTCACGCGGTGCTTTGTACCCCGCCCCGTCACCCCGTCAGGAAGGACCCTAGTAGGGGGGAGGGGCCTAGGCGGTGCACAGGGTGCATCAACGTCCGGCTATGCTGTTACGCCGCGTCGAGTCAGCGCGTACGCAAACCCTTTGCCTTCGGTCTGAGAGATGCCACGCGGTCTAACAAGCCCATCGGCGCGGCCGTTCCATGCGCTCAGCCCGCTAGCGAATGCCTCAGCAGCGATGATGCACCCGCATGTCATCCAGGCAATCACATCGCCGGGAGAGACAGCGCGCAGCATCTGTATATGCCGCTTGCCAAGTTGATCGCGTTCGCGTTGATGCCGCTTGGTTGCGTCAGCTATTGACATCGCCCACCCCGTTGGAGCCGCGATAGTCGATCGCAGAATCACCAATGACGCGACGAACAATGCGCCGAATGTCGTTGCTCGCTTCGGCACTCAGCAAGGCCGATGAATGACCGATACGCATTGCCTGGATGCGATTCAGCAGTAACTGTTCAATCTCACCCGCAATCTGCTGAGTAAGGGCGGCTAAAACAACGTCGCTTAGTCTTTGGGACATTCGCTAACCTCTAGATAACGTTTGATGGCACGAATAGTATCTAGTCGGAAAAGGATTGGATAGTTAGCGCTGTTTACCTATGTCAACACGCGTTTTCTTATGGAAACAATTTTCGATTTAAATGTTCGTAACGTATTGATGTGTCGTGGAAATATATTGTTAGATGTTTTGCTCTAATTCGAATTTTGATCTGAGGTATTTCGCGTTTAAACGCATTTTGTTACCAGCTTGGCGTTACCTGTATCCACCTGCCGAAATCGAGGTGGTGACGCGGTAACCCCTGTGTATATTGGGCTTGCGGGGAGTGTTACCTGTGTTACCGCAAAAACATGCATTCCATCTCCTCCCCATAAATACTTCTATAGGTTTTCTTTAATTTAAGGTGGTAACAGAGGTAACAAGGTAACAGCCCTTAAGCGGCGCGGCTTTCGGCATTACCACATGGCCGCCAAGCTGGTAACAAGCTGGGAACAAAAAACCCGCCGAAAGCGGGTATGCGTTAAAACGGGGCGTCGGGTTCTGGCGTCACTCTGTGCCACGCCTTAATAAGTCGGCTTCCTTTGCGGGTGGTTTTGCGCTCCCAGCCCAGCGCGCGAAGAATCTTTGCCGCACGCATTTGCTCTGTCTTGCCCTGCTTGGCCGTATCCAGCCCGATGGCGTCGCGCAGCAGATGAGTCACGATGATTTCTTTGCGTCCCAAGCAGTATTCGGAGATAACCGATTCCCAGGCGTCATCCTCGCGCCTTTCTTCGGCTTGCTGGCGGTGTGCATGCTCGGGCACTTCCCACCACGTCGCAGTGCCCGTGTACAGTTCCGCGGCTTCTGCGAATAGCTGTTCGCGGTTGCAGGTGAGCCATTCAATATCAATCTTGCCAACAGCGACTGGCCAGAATCGACGCGCGCCCGTCGCGTCGCGCAGATAGTCGCTTTCGTTCGTCGTGCCTGCGAATACGGTTCGCCTGGGTGCGTCGATGGAATGTTTGGCATACGGCGGCCGGAATCGATCGGTTTGCGAGCTAAGGACCTGCTTGATGCGCGTAATGTCCGACTTCCGGAACGCGTCCAGTTCGGCAATCTCAACCAGCCACTTGCCCTGAATGGACACGAAGAAATCTTTGCTGTCCAGGGAGTCGGTAAGCTCGGCATAGAAAGGCCCGCCTAGAACCGCAAGAAGGGTAGATTTGCCTTTACCTTGGCTGCCTTCGAACACTGGCATAGTGTCAACCTTGCAACCTGGCGCGATGCCGCGTGCAACCATGGATATGATGAAGTTTCGGGCGACAGCCGTATGGTATTCGTCATTCGGCGCGCCAGCGGCTTTTGTCAGCCAGGAATCCAGACGCGGCTTACCATCCCAGTGGAGCGATTGCAGCCATGCTTTCAGGTGGTCGCGTTGGTTCTTCGTCGCCAGAACCATTACAGCCTGTTCCACCATATCAGGCGTGAACTTGACCAGCCCCATTTCGCCTTGCAGCACGTCCGCGATTGCGATGCGGTCCACGTCGGCCCACCGTCGCGGCTTTTCGCAGTCCCACGTCGTAAAGACTTCCTGATGGAACGTATCGTTCCAGAAGCACCCGGAGAAGCGCGGATGCCTTTCCAGTACCTCGCGGACGTTAGAGACCGTTCCAATCGCTTCGCCGCGTCCGTTCGGTTGAACCATCACGCCTGCGGCTGCTAGGCGTTGGACAGCCAGAAACGGGCTAACCAATACTGCGTCGGTTACTGCCTTTTCCGTCATGCGCGCTCCCGCTTCGGGGTCCAGCCCATTGCGGCCAGCGTTTCACGGGCTGCCTGCACAAATGCGTCGGGGCGTCGGGGCTTCCAATTGGCGACTTTGAGAAACATATCGCCAGCCTCATCCAGGGAATAACCTTTCTGCATTTCGTGCATCACGAAGCGCACGACGTTTTCTCGCGCATCATCGCGGATGGCTGATTGCATGGCTTGTCGCTGCGCTTGTGTCTCTGCGGACCACGCTTTAAAATTTTCGACGGTATGTTGTTTTTCTTCGGGGAGTGCCATGGCTGTGGTGCTCCCTTTTTTATTGGCCGCGAGCGGCAGCGCGCGACTCGATCCACGTGTTGACCTCGCTGGCGAGCCAACCCGCAGCGCGTGGGCCAAGCTTGATCTGCTTCGGAAATGTGCCAAGGCGTGCGTGCAGATAGATAGTCGGGATGGCCAGTCCAGTCATTTCGCTAACCGATTGGATGCGGAGAATGCGTGCGTGCGTCTGTGTGGTTTGCATCTGAACGTCCTATGTATAAGAATCGATAGCCGCATTTATTAGCGGATAGGACGCATCTTCTACGCGGGGGTTTTCGAAAACCACATGAGGGTTTTTTGGGCAAGAAAAAGGCCCGATGTGCGGGCCTTATTTCGTTCCCTAGGCGGCTTGCCGGGATCGTTTCCCGGCGCAGTATTCCGCCCAGGCGTCCATCAGCTTGGCGCGCTTCGCCAGATAGTCGCCGCGCTGATAGGCCGCTTCCACTTCGCTACGGACGGCGTGAGCCAATGCCTTTTCCGCCAGTTCCCTAGGAAAGCTCGTACACTCCGCCGCCCAATCGCGGAATGTTGAGCGAAATCCATGCGGCACCACCGGCGCGCCGGTCTTCGGATCGAACCAGATTGGCGCTGGTGCGTCGCCCTTCGATTTCGCTGCGCCGTTCATGCGCTTGATAACGGCTAGAAGGGACATATTCGATAGGCCCTTATCCTTAGTCATACCCGGAAAGACGAAATCGTCCAGGCGCGTTTTTTCCATTGCCTTCAAGATGACAATTGCCTTGGCGCTCAGTGGCACGCGGTGCAACTGTTTCATCTTCATGCGTTCAGCAGGAATGGTCCACAGCTTTGAGTCCATGTCGATTTCGGACCATTGCGCCCCGATGATTTCCTGAGTGCGAGCAGCAGTGAGAATGGCGAACTCCAGCGCCCTGGCTGCAATTCCGTCGATGCTTCGCAATGCAGCCGCGAACGATGAAATCTGAGGGTAGGGCAGCGCGGGATGGTGTTCATCGGCCTGGACGGCGCTAGGTTTTGCCAGCAACGTATCTAGATGGCCTTTCCAGCGCGCAGGATTTTCGCCGCTGCGCAGGCCGCGCGTAGTCGCCCACGCTAGTACCTTCTCCATTCGCCCCCGAACGCGCGACGCCGTTTCGTTCTTGGTTGTCCAGATTGGCTCCAGCACCCGCACAACGTCGTGTGTATCGACGTTCGCCACGTCCTTTTTGCCGATAAATGGCGCAGCATACGTCGTCAGCGTGTTCGTCCATTGCTCGGCGTGCTTGACGTTCTTCCATCCAGGCTTGTGCGCATCGATATAGGCAGTCGCGCACTCCGTGAAAGTCATTTTCGCCGCGATTTTCGCGCGCTCTGACTGGCGCATGGCCAGCGGGTCGTCGCCGTTTCCTAGCGCGCGTCGCATACCATCAGCCTTGTCGCGGGCGGCTTCCAGGGGAACATTCAGATACGCGCCCAGCCCGATTTCGTGAGATTTCTTGTTCCGGGCGTAGCGGAAAATCCACGACTTGGAACCGCTGGGGCTAATCTGTAAATACAGGCCGCCGCCGTCGCTGTAGTAGCCGGGTGTTTTTTCCTGCCGTACCTTGGTTGCTGATAGCTTTTTAATCGGTCGTGCCATTGGTCCGCCTAAATTTTCTACCCACGTTTCTACCCACACTTGCGAGGTAGATGGTAGCATTTTCCCTTAGCGGTTGATATACATAAATGCCTTTGCTGTGGCTGATTTGACGGGTATTCGTATCTTTTCGTATCGGCCAATATTCATCAATTAGGCGGACCGTCTCTCCGCCACCCTTCCCGTCAGGCTTAACGGCCGACTAAAAGTTTGCGCTGTGCCATAGAATCGTCAGCGCAACGGTTCCATGCGGTCCTGTTTTCTTCTGTAGTCCACTCTGCGACCTTGACATCAGCGTGCGCAAGAAGTGTCCGGGCGTTCTCAAACGCGCCTGCATCGCTCGCGCATTTGGCTCGCAGCCGACACAACCGAAATGGGAGCAGAAGCGTATAGCCGCGCGGCATGTTCGCCCCGCCAGAATCGAGCAGCATTCGCGAACTTGGGAAACATCGAGGATGGATGATTCATGCTGGAAAAGCTACTGCCTTTCCCTAACGAATTCACTCGATCCCAATTGCCTGATCCGGCAGCTTGATTTTCCTGCCTTCTTTCCAGCCGCAAATCAGATAGTGCTGGGCTGGATCTGACCCAGCGGCCCTAACGTCTGGATTTGCCTGGAGATATTCTTCTGCGCGAAAGTTTGGCGGCAACGCAATAGGCACAACAGGATCAAGCTCGCTGGCTTCGTTGGGAATGCGCGGACCGTGCATTGCAAAAAGCTCAGGAGGTCGTCGCTTCCCATGGTTGGCTATTAGCTTACGTTTCAGGCGCCACAATCCGCGAGCTTTCCAGGCTACGTTATGCATTCTCGTCCAGCTCTGCAAAATGTAATCTTTGTTATTGGAACGGCGCAGCCTCACGAAGAACTCGGAATCGTTATATTCGGTGTCGTAAAAGCCTTCACATGCAAAATCTGTTAGGCCGGCGCTCGCGAGATCCCTGAGGATCAACGCAAAAGACGCAGGCGTAAAAGTCCAACAGTGAACATCATGATAAATGCCGCGCTCGATAGCGTCTTTAGCTAGTATCAGTGCCCCTTCAAGGGTATGCCCACGGCGCGTTTCTTCGATGCGAATTTTCCTTCGCCAAGCCGTTGCCGTGTCGATATCTGCGGCATTTAATGCGAAATCAAGAATCGAATGCGGCTGTGGAATCCGCGCGCCGATTACATGGCTAAGCAGGACATCTGAAAGACTGCTCTCGCGCCTGAAATAGTCGAACGTGAATCGTTTGTCGGGGACAATAAGGCGCAGTTCGCCGGTCGGGTGGAGAATGGACGCGATCTCGCGTAACCAGGCGACCAAGTCAGGTACATGTTCAACAACGTGGGACGCAACAACGTAGTCAACACATTGGCCCTTGACGGCATCGATGAGCGTGTTTTCTCCCCAGATCGCATCAACGTCAACGATTCTGGTGATGTCAACCATTGGATCGCTGGCGTAACGTTGGCTTAACGAATCAGTGTCGGTGTAGTCTACGTAAATAATCGGTCCATCTTCACGCCGTACAAATGGCCGACAGAGCGCCCCGATCTCCACGCCGGTGGCTGTATCCAGATTGATTCCTGCGAGTAGCTTACTACGGCGGATCGAGAATTGCTTTTTGAAGTTCGGTCGTCTTGTATGTATGGCATGTGATTGTCCATGTAAGCGCCTGTCGTCTCCATTGGCAATGATACCAGTGGACCGTAGTGGCCTCGGGTTCGCCGCTGCTACTTTTCGATCTCCTGTTTGGAGACTGGTAAAGGCGGCTGATCTGGCCGTATATGGCTCGCGCTTGGTCTCATCTGCGCGCTTTCGCAGCGCACAGTTTGTAAGGTAATCCCACGCCCCCTTTGCCGCCGAATATGCCGATTGATGGTTGTTCAAGTCCTTCTTCGCCCACTGTTCGAATGTCACTTTTATCTCGCGATTTGAACGGGTGGTATAGCTTGCAGCGGACAACGGACGCGCAGCTAAGCGACATTAATAGGGTTGCGGCTCTCCATCCAGCGTCGGGGAGTCGGCTTTCAAATCGATCGTTGCTTCGATTCGGCGCATGCATTGTCGCCGTTGTTCGATGCACCGGCGTCGAGTTCCCATTGAGTCATCGCGAAGAATAAGGGAAGAGGGCCCATACCATGCGGCTCCGGGCCGGCGGTGGATTTGCTCCGATGTATTCCCACGGGTTCGTGTACGCATGTGATAGCACTTCAATTTCACGGCGCGCCGAAGTCTTTGATGATCGCTTTGTCTATGTACGGGTGAATGTGCCTCGGGTTCAGGTCGGTCAGAGCCGTAGGGCCGAGCAGCGAGTGCGCTACACCTATATCAGCACGCCGTCGAAGAACGTCAGCAATAGCAATGCGCCGCTAGGGTCCGTTCAGCCCACCTTGTGACCTTAGAATATCGGTGGGTGACTGGCAGATTGCGTACAATTGCGGATCATCAGCTAAAGGTGAAGGGCCACTTATGCAGGCGGAAACGATTCATCCCGATGACGACATGTTTACTGGATCGCTTGCACACTATGAGGCGTGCGGAAAGCAATTTGCCCTCTTTGCCGAGCGGGCGGCAGAATTAGCGGGCAGTTCCGCCCCCCGCATTCTTGAATTGCCTTGCGGCTACGGCAGAGTGACTCGGCATCTCGTGAAACGGTTCGACCCGAGCCGGATTGAAGTCGCAGATATTATGGTTCCGGCCGTCGACTACACGGCTCAGACCTTCGGTGTTAAAGGCCACTACGTCGTCGATCCGGTCAACGAGTTTCGCTCTATAGCGGCGGCCATGTTTGACATCGCCGTTATGGGGTCTCTGCTAACCCATCTTTCAGAGAGCGATGCGCGAACTGTGCTCGAGCACTTTCTGGCTAAGCTTGCTCGCCAGGGCGTTGCTGTTGTCACGACGCATGGTGTTCGTGCACACGAGATGCTTTCGCTTGGCGGGTGGTTCGAAGTTGCCCCAGAGGACAAATCCGCCCTCCTCAGCGCTTATGCAGCAGGTTCATACGGTTTTGCAAACTACACGCCAGAACAGCCATTCGAAAAAAAGACGGTCGACTATATTGGCAAGTCGTACGGAGTGTCATTAACCCCGCACTCTTGGATGCTGAATGCAGTCGAGAGACTTGGTTTCCGAGTCTTAGATTTTGACGCGGGCGCTTGGGATAACCACCAGGACGTGTTTTTTATCGCACGCCGTCAAGCTTGAGTCGGAGCCGGCAATGCATCTTGCAAGCCTGCCGGCAGCGAATCATAAAACGCAAGCCATTTTGCGTCGCTTGCCTGAATAACTCCTTGGTTCGGTCAGACTTTTGAGTCGTGTGGGCATGCGAAATATGACGCGACAGTCGATTCCGTCGCATGAGAAAAGGCTACGTTGCCTAAGCCGCAGCTCACGTGGGTGGCTGGCGCGTCCGTCGCCTACAAAACAGTGACAGTGCGCTACACCTACATCAGCAAACCTTTAAAGAACGTCGGCAATAGCAATGTGCCGCTAGGGTTCCGCGCGGCTCACCTTTCGACCCTTGGGTTATCGGTCGTGAAATCTGCAAGTGGATTCCCCAGTTTTGCTATATTCTGCCGTTTCGAAGTAGACGTCATTACAAGTCTGGGCCTTACGCGCCGGGCATTTTTCTTAAGTAACGTCATGAACGATCAATCAAATAAACGAAATTTCAAACGGTTCTACGAAAAAACGGTGGTACCGGAGGTCCCGATCGACGTTGATACGCAGCCGTTTCGCCATAAGGACTTCCCGGATTCCGGGCCGCACCCGTGGCTGGATCGCCCGGATGCGAAGGAGCAGATTGAAGCACGCCTGCACGCACAGGAACTGACTGAGGAAGAAGCCGAGCTCTGCAGAAAATGGGAGCGAGACGGCTATATCATCCTGAAGGGATTTTTCAGCCACGAACAGTTAGACGCAACGTGGGCTGCATACGAAGCGGAAATTGCGTCGGGAAATGTTCAACCCCCCAATGAGCCGTTGTTTGAAGGCGACACCCTTCCCGGTCGCGTACTCAATACGCATTTTAAGGTCGGAAAGGTAAAGGAGATGCTTTTCGATGACCGGATGTCCGGAATCGTTAGCCTGCTGCTGGGAACCCGAGCCCTCCCGTTCCAGACAATTTCTGGACATAAGAGCAGCGAGCAGCTACAGCACTCCGATTCAATCCATATGTCGACCTATCCGACTGGGTATTTGGTCGCAAACTGGATCGCCTTCGAGGACATTCACCCGGACAGCGGCCCGCTCGTCTACCACCCTGGTAGCCACAAGCTCCCTTATCTCATGTCTGACGAGCTGGACATCCCGTTTGATGTTGGCTACAAGGCATACAAGAGCAAATATGAACCCGCCGTCCAAAATCTAATCTCTACGCATACTCTCGAAGCTCACTACTTCCTTCCGAATAAGGGTGATGTGTTGCTGTGGCATGCAAATCTTCTGCACGGCGGCAGCAGAATGAAAGATCCAGCCCGCGTGAGCAGAAAAGCGGTGGTGTGCCATTTCTTTGCGGAGGGATGCACTTGCTACCACGATCTGATAGGCATGCCTGCTTCTGTGATGAACTTGCCGTTTGATACAGAGGGCTACCTGAAAACGAATCCCGATGTCGCACAGTCCGGATGGGATCCGGGTCACCACTATTTCACCACCGGGCGATTCGAAGGACGCGTACCGGGTGAATTCGACTCTGAAAGTTATCTGAAAGCTCATCCTGACGTAGCAGCAGCAGGCATCGACGCTTACACGCATTACCGACTGCACGGGTACAAGGAAGGCCGTTCGCTCAAATAGATGTCGTGCGCCTAGCTCCCCGATGGACCGATGCAGGTGCAGGAACGCCTGCCTGTACGCAGCCTGGCAGGCGTCAGATAAATATACCTAGGCGGTGTCTTGCCCGCCCATGCAAATGAATAATTACGCCATATGGCCTACGGCACTTACGGTCGCCGTCTTGGTTCTCGTTCTTACACCCCAAAGACTATTCTCAATACTGGATACTCCCGACTTCCATTCGACGCGAAGGCTGCAGTCGCTGGATGGCTTAAGGGGTTTCCTCGCGCTTGCCGTTTTTTTCCATCATTCTTCACTCGGACACTTTCGTCCGAGCATAAGCGCGCCGAAGTTCCCGTCCCACTTTTATGAAATGCTGGGTTCGGTCGGCGTCTCGCTTTTTTTCATGATCACTGGATTTCTCTTTTGGTCCAGATTAATCAGCGCACAACAGCCGGTCGCGTGGAAGTCTTTGTACATCAAACGCTTCTTTCGAATTGCGCCGCTGTACTGCTTCGTGGCAATAGTCTACGGCCTTGCGACACTTAAGGCGATAGGCGTTCCAGCAGACATCCCCGCATCGCATATCGCAAGGCAGGCCATACAATGGCTTGCCTTCGGTATGGTTCAGAATCCAGAGCCGTTTCTTAACTATCCGAATACACTCGGAATCATTGGCCAGTCGTGGTCCCTCTACTATGAATGGCTGTTTTATGCGTCTTTGCCACTCTTAGCGCTATTGGCCAGGAATCGCAACACGACTCTCATTGTCGTTGCCCTCCAACTATTCGTGCTCTTCGTCGATGGCGCAGTCGGTCCCGGCGTGCGCTTTTTCATTGCGCAGTTTTTGTGTGGGATGTTAGCCGCATCGATCAATCGGGAATATCCGGCCATTCGTGGAGACGGGCCCTTGCGCTCCATCGGGGCGATATTGTTGCTGACCGGAGCCTTCCGTTTTTGCGATACCGCGTATGCCCAGCTAGCCACAATGTTGCTTGGCGGCTTCTTTGCGTTGATCGCAGGCGGAACTTCGATCTTCGGACTGCTCAAGCTAACCGGCGCCCGACGCCTGGGTGATGTCAGCTATAGCCTGTACCTGATGCATGGTGCCGTCCTCGTGTTCATGTTCACGTCTGGGCCACTGCTAGAGTCCTCTTTGACGGGGCCTAAGCACTTTTTTGTAGCTCAAGCGATAGCAGCGTTGGTGCTGCTGTCGGTATGCATAGCTACCTATCTATTCGTCGAGAAGCCCGGCATAGCACTTGGGAGCTGGCTAGCTACCCGATCACTGCATGGCGGTCGGGCAGCCCACATGACGGCAGTTAAATGATAACAACCGCTGGGGAGGGCCGCGTCATGCCGAGTCGCCCTACCAAGCAACCGCTGCCACCGCGGATGTAGATGTGGCAGATCGAACGCTGGCCTTGAGCGTCTGGAGTTTGCTGAACGCCACATTGCCTTACGTGAGCATTACGCCATACAAGCCCTTTAGGTCGTCGAGCGTGAATGGCACTTGCGTGTTGTCTTCGCCACCCAGTAGAAGCCCGTCGGCGTCGCGTCGTTGCGACCAGCAATGTGTTCTGGCTTGCGGAGTCGGCTTGATACGTCTTTCCGTAAGCGTTGCTTGAGCACCGTCTAGACCGCTGACGCCAAAGTGGACACAGTACGCCTCACCAAGCAGGTGGTGGAGACTACTTTGTCACCTGAGATAGCGACAGCGGCGAGACGCACGCGTAAAGGCACCCCTGATCACCCCATCGAGTTTCGGCGAGAACTCGCAAAGCTGGCATGTGAACCGAGTGTCTTGGTCGCCCGACTGGCTCTCGAACACGGGCTCAATACGAATCTGTTGTTCAAGCCGCGCCGGGCCTATCAAGCTGGGCAGTATGAGCCGGCAACACTATTGCCGGTAGAAGTGGCGCACGACGAACGCACGATCGAAAACGCGGTTGCGTTGTCCGCTCAATCGCAGAACAAGGCCCAGCTGGTCGTCGCGGGAGTGATTGAGATCAGCGTCGGCGTCGCGCGCGTGCATATCGAAGGCGTGCCCGGCGCAGCCAGATTGATTCCTGCGAGTAGCTTACTACGGCGGATCGAGAATTGCTTTTTTGAAGTTCGGGTCGTCTTGTATGTATGGCATGTGATTGTCCATGTAAGAAGCGCCTGTCGTCTCCATTGGTAATGATACCAGTGGACCGTAGTGGCCTCGGCTTCGCCGCCGCTACTTTTCGATCTCCTGTTTGGAGACTCGTAAAGGCGGCTGATCTGGCCTTCGGGTGCGTCTCGAGGCGCTGTTCAACTAAATCCGAGGCAGCCTTTCACCCTCCGCTAGCGACAAGACCGCGCGATGCGGCTCGCATGCTAGTGCTGAATTACGCCGATCATGGCGGGGTAGCCCGCACTGGCCGGTAACAGTCCACCTTCAACATAGACGTTACGACCATCTATCTCGACGATCCCGCGAACCGTGCCGTCGGCCAGCTTGACGACGTCGCACGGCTTCAAATCCGCCACCACCGAAGCATTGCTTACGAAGAAGCCCGCCCGCGTTCTCGATATGCCCCGGCTCCAATTCACGTCGGAAAAGTCGGCGGGCTGCACGCTGATGACGTGTTCAAGTATTGAATCCGGCGCAAACTTGGTTTGCGCTCCTCCAACACAGGCGTTTTCGCTGGGAAGGTTCGATACGCCGACTTCCCGCTGCCATCCGAACACCCTCGCGCTCCATGGGCGAACTGAATCGACAGGCAGGCTCACGGCGCGCGAAAGAACACATGCGGAAACTTTCTCCAGACAACCGAAATTGTCGATGATGGCGACTCGCGAGGAGAAGTCCGCGTTAGTCCGTTGAATCGCAGGAATGGAACCAATGGCGAGAAAGACGGCCGCCACTGCGGAGATCGTGGGCGCCGCAACGCGCACCGAGCGGGCGGCACTAATTGAATTCGCAAATGTTCCGATCCAGAAGAGGGCGGTCCACGGTAGATACCGAACGGCGAAAAAATAGCTGAAGTTCACATTCACATTGCGCAAGTCCTCGTAGGCGATATTGAGCGTGACACTCGTCAAACAGGCGAGCAAGCCGAAGGTCGAAATAAACGCGAGGTGCGCACTGCCCTGTTTGAAGCGCACAAACCGGACGATCGAAAATAAATAGGCACAGAGTCCAACGGCACCCAGGATCGCATCGGCGGCAGCGCTCAGCACTCCGAACGCCACTCCATGTCCGAGCAGATACGAGACGTATGCCGGGATCCCGATCCAGGCGGACGGCGCGTGAATCATTTTCGCTAATATCGCCGCGAGGTGAATATGAGGTGTCGCCGGATAGTGAGCCGCGTACACCGAAAATTCTATCGTGAGCAAAACCGCAATAACGACCAAGCTCTTTCTGCGCACTATTAAAGCTAATGCGATCAGAACAGGAATCGCCAGCACGCCAGCCCCATGACTGATGATCGCGACAGCGAGAAGCAGCCCGGCGAGGAATGACTTCGATACCGTTTGATCGCGCGTGAGTAAATACGAGGCTACTGTTATCAGAGACGCGGTGCCGACCAATGTGACCTGAAACGGCCACTCAAGGATGCCTATGTTTTGAGGGCCAAGCAGAAGGAAGATCGCAAGACCCATCAGCGCGAAGCGTGTCGCGCGGTCCCGTTCAGATCGAAAGATGGACACTGAGATTGTTGCGATGGTCGCCGAACAAAATGCAAAACTGGCCGCGTACAGCAACCATGCACGCCCGCCGAGGAACATGGCATCCAGATATGCCAAACCGAAGACAATGAAATGGGGGTGGTCAACCTGCCGGCGAAACACAAAGTCCGCGACGCTGATCTCTCCGTGTTTCAATTGAGCGGCGCGAAAGAATACCTGCTCGTAATCGCTTGAGAAGAGGGGGAGGTACGTCCGGGCGATTACCGCCAAGGTGATAGCTGCCGCCGCTATCCCCGCGAGGAAGACGAGGAACGAAAGCAATTCTGCTGTACGATTTCTGGATTTGATTGTGTGCACTGGCGGCGGTCTCCGGTTCGAGCCGAAAGTGTAGCGCACGGCAAATATCTACAGTTCAAGAGTATGCGCAGAATGTCCGCAGTCCCCTTGATCGCGGCCGCCTTTTCTACACGACGATGCCCCTTGCTGTGAGCCGCCGCCATGTCCTCGTCGAGTCGATCGTTAAGGTTCACGAGATAGCCCCAGGCGGTTCGACATCGTAGTGATGCGCATCTTGCACTAAACTAGCGCCCGCCCAAGCCCGCTACGTAAAGACCAGCCCACCGATGCCCCCATCTCCCGCCGACCCCACCGATGCCCCCATCTCCCGCCGACCCCGCCGATTCCCCGACCTTCAGCCTCCCGAAGCACCTCCCATTCCGGCGCTTCTGGTGCACCCGCATCCTGTCGTCGCTATCGTTCCAGATGCTCGCCGTGGCGATGGGCTGGCACATCTACGCGCTCACGCATAGCGCCTTCGCACTCGGTCTCGTCGGCCTCGCGCAGTTTCTGCCGATGTTCCTGCTAACGCTCGTGGTCGGGCACGTCGCCGACCGCTACGACCGCCGCCGCATCGCGGCCATCTGCCAGAGCCTCGAAAGCGTCGCTGCCTTGCTGTTTGCTTTCGGTACCTTCGGCGGCTGGATCAGCGCGCCGGTCATCTATGTGCTGGCCGCCTGCGTCGGCGCGGCGCGCGCGTTCGAATCGCCCGCGGTCGCCTCGCTGTTGCCCGCCGTCGTGCCGCGCGGCTATTTGCCCAAAGCGACCGCATGGGCCACGTCCGCGAATCAGACGGCGCAGATCGCCGGCCCCGCGTTGGGTGGTTTGCTGTACGGCATTGGTCCGGGCGCTGCCTACCTCGCGTGCACGCTGTCGTTCGCGGCCGCCGCCGCATCCGTGTGGAGCATCCCGCTGCAAACGAAACCCGCGAGCCGCGCGCCCGTGACGCTCGAGTCGATCTTTTCGGGCATCGCGTTTATCCGCAAGGAGCCGGTGATTCTCGGCGCACTCTCCCTCGATCTGTTCGCCGTGCTGTTCGGCGGCGCGACCGCGCTGTTGCCGATCTTCGCGCGCGACATGCTGCACACGGGGCCGCTCGGTCTCGGTCTGCTGCGCTCGGGCACCGCGATCGGGGCGCTTGCGGGCACCATCTGGCTCGCGCATTTCCCGTTGCGCAACCGGCCCGGCGCGGCGATGTTCGGCGGCGTGATCGCGTTCGGCCTGGCCACGGTGGTGTTCGGTCTGTCGCATCAATTCTTCCTGTCGCTGTTTGCGCTGATGATGTTGGGCGCGTCGGACACCATCAGCGTGGTGGTGCGCCTCTCGCTCGTGCAATTGCGCACGCCCGACGAAATGCTGGGCCGTGTCAGCGCGGTCAATTCGCTTTTCATTGGGACCTCGAATCAACTCGGCGAATTCGAATCGGGCGTGACGGCGGGGTGGTGGGGCGCGCGGACGGCGGTGCTGGTCGGCGGCATCGCGACAATCACGGTCGCGATGCTGTGGATGAAGCTGTTTCCTGCACTGCGCGACACCCGCTCGCTGGAGCGCGAAGAGGAACTGGCGCCGAGCCGTTGATCGAGAGTAGTGCCAGCGTTGGCCGGGATCGGCCGCGTGGAATGACAATACGCGCCTGGTGCGACTGAGCCCTCATCGCGTTCGCACCAAGGCTGCACGGCGCGCGGCGTCTTTCCTGGCATCCATGCCCGTGACGCATGCCTGTTGCGCGTGAGGGCCACTGCGCGCAGCAAGACCCGGCGTGACGCGCGAACCCATCTGCCCATCGACACACCACGACGACCTTCATCATCCACATGATCGAACCGATGCCCGCACCCGCTATGATGGTGCGATCGTCACTCGGCCATCGTCATCATGCGCATCGCCCCTTTACCTCCGCTCCAATGTCTGGTCGCGTTCGAATCGGCCGTGCGGCATGCGAGTTTCACCAAGGCCGCCGCCGAACTGCATCTGACGCAAAGCGCGGTGAGCCGGCAGATCGCCCAGCTCGAAGACTTCCTTGGCCGCTCGCTATTCGTGCGCGAGCATCGCGCGTTGCGTCTGACGATCGCCGGCGAAGGCTACGCAAAGCACGTGCAATGGCTGCTCGCCACCTGCTCCGAAGCCACGCTCGATGTGATGAAGCGCTACGGCGACCTCGAACTGACGATCGCGTGCTCGTCCGGCGTCGCGGTGCTGTGGCTCACGCCCCGGCTTGGCGCGTTTCGCGCCGCGCATCCGAACGTAAAAATCAGAATGATCGTACGCGACGGTCTCGCGTCGCTGTCGCCTGCGGAATTCGACGTGGGTCTGTACTACAGCCGTCAGCGCGCCGAACCGCATTTCACCGCGCGCCGCATCTTCGACGAAGAGGTCTACCCGGTATGTTCGCCCGGATATCTCGCCGGCCGCGTGCTCGAACCCGCCGACCTCGCGCACGAAACCCTGCTGATGCAGGAGGACGGCCAGCGGCAATGGATGTCGTGGTCCGAGTGGTTCCGTCTGAACGGTGTGCAGATGCCGGCTTCGCCGCAGTCGGTCGTCGTCAATCATTATCCGCAACTCGTGCAGATGGCGATTCTCGGCCAGGGCGTGGTGCTCGGCTGGCGGCATATGATCGACGCGTGCCTGAGCGAAGGGCTGCTGGTGCGCGCGACGCAGGCGTCGGCGAGTCACGGCGGCGGCTATTACGTGGTGTCGCCGAACGATCGCTCGCAGAACCAGGCGGCGCGCCTCTTCACGCGCTGGCTGTTCGAGCAGGCCGAAGAGCAGATGGGCAGGGCGGCCGGTTAATTCCCGGAATTCCGCTTCGCATGCGCTACGCGCATGCGTGCATGCGAATCTTTCGTTTCGAAAACAATTCAGGTGTCTCTAGGATCGGTGTTATGCCTGCGAAGGCGCCGCTCGATCACGGCGCGGCGCGTTGCCGACACTTTCGCCTGACAGGGCAGCCAGATGAGGAAAGAGACCATGCAGGGAACGCTTTCATCCAACGTCGCACTCTCCGTCGACTCGCTCGCGCGGCAACGGCGCCGCGCCATCATCGCCACCGTGCTCGGCAATGGGCTCGAGTGGTTCGACTTCACCGTGTACAGCTTTTTCGCGGTCATCATCGCGAAGCTGTTCTTTCCGACCGGCAATGAACTGAGCTCGCTGCTGCTCGCGGTCGCGACCTTCGGCGTGGGCTTTTTCATGCGGCCGGTGGGCGGCATCGTGCTCGGCGTGTATGCGGACAAGGTCGGCAGAAAGGCGGCGCTCTCGCTGACCATTCTGCTGATGGCGGGCGGCACCGCGTTGATCGGCCTCGCCCCCACCTACGAGCAGATCGGCCTGTGGGCGCCGGTGCTGATCGTGATGGCGCGTTTGCTGCAAGGCTTCTCGGCCGGCGGCGAAATGGGCACCGCTACCGCGTTCCTCACCGAATACGCGCCGGCCAATCAGCGCGCTTTCTATTCGAGCTGGATTCAGTCGAGCATCGGCTTCGCCGTGCTGCTCGGCGCGGCGGTCGGCACCTTCGTGACCACCAACCTGAGCGCGGACGCGCTGCACTCGTGGGGCTGGAGAATGCCGTTCCTGATCGGCATTCTGATCGGACCAGTCGGCTATTTCATTCGCAGCCGCATGGATGAAACGCCGGCGTTCAGCGCGGTGGCCGACGAAGCGAAGAACGATTCGCCGCTCGCCGAAGTGTTCCAGCGCTTTCCGCGCGAGACGTTCGCGAGCTTTTCGATGGTGATCCTGTGGACGGTCTGCACCTACGTGCTGCTGTTCTATATGCCGACCTACTCGGTGCGCACGTTGCATCTGCCGCAATCCACCGGCTTTTTCGCTGGCATGTTCGGCGGCCTGATGATCATGTGCTTCTCGCCGGTGGTCGGCAAGCTGGCGGACCGCTTCGGCCGCCGCGTGTTCCTGTCCGGCGCGGCCGTTTCGATCCTGCTGCTCGCATGGCCGATGTTCGCCTACATCAATCACACGCCGGGCCTCGCGTCGCTGATGGTGTTCCAGGGCGTGTTCGGCTTGCTGATCGCCGCGTACACCGGGCCGATACTCGCTGCGTTCTCCGAACTGTTTCCGACCAAGGTGCTGTCGACCGGATTGTCCGTCGCCTACAACTTCGCCGTGACGATCTTCGGCGGCTTCGCACCGTTCTTCATCACGTGGCTGATCGCCTCGACGGGCAGCAACATGGCGCCCGCAATCTACGTGATGATCGCCGCGGCCATCAGCCTCACCGGCACCTTCTTCGTGCGCGATTCGCGCCAACGCCGCGCCTGAAGCGGCGCGTCCGGTCCGCCGGGGGCCGGACGGTTTCCTTCATCCAGTCAGGAAGATATCAATGAGCATTACGGTAATCAGCGGCGGCAACGTACTCGATCTGGCGCAGGGCGCGTTGCTCGAACATCATCATGTCGTGATCGAAAACGGCCATATCGTCGAAGTCACCGACCGTCCCGTCGATCTGCCGAACGCGCGCGTGATCGACGCGCGCGGCAAGACGGTGATGCCTGGCCTGATCGACTGTCACGTGCACGTGCTGGCTTCTCGTGCGAACCTGGGCGTGAACGCGGCGCAGCCGAACATCCTCACCGCGATTCGCGCGTTGCCGATTCTGAAGGCGATGCTCGGGCGCGGCTTCACGAGCGTGCGCGATGCGGGCGGCGCGGATTGGGCGTTGACGCAGGCGCTCGAAAGCGGCCTGGTTCCAGGGCCGCGGATTTTCCCGTCGGGCAAGGCGTTGTCGCAGACCGGCGGTCATGGCGATTTCCGGCCGCGCGGCGACGTGCTCGAACCGTGCTCATGCGCGTTTCGCGCGGGCGCGATTGCGCGCGTGGTCGACGGCGTGGACGCGGTGCGGCTCGCCGTGCGTGAAGAGATCCAGAAGGGCGCCACGCAGATCAAGATCATGGCGTCGGGCGGCGTCGCGTCGCCGACCGATCCGATCAGCAACACGCAGTATTCCGAGGACGAAATCCGCGCGATCGTCGCCGAGGCGCAAGCGGCCAACACCTACGTGATGGCGCACGCGTACACGGGCCGCGCGATCTCGCGGGCGATTCGCTGCGGTGTGCGAACGATCGAGCACGGCAACCTCGTCGACGAAGCCGCCGCGCAACTGATGCGCGAGCATGGCGCGTTCGTCGTGCCCACGCTCGTCACCTACGACGCGTTGGCCAAACACGGCGCGGACTACGGTTTGCCGGCCGATTCGATCGCGAAGATCGAAACCGTGCGCCAGGCAGGGCGTGATTCGCTGCAGATCTATGCGAATGCGGGCGTGCCGATGGGTTTCGGTTCGGACCTGCTCGGCGAGATGCACACGTTCCAGAGCGACGAGTTGCGTATTCGCGCAGACGTGCTCGGTAATCTGGAAGCGTTGCGCTCGGCGACGACGATCGCTGCGGACATTGTCGAGTTGAAGGGCAAGCTCGGTGTCATCGAGGCGGGCGCGATTGCCGACGTGCTGGTGGTGGACGGCGATCCGCTGAAGGATATCGGCGTGCTGACCGGGCAGGGCGAGCGTCTCGCGTATGTGTTGCAGCGAGGCGAAGTGGTGAGCGAGCGGGGCGTCGTCGCGGTGCGCTGATTCGCCAACGGGCGCGGCTGCGCGCAAGCTGCGCCGGGCGGGCCGTGGCATCGGTGCGCTCGCGGCACGATGATGCTGTGGGCGCGCCGCGCCAGTTTCTCATCACGCCCGCGTGGCGCTCGCACGCCAGCTGTGCCAGAGCGCCGTCGCCGGTATCGCGCCGCGCCAGTTCCCCGTCAGGCCTGCGCGACGTTCGTGCGCCAGGCACTCCAACGTACCGTCGCCAGAATCGACGCGGCGACGATTAGCGCGCCACCGATCCACGCGGTCGTCGAAATCCGTTCACCTAACCAGATACACGCGAACAGCGCGCCGAACGCGGGCTCGCTGCCCATCAGCAGCGACACGCGCGTCGGACTACTGCGCTTGATCGCGAAGTTCTGCGCGAAGAACGCGAACAGCGTGCAGGCCAGCACCAGATACGCGACGTAGGCCCAGAACGTCGCGTGGCCGCTCAGCGTCGGCACGGCTTGCCATTGCTGATGTGGCGCAAACAGCCAGGCCGCCGCCGCGCTGCCGAACGCCACCACACCCGACTGCACGGCAGTCACCGACAACGGCGGCAGCGCTGAATCGCGCATCACGCGCTTGGTCACGCACACGGTCAATGCGCGCAGCAACGCGGCGAGCAGGATCAGTGCATCGCCCGGATTCAAGCTCAGCGCGCCGTCGCCGGCCAGCAGCCAGGCGCCGAACAGCGACAGCGCCACCGCGACCCATTCGATGCGGCTCGGCCGGCGCTTGAGCAGCAACCATTCGACGAGCGGCGTCAACACCACGCACAGGCTGATCAGAAACGCGGCGTTGGCCGCGCGGGTCATCAGGATGCCGAAGGTTTCGCACAGGAAGATGCCGAGCAGCAGCAGGCCGGCGATCAGCACGCCGCGCAGCGTGCGGGCGTCGGCGGCGCGCAGATGGCGCAACGCGGGCGACAGGATCACGAACGTGACGCCGAAGCGCAGCGCCAGCAGACCCAGCACCGGATAAAACACCAGCGCGCTTTTTACGACACCGTAACTGGTCCCCCATACCACCGCGACCGCGAGCAGCATCAGATCGGACAGCAGGAGCAGACGTTCTTGTTTCGACATTGAAAGACCTCGACCGCGAGCAACGGAATGCGTATTGTCGAGCTTTGCGTATGAGGCGATAATTGGGTCGATGCGCACAACATTTATGTCGCAAATGCATTAATCGATATCCCGCCGAAAGGGCCTGCCACGATGACCCCAACCGAGCTTTTCGCGCTGCTGCCGGACATGGCGGTGTTTGCACGCGTCGTCGATGCCGGCAATTTCTCGGTAGCCGCGCGTCAGTTGGGCAGCACGCCGTCCACGGTCAGCCGGCAGATCAAGCGGCTCGAAGACGCGCTCGCGACCCGTCTGCTCGAACGGTCCACGCGCACGGTGCGGGTCACGGAATCGGGGGCGCAGGTGGTGCGGTTCTGCCGCGACATGGTGAGCGCCGCATCGGGTGCGGTCGACGCCGCCGGGCAACTGGCCGGACGGCCGCAAGGCAAGGTGAGCGTGAGCGCGCCGACCCAGTTCGCGAAGGCGGTGATTCATCCGCTGATCGCCGGCTTCCTGCGCGCGTATGACGAAGTGGATCTGCAACTGCTCTTCACCGACCACGACGTCGACCCGCTCGCCGACGACGTCGACCTCGTGATCCGTCTGACCGAGCATCCGCCGCAAGGTCTGGCGGGCCGGCGGCTCGGCGCGGTGCGCTGGCTGCTGGTGGCGTCGCCCGCGTACTTGCGCGCGCGCGGCGCGCCTGCGCAGCCGCGCGATCTGCTGAAGCACGACTGCATCTATCTCGGCGAAACCGCCGACGACAATCGCTGGCGCTTTCGCCGCGGCGCGGAAACGCAAAGCGTCGATGTGAAGGGGCGCTACATCGCCAACCATGCGCTGGCCCGGCTCGAAGCCGCGCAGCAGGACTTCGGCATCGCGAGCGTGCCGGAGTTTGCCGCGGTGCCCGCGTTGCAGAGCGGCGAGCTGGTGCAGGTACTGCCGGACTGGCGTCTCGAAGCGCGCGCGTACGAGGGCACGGTGTGGCTGCTGTATCCGCCGAACCGCTTTTTGCCGCCGAAGGTAAGGGCGTTGATCGATTACCTGGTCGAGCATCTGCGCGAGCGTCTCGATGCAAACTGACGCAACGTGACTGCACCCTGGTTCGAGTTGCGAAACGAACGTAGAATCGCTCGCGCCGCCGACGATTCAGTGCGCTCGCACTGCCGCGGCGCTCATGAGGAGAACGAGCATGACCCTGCACGAAACCGCGCCGGTCGCAGCGACCGTCTATCGCGGCGAGGCGATTGAAAACACGCATCTCGCGCATGTCGCGGTAGTCGACGCGAGCGGCCGCCTGTTGTATTCGTTCGGCGATCCGGCGCGCGTGACGCTTGCGCGTTCCGCGGCGAAGCCGGCGCAAGCGCTGGCGGTGCTGGAAACCGGCGCGCTCGAACGTTTCGGTTTCGATGAAGCCGATCTCGCGCTGATGTGCGCGTCGCACAGCAGCGAGGCGCGTCACATCGAGCGCACGCGCGGCATGCTGGCGAAAGCGCAGGCGAGCGAAGCGGATCTGCGCTGCGGCGGCCATCCGCCGCTATCGGATGCGGTGTATATCGACTGGCTCAAGCGCGATTTCAAGCCGGGCGGCGTATGCAGCAACTGCTCCGGCAAGCACGCCGGCATGCTGGCCGGGGCGCGGGCGATCGGCGCGGCGCTCGACGGCTACGAACGGCCCGGGCATCCGATGCAGACGCGCGTGAAGCAGACCGTTGCCGACGTATGCGATCTGCCCGCCGACGCGGTGCTGTGGTCGACCGATGGCTGCAATCTGCCGACGCCGGCTTTTCCGCTAGACCGGCTCGCGCGTATGTTCGCGAAGCTGGCTGCCGCGCAGGACGAGGTTACGGCGTCATCGGCGGCCGCATCGGTAGCGCCGCGCACGGCTGCGCTCGCACGCATTTATCGCGCGATGACGGCGTATCCGGAACTGGTGGGCGGCGTGGACCGATTCTGTACGGTATTGATGCAGGCGTTCGACGGCGCGCTGGTCGGCAAGGTCGGCGCGGACGGCAGTTATGCGTTCGGCGTGCGCGCGTCGGCGCAGACCGCGCGCCTGGGCGCGGCTGGCGCGCTCGGCATCGCGGTGAAGATCGAGGACGGCAATCTCGCCATGCTCTATGCGGTGGCCGCGGAACTGCTTGTGCTGCTCGATATCGGCACGACGGAGCAACGTGCGAAGCTCGAAGGTTTTCACGCACCGAAGCGACTCAACACGATGGGTGTCGAAACGGGGCGTGTGGCCTTCTCGGTGGAACTCGCGTCGCGTCGATAGAGGCGGCGCTGCATCGCCTTCATGGCGCGGCCCGCTCGATCTCGATGCGGTTCGCGCCGGGCCGAACCTAAGCGATCTTCCGGGCGAGCGTAATCGACCACCCGCAACCTCTCACCACCTCAAGCAGCCTCAGGCACCGCGCCCAGCGCATGCCGAATCGCATCGGCCAGCTCGGCCGCGGCGAACTTCGCCACGTAGCCATTCGCGCCGGCATTCTTCACGTGCGCTTCGTTCGCCGCGCCCGTCAACGATGAATGGATGATCACTGGAATGTCGCGGGTCCGTTCGTCGGCTTTGATCTGACGCGTCAGCATGAAGCCGTCCATCTCCGGCATCTCGAGATCGGTCAGCACCAGTGCGATATGGTCCTTGACCCGGGCGCCGCTCGCTTGCGCTTCACGCGCGACCTGCTGCAACGTATTCCAGGCCTCTTCGCCGGTCTTGGTCATCACGTAGTCCGCGCCGATCGCGCTCAAGGCCTGCTCGATCAGCTTGCGCGCGAAACCGGAATCGTCGGCGGCGAGAATCTTCGCGCCAGGGCGGATGCCCAGCGCCTCACCGACCGAAGTGGGATCGACGCTCGGGTGCTGTGACGGAAACACGTCGCGCAGCACCTGCTCCACGTCGATCACCTGCGCGAGCCGCGAATCGCCCGTATTGCCGTCGATGCGCGCAATGCTGGTGACGAGATTGCCGCCCGCGGTGCCGTCGGCGGACAGCACCTGGTTCCATTCCAGCCGCACGATATCGTCCACTTCCTCGACGGCGAACGCCTGCGTCGAACGCGCGAATTCCGTGACCAGCAGGATGTTCAGGCCGCGGGTCGGCTCACAGCCCATCAGGCGCGGCAAGTCGATCACCGGAATGATCTGCCCGCGAATATCCACCGCGCCCATCACGAACGGCGATGAACCGGCGATCGGCGTGACCGGCGGCATGGTCGAGATTTCCCGCACTTTGAAGACGTTGATTCCGTACAGCTCATGCGCATCGCTGCCCGGCACGCTGCCGAGGCGATACAGCAACAACTCGAATTTGTTGGAGCTGGTCAGGTTGCTGCGTTCGTGATTGGCTCGCTGTTCTTCCGCCATCGAATCTCTCCAGGATTGCGCCGTGTGTCGTGCGCCAGGCAGTGTTGCGTCGGCCCCTGGCGCGTGGCTTACCTTTCGGTTATCGGCGCCATTGGAGAAAAATTCAGGGGTTCCTCGCTGTTTTAATCGCATCGTCTCGCTAACGCGCAGGCGTCGGGCGGGACGCGGAAAGTACGCGCGATACCGGCATGTCAAGGCATTGTTATGAAGGTTACCTAAGGTTACAGAAGCGACAGCACCGTTTCACATGGTCTTTCGCACGCCTCCTAGAATCGACAGCGATAAAAGCGTGGCGCCGTCGGCGGCCTTCGGGCCGGGCTGCAATTTTTTCCGCAGCGTGATGTTCGACGCGCACACGCATCGCTGCTGTTTCGCTTCCACCTCAAGGAGAACGTATGATCCGCTTGCCTCTCGCCACCATCGCCAGCGCCTGCATGACCGGCCTTCTGGCTGTCGCCACCGCGGCCAGCGCTCAGACCACCACAGCCGCACCGGCAGCGGCGGACACGGCCCGCCTGCATGCCGCCGACCAGACGTTCATCGCGGACGGCACCAAGGCCATCGCGACGCAGCGCGACGCCGCGCGCATCGCGACGTCGCGTTCCACCGACCGCGACGTGAAGGCATTTGCCGAACGCGTCTCGACCGATAACGCGAAGATCTCGGACGCGCTGCGCGCAGCGAGCCCGCGCGGCGTCGACGTGCCGAAGAACGATCCCGACGCGGCGGTGCTCGCGAGCATCAACAATCTGCGCGGCGCGGAGTTCGACAAGACGTATATCGAACAGGTCGCGCTTGCCGGCGAACAGAAGACGTTGTCGGCGTTCCAGGCGGAAATCGCCTCGGGCCGCGACGAGCAGTTGAAGGACGCGGCGAAGAAGGCGCTGCCGACCATTCAGCAGCATTACGCGATGGCGCAGGACCTCGCGAAGCGCAAGCATCTGTCGGGCACGGCGCAGTAAGGGGGGTGATGCGCGTTGCGTCATGTTTCGCCGCCTATGTGTGATGCGTAAGACGCGACGCGTGTCGTACGGGCCGGACGGCGGGAGTGTCCGGCCTGCTGCAAAACCGGCGTGCCACGCTTGCGCGCCGCATGCCGGCAGTGGTTCGAAGCGGTGCTTTCGACGATAATCGCTCTTTTCTTGCGTGCTACACGCCGCGTCTGTCCGGACGCCGCGCGCATCGGCACCGCACCGGCGATTTCTCGCGCATCCCATCGAAGCTGACCGTATGAACAAGCCCGGCAATCTGCCGCAACAGTTGGACTACATGCTTCGGCAGGCCGTCGCGCTGCAGCAGAACGGCGCGATCGTCGAGGCCGAAGAACTCTATCGCGAGATTCTCGAACTCAAGCCACGCCATTTCGACGCATTGAAATGGCTCGGCGAACTCGCGTTGCAAACGGGCCGTCCCCAAGAGGGCAGCGATCTGCTCAAAAAGGCGCTGGCCGTCAACGCGAAACAGGCGCCCGTTCATTCGAACCTGGCTTACGCGCTGAATGCACAGCAGCGCTACACCGAAGGCCTTGCCAGCGCCGATCGCGCGCTCGCATTGCAGCCCAATTTCCCCGATGCATTGAACAATCGCGGCAATGCGCTGGCCGGTCTGAACCGGTCGCTCGACGCGCTTGCCGCTTTCGATCGCGCCATCGCGTCGATGCCGGAGGCCGCGCCGTTCTGGAACAATCGCGCGTGCCTGTTGCGCGACATGGGCCGCGCCGGCGACGCGCTCGCGGACCTCGATCACGCACTTGCATTGCGCCCGGACTATGCCGCGGCGTGGAGCAATCGCGGCACCGTGCTCGCCGACATGAACCGGCCGCAAGAAGCGGAGCACAGCTACCGGCGCGCGTTGGAACTGGCGCCGGCCTTCGTCGATGCATGGAGCAATCTCGGCCTCGCGCAGAGCGACCTCGATCAGCATGCGCAAGCGCTGTCGAGTTATGAGCGCGCACTCGCGCTCGACCCCGGTTCGGTGGAAACGCGCTGGAATCAGTCGCTATGTCTGCTGCGAATGGGGCAGTTCGAAGCCGGCTGGCGGCAATACGAATCGCGCTGGGAGCGCGCCCGGATCAAGGCGGCGAGGCGCGGTTTCGCGCAGCCGCTGTGGCTCGGCGATTTTCCCATCGACGGCAAGACGATTCTGTTGCATGCGGAGCAGGGGCTCGGCGACACGCTGCAGTTTTGCCGCTATGCCGCGCTGGTGTCGAAGCTCGGCGCGAAGGTCGTGCTCGAAGTGCCGTCTTCGCTGATGCGCCTCATGACCACGCTCGACGGTGTCGGCCAGCTGGTCGAAGCGGGTCAGCCGTTGCCGCCGTTCGATTGCCACTGTCCGTTGCTGAGTTTGCCGCTCGCGTTCAGGACCGACGAAGCGAGCATTCCCGCGTCGACGCCTTATCTGTTCGCGGATACCGAGGCCGTGCGCGCATGGGGCGAGCGTATCGATGCGCAGGCCGATCGGCGTCTGAAAGTGGGCCTCGTGTGGGCGGGCGAAAACCGCTCGCACGTCGCGGAGTTGCGCAGGATCGACGAGCGCCGCTCGATTGCGCTCGAACGTTTCGCACCGGTTGTCGAGGTGCCGGGCGTGTGCTTTTTCAGCCTGCAAAAGGGGGCGGCGGCGTCGCAGTTGGCGGGCAGCGCGTTGAGCGGGTGCGTCGTCGATTACACGGAAGACCTGCACGATTTCGCGGATACCGCCGCGCTGGTTGCCAACCTCGATCTGGTGATTTCGGTGGATACGTCGACTGCGCATCTGGCCGGCGCGCTGGGCAAGCCGGTCTGGATTCTGAACCGCTTCGACACCTGCTGGCGCTGGTTGCTGGAGCGCAGCGATACGCCGTGGTATCCGCACGCGCGGCTGTTCAGGCAGCCGGCGTTAGGGGATTGGGACAGTGTGATGCGGGCCACGCGCGAAGCGTTGAACGCGTTGACGAGAGAGGGGGAGTAGGGAGGCCGCTTGTGCCTGTTGATGCACGGTGAGGTTGACCCGCTCGTCGTGCATCGCGTTGCCGCCAATTCCCAGCCTTCCCCGCCGACGCATTTGCCCAGACACGCGTAGACTGAGCATCCGCTTATCGACGGCTAGGCCACGGAGATTCATCAATGGAATACAGACATCTGGGTGCATCCGGTTTCAAGGTGCCGGTCCTGAGTTTCGGCACGGGCACGTTTGGCGGCAAGGGCGAATTTTTCGAGGCGTGGGGCGCCACCGACGTCGCCGAAGCGCGCCGCCTGATCGACATCTGCTTCGACGCGGGCGTCACGATGTTCGACACCGCGGACATTTATTCGAGCGGTGCATCGGAATCGGTGCTCGGTGAAGCGCTCAAGGGCAAGCGCGACAAGGCGATCATCTCGACCAAGGCGACCTTCCGTTTCGACGACGGCCCGAACAGCGTCGGTTCGTCGCGCTTCCATCTGATCCAGGCGGTCGACGCCGCGCTCAAGCGCTTGCAAACTGATTACATCGACCTGTTCCAACTGCATGGTTTCGACGCCAGAACACCGGTCGCCGAAGTCCTGTCGACGCTCGACGATCTCGTGCGCGCCGGCAAGATCCGCTACACCGGTGTGTCGAATTTCTCCGGCTGGCATCTGATGAAGTCGCAAGATGTCGCGGACCGCTACGGCTATCCGCGCTATGTCGCGAATCAGACCTACTACTCGCTGGTCGGCCGCGACTACGAGTGGGAGCTGATGCCGCTCAGCATCGACCAGGGCGTGGGTGCGGTGGTGTGGAGCCCGCTCGGCTGGGGACGTCTGACCGGCAAGATCAAGCGCGGCCAGCCGCTGCCCGATTCGAGCCGGCTGCACAAGACCGCCGACATGGGTCCGCCGGTGCCGGACGAGTATCTGTTCCGCGTGCTCGATGCCATCGACGAAGTGGCCGCGGAAACCGGCAAGACGGTGCCGCAAATCGCATTGAACTGGCTGCTGCAACGGCCGACGGTGTCGACGGTGCTGATCGGCGCGCGCAACGAGGAGCAACTGCGGCAGAACCTCGGCGCGGTCGGCTGGAACCTGACGCCCGAGCAGGTTGCGAAACTCGACGCGGCGAGCGCCGTGCGTCCCGCTTATCCCTATTGGCACCAGGAAGGATTCGAGGAGCGTAATCCGAAGGCGGTGTGAGCGCGCCGTTTTTCGTGCCGTAGCGATACGTTCCGGTTCGGCGTCATTGTGCGAGTGAGACCGGAGCGGCGAAGAGTTCGCCATAGTAGTGGCGGCCCGCGTCGATATGCGGGCCGAACGCAAAACCTTGCGCGAGCATCGCGTCGAAGTCGGCGCGTTCGATTTTCATCACGTAGCTGTGTTCGGTCGTGACGAGGCGGCATAGCCGATCCGTCATCGCCGCACTGAACCACTTGCCCGCGCTCGCGTGATCAGCGGGGTACGTATGACCGGCGGCTTCGAGTTGCCAGCCGCCGTCCAGCAGAATCCAGATTGCCCGATCCTGCGCGCCGCTCGCGGCGTTGCCGTCGCGTTCGGCGACGACCGTGCCGGCGCGCGCTTCCCATTCATGCGAATGACCGATGACCCAGCGCAACTGCCCGGTCGTCAGGTTCGTGAAGAACGGCGTGTGTTTCAACAGATGAAGATAAGTGACCGAAGGTTCCATGGTCGTGCTCCGGGTGGAGAGGGACGCGTCGGGCGGCGGCTGGCCGGCATCGCAGGCGGTGGCGAGCAGGGGCAGGAGGGCTGCGATTGCGTTCAGGATGGGGCGGGGCATGAGTTTGCGGGTCCTGTAGGGATGGGGCCGGGAAGGTGGAGGCGGTAAGGGAATCGTGGGGTGAGTGCGGGGCGTGGCGGAATGGGAATGGCAAGCGGTAACCACCCACGCATACACGATCACCGATCTCGCCTCCCAACCACCCCCTCGTCACTCACCGCTTAACCCGCGCCTCCAGCAAATCCCCCATACCAATGCGCCGCGCGAACTCGATGCGCACGCGCTCCGATACTTCGAGCACTTCGCGTGCGCCGTCGCCGACGAAGTCGATGACCGAGCGCATCGGCCGCTCGCCCGACGGCAGCGCGACGATCCGCACGATCTCATCGGCGACGGCTTGCGGCGTCGCGTCGTCCGGCGTGAGTTCGGACAGGCGCTCGCCGATGCGGTCCATCACGCCGTCATAGCGCGCATACGCCGCTGCGCGTTCGGTATCGGCGGGCTTGCCGGCGCTCGGGAAATGCTCGGTGCCGCGCGTGAACGCGCCCGGCACCACGATCGAGGTTTCGATGCCGAAGCGCGCGATCTCATACGTCAGTGTGACCGCGAGTGAATCCATCGCGGCCTTCGCCGCGCCATACGGACCGAGGAAGGGCGGAAAGCCGCCTTTGGTCGTCGTACTGCTGACCCACAGCATCAGGCCGGCTTCCTGCTGACGCAGGTAAGGCAGCACGGCGCGGTTCACGCGCTGCGCGCCGAACAGGTTGGTGTCGAATACCTTCATCATTTCTTCCGGCGTGAACGCTTCGCTCGGGCCGACCACCAGATGCCCCGCGTTCTGCATCACCACGTCGAGCCGGCCCTGCTCGCGCACGATCGTCGCGGCGGCGGCATCGGCCGAGTCTTGCGACAACACGTCGAGTTCGAGCGGATGCAACTGCAGGTCCTGCGCTTGAGCGAGCGCGCGCAATGTATCGGCGCGCGGCCTGTTGCGGCCGTCGACGTCGCGCATCGTCGCGTAGACGACGTGGCCGGCCTCGGCCAGCGATTGGGCCGTGAGCTTGCCGATGCCCGTACCGGCGCCCGTGACCAGGATGACGTTCTTGCGCATTTTTTCCTCCGATTCGATTCAATTCAATTGACGATGTGATGGCCTTGAAAGCCGCGCGGGGCGCGCCCGCAGCGAATCGATCGCCTCAGGCGAGGCCGCCGTTCGCGCGCAGGATCTGACCGTTGACCCAGCCCGCGTCCGCGCCTGCGAGGAACGCCACCACCGACGCGATATCGTCCGGCTGGCCGAGGCGTTGCAGCGGCGGCATCTTCGCGAAGTTCTGGATCTGCTCGTCGGTCTTGCCGTCGAGGAACAGCGACGTCGCGATCGGACCCGGCGCCACCGCGTTGACGGTGATGTTGCGGCCGCGCAGTTCCTTCGCGAACACATGCGTGAAGGCTTCGACGGCCGCCTTCGTTGCGTTGTAGATCGCGTAGCCCGGCATGTTCAGCGCGAGCGTGGTGCTCGAAAAGTTGACGATGCGCCCGCCGTCGTTCATCCGCGCGGCCGCTTCGCGCAACGTGTTGAAGGTGCCGCGCACGTTGATGTCGAAGGTCTGGTCGTACAGCGCGTCGCTGGTGTCGGCGAGCGGCAAGGTCTTGAGCACGCCGGCGTTGTTGACCAGCACGTCCACCTTGCCGAGTTGCTGTTCGGTGACGTCGAACATACGGCGCACGTCGTCGGCGTTCGACACGTCCGCTTTCACCGCGATTGCTTTCCCGCCCGCGGCGGTGAGTTCGCTCACCAATGCATCGGCTTCGGCCGAGCTGGATGCGTAGTTGATGGCAACCGCGAAACCGTCCTTCGCGAGACGTTGCGCGACCGCCGCGCCGATGCCACGGGATGCGCCGGTCACGATGGCGACTTGAGCGTTGTTGAGCGTGTTCATGATTCGTTTCCTTCGAGGTGGTGAGTAGGTGAGGTGAATCATGGACGCGTTTTCGGCATAGATAATCACGTTAGAATGAGCATGATCATTCCATTTGCTTTAATAATGGGCGGCGCCCGGCCGCCGGGATGCCGACCATGGATCGTTTCGAGGAAATGCGGGTTTTCGTGCGGATCGCCGAGCGGCAGAGTTTCACGCGCGCGTCGGACGACCTGCAGATTCCGCGCGCCACCGTCACCAATCTGATGAAGCGCATGGAGCAGCGGCTCGGCGCGCGGCTGCTGGAGCGCACCACGCGCACGGTGCGGCTCACGCATGACGGCGAAGCGTATTACCGCCGCTGCATAAGGCTGATCGCCGACATGGAAGAGGCCGAGGGTTCGTTCTCGAATCTCGCACCGAAGGGGTTGTTGCGGGTGAATCTGCAGGGCACGCTGGCGCGGCACTTCGTCGTGCCGGCGCTGCCGGCGTTTCTCGCGCGCTATCCCGAGATCGAGCTGACGATCGGTGAGGACGACCGCCTCGTCGACCTGGTGCGCGAGGGGATCGACTGCGTGCTGCGCGCGGGCAATCTGCAGGATTCGTCGATGGTGGGGCGGCGCGTCGCGCAACTGCCGCAAGTGACGGTGGCGAGTCCGACGTATCTCGCGGAATATGGCGAGCCGGCCGATCCGACTGCGCTGTCCACGCACCGTGCGGTGAACTACGTGTCGAGCGCGACCGGCAAGCCGGTGCCGCTCGAATTCCGCATCGACGGGCGGGATACGGCGATGGTGCTGCCGTCGGCGGTGTCGGTGACGGGGGCCGATCTCTATGCCGGTTCGGCGCTCGCCGGACTGGGGATCGTGCAAGTGCCGCAATACCGGGTCGCGGGGGAACTGGCAGCGGGGCGGCTGAAGATCATCCTTGCGGATTTCCCGCCGCCGCCGATGCCGGTTTCGGTGCTGTATCCGCAAAACCGCCAGTTGTCGTCGCGTGTGCGGGTGTTTGCGCAATGGTTGCGGGATATTTTCGAGGCGGCTGGGGAGTCGGCGCGGGAGGGCGCGTGAATGGGGCTGTGCGGACGGCTTTGTGGCGAGGCGGGGGCGCGAGCGCAACGGCGTCTGTCAGTGGGCTCGTGTGGATGGCTTTATGGTGAGGCGACGCGGCGCTCGACGTGAGCAAGGGCACTCAGGTGGATGCACGGCAGCTACCGCCTGCGCGCGACAAACCCGCGCGACCCACTCCCACACTTACATCATTGCCTCACGCGGTCCAAAGATATGGATCAGATTGCCTTCCGGATCACTCGTGCGATTTTTCTGAAGGCGCATCGCGCGATCTATTCGGCCTCTTTTCAGCCGCGATATCGCTATAGTGGACTCGCTTCATCGCTTTGCCGTACCATCTTTGCGTCGAACTCGTTCGAAGGAATGGAACATGTTGTCCGAAGACGAACTGGCCTTGCTTGACGCGATTCGCGAAACCGGCAGCCTGTCGCGCGCGGCGGCGCGCCTCGGTAAGGCGCCGTCCACGGTGTCGCATGCCGCGCGGCAACTCGAAACGCGCTTCGACGCGCTGCTGTTCGACCGGCGCCGCTACCGGCTGCAACTGACGCCCGCCGGCCAGCTTCTCGCCGACGAAGCCGCGCGCCTGATGCTCGACATGGCGCGCATGACGCAGCGCGTGAAGCAGATCGCGAGCGGCTGGGAGGACCGGCTGTGGGTGGTCACGGATGAGATCCTCGAATTCGAGCTGCTGATGCCGGTAGTGCGTGCGTTCGATGCGCTGAACTCGGGCGTCAAGTTGCGCTTCACGCACGAAGTGCTGAGCGGCACCTGGGAAGCGTTGCGCGACGGCCGTGCGGATCTGATCGTCGGCGCGACCAATGAGCCGCCGGCGATTCCCGGCCTGCGCTGGTTCGAACTCGGGGTAATGGACTGGGTGTTCGCGGTGTCGCCGCGTCATCCGCTGGCGGCTGTCGAAGGGCCGCTCGGCCGCGAACGGATCCTCGAACATCGCGCGGTGGTGGTCGCCGATTCGTCGCGTACCACGGCGGGGCGGGCTTATGGCGTGATGGGCGGGCAGGCGTCGCTGGCGCTGCCGAGCATGCGGGCAAAGATTCTCGCGCAGCGCGACGGTTTGGGAGTGGGGTGGCTGCCGCGTCAGCGGGTGGCGTCGCTATTGAAGCAGGGCGAGCTGGTTGAGAAGACGACTGCGGATCCGCGCGAGCCGAACGTGTTGTACGTCGCGTGGCGCGGCGATCACGAAGGGCGCGCGTTGCAATGGTGGCTCGAACAGTTGCGGCAACCGCGGCTGGCGAAGCGGCTCGTGCGCGGTGTGGATATGACGCCTGAGTCGGGAGGCGTTCAGCGTTGAAGTGGACGTGGTGGCGTTGTCGTTGCGGGCGCTCCGTGGCCGCGTTGGTCGTTTAACGTTGAGCCGGCGTTTCGTTTGAGTGGCGAGCTGTCTGCGTTCTGGTTCACTTGACGTTGCACGACCTCGTCGGTGCGAAGGGGGCCGCGTAACAGCGAGCGTCTCTGCTTGACCCATTTCGGTTCCCCGATTTTCCGCGAAGCGGTCATTCAACGCTGGGGCGAATTCGGCCATTCGGCGCGTGATGGCAGGTCGGGCCAGTTGCATTAACCTGTTTCCACCGTCGCTTAAACGTGTCGCCGGTCGCTGTTATTCGTCACCCTACGGGCATGCAAGCCGTCGGTGTGACGCAAGCCGCTGCCAGGAAGAGGCCGGGGAGAAGTCGGGGAGAAACAAAGACCGCTGTCTGTCAGGACAGCGGTCTTTCTTGCGACAGGTGGCGAATGAGGAACCCGAATTTCAGATTTACGGATTTCGTGAGGATAATCCGTTACGACACACGCTAAGCGTCTTGATGCATCGCTCTGCCGAGGCTTGAACTGTTCGCGCGCCCATCGGCTGTCGTGACGCTCGACAGCATGGAGCCGTGCAGGTCGATCGTACTAACCAGCTCCCGCTAGTCGCGAAACTTCCGCTAGTCGCGAAACGGGGCACCGTTCACAATTACAACTGCGCCCTACGCGATTGAAGCGCGCAGTCGCCTGGCGCTTGGTTGCGGCTGCGGCTGGTTGTCGTCCTGAATTGCGGTTATTGGGCAGCCGGCGACACGGTGGTCGGCGTCGCCAGCGTATTGTGACTGCCGGGAGCGTTGGTGAGGGACGTCGAGCTATTGTTCGTGCTACCCGGCAGGCCCGAGTTCGGTGACCCGGCGCCCATACCGCTGTCCGAGTTGGTGACGCCAGGCGTGCCGTAGCCGCTCGTCGTGTTCGTTGTATGGACCGGCGACACGGTGCTCGGGGTCGCCAGCGTGTTGTTACTCTGTGCATACGCGCCGGCCGACAGCGTGAGCGCAGCGACGGCCGCGATGAATGCGCTGGTTGGCTTGTTCATAATCTGCTCCTCCTTGATTGGACTGGATTTCGACTCAACGATCCATTCGTATTTCTCCATCGCGGTGTAAAGCCGACCTGCGTGACCGGCACCTCGTTCAGGCCCACGATGCCCTCTATGTCCCGATCAGCTCGCGCGACGCACAATAAGCCTTCTCAGGCCGGTATTGCACTGTATTGACGGCATACCATGCGCCGACAGCACGGGATCGAATCCATAGCAGGTGATGCCAAGTTTAGAAGCGCGGTCGTAGATAATTAAGCGCATTGTTCGCAAGGGTGAATTTCGATTTTCGGGGTTACCTTCAATGGGTCCCGGTCCGATCTGAGGCCGGCGTCTTGCAGCGTTGCGCGGTGCAAGCTACGTGACTCGCGACAAGGTGAGCAAACTTGTAATCGACCTCCCCACGATTGGCGACGCGCGACGGCCGAATGACGAGTCACTGACCGGCAAGCGGCATATAGCGTGACGGGCGAGGAAAGATCCACGGCGAGCGCGGGCCAGCCAGGCGCTATCCTGCTGACCTGCACGCACCTGTTTTTCTCTGCGAGCCGAGCGGCTTCTCATGGGATCATACGCACCGCGCTGGCCGACGGGCCTTTCGCACGATATACCGCAAGGATGTGCCCCGGAAGTGCGCCCGAATGAAGTACCCTCGGAACGCATCCAAAGCAAAACTCCCTGGGGACACGCAATAACTGGAGCGACACAATGATAGAAGGACTGGTGGGCGGACGTTTATACGGCGAGGCTCAGATCCGCACGGGGCAGAACGGCAGGCGCTTCGTCACCTGCAAGGTGCGCGCGGCCACCAACGACGGCGACACGATCTTCGTCAACGTGATTGCATTCGACGACGACGTGCAAACCGCGCTGCTCGCCTTGAGCGACGCCGACAGCGTCGCCCTGAGCGGCACCTTGACGCCCAAAGTCTGGACCGACAAGAACGGCCTCGTCAAACCGGCCGTGGACATGATCGCCCACAAGCTGTTGAGCGCCTACGCCGGGCGCCTCGACGGCGGCGAATGAGGCGGTTTCGCGGACTTGCCGGCGGCTTCGTCGAGGTACTCGACGAAGCGGTCGGCGACCGGCTCCGCATCGCCGCTCCTGCGCAACAGCAGCACTTGCGATAGCAGCGTCTCGCCGCGCAGCGGCAAAAAGCACACGCGCGGGTCCTGCACCTGCCGCAACGTGTACGGCACCAGCGCGACCCCCATGCCGAAGCCGACCATCGTGACGACGGTCTGCCACAGCCGCGCCTCATGGCGAATCAACGGACTGAACCCCGCGCTCACGCACTGCGCGATGATCAGATCGTGATAATGCGGCGACACGGTGCGCGGAAACAGAATGAACGGCTCCTGCGCGAGCGCGCGCAGATCGACCCGGCGCTTGCGCGCGAGCGGATGATCGACCGGCAGGCAGCACAGGAACGGCTCGGAAAACACCGGGGTGGACGTGACGTCGGACGGGAAGTTGCCCCAATGCGCGCAACCCATGTCGATCTGCATCCGCTGGATCGCATGCACCTGCTCGCTGGTGTTCATCTCCTTCAATACGATTTCGACGCCCGGATAGTCGGCTTCGAAACGGCTCACTGCCTGCGGCATGCCCCGGTACAACATCGAATTCACGAAGCCGATCCGCAGACGGCCGGCGAGGCCGTGCGCCGAGCGCACCGTGATGCGTTCGGCTTCGCCCGCCTGCAATAGCAGGCGGCGCGCTTCACCGAGCAGCACCTGCCCGGCGTTGGTCAGCGCGACCGACTTGTTGGTGCGCGCGAGCAGTTGCACGCCGAGTTGCTCTTCGAACTTGCGGATGTCGAAGCTCAGCGCCGGTTGCGAGATGAACAGCCGCTTGGCCGCGCGGCCGAAATGCAGTTCCTCGGCGACCGCCACGAAATAGCGCAATTGCTTCAGGTCCACGGCAGTCTCCGTTGTTATCGATAAGCTGTGTCTATCGTACCGGATATAAGTTGTATTAGACGATTATCGAAGCCGCTTCTATGCTCTTCCCACAAGACAGGAGACAAGCATGAGCGAAATCATCGCGCAGCCGGTGCACGGCTCGTCCAACATTCCCGATAGCCGGGGCATCAACTTCTTCACGAGCGATCCGGATTTCGCGCGCCTCATCAGGCTGCATCTCGGCGACGAGCTATACCGTGAACTCGAAAGCCAGCTCGTTGAGCTGGGCCAGCGCGCATCCGACGAACTCGACGTATGGGCGCTTTCCGCCGACCGGAACCCGCCGCAATTGCGCCATCGCACGCGCCGCGGCGAAGCGCTGCAGAGCATCGACAAGCACCCCGATTACGTCGCGCTGGAACGCGTCGCGTATTCCGAGCTGGGGCTCGCGTCGCTGAGCCACGACACCCGCGACGGCAAGACACCACCGCCGCCGCTCGTCAAATACGCACTGACGTTCCTGTTCGTGCAGGCGGAATTCGGCCTGTGCTGCCCCGTCAGCATGACCGATTCGCTCACGCGCACGCTGCGCAAATTCGGCGCGCCCGAACTGGTCGCGCGCTTTCTGCCGATGCTGGCCTCGCGCGATTTCGACACGCTGTTTCAAGGCGCGATGTTCATGACCGAGCAGGCGGCCGGCTCCGACGTCGCGCGCATCGCCACGCGTGCGGCACTCGAAACCGATGCGAACGGCGACGCGGCGTGGCGTCTGTACGGCGACAAATGGTTCTGCTCGAATGCCGATGCCGATCTGGCGATGGTGCTCGCGCGTCCCGACAATGCGCCGTCCGGCATCAACGGCCTCGGCCTGTTCCTGCTGCCGAAGACGCTGCCCGACGGCTCGCGCAACCGCTACCGGATCGTGCGTCTGAAAGACAAGCTCGGCAGCCGTTCGATGGCGAGCGGCGAGATCGTGCTGGAAGGCGCGCACGCGTATCTGATCGGCGAAGTGGGGCGCGGCTTTCATCAGATGGCCGACATGATCAACATGTCGCGGCTGTCGAACGGCGTGCGCGCGGCGGGGCTGATGCGCCGTGCGCTGACCGAGGCGCTGCACATCGCGCGCAATCGTGAGGCGTTCGGCCGCAAGCTGATCGACATGCCGTTGATGCAGCGGCAACTGATGAAGATGATGCTGCCCGCCGAACAGGCGCGTTCGATGTTCATGCGCATCGCGCTGCTGCTGCCGCAGGCCGATGCGGGCGATCGCGCGGCGGCGAAGTGCGTGCGCATCCTCACGCCGCTGATCAAGTTCCGCGCTTGCCGCGACGCGCGCCGCGTCACCGGCGACGCGATGGAAGTGCGCGGCGGCACCGGCTACATCGAGGAATGGAGCGACGCGCGGCTCGTGCGCGATGCGCATCTCGGCTCGATCTGGGAAGGCACCAGCAACATCGTCGCGCTCGACATCGCGCGGGCCGCGAAGCGCGACGGCGCGCTCGAACCGTTGCGTGCTTATCTGCAAGACCTGCTTGGCGCGGCGGGCTTGCCTGCGGCCAGCCTGGCGCTGCTGCGCTCGATCCTGACGCGCGCTTGCGACGCGCTGGCGAGCGTTGCCGAATCGGGCCGCGACGAATGGGTGCGGCAGGCCGGCTCGGCGCTGTATCACGCGAGCACGGCGGTGCTGATGGCGTGCGAAGGCGCGCGCCTCGCGCCGGACTACCGGCGTCTGGCGCTCGCGCATCTGGTGGTGCGGCACAAGCTCTTGCCGTCCGATCCGCTCGACGTTCGTCGTGCGACGGACGACAGCGAAGTGATCGACGCGCTGGTCGACGGCCGCGACGTGACGCTCGATCAGGCCCTGCAACTGCTGCCGGCCGGAGGCGCGCAATGACCGGATTCCTGAACCATGCGGCGCAAACCGCCCAAGCGACCCAAGCGACCCAAGCGACCCAAGCCACCCAAGCCACCCAAGCCACCCAGGGCGCACTGCAAGGCATCAAGGTCATCGACCTGAGCCGCGTGCTCGGCGGCCCTTACTGCACGCAAGCACTCGCGGATCACGGCGCCCAGGTGATCAAGCTCGAACCGCCCGACGGCGACGAGACGCGCGGCTGGGGTCCGCCGTTCTACGGCGACACCGCGTGGTACTTCGCCGGTGTGAACCGCAACAAGCAGGGCATCGCGGTCGATCTGTCGCGCGACGAAGGCCGCGCGATCCTGTGGAAGCTGCTCGAAGACGCCGACGTGCTGGTCGAAAACTTCAAGCCGGGCACGCTCGCGCGCTGGGGCATGGACTACGAACGCGACTTGCGCGAACGCTTTCCGACACTGATTCATTGCGCCGTATCGGGCTTCGGTCCGGACGGCCCGCTCGGCGGCTTGCCCGGCTACGACGCCGCGATCCAGGCGATGACCGGCCTGATGAGCGTAAACGGCGAGCGTGACGGACCGGCCACGCGTGTCGGCCTGCCGGTCGTCGACATGGTCACGGGTCTGAACGCGCTCGCCGGCATTCTGCTCGCGCTCGCCGAGCGTGCGAAGAGCGGGCGCGGCCAGTCGATCGACATTGCGCTCTACGACTGCGGCGTGTCGCTGCTGCATCCGCATCTGCCGAACTATTTTGGCTCGGGCCGCACGCCGCAGAGAAGCGGCAACGCGCATCCGAACATCACGCCGTACGACAGCTACCGCACCGCAACTGCGCCGATCTTTCTCGCGGTCGGCAACGACCGGCAGTTCGCGAAGCTGTGCGCGCATCTCGGCGCGCCCGAACTCGCCGACGATCCGCGCTACGCCGACAACCGCAGCCGCTGCGCGCATCGCGAGCCATTGAAGGCGGCGCTCGAAAGCCTGCTCGCCACGCACGACTGCGAACCGCTCGCGCAGGCGCTGATCCACGCGGGCGTGCCGTGCGGCCCCGTGCAAACCGTCGAGGTCGTCGCGAGGCATCCGCATACGTTGCATCGCGGCATGGTGATCGAGATGGGCGAGTACCGCGGCACCGCGTCGCCGATCAAGCTGTCGCGCACACCGGCGACCTATCGCAACGCGCCGCCGTCGCTCGGCGCCGATACGCGCGACGTGCTCGACGCATTGGGTATCGACGCGGCGACCCAGCAGCGTCTGTTCGAAGCGGGCGTACTGAAGGCCGGCAGGGTCGAAAGCTGACGCGCACGTTTTCCGGCGACGGCACGCAGAAGCCGCGCTTTTGACACAAGAACGATCTCGGAGACACAGACATGCATCGCGAGCCAGACGATCACGCAGCAACCCGTCAACCCAGGCGCGCGGCAGCCGCCGCGTTCGTCGGCACCACCATCGAGTGGTACGACTTCTACATCTACGCCACCGCGTCCGCGCTGATATTCGGCAAGCTGTTCTTTCCCGGCAGCGACCCGTTCTTCGCGACACTCGCGTCGTTCGGCACCTTCGCGGTGGGCTTCTTCGCGCGGCCGTTCGGCGGGCTGGTGTTCGGCCATCTGGGCGACCGCATCGGACGCAAGAAGGCGCTGGTCGCGACGCTCGCGATCATGGGCGTCGGCACGGTCGGCATCGGCTTGCTGCCCACCTACGCGAGCGCCGGCATCTGGGCGCCGGTGCTGCTGGTGCTGCTGCGCGTCGCGCAGGGCATTGCGATCGGCGGCGAGTGGGGCGGCGCGGTGCTGATGGCGAGCGAGCATGCGCCCAAGGGCAAGCGCACGTTCTTCGCGTCCTTCGCGCAACTCGGCAGTCCGGCGGGTCTGATCCTGTCGCTGCTGGCGTTTCGCGCGGTGGCGTCGATGGACAAGGACGCGTTTCTCGGCTGGGGCTGGCGCCTGCCGTTTCTCGCGAGCGCGGTGCTGCTGGTGGTCGGGCTGCTGATCCGCTCGGGCGTCGGCGAATCGCCGGAATTCGACGCGCTCAAGGCGCAGCGGCGCGTGGCCGCGCTGCCTGTCGCCGAAGTAGTGCGCGACGCGTGGCGCACCGTGCTGCTGTGTCTCGGTGCAAACGTGATCGGCGTGGCGGGCGCGTGGTTCGTCAACACGTTCATGCTCAATTACACGACCCAGACGCTCGGCCTCGATCGTTCGCTGATTCTCGATGCCCTGTTCGTGGTCGCGTTCATCCAGCTGTTCACGCAGCTGGGTTCGGGCTGGTTCGCGCAACGCATCGGCACCGGACGCTTCCTGAAGGGCGCGGCGGCGCTGGCGATGCTGTCGCCGTATCCGATGTTCGCGCTGGTCTCGACCGGGCGGCCGGTGGCGATCGTGACCGGCATCGCGCTGGCGGTGATGTGCATGTCGAGTTCGTACGCGGTGATGGCCGGCTTCATGTCGACCGCGTTCCCGGTGCGCGTGCGCTATTCGGCCATCTCGCTGTCGTACCAGATGTGCGCCGCGCTGGCCGGCGGCTTGACGCCGTTGATCGGTACCGTGCTCGCGCATCACTATCCGGGTGCATGGTGGCCGCTTGCGGTGTTTTATAGCTGTCTCGCGGGCGTTTCATTGGTCTGCATCGGCACGCTCGAACGCCGCAAGCGGGGCGCGGCGCACGGCGTCGCCGAAGCGGCCTAGGCGGTTTCCCGATACGCGGCCCGGCAGGCGGGCCGCGAATTAAGGCCAAGAAACCGGATTTTCGTGGTTAACCCCACGTCATGCGCGGCCGACATAATGTCATCCTCAAGCGCAAAAGCCGCCTACCATCAAGGCGGATGGACAATGACGGGGGAAGTCATCATGCATCGCTTTCGTTCGCTGGGCGTGGCGGCGGGCGCGGCCCAGCTCGCCGGCGCCGACATCCTGAGCAGAATCGGCACCGCCGCGCGCCGGCCCGGCGCGGCGGGGGCCGTCGATCTGGTGTTCGAGCCGCGCTGCTGGCAAGGCGCGAGCGCGCCGGACACAGCGAACGTCCAGTTCAAGATCCACATGTTCGACACGATGCGCGAGCTGGAAAAGCGCGGCGTCGATGCGATCGTGCTGCCGTGCTTCCTCAGCCATACCTTCATCGACGAACTCTCGGCGAACCTCGCCGTACCGGTCGCCAACATCATGACGGCGCTCACCACCCACGTGCGGCGGACGTTTCCGTCGGTGCGGCGGATCGGCGTGCTAACCAGCGGGGTCATCCGCGAAAACGGCCTTTTTGAACGCTATTTCGATGCCGCGCGGTTCGACGTGCTGCATCCGCGTCACGGCACGGGCGTCGATTGCGTGACGAGCGCCGTGTACGGCGACGAGGGCATCCGCACCGGCCGTCTGCATGGCCGGCCGGTGGAATTGCTGCGCGCGGCTTGCGCCGACCTGGTCGCGCAGGGGGCCGAGATCATCCTGCCGGGGCTGGCCGAAATCGGCCTCGTCCTGCGCGCGCTCGAGCCGCTCGACGTGCCGCTCGTCGACACCAATCAGGTCTATGCGCGCCATGTCGCGGCGGCCCACTATGCGCGGCCGGCGCGGCGCTTCAAGCTGGGCGTGGTGGGCGGCGTCGGCCCCGCGGCGACCGTCGATTTCATGGCCAAACTGGTGCGCAACACGCCGGCCGCGCGCGACCAGGATCACATCAAGGTGATGGTCGAACAGAATCCGCAGATTCCGGACCGCACCGAGGCGCTCGTCGGCGGCGGCGACGATCCGACACTCGCGCTGTACGCCGCATGCAAGACGCTCGAAGAAGGCGGCGCGGATCTGATCGCGATTCCGTGCAATACCGCGCACGCGTTCATCGAGCAGATCCAGCCGGCGCTGGGCGTGCCGATCGTGAATATGCTGACCTGTACCGCCGATTATCTGCGCGAGACCTTTCCGGGCCTGCGCGAAGTCGGCGTGCTGGCGACGTCGGGCACGCTGGCGAGCCGTGTCTACGAACAGGCGCTCGCAGCGCGCGGCTTCGCGCAGATTGCGCCGGACGCGCCCGCGCAGGGACGGCTGATGAACGCCATCTACGGACCGCGCGGCGCCAAGGCGGGCTACACGTCGGGCGAGTGCGCGGACGACCTCGCGGCGGCGGTCGACGACCTCGTCGCGCAAGGCGTGCAGGTCATCGTGCTGGCCTGCACCGAGTTGCCGCTGCTGCTGCGCGACGCGGTGCTCGCGTGCCCGGGCGGTCGGGTGGTGCGTCTCGTCGATCCGAGCGAGGTGCTGGCGAGGCGGTGCGTGGCGTATGCGCTTGGCGAGGGCGGTGCGCGAGCGCAAGCCGTGGCATCGGCGGCGGGGCCGGTTAGCGTGGAAAGCGCGTACGGTTAGGGCGGCGAGGCACGCTCACCCGACCCCCGGATTGCCGCCCCTCGCGGCCCTCGAATCTTCTTGCCCAGATCGGCACAACGCTTGCTGACGGGTCCGGCAGCGCGCGTGCTTCGCCGCTCCTCAAGCCAGGACGCGGTTCGACAGCGCATCCTGCGCGCGTCATGGAAAACTGTATAGATATACAGTATAGTATCCCGCTGCAACCTGAGGGCTTCAATGCGCGCGCGGCGCTCGTCGCGTGTGCGTGCCGCCGTTCCCGGCTGCACCGAACTTGCGCGGTCGCGAGGCGTCCGTGAGAGGTGGCCCCACTCATTCAGACATTCAGACGGTCGGAAAAATTGTCATCTAACGGCACTATCAAGATTCGCGGCGCGCGCCAGCACAACCTCAAGAACGTCGACCTCGACGTGCGAACCGGCGAAATGACGGTCGTCACCGGGCCGTCGGGCTCCGGCAAGTCGAGTCTCGTGTTCGACACGCTGTATGCGGAAGGCCAGCGGCGCTACGTCGAAACCTTCAGCGCGTATGCCCGGCAGTTTCTGGATCGCATGGACCGGCCGCAAGTCGACCGGGTGGACGGCGTGCCGCCCGCCATCGCGATCGACCAGACCAACCCGGTGCGCAGTTCGCGCTCCACCGTCGGCACCATGACGGAACTCAACGACCACCTGAAGCTGCTCTACGCGCGCGCGGCCGAACTGTTCGACTGCCAGACCGCGCAGCAGGTGCGTCACGACACGCCCGAAACGATCTACGCCGAGCTGCTCGAGCGCACCGCGCAGAACGAGCCGCGGCTGGTCGTCACGTTCCCGGTCGAATTGCCGGACTCGGCCTCCGAGCAGGAAGTGGAGCAGTGGCTGTCGGCGAGCGGCTACACGCGCGTGCAGGCGCAGCGCGAAGTCGATTCGCCCACCGGCAAGCGCAAGCTGCTTGACGTGGTGGCCGACCGTTTCCGGCTGCGTTCGGTCGATAAACAACGGGTGGTCGAGTCGATCGAGGCGTCGCTCAAGCGCGGCGGCGGGCGCGTCAATATCTACGTGCTGCCCGCTGCGTCGGAGGGGCCGGTAAGTCAGGAAGCCGAACCGCAAATCTGGCGTTTCTCCACCGGTTTGCACAGCCCGGAAAGCGATCTGCGCTACGCCGACCCGCAACCCGCGCTGTTCTCGTTCAACTCGGCCTATGGCGCGTGCGAAGTCTGCCGCGGTTTCGGCCGCGTGATCGGCGTCGACCTGGGCCTCGTGATTCCCGATGCGCGCAAGACGCTGCGCGAGGGCGCGATCAAGCCGATGCAAACGCCCGCCTGGAAGGAGTGCCAGGACGACCTGATGCGCTACGCGGCGAAGGCCGACATCCGCCGCGGCACGCCGTGGGGTGAACTGACCGACGCCGAGCGCGACTGGGTCATCAACGGTTCGCCGGACTGGAACGGCAAGTGGCAGAGCCATTGGTACGGCGTCAAACGCTTTTTCGAGTACCTCGAATCCAAAGCGTACAAGATGCATATTCGCGTGCTGCTGTCGAAGTACCGCAGCTATACGCCGTGCGAAACCTGCGGCGGCGCGCGTCTGAAAACGGAATCGTTGCTGTGGCGCCTGGGCAGCAAGGCGAATGCGGACGACGTGCTCCCGCCCGCTAAGCGCTTCATGCCGCGCGGCGTGCGGTGGACCCGCGCGCAGCTCGAAGCGCTGCCGGGTCTGACCGTGCACGACCTGATGCTGATGCCGATCGAGCGCATCCGCCGCTTCTTCGACGAGATCAGCCTGCCGAGCGCGTTGCTCGACGACGCGCTGAAACTGCTGCTCGCCGAAGTGCGCACGCGTCTCAAATATCTCTGCGACGTCGGGCTCGGTTATCTGACGCTCGACCGGCAAAGCCGCACGCTGTCGGGCGGCGAGGTGCAGCGGATCAACCTGACCACGGCGCTCGGCACGTCGCTCACCAAGACGCTGTTCGTGCTCGACGAGCCGAGCATCGGCTTGCATCCGCGCGACCTGAACCGGATTGTCGAGGCAATGCATCGGCTGCGTGACGCGGGCAACACGCTGGTGGTGGTCGAACACGACCCGTCGGTGATGCTCGCGGCGGATCGTCTGATCGACATGGGGCCCGGGCCGGGCGAGCGCGGCGGCTCGATCATTTTCGACGGCGCGCCCGAGGCGATCCGCTCGTCCGGCACGCTGACCGGCGAGTACCTCGGCGGCCGCCGCCATGTCGCCGACGCGGCGCACTGGTCGCAGCGCGCCGTCGATGCCGGCACGCCGCGCATCGTGCTCGAAGGCGCGACGCAACACAATCTGCGTGACGTGACGGTCGAGATTCCGCTGCAGCGGCTCGTCTGCGTGACGGGCGTGTCGGGCTCCGGCAAATCCACGCTGCTGCAGGACGTGCTCTATCCGGCGATGGCGCGGCACTTCGGGCTCGCCACGGAATCGCCGGGCGCGTTCAGAAGCCTCACCGGCGCCGATCAGGTCACGGACGTCGTGTTCGTTGACCAGTCGCCGATCGGCAAGACCGCGCGTTCGAATCCGGCCAGTTACGTCGGCGCGTTCGACGAAATCCGCAAGCTGTTCGCCAAGGCGCCGCTCGCGCAGCAACGCGGCTACGGCCCCGGCATGTTCAGCTTCAACTCGGGCGACGGCCGCTGCCCGACCTGCGGCGGCTCGGGGTTCGAGCACATCGAGATGCAGTTCCTGAGCGACGTGTATCTGCGTTGTCCGGATTGCGATGGCCGCCGTTATCGCGCGGAACTGCTCGAAGTGAAGATCGAGCGCGGCGAGCCGGCGCGCGCGCTGAGCATTGCCGACGTGCTGGAGCTGACGGTCAGCGAGGCTACAGCCTATTTCGCAAAGGATGCCGAAGTATTGCGCGTGCTGCAGCCCATCGTCGACGTCGGTCTGGAATACGTGAAGCTCGGCCAGCCGGTGCCCACGCTGTCCGGCGGCGAAGCGCAGCGTCTCAAGCTCGCGGGCTTTCTCGCGGAATCGGCGCAGGCGCGCGGTGCGCGCAGCGCGAAGCAGCCGGTCGCAAAGCGCCTCTTCATGTTCGACGAACCGACCACCGGCCTGCATTTCGACGACATCGCCAAGCTGATGCAGGCGTTCGGCAAACTGCTCGCGAGCGGTCACTCGCTGATCGTGATCGAACACAATCTCGACGTGATTCGCGCGGCCGACTGGCTGATCGACCTCGGTCCCGAAGGCGGCGACGGCGGCGGCCGCGTGCTGTGCGCGGGCACGCCGGAAGACGTCAAGCAATGCGCGGAATCGCATACCGGCGAGGCGCTGCTGCAGTACGACCGCGCGATGGGCGCGGCGGCCGAACCGGCGTCGCAAGGCATTCCGCTGCAGAAGGCGCTGAGCGCGGCGCGCGCGCGCCGGGCGATCGAAGGCGAGGACGTGGTGCGCATCGTCAATGCGCGCGAGCACAACCTCAAAGCGCTCGACGTGGACATTCCGCACGGCAAGTTCAACGTGATTACCGGCGTGTCCGGTTCGGGCAAGTCCACGCTCGCGTTCGACATTCTGTTCCACGAAGGGCAGCGCCGCTATCTCGAATCGCTGAACGCGTACGCGCGCTCCATCGTGCAGCCGGCCGGGCGGCCCGAGGTCGACGCGGTGTACGGCATCCCGCCGACCGTCGCGATCGAGCAGCGCCTCTCGCGCGGCGGCCGCAAGAGCACGGTGGCGACCACGTCGGAGGTGTGGCACTTCCTGCGGCTGCTGTACGTGAAACTCGGTTTGCAGCACTGCATTCACGACGGTACGCCCGTCACGTCGCAAAGCGTCGAATCGATCGCGGCGCAATTGCTGCGCGATCACAAGGGGCAGCATGTCGGCTTCCTTGCGCCGCTCGTCGTGAACCGCAAGGGCGTCTATACGGACCTGGCGAAATGGGCAAAGGCGCGCGGCAATACGCATCTGCGTGTCGATGGCGAGTTCGTGCCGGTGGACCCGTGGCCGAAGCTCGATCGCTTCCGCGAACATACGATCGAATTGCCGGTCGCCGACCTCGTCGTGTCGGCGGACCATGAAGCCGAATTGCGCGAGGCGCTCGACCGGACGCTGGAAGTCGGCAAGGGCGTGATGCATCTGCTCGCGCCGCTCGACGGTCTGCACGACGCGATCACCGGGGGCCATCCCACCGCGCCGCTCGGCACGGTGAAGGTACTGTCCACGAAGCGCGCGTGTCCGGTGTGCGGCACCAGCTATCCCGAACTCGATCCGCGCATGTTCTCGTACAACAGCAAGCATGGCTGGTGCACGACCTGCGTCGGCACGGGCCTGTCGCTCACGCGTGAGCAACGCGCCGCGTACGACGACACGATCGTCGTCGACGACAATCGCGGCCGCGAGCAGAGCTTGCCGTCGGAGGAGCAGGAACCCGAAGGCCTCGTCGACGAACCGTGTCCCGATTGCTCGGGCACGCGTCTGAACCCGACCGCACGCGCGGTCACGTTCGACGCGCAGGCGATCGTCGACGTCGCGCAGTGGACCGTGGCCGACACGCGCGCGTGGATCGACAGCGTCGAGATGACCGGCCGCGACGCGGAAATCGCGCGCGACGTGATCAGCGAAATCGGCAGCCGTCTGCAGTTTCTGGAAGAGGTCGGGCTCGGCTATCTGAGCCTCGATCGGGCGGCGCCGAGTCTGTCGGGCGGCGAAGCGCAGCGCATCCGGCTCGCCGCGCAACTCGGCAGCAATCTGCAGGGCGTGTGCTACGTGCTCGACGAGCCCACTATCGGCCTGCATCCGCGCGACAACCAGATTTTGCTGAACGCGTTGCGCAAGCTCGGCGAGAAGGGCAATACGCTGGTGGTCGTCGAGCATGACGAGGACACGATCCGGCGCGCGGATCACATCATCGATATCGGGCCGGGGGCGGGCAAGCGCGGCGGTACGTTGATCGCGCAGGGCAGTGTGGCCGATCTGTCGGCGCAGCCCGATTCGCTCACCGGGCAGTTTCTCGCGAATCCGATCGTGCATCCGTTGCAGCCGCGCCGCGCGGTAGTCGCACCGGGCAAGCGCGCGGCCGCGGTGCCGGAGAACTGGCTGAGCGTGCATGGCGGCAAGCTGCACAACCTGCGCAATGTCACGGTGGGCATTCCGCTGTCGCGGCTGGTCGCGGTGACCGGCGTCAGCGGGTCCGGCAAGTCCACGCTCGCGCGCGACGTGCTGATGGCCAATCTGCTGGATGCGGTCGGGCGTTCGGTGCTGTCGTCGCCGGCTACGCGGCGTGCGCGCGCCGCGGCCGAGGAGAAGCCCGCCGCGAACCGGCGCTCCAGCGTGCTGGCGCGCTCGGCGCCGCGCGCGCCGCTGAACGTCACGCATGCGTGGCAAGGGTGCGATTCGATCACCGGCTGGGAGAGTATCGACCGCGTGCTCGAAGTCGATCAGACGCCGATCGGCAAGACGCCGCGTTCGTGTCCCGCCACTTACATCGGCGTGTGGGATGCGATCCGCAAGCTGTTCGCGGGCACGCTCGAAGCGCGCGCGCGTGGCTATACGGCCTCGCGCTTCTCGTTCAACACCGGTGACGGCCGTTGTCCGGCGTGCGAGGGGCAGGGCGTGCGCACGATCGGCATGAGCTTTCTGCCGGACGTGAAAGTGCCTTGCGATGTGTGCCACGGGCAGCGCTTCAATCCCGAGACGCTGGCGGTCACATGGCGCGGCAAGAACATCGGCGACGTGCTGACCATGGAAATCGACGAGGCTGTCGAGTTTTTCTCGTCCATCACGAACATCGGGCATCCGTTGCAATTGATGAAGGACGTCGGGCTCGGCTATCTCACCCTCGGCCAGCCGTCGCCCACGTTGTCGGGCGGCGAAGCGCAGCGGATCAAGCTCGTGACCGAATTGAGCAAGGTGCGCGACGACATCACACGGCGCGGTCAGAAACCGCCGCACACACTGTATGTGCTGGACGAGCCGACGGTCGGGCTGCATATGGCGGACGTCGCGAAGCTGATTCGCGTGCTGCATCGTCTCGCGGATGGCGGCCATAGCGTCGTCGTCATCGAGCACGATCTCGACGTGATTGCCGAGGCGGACTGGATCATCGATCTCGGTCCGGAGGGCGGCGTGGGCGGCGGGACGATTGTCGCGGCGACGGACCCCGAAGGTCTCGCGCGTGTCGCGGCCAGCCATACGGGTGCGGCGTTGCGGCCTGTGCTCGCGCGAACGCAGCAGGGGACGGCGGCCGTGGTGGCGGGCGAGGGGACGAACGGGTGAGGAAGCGAAGCGGCGCGAAACGTGTTTGCGCCGCTTCGCGGCATCAGTGCCCGGCGACACTCGCCGACACTTGCGGCGCGGCGCCTACGCAGTCCGCGCGATACTCCGCCTGCAATTTTTGCTCTGCCTGCTGCAGATCATCCGGATAGTCGTTGTCGTCGCCATTGCCGGGGCTGTAGCCAACCGCCTCAAGCTCGCCGAGTTCACGCATCAACTGCTTATGCGTCACCTCGCCTTTTACCTGGGTGAACGGATAGTCATGGCACTGTTGCGGCGAGAGACCGGGCGCGGCCATCGCCGATGCGCTCCCGGTCAGCAGAAGCGTAGTGATCAAAGCTTTCGTTGCGAGCTTCATTTTCATACCATCCACGAGAAGGGTCGAGTCGGACCGCGAGTAAAGCAGCGGGATGACCGTAGGCTAGTGGAGGCGGTTTACCGAAGCGGCGTCGGCAGAATGAAATTTGTTTTAGCGTCGTTCGCGCATGCTTTTGACGATCTCGCCGCCAACTTAAAATTTTCTTCATGAAACGGATACGCAGCCGCTAGCAGCGCTCGCGTAGCCTGCACGCAGGCACCGGGGCGAAGCGTCGACAGCCGTCGAACCGCACGCCTGTGCACTGAACGCGCAAGCCGAATATGGCATCATGTCCTTCTACTGATAACCGGTCGCGCCCGCCTCTTGCATCGGTAGAGCTGGCGGTGGCGCATGCAATGATCATGTCGCGTGTATTGACGATCGAAGACGATGAAATTACCGCGAATGAAATTGTCGGTGAGCTGAAAAGCCGCGGCTTCACTGTGGATTGGGTGGCCAACGGTCGCGACGGCATGGCGCGCGCGATCAGCGAAGACTACGACGTGATCACGCTCGACCGCATGCTGCCTGGTCTCGACGGCCTCACGATTCTCACCACCATGCGCAGCATCGGCATTCAGACGCCGGTGCTGATGTTGAGCGCGCTCGGCGATGTCGACGAACGCGTGCGCGGCCTGCGCGCCGGCGGCGACGACTATCTGACCAAGCCGTTCGATCCCGAAGAAATGACCGCCCGGCTCGAAGTGCTGCTGCGGCGCAATCAGACGCCGGCCGCCCAACTCGACACGCATTTGCGGGTCGGCCCGCTCGAACTCGATCTGATTTCACGCAAGGTGCAGCGCGACGGCGAGGAAATCGCGCTGTTGCCCACCGAGTATCGCGTGCTCGAATTCATGATGCGTCATGCGGGGCAGACCATCACGCGCACGATGCTGTTCGAGGCGGTGTGGGGTTATCACTTCGATCCCGGTACGAACCTCATCGACGTGCACATGGGCCGGCTGCGCAAAAAGATCGACCCGCCCGGCGTGGAGCCGATGATCCAGACCGTACGGGGTTCGGGTTACATCCTCGCATGAGCGAGCCATCCTGATGGACACAACCTTTCCCGCTCAATCTGCGCTCGGGCGGCGCTGGCATTCGACCACCTTCCGTCTGCTCGCGATCTACGCGGTCATCTTTTCGCTCTCCGTGATGCTGCTGCTCGGCTTCATCGGCTGGGCGGTGACCGGCGACATGGAGCGCGAGACCGACGTGGTGATGGACTGGCAACTGATCTACTTCGATTCGCTGCCCGATTCGGAACTCGCGACGGCGATTTACCGGCGCATCGAGCACGAGCACATGCATACCAACTACTACGGCCTGTTTGCGGCGGACGGCCGTCAGCTGGCCGGCGACGTGCTCGTGCTTCCGCAGCAACTGCCGACCGACCGCACCGGCAAGACACTCGATCTCGCCCTGTCGATGGACCGCGACGAACAGGCGCCGGTGGTCCGCGCCATGGCCGAGCGGCGCCAGGACGGCTCGACGCTCGTGGTCGCGCGTGATCTCACGCATATCCTGCGGATTCGCGAGACCATCATCAGGGCGCTGGTGGGCGGCGGCATACTCTGTCTGCTCGCCGGCACGGCTGGCGGCCTCGCGCTGAGCGTGCGGCAGATGCGTCGCCTCAAAGCGATCCGGCGCGTCACGCAGCGCATCGCGCAGGGTGATCTTGCCCAACGTCTGCCGATTGGCGGACGCGATGAAGTGGATATGCTCGCGCATCTCGTCAACCATATGCTCGCCGAGGTCGAGCGTCTGATGAACGAGGTGAAGGGCGCGTGCGACGGCATCGCGCACGATCTGCGCACGCCGCTCGCGCATGTGCGCACCTTGCTCGCGCACGCGGCGGAGCGCACCGCCGCGCTCGACGACGCCGAGCTATCGGACTTGATGGAGCGCGCGCGCACCGAGACCGACGCGCTGCTCAACCGCTTTCGCGCGATGCTGCGCATCTCCGAGATCGGCACCTTGCAGCGGCGCGGCGGATTCAGCGAGATGCAGTTGCAGATCTTGGTCGAGGAAGTCGGCGAGCTTTACGAGCCGCTCGCCGAGATCCGTTCGATCCGGTTCTCGGTGTATACGCAGCCAGTCGATACGATTCACGGCGACCGCGCCTTGCTCTTCGAAGCGCTGAGCAACCTCGTGGACAATGCGATCAAGTTCACCCCCGAAGGCGGCGAGGTACGGATGGAATTGCGCCAGACTCTCGCGGGGCCGCAAGTGGACATTGTCGACAACGGCCCCGGCATTGCCGCCGACGAGCGCGACGCCGTGCTGCAGCGGTTCTATCGTGGCGATAGCACGCGGCATCTCGCCGGCTCCGGACTGGGCCTGAGCATCGTGTCCGCGGTGATGCGCGTGCACGACTTCTCGATGAAGATCGGCAATGCGCAACCGGGCGCGCGCATCTCCATCGAATGCTGGTCGAGGACGCTCGCGTGAGCTTCGTTTCTTTTTCCGTTCTGGCAAGGTGTTGAATGCGCGTGCTGTTCGTGGGGCCTTCTCATCCTGAAGCCGCGTGGCTGTTCAAGGCGCTTCAGGAGAGTGCTCATAGTTTGCAGCGGGCCGACGATCTGCGCGACGGCGTTTTCCTCGCGACGCAGGAGCCCTTTGATGCGATCGTGTTGATGGTGCTCGACGTTGCGCTCTATCCGGCGTTTCAGGCGATGCTCGCGGAATTCACGCTGGCCGCAAGCGGCGCGGCGATCGTTGCCGTGCTGGGTGCCGCCACCGCCCAGGATCGCACGAGAGCGTTGCGGGCGGGCGCGGATGCCTGCTTCTGCCAGCCCTATTCGTTCATAGAAATGCATGAACGTTTGCAGGCGTTGCAGCGCACAGGCGGGACGCGCTCGGCGGCGGCCGTTTTCTCTTCAACCGCCACTTTTTCTGCCGCGATAGCGCTCAACGCGCCGTCTCTCGATGTCGCGACCCGGGAACTGGTTTGCGGCATGCGCCGGGTGGCGGTGACACGCCGCGAATTTCTTCTGCTCGAATGCCTGTTGAGACAGTTGAATGCGCCGGTCGCACGCGATCAGCTGATTCGCTACGCGTGGCCAGAAAAAGACGATGTCGATCCGTCCAGCGTCAATCTGGTTGTCTCCCGGTTGAGAAGAAAGCTGGTCGCTGACGTGCCGCAAGTGAAGATCGAGACGGTGAGCCGGTTCGGCTACCAGGTCTCGGTTTCTTCCTGATGCTCTCTGCCTGCGCAGTCATTTTTTCAACTCTTCAAGCCCGCGTCTGCTGCAAGTGATGCGGGTTTTTTGTTGTCCGCTTCTTCGCGGCAATTCAGAGCATTGACTCGCATCGAGTCAATGAACGGTTCATGAAAATCCAACGTATTGATTGAAAGACTGTCTTGCAAAGGCGGTGCTTTCTGGCCTCGATATATTCGTTGCGTGGTGACAGGCATTGCGGTGTCTCCATGGCCTTCAGGCATCCTCAATTAAACAAAAGGATATTCATGAATCAGAAGATGAAGCTGACGCATCTGGTCGGCGCGCTCCTATGTGCCGGTATGGCATCCGTTGCGCACGCGCAAAGCAGCGTCACGCTCTACGGCGTGCTCGATACGGGGATCGATTTCGCCAGCAATGTCGACGGCAGCCATCTCTATCAGATGGCCAGCGGCGTGAGCGCGGGAAGTCGTTGGGGGCTCAGGGGCAAGGAAGATCTCGGCGGCGGTCTCGCCGCGATCTTCGACCTCGAAAGCGGCTTCAATTCGAGCAACGGCGGTCTGGGCAGCGGCCTTGCGTTTTCGCGCAACGCCTATGTGGGAATCGCCAGTAGTCGATGGGCACGGTGACACTCGGGCGGCAGTGGGACCCGGTCGTCGACCTGATCGAGCCGTTCTCGCTGAACGACAGTTACGGTGGCTGGTATTTTTCGCACCCTAACGATATGGATAACCTCGATAACGGCTTTGCGATCAGCAATGCGGTGAAGTACACGAGTCCCAACATCGGCGGCTTCACGGGTGAGGCGCTCTATTCGTTCGGCGGGCAGGCCGGACAGTTCTCGAACAACGCGGCCTATAGCGCGGCGGCATCGTATTCGAACGGGCCGTTCTCGATTGGCGCGGGCTATTTGCGCGTCAACGATCCGCAGGAGTCGATCCAGAGCTATCAGAACGGCTCGGGCTTCACCAATGCGGTGTACGGCAACTATCTGGCAAACGCGCGCAGCCAGAACATCTTTGCCGCGGGTGCTTCCTGGTCGCTTGGCAAGTTCAAGGTGATGGGCAACTTCACCAACGTCAATTTCCAGCAGGGCGATGACGGTCAGGACGTCAAGTTCCAGAACTACGAAATCGCGGGCACGTTTCAGGCGACGAGTCAGCTGAATCTCGCGGCGGGCTATACCTATACGGACGGCCGCAATCATGCGACCGGCCAGGAGCCGAAGTATCAGCAGCTCAATCTGAGCGCGGAGTACGAGGTGTCGAAGCGCACCGCGGTGTATGCGCTGGCCGTGCTGCAAAGAGCGAGTGGCGGCGCGCTCGCGCAGATCGCCGGCTTCGATCCTTCATCCGATGGCGAGCAGGTTGTCGGCCGGGTCGGCATTCGACATTCGTTCTGACGCATCGGCTCCAGACGGAAAAGCGCGTTGCCCGACGGGCTACGCGCTCATTGCCTCAGGAGCCGAAATAGACATTGCAGTAGCTGGGTGGGCCGACACAGCTGTCGGCGCTGTTCGATGTCGTCGTTGCGCAGCCGGATAACAGCAGTCCGGCGGCAATGGCGGCGACGGCGAAACGGGCGGAGCGGTTGAGGGCGGTGCGGAGGGTCATCGCAGAGTGATCGATAGTGTCGTGGGAAAAACCGCGGTGCGGGGCGTGCGGCGAGGGAAGGGGATGCATTCGTCGCCTTCGACGAGCGCCGCTAACCAGGGGCGGCAAGCAAAGGAGCGCGGTTCAACGCGCCGCACGCCAACGGCGCCGCGACGGCTGCGACGGCCGCAAGGGCCGCAGCCGCGACGCCGGATGCGAGCGGTAGTGCCACGCTCGCACGCATCGGCAGGTGCTTCGGAATGCGCCACTCAATGCGCGTAAAGCGTCGAGTTGAGATACGCGAGCTGACCGTCCTTCTCCGCGTGCACCAGTTCCTGGTAGACCTGCGCGCGCGTTTTCTCTCCGGTCGCCTGGCCGTATGGCGACACCCACGAGCCGGCGGCATTGACCGCGGACATGGAGTTCGAGGCGACCTGCATCGACGGCGCCGCGTTCTGTTGCGTGGGCGCCGTGGACGTCTGGGCGAAAGCGGAAGCCGTTGCGGTGGCGCCGATCAAGGCGATGGCAAGCGTCAGGGATTTCATGTTCGTCATCCTTATCAATCAATTTGGGTGAGGCCGATGCGCGAACCGCAATGCATTCGCGGACCGGCTGATGAACAGGATAGTCAGTGGGCGTTAGCGGATCGGCGATGTATGCATGAAAAGATATTTATCCATCGATGCAGCGTTTTTACGGGGCGCACAGGCGTTCATCGCACGCATGTCGTGAAGATAAAAAACGTTTCATGAAGCGGCCTGTTTTGATCATGGGTGTGTCACCGCGTCTATCTACATTGCGGCTACCCGCACGGTGTGCGGGATCGGTCCGTGAATGCGCGGGCCGGCGCTTTCTCTTACCCGGAATCAAACATGAAAAAAGCAATGGCAACCACGCTCGTCGCGCTGGCCGGCACGTTCGGCACAGCGGCGTACGCACAAAGCAGCGTCACGTTGTACGGCACGCTCGACACCGGTCTCGACTACATCAGCAATCAGAAGACGGCCTCGGGCGGCAAAAGCAACTGGATGCTGGCAAGCGGCAACCTCAGCACCAACCGCTGGGGCTTGCGCGGCAACGAGGATCTCGGCGGTGGCCTGAGCGCGGTGTTCGACCTGGAGAACGGCTTCAATCTCGACAACGGCAAGTTCTCCAATGGCGGCGACGAATTCGGCCGGCAGGCATGGGTGGGTCTCGCGAGCAGGCAAGGGGGCACGGTGACGCTGGGACGGCAGTACGATTTCCTCGTGGATTTCGTCGCACCGTTGTCGGCGACCGGCTCGGGCTTCGGCGGCAACCTCGCCGATCATCCGTTCGACAACGACAACCTCAACAACGATCTGCGCCTGAACAACGCGCTGAAATTCCGCAGTGCGACCTACGACGGTCTGACGTTCGGCGGTGCGTATGCGTTCAGCAACGCGGCGGGCGGCTTCAGCAACAACAGCGCATACAGCCTCGGCGCGCAATGGGCCGGCGGTCCGTTCAACCTGGCCGTCGCGTATCTGCAGGTGAATCGCGCGGGCGGCGTCGATCAACCCGCGAACACGGGCGGCGCCGTGAGCAGCAGCGACGGCGATGCGACGTTCACCGCCGCGCGGCAGCGCATTCTCGGCGCGGCGGGGCGCTATACGTACGGCGCGGCGACGGTGGGCGTGGTGTTCACGCGCACGATCCTCAACGAGCCCGACCAGATCATGCAAGGCGGCTCGTATTCGACGCTCGGCGGCGATCTGCTGACCTTCAACAACTACGAACTCAATGCGCGCTATGCGCTGACGCCAGCCCTCACGCTGGGCGGTTCATACACGTTCACCGACGGGTATTTCAGCGACGACGGCCGGAGCATCGCGCCGAAATGGAATCAGTTCATGCTGCAGGCGGATTACGCGTTATCGCGCCGCACCGATCTGTATCTGCAAGGTGTGTATCAAAACGTGTCGGGCGCGGACGGCATCGCGGTGCTCGGTAACGCGTCGATCTATTCGCTGACGGCGTCGTCGAACAACCGGCAGGCTGTCGTCGCGGTAGGCGTGCGGCATCGGTTCTGAGCGGGGGGCATGAAGACGTAGTCGCCGGTAATGGGCCGGCGACTTCTCACGAGCAAACGTTTATCGTCGAAAAGCGCCGCTTCCCGAACGGGGTGCCCCTCAACCGTGGGACGCGACGACGCGCGGCTGCACGGACGACGCTTGCGCGGCCTGCACCTCAGGCGCGGCCGTGGCGCCGCTCGCCGACCATCCGCCGCCCAGTGCCTCGATCAACCCCACCGAAGCCAGCAGACGCCGCGTATTGAGGTTCAGCGCGGCAATCTGCGTGTCGAGCTCGGTGGTCTGCGCGGTGACCACGTCCAGATAACTCACCACGCCGTCGCGATAGCGCGACATCGACAGCGTCAGCGTGCGTTGCGCGGCGTTCAGCGCTTCGTCCTGCCGCGTGGCTTCGTCGCCGAGATGATGCAGTTGCGCGAGATTGTCCTCGACCTGCTGGAACGCGAGCAGCACGGCCGCTTTGTACTTCGCGCCGTTCTCCGCGAGCATCGCGCGCGCGTGCTGCGTCAGCGCGGCGCGGCGGCCGCCGTCGAACAGCGTGAACACGAGACTCGGCCCGACCGACCACATTTCGTTCGGCGCCATCAGCCACGGCGACAGCGTGTCGCTTTGATAGCCGCCGTCGAGGCCGAGCGAGACGTCCGGGAAGAACGCCGCCCTGGCGACGCCGATCTGCGCGTTCGCCCGCGCGACGCGGCGCTCGGCGGCGGCGATGTCCGGGCGCCGTTGCAGCAGTGCGGCCGGAACGCCGGTGGGAATCGACGGCAAATAGGCTGCATCGGTCGCGGCGCCGAGCGAGAAGTCCGATGCGGGCGTGCCGGTCAGGCTGGCGATCGCGTGTTCGTAGAGCGCGCGGCGCGCGGCGATATCGTCGGCGGAAGCGCGCGCGATGTCGAGTTGTGTCTGGGCGCGCGACACGTCGAGCTCCGAGGCGATGCCGCCGGCGTGGCGGCTCAGCGTGAGCGTGAGCGCGCGCCGATAGGTGTCGATCGTGTCGTCGAGCAGTTGCTGTTGTGCGTCGAGCCCGCGCAGATTGAAGTAGGCATCGGCGAGGCTTGCCTGCAAACTCAGCCGCACGGATGCGAGATCGGCTTCGCTCGCCTGCACCGCCGCGCGGCCCGCGGACACCTCGTTGCGGACCTTGCCCCACAGGTCGAGATCGTAGCTGATGCCGACGTCGACCGTATTCGCGCCGTACACGGAGGGTTGATCCGTGCCGCGCAGCGGCCGGTTGTCCGATTGCCGCTGGCGCTCCACCGATGCTTGCGCGCCGATCGTCGGGAACAGGCTCGAGCGCGCTTGCGCCAGATCGGCACTGGCCTCGTCATGGCGTGCGACGGCGGCAGCCACGTCCGGATTGGCCGCCGCCACCTGCGCTTCGAGGCGCGCCAGCACGGGATCGCGATACACGCTCCACCATGCGTCGCGCGGGACGCGGTCGGCCGGACGCGCGAGCTGCCACGCGCCGCCTTCCTTGAACGTGGTGGGCAGGGGGGTGACGGGCGCGTGATAGGGCGGCGCGAACGAACAGCCGCTCAGCAACGCGGCCGCCACGAGAGCAATGCACAGACGCCGTTTATCCATGTGCGCTCTCCGCCGCGCGCCGTTCCACCAAAGCAGCGCCGTTCGCCTCACGAGTGACAGGAGGCTTGCCTTGCAGCCGCACCTGATCGCCGGAAGCGAGCGAGTCGGGCGGATTGTCGATCACGCGGTCCGTCGCGTTCAAACCCGAGGCGATCTCGACATGCGTGCCGAGATCGGTCGCGATCGACACCGGCTTGAGCACCGCGCGGTTGTCGTGACCGACCACGGCGACCTGCAGGCCGTTCTGCCGGAAGATCAGCGAGCTTGCCGGAATCGACAGCGCATGCGCGTTGCCTGGCAGCGCGAAGTGCACCTCGGTGTATTCGCCGGGAATCAGCAGGCCGTCGTGATTGTCGACCACGAGTTGAACCAGCAGCGTGCCGGAGGATGGCGTGATCGCATCGTCGGTATCGACGAGCCGGGCGTCGAACTTCATGCCCGGCCGCTCGGGCACGGTGAGCGTCGCGACCATGCCTGGCTGGATGGCGGCCGCTTCGTCCTGCGGCACGCTCACGTAGACGCGCAGCCGGTGCGCATCGGACACCGAGAACAGTTCCGGGCCATTGCCGCCGCCCGCGTTGATCAGCGCGCCGATGTCGGTGGTGCGCGCGGTGACCACGCCATCGAACGGCGCGGTGATGCGCTTGAACGACTCGAGCGCTTCGAGCCGCCGCACGTTGGCCTGGTTCGCCGCGACCGTGGCCTGTTTCGCGACGAGGTCGCTGGTCTTTTCGTCGGCGTCCTGCTGCGAGACGGAATCCTGCTGCAGCATCTGGGTCCAGCGGCGCGCCGTGGAGGCCGCGAGTTTCTCGTTGGCCTGCGAGTTCTGCAGATCCGCGCGCGCCTGCTGCAATTGCTGATCGAGGTCCGGCGTGTCGATCACGCCGAGCAGCTGTCCGGCCTTGACCTGCGTGCCGATGTCCGCGTACCACGCATGCAGATAACCCGACACGCGCGCGTAGATCGGCGCGTTGACGAAGGCCGACAGATGGCCCGGCAGCACCAGCGCCTGCGTGGCGGAGTCGTGTTTCGGCGTGTAGGCGACCACCGTGGGCATCGCCTGCTGGGCGGACCACGTGGTCAGTTCCTGCTTCGCCTGCACGCGGCTGACGATGCCGCTCGTGACGACGCCGGCCGCCGCGAGCAGCGCGGCGAGCCCGATGAGCTTCAGATGGCGCAGCCGCTTCGGCGAATTGATCTCGATCTCAGTGGACATGTTGGACTCCGGGTTCGGATGAGGAATGGTCGTCGGAAGGCGCATGCGCGGTGTCGCGCCGGTGCACGATGCTGAACACGACGGGCACGAACAGCAAGGTCGCGAAGGTCGCGCAAATCAGCCCGCCGATCACGGCGCGGCCGAGCGGCGCGTTCTGTTCGCCGCCGTCACCGAGGCCGAGCGCCATCGGCGCCATGCCGATGATCATCGCGAGCGCCGTCATCAGCACCGGACGAAAGCGCGTGAAGCCGGCTTCCATCGCGGCGACCAACGCATTGCCGGTCATGGCGAACCGTTCGCGCGCGAAGCTCACCACCAGAATGCTGTTGGCGGTCGCCACGCCCATGCAGAGAATCGCGCCGGTCAATGCGGGTACCGAAAGCGGCGTATGCGTGGTGAACAGCATCCACACGATGCCGGCCAACGCCGCCGGCAACGCGGTGACGATCACGAACGCATCGCTCCACGAATGGAAGTTCACGACGATCAGCAGATAGATCAGCGCAATCGCGCCGACGAGACCGAGCGATAGTCCGAGGAACGCGCTGTTCATGGTCTGCACCTGGCCGCGCAACGTGACGATCGAACCCTTCGGCGCGTCTTTCGCGGTGGCCCGCACGATGTGCTGGATTTGCGCCGCCACCGCGCCGAGATCCTGGCCCTGGGTCGTCGCGAACACGTCGTAGAGCGGCTCGATGTTGTAGTGCGAGACCACCGCATTGCCCACGCCGCGCGTGATCGTCGCAATGCCGCCGAGTAGCTGCGCGTCACCGCTCTTGCCGGTCACGGGCAGGTTGTTCAGATTCGACAGCGACGTCATCCGGTATTGCGGCGTCTGCGCGACGATCGGATACGACACGCCGTTCTGCGGATTGAGCCAGTAGGTGGGCGACACCTGGCTCGTGCCGGACAGGCTCGCCACCACGGAGTTCGTGACGTCCTGCTCGGTGATGCCGAGCTGATCGGCGCGCGAGCGGTCCACCGACACGGTGAATTGCGGGTAGGTCGCGGCCTGCTGCATGCGCGTGTCGGCAATGCCGGGGATCATGCGCATGCGTCGCATCAGTTCGTTCGCGTAGCGATGATTGGCCGCCTGGTTCGGGCCGGCCACCTGCAGATCGATCGGCGCGGGCGCGCCGAAATTGAGGATCTGGCTGACGATATCGGCGGGCAGGAATGCGAACGTGGTGCCGGGAAATTCGCGCGGCAGGCTTGCGCGCAACGTGCGCACGAAGTCCGCGGTCGGCTGGTGCTTTTCGTTCAGCGAGATCAGGATATCGCCGTCTTGCGGACCGATCGTGCCGCTGTTGTTGTACGTCAGGTTGATCCCGCTATTGGGCAGGCCGATGTTGTCGACGATGCTGCGCAACTGATCCGGCGGAATGGCGCGGCGCACTGCGTTCTCGATCAGATCGAATTGCGCGGCGGTATCTTCGATGCGCGTGCCGATCGGCGCACGCACGTGAAGCGCGATTTCACCGGAGTCGATGTCCGGAAAGAAATTGCGGCCGAGCCACGGCGCGAGCAGGAACGACGCGCCGACCACGATCAGGAAACCCGCCACGAAGCGCTTGCGATGCGTGAGCGCGAGGCCGAGCACGATCCGGTACACGCCGCGCACGCGCTCGAAGCGCTGCTCGAAAGCGCGCTGGAAACGCACCAGCGGATTGCGCGACGGCGCCGCGTGCGCGTGGTCGCCATGCGGGTCCATCACCGCGGCCAGCTCGCCGGATGCATGGCCGCCGGACGCGTGCGGGCGCAACAGGTATTGCGCGAGCATCGGCACGAAGGTGCGCGACAGGATGAACGACGCGATCATCGCGAAGATCACCGCTTCGGCCATCGGCACGAACAGGAAGCGTGCGATGCCGTCGAGCAGCAGCATCGGCACGAACACGATGCAGATACACAGCAGCGACACGAAGGCGGGCCCGACGATCTGCGCGGCGCCGTCGAGAATCGCGCGCTTCACGTCCTTGCCTTGTTCCAGATGCCAGTTGATGTTTTCGATCGTGACGGTGGCGTCGTCGACCAGAATCCCGACGGCCAGTGCGAGGCCGCCGAGCGTCATCACGTTGAGCGTTTCGCCCATCGCCGCGAGGCCGGCGATCGCGGCGAGCACGGCGAGCGGAATCGATGCCGCGATGATCAGCGTGGAGCGCCAGCTGCCGAGAAACAGCAGGATCATCAACGACGTGAGCGCCGCGGCGATGATGCCCTCGCGCGCGACACCGCTGACCGCGCCCTTCACGAAGGTCGATTGATCGCCCATCGTGACGAGCTTGAGCCCCGGCGGCAGCGTCGCTTCGATACGCGGCAGTTGCGCCTTGACGCCCGCGATGATGTCGAGCGTCGAGGCCGAACCGTTCTTCAGAATACTCATCAGCACCGCGCGATGACCGTCCACGCGCACCACGTTGCCTTGCGGCGGATAGCCGTCGCGCACGTGCGCGACGTCGCGGATATAGAGGGTCGCGCCGTCGATGGTCTTGATCGGCAGCGCGTTCAGTTCGTCGAGCGCGAGCGGGCTGTTGTTCAGTTTGATGTTGTATTCGAAGCGGCCGATCTTCTCGGTGCCCGCCGGAATGATCTGGTTCTGCTGCGCGAGCGCGGTGGCGACGTCGTTGGCGGAGAGCTTTTTGGCCTGCAACGCTTGCGGGTCGAGATCGATCTGCACTTCGCGCGTCTTGCCGCCGTACGGCGTCGGAATCGCGACGCCCGGCACGCTCAGCAATTGCGGACGAATGAAGTTGGTCGCGTAGTCGGCGAGCTTCTGTTCGTCGAGCGTGTTGCTTGTCAGGGCGAGTTGCAGCACCGGCACCGTCGACGCGTTGTAGTTCAGGATCTGCGGCGGCGTGGTGCCGGGTGGCATCTGTTTGAGAACCGTCTGCGAGACGGAGGTCACCTGCGCGGTGGCGGTGCGGATGTCCACGCTCGGTTGAAAGAAGATCTTGACGATGCCGTAGCCGCGAAACGATTGCGACTCGATATGCGCGACGTCGTTGACGGTCGTGCCGAGCGTGCGCTCATAGTAAGTGACGATGCGCCCGGACATATCGTCCGGTTGCAGGCCGGCGTAGTTCCACACCACGCTGATGACGGGAATGCGGATGTCGGGAAAGATATCCGTTGGCGTGCGCAATGCGGCAAGCGGGCCGATCAGCAGGATCAGCAACGCAAGCACGATGAACGTGTAGGGCCGGGTCAAAGCTAACCGGACTATTTTCAACATCGAAGGCTGCTCCGTTCAGAGGCGCGATTGAATCTGCGCTGGCGTGTGGTGAGCGGGATTCGCGCGGCGCGCTCCCGTAACGGCATTCTGGGGAGCGAGTCCTAACACGCACCGACTCAACAGATGAAACAAGTTTTAGGAAGCGGTGCGCCGGATGCGTGGTGTGTCGTGAGGGGTGCGCGAGTGGTGCGCGAGTAGGCGCCGTGGATGTGCGGAAAAAAACGGACTCTGGCGATTCATGCAATGAATGCCAGCGCTCGTCTTGTGTGGGACGTCAAGGCGCGTGTGCGTGTCAGCCGAACAGATAGCCCGCGCCGCGAATCGTGCGAATCAACGGGCGCTCGCCGGGCGTCTCGACTTTCTTGCGCAAACGTCCCACATGCACGTCGATCAGATTGGTGCCGGGGTCGAAGCGGCAGCCCCACACGGCTTCGAAAATCATCGTGCGCGTGAGCACCTGGCCGCTGTGGCGCATCATGAATTCGAGCACGCGAAACTCGGTGGGTTGCAGATCGAGTTCGCGCTGCCGGTAGGTGACTTTGCGGCGCACCAGATCGAGTTCGAGCGCGCCGCTGCGCAGCAGCGTTTCGGCCTTGGCGTGGCGCGGACGGCGCCGCAGCAGCACTTCGATGCGGGCGAACATCTCTTCGGGCGAGAACGGTTTGGTCAGATAGTCGTCGCCGCCGGCGCGCAGCCCCTGAATGCGCTGATCGACGTCGGACATCGCGCTCATCACCAGCACGGGCGTTTCCATGCCGACGCCGCGCATCGTCGCGACGATCGTCAGGCCGTCGAGATCGGGCAGCATCCGGTCGAGCGTGACGACGTCGTAGTCGCCGGCCATCGCTTTGGCCATCCCTTCGCGGCCGGTGCGCGCCACGTCGACGGAAAAGCCGCTGGCGCTGAGCGTGCGCACGATGTCGTGCGCGATCAGCTCGTCGTCTTCGATCGTCAGGATTCTCGGCATGATGCGCGCGCCCGTGTCAGGCGACCGCGCGCAGCGCAACGGACCGGTCCGGCGCCCGGTACTGGCCGACCGCGAAGTCGATGAAGCTGCGCACGCGCATCGACAGATAGTTGCGGCCGGAGTAGAGGATCGATATCTGGCGCGGGCCGCCGTTGACCTCGAACTGTTCGAGCACCGGCACGAGGGCGCCGCGCGCGAGGTCGTCGGCGATGATCGGCTGCGGCAGCAGCGCGATGCCCATATGGTTGAGGGCGGCCACGCGCACCATCGCGCTGCTGCTCGCGGTGAGCGCGCTGCCGGTGTTGACGCGGTAGACGCCGTCGGCATCCGCGAATTCCCACGCGCGCGACGTGCCGTCGGACACTGTCAGCAGGCCGTGGCGGTTCAAGGCGGCTGGGTCGCGCGGCATGCCGTTGCGGGCGAGATAAACGGGCGACGCCACCGTCATGTCGTCGACGCTGGTGAGCGTGCGGCTGACCAGCGAGGAGTTGGACAGGCGCCGGTCGTCGCAGAAGCACACGTCGAAACCGCCTTCCACGAGGTCGATGGGCGTGTCGAACGTGGTGACGTCGAAGTCCACTCTGGGATGCCGCGTTCGATAGGCGGCCAGCAACGCGCCGAGGCCGGCGGTGGCGAACGTCATCGGGGTCGCGATACGCAACGTGCCTTGCGGATCGCGCGTGGTTTCCAGCAGACTGGATTCCATTTCGTCGAGCTTTTCGATGATCGCGCGGCAACCGTCGAGATACTCGCGGCCCACGTCGGTTAGCGAAAGACTGCGCGTGGTGCGATTGAGCAGGCGCATGTTCAGATGTGCCTCCAAGGTGCAGACGCTGCGCGTCACCGCGGCGGCGGACATGCCTAACTGTCGCGCCGCGAGGTTGAAGCTCGCGAGATCGACTACCCGTGTGAAGACTCGCATCGCTTGTAGCTGGTTCATAGGGGAACAGTAGAGAAGGGCGATGGACATATCTTCCGTGAGCGCGGATAAATCCGCGCCACTAGATGGATTAAGTCTTTTTTAACTTTGTGCAATGTTCATGAACTGTGCGGAAGCGCCGCGTACCGTGGCTTCTCATGAGATCATCAAGATAACTAAGTAATTGGCAAAAAAGAGCGCGGACAAAGCCGCGCCGGGGACAGAAGCTTGAATGAAACTAGTCGCGGTGACGCGGCAAATGAAGAATAGGCGGCTTGCGCCGCGCATTGCGCCCGCAACCTGAAGCGCCGTGCCGCGCGACACGCAACAGCCGCCGTTCGGCGGCATTTCAGTTGAGCATGCCGTGTATTTCGAACGATGCTTCCAGATGCTGCGTGAGCGCGTGATGCAGTTTGGCGAGACTTTCGGCGGGCAGCGCGAAGCCCGCCCAGCCTAGACCGGAATGTCTCAGGAACATGACCGCGCCGTCGTTCAGCGCAGGCTTTTCCGTGTGCCAGCAAGGGTCGACCTCGATCACATACCGATGCGAGCGCACCGGCGCCGTGGGCACTTCCGGGCGCATCGTGGCGCGCAACACGGCGAGGTGCTCGATCAGCGCGTCCAGATCGGCCGCCTCGAGCAGCACCGCGCTGCCGTCGATGGCGATACGGACCGCGTTGCGTCCATACTCGTTGACTCTCTCGATGTTCATTGGGCGCGACATGGTTCAGCTCCTTACGACGATCACATTGCGCAAATTATCGGGCGGCCTCAGCGGGCCTTTCCTTAAAGATCGCGATCCGCGGATGAAACTTTGTTTAAGGAAAATGTGTGCCCGATTGCTGCAACGCGTTTATTCATCTGACGTAATAAACGATCTGCGCATTGAAGGGACGTATCAGCTCATGCGCAAGGCGCCCGATGTTTCAATATAGAAACATTTCCAGACACCCGCGGAAATGTGCTTTTAGATATTAATTCCGTTGAATTAAGGATATCGGCGACCAGGCTGGAGTTCAAGTCGATAAATTTGCGATTTGCGAATAAATCAGGTATTGAGCGGCCATTATCCGGGCGATTGCGAGTTCATGTTTGAAACACTTTGAACTCGTGCGGTGACGGACGGGTTCGCAAATCGTTTCTTCGCAGCATCTGAAAGTCTGGCCGCGATTCGCCGGAAAGTGAGGCCGGATATGGCCCGGCGGCCTGCCGACGCTGAGGGCTCCCCGCTGTGCGCCGTGCCGGCGTGGTTTGCCGGGTTGTCATATGAAACGGCGGATAATCGTTTTCTTCATACATTCTATTTTCTGATGTCAATTTGTTTTTCAAATTTACTCGGGCGGTTCATTCCGCTAACATCACGCTTAATCCGTTAAGCGGCCTTGTCGGCAATTCCAGTCGTAATAATTCATTCGTCCGTCTCGGACGGCTAACGGGGCATCGGGGTCCACAACGTATGACCGTTTGGGGAAGATCATGCCGCAAATGCATCTTGATACCGCGAGAATTACGTGGCTTCACACGCCGACTTTGAACGTCCGTACCGCAGCGCGGCGAATTGGAATATTGCTGTTCGACGGTTTCTGGCTGCTGGGGCCTGGTACGGTGGTCGAGATGTTCCAGAGTGCCAATGAACTGTCGGGTTCGCGAGCCGGCGAAGAGCCGCCCTACGAAGTGCAGTTTCTGTCGATGGAGGGCGGCAGCGTCTCCAGTTCCTCGTCGGCGCGCATCTGGACCGATCGCATCGATGCGCGCTTCGGCAGCGGTTTCGACGTGCTGTTCATCGCCGGCGGCCACGGCGCGCTGGCGGCCGCACGCGACGAGCGGCTGCTCATCTGGCTGCGTGCGGTGCAGGCGCGTACGCGGGCGATCGAAACGATCGGCGAGGGCCGGCTCGTACTGGAAGCCGCCGGTCCCACCGACCATGACGGCCTGCAGATGAATCGCTATCCCGGCGGTGCATCGAGCGAGGCCGCGCTGAGCGCGTCCAACGACCGTCACGATTGCGCGCGCGCCGCGCTGATGTTCATCAAGCGCGACCTGGGCGCCGAACTCGCGCGCAGCGTCGCCGATCGCGTTATGCCCGGGATGGCGGCGACGTGGGTGCCGCTGCCCGCCGAAGGGGGCACGCTGAGCGTCGCTGAAAAAATCCGCGCCGCGGCGCGCTGGATGGAGGCGAACTGCGATCGTCCGGTGTCGGTGGCCGACGCGGCGCAGGTGGCCGCAATGAGCGAGCGCAATTTCCTGCGCCGCTTCAAGCACGAGATGCAGGTCACGCCATCGGACTATCTTCTGCAGGTGCGGCTGCGCATTGCGTGCAACTTCCTCACCGAGACCGAATTGCCGGTCGACAAGATCGCGCGGCGCAGCGGCACCGGCAACGGCGATCGTCTCGCGAAGATCTTCCGCAAGCGCATGGCGCTTTCGCCCACGGAATATCGCGCGCGCAGCAGGGTGGCGAACGAGGCGTAGGATGTCAGGAAGGCGCCCGTGCCGACGGGTGCGCCTCATCACTGTTGAATGCGGCCACAGCGGCGGCCGTATTCTCGCCGGCCAGCCTTCTTACGAGCAGAGTGGCAATGGGCAACAAGGTAATGGCGACGGCATTGCCGGATGTGAAACTCATCGAGCCTGAGGTGTTTTGGGACGACCTCGGCTTCTGCTTCGAGAGCTTTAGCGCGGACGAGTTTGCCGATGACGTCTCGAAAGGTTTCGATTTCGTGCAGGACCGGCATTTGCGCGCGGTGCGCGGCGTGCTGCGCGGATTGCACTATCAGGTCCAACGTCCACAGGGCCGGCTGATACGGATCGTGCAGGGCGAGGTGTTCGACGTCGTCGTGGACGTGCGGCTCAATTCGCCGAACTTCGGCAAGTGGTGCGGCGAATATCTGAGCGCGGCCAATCAACGGCAAATCTGGGTTCCGCCGGGCTTCGCGCATGGCTTCGTGGTGCTGTCCGACGTCGCCGAGTGCATTTGGAAAACCACCGAGTACTGGTTTCCGGAACTCGAGCGCTGCCTCCTGTGGTGCGATCCCGACATCGGCATCGAATGGCCGATCGACTTCGAGCCCATCCTTGGCGCGAAGGATGCAGCGGGCCGGCGTCTCTATGAAGCGGAAAACATCGCCTGATTTCCCTGTGAGTTTTTACGACATTTTTTCTTGAGACGCTTCCAGGCGAACTCTACACTTCGAGCATCCCGATTGTTCGAGGTGCTCAACGTGAAGCGACGTACGACCAAACAAACCGTTCGTATCGACTACGTGTGTCATGGCATCGGCCATGTCGAATTGCGCCGCTTCGACGCGGCGCGCGATTCATTCGTCGCGTTGACGGCGATGCTGCATCGGGCCTTCGCGCCGCTCGGCGCAATGGGGCTGAACTGCACGTGTGTGGATCAGAGCGTCGAGACCACGCGCTCGCGCGCGACGCGCGGCGATTGCTACGTGGCGGTCTGCGAAGGACGCACGGTCGGCACGATGACGCTGTACGCGCCGGACCACGGCTCGTCGTGCGAACTCTACCGGCACGACGATATCGCGAGCTTGCGGCAGTTCGCCGTGGAGCCTCAGTGGCAGGGACGCGGCATCGGCACGCTGCTGATCGCGTTTGCCGAGCATTGGGCTGCGACGCGCGGTTATGCGGAGCTTGCGCTCGACACGCCGCAACCGGCTGCGCAGCAGATTGCGTTCTATCGCGGCCAGGGGTTTCGCATCGTCGACTTCATGCATGTGGAAGGCAAACGCTATGACAGCGCGATTCTGAGCAAGCCACCCGTGGCGACGCGCACGCTCGCCAACTGGTCGCATCGTCTGAGCGTGGCGCAGCCGATTGCGTGCGCGGCGTGAATGGGTGCCGCGAAGCATGCGTGCTGGCGCAGCGCTGCTGCAGGGCATTGTGTCGATGACAAGTGAGTAGCACGCGCGCGAGGGCGCGTATGGCACGAATGAAGCCCCGACGCGGGCAGCAACTATTGCAATACCGTGTGGCAAGTATTGCATCGACGCCCAGCTGCTCGCATCGGGGCAGGGTCTGTTTCCAGCTATCTGCCGAGGCGGCGCTCAGCGTCGTATCACGCCCATCAGCAGGGTGACGAGGAAGATCACCACGAAGATGAAGAACAGGACCTTGGCGATTTCCGTCGCGCCTGCGGCGATGCCGCCAAAGCCGAACACAGCGGCGATGATGGCGATAATGAAGAAAATTACAGCGTATCGAAGCATGGGACCTCCCACCGATGGATTGCTGGATTGAAGTAACAAACGGCGACCCGTCGCGGGCATGGCATGCTTCGACGGGTGATTTGCCGGTGAGCGGAATGGAGCAATAGGTGTGCCCACGGATGCGCACGCGCGTGAGGTGCGTGGCGGATCATCGAAGCGGGTTGGATTTGCGCGATGAAAGGGCGGCGAGGCGATGAGCGCCTGGCGTCTTGTCGAACTTGATACCGGCGCAACGGGCCATTCACATTACAATCTTCTGCCCAAAGCCGCCCGCCCGCGAAGGCGCATTCATCGTCATGTTGAAGATTCTGGTCAGCGCGTGTCTGGCCGGCCACCCGGTCCGCTACGACGGTGCCGCCAAAACTGCCCACGATGCGTGGTTCGCGCGCTGGCGCGACGAAGGCCGTCTCGTGCTCGTGTGCCCGGAAGTGGCCGCGGGATTGCCGACTCCGCGGCCGCCTGCGGAAATCCAGTGGCGCCGCAGCGGCGCCGACGTGCTGAACCACGCAGCGTCGATCCCCGAGAACACAGGCGCAGACGTCACCGCGCTATTCATTGCCGGTGCCGAGCATGCGTTGCGGCGCGCGCAAGCGGAAAACTGCCGCTACGCGTTGCTGGCCGACGGCAGTCCCTCGTGCGGCAGCACGTTCATCCACGACGGCGAATTCAGCGGCGCCACGCACGCTGGCGCGGGCGTCACCGCGACGCTGTTGCGACAGCACGGCATTCGCGTTTTCGCGCAATCGCAGATCGCCGAACTGGCCGCGGTGATTGCGCTCGATTCGGCGCTCGACCCGAACGACCCATCCGCGGCAGTCGAATCACCCAAGGCAAAGCGGCACCATTGATTCATCCGCTAACGTTTGCGAGCCTGCGCATCGTTCACGCAAAGCGCGAAATGGAGCGCGCAGCGTAAAAACCTTGCCGCGCTATCCGCGTATCCAGTGATAGACAATCGGCCCGCTCAACACGCCCCACGTCACCGCGCAAATCAGCAGCGCGATCGTCACGGCCGCACTGCCGCAATCTTTCGCGCGCTTCGATAACTCGTGGCGTTCGAGCGAAATCCGGTCGATCGCAGCCTCGATGCTCGAATTGAGCAACTCCACCAGCAGCACCAGCAATACCGACACGATCAGCAGCACGCGCTCGATCGCGCTCACCGGCATCAGCAACGCCCCCGGCACCAGAATCGCCGCGAGCGCGGCCTCCTGGCGAAACGCGCTCTCCTCGCGCAATGCCGCGACGATGCCATCGCACGAGTGCCGCAGCGCGAATAGCGCACGCAGAGGACCACTACGTTTTGCGGGCGCACAGGGCGCGGGGGATTCGGTCGGATTGCTCATGATCGGCACTGCGTTCAAAGGCGGCAGCATGCCTTAAATGTCACAAATTGTCACAACTTTGTGCTATCTTTGCGCCGCCCTTCGGCGCGGGGCTGCCGCAGCCGACTGACGACGGAATACAAGAACGAGCTTCCGGCACGCCGTGCCGCACCCGCTCCAATGTGTGGCCACGCCCGTCGTCCTGCCGGTCATTCAAGGTTTCGCCAGATCTTCCGTAATACAGGGGTAGAGGACCGCATCGCGGTCGAGTCGCAATCCGTTTCCATTTCCGCGCGCGCGTGCGGCAGACCGAATTCGCACAGTGCCCAATGCAGTCAAGGGCGGACGGCCGAGGTCCAACAAGCTGATCTGTCATGAAACCTGTCGTATCGTTGTGCCTGTCGCTGACCGCCGCATTCGGCGCTCTCTATGCCGCCGTATCGGCCGCTGCGCCGTCCGTGCCCGCTGGATCGATTGCATCGGTTGCGCGTCCGGCGTCATCGGTTGCGGTTTTCGCGCCGGCGTCGAATGCGGCGATAGCGGGCCTCCTCGCTGCCAACGCCGCGAACGGAACGCCTGCGACTAACGCGGCGACTGCATCCGGCAAGGCCGGCGCTGCTGCCGACGCGGCAAACTCCACCACCCACCTGTCGTTCGCTGCGTTAGGCGCGTATCAACCGCTGAACCTGCGCGGACTCGACGACGCGCGCACCGTCAACGTCGGCGTGCGGCTCGATCGCGTGGTCACCGCGGCGCGGCTGCGCCTGCGCTATACGTATTCGCCGGCGCTGGTCTTTCCGCTCTCGCATCTGAAGGTGTCGATCAACAACGAAGTGGTCGCGACCGTGCCGTTCGATCGCGAACACGCCGGGCAGATCGTCACGCAGGAGATCGCGCTCGACCCGCGCTTTCTTACCGATTACAACCAGCTCGATCTGCGGCTGATCGCGCATTACACGCTCGACCATTGCGAGGACCCGGACAACTCGGCGCTATGGGCCGACGTCAGTCCGACGAGCGAGCTGATTCTCGACAGCGCGCCGATCCGCTTGCCCGACGATCTGGCGCTATTGCCCGCGCCGTTTTTCGACCGGCGCGACGTGAGCCGGCTGATGCTGCCGTTCGTGCTGCCGGCCGGCGCCGACAACGCGACGCTGCGCAGCGCAGGCGTGCTCGCCTCGTGGTTCGGCGCTCAGGCCGATTACCGGCAGGCGCGCTTTCCGGCTGTGTCCGCGTTGCCGTCCGATGCGCACGCGGTGGTGGTCGCGCGCAGCGCGCAGTTGCCCGCCGGTCTGAAGCTGCCGACGGTGAGCGGCCCGATGCTCATCGTCGCCGACAATCCCGCCGCGCCGGGCAAGAAGCTGCTGATCGTGACGGGCCGCACGGCGCAGGAAGTCGACCAGGCCAGCGCCGCGCTCGTGCTCGGCAAGACGGCGATGGCGGGGCCCGCCGTGCGCATCGGGCAGATCGACATCGGTGCGCCGCGCAAACCGTACGATGCGCCGCGCTGGGTACCGGTGGATCGCCCGGTCGCGTTCAAGGAACTGATCGACACGCCGAACCAGCTGCAGGTGCAGGGCAGCGCGCCGGACGCAATCCGCCTGAATCTGCGCGTGCCCGCCGATCTGTTCTCGTGGAACGGCGCGGGCGTGCCGCTGAACCTGAAATACCGCTATACCGCGCCGACGGTGCAGAACAACTCGGCGCTCGCGGTGCAGATCAACGACCAGCTCGTCAAGTCGTACCGGCTCGCGCCGGCCAGCGCCGACGACGCGCAAGGCCGTCTGCAACTGCCGGTGCTGTCGAACGGCGGCAACCGCTCGAGCAGCGCGCTCGACATTCCCGCATTCCGCGTCGGCAGCTCGAACCAGTTGCAGTTGCGCTTCAATCTGGATTCGCAGAAGACCGGGCTGTGCCAGTCGGTGGCCTCGAATCCGGTGCAGGCCGCGGTCGACCCCGATTCGACGATCGACTTCTCGGGCTTCGTCCACTACGCGCAGATGCCGAACCTCGCGTACTTCGCGAACAGCGGCTTCCCGTTCACGCGCTACGCCGATCTCTCGCAGACAGCCGTGGTGATTCCCGAGCATCCTGCGCCGCAGGAAATCGAAGGCATGCTGACGATGCTCGGCCACATGGGGCAGTGGACCGGCTATCCGGCGCTGCGCGTGCAGATCGCGCGGCCTCGCGAGCTTGCGCTCCTGAGCGGCAAGGATCTGCTCGTGATCGGCGGCAACGGCTCGGCGCCGCTGCTTGCACGTTGGCGCGACGCGTTGCCGCTGAGCATCGGCGCGGCATCGAACGACGGCGCTTCCGACGGTCCGATTACGCGCGCATCGTTTTCGGTGAAGGAGCAGTGGCGCAACGGCGCGCATCTGCCGGATGGCAGCGCGCGTATCGACCGCGACGGCGCGCTCGCCGCGCTGATGGGTTTCGAGCTGCCGGGCAGCAAGGGACGCAGCGTGGTCGCGTTGACGGCCACCGATCAGCAGCAGTTGTCGCAGTTGCTCGACATGCTCGAGAAGCCCGACCGCGTCGCGCAGTTGCAGGGCGACGTCGCGTTGCTGCGCGGCGGCGAAGTGGACAGCATGCGCGTCGGCGACGCGTATGTGGTCGGCTATGTGCCGTGGTATGCGAAGTTGTGGAGCCGTGCGATCGAGCACCCGGTCCTGCTCGGCGTGCTCGGCGCGCTGGCCGGGCTGCTGCTGGCGATCGGCGCGTTCACCGCGTTGCAGGAACTGGCCGCGCGCCGCCGGGGAGTCTGAACGATGACGCCGGTGAGGGGCAAGGCGCCGTCGGGACGGGGGCGGGGCGATGTACGAGGGGATGCGGGTCGGGGTTTGGGCCTGAAGGTCGCTGTGGTTGTCGTGCGGGCCGTTGGCGTGGCGATGGCCCTGGCGGGGGCGTCGATCGTGATGGGGATGGGCGCGCAGCAGGCGGTTGCGGGCGAGATCACGCAATGGGGCGGCGGAGCGAATGCGGCTATTGCATCGAATGCTCACGCCGCTCACGCCGTTCTGGCGACTGGCGCAACCGACGCAACCAGCACAACCAGCCCGTCAAACGCGACTGCCACGCCCCCCGCAAACTGCCCACGCTCCCCCTGGCCACGCTGGCAACAATTCAAGCGCGATTTCATCTCCGCCGACGGCCGGGTGATCGACGTCGGCTCGAACGATTCGCGCACCGTCTCCGAAGGCCAGTCGTACGCGCTTTTCCTTGCGCTGGTCGAGAACGATCGCGCGGCCTTCGACACGATCCTGCAATGGACCGAACAGCATCTCGCGCAAGGCGACCTGACCGCGCATCTGCCGGCCTGGCTATGGGGCCGCGCGGACGATGGGCAGTGGAAGGTGCTCGACGCGAACGCATCGTCGGATGCGGACCTGTGGATCGCGTATGCGCTGCTCGAAGCCGGTCACGCGTGGCACGAGCGCAGCTACACGGCGCGCGGCGCGGTGCTCGCGAAGCGCGTGCTCGACGAGGAAGCCGCCAGCATCGCGGGACTCGGCCTGACGCTGCTGCCGGGGCCGGTCGGCTTTCATCCGGCGGCTGACGTATGGCGCGTCAATCCGAGCTATTCGCCGCCCCAGGTGCTTCGCGGCATCGCCACGCGGCTGCCGGACGACGCGCGCTGGACGCGTCTTCTCGCGAGCAGCCGCCGTGTGTTGACCGACACCGCGCCGCGCGGCTTCGCGCCCGACTGGGCGCTGTATCGCGCGAAGCAGGGTTTCGCACCGGACCCGCAGACCCAGGCCGAGAGCGCGTATAACGCGATCCGCGTGTATCTGTGGGCCGGCATGCTCGATCCGCGCGATCCGCTTGCGCCGGCTTTGCTCGCCCGCTTCGCGCCGTTCGCGGACTTCATCGCCGCGCATGGCGCGCCGCCGGAAAGAGTCGAGACGACGACCGGCGCCGTCGGCGCGAACATGGGCAACGCCGGCTTCTCGGCGGCGGCCGCGCCATTTCTCGACGCGCGCGGCGAGCACGCGCTCGCCGATGCGCAGATCGCGCGCGCGGCGCAACTCGACCGTGAGACGCCCGCTGGTTATTACAGCAGCGTGCTGAGCCTGTTCGCGCTGGGCTGGCGCGACGGCCATTACCGTTTTGCCGCCGACGGCACCCTCGATCCACGATGGAGTTCGCCATGTCGCGCCTCGGCTCAGTGAAGCGCACGACGCGGCTGGCCGTGCTCGCGTGGATGGGTATGGCGGGCAGCGTGTGGGCGCATGTCGCGCAAGCGGCGATGGCGCGTGCCGTGGCACCGCAGGCGGCTTCCGCCGCGATGATCGATGCGAAGCCCGGCGCGTCGGCCCCGCAGTACGCCGCCACCCAACGCCTCTTCGCCACCGCCCGCATGTGGTCGACGAAACATCGCGACGACCTCGCGTCGCAGGCGATCCAGAAAGCGCTGCTGATCGCCCCCGACGATCCGTCGTTGCTCGCCGAGCAGGTGCGCATCCAGTTGCGCCTCGGCGAGGCGCAAGCCGCGCAGGCCACGCTCACGCGGCTGCGCTCCACCGCACCGGGTACAGCCGCGACGCAGCAGATCGAAGACGAGTTCCGCGTCGCCACCAACGGCCGCCAGGAACTCGCGACCGTGCGTCTGCTCGCGCGCAGCGGCCAGTCCGCCGAGGCGACGCGCCGCCTGCTCGCGCTGTTTCCGCACGGCGCACCGTCCGGCTCGCTCGGCGCCGAGTACTACCAGATCATCGCCGGCACGCCCGAGGGCCGCACGCAGGCCATCGGCGCGTTGCGGCAGCGGGTCGCCGCCGATCCGTCCGACGTCGATTCGGCGCTGGTGCTCGCGAACCTGCTCAACGCGCGCGGCGAGACGCGTGCCGAGGCCAACCGCATCGCATGGAATCTGGCGACGCGGCCTGACTCGGATCGCTCGGCCTCGCTCGACGCGTGGCGACACGTGCTGCAATCGGCGGGCGCGGACCCGGCGTACGTCGACGCGCTGCGCGCCTATCTGCAACTCGTTCCGGGCGACACCGAATTCAAGGAGCGGGTCGCCGCGATCGAAGCGCAACTCGACGCGCAGCGGCAACTCGAACGCAATCCCGATTACATCGCGCAGCAACGCGGCCTGCAGGCGCTCGCGCGCGACGATCTGACGAGCGCGGAAGCGCTGCTCGCGCGCGCCGCGCAGGCGCGTCCGGACGATGCCGAAGCGCTCGGCGGTCTGGGTCTCGTACGCATGCGGGCCGGGCGGCGCGATGAAGCGCACGCGCTGTTTCTGCGTGCAGCCGCGCTCGCGCCGGACAATCGCGCGAAGTGGGAGAGCCTCGCGCGCGCCGCGCAGTTCTGGGGGACGCTCGCGCACAGCCGCGACGCGGCGGCGGCCGGCCAGCCGCAAGACGCCGAGCGGTTCGCGCGCGCCGCGCTCGCGATGGAGCCCGGCAACCCGGACGCGAAGCTGATGCTGGCCGATGCGCTGCTCGCACAGCACGACTGGAGCGCGGCCGAACCCCTGCTGCGCGACCTGCTGGCCGCGCGCGAGCCGAGCATCGCGGCGCTGCGCAGCACGCAGACGCTGTTCGAGAACACCGGCCGCGCGGCGCAGGTCGAGCCCTTGCTGGACGCCTTGCAAAGCCGCTTCACCGCCGCCGACGATCGCCAGAGCCTCGCGCAACTGCGCGCCGATCTGCTCGCGAACCAGGCCGAGACGCTGCTGGCCGCGGGTCAGCGGGGGCCCGCAGCGGCGCGCTACGAAGCGTCCTTGCGCGCCGCGCCCGACGCGCCATGGACGCGCTTTGCGCTTGCGCGTCTGTATCGCGATCTGGGCTTGCCGCAACTCGGCCGCGTCGTGATGGACGACGGCCTCGCGATCTCCGCCTCGCCCGAAATGCGCTACGCGAGCGCGCTGTACCGCAACTCGCTCGACGACATCGGCGGCGCGCAGGCCGTGCTCGCGCCGATCGCCGAGCGCGACCGCACCGACGGCATGCGCGCGCTCATGCGCAATCTGCAGGCGCAGCAGTGGCTCGTCAAGGCGCGCGCCGCGTTTGCGCTCGACGATCGCGCGGGCGCCACCCAGGCGCTCGACGAAGCCCGCGCCCTGGCCGCCGACGACCCGAATCTGCTCGCGGCGGTCGGCGCGATGTGGATCGAGCAGGGCGAAGCGCAGCGCGGCCTCGCGCTGCTGCAAAACTGGATGGACACTCACCCGCAGCAGACCGATGCCGACGTGCGCCTGCGCTATGGCGATCTGCTCGGCAGCGCCAGCGCGAAGATCGGCAACGCCGAACTCGACGCGTGGCTGACCCGCTTGCGCGACGATCCGCAAGTCAAGCTGAGCGCTGCGCAAAGCACGCGTCTCGAAGACCAGGCGCTGCGTCTTGTGCTGCGCGAAACCGACGAGGCGCTCGATCGTCAGGACTACCAACGCGCGCGGCAGTTGCTCGCCCAGGTGAGCCCGGCGGGCCGGCGCGACAAACGCTACGCACTCGAAGTCGCGGATCTCGAACGCCTGCAAGGGCACTACGCGGCCGCGCGCGCCGCGCTGGGTCCGGTGCTGGCCGCCACGCCCAACGACCCGGATGTGCAGCTGGCGCTTGCCCGCGTGCTGGAGCAGAGCGGCGAGCGCCGCAGCGCGCTCGATCTGGTGCGCAGCGTGCTCGACGATGCCGCGCCCGACGATGTCGACACGCGGCTCTCGGCGGCGCGCCGGCTCGCCGCGCTGCGTCAGCCGCAGGAGGCGCAGCGGGTGACGTCGGCGTTGCGCGTCGCGTATCCGGCTCGCCCGGACGTGACGGTGCAAAGCGGCCGCGTCGCGCAGGACCTCGGGCAATACGAGGAGGCCGCTTCGCTGTACCGCCTGTCGTTCGCGCAGGAGCGCGCGGCGGGCGTGAGCGCCGGTCCCGACGGCACCCCCGCGCAAGCGGCGCTCGCCGATCTCGAACAGCGCCGCAATCCGGAGATCGAGACCGGCTGGCTGCCCGCGTATAAATCGGGCGATGCCGGCATTTCGCAGCTGCGCGCCTGGCAGGCGCCGCTGTACCTGCAGATTCCGTATCGCTACGACGGCCATTTTTTCGCGCATATCGACACCGTGCACCTGGATGCCGGCACGCTCGACGTGAGCGAAGGCAACGCATTCACGCGCGACACGTTCGGCACCATCGGCGCGGCCGACAACCTCGCGGCCTCGCTCGGCATTGCGGCGCAGACCCGCGCCGCGCTGCTCGCGAGCTCGCCGTATCTGCATCAATCGGTGACCGGCGTGGCGCTCGGCGCGGGCTATACGTCCGATGCCTGGCGCTTCGACATCGGCACGACGCCGCTTGGGTTCCCCGTGCATTACCTGGTCGGCGGCGCGCGCTATGCGTTCGATGCCGGACCGGCGAGCTTCTCGGTCAGCGGCTCGCGGCGTCCCGAAACAGGCAGCCAGCTTTCGTACGCCGGCATGCACGACCCGGTGACCGGCACGGTATGGGGTGGTGTGCGCCGAGACGGCATCGATCTGCATTCGTCCGTCGATGTCGGCGTGACGAGTCTGTTCGCCGATCTCGGCCTGGGCATGCTGACCGGCCGCAACGTCGCGAGCAATCAGGAGGTCACGTTGCGCACGGGATTCACGGTGCCGGTCTATCGGCGCATCGACACGCTCGTGAGCACCGGTCTGATCGGCAACGTGTGGCACTACACGAACAACCTGCGCTTCTATTCGTTCGGCCAGGGCGGCTACTACAGTCCGCAGCGCTATCTGTCGCTCGGCGTGCCGATCGAATGGGCCGGCCGGCATGACGCGCTGAACTGGGATCTGACCGCGACGCTCGGCGTGTCCAACTCGTACGAGAAAAATTCGCCGTACTACCCGAACGGTTTGCCGGCCGGGCTCGGTGCGGCGCCCGGCCTCGGCACGCTGGTGAATGCCGCGAGCTCGACGCGCGGCGTCGCGTTTTCGTATGGGCTCGCGGGCATCGTGCAATACCGCTTCAATCAGCATCTGCTGGCGGGCGCGCAACTGAGCATCGATCGTTCGCACGACTACGCACCGAGTTCCGCGCTGGTCTATCTGCGCTATACGTTCGACGCGCGCAAGCAGGACAACAGTCTGTCGCCGCGCCCCGTGCGTCTTTACTCCAGCTATTGACCGGCGATGCAACCAGATCAGGGAATCCACGCGTGAGCACCGTTTCGAATCCACTCAAGCCTGCGGCGCCCGGCGCCTTCGTGCGCCGCTGGCTGCAAGCCTTCGGCCGCGCGGGCTCGCGAGCGGCTGCGCGCAAGCTCGGACGGCTCGCGCTCGACGCGTTGCCCGACGAATGGGCCTCGCTCGAAGCGGGCAAGCTCTACGCGCTCTATGCGGCGCCGCGTACGCCCGGCGCCGATGCGCTGATCTGGCAGAGCGCACGCGCTGCGCAAACGCGCGATGTCACGGTCGTGCTCGCACGCGAGCGCGCCGACGTAGCGCAGCGTCTGCGCGAACTCGGCTTTAGCGCGAACGCACCGGCTTCGGGCTGGCCGCGTCATCTGAGCGTGCTGGCGATGCCGCAGGCCGTCGGCGAGGCGGTCGAGGCGGTCGATGCGGTCGATGCCACCCAAGCGAGCGCGCCGCGCGCCGCACCCGTCGAACTCGCCAGGGTGTTCGGCGGTCTGCGCGCGCTCAAGCGCTTCGGATTCCGCTCGCGCTCGCTGTATTTCATCGAAGGTGCCGAGCGCTGGTTCAGCTGGGACGACGCCCGCGCGCTCGCCCGCGAGGGCCGCATGCTGGCCAACTGGTGCGCGGCGCGCAACATCACGCTCGTGCTGCTGCTCGGCGCGCCGTCGGGCGAGGCCGACCTCGACGACACCGATTGGCTCGCGACGCGCACAGCGGCGGACAACGCGGCCGCGCAGTATGACCGCAACGAATTTCACGCCGCGTGCGCCGGGGTCGCGCACATGGAGCACACGCACGGCGAGTTGTTGTGGCAGGTCGACTTCTGGCGCTCCGATCGCACGCTCGTGACCGGCGAGGTCCGTGCGCTGCGGTTCGCCGAGAGCGGCCGCCTGGGCGTGGCGGCCGATGCGCCGGGCGGCGTGATCGCACGCGGCGAAGGGTTGCTTGCGCGCGACGAACAGCGGGTCGTGGTGAGCCGCGCGGTCGTGCGCGGCCATGAGGCGTGGGTGCCGCCGCACTGGGAAGTGCTGGCCGATCAGGCGGCGGTGCTGGCCGCCTGCGCCGATGCCCAGGCGGCGACCGTGGTGCTCGACTACGCGGGCGGCGCGCAGCTCGACGCGTTGTGCGCGGCGGTCCATGCGCTGCGCCGGCAGGCGGGGCGCGCGCTGAAGATCGTGATTGTCGAACGCGGGGAGGTGCTGCGTCATCAATACGAGCTGCTGGTGCTGACGCTCGGCGCCAACCTCGTGCTGGGGCGCGATCTGCCGTTCTCGCGCATGCAGTCGCTGCTGCAATCGCTGCAAGGGCAGCTTCATGCGCGGCCGGTCGCCGCCGACTATCGCGCCGCGCTCAGCGCCGCGTTGAGCGACGCCGTGCTCGGCTATTTGCCCGCCGACGCGTTCTGCGAGCGCGTGCGCACCGTGCTCGAACGCAGCGCGGTGCTGCAGTTGCCGCATGTGCTCGTCAAGTTGACGCTGCTGCCGCAGTGCGCGCATGTCGACGCGTTGCGGCATTGCGTGCCGCGCCGCGAGGGCGATGTGTTTACCGCCGACGCGTCGCATCTGTACGTGTTCCTGTTCGCGTGCCGGCTGGCCGATGCGGATGCCGCGCTGGCGCGCATCTTCGATGTGCCGGTCGAGCGGATTGCGGATGCGCTCGTGCATCTGGCGGAGCAGAGCATCGGCGATGAGCTGGCTGCGCTGGACGCGGCGAACCGGCGCGCGCGGATTGCTGACTACAGCGATCTGTTCGCGGCACCGGTGCGCGCGAGCGGCGCCGAGGGACTGAGGCAGAGTTTGCGGGTCGAACAGAGGGCGTTGGGCGCGGCCGAGCTGGCGGCAGCGGAGCAACTCGCGACGGTGGAAAAGGCGCTGACGTGGGCACGTGATGAGGCGGCGGAGGGTGCGGCTGCGTTTGCGGACAACGGCGCGGCGAAGACTGCGAACGCCGCGAACGCCGCGATCGCCGAGCGCGCGCAGACCGCCGAAGCGACGCAACGCAACGCAGCGCTCCCAGGCGCGTTGCCACAGAAAAGCCAGGCCTCGAGCGCATCGCGCCCAACCACGCCCCGCGCGACACCACCGCGCCGCCACGCCGAACCTTACGCGATGCCGCTGCGAAACAAGGAGCACGAGTGATGGAATTTCTACTGACCTGTTTCGCCGCGGGCGTGGTCATCGCGGTGCCGGTATGGATCGTCTGGCAGCGCGGCGGCGCGCGTCGCGGGCTCGCGGCGATGCGCGGCTTCGATCCGCGCGACGCGGTGCGCTGCGATATCGAACCGGTCGCGGGGGGGGCCCCGGGGGGGGCCCCCCCCCCCCCCCGCGGCGCGGGCCCCCCCGGAAAAAATTGTGGTTTTAA